>CAWBLC010000002.1:2030000-2415775 GCA_963789595.1 uncultured Pseudomonadota bacterium
GTGGATAGGTCGCACCCTGTCCGCGAGAAGCTCTGCTGCAGCGCACCCACGCCGGCGCCACACCTCTATATATAGTGATGGCGGGGCGGATTTCACCCACCGCTCGCAACAGGCCCCGATGGGCGCCGAAAACGCCGGCGGGCGGCGTTCAGATGCGCACATCCTCGAGCTCGCCGAAGCTATCCGCCACCTCGCGGCGCAGATCGAATGTCCGGTGTGGATTGCATGGGTGCGAAGCGACCGCGTGATCCCGCGAGCGATGTGCCGCGCGGCCCCCAACCGCAAGATCACGCCGTTCCGCGGCGGGCACAGCGCAGTTCTGGAAGACCCCGAGCGTTTCGCAAAGGGCTTCAAGGCATTCGCGAAAAAGGCGTTGCGCTGATCAGCCGGCGGCCACGATATATTCGCGCAGGGTTTCGGCCTCGCGCACCGTTTCGGCGATGCGCGTCTTCACCACGTCGCCGATGGAAACGATGCCGACAAGCTGCGCGTCTTCCACCACGGGCACGTGGCGGAAGCGGCGATGGGTCATCAGCTCCATCAATTCCTCGATGGTATCGGTTTCGCAGCAGGTCGTCACCACGCGCGTCATGCGCGAGGCCACGCTTTCGGCGAGCGCATTGACACTGGCATCGGCGACGGCGCGCACGATATCGCGCTCCGACAATATACCGGCCACCACGCCGTCGCGGTCGCGCACGACCGCCGCACCGATGCGCTTGCGCGCGAGCAGGCGGGCGGCCTCCGACAATGTTGCATCGGCAGCGATGGTCACCACTTCGCGGCCCTTTTCGCGCAGGATGTGTTTCACTTGCATCTCGTCGCCTCCACCAGGTTTGGCCTCTCGGCCTTCCGGTGCCCTCGCGCCTCGCCGCCATTGTCCGCCGTTCGCCGGCTCACCCGGACGCGGGCCTTTTGCGGCGGGGCGCTGCGGCCCTCGAAAGGCTGCCCCGCGGTGCGACGATGCTGCGCCAGGGACACCGGCGTTGCAAGTGGCCGTAGAAGAGCTTGAAAATATTAGACAAAATGTAAGCTCCCTGACGAAACATAGATGCGGCATGGGCCCGCCCCCAGAAAGAAAATGCCAAGACGAGGCTAGTGCTTCTCTGCGGGCCGGCTGTGGCGAGACGCGATGAAGCGCGCCCGGCCACACTTGAGAGCCCGGCCAAACTCAGGCAGAAGAACCGGCAACGGAGCTGTGGCCGAGAGGCTGAAGGCGGCGGTTTGCTAAACCGTTATACGGTTGAAAAGCCGTATCGAGGGTTCGAATCCCTCCGGCTCCGCCACCTCTACCCGAAAGAAACTGAAATCCAACTTTCTCCCGCGGGTTCCCCAGTGATCAGGCGAGGTCGAAGCGATCCGCGTTCATGACCTTGGTCCACGCCGCCACGAAGTCGCGGACGAACTTCTCCTTGTTGTCATCCTGCGCATAAACTTCGGCATAGGCACGAAGGATCGCGTTGGACCCGAAGACGAGATCCACGCGGGTCGCGGACCACTTGACCTTGCCAGTCTTGCGATCGCGGATCTCATAAAGGTCGCCGCCGGTCGGTTTCCAGCTGTTGGCCATGTCGGTCAAGTTGACGAAGAAGTCGTTGGTCAGGGCGCCTTCACGGTCCGTGAACAGGCCGTGCTTCGTGCCGCCATGATTGGTGCCGAGCACGCGCATGCCGCCGACCAGCACTGTCATCTCGGGCGCAGTCAGTCCCATCAGCTGGGTCCGGTCGAGCATCAGTTCTTCGGCGCGCACCGCATAGTCCTTCTTGAGCCAGTTGCGATAGCCGTCGGCGAGAGGTTCCAAGGGCTCAAAGGTATCGGCATCCGTCATCTCGTTGGTGGCATCTCCGCGACCCGGAACGAAGGGAATGGCGATGTCGAAGCCTGCGGCCTTCGCCGCCCGTTCCACACCGACATTGCCCGCAAGCACGATCACGTCGGCAACGCTTGCGCCGATCTCTGCCGCGATGCCCTCAAGGACACCAAGGACCTTTGCCAGACGCTTTGGCTCATTGCCTTCCCAATCCTTCTGGGGGGCAAGGCGGATGCGCGCGCCATTGGCGCCGCCGCGCATGTCCGACCCGCGATAGGTGCGCGCGCTATCCCAGGCGGTCGAGACCATGTCGCTCACTGAAAGTGCGCTCGCCGCGATCTTCGCCTTGACCGCTTCGACATCGTAGCCGGTCGGGCCAGCGGGCACCGGGTCCTGCCAGATCAGGTCCTCGGCTGGAACCTCGGGGCCGATGTAGCGTGCCTTGGGGCCCATGTCGCGGTGGGTGAGCTTGAACCAGGCGCGCGCGAAGGTGCCTTTGAAATAGTCGGGATCGGCGCGGAACTTCTCCATGAACTCGCGATAGATCGGGTCCATCTTCATCGCCATGTCGGCGTCGGTCATGATCGGCATACGGCGGATCGACGGGTCCTCGACGTCGACCGGCATGTCCTCTTCGGCGATTTTGACCGGTTGCCACTGCCGCGCGCCTGCGGGGCTCGACCTGATTTCCCACTCATGATCGAGCAGCATGTCGAAATAGCCCATGTCAAATTTGGTGGGATGGGTCGTCCATGCGCCCTCGATCCCGCTGGTGATTGTATCGCGGCCCATGCCTTTGCCGCCGGGATTGTGCCAGCCAAGCCCTTGCTCCTCGACGTCGGCCGCTTCCGGGTTCGGGCCGAGCTTGCTCGCATCGCCATTGCCATGGCACTTGCCAACCGTATGGCCACCGGCGGTAAGGGCGGCGGTTTCTTCGTCGTTCATCGCCATGCGCGCAAAGGTCACGCGCACGGCCTCGGCCGTTTTGAGCGGATCGGGCTTGCCGTCGACGCCTTCCGGGTTGACGTAGATCAGGCCCATTTGAACCGCGGCGAGCGGGTTTTCGAGCGAGGCTTCGTCGCCGGCCTTCGCATAGCGGTCCTTGCCGAGCCACTCTTTCTCCGAACCCCAATAGGTGTCGATCTCCGGGTGCCAGATGTCCTCGCGGCCGAAGCCGAAGCCGAAAGTCTTTAGCCCCATCGATTCATAGGCGACGTTGCCGGCGAGGATGATGAGGTCGGCCCAGCTGATCTTGTTGCCGTATTTCTTCTTGATCGGCCAGAGCAAGCGACGCGCCTTGTCGAGGCTCACGTTATCCGGCCACGAATTGAGCGGAGCGAAGCGCTGATTGCCGGTGCCGCCGCCGCCGCGCCCGTCGGCGAGGCGATAAGACCCGGCGGCGTGCCACGCCATGCGGACCATCAGTCCGCCGTAATGGCCCCAATCCGCCGGCCACCACGCTTGGCTGTCGGTCATCAAGGCATGCAGGTCCTTCTTGAGTGCCGCGACATCGAGCTTCTTGACCTCTTCGCGATAGTCGAAGTCCTTGCCCAACGGATTGGTCTTGGTGTCGTGCTGGTGGAGGATGTCGAGATTGAGGGCGTTCGGCCACCAGGCCATGACCGAGCTACCCATCGAGGTGCTCGCACCGTGCATCACCGGGCATTTGCCTGCGCTCTTGCTATCGGTCTTCGTGTCCATGTTTGTCTCCCGTCAAAGCCGCCCACATTTTACTTTAGAGTAAATTTAAGTCGCAATTAATCGCTCTGCAAAGCCTATTCTACAAGTTCTTGAAATGCTTTAGGAAAACATGCCGATTGGGAAGGCGCTTGTCATTGATAGGGATCAACGCGACGCAAGGCCGCCATTTGCCAGAGAGTGTTGAAACGCAGTTTCTCTCCCTCCGCCACTTGGTTCAGTGCCGCAGCGGCCGCGGCGCGGCCGTCTTGATTTGTTATCCCGTTGGACGTACATCTCCCCGCGAGAGCCGATCTTGGAAATTGACGATGTCCCGAAACGCTTCAGCCACGAAAGAACGCCGCGCGCGCGAGGCGCGTCTCGGCTTTCGTGTGGACGGGCGCACGAAAGAGATGGTCGAGCGGGCAGCCAGGCTGGAGCGGCGCAGCCTGACGGATTTTTGCCTGACCGCTCTTGCCGGCGCGGCGCGAGAGGCGCTCGCGCGGCATGAGACGCTCGCGTTGTCGGAACGCGACCGGCAGATATTTTTCGACGCTTTGATTCATCCGCCGCGGCCGAATGCCCGGCTCAGGCGCGCATTCAAGGCCGAGCGGGCGCGCATCGCTCCTTGACGACGACGGGCGAATTTCGCGTCGAGCCGCTGAGCGGGCAGCACGACCGCAAAGCATTTTCCTGCGGTACGCAAAGCCTCGACCTCTATCTTAAAACCCAGGCCTCGCAGGACATGCGCCGAAAGGCCAATGCGGTGTTCGTGATGGTGCAACCGCGCGCGCCGTCGAAGATCGTGGGCTATTTCACCTTGTGCGCGTTCGCACTCGGCCAGGGCGTTGTGCCCGAACCGGCGCGAAAGCACATTCCGCGTTACCCGCTGGTGAGCGCGACCCTCATTGGGCGTTTGGCGATGGATGGCAGATATCGGGGCAGAGGTTTGGGCGCGGCGTTGCTCGCGCATGCGCTGCGCAAGGCCTATGAAAACGCCTCCACCGTCGGCTCGTCCATGGTTGTGGTGGATGCGCTCGACGAGCGGGCGGCGCGTTTCTATGAAGCCCACGGCTTCGTCCGGCTAATCAATTCGATGCGCCTCATCCTGCCGATGCAAACGCTCGCACATCTGGCCGCAAGCCGGGATTGACGAGGGGGTTCTCCGGTCCTCGCAAAGATCCGACATCCGCGGAAAATCGGCCGTCCGACCGGGAGACCCTTCACTTCGAATTCCATATCGTCCGCCACACTTCGCCGGTTCTTCCGGACACGCGGATCAGGCCTGCGCTGCCACGCGATTCAGGCGCCAAATCGCAAAATTGAGGGCTGCTGCGAATGTTACCCATGCGAGATAGGGCACGAGCAGCAAAGCGGCGCCGGCGTGGATCGGGATGAACAACACGATCGTCGCGACAATGGACAGCCATATCAGAACAATGCCGGCGAAGCCCAAATCGGGGCGGCGCAGGCCGAAGAACAGCGGAGTCCATGCGGCGTTGAGCATGAGCTGAAGGGCGTAGACGGCAAGCGGCAAGGCCGCCCCGGCGAAGCCGGCCTGCCGCCAAACCAGCCAGCCGGAAACGGCGATCGTCACATAGAGAACCGTCCACACCGGTGCGAACAGCCAGTTGGGCGGGCGCCATGCCGGTTTCTTCAAGCGCTCATACCACGCGCCCGGGCGGAAGACGGCGCCCATCGATGCTGCCAGAAAACAGGCGGCGAGGAAGCCGCACAGCGCAAGGATTGAAGACGGACCCATCACCATATCCTCCGGCAGAATCGCAATCGCAGCCGCATATGCTCAATCAAAAGGATCGCCCAGGCGCGACCGGGTGTCCTTGCATTGGATCAATGTGCCGTCGGTATCCGATATGGAGAAGGCCCTGCGGCCGCGCCTGCGCCGGACTGCCGATCTTGGCAACGTTCATGCGTCGCGCTGCGCATCATGCGCCGCTATGGCCTCCAGGAACACGCGGCCGAAATCCTTCAGCTTGGCCGCGCCGACGCCATGGACTTCGGCGAATTCGCTCAGGGTGCGCGGGGCGCGTTCGGCCATGTCGATCAAGGTGCGGTCGGAGAAGATCACATAGGCGGGAACCTGGCGCGCGCGCGCCAGGCGCAGGCGCAGCGATTTGAGGGCTGCCAGCAACGCCGGATCCGCGTCCTGCGCCTGGGCGGCGGATTCGGAACGGGGTCTTGCGCGCCGTTCGCGGCGCGGCGCTTCCATGCGGTAGCGGAAAGCCTGTTCGCCGCGGGCGAGCGCGCGGCCTTTTTCGGTGATGGCGACGCCGCCATAAAGGCCGGCATCGGCGCTCAGAAAACCGCCGGCCACGAGCTGGCGGATGAGCGAATGCCATTCCTGCTTCTTGCGCGCGGTGCCGCTTGCGAAACTCGCCAGACGGTGATGATTGCGCTCTTGCACCTTCGCGGTTTCGTTGCCGAGCAGGACGTCGGCGATATGGGCGGGACCGAAGCGTTCGCCGGTTTGCGCGATGGCCGCCAGAATGGTTTGCGCCTCGGCCGTGCCGTCGGCATGGGCGCTTTGGTCCAGGCAATTGTCGCAATTGCCGCAAGGGCCCGCATCTTCGCCGAAATAATTCAGCAATATGCGGCGGCGGCATTCGGTGGTCTCGCAATAGCCCATGAGCGTTGCGAGCCTTCCATGGGCGCGGCGCTTGTGCGCGTCGGTGGTGTCTTCCTGATCGATGAACATGCGGCGCGTGCGCACATCGCCGGAACCGAACAGCATCTGCGCTTCGGCCGGCCGGCCGTCGCGGCCCGCGCGCCCGATTTCCTGATAATAGGCTTCCAGGCTGGCCGGCAGATCGGTGTGGAAGACGTAAGCGACGTCCGGCTTGTCGATGCCCATGCCGAAGGCGATGGTCGCCACCATCACGATGCCGGGTTCGGTCATGAAAATGTTCTGGTTGGCGTCGCGCGCCTCCTTCGTCATGCCGGCGTGATAGGGCAGCGCGCGGATGCCGTTTTGATCGAGATAGGCCGCCATGGCTTCGGTCTTCTTGCGCGAAATGCAATAGACGATTCCGCTGCGGCCCTTGCGGCTTTCGACGAATTCCAGCAGCCGGCCCCTGGTATCGCGTTTGGGTTCCACGCTGAGCCGGATATTGGGCCGGTCGAAACCCAGCACGAGCGTTTCGGCGCGGTTCGCGAAAATCTTGCCGGCGATATCGGTTCGGGTGATTTCGTCCGCCGTGGCGGTGAGCGCGACGATGGGCACGTTCGGGAAAATGTCGCGCAGGCGCGCGAGGTCTTCATATTCGCGGCGGAAGGAGGGGCCCCATTGCGAGATGCAATGGGCTTCGTCGATGGCGATCAGTTTGATGTCGAGGCGCTTCAGCGCATCGAGCATGCGCGCGCTCATCAGCCGCTCGGGCGCAAGATAGAGAAGGCGCGTTTGGCCCGCCGCAACCTTTCGCCACGCCGCGACATTGTGCGCGCGATCGCGCGCGGAATTGATGGTCTCGGCCTCGACGCCCGCCAGCTTGAGCGCGGCGACCTGATCCTGCATCAGCGCCACCAGCGGCGAAACCACCACCGTCAACCCGCCCAGAACGAGCGCGGGCACCTGATAGCACAGCGATTTGCCCGCCCCCGTGGGCATTACGCTCAGCACATGGCGCCCGGCCAGAAGCGCCTCGATCGCGGCGGCCTGGCCGGGGCGGAAATCGTCGTAGCCGAACACATCCTTCAGGATGCGCCGCTTGGGATCGGCCGGCATGTGCATCGCGGAACTTTCTATAGAAGATGGGGCGGAAAATGACAGAGTGTGGATCGGCTTTAACCCTTCGGAACCTGCCGGGCCCCTATTCTGTCCCCACGATTGTGAAAGCGCGAGGGTTCGATGGATCGAGATGAATTGCCGCCCGCTCTCGACGTCACGGGCTTGCGCAAGGTGTTCGAGCGGCCCGCGGTGGACGGGCTGAACCTCGCCGTGCGCCGGGGCGAGTTCTATATGCTGCTGGGGCCGAACGGCGCGGGCAAGACCACGACGCTGCGCATGATCGCAGGCCTGTTGCGGCCCGACGCGGGCGAAATTTCGATTTTCGGCATCGATGCCATCGCCGATGCCGTGCGCGCCAAGCAGATCACCGGCTGGCTGCCGGACGAGCCGATGGTTTACGACAAGCTCACGCCGATGGAATATCTGGAATTCGTGTCGGGGCTTTGGAATGTGCAAAGCACCGCCACCGAAGCACGCGCTTACGACCTGCTCGGCTGGCTGGGGCTGAGCGCGCATGCCCATGAACGCTGCGAAGGATTTTCGCGCGGCATGCGCCAGAAGGTGGCGCTGGCCGGCGCGCTGGTGCACGAACCGAAACTGATCATTCTGGACGAGCCTTTGACGGGGCTGGATGCGGCCAGCGCGCGGCTTGTGAAATCGGTGCTGGCCGAACGCGTGCGCGCGGGCTGCACCGTGATCATGACAACCCATGTGCTGGAAATCGCCGAACGGATGGGCGACCGCATCGGCGTGATCGCGAAGGGCCGGCTGGTGGCCGAAGGCACGCTGAACGAATTGCGCAGCCGCATCGGCAAGGGCGATTCGACGCTGGAAGACATGTTCCTCGCCATCGTCGAAGAGAACGGCGAAACGGCATGATGGGGCCCGGTTCGCTTCTCTGGCTCGTGCGCCATGAATTGCGGCTTTCGTGGCGCGACCTCGCCTATATGCTGACGGCGGGCGGCAAGCGCGGCGTGCGCAAGATCGCGATCGTCGCCGCGATCTTCCTGGCCGGGCTGCACGGCGTGGCGTTCGCGGCCTTGCAGAATTCCGGCGCGATGCTGGACGGCGGTTTGCCGGCGCTGGTGGCGGTGACGACGATGATCCTGCTGTCGGGTTCGGCGATGCTCTCCCAGGCCATCGAAAGCGTGACGCGCACATTCTATACGCGCTCCGACCTGGAACTGATCCTGTCTTCGCCGGTGAATGCGAGCCGGCTTTTCGCCGTGCGCATCGGCGCGATTGCGCTTTCGGTGGGCGTGATGTCGATCTTCCTGTTCGGACCGTTCGTGGACGTGCTGATCTGGCAGGGCGGATGGCACTGGCTTGGCGCCTATGGCGTGATCCTGTCGGTGTCGGCGGTTGCGACCGCGATCGGCACCGGGCTGACGGTTTCGCTGTTTCAGCTCATCGGGCCGAAGCGCACGCGGCTGGTGGCGCAGATCGTGGCCGCGGTGATCGGCGGGGCGTTCGTGATCGGCTTGCAGATGGCGGCGCTGTTTTCGAGCGGCACGGCATCGCGCTTCGCCTTCGTGCGCTCGCACGCGGTGATGGATCACGTGCCCGGACTTCACAGCATCGTATGGTGGCCGGCGCGAGCCGCGTTGGGCGACATGGGGATGCTGGGCGCGGTGATGGCCGCGGCTTTGGCGCTGCTCGCGGGCACCATGATGGCTTATGCCCCGCGTTTCGCATCCTACGCGATCACGGCCAGAAGCACGGCCGAGCGCAATGTGCGCGCCGGCGCGCGTGCGCACGGATTGCGCGTGCGCGGCGCCGCATCGGCGTTGCGCCGCAAGGAACTGGTTCTTCTGCTGCGCGATCCGTGGCTGATTTCGCAATCGCTGATGCAGCTTCTCTATCTGCTGCCGCCGGCCGCGCTGATGTGGCATTCGTTTTCGTTCCATGGACGAACGGGGATCATCCTGATCCCGGTGCTGATCATGGCGGCGGGCCAGCTTGCGGGCGGGCTTGCCTGGCTCACGATCTCCGGCGAAGACGCGCCCGATCTCGTGCTCAGCGCGCCCTTGCCGCAAGCGCGCATCTGGCGGGCGAAAGTGGAAGCGGTGCTCGCCTGCATCGCGGCGGTGTTCGCGCCCTTCGTGCTGGGGCTGCTGCTGATTTCGCCGCGCCTGGCCCTGATTGCGGCGGGCGGGATTGCCGCCTCGGGCGTATCGGCCGCGGCCATTCAATTGTGGTTCCGCTCGCAGGCCCGGCGCAGCCAGTTCCGCCGCCGGCATACCTCTTCGCGCATCGCCACATTTTCCGAAGCGTTCTCCTCCATCACATGGTCGGCGACGGGGGCGATCGCGGCGGCGGGAAGCTGGCTTGCGGGCATTGTGGCGCTGATCGCAATCGCGATTCTGGCCGGCGTACGCATGCTCAGCCCGGCGCGCTCGCAGGCCGCCTAACCCAATTGCAACCGGAAGCGGGCTTCGCGCATGCGCCCGTTCTTGTGATGCACCACGAGGCGGATGATCCACACGGTGGAGCCGGCGAAGGAATTGGCATCGATGACGCCGAGCGCGCCATTGGCCACGCTCGCATTCAACGGGGTGGCGACGGGGGTGAAGGATTTCGGTTCCTCGCCCGCGCCGATTTCCAGATGCGCATCGGCGAATTCATCGGCATTGGCGGTGCCGTCCACTTCCACGGCCTGGCCGCCCGCAGGACCGGCCACCACCTTCACCCCGGAGATCGACGCGGCGATGAAGAAATCCTTGCTGGTGGTGAGGGCTGCGCGGGCATCGACCATGCCGTAGCCGGAGAACTGGTCGTTGCCGGGCTCGCCGATATCGCGCGCGGAATTGAGCAGGATGCGCTTGACTTCGGCGGCGGTGAGGTTGGGATTCTTGGCCCACACCAGCGATGCAATGCCCGCCACGAGCGGGGCGGAAAAGCTCGTGCCGCCGGCGACGTAGTAGCGCTTGTCCTTTCCCACGTAAGCGGCGGCGTTGGTGTATTTCGCGCCGGGAATATCGCGCAGCGTATCGGTGTAGCGCGCGCGCAAGGACAGGATATCGAGGCCGGGGGCCACGAGATCGACCGCGCGGCCCCAGTTGGAAAAGGGCGCGCGCTCGCCGTCATGGCCCGAGGCACCCACCGTGATGACGCCGTCCAGGCCCGTGATGCCGTAATCCTTGAGTTCGATGCCGTCATTGCCGGCGGCCACGATCACCAGCGCGCCCTTGGCGACGGCGTGATGCACGGCCCGCTTCTGGATGTCGGTGAGGCCCTTGCCGCCGATGCTGACATTGATGATCTTGGCGCCGTTGTCGGCGGCATAGGCAATCGCTTCGGCCATATAGGAAGCGCGCGTGTTGCCGAAATCGTTCAGGCCCTTGACCACCATGATCTTCGCCGAGGGATTGACGCCGGCGATGCCTTCGCCGTTGTTCCACGCGCCCGCGATGATGCCGGTGACGAAGGTTCCGTGGCCGTCGTGATCCCAGGGCTTGTTGTTGTGACCGAAGAAATTCCAGCCGATCACATCGTCGACATAGCCGTTGTGATCGTCGTCCTTGCCGTTATCGGGAATCTCGCCGGGATTCTTCCAGATATTGTCCCAGGAAATATCGAGATGGTTCCAGTCGAGCCCGGTATCGATCACCGCGATGGTGATGGGCGGCAGTTTCGCGGGCAACAGGCGCCACGCCGAATCCGGACCCGATGTGAGACCGACGGCATGCAGGCCCCACAGATCGTCGAAATCCTGGCCCCAGCTTCCTTTGGACAGGAAATACGGATCCTTGGGCGGTTCGAGCGCCTGCGCCGCGGTCATGGATGCGGCGAGCGCAAACGCTGCAACGGCAAGCTTGCGGATCATTGTGCGCTCCCCGTTGCTTGCGCCAGATGCACCGTGGCCGAAGGCAGCCGGTCGCGCGGCTTTGCGGGATCGCCCAGCGGGCGGCCCGGCGGCAACGGTTCCTTCGTCAGGCAGATGTTGATTTCGATGATAACGTTCGGATCGCTGTTGGTGGAGATGGCCGTCTGCGCGACGCTCATGGGCAGATAGTAGATAAAATATTTCTGGCCATCGATGATGGTGGCTTCGGCCGGCACATATCCGCTGACGACGGGCGCCGAAACAAGGCCGGGCCCGGTGAGCGACATGCTCGTCATTTCGGTATCGATGGGAAGATCGATACTGTAGTTGGATGGCATCGCATTGGCCTTGGTCGCGATGTCGCGCGGCGAAGCAAGCGGCAGATCGAGAATGCCCGGATGATCCTTGTCCGCCTTGGTCTGGATCGGATCGGCATCGTGGCCGGTTTCGGTGTCTTTCTGCGCAACGCCGGGCAGCGCGGGATTGACGGTCGAAGACGGGATCACCTTGATCAATTGCGTGGGCAATTGGGAGGCGTCGGCGCCACGGTCGATGGCTTCCTGGGAGGCCTTCACATTCACATAGATCGTGACATGGGTGGGCGGCGCCTTTTCCGGCGGAGGCTTGGTGGTGGTGCCGCCTTCGGGCGGAATGGGCGTGACCGTGATCGGCCCGTCGCTGGGCGCGCCGGGGAAGAAGGTGCCGCCGCCGGGAATGGGCAGGCTCGGAATGGGGATCATCGGACCGTTCGGCGGCGAGATGATCGGGCCGCCGGGCGTGATGGGCGTGCCGGGCGGCGGGAAGGGCCATAGCGGCGTGCTGGGCCCGAACGGCGGTTCGGGCGGTGTGCCGCCGCCGGGAGTTTCGGGCGGGGTGGTGCCCGGCGTTTCCGGCGGCAAGGTGATCGGACCGCCGGGCGGCAAGGGAATGGGAACCGGCGTGTTGGGCCGGAAGTGACACCATTCGGTCGAATCGGTCGTGATGTATATGAACGGACTGCCGATGTGCAGGGCGGTATCGTCCTTGGGCGGACAATCCTCGGTGACGGTGGGAATCGTCATGCTGTCGAGGACGCCTTGCAACTGCTTTTCGATTTCCTTGAATGCCGTGCCCCAGGAATTGCCGAAATCGGGAAGCCCCGGCCCAAAAGGCGGGATCGAGACGACGCATTCGGCCTTGTCCATGCATTCCTCAAGGGCCTTCATTGCGGCCTTGACCTGCTTCATCGCCTCTTCGGCAACCTCGAGTTTGCGCACCGCCTTCTGATAATCGAGAAAAGCCTGCCCGGCGGTGCGGTCCGAGGCGGATAGCTGATTGACCATGTCGTCGATACGGCCCTCCCGTTCCTTCATCAGCTTGGAGTCGTAAGCAGCGAGGATTTTCTGCGCCCAGCTCGCCAGGTTCTTGCGCAGGCCCTCTTTCACATCAAAGAATTTCTTGGCATCGCCGCCGGTGACCGTGCTCGGGTTGAAGAGCTTCTTGTGGACCTTCAAATCCTTCAGCGTGTCCCACACGCCGGAATCCTTCATCTCCTTCTTGTATTTGCGGATCGCCTTGGCCACGTCCACGGTCGCGCTGCGTATCGTGTCGAAACCCTCGATGGGCGGGGTGACGTGGGGCTTGTAAATGTCCTTGGCGCCCTCGGCACCGAGCCCTTGCGCCAGGCGCGTCGTCAGGCTGTCCACCGTACGCAGGCGCTGCTCCAGCGAATCGAGCTGTTCAAGCGTATCGCCCCAGTTTTCGCCCAGGCCCTTCTGCGAGAAGGAGCGGAAGGTGTCGGCGATACTCGCGATGTCGGCCATCGATTTCGAGAAGTCGTGCCAGAATTTCTGCACGCCGAGCGCCCACTCTGCTCTCGAAAGGTTGTCGCCGGTGATGATCGATTCGTTCGACAGATCCTTGAAATGCTGTAATTCCTTTTTCTCGGCGAGGCCGGCGTAATAGATCTCGGCCCTGAGCAGGAATTCGAGCCGCCTGAGATGCCCGAGGAGCTCGGCGGCCTCGTCGCAATCGATCTTGGGACAGATCTTGCCTTTGCAGTCGGCGGCGAAATCCTGGACGTCCTTGGCCTCGTAGAGAATGTCGCGCAGCAGCGGGTTTTCGTCTTCGGCCTGAAACTGCCCGGCTTCGTCGAGGCTGTCATAGCCGGTTGGCGTGGAATCGTCGGCCGAGGCTGCGCTCGCGCCGAACGCCAACGCCATCGCTATCGGGATCAGGAAACGCGCCTTCATGCCTTGCTCCTCCGGGCGGAGGGGGCGCGGGGATCGCCCGCGCCCCCTTGTTCACGTCCGGTCCCGGTCAGAAACCGATGCTCAGATAGGCGTGAAGGCCCTCGTTCAGCGTGCTTCTGGTGCGCAACTGCGTGGGCTTGTTGCGGACGAACAGATCGTCGCCCGTTTCGGGGTTGAAGATGCCCGAGGCCCTGTTGACGTAGTCGAGATCGCCGATCACGCCGATACGGATGTTGTCGGAGACCTGTTGCGACAGGCCGAGGCCCGCGCGCAGCCCGAATCCGACCTTGCTCTGGCTGTCGTGGATGTCGATATCGAAGGGATAGCCCGAGCCGCACAGGGTGCAGTAATTCATCTGCATCGAATGCAGCGAGGTGTCGTGGTAGAGCAGGTCCACGCCCCCGAAGATATCGGCCGCGAAGCCCGGCATGTTCTGACGGTCGGGCAGGTAATGGCCCACCGCGCCCAGCATCAGCCCATAGCGCCGTTCGTTGTAACGCTGCCAGGTGTCCTGGTAGATCGACGAGCCGTAGGCCGGCGTATCCAGATAGCCCCATTGGCGCACGCCGAGGTCCTGGTAGCTGAACCCGAAATAGCCGTCCCAGGTGAAATCGGGATCGTCGTCGCACCAATCCCACAGCGTCTTGGCCATGAAATTGAAATTGTGCAGGCGCGTGCGGGTCATGACATCGATGCCGGAATTTCCGAAGAGCACGCCGGTCGTGTCCATCGGGCTGAAATCGCTGAACACCATGCCGGTGTCCAGGCTGCCGCCATTGTCGATGAAGGTGTGCGTCGAGCCGCTGCCATGGGCGTAATCGAACAGGAGTTCGCCGCGCCACCCCGGATAATCCAGAGCGAAGCCGATGGCGCCGCCGATGCTGGGTGCGGTGATATGGTCCTTGGTGGTTGCCGCGTAGCGCTCGTCCGAGCCGTCGATAACCACGCCATATCCGGTTTTGGGAATCTGAAAGAAGTCGTAATCGCCGCCGATAGCGACGAAGTTGGAACCGGGCATGGCGGTTTGCGGCGGTGCCGTGGTTTGCGGCGGGGTGTTGTCGCCCGAGGCCGTCATGGGCGTCAGCGCGGCCGTTCCCTTGCCGAGATCGACGACGACCTTGTCGTTCGGGCCGTGGGACGGAATGGCGATGGCCATATCGGGATGGTCCGGACGCGAAACGGTAAGCGTGCCCCCCGATGCGCTATCGCCCGGCAGCGCGACGAACACCGCGCCGTCGTCATCCTTGCGCGTTTCGACCGGAACGGCGGTGCCGTCGGCGGTCTTGAATGTGAGCGTGATGCCCTCGCCCGGAAGTTCCGACGCTTTGGTGTCGGTCAGTTCGAGGCGGTCGGTATAGACCGCATAAGCCGGCGCGGTCCCGAACCCCACACCAAGCAGCAACGCCACTCCCAAATAGATCGACCGTGTGATCGACATGGCTTTTCTCCCCGGTTGCCGGGGGCGCCTGTCGAACAGACCGGTTCCGCCCCCACCCATCCGGCCGCAATGCGAGCCGGTACGCCGATACATATCGAATGATTCAATCGAACCTTAACATCCTTTCACAAATCGGCCGGATTGGGAACCCGTGCCCCGGCGTGGCGGGCAATCCTGTTGATTCCGTTTGCGGATTCCGGCCGCACGCGCCGGCGGCCCGATTTGGCCGCAACCGCCGCACCCGGGCAATCCGCCGCCGGAACAATCGCGGCGCGCTCAGAGTTTCCGGAACATCACCCGCCCCGCCGGAGACCGCCATGCGCGCATTTGCCATTCTGATCCTGCTTATGAGCTTCGCGTTTCGCGCGCCGGCTTTCGCCGCCGCCGATCCCCCGCTTCCGCCCACGCTGGCGCCGATGCTTTCGAAGGTTTCGCCGGGCGTGGTCAACATCTCGGTGAAGGGCGCGCGCAAGATCGAAAACCCGCTGCTGCAAAGCCCGATGTTCCGGCAGTTCTTCAACGTGCCGGACGGGCCGGTGCTGCAGCGCTTCCAGGCGGTGGGATCGGGCGTGATCTATGACGCGGCCAAGGGCTATGTCATCACCAACAATCACGTGATCGAACACGCCAGCAAGATCATGGTGACGCTGAGCAACCGAAAGCAGGTCGAGGCCAGGCTCGTGGCGGCTGATCCCAAGACCGACATCGCCGTGCTCAAGATTCGACCGCGCAATCTGACCGCGTTGCCGCTGGGCAATTCGGACGACGTGCATGTGGGCGATTTCGTGGTGGCGATCGGCGATCCCTTCGGCGTGGGCCAGACCGCAACCTTCGGCATCGTCAGCGCGCTGGGCCGCACCGGGCTCGGCATCGAAGGTTATGAGGATTTCATCCAGACCGACGCCTCGATCAATCCGGGCAATTCGGGCGGCGCGCTGGTGGATATGAACGGGCGGCTGATCGCGATCAATACCGCCATCCTCAGCCGCAGCGGCGGCAATGTGGGAATCGGTTTCGCCATTCCCATCGACCTGGTGAAGGACATCGCCAACCAGCTGATGGCCCATGGCAAGGTTTCGCGCGGCGAACTGGGCGTCATCATTCAGGACGTGACGCCCGGGCTCGCCAAAGCCATGAGCCTGAAAGATACGGCCGGCGCGCTGGTCGCCGACGTGCTGCCCGATACCCCCGCAGCCCAGGCCGGCCTGAAAGCGGGCGACGTCATCGTTTCGCTCAACGGCCATGCGGTGCGCGACAGTGCCCAGTTCCGCAACGACATCGCCAAGATGCAGCCCGGCACGCGCGTGCATCTGAGCATCCTGCGCGGCGGGCATGAACAAAGCGTGCAGGCAACGCTGAAACCGCTGAGCGAACAGCGCCAGGCTTCCACCGGAGCCGCAGCGCCAAAGAACAAGCCGCAACTCGGCCTGATGCTGTCGCCGGTGCCCGAAAATCCGGCCGGCCAGGTGCAAGGCGCCTATGTGGCCGGCGTCGTGCCGGGCAGCACCGCCGCCGAAGCCGGCATCAAGCAGGGCGACATCATCACCAAAGTCGGGGACAACAGGATCCAAAGCGCCGAACAGGCGGCGAAGATCCTGAAATCCCGCACGGCGGACAAGCCGGTGCTTCTGAGAATCCGGCGCGGCAAGGAATCGATTTACGTGGCGGTGGGGTGAGTTTGCGCGCGTTTCGATATTTTCGGTCCGTCCTTTGGGTATGAAGTGCCGGCCATGACGATCCCTTAAGCGCGATTGCGGCGAGGCCGCACCTGCAATTCAAGACGGCTGCGCTTTGGACGAGTCCCGCAGCACCGCGCGCAATGCCTGCCGCTCGATCGGCTTTTGCAGCACCGGAATGTGGGTGAAGCGCGGATCGATGCTGTCGGGACTGTAGCCGGTGACGAAGACGAAGGGAATCTTGCGCCTGGCGAGAATGGCGGCGAGCGGATAGATTTTTTCGCCGCCGACATTCACATCGAGCACGCCGGCATGAAGATCGTTCATGCGCGCGGCCCCCATCGCATCGGAATAACGGCTATAGGGCCCGTCGACGGTGTGGCCGAATTCGAGCAGCATGTCGGAAAGCATCATCGAAACGGTGGGCTCGTCTTCGACCAGCAGGATCGGCTTCATCGAACCGTTGGCGCCAATCGCAGATGGCGCGCCGGCATCGCCGGATTTGGGCGCCATGTCGGCGCTGCGCGGGATCGACAAGGTGCATTGCAGCCCTTCGCGGCGCCAGCGGAAATCGAGCGTGCCCTTCAATTGCTGCTCGATGCCGGCCTTGAAGACGCGCGTGCCATAGCCGCGGCGCGCGGGCGGCTTCACTTCGGGGCCGCCCGCTTCGATCCAGTCGAAATCGATGGTGTCGCACAGCACGCGCCAGGTGAGCGACACCGTGCCCGACGGCACCGAAAGGGCGCCGTGCTTGGCGGCGTTGGTGACAAGCTCGTGCAATGTGAGCGCAAGCGTCTGGGCCATGGCCGGCGACAACAGGATCGCGGGACCTTCGATGCGCACGCGCGATGCCTCGCCGCCCTGATAGGGCGCGAATTCCTCCTGCGCCAGGCGATGCAGATCGGCACCCTCCCAGCGCGAATCGGCAAGCAGCCGGTGGGCATTGGACAGCGCGCCGATGCGCCCGTCGACGGCGGCGATGTAATGCTCCATGGTTTCGGCGCGGGTGATGCGCAGGATCGATTGCATCACGGCCACCACATTGCGCGCGCGGTGATCGACTTCGCGCGCCAAAAGCATCTGACGCTCCGTGGAGGCGGCAAGCTCCGCGGTGCGTTCGCTGACGCGTTCTTCGAGCTCGCGGTTGAGACGTTCGAGCGCATGGGTTTTCTGATAGAGATCGACGAAGATCTTCACCTTGGCGCGCAGCACTTCGGGGATCACGGGCACCGAAACGTAATCGACGCCGCCCATGGCATAGCCGCGCGTGCGATCGGCATCGGTGAGCAGCACCGCGGAGATGAAGATGATCGCGGTTTCGCGAAAGCGCGGATGTTCGCGGATCATGGCGGCGAGTTCGAAGCCGTCGGTTTCGGGCATGTAGACGTCCACGAGTACGACGGCGACTTCCTTGCGCAGCAGGATTTCCAGCGCCTCGCGCGCGCTTTCCGCTGTGATCAGATTCTGGCCCAGTTCGCTCAAGATCGTCTTGTAGGTGAGCAGCTTGGCGGGCTGATCGTCCACAAGCAGGATATTGACGCGTTCGTCCGTCATCAGCGGTGCAGCCAGCTTCTGAGCGTGGAGAGCAATTGCTCGGTGTTCACCGGTTTTGCGAGATAGTCGGAAGCGCCCGCTTCCAGGCATTTCTCGCGGTCGCCTTTCATGGCCTTGGCGGTGAGCGCGATAATGGGAAGCCGGCGCCACACGGGATTGGCGCGGATGGCGCCGATGGCCTGATAGCCGTCCATGCCGGGCATCATGATGTCCATCAGCACGATGGAAAGCTGCGGCGTGGTTTCGATGAGCTGGATGGCTTCGTTGCCGGTGGTGGCGGTGAGCACGTTCATGCCGCGCCGTTCGAGCACGCTGGACAGCGCGAACACATTGCGCGCGTCGTCGTCCACCAGAAGCACCGTGCGGCCCGCAAGCTGCTCGTCGGAATCGCGCAACCGTTCGAGCATGCGCTGCTTTTCTTCCGGAAGCCGCGCCAGCACCCGATGGAGGAACACCGCGGTTTCGTCGAGCAGGCGCTCGGGCAATTCCACGCCCTTGGCCACGATGGAGCGCGCGATCGCATGAAGCTGGGCATCTTCTTCCGCCGAAAGTTCGCGGCCGGTGAAAACCACCACCGGCAGATCGCACAGATCGGGATCGTTCGCGATTTCCTTCAACAGGTCGAAGCCGGAAATATCGGGCAGGCGCAGATCGAGCACGACGCAATCGAAGGCTTGCGCGCGCAGAAGCGCGAGGCATTCGGCGCCGGTATGCGCAGGCACGATTTCGAGATCGTCATGGCCCAGAAGCTCGCGGATGCTCAACTGCTCCGCATCGTTGTCCTCGGCCACGAGCAGGCGTTTGGTTTTGCGGCCCGAGTAGTCCTTGATGCGCGAGAACGCGGTTTCGAGGGCGTGCGCATCGGTCGATTTGGAGAGATAGGAGAAGGCGCCGCGGGCAAGGCCGTGCTGGCGATCGTCGTCGGAAGTCACGATCTGCACGGGAATGTGGCGGGTGAGCGGGTTCTGCTTTAGATGGCTCAGCACATTCCAGCCCACCGTATCGGGCAGGAAGATATCGAGCGAGATGGCGCTGACCTCGAACTGCTTGACGAGATCGAGCGCTTCGCCGCCGCGCGGGGCGACCAGCACCTTGAAATTCTGCGTGCGCCCGACATCGGCCAGCACGCGCGCATAATGGGGATCGTCTTCCACGATGAGCAGCACCGGATCGCCGGGATGGATATCGTGGCGGTCGTCGGGGATCTGTTCGATGACGCGTTCGGCGGCGTGATCGGCTTCGATGAGCTGCGTGAATTGCGCGACGGCCGATGCGCCCGGACGCGGCATGGAAGCGGGGCCGGTATAGGCGATGGGCAGATAAAGCGTGAAGGTGCTGCCTTCGCCGGGCGTGCTCTTCAGCGTGAGTTCGCCGCCGAGCAGCGTGGCCAGTTCGCGGCAGATGGCAAGGCCCAATCCCGTGCCGCCATATTTGCGGCTGGTGGAGGCATCGGCCTGCTGAAAGGCTTCGAAGATGATCTTCTGCTTTTCGAGCGCGATGCCGATGCCGGAATCGGTGACTTCGAAGGCGACCACGCCGGGCGCCTGGTTGAGGATTTCGTGCTGCGGGCTCCAGCCCGCGGCGGCGGCATGCACGCTCAGATGCACGCTGCCCTTTTCGGTGAATTTGAAGGCGTTCGACATGAGATTCTTCAGCACCTGCTGAAGCCGCTTGGAATCGGTGACGATGTTGCGGCCGAGCGAATTGTCGATACGCACATCGAAGGCGAGCTTGCGCCGTTCGGCTTCGTGGCGGAACTGGCGCGACACCGCATCGGCCAGGCTCGCAAGCTGCACCTCTTCGGCATCGACGGTGACGGTGCCCGATTCGATCTTGGAGAGATCGAGAATGTCGGTGATGAGGTGGAGAAGATCGGTGCCGGCGCTGTGGATGGTGCGCGAGAATTCGATCTGCTTGGCGATCAGATTGCCGTCCGCGTTCTCGGTCAATTGCTGGGAGAGGATGAGGATGGAGTTGAGCGGCGTGCGCAACTCGTGGCTCATATTGGCGAGGAATTCGGATTTGTATTTCGAGGTCAGCGCCAGTTCGCCGGCCTTTTCTTCCAGCGCGCGGCGGGCCTGTTCGATTTCGGCGTTGGATTCGGCCAGCTGCTGGGCCTTTTGTTCGAGCTGGTCGTTGGTCTGTTGCAGTTCGGTCTGCTGGGCCTGAAGCTCGGCCGCCAATTGCTGGGATTGCTTGAGCAGGCCTTCGGTCTGCATCGTGGCTTCGATGGAATTGAGCACGGTGCCGAAACTTTCGGTCAATTGCTCGAGGAAGGCGGCTTGCAGCGTATTGAAGACGCCGAGCGAGGCGAGCTCGACCACGCCTTTCAACTGGTTCTCGAACAGCACGGGCAAAACGATCACGTTGCGCGGCCGCGTCTTGAAGGAGGCCGAACTGACGGGCGCGACATCGGGACCCGGTTCGGTGATCAGCATGCGGCGCTTGTCGACCGCGCATTGGCCGATCAGGCGCTGGCCGAATTCGAGCGTGTCGGGAAGTCCGTCGGGGCCGTCATCGGCATAGGCGGAAACCAGGCGCAGGCACGGCTTGTCCGAACCGTCGACGCGATAGATCACGCCCAATTGCGCGTTGACGAGCGGGCAAAGCTCGGTCAGCAGCAACCGGCCGACGGTTGCGAAATCGCGCTGGCCTTGCAGCATGGTGGTGAATTTGGCGAGATTGGTTTTCAGCCAATCCTGCTCCATGTTGCGCTCGGTGGTCAGGCGCAGATTGCCGATCATGGTGTTGATATTGTCTTTGAGTTCGGCTACTTCGCCGCGCGCTTCGACCTGAATGGAGCGGGTGAGATCGCCTTTGGTCACCGCGGTCGCGACTTCGGCGATGGCGCGCACCTGCGTAGTGAGATTTGCGGCGAGCAGATTCACATTGCCGGTGAGGTCTTTCCACGTTCCCGATGCGCCGGGCACATTGGCCTGTCCGCCGAGGCGGCCTTCCACACCCACTTCGCGGGCAACGGTCGTCACCTGATCGGCGAAGGTGGCGAGCGTTTCCATCATGTTGTTGATGGTTTCGGCAAGGGCGGCCACCTCGCCTTTCGATTGCACGGTGAGTTTCTGTTTCAGATCGCCATTGGCGACGGCGGTGACCACTTTCACGATGCCGCGCACCTGTTCGGTGAGATTGGCGGCCATCACGTTGACGGTGTCGGTCAAGTCTTTCCATGTGCCGGCAGCGCCGGGCACGCGCGCCTGGCCGCCGAGCTTGCCGTCGGTGCCGACTTCGCGGGCGACGCGGGTGACTTCGGAGGCGAATGCGTTCAACTGATCGACCATCGTGTTGATGGTGTCTTTCAATTCGAGGATTTCGCCTTTCACGTCCACCGTGATCTTGCGGGAAAGATCGCCGCGCGCCACCGCCGTGGTCACTTCGGCGATGTTGCGCACTTGCGTGGTGAGGTTGGCGCCGAGCAGGTTCACATTGTCGGTCAAGTCTTTCCACGTGCCCGCCACGCCCGGCACATGGGCCTGACCGCCGAGTTTTCCTTCGGTGCCGACTTCGCGGGCCACGCGCGTGACTTCGGCGGCGAAGGAGCGAAGCTGTTCCACCATCGTGTTCAGCGTATCTTTCAGCAGCAGCAATTCGCCGCGCACGTCCACGGTGATTTTTTTGGACAGATCGCCGTTTGCGATGGCCGTGGCCACTTCGGCGATGTTGCGCACCTGGGCGGTGAGGTTGCCCGCCATCAGGTTCACATTGTCGGTGAGGTCTTTCCATGTTCCCGCAACGCCGGGCACCTGCGCCTGACCGCCGAGTTTTCCTTCGGTGCCCACTTCGCGGGCCACGCGCGTGACTTCCCATGCGAAGGCATTCAACTGATCGACCATCGTGTTGATGGTGTCTTTCAGTTCCAGGATTTCGCCGCGCACATCCACCGTGATCTTGCGCGAAAGATCGCCGCGCGCCACCGCGGTCGTCACTTCGGCAATGGAACGCACCTGATCGGTGAGGTTGGAAGCCATGGAGTTCACATTGTCGGTGAGGTCTTTCCACGTGCCGGCCACGCCGGGCACGATGGCCTGTCCGCCGAGCTTGCCTTCGGTGCCGACTTCGCGGGCCACGCGCGTGACTTCGGATGCGAAGGCGCGCAACTGATCGACCATCGTGTTGATGGCCTCCTTCAATTGCAGAATTTCGCCGCGCACATCGACGGTGATCTTCTTCGACAGATCGCCGTTTGCCACCGCAATCGTGACTTCGGCGATGTTGCGCACCTGGGCGGTGAGGTTGGAGGCCATCGAATTCACGCTGTCGGTGAGGTCTTTCCACACGCCGGTCACTTCGCGCACCTGGGCCTGGCCGCCGAGCTTGCCTTCGGTGCCGACTTCGCGGGCCACGCGCGTGACTTCCGAGGTGAACACGCCCAATTGCTTGATCATGCGGTTGACGATGTTGGCGGAGCGCAGGAATTCGCCCTTGAGCGGGCGGCCATCGACTTCCAGGCGCACGGTCTGCAACAGATCGCCTTGCGCCACCGCGGCGATGACGCGCGTGACTTCGGCGGTGGGCCAGAGCAGATCTTCGATCAGCGTGTTGACCGACGTTTCCATCTCGCCCCAGGCGCCGCTGGACAGTGCAAACTTGGCGCGGTGGCGCGTCTTGCCTTCGCGGCCCACCACCTGCCCGGCCCGTTCCAATTGCTGGGCCATGCGCTCATTGGCGGCGACGATGTCGTTGAAGGTGTCCGCGATCTTGCCGACAAGGCCCGTGCGCTCGCCCGCCAGCCGCACGGAAAAATCGCCGGCCCGCATGACCTGCAACGCATGCAGCAATTCGCGCAATTCCTTTTCGGCACGCTGGTTGCGCATGTCGGCATCGATGGGCGGGAGCGGACCATTGGCTTTTTCGGGAACGGCTGCGGTACTTGCAGGCTGCATATGGTCCTCCCAAACCGGATTTCAGGGGCGCGAACTGAGGCGCCGCACCGAGCCGGTACGGTTATTCGAATGGCGAAGGCGCCAGCGATTAACATTTGTCACGGCAAAGCCCCCCGCGCGCGCCGCGCGGTCCCATCTCGCGTCCGGGGCGGAAACGCTGCGGCCTAACAAAGGTTCCATTCGAACGGGGCAGGCGGCATTTGCGTTCGGTCAAAGACGCGGGCGGCCGGCTTGTCCACTATGGGGCCTGTCTCCTTTCGAAACCGGAAGAGGTGTTGGCCTTGAAAAATCTCGATCCCCAAACCGTGGCCCGCAGGCTTGCGGAAAACGCCATCCTGCTCGTGGATGTGCGCGAGCCGGCCGAATACGCCGCCGAGCGCATTGCCGGTTCGCTGCTTTATCCGATGTCGAGCTTCGATCCCGCCGCATTGCCCGATGGGCCAGCGCGGCCCGTCGTGTTCCTCTGCGGGTCGGGCAAACGTTCGGCCATGGCGGTGGCGGCCTGCGAGAAAGCCGGGCTTGCCATCGACAACCATCTGCAAGGCGGGCTTCAGGCCTGGAAAGCGGCCGGCCTTCCGGTGCTCAAGGCCGATCCCGCGACGGGGCAATTGCGCCGGGGGTGAATTGCGAATTCGATTTCGCACATCGTTTCGGACATATGTTGGGCCGGTATCATTTTCGCGTTTTTGAAAACGCACGTCTCAATCCTCAATCCGTCATGGCCGACGCTGTGCCAGCCATCGATGCGCATGTGAGGTTGAGAGGTGGGTCGCCGGGACGAGCCCGGCGATGACGATGGTTTTTAAATTTGCACCTCCGTTCGGACGCAATTCGGGCCGGTATCATTTTCGCGTTTTTCGAAAACGCGCACCTCAATCCTCAATCCGTCATGGCCGATGCCGTACCAGCCATCGATGCGCATGTGAGGTTGAGAGGTGGGTCGCCGGGACGGGCCCGGCGATGACGATGGTTTTTAAATTTGCACCTCCGTTCGGACGCAATTCGGGCCGGTATCATTTTCGCGTTTTTCGAAAACGCGCGCCTCACTGACGAAGCCGAAAAACCACGCGTTTTTCCCGCCCGGGGTTCCAAGCCGGGTTTTGCACTGCGCAATTTGCGGGATATGGGCGATATGGTGACGGGTGCGGGGCGGTTCAAGGGGGGCCGGCAAATTTATTTTCCTCCCCCGCCCGGTGCGGGGGAGGAAAACGATCAATCGCCGATCCCGATGCTGATGCTGGCATAGGGGCCCATGAAGGCGCGGTCTTCCTTTTTCGAGGCGTCGATGCCGCCGTCGATGGCGCCGAAATAATTGTCGTAGCGGTAACCCAGCGTGACCTTCGCGTTGGTATAGCGCAAGGACAGCGCCGCATAGGCGCCGAGCGCGGGCACCGTGACGCTCTTGGAGCGCGATGGCGATTGGGCGGTGTGATAGACGGTGTGGCGCCAGGTCGGATAGTAATAATACTTGGCCGAATATTCCTGATAGAGCGTCGTCTGCTGGTGATGGACCTTCGAGCGCTGGCGGCCGAACAGAAGCGCGCCGTTCACGCCCCAATCCAGCGTCAGTTTGCCGTCGGCCGCATTGCCGGCGAGATCGGCGGACGCATCCCATGACAGCGAGGGACCGATGCCGGTGAATTTGCGGTGCGCCTGGAACATGGCGTTGAAGACGTAGTAATTCGACGGCGGATAGGTGGCCGAATGCAGCGTGATGTTGCCGCGCGAGGTGAATTGCGCATAGCGCAGACCGACGCTCAAGACCGAACTTCCTTCATGTCCGAACATGCCGAGGCCGAAATCCTTGCCGGCCTGGAAATCGAGAACGAGATGCTTCTCGTCGCTCGAGCCCTTCGTGCTCTGGATGCCGGTGTAGTATTTGCTCCAATAGCCGCCGGTGTGTTTGGTGTATTGATTGACCGCCCGGTGCCGGGCGCTTTTGCCGTATTGGATGCCGAGCGAGAATATCCAGTCCGTATCGGAGGGCTGGAACGTGAGCTTCGCGCCTTCGTCCCATTCCGATGGCGGGCGTTTGCGGGCGATCTTTCGGCCGCCGTCGAATTGCGAAACCAGCGCGAAAGCCGGGATGAAGGGTTCCGAATCGTCGGACAGAAGCGAGAATTGCCCATCGGCCTCGAGCCACAGGACGGGCCGGGCCGCATCTTCGGCGCGCGCCGCGTTTGCCATTGAGAAACAGGCCGCCAGCGCCGCCGCCGATGCGCCCGTCAGCAGCTTCCAGCGGATGGTGGCGCGGTTGTCGTGTGCGTTGATCAGTTCGCTCATGGTCCTATCCCCCTCACCAGCTCTTCGTGACGCGCACGCCGAACAGGCGCGGATCGGTGACGAATATGTTTGTCGTCAGCGCGGTGTCGTCCGAATTGAGGAAGGCGCCGGTGATGGCCGTCTTGTTGAACACGTTCTTGACGTAGCCCATCACCTGCCAGCCGTCCGAACTGGTCAGCACCAGCGCGACGTTGGTTGTCGAATAGCCGCGCAATTTGTCGTAGGGCCGGTCGTTGAAGATGCGCGCGTAGGAATTGCCCTGCCAGTAGAAATCGCCGCGCAAGGTGGCCGCCCAGTTTTCCGCAATGGGCATGGTGTATTGGGCGCCGAGGGCGAAGGTGAAGGGCGGCGTGTTCGGCAATTTGTTGCCGCCGAGCTTCTTGGCGAAGCCTTCGCCATTGTTCGGCGACTGGCTGGGATCGAAACCGACGACGCCGAAATCGCTGAGGTCCTGGCTGTAGGATTCGCCGAAGAGGCCGAGGCCGGAGCCATAGGCCACATCGCAGGCGTTGATGAAGCCGTTGAACACGGCCGAGTCGCCGGTGCCTTGCGGATTGTTCTCGATCAGCTCGCGCACCACCCAGGCAGGCAGGACGCAGTTCGACGTCGAGGTCAGGAACGGCTTGACCACCATCCAGTCGGAATTGCCGGCGGTACGGTCGATCAGGTCGATGGCGGATTGTCCGCGGTTGATGGAACTGTCTTCGAGGCCGCTGGCGAAATTGAAGCGCAAGCCCGGGATCGGCTCCCAGGTGCCTTCGAATTCGAGACCCTTTACCTTCGCATCGATGTTCAAATTGATCGAGGTGCGGTCCACGATCTGCGAAATCTGGTAGCCCTTGTAATCGTAATAGAACACATCGGCATTCAGCGTCATGTCGCCGTCGAACAGCGTGTTCTTGGTGCCCATTTCATAGGCGTTGACGAATTCCGGATCGAAAGTCGCCGGATGGGTGAGGAAGGACTGGGCGCTGAACTGGTTCGGCACCGGGCCCGGCGGATTGGCGCCGCCGCCCTTGTAGCCGCGCGCGTAGGACGCGTAGAGCAACGTCTGATCGGTGAAATCGAGCTTGGGCGACCAATCGACATTGAAACGGCCGGTCGCTTCCTTCCATTCCTGCCTGACGATCCCCATGATGGGATAACCGCCGCCCAGGATGAAGACCCAGCTTGGGATGTTCTCGAAGGTCTTCTTGTCGTCGGTCCAGCGCAAACCGCCGGTGAGTTTCACATCGGGCGTGAGCTGGTAATAGACTTCGCCGAAGCCGGCGATGGAGTTCAAATTGTAGGGATTTTCGCTGCGGAAGTAATTGTGGCCGTTGCCGTCCAGATTGGTGATGGGATTGGGATCGATATAGGTGCCGACCATGCCGTTGCCGCCGAAGCCGCAACCGCCATTGGACGGAAAGTAGCCCGGCAGGCCGAACAGCTTGCCCGAGGTGACGGGCACCGGATTGATCGGGAACATGTCGCCGACGCCGCCATAATGGCAGGTGGTGAAGTCATAAGGCCCCTGACCGTTGGCGAGCTGTTCGATGGCCGTCACGAGATTGAAGAAGACGTAGTAATCCTCGACCGTCGAATAGCGCAGGTAATTGGCGCCCAGGCTGAAATTGAGCGGCCCCTTGAAATGCGATGCCAGCCGCAATTCCTGGCTGAACTGCCAGGCATGTTCCTGCGAAAGATCCTCGGCCACCATGCGGTCCGAGCAGCCCACTTGCGGATCGCAATAGACGCCGCCCGGCGTGAGACTGTTGGGACCGGTCAGCGTTCCGAACAGGCCGGGCGCGGTGTTGAAGCGGTTGAAGTCTTCGGTGGAGCGCAGATAGTCCTGATTGTAGCCGGTCTGCGAGGTGAGCGTGAGATCGGGGGTGATGTCGTAATCGGCATTCAGCTCGATCACGTCGTTCTTCGCCTGATAGGTGGGCGCGAGCGCGGACTGGATGTGGCGCAGATTGTGCGATTGCACCGTGCTCGCATATGGATCGACCTGGTTGAGAAGGAAGCCGCCCGGCGCACTTCCCCCGCCGCCGTTGAAGATGAATTCGCCCGCCGCCACGAACGGAATCGATTGGCCGTTCGGCGTCTCGAACGCATCGTTGGAATAGAAGGAGGTGGGCAGGCAGCCCTGGCTCAGCCAGGACTGAAAGAAATTGGCATTGCCCGTGGCGGAAAGATCGAAGCCGTCGACCGTGGTGGGTCCGGTGTCCTTCTTGCAAAGCTGCTTGGCGGAGCGGACGCGGTCGTCGTCTTCGCTGAAATGTTCCCACACCACATAGGCCTGCAAACCGGGAAGCGGTTTCAGGCCCAGCGTGACGCGGCTGGACCACAGATCGCGCCCGTCGATGGGGCGCCGGGTGGTTTCATTGTAGCTGTAACCGTCGCGCTTGGTCCATTCGGCGGCGACGCGCAATCCCATGCGGTCGTCGACGATGGGGATGTTGATCATGCCTTCATAACGGCGGTTGTGGAAATTGCCCCAATCGGCGGACAGCATGGCTTCGAACTGGTCGGTGGGTTTGGCGGAGATGACGTTGACGACGCCGGCGGTGGCATTGCGCCCGTAAAGCGTGCCTTGGGGGCCGCGCAGCACTTCGACCTGGCCGACATCGTAGAATTCCTGCTCGAAGAAATGATTGCGCAGGAAGGGCGTATCGTTGAAGGCGACCGCCACGGCGGGATCGGTGGTGACCGAAATCGCCTGCGTGCCGATGCCGCGAATCTGGATGTTGTAACCGGTGAAGTTCGTCTTGGTGAAGGTGAGGTTCGGGACTTCCTTCACGAGGTCCGGGCCGCCGGCGATCTGGCGCGAGGTCAATTGCTCCTGGCTCAGCGCGGTGATCGCAATCGGAACGGTCTGGATGTCGCCTTTGATTTTCGACGAGGTCACGACGATGGTTTCCACGCCCGCCGCCGCCTGCACCGGCATGGCCGATGCCAACCGCGTTTCGATGGGTGCGCCGGCTTCGCTGTGCTTTTCGGATCTGGGCGCATCGCGCACGATGGTGACGGCGCCGGAGGCATGATGATGGGTGATGAGGCCGGTGCCGTCCAGGATGCGCGACAGCGCCGCATCGGCGGTCAGATCGCCATGCACGCCCTTGGTCTTCACGCCGGCCACATCGTCGGCCGACACGATCAGCGCCACGCGCGCCTGGCGGGCATAGGCGTTGAGGGCGGCCTTGAGATCGCCGCTCGGCACGTTGAACTCGCTGGCATGGGCGGCGCTCGCCAGCGCGGCCGCGCTCACGCCCGCGATCAACAAGGACTTCAAAACCGGACTTGACATTACCCCTCCCCTTCGCACCCCGGCGAATTCGTTTGCACTCAGCGCGATATGACGATTTCCGGTCCCCGGTTCTCGACGCGCAATTTGAAGATGTCCTGGGCGGCATCGGTGAAGGCGTTCACGTCATGGATGGGGAACGTGCCCACCATGGCCAGCCTTGCCGCCGCGGGATCGGTGATGACGATTTTCTGCCCGTTGTAGCGGTTGAATTCCTCGGCCGCGATCGCAAGCGTGGTGTTGTCGAAGACGAGCACGCCGCGGCGCCAGCTCAGCTCGTTCTGCAACGCGCTTTCGGATTTCTTCGATTGCGAAACCGTGTAGCCGGATGCGGTGATCACATCGCCGGGCGTGAGCGTGGAAGGCTGGCGCGCGGCGCCCGCATCGAAGCGCACCTTGCCCTGCACCACCGCAAGCTCCATGCGGCTTTCGTCGCGGCGCACCAGGAAAGCGGTGCCCAGATCGGTGACGCGGCGGTTGCCCACCATCACGGTGAAGGGATGGGCCGCATCGTGTTTGACCTGGAAAAAGGCCTCGCCTTTTTCGAGCCACACGATGCGCTGATCGGTGTTCATGCGCGTGCGGATGATGGTGTCGGTGTTGAGTTCGACGCGCGTGCCGTCGGCGAACACGATCTTCTCGTGGCCGCCGACCGCGGTGGAATAGGTGCGGTCGTGCGGGCGCAGCACGAAATTCATGGCGCCGGCGCCGAAGAGGGCAATCAGCGCCAGCGCCGCGGCGATGCCGATCAGGACCGGAAATCGCCGTCCCGCCTGCACCGCCTCCGTCTTGGGATCGCGCAAGGCCACGAGTTTCTCGGCGCGCGCGAACCCGGACTCCATGCGCCAATAGGCGACGCGATGGGAAATCGATTCCGAAAGCCAGGCGTCGAGTTCGGATTGATCCTCTTCGCTCCAGTCCCAGAAATGGCGGCGGCGCACCCAGGCCGCCGCCTGCGCTTCGATATCGGCCACCGGCCGCGCTGGCGAAATTTCGCTCACGGCTTTCTCCTCGCATCGTGGGCCACGCCGTAAACGGCATCGACCAGCACGCGAATTCCATGATCCAGATGCATCGAAACCGCCGCCTCGCTGATGCCCATGCGGCTTGCGATCTCGCGGCCCGAAAGCCCGTCGATGCGGCCGAGCGTGACCGCTTCGCGGCAGCGCGGGGGAAGGTTTTCGAGCGCGGTCTGCAGGCGGCGCAATTCGTCGCGCGCGAGCACGCTGGATTCGGGGCCCGGCGCATCGAGCGCGATGCCCAGCGCATCCAGATCGGACACCGCTTCGATCGGCACCACGAGTTCGCGCTTGACCCGGTTGATGAGAAGATTGCGCGCGGTGCGGAAGACGAACGCCTTCGCATTGTCGGGGATGCGCGAATACGCCGCCTCGCACACGCGCTCATAGACATCCTGCCGAAGATCGGCGATGTCGGCCTTGTTGCGCCAGTTGTGCTGCAGGAAGGATGTCAGTGCCGCTTCCAAGGGCAATACCTCACGCACAAACCAGGCCTGGACTTCGGACACGCTCACGACTGCGCCCGAACGGCTGGCGTTTTCACGATTGTGTTCCGGTGTCTCGGCCATTCCCCCGCGCCGCTCTTAAGAGAACACGCTTCAGGACCACGCTATGGCTGACAAAAATATGCGCCCGAAATTAAGGGCCCGCGCGAAATATTTTTATGTTGCGATGCAGCGCGAAAGCGGTTTGCGGCCAAAACCGCAAGCCCGCGGGGGGCAGGCCCCCGCGGCTTTGTACGCCAGCGGACATTATATATGGGGGCCGCGGCGGCGAAAAGGAAAGGGCGGCGGTTTTGGCCGCCGCCCCCAAGGCGATGCAAGCGTGGATCAGAAATTCTTCGTGATACGGACCCCGATGAGGCGCGGGTCGGTGACGAAGACATTGGTGGTGAGGGCTGTGTCGTCCGAATTCAGGAAGGCGCCGGTGATGGCGGTCTTGTTGAACACGTTCTTCACATAACCCAGCACCTGCCAGCCATCGGCATTGGTGAAGATGAGCGCGAGGTTGGTGGTCGAGTAACCGCGCAGCTTGTCATACGGACGGTCGTTGAAGACGCGGGCCATGCTCTGCGATTGCCAGTAGAAATCGGCGCGCAGGGTTCCCGCCCAATCCTCGCTCAAGGGCATGGAATATTGGCCGCCCAACGACACGGTGAAATGCGGCGCATTGGGAAGCTGGTTGCCGCCCAGGTTCTTTTCGAAGCCTTCGCCGAGATTGGGCGCGGTCGTGGGGTCGAAACCGGCGTAACCCGGCCAGCCCGCCGGATTGGGCACGTAAGGCGCGCCCGTGACCGGATCGTAATAGCCCGTGGACGCATCGCTGTTGGAGTAGCCCGGAACATAGGCCGCGAAACAGGCGGTGGTCAGCGAGGTGATGGGCGAATTGTTCGCCATGATCTCGTTCACCACATCGGTGGGCAGAATGCAGTTCGAGGTCTCGGTGATGAACGGCTTGACGACCATCCAGCCCGGATGGCCCGCGGTGCGGTCGATCAGGTCGATGGCCGACTGGCCGCTGTTGATCGTGGCGTTTTCGTAGCCGCCCGCGAAATTGAAGCGCAGGCCCGGCACGGGCTCCCACGTCGATTCCACTTCAGCCCCGCGCACGGTGGAATCGAAGTTCAGGTTGATCGAGGTGCGATCCACGATCTGGGAGATCTGGTAGTTGCGGTATTTGTAATAGAACACGTCGGCATTGAAGGTCATGGTGCCGTCGAGCAGCGTGTTCTTGGTGCCGATTTCGAAGGCGTCGTTGAATTCCGGCTTGAAGGTGAGCGGATGGGTCTGGTTGCTGGGCGAAGTGACCGGGATGCCTTCGGCAAAGCTCGGCACTTCGATCACGCCCGGCGGATTGGCGCCGCCGCCTTTGTAGCCATGCGCATAGGAGGCATAGACCAGCGTCTGATCGGTGAAATCGAGTTTCGGCGTCCAGTTCACGACCGCGCGGCCCGTAAGCTCGGTCCATTCCTGGTCGAGCGTGCGCATGACCGGATAGCCCTTGCCCAGCACCAGCGTCCAGCTTGGAATGAAATCGAAGCTCTTCTTGTCGTCGGTGTAGCGCAAGCCCCCGGTCAGTTTCAGGTCGGGTGCAACCTGATAATAAACCTCGCCGAAACCCGCCCAGGATTTCAGGCGATACGGATTCTGGCTGCGGAAATAATTGTGGCCTTCGCCGTCGATCCGCGCCAGCGGATTGGGATCGACATAGGCGCAACCCAGTCCGAGGAATCCCGTGGTGAGCAGGTCCATCGTGGCCGGCTGGGGATCGCAGGCATTGGCGTGCGTCGCATCGAACGGAATATGCGGTGCATCGGGATATCCGCCGACGCCGCCGAAGAGGTCATTGAAATAGAGCGTCGCCAGCGAGATGGCGTTCGACATCACGAAATAGTCTTCGAGCGTGCGATAGCTGAGATAATTCGCGCCCGCCACGAAGTTCAACGGCCCTTCCATGTTCGAGGTGAGGCGGACTTCCTGATAGAACTGGTGGGCGTGTTCGCGGCTCACGTCCTGGCCCACCAGCATGTCCGAACAGCCGAGCTGGGGATCGCAGAACTGGCCGTCCTGCCCCACTTCCGTAGAATAGCCCGGATCGAGGAAGAAGCCCGGCGCCGTATCGAAGCGGTTGAAGTCTTCCGTCGAATAGAGCTGGTCCTTGTTGTAGGCGGTTTGCGAGGCGAGCGTGAGGCCCGAGCCCAGATCGATATCGATATTGAGTTCGAACGTGTCGTTCTTGGCGGTGTAATGGGGATCGATCAGCGAACCGATCGTGCGCAAATTCGGCGATTGGGTAAGGCCGGCATACGGATCGCCATACGGCTCCAGATAGGAACTGAATGCATAAAGTGCTGCGATGAAGGGAACCGCGCTGGCATTCGGCGTCTGGAACGCCTGGGGCGAATAGAGCGAGGTCGGCAGGCAGCCCTGTTCCAGCCACACCGCGCCGAAATTGTTGAAATCGGGAATCTGCGGGCCGGCCGGACCGTCCACCACCGTGGGGCCGGTGTCCTTTTTGCAAAGCTGCTTGGTGGAGCGTTCGCGGTCGTCGTCTTCCTGGAAATGTTCCCAGATGAGATTGGCGGTCACGCCGTCGAAGGGGCGCACCAGCAGCGATACGCGGCTGGACCACAGATTGCGGCCGTCGATGGGGCGGCCGGTTTCCTCGTTGTAGGAATAGCCGTCGCGCTTGGTCCATTCGCCGGCCACGCGCAGATCGATCTGGTTGCCGGAAATGGGAACGTTGATCATGCCTTCGAGGCGGCGGTTCTTGTAATTGCCGACATCGACGGAGGCTTCGGCTTCCCACTGGTCGGTGGGCTTGGCGGAGACGACGTTGACCACGCCGGCGGTGGCATTGCGGCCGTACAGCGTGCCTTGCGGCCCGCGCAGCACTTCGACCTGCGACACATCGAAAAATTCCTGCTCGAAGAAATGATTGCGCAGGAACGGCACGTCATTGAACGAAACCGCGACAGCCGGATCGGTGGCGACCGAAATGGCCTGGGTTCCGATGCCGCGGATTTCGATGTTGTAGCCGGTGAAATTGGTTTTCGAGAAGGTGAGGTTCGGCACTTCCTTCACCAGGTCCGGACCGCCCGCAATCTGGCGCGAGGTGAGCTGCTCCTGGGAAAGCGCCGTAATCGCGATCGGCACGGTCTGGATATCGCCCTTGATCTTCGAGGAGGTGACCACGACCGTTTCGACCGAGGAGGCCGATGCCGCGGCGAGCTGGACCGGTTGCTGGGCGGCGGCGCGCGCATCGCTGCGCTGCGCGTCATGGGCGGCGGGGACGATGGTGATCGCGCCCGACGAACGGCGCTGCATGACGAAGCCCGTGTCGGCCAGGATACGGGACAGCGCATCGTCGGCCGACAACACGCCTTTGGCGCCGTTGGTGTGCACGCCGCGGATGGCATCGCCCGACACGATCAGCGCGACATCGGTTTGCGCGGTGAAGGCATTCAGCGCCGCCGCCAGATCGCCGCTTGGAATGTTGAATTCCGCAGCCCGCGCGGCCGACGAAAAGACAAGCAGGCTTGCCCCGCAGATCAGCGCCGATCTTATCATCCCCAACTTCTTCATCGCTCCCCCTTCGCGGACGTTCCCCCCGCGGGTTTGGTTGACGCGCCTTTCAGCGCGAGATCACAATCTCGTTTCCGTGCGGTTTGACCTTCAAACCGAAAATGGTCTGGGCCGCATCGATAAAGGCATCGACCTGATTGTCCGGAAACGTTCCCACAATGGTCAGCTTCGCGATCGCGGGATCGGCGATCACGAGTTGCTCGCTGTTGTAGCGGTTGAATTCGGCGACGGCGGCGGCGAGCGTCGCATATTTGAAGACGAGCACGCCGTGACGCCAGCTCAACCCGCCCTGAAGCTGGGCCTGCGATTTGCGCGTGACCGAAATGGAATCCGGCGTGGCGGTGGCGAAATCGCCCGGCGTGAGCATGGCGGTTTGCGGCGCATGCGGATTCTTCGCCTTGCCGGTTTCATCCAGCCACACCCGGCCCTGCATGACGGCGACCTGAAGCTTTCCGGTTTCGCGGCGCACGGTGAATTTGGTGCCCAGATCGGTGACCCGGTGATCGCCCGCCATGACGATGAAGGGATGGGCGGGATCGTGCTTGACCTGGAAATAGGCCTCGCCCTTTTCCAGCCATACGATGCGCTGTTCGGTGGTCATGCGCGCGCGCAACACCGTGTTGGTGTTCAGTTCGATGCGGCTGCCGTCGGCGAAGGTGACGGTTTCATGCCCGCCCACCGGCGTGGAGAAGGTGCGGTCGTGCGGGCTTACGGCATAGCGCACGCCCGCAAACCCCAGCACCGCCAGAACCGCAAAGCCGGCCGCGATCTTCATCAGCAGCGCAAGGCCTACGCGCCGGCGCGCCGACAGCGCGGGCCCGCGCGCTTCCGACAGCGTATGGGTGCGATTCCAGGCGGCATCGAGACGCCAATAGGCCAGAAGATGGGCCGGCGATTGGGCGAGCCAGGCATCCAGCGCGGCCTCGTCCTCATCGGTCCATTCGCCGGATTCGTGGCGCTCCGAAATCCATTCGGCGGCGCGAAGCTGGATGGCTTTTGCGTTGGCGCCGCTCATTTGCGCACTCCCGCTTTTTCGCCGTAGAGGATATCGGCCAGAAGGCGCAGGCCATCGGCCAGATACCATTTCACGGTCTTCTCCGAGATTCCCATGCGGCTTGCGATCTCGCGCCGCGAAAGCCCGTTGACCTGTTTCATCACCAGCGCCTCGCGGCAGCGCGCGGGCAGATGATCGAGCGCGTTCTGCACGCGGCGCAATTCGTCGCGCGCGATCACCGCATGATCGGGGCTGGGATCGTCGGCGGCGACCAGCAGCGCATCCATTTCGGCGACCGCTTCGATGGGCACGATCTTTTCGCGGCGCACGCGATCGATGACGAGGTTCTGGGCGGTGGCGAAGACGAAGGATTTGGTATTGTCGGGGCGCTGTTTCTGCGCCGCATCGAACACGCGCAGATAGATCTCCTGCAACAGATCGGGGATCTCGCTTTTGTTGCGCCAGTTGTGACGAAGAAACTGCGTCAATCCCGCCTCCAGCGGCAACACTTCGCGGACAAACCAGGCTTGCAGCTCAGACGCGCTCATGAGCGCGCCCGCGTTGCGCAAATCCTCACGACCTATTTCCCGCGTATCGGCCATTCCCCTGTCAGCGCTCCGGCCTCTAGCCCCAGAGTTTACGAGCACATGGGTTCCGACGAACGGGGAATGAAGACGGAAGGGTGGTGCGCGCAAAAATTGTGATGCTGCAGTGCGGGATGGCTAAGCCATTGCAGGGAGCGGCGTTATTCGTTTTTCGAAAATCCGGCCCCCCCTCCCCCTGGCGCTCGGAGGGGCGAAGGAGCAGGCGCATCCCGGATTTGGTGACGGCGACTCGCGAAATCAATGCTGCAGATGCGAAAAGGGGCGGTGGTTTCCCACCGCCCTCAAGTTCGCAAGCAAGCGTGGATCAGAAATTCTTGGTGATGCGGATACCCATGAGCTGCGGATCAGTCGTGAAGATGTTGGTTGCCAGACCGGTGTCATCCGAGCTCAGGAATGCGCCGGTGATGTGGGTGACATTGAAGACATTCTTCACATAACCCATCACCTGCCAGCCATCGGAATTGGTGAAGATCAGCGCCAGATTGGTGGTGCTGTAGCCGCGCAGCTTGTCGTAAGGCCGGTCGTTGAACACACGCGCAAAGCTCTGCGATTGCCAGTAGAAATCGCCGTGCAGTGTGCCTGCCCAATCATCCGACAGCGGCATGGTGAAGTCGGCCGTCAGCGACATGGTGTAGTGCGGCGCGTTGGGAAGCTCGTTGCCGGCAAGGTTCTTGTCGAAGCCTTCGCCATTGTTTGGCGCAGTTGCAGGATCGAAGCCTGTATAGCCGTCTGACCACGAAAGGGGAACATAGGGACCGACAGTCACCGGGTCATCCTGATTGGTATAGGCAGTGATACAGTCGAAATAGAGCGTTTGACCATGGCCAGCCAGAACTTCGTTGACCACCGCCGTTGGTAAAATACAGTTCGACGTCTGGGTGATGAAGGGCTTGACGACCATCCAGTCCGAATGGCCCGCGGTGCGATCCATGATGTCGATGGCGGATTGCCCATTGTCCACCCTGGTATCTTCATACCCGCCATTGAAACCGAGCTTCAGACCCGGGATCGGAGACCACGAGGTTTCCAGCTCCGCCCCTTTCACCGTGGCGTTGACATTCATATTCACCGCGGTTCTGTCGATAATCTGCGATATCTGGTAGCCCTTGTATTTGTATAGGAAAATGTCGCCATTGAGCGTGACATTGCCGTCCGCCAGCGTGTTCTTTGTGCCCAGTTCGAAGGCGTCGTTGAACTCCGGCTTGAAGGTGGCGGGATGGGTCTGATTGCTGGGCGAGGTGATGTAATACCCGACGGGAGCCAAGATCGGGATCACACCCGGCGGATTGGCGCCGCCACCCTTATAGCCGCGCGCATAGGAGGCGTAGACCATCGTCTGATCGGTGAAATCGAGCTTCGGCGTCCAGGTGACGTTGGCGCGGCCTGTGACCTCTCGCCATTCCTGATCAATCGTATAGGTGATTGGGTAACCCTTGTATGCAATCAGCGTCCAGCTCGGGCGCACATCGAAGTGTTTTTTGTCGTCGGTGAAGCGCAAGCCGCCCGTGAGCTTCAGATCGTCCGTGAGGTTGTAATAGGTTTCGCCGAACGCCGCCCATGATGAGATGCGATAGGGATTCTGGCTAAGGAAGTAGTTGTGTCCCTGCCGGTCGGTGCTGGCAAGCGGATTGGGATCGATATAGCTGCAGCCCAGACCGAGATACGTCTGCTGTCCTAGTTCCGCCGGGTCGGTAATCGCCGGTTGGGGATCACAGGAATTGGCCTGCGCGGGATCGAATGCGATATGGGCTGCGTCGGCCGGCGGTGGCGCGCCGCCACCGATAAAGGAAAAGCTGTTGAACACCAGCGCATCAAGCGTAAGGACATTGGACAGGACCTGATAGTTCTCCTCGGTGTGGTAACTCAGGTAATTGGCGCCAGCGATAAAATTGAATCTGCCCTTGAACGATGAGGCCAACCGCACTTCCTGATAGAATTGGCGCGCAGTTTCGTCCGAAATATCCTGCGCCACCAGGCGATCGGAGCAGCCGAGCTGCGGATCGCAGAATTGGCCATCCTGACCGACAAAGGAGTCGCCGGCATTCCCGATTGGCAATGGCGCATCCGTGAAAATACCTTCCTGCGTGTTGAAGCGGTTCAGGTCCTGCGTCGAATAAAGGCTGTCATGACTGTAGGCGGTCTGCGAGGACAATATCAGTTCCGGCGTGACCTGATAGTCCGCATTGAACTCGAACGTATCGTTCTTCGCGCGATATTTGGGCTCGATGAGCGAGGCGATGGTACGCAAATTGGTCGATTGCGTCACGCCGGTATAGGGATTCGTACCCAGCGGTATGTAGCGGCTAAATATCTCTGCCGCCGCAATGGCGGGGAACGATGAGGCATTCGGCGTACCGAAAGATTCCGGCGAATAGAGGGATGCGGGCCGGCAGCCTTGCTCCAGCCAAACCGCACCGTAATTGCCGCCAAACCAGTCTGCATCCGGCACTTGCGGCCCGGCGGGACCATCGACCACGGCGGGTGCCTCGTCGCGCGCACAAAGCTGTTTGCCGGAGCGAAGCCGGTCATCGTTTTCCTGGAAATGTTCCCAGACGGCCGTTGCCGTCAGGCTTTCCAGGGGATGAATCAGCAGCGACACGCGCGAAGACCACAGATCGCGGCCGTCCGTGGACTGATTCGTTTCCTCGTTGTAGGAATAGCCATCGCGCTTCGTCCACTCACCGGCCACACGCAGATCGATCTTGTCGCTCATGATTGGAATGTTGACCATCCCTTCCATGCGGCGATTATTGTAATTTCCGACATCGACGGAGCCCACGGCTTCCCAATGGTCCGTCGGCTTGGCGGAAACGACGTTGACGACGCCTGCGGTGGCGTTGCGTCCATAAAGCGTGCCTTGCGGCCCGCGCAGCACTTCGACCTGCGAAACGTCGAAAAATTCCTGCTCGAAGAAATGATTGCGCAGGAAAGGAATGTCGTTGAACGACACCGCGACGGCCGGATCGGTCGTGACCGAAATGGCCTGCGTGCCGATGCCGCGGATTTCGATGTTGTAGCCGGTAAAGTTCGTTTTGCTGAACGTAAGGTTCGGAACTTCTTTCACGAGATCGGGGCCACCCGCAATCTGGCGCGAGGTGAGTTGTTCCTGGCTGAGCGCCGTGATCGCAATCGGCACCGTCTGGATATCGCCTTTGATCTTGGAAGACGTAACGACGATCGTTTCGACGCCGGATTCGGCGCGAACCGGCACTGCGTCGGCGATGTGCGTCAGCGGCATGCGCTGGGATTGCGTCGCCTCGCGCACGATGCCGATGGCGCCGGCTTCGTTGCGCGTCACGAAACCCGTGCCGGCCAGGATGTGGGAGAGCGCGACTTCGGCGGTGAGTTCGCCGTGGGCGCCGCGCGTGCGGCTGCCGCGGATGGCGTCGGCCGGATAGAGCAGTTCCACGCCGGTCTGCCGCGCATAGGTGTCGAGCGCGGTTTTGAGATCGCCGCCGGGGATGTTGTATTGATCGGCATAGGCCGCGCTCGCAAATGCGAATGCGCTCGCGCCGCCGAGAATGGCCGCTTTGAGATAGTTCAGGTTCTTCATACTCCCCCCTTTTTCGCGCTAGCGCGAGATCACCGTTTGCGTTTCGCCGCTCTTCACATGAAGCCCCAGCACGTCCTGCACCACGCGGGCGAAAAGCTTTTCGTCGCTGGTGCGGAAGGTGCCGCCGATATGCATTTTCGCGGCGGCGTCATCGGCGATGACGAGCTTGTGCGAATTGTAGCGATTGAATTCTTCCACCGCGTCGGCCAGCGTGACGTCGTCCAGGATCAGCATGCCGTTGCGCCAGCCGAGTTCGTGGGCGAGTGCGTCATGGGCTTTGCGCGTGACGACCATGGTGCCGGATGTGGCGGTGGCGACATCGCCGGGCGTGAGCAGCGCTGTGACCGATGCCGATTGCGCGCTTGGCGCATCGAAGCGCACGCGGCCCTGCATGACGGCGACTTCGAGGCGGTGTCGATCGCGCCTCACCAGGAATTTCGTGCCCAGATCGGTGACGCGCCTGTTGCCCGCGATCACCACGAAAGGATGGGCCGCATCGTGATGCACGGTGAAATAGGCCTCGCCGCGCTCGATCCACACGGTGCGGCTGGCCGTGGTCATGCGCGTGCGGATGCGCGTGTCGGTGTTGAGTTCGATTCTGGTGCCGTCGGCGAAGCGGACGGTTTCGCGCCCGCCCAGCGCGGTCTGATAGATGCGTTCCTGGGGGCGCTGCCAGTAATAGCGCGCGCCGGCAACGCCGATGACGGCAACGACGCAGGCCGCGGCCGCGATCTTGGCGAACAGCGGCAGCCAGGCGCGCGCCGCCTCCGCTTCGCCCGCGGGTTTGCGCAGGATGGAAAGCCGGTAGGTGCGATCCCATGCGGCTTCCACGCGCAGGAATGCCGCCATGTGCGACGGCGACTGGGCGAGCCAGGCATCGAGTTCGGCCTGATCGCTTTGGGTCCAGTCGCCGGAGACGCGGCGCTCCAGCCAGGCGGCGGCGGCTTCGCGGATGGTCTTCGCGCGCGGCAGCGTGGAATGGTCTTGGGCGATGCTCATGATTTCCTTCCGTCTTCGCCGAACAGGAAATCGGCCAGCGCGGCCATGGCGTTTGCGATGTGGCGCTTGACGGTGTCTTCGCTGACGCCCATGCGGCCCGCCACTTCGCGGCGCGAGAGGCCTTCGATCTGTTTCAGCGTGACGGCTTCGCGGGCGCGGCGCGGCAGGCGGTCGAGCGCGCTTTGCAGGCGGCGCAATTCTTCGCGCGCGATCACGTTGCGCTCGGCATCGGGGGCATCGAGCGCGACGTTCAGCGTATCGAGATCGGCCACCGCTTCGATGGAAATCACCTGCTCGCGGCGCACATGATCGATCAGAAGATTGCGCGCGGTGGCGAAGACGAAAGGCTTTGCGGGGTGGGGAATCTGCCGGCACGCCGCTTCATAGACCCGCGCATAGACCTCCTGGCAGAGATCGTCGATCGCGGCGCGATCTTTGGCATGTGTGCGCAAATACTGCGTCAATGCTGCCTCCAGCGGCAAGACTTCGCGCACGAACCACGCCTTCGCGTCGCCAGGCGCACTCATGCGCGCGCCCAGCGGACGCAAAATGGTGCCCTCACGGCCTTGTTCCGGTGTCTCGACCATCCCCGCCCAGCGGTGCCCTTCACGCGGACCCTTCATGGGGTACAACGAAGCCGCGCCCGCCATGGGTGAACGGGGCGCGCGAAAAATTATAGCGCAGGGGTCTGTTGCTGCGTTGGCGAGATTTATGCGGCAACCGCGAAGGCGGGAACGCGGATTTCGGCAATTGCGGGGGACCGAAGCTAATTCAAATCCGCGTCGCGCACGAAGCCGCGCAAGCCGCCTTGCATCTTCAGGATCAGCTCTTCGGCGATGTCTTCCATGGGAAACTGGGGCGCGTTGGCGATGAGCGCTGCGATGCGCAATTCGCGGGGCAAAGCCGCTGCGATGTGCGGATCGCGCGGACCGATATCGGCCGGGGCCGGCCTTTCGCCTCCGGTCCATGAATGACGCATGGCGGGCTCCTCTTTGTGGAAAGACGATGGCGCAGCGCGTGCACGCGTGCATTGAGCCATGTCAAATGCGCGCGCATCAGCGCCGTTTCAGATGCTTGCGAAGATCGGCAAGCGCGCGCGTGTTAAGCACATCCTTCGGCGAAAGCCAGCCGCGGCGGGCCTGGTCCACGGCGTAGCGCATATAGCCCAGCGTGCCGGCGGAGTGCGCATCGGTGACGAGCGCAAGGGTGAGGCCCATCTCTTTCGCCATCCTGCAATGGGCATCGTTGAGATCGAGGCGCGAGGGCTGGCCGTTCACTTCCAGATGGCAGCCGCGCAGGATGGCGGCCTCCATCACCTTGCGCATGTCGGCCGCGTAGCCTTCGCGCTCGCCGATGAGGCGGCCGGTGGGATGGGCGATGAGATTGACGAAGCGGTTGTCCATGGCGCGGATCAGCCGGTTGGTTTGATCGCCGGTGAACCGGGTGTGGATCGCGGCGGTGACGATATCGAGTTCGCCGAGGATGCCGTCGTCGATCGCAAGCTTGCCGTCGGGCAGGATATCCACTTCGGCCGATTTCAGGATGTGGAAGCCGCGATATTTCGCATTCAGCCGGTCGATGGCGTTCATCTGGCGCGCCAGGCGCTTTTCATCCAGCCCGTGGGTGACGCCGACATGTTTGGTGTGATCGGAGATCGCGAGATATTCGTAGCCGCGCGCGCGGGCGGCTTCGGCCATTTCCTCCAGCGTCGCATTGCCGTCGCTGGCATTGGTGTGGACGTGCAGATCGCCCTTGATGTGTTTGAGCGCGATCAGGCGCGGCAGCCTGCCCGCCCTCGCCGCTTCGATCTCGCCGGTGTTTTCGCGCAATTCGGGTTCGATATAGGGCAGATCGAGTTCGGCATAGACCTCTTTTTCCGTTTGCCCTGCGATGCGGTCCTCGTTGCGGAACACGCCATATTCGTTGATCTTGAGGCCGCGCTTCAGGCCCATCTGGCGAAGCGCGATATTGTGCGCCTTGGAGCCAGTGAAATAGAGCAAGGCCGCGCCATAGGATTTGGCCGGCACCACGCGCAGATCCACCTGCAATCCCGATTTCAGTTTCACGGTCGCCCGCGTTGTGCCTTCGGCGAGCACGCTTGCCACCTCGTCGTAGCGCACGAAATGGGAGACGGCCTTTTCGCCGCGCGCGCAAATGGCGAGGATATCGAGATCGCCGACGGTTTCCTTGCGCCGCCGGTAGCTGCCCGCGCCCGTGACCTTGCGCACGCCTTTCAGCGTTTCCAGATATCGGACGAGCGGGTCGGCGATCTGTTCGGCGGCGAAGAGGCGCACGCGCTGCTCTTCGCCCGAGACATGGGCTTCGGCGGCTTTGAGGATCGTCTGTTCCAGCTTCGCGCCGAAGCCGGGCAGCGCATGCAGCTTGCCGTGGCGCGCCGCGGCGGCGAGGCCGGCCATGGATTTGATCTTGAGCGTTTCGAACAGCACCTTGACGCGCTTGGGCCCAAGCCCCGGCACTTCGGCGAGATCGGCGAGCGCGGACGGCACATGCTTTTCGATTTCGCGCAGCTCGGCGAATTTTCCGGTTTCGCAAATCTGGTGGAGCTTGTGGGCGAGGTCCTTGCCGATGCCGGGAAGTTGCGACAGATCGGCGCCTTCCGCGATCATCGCGGCGATGTCGCGCGGCTGGTTTTCCACCACGCGCGCGGCATTGCGATAGGCGCGCACGCGAAACGGATTGGCGCGGTCTATTTCGAGCAGCAGCGCGTAGCGCTCCAACAGCCGCGCAATCTCCGGATTGTGGACGCTCATCCGCCGGGCGAATGCTTTCCCACCGGCTTGACGACGCTCGCCTGCGGTCCACGATCGCCGGGTTCGACACTCATGCGCACCTCCTGCCCCTTTTTCAATTTGCCGAATCTGCCGTTGGCGACGCTGTTTTTGTGAAAATAGATTTCCGAACCGTCGGGCGTTTCGGCGAAGCCGTAGCCTTCGTCGGGGAAGAGCTTGATCACCCGGCCATGATCGGGCGGGGTTTTCGTTTTCACCGTGCCCTGGCGGATGCGGGCGTGCTCTTCGAGCCGGCGCGAGACGGAGTCGAACACGTCGCGGATGGCGACATGCAGGTCTTCATGGGCGTGATCCTTCGGCCCGGCGCTGGTGACCGCGATTTCCTTTCCCGGAATCTTCAGATCGACGCTGACGCGATAGAGATTGCCCTTGCGGCGGTTCTTGTGGCGATGCTGGACCGCGACCCGGCAGCTCACGATGCGGCCGTAGCGCTTTTCGAGCTTGCCGGCATATTTGCCGATATCGGCTTCGACGGCGGGCGAGGATTGCATGTCGCGGAAAGTGATTTGCAGCGGCAGTTCCATGTTCTTGCTCCATCGTCAGCCGGGCTGCACATGTTCCTTCAGTTCGGGCGCAATGCGCGCCCAGATTTCGGTGTCGGGCAGTTTGACGTAATCGTGGGCGAAGCTGTGCCACAGGCATTTCTGCACCTTGGGCGGCAGCAGCGCGCGCAATTCGCCCAGAAAGCGATCGGGCGCGACCAGAACCAGGCGCTCGAACTGATGGGCATCGAAAGATTTTTCGACGAAGGCCGTCACGTCATGGGCGAAATCGTGCTTCTGCAGCTTGTGGTAATCGTGGTGGGGTTCATAGGCGTGGCGGCCCGCACCGTTGGCCGAGGTGAAGCCGCGGCCCGGTTTGTCGCTCTTCAGATCGCTGGAGCGATGCTGCAGATTGGACAGCATCGAAGGCGCGGCCCGTTCCATGTGCGTGTGTTCGGCCATGGCGAAGAATTTGGCCGTGGCGGCATCGGCCACCACGATCCAGGTTGCAATCGGTTTGGTTTTCATGGGACGCGATTCCCTGACTGAACGCCATCGGAACGCTAGCGCAAACTCCGCTTTCGGACTTGATTTGCCTCAACGCGCCGGGCGCGAAAACGCTCATATATTTTCAACCGTTACGTTGGGCAGAAGTTCCTCGACCATTGCGGGATGGCAAAGCTCGGTTCCCGGCGACAAAAGGGCGGCGGTGCCGGCGGCGACACCGTATTGCAACGCATCCGCAAGATCGCGGCCCAGCGCCAGCCGCCAGACGAGACACCCCAGGAATGAATCGCCCGCGCCCACCGTGCTGACCGGTTTGATGGCCGGCGCCCGGGCGCGCAACGCCTGGTCGCGCGTGACGAGGAGCGCGCCTTCTTCGGCCAGCGAAAGCGCCACGATTTCGGCGCCCGCACGCTTGATCAGCGCGCGCGCGGCTTTCACGCGCTGCGCTTCGCCGCTCAGTTCGTTTCCGGTCAGTTCGTGCAATTCGCGCAGATTGGGTTTGATCAGCCACACCCCTTCGCGCAGCGCTTCGCCGAGCGCGCGATGCGAAGTATCGAGCACCACCCTGGCGCCGTGCTTCTTGGCGGTGCGCGCCACGCGGGCATAGAAATCGGGCGGCACGCCGGGCGGCAGGCTGCCGCTCGCCACCACGTAATCGGGATGGCCGTGTTCTTCGATGGCGTTGAGGCAGGCGAGCCATTCGTTTTGCGACAGCATCGGGCCGGGCATGACGAAGCGGAACTGTTCGCCCGTGCGCGTTTCGGTGACGGTGAAATCCTCGCGCGTTTCGCCGGCGATGGAGATGGCGACGCTCTTGATGTTCTCGTGCAGCATGCCGCGGGCCAGAAGCTCGCCCGTCGAACTGCCGGTGGGATAGATCGCAATCGCATCGACGCCGAAGCGCTTCAACACACGCGCCACATTCACCCCGCCGCCGCCGGGATCGCGGCGCACGGTGCGGCAGCGCAGCTTCACCTGCGCCTCGACATGCTCCACCGAGGTGGACAGATCGACGGCGGGATTAAGCGTGAGGGTGAGGATTTCGGCAGGCAAAGCTCATGTCTCCGGCTAGCCTATTAAAGCATGGATGCGCCGTCAGGTTGCGTTGATCTGGCGCAAATCACGGCTTTTCCCCCGCCGGATTCTCGAAAAGGCGCAGCGAACTGATGGCCGCGGCAAGGACGGCGACCGCACCGGCCAGCATCAGCGAGGCCCGATTGCCATGGGCGGGGATGCGCGCGAACAGCAGGGCGACGAAGGCCGCACCCGAAGTCTGGCCCAGCAGCCGCGCGGTTCCCAGCATGCCGCTTGCGCCGCCGCTGCGCTCGCGCGGCGCCGCCGAAAGCATGGCGCGATTGTTGGGCGATTGGAAGAGACCGAAGCCGGTGCCCGTCAACGCCATGCGCCAGACGATGCCGGCGATGGTGAGGTGTTCGGGCAGGAAGGCGAGCGCGAACAATCCGCTCGCGAACACGATCAATCCGGCCGTGCACAGAATGCCCGGCGGATAGCGGTCGGCAAGCCTGCCCGCAACCGGCGCGGCAAAGGCGATCGCAATCGCCCACGGCGTGATGAGCAATCCCGTTTCTACCGCGCTGAAGCCGAGCCTGTCCTGGAACAGGAAGGGCAGCGACACCAGCGCCAGCATCTGGGCGATAAAGGAACAGATTGAGGTGCCGACCGAAAGCGAAAAGATCGGGATGCGCAACAGATCGATCGGCAGAAGCGGCGCCGACATCGAAAGCTCGCGGCGCACCAGCAGCCAGGCAAGCGCGGCCACGAAAATAGCTTCGGCGACGAACCACAGGACATTCTCGCCATGGCCGAGCGCATCGATGGCGGCGATGAGAAAGCCGAATGTGCCGGCGCTCAAAAGCGCGCTCTGCCAATCGAAGGCGCGTTTGGACAGCGGATTGTGCGGCAGCGCGAAGCGGCCGATGGCGACCGCGGCAATGCCGATGGGCACGTTCACGGCAAATAGCCACGGCCATGTTCCCAGCGACAGGATGGCGGCGGCAATCGTGGGACCCGCCGCCGCCGACACCGCAACCACCAGCGCATTGATGCCGATGCCGCGGCCGAGCAGACGGTGGGGATAGATGAAGCGCAACAGCGCCGTGTTCACCGCCATGATTCCGGCCGCGCCGAAGCCTTGCACCACGCGGGCAAGCGCAAGCTCCATGAAGCTGTGCGAGAAGGCACAAGCCAGCGAGGCGAGCGTGAACAGCACCATGCCTGCCAGATAGATGCGCCGGTGGCCCACGATCTCGCCCAGCGCGGCCAGCGGCAGCAGCGAGATCATGATCGCGAGCTGGTAACCGTTGACGATCCAGATCGAGGAGGCGGCGCCGGTGTGCAGGTCCTTGGCGATGGTGGGCAGCGCGACATTGGCGATGGCGCTGTCCATCACCGCCATGGTCACCCCGAGCCCAATGGTGGCGATGGCCCAATAACGCTGCGGCAGCGGCAGGCCGTCGGGGTGAATCGCGTGCGGCATGGCGGATGCTTAGAGCATCGGCGCGCAAAAATCATGGGCGGGAGGGCATGGCCGTTATGTTGGATGCATTATCCTGCTGTCATGGCCCGCAACAGCGGGCCACCCAGTTTGGTTCTGCACCCTTTCGCAGGTGAGAACTGGGTGGCCCGCTTTCGCGGGCCATGACAAATGGAAAAGCGGGCCTAATGCGCCAGCGCGCCCGGCGCCACTTCGGGGGTGCGGAAATCGGCGATGGCGGCCAGCCGGTCGGGCTTGAGGATGCGCACGGTGCCGTTCTTGAACTCGATCAGCCCTTCGCGGCGAAGCTGTTGCAGCGTGCGGTTGAGGTGCACGACCGACAGCCCCATCGCATCGGCGATGATCTCTTGCGTCAGCGGCATGGAGATCATGCCGTCTTCGGCCAGGCCCACCGCTTCCAGCCGGTGGGCGATTTCGAGGAAGAGATGGGCGAGCCGCTCATAGGCGTTCTGGCGGCCGACCCGCATGAGCTGGTTCAGCATCCAGGCTTCGTCGAGGCTTGCGACCGCGGCACAGGCCGTGGCCAGGCCCGGATACAGGCCCGGCGCATCGAGCACCGCTTCGCCAAGCCCGTCGGCATCGGCGACCGTGCAGCGGGTGAGCGCGATGGCCGCCGTGGGCGCGGTGGCCGAAGGCCGGTGCGACAGGCCGTAAATGTCGCCGGGCAGGATGAATTCGAAAATCTGCCGCCGGCCGTCGGACAGGGTGCGAAAGTGGCAGCCCCAGCCGGCCAGCATCAGGCGGGGTTTGTTCAGCGCCTCGTGCTCGGTGAGCAGGGGGGCGCCGGCGCCGACCTCCCGGGCATTGGCGGCAAGGGCGGCCAGCAGGTTTTCCTCGCTGGGCGACAGGCGCGCATATTGCGACAGGCGCCGGCGGATGACATCGGGGCCGGCGGCCGGGCTTGTGCCGGCAGCCACGGAGCGCTGGCGGTCCAGTTGTTTAACGTCTTGGTTTTCCAAAGCTAATCCCCGTCATTGGCGGTTTGTGCACCTGGCATCGGCGAGCTTGTTAACGCTTCGCCCGACGACACAACGGACAAACGGGAAATTGGTTTCAAATGTTTGTACGGTTTGCCAGCAAGGAAACCACCTCTTCGTCTGTGGTCTGGCCGAAATCGCGATAATGAAGGCCCACCGCGGCAAAAGGTTCGGGCATGGCGAGGCAGACAATCTCGTCGGCATCCTTTTGGAGCAATTGCACGGTCTCGCGCGGGGCGACCGGCATGGCCAGCACGATCCGCCCGGCCCCGGTGCGGTTCAGCGCCTTCAGCACGGCGCGCGCCGTGCCGCCGGTGGCGATGCCGTCATCCACCACGATCACGGTGCGCCCGGCCAGATCGGGGGCGGGCTTGCCGTCGCGATAGACGAGGCGGCGGCGCTCCAGCTCCTCGCGCTCGCGGGCGGCTTCGGCGGCGATATAGGCCTCGCTCGGGCGCACGATGCGCACGATATCCTCGTTCAGCACGATCTGGGGATCGGCGCCATCGACCACCGCGCCGATGCCAAGCTCGGGATGGCCGGGCGCGCCGATCTTGCGCACCAGCAGGACATCGAGCGGGGCGCGCAGCGCGCGGGCGACCTCATAGGCCACCGGCACGCCGCCGCGCGGCAGCGCCAGCACGATGGCGTTCCTGTCCTTGTACTTCATCAGCGCCGTGGCGAGGCGGCGGCCCGCATCGCGGCGGTCGGCGAAGACGGTATCGCGCGCGGGCGGCGGATCGTTCAGGTGCCGGGCGAACCATTCGATGGCGTGATCGATGACCGCTTCCAGCGTGCCGGGCTCCTCGAACAGATGTCCGGCATGGGGGACGATGCGGATCTCCCTCTCGCAATGGAGCATGTTGAAGGCGTTGCGGTTGTAGGCGATGACGGCAATGTCGTCGCCGCCGACGATGAGAAGCGTGGGCGCGGAGACCCGGCCCAGCACATTGGCGGCAAGATCGGGACGCCCGCCGCGCGACACGATGGCGGCGATCTTCGGGCCCGATACCGATGCGGCAAGCGCGGCGGCGGCGCCCGTGCTGGCGCCGAAATAACCGATGGGGAGATTTGCCAGCGCATCGTGCGTCTTCGCCCATTCGCCGGCCATGACCAGACGCTGCGACAGAAGACGGATATCGAAAACGTTGCGGCGGTCGAGTTCCTCGCCGTCCTTCAGAAGATCGGGCAGCAATGCGGCGAAGCCCGCCGCGCGCAAGCTTTCGGCGACGGCGCGGTTGCGCGGCGACAACCGTCCCGAACCGCTGCCATGGGCGAAGATGACCAGCCCGCGCGGTCCGCCTTCGGGAATTCCCAGAATGGCCTTCAGGCCGAGCGGCGGGATTTCGATATCGTGGAAGCCTTCGCCCATGTCTCAGAGCCCGAACGGATAAGTGTCGGCAACGCCCGCGGGTCTGGCGCCGCGCAAGGGCGTAATGGCGCGGGTTTCCTCGAACCAGACATAGGCATCGAACTGGTCGGCCAGCACGGCGCGGAAATAATGGCTGAGCAATTCGGATTCGGGGCGATAGACGACGCCGATGGCGCGTTCCAGACGCGGATTGGCGAGGGCTTGCGATAAATCGCGCCGGCCCTTCCACCATGTCAGCGAATGCGAATTGCCGGTGTGGCGGAAGAGATGCTCGTAGGAATCGTCGCGCGCGGGCACGACGCGCTTGATCTCCATCTCGCCGCCCCAATCGGAGGCCGCTGCAACCGTGCCGCGGTCGGTGCCGAAACCGATCAGCACGGCATCGTCGCCGTAAGCGGTGCGGCAGAGTTCGCCGATATTGAATTCGCCTTCCCAACCCATCGACGTGGCCGACGCATTGCCGATATGCGAATTGTGCGCCCACACCACCGCCTTCGCATCGGGCCCGCGATGATGCATCAGCCGTTGCAGCGTATCGAACATGTGCCGGTCGCGCAGGTTCCAGCTTTCGGCGGCGCCGTAATACATGATGCGGTAATATTGTTCGGCGGCGCGCACGATGCGCGCGTTCTGGGCGGCATCGAAGAAATCCTCGCCGTCGCGCAGGATGTATTCGAGGCGCCGGTCGAGCAGCGCGCGCAACTGGGCGACCGCTTCGTCTTCGCAATCGGCTTTGCCCGACAGCGCCGCACGCCCGTAATGCTGCGGTTCGGATTGCCACGGCGTGAGGCAGCCATAACGCCGCCGCGCCTCTTCGGCGCCTTGCGAATCGACGCGCTCGAGATAGCGCAGCACCGAATCGATGGAGGCGGCGAGGCTGTAGACATCGAGGCCGCGGAATTCGGCGCGCTTGTCCATCGGCAATGTTGCGTTGTGCGCGCGCAGCCAATCGGCGAAATCGTGGACTTCGCGGTTGCGCCACATCCAGGTGGGAAAGCGCGCAAAGGCTTCTTCTTCGCTTGTGGCGGGCTCGCGGTGGCGCACGTAACGGTCGATGCGCGCGGCATCGGGCCAATCGGCTTCGACGGCGACGATGTTGAAACCGTGCTCTTCGATCAGCCGTGCGGTGATCGCGGCGCGTGCGCGGTAGAATTCGGAGGTACCGTGGGTTGCTTCGCCCAGAAGCACGAGTTTGGCATCGGCGAAGCGGTCGAAGCCGGCGGCGAATTCAAGCTGGCCGGGCGGCGGCAAGGCCACGCCATCGCGGCGCAACAATCCAATCGTTTCGCGAATGGCGGCTTCGTCGGCTCGGGCAGCGGCGGCGCTGAGTGGCATGATGCACCTTCCAGCTCGCATGCTGACGTATCTGGAAAACCACCCACAATACGGAATGTTCCTTAGAGCGGCGCGCACAGAAAAACGGGCGGCGAAGTTGTCTTCGCCGCCCAAGGGTTCAACGGGTGAGCTAAAAGGAGACCTTCGCGAAACCCAACAACGCAGGGCATGGAGCGAAGAAAAATTCTCCTGAAACGACCCTAAAAATAACTAACACTCGTGTCAATAGATAACTGACATCGATCTCGATAAATAAAATGTCACCGGCCGCGCGCGATTGTTGCGCGACCTTCGATTCGCTGGCGGAAAGCCTAGAAAAAATTGGGCAGAAGCGACGCTGCAATGCGGCGAACGGCATCTTTGTCGCGCCCCAGCATGGCGCGCAGATTGTCGCCGATCACCGCATCGCCGAAGGCGCAAAGCGTGAGGAACAACAACGCGGATGCGGTGTGTTTCGGCGGGGCGGCACCATCGCGGGTTACGCGATCGGTGATCGCCTTTACCAGAGCGTGTACCGCATCGCGCACAGGCTCCAGATGCGCGTGCTTGTTGGAGAGCGCGATCCAGGCGGCAAGCTGGCCCGCCCCGCCCTTGTCGAATGCGTCGAACACGATATCGATCAAGGCGCGCGTTGCGTTTTCATCGGCGCGCACGTGATCGATGGCCTGTTCGATGGCATCGGTCAGGTCGTGCACCATCGCGCCCATCAGGGCGGATTGCAGCGCCTCGGCCGAACCGAAATGGTGAATCAGATTGGTGTGGCTCATGCCCAGTTCGTCGGCCACCGCCTTCAGCGTCACCCCGTCGGGCCCGTGCTTCAACAGCAGCTTCTTTGCCGCGGCGAGCGCCATTTTTCGTGTCTGTTCGGGGGAGTGCCTCTTCCGGAGAACCCGGGTTGGACGGCGTGGTTTTGGTATCGACATTCATGTCAATTTCGGTGTCGCGCGCGAACCATGGCCTCAATCGGCCCAAATTGCAATTCTTTCAGGGCTGCGAATCGCCGCCGTCCACGAAATTCGAAAAGCGGGTATTGGCCGGCACTCAAAAAAACCGGGGCAGGAGGATGGCGGTGATCTTGCGCGCCGCATCGCGCTCGCGCCCCAGCATGTCCACAAGTGCGGCGCCGATGATGGCGTCTCCGAACGCGCACAGGGCGATGAACAGCACCGCCGAAGTCACGCCCTGATGGGCTTCCTCGCTGGTGCCTGCGAATTTTTCCTCGATGGCGTTAACCAGTTCAGTGACGGCTTTCTGAATCGGTTCGAGCGCGGTCTGTTTTCCCGAAAGCGCAATCCAGGCGGCGAGCTGGCCCGCCCCGCCCTTGTCGAACGCATCGAACACCATATCGACGAGCGCGCGCGGCGCGCCTTCCTCCGAGCGCAGATGCGTGACCGCATCGCCCAGCGCTTCGTTGAGGTCGCGCACCATCTTGCTCATCAGGGCCGACTGCAATTCCACCGCCGAACCGAAATGGTGCAACAGATTCGTATGCGTCATGCCGATTGCGGCGGCGACCGCTTTCAGCGTGACCGCATCGGGGCCTTTTTCGAGCAGAATTCCGCGGGCCGCCGCGATCGCCTCGTCGCGGGCCTCTTCGGCCGAGCGCCTGCGGCGGCGCTGGCGCCGCCTGCGCAATTTCGTTATTGACATTGATGTCAGTTACCTGTATTCACCCGTCTTATCGGCAAACATCCCGCGTTGAGGCTTAGAATGCAAACCCCTCAGGACCTTTCCATTCGTCCGCGCGACATCGCTTTCGGCCGCAAGGCGGCGCCCTTGCGCTGGTGGATGGGCGGCGATCCGATCGCGACCGCGTTCTACAACGCCCTTTCGGCGTCGTTTCCCCAGGGCGAGCGCTTCTTCATCGATTCCGTGCGCCGGTTTCGCGATGCGGCCGGCCCGCAACTGCAGGAACAGATCAAGGCGTTCACCACCCAGGAATCCATCCATAGCCGCGAGCATGTCTTCTTCAACCAGCAGGCCGAAGCGGCCGGCTACGACCTGACCAAGATCAACACGATCATCCGGAAGCGGCTGGAATTCGGCCGCTCGCTGCCCTTGATGTACCAGCTTTCGGCCACCATGGCGCTGGAGCATTTCACGGCCGTTCTGGCCCATGCGGTGCTGTCCGATCCCAGCCATCTCGAAAAAGCGCCGCCCGACATTCAGCGCATGTGGCGCTGGCATGCCATCGAGGAAGTCGAGCACAAGGGCGTGGCCTTCGATACCTGGATGGCGGCGCGCAAGGATTCGTGGCGCATCGCACGCTGGTTCGGCCGGGTGCGCGCCATGTTCATGGCGACCGCGATCTTCCTGGAATTCATCGTGCGCGGCACCAAGCTGTTCTTCGCGCAGGACGGCATCGACAATGCAAAAAGCTGGTGGAAACTGTTCAAATTTTTGTTTGGCAGGCCGGGCTTGTTCCGCCAGGTGCTGGGTGCATATTTCGCCTTCTATCTGCCGGGATTCCACCCCTGGCATATCGACGACCGCGAGCTTGTCGAAACCGTGGATCGCGATCTGAGGGCGAGCTATGCGCTTACGTAAATATCGCATCACCGCGGGCGTCGAACTTCTGTTGGCGGGCCTGGCGGTGCTGGCCTTCGCGGGCATCGTCAGGCCGGCGGCGGCGGCGAACGATATTTTCGGCATGTGGTCGACGGAGCAGAACAATGGGCGCATCGCCATCGTGCATTGCGGCGATGCGGTATGCGGCAAGGTGATCGACGGCAAGGTGCTGCATCTCAATCCCGACCAGCGCGACGTGTTCAATCCGGACCGGGCAAAACGCAAACGGCCGATCAAGGGATTGTTCGTGCTGGAAGGCTATCGCGGCGGGCCCGTGGAATGGAAAGGCGGCACGGTTTACGATCCGCAGACGGGGCTTTCCTCCACCGAATCGCGCCTGCAACTGACCTCGCCCGACACGCTGACGGTGGAAGGCTGCCAATGGGTGCTGTGCCGCTCGCAAACCTGGACGCGCGTGCGTCCGCGCCATCCGCAAGGATGATCACCCCAGCGCCGCGTGGTTCTCGCGCACCTTGATCAGGGCGGCGGCATCGAAGGTGAAGGCGGAGAGGATCATGTTCGCCGTTGCGCCGTCGTCCGACAGGGGCATGTAGATCGCATCGAAATCGAGGAAGGAGCGGCCGAGCCAGCCCGCGCCGCCATAGGCGCGCACCACGACCTGGTCGCGCGCGGTCTTGCGATGGGTCGCCACGATGCCGTTGACCGCCGCCTCGCCGTGAACGGCAAGCGCTTCGCGCATCGTCTGTCCGGTGGCGTCGGCGAGGAAATACTGGCTGACGCGCGTGCCGATCATGCGGAAGCGGAAATCGTCGAAGCCGGGCAGCACATCGATCAGGATGATCCAACCGAGATATTCCTTCATCTCCGACGGCTTGATATCGGCGCGCGAGGGCATGGCGCGGCCGGCGCGCTTGGCATCCCAATAATCGCGCAGGAATGACAGGATCGGATTGGCGAGATGCTTCGGATCGATCTCCGATTGAACGTTGCGCATTCGCGCCGAAGCCGGTTTGACGATGTTCACTCTAGCCCCCTCGGTCCGGCGCGCCGTTCCCCTCGGCCTTCGCCAAACCCTCCAAGATCGCGGCCCCATTCATGGCCCGGCCCGGGTAAATAAATTGCCCAAAATAGCGGCACAAATAATGTTCGATTGCGCAGCATACTCTCGGTTGTGGCCCTGCAATATCACTACCAGCGCAGAAAGCGGGGGCCGAGGATGGCACCCAGGCCGGTCACGAAGAGCGTGGCGATGCCGTACCAGGTGGCCACGAAAAGCGGGGAATCGTCTGGGCAATGGGCGGCATAGAAGGTGGCGCCGATGCCTGCGGCCAGAAGCCCCGCCACCGCGCCGGCAAGCCTTGGCCGCGTGACCGCGCCCTGGCGCAGCGCCACGAAGATGGCCGCCAGCGGAAACAGCGAAAGCAGCGGGATGTTGACCATGCAGGCCCGCGAATTGTGGCCGATCCAGCGGGCGACCCAGGCTTGCGCGGGCACATCGATCAGTTCGAACACCACGGCCAGCGCCAGAAGCGCGGGCACCGCCAGAAGGATCGCGCGGCTGGCTGCGCCTTGCGGGCGGGCCAGGCGCAAGGTAACGGCGAAGGCGGTTGCCGCCAGGGTGAGGGTGACCACGAATTTGAAATCGAAGCGCAGCGTGGAAATCGCCTGCAGGAAGTCGGGCCGCGGGCCCAGCACGAGGAAGAACAGGATGGCGGCCAGGACCGCGCCGGTCATAACCGCATAGGCCAGCGCGCGCGCGGGCGCAGGCGCGCGCCTGGTATCGGCCGCAAGCGTGGCGATGAGATCGTCGGTTCTCATGCCTGGACCTCGCGATAAAGGATCGCAAGCCTGCGCAAACCCCGATGCAGCGCCACGCGCACCGCCCCTTCGCTCATGCCGAGCTTTTCGGCCGTGTCGCGCACGCTTGCGCCATCGAGCGAAACCGCGCGCACCACGGCATGGCTTTTGCCGTCGAGCCTGTCGACGAGGCGCGCAAGTTCGGCCGGGCTGGTTTCGGATGGCGCGGTTTCGTCGGGCAGGATTTCGACCAGATCGTCGATGGGCACTTCGCCGCGGCGGCCGCGGCGGCGCAAGCAATCGATCAGCTTGTGGCGCGCGATCGCGTTCAGCCACGGCGTAAAGGGCTGGCCGCGCATCCAGGTCTGGCGCTTCAGATGGATCGCCAACAAAATCTCCTGCACCACATCTTCGGCGTCGGCATTGCCGGCGCCCGCCCTTGCGAGTCCGGCTTTGGCGGCGGCGCGCAAAACCGGCGTGAGCGCTTCGAGCAGCGCGCGATAGGCGCGCCCGTCGCCCGAAAGCCCCGCACGCATCCACGCGGCCCATTGGGCCTCGCGAGCCTGGGTCTGCGGTGTATTCGCGGCGTTCACGGGATTTGTTACGCGGGCGGCGCCGCCTTCAGCGCCCAACCGGCGATCTGTTCGAGGCTTGCCGACAGCGCGCTGTCGAAGGCCACGACGACGGCGGGCACGGTATTGGCATTGGCCTGTTCGGTCTGGACCGAATCGATGCTGGCCACGATCTGGCGATCCTTCACCAGTCTTGCGACGATGCGCACGGTGACGGTGGGCATGCCGTTGTCGCCGTCGTAATGGGCCGAGAAATCCTTGAGCACGCTTTCGAGGCGGTAATCGCCGCGCACGCCTTCGGTATCGCGCGCGACCGCGGCGATCTTGCCGCTTTTGTCGAAGGCATCGACCAGCGCGCCCTGGATCAGCGCGGGGGCGCGGTCGGCCCAGGCGGCATTGGCGTAATAATCCATCGTCACCCCGCGCATCAGCGCGATGCGCGCGCTGTTGAGGCTGTCGGGCGCATCGGGCTCGCCCACCACCAATTGCCAGGAGACCTGCGGCGCATCGTCGAGCGCATGCGCCTGGGGCGCCAGCACATAAAGCTGCGGCGCGGCCGGCGGGCCGAACGTGCCGCAGGCGGCAAGCGAAAACAGAATTGCCGCCGCTATGGGCGCGATGAGTTTTTCCGGTTTCATTGTGGCGTGTATCCCTCGCGGCGGTCGCCGAAGATGAGTTTGGTGGGGTGGCGATCGAGTTCGTTGGAAAGGTGCTTGAGGCTGGTGACGAGCGAGCGCGACTGGGCGACAAGCTCGGTAAGCTGGTCGGCGGTATCGCCGTTGACGACATTGTCGGCGTCGTCGGTCAGTTTGCCGATTTTCGCGATGGCGTCGTCGGCATGGACAAGGGTGAGCTTCATCTGGCCGAGGCTGCCGTTGAGCGAGGCCGATGCGGTTCTCAGATTGACGAGGGTCGCATCGATATCGTCGGAGCGGTGGGCCAGCACGCCCGTGGTCGTGCGCAGATTGGCCAGCGTATCTCGCATGTTGTTCAGATTATCGTCGCTCAGCAATTCGTTCAGCTTGTCGCCGGCGCGATTGAGCTTGGCCATGAGCGCAGGCGCGGATTGCGCCAGTTCCTGCAACGTGGACTGTTTCGACGGGATCACCGGATAACGCTGGCCGTATTTGCGGGTGAGGAAGGGCGTGTTCTTCTTGCCGCCGTCGATTTCGACATAGGAGCCGCCGGTCAGCCCTTCGCTGGCAATGGAGGCGACGGAATCCTCGTGCAGCTTGAGTTCGGGATTGAGCTGCATGGTGACGATCACCTTCTTGGGATCGTCGGGATCGAAATCGAGCTTGTTCACCCGGCCGACATCGATGCCGTTGTATTTCACCGCCGTGCCGTCGCCCAGACCGGTGACGGGGCCGGTGAAATAGGTCTGGTAATAGACATATTCCTGGCTGTATTGCGCGCCCGTGAGCCACAGCAGCGCGATCACCAGCGCCAGGATGCAGACCATGACGAAGGCGCCGACGGCAACGTAATTGGCATTGGTTTCCATAAGGCTTCCTCCTAGGCGCCGAGCGCTGCGCGGCCGCGCACGCCTGCAAAATATTCCTGTATCCAGGGATCCTTGTCGTGCACGAGCGTCTTGATGGTGCCGATCTTGATCTTCTTGTCGACCAGCACCGCGATGCGGTCGGTGGTGGCGCGCAGCGTATCGATATCGTGCGTCACCATGAAGACGGTGAGACCGAGGCTTTGCTGGAGCCCGCGCACCAGTTCGTCGAAATGCGACGCCGAGATGGGATCGAGGCCGGCGGTGGGTTCGTCGAGAAACACCAGATCGGGATCGAGGGCCAGCGCGCGCGCCAGCCCCGCGCGCTTGCGCATGCCGCCGGAGAGTTCGGAGGGGTATTTGCGGCCCGCATCGGCGGGAAGTCCCACCATGGCGATCTTCATCGCCGCGATTTCGTCCATCAGGCGCGGGCTCATTTTGGTGTAGCGGCGCAAGGGGACCTGGATGTTCTGCTTCACGGTCTGGGCGCTGAACAGCGCGCCTTCCTGGAACAGCACGCCCCAGCGCAATTGCAGGGCGCGCAGATCCTGCGGCGCCAGCGTGGAGGTTTCTTCGCCGAAGACGCGGATGCTGCCCGAGCGCGGCTTGTTGAGCCCGACAATGGAACGCAAGAGAACCGATTTGCCCGTGCCCGAACCGCCGACCACGCCCATCACTTCGCCGGGCATCACATCCAGATCGAGATGATCGTGGATGGTGTTGCCGCCAAGCACGTTGACGAGGCCGCGCACGGAAATGATGGGCCCGCTCATATTCCGATCACCGAGAAGAAGATGGAAAAGAACGCATCGAAGACGATGACGAGGAAAATGGATTCCACGACAGAGCGCGTGGTGAGCTTGCCGACGGAGGCGGCGTTGCGCTCCACGCGCAGGCCCTCGTAACAGCCGACGAGACCGATGATGAAGGCGAATACCGGCGCCTTGATGAGGCCCACCATCACCGTCTGCCAGGTGATCGCGCCTTCGAGCTGGCGCAGGAAAACCGGAATGGTGATGCCCAGATCGAAATAGCACATCACCGCGCCGCCGATCATGCCCATCACGCCGGCATAGAAGGTGAGCAGCGGCAGCGAGATCACGAGCCCCAGCACGCGGGGAACCACCAGCACCTCGGCGATGTTGAGGCCGAGCGTCTGCATGGCGTCGATTTCCTCGTTGACGCGCATGGTGCCGATCTGGGCGGTGAAGGCCGACCCCGAACGGCCCGCCACGATGATGGCCGCGATCAGCCCGCCGATCTCGCGCAACACCGAAACGCCGAGCAGGTTGATCGTGAACACCTCCGCGCCGAAGCGGCGCAACTGGTCCGCGCCCTGATAGGCGATGACGACGCCGAGCAGGAAGGAGAGCAGGCCCAGAATCGGAAGCGCGGTCAGCCCGGTCTCTTCGACCTGGTGGACCAGCGCGGGAAAGGGAAGCTCGCGGCGCGGCGATGTGATGGCTTCGAAATTCTCGACCGTGATCTGGCCGAGGAAACTGAGAAGCCCGTAACCCTGCTGCACGACATGCACGGTGGCCCGCCCGATGCGCTCCAGGAATTCGCGCAGATTGCGCGGGCCATGATGGCCTTCCGGCGGCGCGGCCACGCCTTCGCGCTCCATCGCCGCCAGAAGCGGCTGATATTGTTCGGGCAGCAGCAGCTCGCCGAACTGGGCGCCGGTGGCTTCCATCTGGTGCTTGGTGCGCAGCAGCAGCCAGCCGCCCGCGCTATCGAGCTTGCCCAGGGCGGAAGCATCGATGGCGGCTTCGCGCGCGCCGGTGAAATTGAGATGCTGCAGCTCGCGATCCAGCCGCGGCAGTTCGGGGACGATCCAGTCGCCGCCCGCGATCAGACGGATTTGCTGGCCCCGCCGCTCGAGCGAGACGGTGGCGGGATGCTCGGCGTGGACAACGGGCAAGATATTGCGCATGCCCGCCCATTATTAAAGAAAGTGAAGGGCCCGGCAATCCGCTGGCGCACCGGTCCGTCTCAATATCCCATCAGGGTGGCATAGCGGTCGCGCTGGAAGGCCGGACTGCCGTAAAGCGCCTCGGCCACACGGGCGCGCTTGAGGTAGAGCCCGGCATCATGGGCATCGGTCATGCCGATCCCGCCATGCATCTGGACCATCTCGTTGGAGACAAGATGCCACAGATCGCCGGCGCGGGCCTTCGCGAGTGCACAAAGTTGGGGAATGTCGTTGGCATTCCTGTCGATGGCCGCGAGCGCGGCCTCCACGCAGGAGCGCGCCAGCTCGATATCGGTGAACATCCGGGCCGCACGGTGCTGGAGCGCCTGGAAGGTGCCGATGAGCTGCCCAAATTGTGTGCGGGTCTTGAGGTAATCGAGGGTGACGTCGAAGCTTTGGCAGGCCGCGCCCAAAATTTCGGCAGCGAGCGCGGCGCGCGCGCGATCGAGGACGGCATCGAGCAGCGATCCGCCCTGGTCCGCGGCGCCCAGGATATTATCGGCGGCAACATTGTCGAATTGGAGATTGGCGACGTTGCGGCTGTCCACGCTTTGCACATCCGTGCGCGCGAGGCCGGGCGCATCGGCGCGGACGAGGAAGAGCGTGATGCCCCTGGCGCTGCGGGCCGGCACGACGAAGAGATCGGCGATGCCGCCATCGGCGACGAAGGTTTTCTTGCCGTTCAGTTTGCCCCCGCTTGCCGAGAGCGCGGTTTTTTCCGGCGCGTGATGGGCGGTTTCGTCCACCGCCAGCGTGCCGACGGCTTCGCCGCCGGCGAATTTGGGCAGCCATTCGGATTTCTGCGCATCGCTGCCGCCGAGAAGAATTGCCGTCGTGGCGATTGCGGTGGAGAGCAATGGCGAGGCCGTGAGGGTGCGGCCGGTTTCTTCCAGCACAAGCCCCAGCGTGAGATAGCCGAGACCGGAGCCGCCGAATTCTTCCGGAATCAAAATTCCGCTCCAGCCCATGTCGCAGATTTCGCGCCACAGTGCGGGATCGTGGGTGTGGCCGTCGTCGCGCAATTTGCGAAAGCGGGTGACGGGCGCCCGTTCCGCGACGAAGGCCTTCGCGGAATCGCGCAGCATCGCCTGTTCTTCGCTGAGGATGGCCATGGCTTTGCCTCACTGATGATCGAGCAGGCCGAGCACGCGCTTGGCCACGACGTTGAGGTTGACTTCGCTGGTGCCGCCTTCGATGGAATTGCCTTTGGAGCGCAGCCATTGGCGCGTGGCCGCGGTTTCTTCCGGCGTGAAACCTTCGCCGCGCCAGCCGAGGCCTTGCGAGCCCATGGCTTCGATCATCAGTTCGAAACGGTCCTGATTGAGTTTGGCCGCGGCATATTTGACGATCGAGACGGCGGGGCCCACACCCTTGCCCGCTTTGGCCTCTTCTTCCACGCGGCGCACGGTGAGCGAAAAGGCTTTCGCCTCCATGCGGTGGGCGGCGATGCGCGCGCGCAAATCCGCATCGGCGATGCGGCCCTTGTCTTCGCCCACATAATGTTTGGCGACATCTTCGAGTTCGACGCCGCCGCCCGCGCCGCCGAAACCGCTGGCGGAAATGTTCTGGCGTTCGTATTGCAACAGGCGCTTGGCGATTTCCCAGCCGCCGTTCAATTTGCCGACGAGATTCTTCTTCGGCACTTTCACGTCCGTGAAAAAGGTTTCGCAGAAGGGCGACTGGCCCGAGATCAGCTTGATCGGGCGCGCTTCGACGCCCGGCGTTTGCATGTCGAACAGGATGAAGGAAATGCCTTCGTGCTTTTTCGCCGTGTCGGTGCGCACCAGGCAGAAAATCCAGTCGGCCTGATCGGCATAGGACGTCCAGATCTTCTGGCCGTTGACGAGGAAATGATCGCCCTTGTCTTCGCAGCGCGTGCGCAAGGATGCCAGATCGGAGCCCGCGCCCGGTTCGGAATAGCCCTGGCACCAGCGGATTTCGCCGCGCACGATTTTGGGCAGGTGCTCGCGCTTCTGCTCTTCATTGGCGTATTCGAGCAGGACCGGCCCCAGCATCCAGATGCCGAAGGACAACAGCGCAGGCCTGGCCTTGATGCGGGCCATTTCGCGTTCGAGGATTTTGGCTTCCTCGCGCGAGAGCCCGCCGCCGCCATATTCCTTCGGCCAGGTCGGCGCGGTCCAGCCGCGTTCGCCCACGCGTTCGAGCCACAATCTGGCTTCGGGATTTTTGAATTCGAATTTGCGCCCGCCCCAGACGGCTTCTTCTTCGCCCGCCATCTCGCCGCGCATGGAGGGCGGACAATTGGCTTCCAGCCAAGCGCGCGTTTCGGCGCGGAATGCTTCCAGATCGCTCATGGGATATTCCTCTTTGCCCGCGATTTTGCACCAATCCGACCTCTTGGCTAGGCTATCGTAACGGCAGGGATGAACCGGATGAATTTTTCCAGCGACAATGCCTATGGGGCTGCGCCCGAAATCCTGGCGGCCGTGGCGGCGGCGAATGCGGGAACCGCGCGCTCCTATGGCGAGGACGTGCTGAGCAAAAGGCTGAATGCGCGCTTCTCGGAAATTTTCGAACGCGAGGTTTTTGTCTTTCCGGTGGTGACGGGCACCGCCGCCAATTCGCTGGCGCTGGCCACGCTCGCACCGCCCCATGGCGCGATCTTCTGTCATGGGGAAAGCCACATTGCGGTGGACGAATGCGGCGCGCCGGAATTTTTCAGCCATGGCGCCAAGCTGGTGACGCTGACAGGCGGCGATGCCAAACTCACGCCCGCGGCCATCGAGGCGGCCCTTCCCGGATTCCAGCGCGGCGTGCACAGCCCCAAGCCGAGCGCGGTTTCGATCACCGAGGCCACCGAACGCGGCACCGTCTATCGCGCCGGCGAGATCGCGGCGATTGCGGCATGCGCGAAAAAGCACGGCATGAAACTGCACATGGACGGGGCGCGCTTTGCCAATGCGCTGGCGTTCCTGAACTGCAAGCCCGCCGACATCACCTGGCGCGCGGGCGTGGATGCGCTGTCGTTCGGCGCATCGAAGAACGGCGCGCTGGCGGCCGAAGCGGTCGTTTTCTTCGACAAGGACGATGTGCGCGATTTCGAATACCGCCGCAAGAAGGCGGGGCATCTGGTTTCCAAGATGCGATTCATCGCAGCCCAGCTCGAAGCCTATCTGGCGGACGATCTGTGGCTGAGGCTGGCCGCGCGCGCTAATGGTTTGGCGGCAAGGCTTGGCGAGGAACTTTCGCGCCTTCCCGGCGCCGAGATCGCCAATGCGGTGGAAGCCAACACGGTGTTCGTGCGCCTGCCCGATGCGCTGGTGGCGCATCTGCGCGATGCGGGCGCGCAATTCTACGATTGGGAGCCGGGCGCGGACGGCAAGACGCTGGTGCGGCTGGTCACGTCGTTTGCGACGCCGGAAAGCGACATCGGCGAATTTCTCAAAGCCTGCCGATCAGCGTGAGCGTTCCGGTGTGCTGGGTGAGCCCGCCGCCGTTCAGGAAATCGTAATTGAAGCCGAGCGACCAGCTTCCCGTTGTCGCGGCGAAGCCCGCGCCCAGCACGAGGCTGCCTTTGGCGGGCGCAGGCCCTGTGAGCGTGAACTGGTCCGCATTGGGATCGGCGGTGAACATCGCCTTGAGCTTCACCGGATCGGCGAGGAAATCGTAGCGGTAGCCGATGCGCGCTTCGGGCTGCAGATAGAAACCGCCCAGATTGAGATCCTCGCGGAAGGTGGAGCCGACATAGGTGCGCAGCGATTTGGCATAATAGGGATCGACGCTCAGATCGACGCCGTTGCCGCCGCCCGTTTCCTTGTAGCCGTTTTCGCGCATGGTCATCGCGTCCATGCTGAATTGCGGCATGACGACCAGCGTGCCCATGCTCATCACCGCGCCGGTCGAGAAGCCGGCCGCGCCCAGCAGGCTGGCGCGCTTGTTCACGGCGGTGCGCCCGAGAAGCAGATTGCCGTTGCTGTCCTTCACGAAGACGCTGCGCTTGCCCGACAGGCTTCCGTAACCGACCGTGATCTGGCTGTCGAAGAACAGGCCCTTGCCGCGCCAATTGGTGTAGCCCGAGAGCATGTACCATTCGGTGCTGGTCTTGACCTGGGCGGGCGTCTTTTCCAGCACGTCGCCGGAGAAGAAGGTGAAGGCGCCGCCGTAACGGCCCGACGACGGCGAACCGCCATCGGCGCCGAGTGCAAAGCCGAAGCCGGAATCGCGGAAGCCGTTGGGATTGTTGGTGCCGTTGTCGAGACGCTGCACGAATTCCTGGCCCCACAGCGTGGCCGCCGCCGTCTTGCCCGCATACATGCGAAGCGCGCGCTGGTGGGCGCCGAGCACGCTCGTCGCCTGATCGGTCAGCGACACGACGATGGCGCGCGCACCGCCCGTGATATCCGGCGCGAATTGGGAATAGAGGTCCTGATAGAGCGCGTCGCCCGTGCCGATGTCGGTCGCATTGGTGCTGCTGAGGCCGCCGCCCGCGGCGATCACGGCGGCGCCGAGCTTGTTGTCGGTGGCCAGCGCCGAATTCGCGTAGGGGAATATCTGCTTGGCGTATCCCGTGAGTTCCAGATCATCCGCCGTTTTCGGCTGCAGGTTGATGACGAGCTGTTCATGGCTGGGCGTGTCGGTACAGGCCGAACTGTCGAGATCGTTGAACGTAAAATTATAACCGCAGACGTTGCCGGTGAACAGGAACGGGATCGAACTGATGATGCCGTCGCGGATCGAGTTGGGATTGGCCATGGTGATGGTGTCCGCGTCGAACAGCACGAATTTCGCCGGGTCGCCGCCCGGCGTGGAGACGAAGCTGCCGAACGAGACCAGAAGCTGCGCGTTGCTGGCGAGGGTGATGGCGCCGGCCCCGCCCGCATTGTCGGTGGCGACGATGGCGGGATTGGTGGGATCGACCGCGCGGTTGAAACCCTGGCTCAAGGTCAGACCGAGTTTTGCGCCGTTCTTCACCTCCAGCGTCCCGACCTCGAAGGTGCCGTTGTCGACGCTGTCGATGCCTGCGTAATCGGTGTTGTTGACGTAGAGCGCGGTCCCCTGGCCGCCCGAGCCGCCGACCGTCACGTTCACGTAACCGCTGCCCGATTCGAGCACCGCGCCCGCGACCTGGGCATAATCGTCCAGCGTCAGCGTGTCGTTGCCGCCGGTGGAGCCGTTGAAATTGATGTTGCCCGTGACGGATGCCGTGCCGCTGGATGTGCCGAAGACATGCAGAACATCCTTGCCGCTGCCGAAATAAATATCGCCGAGGACGCTGCCGGAATTCTGGAAATCAATGTCTTGCGTGTTCGCGGCGCTGTTGAGAGCGATATGGGATTGCGCGTTGTTGTCCAGCGTTGTCGTGGTCGCCCGGATCGAGCCGGAATTGGTAATGCTGGTCAGCGACCCGGCAAGATCGTCGATGGCGATGGCATTCAGGAAGCCGATCTTGGTGTCGGTCGTTTGCGCCGATGCCACGATCGAGCCGGAATTGGTGATCGAACCCAGCGATCCGTGGCCGGTCGTATCTTTGTTGATGAGGATGGCGATGGCCTGGCCGGGCGATGCGCCCGACACCGACGCCTGGATGTTGCCGTGGCCCGATCCGGCCTCGTTGGAATTGACGAGCGAAGGGACGGTGACGAAATCGTCGATCCACAACGCGGTCGTGGCAATGCCGGTGGAGGGCCCGCTCGTATCGGTGGAGGCGCCCGAACCGATCAGCCCGCCATTGAAAATGCCATCGCCTTCGAAGGTGACGGGCAGGCCGGCCGTGCCCGTCACGCGCATGCCCACGCTGCCGGTATTCACATTGGCGGGCTGGGCGGAAATCTGGCCACGATTGTAGAAGCTGAACCCGGGATTGGTGGCATCGGTGTAAACGCCGATGTCGATGGGCGTGGCGGAAATATTCTGCGCCGAGGAAATCAGCAGGGCCGGGCCGGTGCCCTGGGAGAATATCTGGGCGGCCGTCGTCGTATCGGTGTTGGAGATTGGGCCGCCATTGTAAATGCCGCCGGTCACGCTGCCCGCGATGGTCACGGCGGTGGCGGCCTGCGGATTGCCGGTCGTGGTCGTGGACTGGGTGGACGAACCGAGCGATTCGATGAGGCCGCTATTGGCGATGCTGCCGTTCACCGTGCCCAGAACGACCAGGCCGCGCGAGCCCGCGCCCGTGGCCACGATGGAGCCGCCGAAAAACGAATTGCCGATCGTGATGTTGCCGTCGACCGTGCCGTCGATCTCGGCGCCGACGACGTTGGTGCTCGAACCGGCGCCTGTCGTGGAGGATTTGACGGTGATCGCGCCGTCGATATTCAGCGAGCCTTCCAGCGTCACAAGGCTCGACATGCGAACGCCGTAGGAATTGTCGCCCGCGACGCTCATCGGGCCGATATTGATGCCGGGCGCGATATCGTTGGCGATGTCGTCGGCGGTGGTGGCCGTCGCATCCAGGGTGCCAACGGTTGTGATCGACGGCGTGTCGATCAGGAGGCCGGTTTTGCCGGTGCCCGTGCCGGTCAGATCGATGCTGAAGCCGCTCGAGGTGCCGCCATAAAGCGCGCCATTATAGGTGGCGACCGTCGTGGTGGCGCTGCCATGGCCGGCGACGATTTCCACGCCCACGGCATTGGCGGTGTTCTTGTTGCTGATCGTGCCCTTGTTGATGACGTTGTTGTCGGAATCGATCTTCAGCGCCGGCGTGGTCGCGGTGGTGACGTTGATGGCGCCGGTGCCTTCGATGGTGACTTCGCCGGCGGCGCTGGTGGCAATGGCCGTGGTCGTCGCCGTCGTTATGTCGGTGTCAGCAAGGGCTGGCCCCGAAAGCAACGCGAAAACGGCGGCCGGGAGCAATAACGCACGCTTATTCAAGGCGAACCTCATCGTATTTCTTGGGCAAATGACGGTGAGGGTGGGAAAGAAGGTCCCCCTCGCTCCTGGCCCCGGCCCTTACCCCAGGGCTCCGAAGGCCGGGCACCATACCCAATATGGCGCGGGCGAAGCTAGCCGTAACAACAGGGTCGGGCTCAAGTTTTCGTTTTTTAATCAGGCGTTAGCGGCCAGCCTTGTGCCCAACCGGTGGGGAAATCCAGATGCGGCACGCAAATTATCCATAATGCCAAATCGCCGCATGGCGGCCGGGTCAGGAACTGGCGGCCACCTTGGCCTTGGCCGCGCCGGGCGTGCGCGCGCGGATGAATTGTCCCAGCCGGCCCAGCGAAACGCGCGCTTCGGGCACATAGGGCGAGGCCTGGAAGACATGCTGCATGCCGTCATAGATCTCCACGCTGACGGGCACATTGGCTTCGGCGGCGCGGTCGCCCAGGCGGCTGGCATCGTCGCGCAGGATTTCCTCGGAGCCCGCATGCACCATGATCGGCGGGAAGTCGCGGAAATTGGCGAAGATGGGCGAAGCATAGGGATCGGTGGGGCTTTGCTTCTTCAGGTAATGCCGCGCGCAGACGAACAGCATCTCCCATGACAGCGCCGCATCGATTTTCGCGTTCTGCAACATCGACCAGCCCGACAGCGACAGATCGGCCCAGGGCGACATGGCAACGATAGCCGCGGGCATCGGAAGCCCCGCATTGCGGATGGCCAGCGCGCAGGCAAACGCCAGACCGCCGCCCGCCTGATCGCCCGCCAGCACGATGGAGCGTCCGGCAATGCCGCGCTGGAGAAGATGGCGATAGGCATCGATGCCGTCGCGCAAGCCGGCCGGGAAGGCATATTCGGGGGCGAGGCGGTATCGCAACGAGTAGGCGCTGGCCCGGGCCTCCTGGCACAGCCGGGCCACCAGCGGGCGATGGCCTTCCGGGGCGCCCGCGATGAAGCCGCCGCCGTGGAAATAGAGGATCAGCCGGTGGGGATCGGAATCGGCGACCCGCACCCACTCGCCCTTGATGGGGCCGATCTGGGCGCTTTCGAAGGTTGCCCCGCCCGGCACCTGGCCGAAGCGGGCGCTCAGATAGTCGAACTGGCGGCGCAGCTCCTCGACCGGCGTGGCCGCATCCACAACACCTGGACGGGCGATGCGCGAGAAACGTGTGAATATGGCGCTTTGCCAGCTTGCCATGGCTCGAAAAATCGGACGACGGAAACGGGTCCCAGAATAGGACCGCGGGCTCGGCATTGTCATTAAAAACCCGAAGGGCGCCGGGGCAGGCCCGGCGCCCTTCTGCTTTTAGGCCTAATTTCAGGCCGCTTTCTTGTGTTCGACGGTCTTTGCGGCCCCATTGATGGGGATCGAGCGGGGCTTCTGCTCTTCGGGCACGACGCGCTCCAGATCGATATGGAGCAGGCCGTTTTCGAGCTGGGCGGCCCGGACCTCGACATGGTCGGCAAGCTGGAAGCGCCGCTCGAAGCTGCGCCCGGCGATGCCGCGATAGAGAAAGTTCTGCTTGTCCGTTTCCTCGGCGCGCGTGCCGGACACGGTGAGCACGCCTTCGCGAAGCTCGGCGTTCAGCTCCTTCTCGGCGAAACCGGCCACCGCAAGGGTGATGCGGTAGTGGTTCTCGTCGGTGCGCTCGATGTTGTACGGGGGATAGGTCACCTCTTGCTGGGAGACCTGGTCAACCAGATCGAACAGCCGGTCGAAGCCGACGGTCGAACGGAAGAAGGGCGAATAGTCGAATCCACGCATGTTCATATCCTCCTTGAAGCGACATGGGTTTTCAGGCCCGCCAAGCGGCCGGGCCATGCGATGCGCCCCGCGGCCAAGCCGCCGGGACAAGCCTTAGATAAGAAGGGTTTTTGGGGCGTCAAGAGCCCCGCACGAGGTGGCCCAGGCCCAACCCCCAGAACACCGCCATGGCCGTATAGATCACGCCGTTCATCAGCTCCTGGGAGATGTGGCGGCCGCTGATGCGCCGGGCCAGTTCGAGCAGGAAGGCGCCTTCCTCCGGGTTGGCGGGATTGCGCCAGCTTCCCGTGCGGATGAGGCTTTCGATGTTGTTGAGGATGCAGGAATCCCGGTTGAACTGCCATTGCAGCATGACCACCGGCAGCAGCACGAGATAGAAGACGAGTAGCGCCCGCCAGGGGGCGAGCCAGCCCAGTACGATGAAGCCCATCACCGCCAGGTGATGCCAGAAGAAGACGTGTCCCAGCGCATCGCGCCCCGCCTGTGCCGCTGCGTCCTGCCTGACCATGGCCCAGCCTCCAGCCGTCAAATGAGCATAAGTCGGCTTATGCACCAAGCCAACATGGACCCGATATGGGGCCAAAAGGGGTAAATTCCTTCGCTGCGCGCGCGAAATCCGAGTTGAGAGTTGCGCTGACAAATGCTCAAATCCCGCCCGCTCCCCGGTGGCCGCTTGCAACAGAGGCAACAGCAAGGGTGAGCGAGTCCTCGGGGACGGGGCCGCGGGAGCCGCAACTTAATCAGGAAGGACTACTTATTATGACTGCGGACATCGTAAAAGAGATCATCTCGCAGATGGGTGCGGCGCTGGGTGCCGATACCGGCCTTGGCGGAACGATCAAGTTCGATTTCGGCGAACCGGGCAGCGTGCTGATCGACGGCAAGTCGAAGCCCAATACCGTCTCCGACGGCACCGGCAAGAATGCGGACTGCACCATCTCGGTGAGCCTGGAAACCTTCGAAAAGATGGTCAAGGGCGAACTCGACGGCACCAGCGCGTTCATGCAGGGCAAGCTGCGCGTGGCCGGCGACATGGGCCTTGCCATGAAACTGGGCCCGATCCTGCAAAAGGCGCGCGGCTGAGCTTCTGAGCCGCTCTCCAATCGTGAGGGCCTGAATCTTGAGGGGACGGCGCGAGCCGCCATTTGGGAGAAGGGCATTTCGGGGATGCGGGGAACGCCCACAGTGAACGAAGCGCCGCGTGCGCTCTTCATTTCGGGCCGCGACGGCAAACGTCTTCGCGTAGCGACCTGGGACGCCGCGCCGGAGCCTGCTCCGCGCGGCGTCTGCGTTCTGCTCTCGGGCCAGACCGAGTTCATCGAAAAATACGCCGAAGTGATCGTGGAGCTGCGCCGGCGCGGCTTCGCCGTCGCCACCATGGACTGGCGCGGGCAAGGCGCATCGGTGCGCGAACTGCCCGACCGGCGCAAAGCCCATATCGAGCGCTTCTTCGAATATGACGAAGACCTCGACATGTTCATGGAACAGGTGGTGCAGCCGATGCTGGGCGGCCGGCCCGCCATTACGCTTGCCCATTCGATGGGCGCGCATATCCTGCTGCGCAGGCTTCATTCGCGTTCGGACGAATTCAAGACCGCGGTGTTGATCGCCCCGATGATCAAGGTGCAGACGCGCGGCTATCCGGCCTGGGCGGCGCGCGCCATCAGCTTCATCCAGTTCCAGTGCGGGCACGGCAAGGACTGGGTGTTCGGCATGGAAAAGCGCGATCCGCTGCACATGGAATTCGAGGACAATCTGGTGACCTCCGACCGCGCGCGCTTTCAGCGCGTCAAGGCGCTGATCGCCGAAGACCCGGACATGCGCCTGGCCGGCCCGACCTGGGGCTGGCTGGAAGCGGCCTATCACTCCATGGCCGAGATCAACGCGCCCGGCTTCGCCGAAGCCATCGCCACGCCCATGATGATCGTGGGCGCCGGCCGCGACCGCATCGTGATGACCGAGGCGGTGCGCGAATACGCCAAGCGCATACCCAATGCCACCTACATGGAAATCCACGAAGCCGAACACGAGATCCTGATGGAAAACGACATCGTGCGCGCGCGCTTCTGGAAAGCGTTCGACGAATACATCAACCGGTTCCTGCCGCTGCCGGCGGACGAGGAGGGCTGACATGCGGGGCAAAATTGCGCTGATCTGCACGGCCATCCTCTTCGCCACACCGGCCCTTGGGGGCGGGCTGTTCCAGCCCGACGGCGTTCAACCCATCGATCCCAAGGGCGATTACGGACCCCAGAAGGTGCAGATGCCGCCCGATCCCGAAGGCAAGGCGGTGGAACTGCGCCTGGCGGGCAAATGCGGCGAGGCCATTCCGATCCTGCGCAACCTGGCGGCCATCAACCAGAACGACGAGATCGCCAGGTTCAACCTCGGCCAATGCCTGATCGATGTGGCCAAGACCGATCCGGACAAGCGGCGCGCCGCGCACAATGCCTATGAAGGCGCCAAGTGGATGCTGGCGGCGGCCAATCACGGACTGCCCAATGCGCAGGCCGGGCTTGTGAGCGTGTTCCTCGACGGGTTGGGCGTTCAGCGCAATCCGGTGGAAGCGGGCAAGTGGTCGCTGATCTACAGCGGCAACGGCATGCGGTTTGCGCTGGGCATGTCCGGCATTTCGGACGACCTGCAGGCGCGCCTCGATCATGCGCTGAGCGAACAGGACTGGGATCGCGCGCGCGCCGAAGCCGACCGCTTCTCGCCGCAAACGGCGCGCGCCGAGGAATAACGGATCGAGGGGGGCATGTCTGTCGTGAGCGCCCGCGTGCGGCGAATGCCGATCGCACTGGTGATCTTCGCGTGCGCTCTGGGCATGGCCAGCGGTGCCCGGGCCAACCTGTTCGGATCGACCTATACCTATCAGGCGCTCTATGCGCCCGCCTCCGCGCTCATCGCGCATGGCAGCGTGCAGGTCGGGTCGTTCGTCTATCTGCCGGCAAAGGGCGGCGATCTGGATCCCAATCAGTTGCACAACACCTCGCTGGGCGACGTGTATCTCGACAGGAACGTCGATGCGTTCTTCCCCGAATCGCTTTCGAAGGAATTGCGCTTCGTCGGCATCGACGTGTCGGGCGGCCCGGTGCTGAGCGGTGAAATCGGGGATTTCACGGACGACGACCTGAACAGCGACACCACGACACTCTCGGTCCATTATGTCGTGACGGACGCGAAAGGTGCGGTGCTTTACGATGCCACGAAAACGACGACCCGGCGCATGGGCATCGGCAATGTCAGTCCGGTCGATTATCCGTTGACGGCCAATTTCGAGGCGCTGATCGCCGATCCCGCCTTCATCGCGGCGATCAACCCCGCTGAGAACCGGCCATGAGCGGTTCGCGCCTCCCGGCAATCGCCTGCGCCGCAGCGCTTTTTTTCGCGAGCGCGGCGGGCGCGGCGGGGATACCGCTTCAATATGCCCCCTCTTCCGCCTTCGTCATGGGCGGTGCGGTGCGCATCGGCACATTCCAGTATCTGCCGGCCGATGCGGGCAAGACCGATCCCGACCAGATTCCCAACACCGCCATCGGCAACCTGCATCTGGACGTGCCCGTGGCGACCTATATCGCGCAAGCGGTGCTCAAGGAGTTTCGCCTGACCGGCGTCGATGTGGAATCCGCCGGCAAGGTCCTGAGCGGCCGGATCGTGGAACTGTCGGTCGACGATCTCGGCGATACCTGCGACTGGACGCTCGACGTGCAATACACCGTGACGGATGCGCAGGGAAACGCGGTTTACCGGGCCGAGAAGATCACCAAGGAAACGACGCAGAAATTCGTGACGCCGGTGAACCAGGTCATCCGGCACAATATCGAAGCGCTGCTCGGCGATACGGGCTTTCTTCAGGCGATCGGCTCGCCCGCCTATCCGGGCAACGCGGTGACGCCCGCCATACCGGACGATCTGATCGATGCAGCCTATGTGGTGACCTATTCGCCCCGAACCGCATTGCGGGCGCACGGATCGGTGGACATCGGATCGTTCGCCTATCTGCCGGCCGAGAAGGGCGGCGTCAAGCCGAACCAGTTTGCCAACACCGCGCTGATGGCCAATGAATATATCGACGAACCGGTCGGCACGCTCGTTCACGATGCGGTGTTGCAGGAATTGCGCTTCGCGGGGATCGCCGTGCACGGCAGCGGCCGCATATTGAGCGGCGAGATTCAGGATTATTCCGTGACCGACACGTCCAACCCGTCCGAATGGGTCGTCACGATCCGCTACATCGTGAAGGACGAGTCGGGAAAGGTGCTTTACGACGCGGTGAAGACCTGCAAGCCGGAACAGCCCCAATATCCCACAAGATGGTCGCATCAGGAACTGACGATCGACATCGAGTCCCTGATCCGCGATCCCGCCTTTATCGCGGCGATCAACTGAGCTTGCGCCGCGCGGGACATACTGACGAATGTCCCGCGCAGACGCAAATCCACGCTAGTCGTAATAGGACCGCGCATCGCGGATGGCGCGGTCGGCGCGGTAGAGCGCGTTGTCGGCGGCATCGTGATAGCAGGTGATGCGGTCGCCGCCATTGTCGGCGGTGACGGGCCAGCGCTGGTCGAGATCGCGGCACAGAAGCCGCGCGGTCAGCCGCACGCGGTCGCGCAAGGCGCGCGCGCCGCGATAGGTCGTCAGATCGAGATCGTCGAAGCGCACCTGGCGCGACAGAAACACGCGCACCACCGGCGCGCCGTTTTCGGTCTTGCCGTAATTGTAGTGCGGGGCGGTGATGTTCACGCCTTCGTCCGGGCCGGCATGGGCGCCGTTGTAATCGTCATAGTCCTGCGCATTGGCGCTTCCCGCTACGAGCGCGAGCGCGCCGGCGGCCAGAAGCGCGTTTCGTAACAAATGTTTTCGCATCGTCAAGGCTCCTGTTCCTGGCTCCCTGCCGGTTAAAAACGGTTCGGGCCACAGGAGGGTTCCCGCGATTGTCATTTGACGGCGGCCTATTCCTCGCCGACCAGCCCTTTCAGTTCGGCATGCATCTTGCGGATGAGCGCGCGGTTCGCCGGATTGGCGGCAGCTTCCATCATCGCCTTGCAGAGCGGGAATCCGAAATTGCCCAGGCCGCCGATGCCATGCATCTGATCCGAACCCGTCATGCCCGCCGCCGCATCGATCACGCCGTCGCCGGCGACCATGCAGGCGGCTTCGTTGCCGCTCAGGACCGCGCCGAGGAATCCGGAGAAGCGGCGCAGGAACAATAGCCGCGCGGCGGGCATGTTCTCCAGCGTATCGATCGTGTCGATGGCGCTGAACATGCGCGACAGAGTCGTGCTGACCGCGCCCAGCAGATCCTTGGCGGTGCCTTCGGCCATCTGATGGGCGAGGTCGTTGAAATCGTCTTCGGCCTGCCCGGCCTTCTTGCGCGCCTGTTGCGCGCGCTCCGAATCGGCTTCGGCCTTGGCGCGGGCGGCATCGAGTTCGGCCTTGGCGCGTTCGGCCTCTTCGCGCATGCGCCGCGCCGCATCGGCATCGGCCCGGGCGGCATCGCGCGCGGCTTTCGCATCGTCGGAGGCTTTTTGCGCGTCGTCTTCGGTCTTGGCGTTCTTGCGTTCGTCTTCGGCCTTTTCGGCGGCGTCCGCATCGGCCTTGCGTTTCGCTTCCGCCTCGCTTGCCGCCTTGCGCGCGGCATCGGCTGCGGCGCGTGCGGCGTTGTCCGCATCGCCCGATCCGTTGCCGGCCGCACGGGCGAGCGCATCCGCATCTTGCTTGGTGCGCGCGATATCGTTGCCGGCCTCTTTATTGGCGCGGTCGGAATCCTCCTTCGCCTTTCGCGCGGCATTGTCGAGCATCTCGCAGTGGTGGCATTTTTCCGCTTCGGCTTCGAGCTTGGCGACATTGGCGGCGAGTTCGCTTTGTTCCTTGCGGCATTTCTCCAGCGCCGCAACCGCCGCATCAAGCCGCGCTTCGGCCTTCAGCAACGGCTCGTCGATGGGGGCAAGCCCGTTGGCGGCCTGGTCGGCGGCTTCATAGGCATCGGCGGCTTCTTGCGCTGCGGCCTGGGCTTTGGCGAACGCAGCTTGGGCTGCCTGCAATTGCGCCTGCGCAGCGGATTGGGCGACCATCGCAGCCGCGCCCGCGCCCTGGGCGAGGATGGATTGGAAGCGCTGGCGCGCGGCATCGATGCGCGCCCCGGTCCAGAATCCCGCACCGTAATCGTCCTGCATATAGATGGTGACGCCGCCGCCGACGTCGATGCCGATCCATTGGCCGGTGGAGGGCATCGAGGTCTGATACCAGTTGCCGCTCACCTGAAAGGCCGATTGCAGCGCCTGGGTGATGGCGGCATTGGCGCTGGCGAGCGCCTGCTGGGCGGCGGCCAATTGGGCTTGCGCGGCTGCAAGTTGCGCGCTTGCGGCTTGCGCATTGGCACGCGCGGCGCGCGCCTTGGCCTGCAATGCGTCGCGGCGGGCGCGCTCTTCGCCCACTTCGGCCTTGGCCGCTTCGAGATTGGCCTGGGCGGCCGCAAGCTCGGCTTCCTGCTCCGCGCAATCCTTCTTCTCGAGCGCGGCATGGGCGGCCTTCAGCTTCTCGTCGATCTCCTCGCACGGGCCTTTGGTCTTGCGCGCGAACAGCGAACCGATATCGACCGAGATGCCGACGCCGGCGCCGGAATGTTCGTGCGAGCCCGAAGAGGGCGCAGTGGAGGGCTCTGGCGCGGGCGCCGTGGACGGCGCGGTGGTGGGTTGGGCTGCGGCGGATGCGGCCAAGCAAAGCGCGCCTGCAAGGACGCATGCACCCGACCATGATGTCCGATGGAGCCTTAACGGCATGGCCCGCCTCCCCTTTTCAAATTTCGTTGCCGGTCGAAGTGTGGATGTGAAATGGCGAAAAACCGGCCATTCCGCCTGCCTTGCGCTACGCCGCGACGTTAGCACGAAAGGCCCTGCGTCTAAAACCTGGCGCGCAATCGTGAAGGGCATGGGCCGGCGCCCGGTTCCGGGATCGTGCGGTTACTGCGCGCCATCCTTGAGCCGCTCGGCGATGGCCGCGCCGACGGTTTCGGCCTCGAACTTCGATGCATAGCGTTGGCCGATCCACAATGTGTTGTTCTCGTCGGGTCCCTTGAACGCGATCTTCGATGCATCGAGCCGGTCGAAACCGACGGTGAAGAGCGAACGCATCTCCAGGAATTTCGCGCCGACGAAAACGATGGCCGACACTTCCAGCATCACATCGGCCACATTGCGCAGATTATAACACCAGATTTCCAGCATCATATAGAGCTGCAGATAAGTCTGCCCGGTTCCGCTTGCGGGAAAATGCGTTGCGCCGCGGAACACGCCATCGGCGATGGCCAGAAAGATCGCGACCGACAGGGAGAAGATGCCTGCCTTGAGTGCGCGATTGCTCCATGCGCCGGGGGGAACAGGAACGAACATGCGAAGCTCCATCCTTTGCGGATTGCCAAGCGCATCGTGATGGCAAAGCATCGCTCCGCTAACCGCGAAAGACGACTTATCCCCGCTTTTCGCTCATACGCGCAGCACATAAGCGTTTCGACGCGAACAACGCAATCGGGCGGCGCGGGCAACATGTGCATGAAGTTGCGGAAGGTGAGGTTCATCCTGCTTGCCGATGCGCCGACGCTACGCCGCGCCCAGCATCGCCAGCACCTCGGCGTGGGTTCGTGCATCGCCGGCTGCGATCACGCGGCCCCCATCGCGCACGCGGTTTCCGTCCCAATCGGTGACGATGCCGCCGGCATTCTCGATCACCGGGATTAACGCGGCAACGTCCCAATGTTTCAACTGCGATTCAATTATGATGTCGATATGGCCGGCGGCCAGCAGGCCATAGGCATAGCAATCGCCACCGAAGCGGCTCATGCGGGCTGCGCGCGCGATGCGCTCGAATTTGGCGCGTTCGTCTTCGTCGAAATAGCTCCAGGGATGGGTGGTCGAAACCACCGCATCGCGCAACGCCGCACATTTGCGCGTGGCGAGCGAAGCGATGCCCGATGGGCTGTGCAATTGGCTGCGCCCCTCATAGCCGATGAAGCGTTCGCGCAGCACCGGCTGGTCGATGATGCCGAGCAGGCGTTCGTGATCGGCTTCCAGCGCAATCAGCGTGCCCCAAAGCGGCTGGCCGGTGATGAAGGCGCGCGTGCCATCGATGGGATCGAGCACCCAGGCGAGCCCGCTGGTGCCCGGTTCGAGGCCGTGTTCTTCGCCCAAAATCGCATCGCCCGGCCTTTCGCGCCGGATCATGTCGCGCATCACGGCTTCGGCCTGGCGGTCGGCTTCGGTGACGGGATCGAAGCCGGTGGCGTCCTTGTTCGCGATCTCGACCAATTGGCGGAAATACGGGCGGATCACCGCGCCCGCCGCATCGGCGAGGCGGTTTGCGAAAGCGAGCGTGGCGGAATCGATTTTGGCCATGAGGATGTGTACCGTGGCGCGCGCCAATTTGCACCAAGGGGATTTCATGAAAAGCGTGGTTGTGACGGGCGCCTCCACCGGGATCGGCTGGGGCTGCGTGAAGGTGTTGATCGGGCACGGTTTCCGCGTGTTCGGCAGCGTGCGCAAGCAGGAGGACGCGGAGCGCTTGTCGAAAGAATTCGGGGCCAATTTCACGCCCCTGATTTTCGACGTGACGGACGCGGCGGCGGTGAAGGCGGGCGCGGCCACAGTGGCCGAGGCGCTGGGCAACGAAAAACTGTTCGGCCTCGTCAACAATGCCGGCATCGCGGTGCCCGGCCCGCTGCTTTATCTCGACGCCGACGAATTGCGCAACCAGATCGAGATCAATGTGATCGGGCAATTGATCGTGACGCAGGCGTTTGCGCCGCTGCTGGGCACCGACCGCTCGCGCAAAGGCAAACCCGGGCGGATCGTGATGATGTCGTCCATCGGCGGCAAGAACGCCTTTCCCTTCAACGGGCCTTATCATGCCTCGAAATACGCGCTGGAAGGATTGGGCGAGAGTCTCAGGCGCGAATTGATCGTGTTCGGCATCGACGTGATCATGATCCGCCCCGGTGCCGTGGCCACGCCCATCTGGGACAAGGCCGATGCGCTGGATCTCAACCGCTTCGCCAACACGGTGTATGCCAAATCGCTGGCGAAGCTGAAGGACGTGGCCATCGCGATGGGGCGCAAAGGCTATCCGCCCGAGCGCATCGGCAAGGCCGTGTTCAAGGCGCTGACACTGCGCCGGCCGAAAACGGGATACACGGAAAACCCGAACCCGACGCAGGAATTCATCGTGACGCATTTCCCCAAGCGGCTGGTGGACCGGATCGTTGCGATGCAGCTTGGGTTGAAGCGGGTGAAGTAGGGTTTCACGCGGAGGCGAAGATTTCCTCCCCCGCTCTTGCGGGGGAGGTGGCGACCCCGCACTTGTTGCGGGGGAGCCGGAGGGGGTAAGTGCAGCGCTGCAACAACGTCCCCGTTGACTCACCCCCTCCGCTTCGCTCGCGAAGTGCTCGCTCAGCACCTCCCCCGCAAAAGCGGGGGAGGAATAATTGCCCGCAATCAGCAATTCCGCTTGCGCCTTCGCCGCGCGCACACGGCGCTTCCAGTCGCGGATGCGGGCGCGGAGCGCGCGCATCTCGGCGGTGTGAAACCCGGATTTCACCGCGTTGCGGTTTCCGGGCTGGCCGCCGCGCTTGCGGGGAATGATCTGCGATTCCATCGCGTTATTCGTTTTGCGGAATCGGCGCACCCCCCTCCCCCCGGCGTTCCACGATGATGCGCTGGCGCGTTTCGGTTGCGCCGCCTGCGCGCAGGCGCGCGACGGTGTCGCCGACGCCGGCGCCGGTCTTGACCAGCTCCACGACCATCTCGAGGAATTTCCAGCGCGTGTGCGGATCGTGTTCGGGCAGCATCATGCTGTCGCCCACGACGCGCACATAGCTGCGGCATTCCGCGATCAGTTCGTTCATCAGGGTTTCGGTATCCGCAACACGGTCCTCGGGAACGTAGGTTACGGGCTCGTCTGCCGGATTGGCGCCGGCGCGCATGGGGTCTTCGCTCATGGGCGCAATTGTACGGCCGGTTCGCAGCGCGGGGATAAGTTGGCGCGATTTTCGGGATTGTTCGCCGGTTCCAATGGCTTGAATGGGGGGTGGGGCGTGGATAGCGTTTTCCATCAACGGCCCGATTCCGGGGCGGAATTTATTTGTAACTACAATTGTAACTACAATCGGATTGTGCTAGCGTCATGAGACGGATATTCGAATGGGACCGGCGCAAGTCGGACGCGAACAGAAGAAAACACGGCATCGATTTCGATGTCGCCGCCCGCGTGTTCGACGATCCGCTTAAACGCATGGAAATCGAAGGTGACGAACATGGAGAAATCCGGTGGCGGACAGTGGGAGAAATCGGCAGAACACTCTACGCCGTCTCCCACACGATCCGCGAAGAAGAAGACGAAAAAGGGGAAGTCGAAATCGTCCGCATCATCTCGGCGCGCAAACCCACACCTCGTGAGAGTCGAATATACAGGGAAACTCCCTAAGCTGACGGCCGATCAGCGCCGCCAACTCGAAGCGGCGGCGAATATTCCCGACGACCAGATCGACACGAGCGATATTCCCGAACGTCTCGATTATAAGGGTCCCGTTTACATCGGCCTCATTCCGCGTCCCGGAAAGAAGAAGAGCATCACCATCCGTCTGGATGCGGACGTGGTGGATTGGTTCAAGGCGCATGGCAAAGGCTGGCAGACCAAGATGAACTGGGCGCTGAGGCTTTATTATGCCAGCCACCGCAAGACGGGCGCGGTGGTGGGACGGCCCTAACCGGCTTCCGCCTTCGCGCGCTTGCGCAGATGGGGCAGCAATTCGCGTTTGCGCAGGCGGATGGATTGGGGGGTTACTTCCACCAATTCGTCGTCTTCGATATAGGCGATCGCCTGTTCCAGCGTCATCGGCACGATGGGCGTCAGCCGCACCGCTTCATCCTTGCTCGTCGTGCGGATGTTGGTGAGCTGTTTGGCGCGCAAGGGATTGACGTCGAGGTCGTTGTCGCGGCTGTGTTCGCCGACGATCATGCCCTGATAGACCTTGGTGCCGGGCACGACGAACAATTTGCCGCGCTCTTCCAGATACCACAGCGCATAGGCCACCGCCTCGCCCTCGCCGGTGGAAATCAGCACGCCGTTGACGCGGCCGCCGACGGCGCCCTTGTGCGGGGCGTAGCCGTGGAACATGCGGTTCATGACGCCGGTGCCGCGCGTGTCGGTGAGGAATTCGCCGTGATAGCCGATCAGCCCGCGCGAGGGCGCATGAAAGACGAGGCGGGTTTTGCCTGCGCCGGTGGGGCGCATGTCTTGCAATTCGCCTTTGCGCTGCGAGATTTTTTCGATCACCACGCCGGTATAGGGATCGTCCACATCGACGGTGACTTCTTCGATGGGTTCGAGGCGCTCGCCGTTTTCGCCCGTTTGAAACAGCACGCGCGGGCGGGAGATCGAAAGCTCGAAGCCTTCGCGGCGCATGGTTTCGATCAGCACGCCCAATTGAAGCTCGCCGCGGCCGGCCACCTCATAAGCGCCCTCGCCGGTTTCGCGCACCTTGATCGCGACATTGCCTTCGGCTTCGCGCAACAGCCGGTCGCGGATGACGCGGGATTGCACCTTGTCGCCTTCGCGGCCCGCTAATGGGGAATCGTTGACCGACAGCGTGATCGCCAGCGTCGGCGGATCGATGGGTTGCGCCTGGATGGGCGTGTCGATCTGCACATCGCACAACGTATCGGCCACGGTTGCGTTCAAAAGACCGGCGATGGCGACGATGTCGCCGGCTTCCACGCGCGCAACCGGCACCCGCGCAAGACCGCGAAAGGCGAGCAGCTTGGTGACGCGGGTGCGTTCGATCTCCTTGCCTTCGCGGGAAAGCGCCTTGATGACGCGGTTGGTGTTGATGGCGCCGGTTTCGATGCGCCCCGTCAAAATACGGCCCAGATAGGGATCGGCTTCCAGCGTGGTGACGAGCATGGTGAAGGGATAATCGTCGCCCGCTTTTGCGACCGGCTTGGGTTTGGGCACATCGGCCACGATGCGTTCGAACAGCGGATCGAGATTTTTCTTTTCGCCGGTTTCCAGATCGGCAACCGCCCAGCCTTGCCGGCCGGAGGCATAAAGCACATGGAAATCGAGCTGGTCGTCATTGGCTTCCAGCGCCAGGAACAGATCGAAAATGCTTTCCAGCGTTTCTTTCGGCTGCGCATCGGACCGGTCGATCTTGTTGATGACGACGATGGGCTTGAGGCCCAGCTTCAGCGCCTTGGACAAGACGAACTTCGTCTGCGGCATCACGCTTTCGGCGGCATCGACCAGCAGCACCACGCCATCGACCATGGAGAGGATGCGCTCCACCTCGCCGCCGAAATCGGCATGGCCGGGCGTGTCGACGATATTGATGCGCGTGGCGTGCCATTCGACGCTCGTGCATTTGGCGAGAATGGTGATGCCGCGTTCGCGTTCCAGGTCGTTGGAATCGAGCGCGCGCTCTTCCATGTGCTGGTTTTCGCGCACCGAGCCGGACTGGCGCAGAAGCTGGTCCACCAGCGTGGTCTTGCCATGATCGACATGGGCGATGATGGCGATGTTGCGTATATCCATTGCGGCGGCCGGTTCGGGAGCGCGCGCTTATAGACGCTTGCCCCGGCCCCCGCAATCGGACGGCACCCGAACGGGGGCTAAGCCGTTATGACCCAAGGCGAATCGGCCCAAAAGGTCGCACGGCCCCGGGGCCTGCTCGCAATTTCCGCCCGGCATGGTAGGAAGGCGGCCGGGAGCGTCCAGTTTTTTGCCGCATAGCCGCGCCGCAAGGCGGGCGGCGCGGCGCGTATAGTGCGGATCGATCGATGCGTCTCCTGCCCCCGACCATGAGCGTGCAAACGGCCATTCAGACCGTGCCGCGCGCCTGGCAACGCGCAAGCCCGCGCGTGCGGCGCATGGTGACCATTGCGGGCGGTTTGGCGGCGGCGCTGCTGGCGCTGGTTGTGGTGTGGTACCTGTTTTTCCGCGCGCCGAACGCGGGACGGCCGCCGCCGCCGGTCAGCGTGGCGCCCGTCGTCACCCAAAACGTGACGATCAGCGAACATGCGCTGGGAACGGTGGTGGCCAACGCCACGGTGAACGTGACCTCGCAGGTCGACGGGCAGGTGGCCGAGGCGCATTTCCGGGAAGGCGACATCGTGCATGCGGGCGATGTGCTGTTCACGCTCGACCAGCGCCCGTTCGATGCGGCGGTGGCGCAGGCGCGCGCCAACCTCGCCCGCGACCAGGCCCAATACACCAATGCCAAGCGCAACGCCCAGCGCTACGAAGAGCTTGTCAAGGAAAACGCGGTTTCGCCCTCGCAGCGCGACCAGATCGTGGCCGAGGAAGGCGCGCTGGCCGGAACGGTGAAGGCGGACAAGGCGGCGGTGGATATCGCGCTGCTCAACCGGCAATACGCCACCATCCGCGCACCGATCGACGGCAAGACCGGCCCGATCCTGATCCAGCCGGGCAATCTGGTGAAAGCCAACGACACCAATGCCATGGTGGTGATCACGCAAGTGCAGCCGGTGAAGATCTCCTTCTTCCTGCCGCAAGGCGATTTGCCGAAAATCCAGGCGCAGCAGGCGAACAACCGCCTCGCCGCCACCATCGAGCCGCATGACAATGCGGGCGCGCCTGTCACCGTGCCGGTCGATTTCGTGGGCAATGCGGTGAAGCAGGAGACCGGCACCATCGAATTGCGCGCCACGCTCGCCAACAAATCCCTGCGCTTCGTGCCGGGCGAGGTGGTGGACGTTTCGGTGGCGCTGGGCGCACTGGCCCATGCCATCGTGGTGCCCGATGCGGCGGTGAATACCGGGCCGGACGGGCGCTATGTCTATGTGATCGGCAAGGACGGCACCGCGCGCATGGAAAGCGTGAACGTGCTGTTCCATTCGGACAATACCGACGCCATTGCCGGAAAGGTGAAACCGGGCGAGATGGTGATCACGCAAGGCCAGTTCCGCGTGGAGCCCGGCAAGCCCGTATCCATCGTCAAGCCCCAGCAATGAACATATCGGAGATCTTCATCCGCCGGCCGGTGATGACGACGCTGCTGATGGCGGCGCTCGTGCTGTTCGGGGTGTTCGGCTATCTCTCGCTGCCGGTCAGCGAATTGCCGGATGTGGATTTTCCCACCATCCAGGTTTCGGCTTCGCTGCCCGGCGCCGATCCCGATACGATGGCGTCTGCGGTGGCGACGCCGCTGGAAAGCGAATTCTCGACCATTTCGGGCGTGGCCTCGATGAATTCGTCGAGCACGCAGGGGCGCACATCCATCACCCTCACCTTCAACCTGGACCGCAACATCGATGCGGCGGCCGAAGACGTGCAGGCCGCGATCTCCGCCGCCTCGCGCCAATTGCCGAGCGAGATGCCGGCCCCGCCGACGCTGCGCAAGGAGAACCCGGCCGATTCGCCGATCATCTATCTGTCGCTGGGTTCGGCCACGCTGCCGCTGACCGAAGTGGACCGCTATGCCGAAAGCCTCTTGGCGCGCCAGCTTTCGACGCTGGACGGAGTGGCGCAGGTCAATATCTACGGCTCGCAGAAATTCGCGGTGCGCATCCAGGCCGATCCCACCGCGCTGGCCGCGCGCGGCATCGGCATCGACCAGGTGGCGCAGGCGGCGAACGCGGCCAATCCCAACCTGCCGACCGGCGAACTGAACGGGCCCCATCAATCGGTGATGATCAAGAGCAGCGGGCAATTGACCGATGCCAGCCAGTTCGCCGACCAGATCATCGCCTACAAGAACGGCGCGCCCGTGAAAGTGGGCGATGTGGCCAAGGTGGTGAACGGGGTGGAGAACCCTTATCACCGCGGCTGGTACAACGGCCATCGCGCCATCGTGCTGGCGATCCAGCGCCAGCCCGGATCGAACACCATCCGCGTGGTGGACGAAGTGCGCGCGGTGCTGCCGCATTTTCTGGCGCAATTGCCGGCCTCGCTGTCGCTGCATGTGCTGTACGACCGCAGCCAGTCGATCCGCGCCTCGATTGCGGATGTGCAATTCACGCTGATCCTGGCGGCGTTGCTGGTGGTGGGGGTGATCTTCGCGTTCCTGCGCACGGTTTCGGCCACCTTCATCCCCTCGATCGCGCTTCCCATCGTCATCATCGGCACGTTTGCGGGCATGTCGGCCTTCGGCTACAGCCTGGACAATCTTTCGCTGATGGCGCTGACGCTTTCGGTGGGCTTCGTGGTGGACGACGCCATCGTGATGCTGGAAAACATCGTGCGCCATGTGGAAGCGGGCGAGCCGCCGCTGCAGGCGGCGCTGAAGGGCAGCCGCGAAATCGCCTTCACCATTCTGTCCATGACCGCCTCGCTGGCGGCGGTGTTCATTCCGCTGGTGTTCATGGGCGGACTGATCGGGCGGCTGTTGCACGAATTTTCCGTGACCATCGTTCTGGCCATCGTGTTTTCGGGCGTGGTTTCGGTGACGCTGACGCCGCTTCTGTGCAGCCGGATGCTGCAGGACGAGCACAAGCGCAAGCACAACGCGATCTACCAGGCGAGCGAGCGCATCTTCAACCGCATGCACGAAGCCTATAACCGCTCGCTGGCATGGAGCCTGGACCACCGGCGCACGATCCTGGCCATTTTCGCCGGCAGCATCGTGGCGACGGTCTTGCTGTTCATGGTTTCGCCGCAGGATTTCATACCGAGCGAAGACACCGGCCAGATCCTGGTGCGCACGGAAGCGGCCAACGGAACATCCTTCGACCAGATGGCCACGCTGCAAAAGGACGTTGCCGCGGTGATTTCGAAAGATCCGAACGTGCAGCAATACATGTCGGTGATCGGTTTCGGATCGAGCGGCGGGGCGGTGAATTCCGGCATCCTGTTCATGAAGCTGAAGCCGGTGGACCAGCGCACGCCTTCGCGTTCGTTCTGGGGCTGGCTGCTGTCGCCGCTCAACCACGTGCCGGTGCTCGATGCGCTGGTGCCGCGCGTGTCGTCGGACGAGATCATCTCCTATCTGCAGCCCGAAGCGTCGCACATTCCGGGCATACGGGTTTTCATGGTCAATCCGCCGGCGATCCGCACATCCGGACGGCCGTCGAAATCGCAATACCAGTACACGCTGCAGGGCCTGGACCAGGACCAGTTGCAGCGGGTTTCGACGAAGCTGATGGATGCGCTGGACGACACGCCCGGCTTCACGCAGGTGACGAGCGATCTGCAACTTTCCACGCCGGCGGTTTCGGTGGCCATCGACCGCGAGCGCGCCGCGGCGCTGAACGTGACGCCGGCGGCGATCGAAACCGCGCTGAGCGCGGCCTATGGCGGGGGGCAGATTTCGCAGATCTATGCGTCGTCGGACACCTACAAGGTGATCCTCGAACTGCTGCCCAAATACCAGAGCGATCCCAACGCGCTTTCCAGGCTTTACGTGACGGCGAGCGACGGCAAGACGCTGGTGCCGCTGCGGGCGGTGACGAAGATCACGCCCACCACCATGCCGCTGAGCGTGAACCATCAGGGGCAATTGCCCGCGGTGACCATCTCCTTCAATCTCGACCGGGGTTATGCGCTGTCCTATGCGGTGTCGAAGATCGACGCGCTGAAGCGCAGGATCGGCATTCCCGCCACGATCCAGGCCGGCTTCCAGGGATCGGCGCAGGCGTTTCAAAGCTCGACGGCCAGCACAGGCCTGCTGCTGCTGGTGGCGCTGGCCACCGTCTATATCGTGCTCGGCATTCTGTACGAGAGCTTCGTGCATCCGCTGACGATTCTTTCGGGGCTGCCTTCGGCGGCGGTGGGCGCGCTGATCACGCTGTTCGTTTTCGGCATTCCGCTCAGCCTTTATGCCTTTGTCGGCATGATCATGCTGATCGGCATCGTGAAGAAAAACGCGATCATGATGATCGATTTCGCGCTGGAGCGGCAGCGCAGCGAAAACGTGGCGCCCGAAACCGCCATCCACGAAGCGGCCATCATCCGCTTCCGCCCCATCATGATGACGACCATGGCGGCGCTGATGGGCATTCTGCCGGTCGCCATCGGCTTCGGCGAAGGGGCGGAAACGCGCCGCCCGCTGGGGGTGGCGGTGGTGGGCGGATTGCTGCTGTCGCAATTGCTGACGCTTTATATTACGCCGGTGATTTACATTTATCTCGACAGGCTGGGGACGCGCGTGAAGGGCTGGCGGGGAGGCGGGCAGGCGGCGGTGTGATTTTTTCTGCCGCTCATTTCAACGCAACCAAAACCGTCATCGCCGGACGTGTTCCGGCGACCCATGTCCTCAGCGTTCGATGCTTTTGCGATTCATTTTGAACGCGCCAAATTGATGGCGCAGAAACATCCGTCAACCGTCACGGGGTATGGGTCGCCGGAACAAGTCCGGCGATGACGAGAATTTTTGGAGTTTGAACCGGATCCCGCCTGCGCTTTCAGCGTCAGCGGACAGGCAAGTCCGGCGATGACGATTTATTTTTTGGCGTTCGAAGCCGCCCGCCTCAATGCCTTGGCAGCGTTGTGGGGAATACCGGCGCTTCGCCATCCGCATCGAGTTCGGCGACGGGGCGTTCGCCCTGCCAAAGGATGATGCGGTGGGTGCCGTCGAGACAGGCGCGCGCGCGATCGAGCGCGTCGATATCGTTCCGGCAATTGACGATTTTCACACTGCCGGGGCGCCCGCGCGCGTCGAGCACGCAAATGCGGTACTCACCCATGACACCACCCACCCTGCCGGACGAAAAGCGCGGCCTGCTTGCGGGCTTGACGTCTTTCGACCGTCCGGTCTTTCAGCTCCTTTCGTTAACGATGTTTGCACCAACAGCACCGAAGAGTCCATTGGCTTTGCGCGTTGCCAATAATGCGCCGGTCATCCGAAAAGAAGACGGGCGCCGGTTTCCCGGCGCCCGCTTCATCCGGAACAACAACCGTTTTCAGAGCCTTGCGCCGACGGCGATGCCGAAGGTGCGCGGATCGCTATAGAAGGTGCCGGTCCACAGGCCCGAAGACGAACTGGTCAGATATTCGCCGGTGATATTGTCCTTGTCGAACAGGTTCTTCACGAAGGCCTGCGCGTACCAGACATTGTCCGGCGAGTTCAGGGTCAATTGGGCGTTGACCTCGGTCGCGGCTTTGATCTTGTCGGCGCCGTCCTTGAAGATGCGGCCCCACATGTCGCCGTGCCAATAGACGTCCACGCGCGGAACCAGCGTGTAGCCATTGTCGAGATCGGCGGTGTATTGCGCGCCGAAGCTGAGCGCCCAGTCCGGCGTGTTGGCGATCTTGTTGCCCTTCAGGTTGACGGGTTCGCCGGTGAGCGAGCCGCCGGTGGCGGCATCTTCGATGTGGAAGCCATAGGCCGCCAGAAGACCGCCGACGCCGGCCGGATTGTTCACGCTCAGGCCCCAGAACGGGCTGGTCGAACCGCCGGCGAAGCACGAACCATAGGCCACATTGGGCACGCCCGCGCCGTCAAGCTGGTGCATGCCGCCCGGCGGCGAGAAGAACACCGTCGGCAGGTTCGCGGCCATGTCGGCGAAGTCGGTATCCAGATCGCCGGTCGAAGCGACGCCGTCGCCCTTGTAGTAATAGACGCAGTTCTGCGCATTGGTGGTGGAGAGCTGGCCGTCCTTGATGACCAGCGCGTTGGGATCGCCCGCGCCGGGATTGCGCGGATCGACGGCGGAGACGCCGCTGCCGATGCCGGAATGGGTGTAGTCGATGCCGAAGTTGAAGGCCCAATGCGTATCGGGCGCCCATTGCATCGAGGCTTCCGTGCCCCACAGCTTGACGTCGATATTGGTGTTGATCGAGGTGTTCGAGATGATCTCGGAAATCTGGTAATCCTTGTAATCGTAATACCAGATATCGCCGTTGAGCTGCAGCGAACCGTCGCCCAGCGTGTTCTTGGTGCCGAGTTCGTAGGCGTCGATCGCTTCGGGCTTGTAGGTGAGCGGCAGGCCGATGCCGTTGCCCGCCTGCACGCCCGGATTGGCGCCGCCGGCCTTGTAGCCCTTCGAGAAGGAGCCATAGACCAGCGTGTAATCGGTGAAGTCGAGCTTGGGCGTCCAGTCGAGGACGGCGCGGCCCGTCAGCTTGTCGAATTTCGTGCGCACATAATAGAAGGGCTGGCCCTGGCCGCTCGGACAAGACGGGCCCACATTCGGGTTCGCCTTGTTGGGATCGAAATCGGCCTGGCAGGTCTGGGTGACGAAATTCATGGCGGCGTTGTTGCTCATGGTGCCGATCGGCACGAAGCCGTTGAAGATCGTGATGCGGCCGACGTCTTTCTTGGTGTCTTCGGTGTAGCGGCCGCCCAGTGTGAGCTTCAACTCGCCGGGCACGATGTCGTAATAGAGTTCGCCGTAAACGGCGCGCGAATTGAGCGTCGCCGCTTCGGTGCGGTTGTCGTAATACGGCGTTCCGTAGATGCAGCCGACCGCGTTGGCGCACAGCGGCGAAGCGCCGGCCGGAGGATCCAGCGCGCCGAGAATGGCGCCGAACAGCGTCTGGCCATAGTCCAGCGTATTGTTCGCCACGTAGTAGTCGCCCGTGCTCTTGGTGTTCAGATAGAACAGGGCGATCATTCCGTTCAGCGGGCCATCGAAATCGGAGTTGAGGCGGAAATCGATTTCACGCTGATGGGTCTGGCCGCTCGATTGGTCGTAGGCCAGCTCGTTGGGCGCGTATTTCAGGATACCGCCGCCGATGACGCCCAGATGCGAGAACGACGATACCGGCAGCGTGCCGGCATGGGCGGGGTCCAGCACGAAGGCAAACGGGCCGTTCACCGGATCGGCATAAATCGCCGGAACGAGACTGTAGGTGGCGTAGGTATCCAGCGTGTTCTGCAAGGTGGCCAGGCTGGTTCCCAGAAGCACCGGATTGAAATTCGCGGTCGGGAAGTTGGTGTAGCTTTCCTGCGACTTGGTGTTGCCCCAGGACGAATTGGCCACCAGCGTCGCATCCGCCCAATCCCACAGCTTCTGCTTGATGATCGCGGTGTAGGTCTGGCCCTCGCCCTTCAGTGTGGGCGTGAAGTCGGAATTGATCCTGTGCGGATCGGAAGGAACCGCGCCGGGCGGCGCCACGAACGGGGTTTGAAGATCGAACAGGCCCAGGCCTTCGGCGGTCGTGAAGTAATCCGGATAAGGAAGGCCCAGCGCCTCGTAAACCTGGTAGAACGCCGTTCCCAATGCCTGCTTGCTGACGGGAATGTTGAAGTAGGTCGCGTTCAGATTGACCGGGTCGGTCGACAGCGCATCGGGCAGACAACCCAGCACGCCCGAGGGATCGCTGTGGCAAAGCTGCTTCTGACCGCGCATGCGCGTGTCGTCTTCCTTGCCGTGCTGCATGATGAAATCGACGGTCGTCGCGTCGCTGGGTTGCCAGCGCACCTCGCCGCGCACCGACCATTGGTCGCGCGAATCGGGATGGTGATCGACGCCGGGGAAGATGTTGGTGGCCCAGCCGTCATGGCTGACGCGGTCGCCCGCAATGCGGATGCCCAATTCGTCGGTGATGACGGGCATGTTGACCATGCCCTTCACTTCCCAGGCATTGTAATTGCCGTAGGAGGCATCGACGCTCGCCGCCATGGATTGCAGATCGGGCCGGTTGGTGAAGACGTTGACGGTACCGCCGGTGGCGCCGCGTCCATACAGCGTGCTCTGCGGTCCGCGCAGCACTTCGACGCGCTCGACATCGTAGAACTGCCCGGAGTCGACGCCGGCCGCCGCGTAATAGGCATCGTCGATATTGAAGGCGACGCCGGATTCCTGGTCGCCGGCGATCACCTGCGTGCCCACGCCGCGGATCTGGAAGTTGGTGCTGGTGAAGTTCGTCTTGGTGTAGGTGATGGAGGGTTCGCTGAACTGCAAATCCTTGAACTGCACGATCTGGTGGGCGGCAAGATCCTGGGCGGTGAACGCCGTCACCGCGATCGGCACGGTCTGGATGTCTTCGCTTTTCTTCTGGGCCGTGACGACCACTTCTTCGATCTGGGCGAAGGCGGGCGCGGCCAGTGCGGACGACAAAAGCAGTATGCCGGTCAAAGTGATGGGCCTGCCGGTGATCCGACGATGCAGTTTCATAATATGGACTCCCCGTTGTTACGCCTGATGGCGAATCTCGTTCGCGCCAATCGCCCATTCTCCACGGAACGGGCGCCGCGCGGATGATTTGTCGCAACGAGGATAGGGATAAAGCTGTAAAATCAGCAAGGATGTAACCGGCCAAACACTTGAGGCCTAAGTTGTTTCCCGAAAACTTGTACCCGGAATGCAACACTCGTATTTGGGGGCCGGAAAAACGGGGGAAAGGACCAAACCCGGTTTTCGAAAACCCGCGGGCCCCCGCGGCAGGACCGCGTGGATACGCTCAGCTCTGTTTGGGGAAGGGACCCATGGGAAAGGGCATCTCGTCGCGCACGAAGCCGATGAAGGCCAGAAGCTCCCACAGATACTGAATCAGATTGTGGCTGAACTGCTTGAGTTCGTCATTGGTGCGCCCGTTGATGGCCACCACCACGTATTGGACGGCCGCCAGAAGAATGGCGATCCAGAACACGAACCAGGCCACGATGGCGAAGCCGAGCGCATAAAGCAGGCGCACCAGCGGAAAGGGCGCGCGTGCGGGTTCGCCGGGATGGGCGGTTTCGCCGGCCGAATCGGTCTCTGTCATCAGGGCCTCCATCGCGGGCGCACCGCCCTAATCTATTGACTCGCCGGGGAAGTTCAACCGGGGCCGGGCCAGGCGCAGATGGAGCGCCACGGCCGGCCCCGCCAGCAGCAGGCCCGCGAAATAGCCGCCCAGATGGGCCTGCCAGGCGATCAGCCGCACATCCAGCCCCGCCCCCAGCCCGGTGATGCCGGCAATGACGTTCACCGCCACCCACACCCCGCTCCAGATCAGGATGCGCCGGGAGAAAAGCGGGGCCACCGGCAGGGCGCCCGGCGCAATGGGCTCCAGCGGGATCAGCCGGAAGGCGGTGCCCATCAGGCCCGAAATGGCGCCCGAGGCCCCCACCACCGGCACCGGCGAGGCCCAGTTGAAGGCCAGATGGGTGGCAGCCCCCACGATTCCGCAGATGAAGAACAGGGCGAAAAAGATGCGCGCGCCCAGCCTGCGCGCCACGATGGCGCCGAAGGCCAGCAGCCACACCGAATTGACCGCCAGATGGCCGAAATCGGCATGGACGAAGATGTAGCTGACGAAGGGAACGGCCTGATCGAACCAGCTTCCCGGATTGGCATGATGCAGCACCAGCCAGGCGGTGGAATAGCGCGCCGGCACGAAGCCGTAGCTCCACAGGATTTCGCCCGTCATGCGCGCGGGCGCCAGGATGCGCGCGATATGGGCGGCCACCAGAAGCACGATCAGCCACACCGTCGCGGCCGGCACGCGCAAGGCGGGCTGGTTGCGCGGATCGGGGGGCGGCGCGCTCATCGGCGCATCAAGGCCGCTTCGACCAGCGGCAGCCTGTCATTGCCGAAATACATGTCGCCGGCGTCAACGAACATGGTGGGCGATCCGAAACCGCCGCGCGCGATCAATTCGCCGGTATTGGCGCGCAAGGTGTCCTTTATCGCGGGCTCTTCGCTGCGCGACAGCAAGCGCGCGCCATCGAGACCGACGCTTTCGGCCACGCGCTGCAAAATGTCCTTTTGGCCGATGTCTTCGAGACGGCCCCAATAGGCTTCGAACAGCGCGTGCGCGAGCGGCACCAGAGCGCCCTCTTCGTCTGCGGCAACGACCATGCGCATCGCCGCCACCGCGCGCACGGGAAAGACCGGCGGCTTGCCGATCGCGATGCCGGCAAGGCGGGCCCAATCCTGAAGGTCCTTCTCGTAATAGACGGATTTCAGCGGATCGGGATTGGCGCGGCGTTCATAGATATCCTTGTTGACGGCGTTGAACACCCCGCCCACCAGGATGGGCCGCCACAGGATTTCGCCGCCCGTGCGTTCGATCACGCCGTGAATGCGCGTGAACGCCAGATAGGTCCAGGGCGAGGAGCAATCGAAGAAGAATTCCAGCTTGGCCATGTCCCGATTCGCGAATGTGAACCCAGATTAGCGGCGATTGTTCCGCTTTGAAACAAGCAGGGGCGCCTAGGGTGGCACGCAGGTTGCTCCGGGACTTTGCGAGATCGTCACGGGACCCGTCCCATGCGCCTGCACCCGCTTTATCTTGCAACGGCGGCCGCGCTTTTGCGCGCGAACGGTGCGGCGATTGCAGGCGGCGACGACGGCAATCGGAGCGCGGCCGCCACGACCGGCGGATACGGACCGGGGCCCCCATGACGGCGCGCGGACCAAAACATCTTCTCGCAGCTTCGGTGTTCGTGCTGGCGGCCCTGGCGCTGTCGGGCTGCATCGGCCCGGGCGCCGATTCCACGGGCCGCTATGCCGCGCCCATCGGCGGATCGCCGGTGATCGCGAACGAAACGCCCTATTCGGCGGCGCTGCGCTGCCTGGAGCGCTATACGCGCGCCAAGCCGCTGCGCATCGCGGTGGGCCGGATTGCCGATTACACCGGCAAGGCCGAATCCGATTATGGCGGACGCGCGGTAACGCAAGGCGCCGCCCTGATGGCGATGAGCGCGCTGGCCAAAGCGGGCGTGCCGCTGGTGGAACGCTTCGACACATCCGTCGCCGAGATGGAACGGAAATACGCCAACGACAAGCTGATCACCGGCGATCATGACGATCATGGCGCGGGCGATGACCGGCGCATCATGACGGGTTCGATTCCGGGTTCGGATTATTATCTGGTCGGCGGCATCACCGAACTCAATTTCAACATCCGCTCGGTGGGCGACACTGGCGATGGCGGCGAGACCGCCACCGACGGGCCGAAGGGCACGGCCGGAAGCGACATGTTTGTGATGAATGTCGGCCTCGATCTGAGACTGGTCGATACCGATACGCTCGAAGTCGTCGATGTGATCTCCTACCAGAAGCAGATCATCGGACGGCAGATCCGGGCCGGCGTGTTCGATGTCCTGGGCCACACCTTCTTCGGCGCCGCCAACGGGGAAAGCGCGCTCGAACCGATCCAGCTTGCCGTGCGCTCCGTCATCGAACGCGCGGTGCTGGAGATGGTGTCGCGCGCCTATCGCGTGCCCGCGAACGCGTGCGCCGATATCGGCGCGCCGGGCGATCCGCTGGCCGGGCCCGACGACAATCCGCCGGCTTTGCCCGCCGCCGCGCGAAGCCATGCCGCAACCGCGCGGGAGACACACAACGTCGAAAGTCGCCAGGAGCCCGAGCGCGACGACGGCACTGTCGATCCCGACGCTCGGCCCCGCCTTCGCGGGCCAGTCGACTAACAGCTGCGTTGCCGCGTCTTGCCGGGGCGCCGGAAGGCCGCTTGTGCGGGGGGCTTCAAGCCCTCCCTTTTTTACCCTCCCCTTGAGGGTCGAGACCGCGACAGCGGGCGAGGGTCGAAAAATTCGAGCGGAGCGACAGCGACGCGAAGGATTTTTCGGGGAGGGGTTATGCCCCGACGCTGGTCGCCTTGACCCCTCCCCGAAATTTGCTTCGCAAATTTCGACCCTCCCTCAAGGGGAGGGTAGGTTCTTTGCCCGCTTCGCAATTGCATCGGCCATGGCGAGAATATGCTCGGCCTGTTTGAGATGCGGCCGGTCGAGCATCTTGCCGTCGAGCGCTGCGACGCCTGCGCCGTTTGCGAAGGCGGCGACGACGCGATTGGCGCGATCGATATCGGATTGCGAGGGCGTGAAGGCCGCGTTGATGATCTCGACTTGCGCAGGGTGAATTGCGAGCATGCCGGAGAACCCTTCGCGGGCGGCTGCGCGGGCGGCGCGCTCGAGCCCCGCAGCGTCGCGGAAATCGGCGTGCAGCGTTTCGATGGCTTCGACGCCGGCCGCCTTCGCCGCGATCAGGCAGAGCGAACGGGCGAGTTTGTAGGTGAAAAGGAATTCGCCGTTGTCGTCGCGATTGGCGGCCGCGCCCAGCGCCGCCGACAAATCCTCCGCACCCCAGGTGAGGGCGGCCAGACGCGGAAGTTTCGTTTTCGCGTAATCGGCGAGGTTGAAAACCGAGGCCGGCGTTTCGGTGGCGACGGGCAGGAGCTTGATGGGCGCTTCGTATGGCGCGAGATCGCGGTCCACCTGTTGCAAGGTGGCCGGCGAATCCGGTTTGGGGATCACGAGGCCGGCCGGCGATGCCGGCGCAATCGCTGCGAGATCGCGCGCGTAATCGTCGCTGCCAACCGGATTGACGCGCACGAAAATGGATTGCGGATGCTTGTCCTTCAGGAATTCCACCGCCAATGCGCGCGCCTTCGGGCGATTGTTTGCCGCCACCGCATCCTCCAGATCGAGGATCAGCGCATCGGCGGGCGAGGATTTCGCTTTCGCGAGTTTCTTCTCGCTGTCGGCAGGAACGAAGAGAAGCGAACGCAGGATCATCTTTTCTTTTTCGCTTTTGGCTTCGGCTTCGCCGGCGCTTTCGCTTTGGGCTTGGCTTTCGGCGCGGCTTTGAATAATTCATCCGGACGGAAGACCTTGCGCAGCATCAGCGCCGAACGCTTGCACACCGCCACAAGTTCGTCGCGCTGGTTGAAGGCGCGGTGGGCGAAGATCACGATGCCGTTTTCGGGGCGCGAATTGGATTTGCGCAATTCCAGCACTTCGGTTTCGACGCGCAGCGTATCGCCGTGGAAGACGGGTTTGGGGAAACGCACTTCGTCCATGCCGAGATTGGCGACGGTCGTGCCGAGCGTGGTTTCACCAACCGAAATGCCGATCATCAATCCGAGCGTGAACAGCGAATTGACGATGCGCGCGCCGAATTCGGTTGCGCGCGCATATTCCTCATCGAGATGAAGCTGCGCCGGGTTGTGCGTCATGGCGGTGAAGAAGACATTGTCGGCTTCCGTCACCGTGCGGCGGATCGGGTGCTGGAATTTCTGGCCGACCGAGAATTCTTCGAAATAAAGACCGGGCATGGCTTCGTCCTAATCGATGGATGAGAAATTGCCTGTTTCGGAATCCAGAATTTCCAGCTTGCCATCGGCAATGCCGAAGCGCGCGCCGTGAAGCGCGAGGTTTCCGGCGTTCACACGCTCTGCAATGAAGGGAAATTCCATCAGACGTTGCAGGGACAGCTTCACCGTTTCGCGCTCCAGCGCGGTATGGGCGTGGTCGTGCGTGGGCAGCGCCTTGACCGCCGGTTCCAGAAGGTCGATCCAGCTTTTCAGGAACGGTACGCCATCGGCAATCGAGTGATCGAGCGCCGCCGCGACACCGCCGCATTGGGCATGGCCCATCACCAGGATGTCCGATACATTCAAACTCAGAACCGCGAAGGCGATGGCGGCACTGGTGCCGTGGTGCGAAGTGTCGATTTCGTAAGGCGGCACGATTGCGGCGACATTGCGCACCACGAACAATTCGCCGGGCCGCGCATTGAAGATGGTGGCGGGATCGGCGCGCGAATCGCTGCACGCGATCACCAGCGCGCGCGGGCGCTGGCCATGATCGGCGAGCGTTTCATAGCGTGTTTTTTCCGCGGGCCATTTGGTCTTGCGGAATTCGCGATATCCGGCAATCAGGCGATCCATTTGCAGTCCTCAATATGATTTCGGCAGGTCGAGCACGTTCTCCGCGATGAAGGACAGGATCATCTGCTCCGTCACCGGCACGATGCGGTTGAGGATCGATTCGCGGAACAATCGTTCCACCTGGTATTCCTTCGCATAGCCCATGCCGCCATGGGTGAGAACCGCGCGCGTTGTCGCTTCGAACGCGGCGCGTGCGCCGAGGAATTTCGAGGCATTGGCTTCGGCGCCGCAAGGCTGTCTGGAATCGTAGAGCGAAGCCGCGCGCAAACACATCCAGTAAGCGCTTTCGAGATAGGCCCAGTTTTCGGCCAGCGGATGCTGGATGCCCTGGTTCTGGCCTATCGGGCGGCCGAACACGACGCGCTCGCGCGCGTACGTTGCGGCGCGCTGAAGCGCATCGCGGCCGATGCCGACGGCTTCGATGCCGATTAAAATGCGTTCGGGGTTCAGGCTGTCGAGCAGGTAGCGAAAACCCTTGCCCTCTTCGCCCACGCGGTCTTCGTCCGGCACGAAGAGATCGTCGATGAACACGGCGTTGGAATCCACCGCCGCCCGGCCCATTTTGGGGATGCGGCGCACTTCGATCTTTTCGCGATTGAGATCGGTGTAGAACAGCGTCATGCCGTCGGTGGATTTCTTGCAGTCTGCTTTGGGCGTGGTGCGCGTCAGCAAAAGAATTTTGTCGGCCACTTGCGCCGTGGTGGTCCAGATTTTCCGTCCGCGCACGACATAACCTTCATTGGTGCGCTTGGCGAAAGTTTCGATGCTGGTCGTATCCAGTCCGGCATTCGGCTCGGTGACGCCGAAGCAGGCTTTCTCTTTTCCTTCCATCAGCGGCACGAGCCAGCGTTTCTTCTGCTCGTCCGTGCCATGCACCACGATCGCATGCGGGCCGAAGAGATTGAGATGGATGGTGGAGCTGGCCGCGAACCCGCCGCCGCCCTTGGCCACCGCATGCATCATGATCGCCGCTTCGGTGACGCCCAGCCCGGCCCCGCCAAGCTCGGCCGGCATGGTGATTCCCAGCCAGCCGCCATCGGCCATGGCGCGGTAGAATTCCTCCGGAAAACGGGGGGTCTGGTCGCATTCGCTCCAGTAATCGTCGGTGAAGCGCGCACAAATCTTTGCGATGCTGTCTTCGATGGCGCGCTGGTCGTCGGTGAGCCGGATGTCCAAGATTCTCTCCAAAGCGTAGTAAATTCAGGTACTTATGCCGATACCCCTGATGGCAACAGGGTGTTAAGCCCATGCTGGCGTTCCGGTTGCGCCCAAACGAGCCCCCGTTATGATGAAAAAACAAGGGGAAACGCATCGGGCATGCCGCTATAACTCCCGCCCGCGTATGGGAGAGAGCGCAGCGAACGCCTCGAAGAAGAGCGAACGCGAGTTGCAAACCAGGTCATGAGTCCAGATTCGGCAGACGGGCAATTGCTCGCCGAACGTACACGCCCCGGCATGAAGCCGACCGATACGAGCGGGCCCGATTATTTCCATAAGGTGGTGGACTGCCAATGGGCATGCCCGGCCCATACGCCGGTGCCCGAATATATCCGCCTGATCGCGGAAGGCCGCTACACCGACGCCTATATGATCAATTGGGAATCCAATGTGTTTCCGGGCGTCTTGGGCCGCACTTGCGACAGGCCTTGCGAACCGGCATGCCGGCGCGGCCGCGTGGAAGACGAGCCGGTTGCGATCTGCCGCTTGAAGCGCGTCGCCGCCGACAACAAGGACGATATTTCCGCGCGCCTGCCCAAGCCCGCCGCGGCAAAGAACGGCAAGCGCATTGCGCTGATCGGCGCGGGGCCCGCCTCGCTGACGGTGGCGCGCGATCTTCTGCCGCTCGGCTATGAATGCGTGATCTACGATGCCGATCCCTTTGCCGGCGGGATGATGCGCACGCAGATTCCGAAATTTCGTTTGCCCGAGCGCGTGCTGGATGAGGAATGCAATTATATTCTCGATCTGAAGCCGGAAACGCGGTTCGGCGAGCGGATCGATTCTTTGAAGGCGCTGCTCGCCGAAAATTACGACGCGATCTTCGTGGGCTGCGGGGCGCCGCGCGGGCGCGAACTGGAAATTCCGGGACGCGAGGACGCCAAAGCCAATATCCATATCGGCATCGACTGGCTTTCCAGCGTGTCCTTCGGCCACACCACCAAAATCGGCAAGCGCGTGATCGTGCTGGGCGGCGGCAATACGGCGATGGATTGCTGCCGCACCTCGCGCCGGCTCGGCGGCGAGGATGTGAAAGTGGTCGTGCGCTCGGGCTTCGAGGAGATGAAGGCATCCCCTTGGGAAAAAGAGGATGCGATGCATGAAGGCATCCCGATCCACAATTTCCTGGTGCCCAAGGAATTCACGCATGATGGCGGCAAGCTGACGGGCGTGACGTTCGAGAAGGTGAAGGCCGAATACAAGGACGGGCGGCGCAAGCTGATCCCCACCGGCGAGCCGGACGTGCATATGGAATGCGACGACGTGCTGGTGGCGGTGGGCCAGGAAAATGCGTTCCCCTGGATCGAGCGCGATATCGGCATCGAATTCGACAAATGGGACATGCCCAAGGTCGATCCGGTGAGCATGCAATCGACCAATCCGAAAATCTTTTTCGGCGGCGATGCGGCATTCGGGCCGAAAAACATCATCTGGGCCGTGGCGCATGGCCATGAAGCGGCGGTTTCCATCGATCTTCTGTGCAACGGAAAAGACGTGGACGTGCGCCCGCCGCCGCATGTGAATCTGTCGAGCCAGAAGATGGGCATTCACGAATGGTCCTATGACAATGACGTCTCGGTGGATTTGCGCTTCAAGGTGCCGCATGCGCCCAAAGAGGTGACGCTCAACAATGTGAATGTGGAAGTGGAGCTGGGTTTCGATACGCAGCTTGCCTTCAAGGAAGCGCAGCGCTGTTTGAACTGCGATATCGAAACGGTGTTCGAGAGCAAGCTTTGCATCGAATGCGACGCCTGCGTCGATATCTGCCCGATGGATTGCATCACCTTCACGCCCAACGCGCCGGAGCCGGAATTGCGCCAGATGCTGCTGGCGCCCGCGCCGGACACGACGCAGGATTTGTATGTTGCCGACGGCCTGAAAACCGGCCGCGTGATGGTGAAGGACGAAGATGTGTGCCTGCATTGCGGGCTGTGCGCCGAACGCTGCCCCACCGGCGCCTGGGACATGAAGAAATTCTATCTGGAAACGGCACAGGCATGCGGGCGATGAACGCATCACCCCTTTCGTCATGGCCGGGCAAGCGAAGCGCGACCCGGCCACCCAGTGCGTCCGCGTCTGCGGACGCCAAAGAATCCTTTTCGCTCGCAGACGCTCGCTTACTGGGTGGCCGCCTCAAGGGCGGCCATGACGATTGGAAATAGAAATGAACCCCATTGCCGCAACCAACGATTTCGTCGTCAAGTTCGCGAATGTGAACGGGTCGGGGTCTGCGAGCGCCAATGAATTGTTTGCCAAATGCATCCTGCGCATGGGCGTGCCGGTCGCGAGCCGCAATATTTTCCCGTCGAACATTCAGGGATTGCCGACATGGTATGAAGTGCGCGTGTCCGGCGAAGGCTGGCTGGGGCGACGCGGCGGCGTGGACCTTATGGTCGCGATGAATCCGCAGACCTGGGACAAGGATGTCGCTTCGATCGATGCGGGGGGCTACCTGCTCTACGATTGCACCAAGCCGATGCCGCAATCGAAGTTCCGCGACGACATCACGGTGCTCGGCGTGCCGTTCACGGCGCTGTCCAACACGATGGACGGCACCATTCCGCGCGAACGCCAGCTTCTGAAGAACGTGATCTATCTGGGCGCGCTGTCCGCGCTTTTGGGTTTCGAGCCCTCCGTCGTGGAAGGGCTGATCGGCAAGCAATTCAAGGGCAAGGACAAGCTGATCAAGCTGAACATGCGCGCGGTGGAACTGGGCCACGATTACGCGGCGAAGAACCTGGCCGGAAAATGCAAATTGAAAGTAGAGCGCGCCAACATCGTGGGCGAGCGCATTTTCGTGAGCGGCAACGATGCCGCCGCACTGGGCTGCGTCTATGGCGGGGCCACCGTTGCGGCGTGGTATCCGATCACGCCTTCGACCTCGCTCGCCGAAGCCTTCATGAAACATTGCGCGAAACTGCGCGTCGATCCGCAAACGGGCAAGCACAAATACGCCATCGTGCAGGCCGAAGACGAAATCGCGGCCATCGGCATGGTGATCGGCGCGGGCTGGAACGGCGCGCGCGCGTTCACCGCCACGTCGGGGCCCGGCATTTCGCTGATGCAGGAATTTTTCGGGCTGGCCTATTTCGCGGAAATTCCGGCGGTGATTTTCGATATCCAGCGCGGCGGCCCTTCCACCGGCATGCCGACGCGAACGCAGCAATCCGATCTGCTGCTGGCGGCCTATGCCAGCCACGGCGATACCAAACATGTGATGCTGCTGCCGAAGGACCCGCATGAATCCTTCGAATTCGCGGCGGCCTCGTTCGATCTGGCCGAACGGTTGCAGACGCCGATCTTCGTGATGATGGACCTCGACATCGGCATGAACGACTGGTTGTGCGAGCCCTTCCAATGGGACGATGCGCGCAGCTTCGACCGCGGCAAGATCATGACGGCCGAAGAACTCGAAGCGGGCAAGGATTTCGGCCGTTATCTCGATGTGGATGGCGACGCCATCCCCTATCGCACGCTTCCGGGCGTGCATCCCACGCGCGGCGCCTATTTCACGCGCGGAACGAGCCGCGACCGCTATGCGCGCTATAGCGAAGAGGGGTCTGTTTACGTCGACAATATGCAGCGGCTGTTGCGCAAGTTCGATACGGCGAAAACGCTGGTGCCCGCGCCGGTGACGCGCAAGGCCGAAGTGGGCACGCGGCATGGCGCGATCTTCTATGGTTCGACCACCGCGGCGATGGAAGAGGCGTTGGCGGCGCTGGAAAGCCAGGGGCTTTATCTCGATACGCTTCGCATCCGCGCCTTTCCCTTTGGCGAGGAGGTGGTGGAGTTCATCGCCGCGCACGACCAGGTGTTCGTGATCGAGCAGAACCGCGATGCGCAGATGATGAAGCTCTTGGTGAACGAATGCGGCATCGATCCGGCGCGGTTCATTTCGATCCTGCATTATGACGGCACGCCGATCACCGAACGCTACATCACGCGCGCGATATCGGAGCGGATGAAATTGCAGCGGAAGGAAGCGGCGGAATGATCGCACTTCAAATATTCTCCCTCTCCCCCCGTGGGGGAGAGGGCGGGGTGAGGGGGCGGCAAAGTCGGAACGCAGATATCGCAGCCGGACTCCATGCTGATACAGTGCGATTCCAAGGTCGAATTCTCGCTCTGCGTTTACCGCCCCCTCACCCTGACCCTCTCCCCCGGAGGGGGAGAGGGAATGTATTGGGATACGTTCCATGACCTACATCGCCAAACCGAAATTCCATCATCGCGGCATCAAGACCAACGAACTGGGCTTCACGCATCGCGATTACGAAGGGCGCATCTCCACGCTGTGCGCGGGTTGCGGGCACGATTCGATTTCGTCTGCGCTGATCGAAGCGTGTTTCGAACTCGCCATCGAGCCGCATCGCGTGGCGAAGCTTTCGGGGATAGGCTGTTCGTCGAAGACGCCGGATTATTTTCTGGGGCAAAGCCACGGATTCAATTCGGTGCATGGGCGCATGCCGAGCGTCTTGACAGGCGCCAATCTCGCCAATCGCGACCTGATTTATCTGGGCGTTTCGGGCGACGGCGATTCGGCCTCCATCGGGCTCGGCCAATTCGCCCATTGCGTGCGCCGCGGCGTGAACATGGTCTATATCTGCGAGAACAACGGCGTGTACGGGCTGACGAAGGGACAATTCTCCGCCACCGCCGACAAGGGCTCCAAAAGCAAGACGGCAGTGAATTCCGATGCGCCCATCGATCTCGTCAGCCTGGCGCTGGTTTTGGGCGCGAGTTTCGTGGCGCGCTCCTTTTCCGGCGACAAGAAGCAATTGGTGCCGCTTCTGAAGGCCGCGATTTCGCATAACGGATCGGCGGTGCTGGATGTGATCAGCCCTTGCGTGCAATTCAACAATTCGCCGCAATCGACCAAATCCTACGATTTCGTGCGCGAGCATAACGATGCGGTGAACCGCATCGACATGATCGTGCCGCGCGAGGAGATCACGGCGAATTACAAGCCCGGCACGGTGGAGACCGTGGTGATGCATGACGGCACGATCATCAAGCTCGCCAAGATCGATCCGACCTATAACCAGAACGATCGCGCCGGCGCGCTCGCCTATGTGCAGGATCATGCCGCGCGCGGCGAAGTGGTGACGGGGCTGCTCTATCTCGATCCGAGCGCGGAGGACATCCACGCGAGTTTGAACACGGTGGAGGCGCCGCTGAACACGCTGAATGCGGATGCGCTGTGCCCGGGGGCGAAGGCGCTGGACGCGATTAACGCGGGGTATCGGTAATCCCTGCCCTCCCCTTGAGGGAGGGCCGAAAAATGCGAGCGGCGCGCAAGCGGCGCGAAGGATTTTTCGGGGAGGTGTCATGGCCGAAGGTTTGCGCCGCGACCCCTCCCCGAAATTTGCGAAGTGCAAATTTCGACCCTCCCTCAAGGGGAGGGTGGGTAAGGGTGCCACTGCCCCGCCAAATCGCGCACGCGCCAGTGATTGCCATCCTTGATAATTGCATCGGATAGCAGCGGGATTTTTCCGTAACCGCCAGGGATATCGAGCATGTAATCGGGTGCGGGCGTTATGCGCGTTTGCAATTCGCGCATGAGCGCCTGGCCCTTTTCGATGGAATTGCGGAAATGCGATGTGCCCGGTGCGAGATCGGGGTGGTGGATGTAATAGGGTGCAATGCCGGTTCCGCGGAAGGCGTGCATCAAATCCAGTAGCGTTTCGATGTTGTCGTTCACGCCTTTCAGCAACACGCTTTGGGATAGCAGTTCGATTCCCGCCTCGCGCATTTTGCGGCAGGCGGCGCGGGCGGCTTGGGTGAATTCGCGCGGATGATTGGCGTGGATGGCGGCGCGGGTTTGGCCGCGCGGCAATCGGATCGCGGACACCAATGCGTCCGTGATGCGGGCGGGCTCCACCACGGGCACGCGGGTGTGCCAGCGCAGTTTTTCGATATGGGCGATGGCGCAGGCGCGGGCGGCGATTTCGCGGGCGCGGCGCGGCGAGAGAATAAGCGGATCGCCGCCGGTGACGATGATTTCGCGGATTTCCGGGTGCGCGGCCACATAGGCGAAAGCGGCATCGAATTGCGCTTGCGTCAGCGCCGGTTCCTTGCCCGGCCCCACCATTTCGCGGCGGAAACAGAAGCGGCAATAGACGGGGCAGATATGCACCGGCTTGAACAGCACGCGGTTCTTGTAACGATGCACGATGCCGGGAACCGGTTCATGCGCGCGGTCGCCGATGGGATCGGCGCGTTCGTGGCGCGTGGTGAGGAGTTCCAATTCGCTCGGCACGAACTGGCGCGCGATGGGATCGTGCGGATCGCGCGGGTCGATCAGCGCCTCCATATCGGGCGAGATCGCCACCGCATAGCGCGCCGCAACTTTGGCAATCGGATCGTGCAAATTCATAGCGGCGTCCAGATCACGTCGTTCACATTGCGCCCGCCGGTGGCGAGCATGACGAGGCGGTCGAACCCCAGCGCGACGCCAGAGGCGGACGGCATGCGCGGCAACGCTTCGAGAAAATCCTCGTCGAGCGGATAGCGCTCGCCATAGATGCGCTCCTTTTCGTCCATCTCGGCCATGAAGCGGCGGCGCTGTTCGGCGGCATCGGTCAATTCGCCGAAGCCATTGGCCAGTTCCACCCCGCAAACGTAAAGTTCGAAACGTTCGGCGACGCGGCTGTCATGCGCCGTGGCGCGGGCCAATGCGGCTTCGCATCTGGGATATTCGTACAGGATCGTGGGACGTGCGCGGCCCAGTTGCGGTTCGATGCGCGCGACCAGGAGCTTGCTGAAGATGTCGGCCCAATTGTCATTGGCGGCGATGTCGATGTTCGCGATGGCCGCGAGCGCGTCGCGATTGCCCTCGCCTTTTTCGTTGAGCGTGGAGAGCAGATCCACATCGGCGAATTTGCGCAACGCGTCCGCCACCGTGATGCGTTCGGCTTCGGCATAAGGATCGCAGGCGGCATCCTTGTAAGTGAATGTGCGCAGGCCCGTTATATCGGCGGCGATGCGCAGGAATTCGAGCGTGTCGGCGATCACCGCCTCATAAGGTTCGTTCGCGCGATACCATTCCAGCATGGTGAATTCGGGGGCATGCAAAGGCCCATGTTCGCGATTGCGGAACACGCGCGCGAATTCGAAGATGCGGGTTTCGCCGGCGGCCAGCAATTTCTTGGCGGCGAATTCGGGCGAGGTGTGCAGATAAAGCGGGTGCATACGGGCGCCCTCTTCCCACACGGTTTTGAAGGCGTGCAGATGGGCTTCGTTGCCGGGGGATGCGGCCAGAACGGCGCATTCCACTTCGGTGAAGTCCTGGGTTTCCAGCCGCGCGCGGATCGCCGATTTGATGCGCCCGCGCGCCAGCAGGCGCGCGCGGCGGTCGGCATGGTTTTCGGGGCGCAAGGCGGGGCTCATCGCCCGGCCCCTTGGCGCGGCCACGCGGCCCTGCTATGAGCCCTCGCGCGCAAGGAACAAGAGGCTTTCGTGGTTTCGGTCATCGCCAGCAATGTCCGCAAGGGCAACGTCATCGAGAAGGACGGCAAACTCTACGTCGTCCTCACAGCAGAAAACATCCATCCGGGCAAGGGCACGCCCGTAACCCAGCTCGAAATGCGCCGCATTTCGGACGGCACCAAGATCAACGAACGCTACAAGACCACCGACAGCCTGGAAAAGGCCTTCATCGACGAGCGCACCCATACCTATCTCTACCAGGACGGCGAACAATATGTGTTCATGGATCCGGAGACTTTCGACCAGATCCATGTGGGCTCAGACGTGCTGGGCGATCTCGCGCCCTACCTGATCGAGAATATGGAGGTCAGGCTTTCCAGCTATAACGGCGTGCCGATTTCCATCGAGCTTCCGGCGCGCGCAACCTTCGAAGTTGTCGAGACCGAGCCCGTGGTGAAGGGGCAGACGGCATCCGGCTCGTTCAAGCCCGCCGTGCTGTCCAATGGCGTGCGCACGATGGTGCCGACGCATATCGTGACGGGCACGCGGGTGGTGGTGCTGACGGCCGATGGGTCTTATGTGGAGCGGGCGAAGGATTGAGGCTGTTTCAATTCCGTTGAATCCTCTCCTTTTCGCCATGGCCGCCACCCGGGAACGCGCGAAGCGCGGCCCGAGTGCAGGCTTTGTGGCGGCCATCCATATTCACCTTGCAAGACAGGGAGTATGGATGGCCGGGGTCGATAGCGACAGCGTATCGACGCCCGGCCATGACGAATTGGGTTTAATAAACCGCGAACACCCCATAGAACCACATGAACGCGAAGATGATCACGATCGCGAGCAGGCTGATGCCGAGCACGTAGCGCATGTGGCCGAGCGGCTTGGCCTGGCGCGCTTCGACGGCGTTCAAATCGTGGCCGGATTCTTCGTGACGTTCGACGACTTGCGGCATCGCTTAATGGACCGATTTCTCGAATTCGGCCACCTGCTTTTCGGCTTCTTCTTTTCCGATGCCGTAAGATTGCTGGATCTTGCCGACGAGCTGGTCGCGTTTGCCCGCGACTTTCTGCAGATCGTCGTCGCTCAGCCGGCCCCAGCGTTCGCGCGCCTTGCCGGAATATTCCTTCCACTTGCCTTCAACCTGGTCCCAGTTCATGTTCGATGCTCCTTTGGCAACCCTCATTTAGAAAACGGATGGGCCTTGAGCGGGTTCCGCGCAGCGGCGAGCTTGCGCGGCCGCCAATGTTCGGTCGCCAGGAACCGCGCATAGGCGCGGGTTGCGGGAACATGCACCATGGCGGTGTGGATCAGGATCAGAATGGGAACGGCGGTGATGACGCCGGCAGCGCCCCACATCCACACCAGGGTCGCCACCATCACGAAAATGGCGATGGGGCTGATGACCAGCCGGCGCGACAACAGCCAGGGCTGCACGAAATAGGCTTCGACGATGTCGAGCCCCAGAAGAATGGCCGGCGGCAGAAGCGCGCCGGCGAACGTATCGGCATCGACAAAGCCCACCGCCGCCGCGGTGACGATGATCGCGGTCGGCCCGATGATGGGCAGGAAATTGAGGATGCCGTAGGCCACGCCCCACAGGATCGGCTCGGAAATGCCCGCGATGGTGAAGCAGATCGCGGTGGCGAGGGCGAGCCCCACATTGATGCTGGCCAGCGTGAACAGATAGCCCGACACGCGCTGGCGCACGTCGCGGCAGATGCGCGCCATGCGCAGGCGGTTGGCGAAGCTCTTCGGCAGAAGAATGAGCTGGGCCGCATAGCGCCGCCGCTCCGACAGCAGAAATATCGTCAGCACCGCGACATAGAGGATGGAGGCGACCACGCCCGGCGCGCTGTCGAAGATGGTGGCCACGATGGAGGGGCGTGGCGGAGCCGGCGCGGGCTTGGACGGGGCGACTGCGGTGCTGAGCTTGTTCGATGCGGATTCGACGGCGGCGATCTGGCTGCGAAAGGGCCTGAGCTTGCGCTCGACCGAATGCACCAGCTTGGGCGCGTTGTGGATCCAGTGCGAGAAGGACGGCGCCAGCGCGGCCGTGCCCACCACCAAAACCGATGACAGCGCAAGCACGGTGATCAGCGCGGCCAGGCCCGGCCCCATGCCCACCCGCTCCAGCGTGCGCGCCACGGGCGCCAGCACCAGCGCCAGGATGACGGCGATGGCGGTGGGCGCCAGAACCGCGCCGGCCGCGACCCCGCCGGTCAACGCCGCGATCACCAGCAACCCGATGGCGCAAACCTTGATGATCCTCAGATCGCGCCTGAGCGCGGCGACGCGGCCGCGGCGGGCCGCATCGGCCATGCGTATGCGCGGCGGCAGGTTCACCGCATCTGCCTTTCCTGTTTTTTTTCGGGAAGTGAGCGGACACCCGATGCGGGGTGTCGAAGGGGCTGGGGGCGTACCGGACCGGACATCCGCTCGGGGAAAGTAACGTGGGCCCTATGAAACGGTTCCCAAAAATTTTGGCCGCGGGGATCAGGCCGCGGCCTTGCTCCTAAAAGGGTGGAAAAACAGGGCCTGGCCGACCGTGGCCTGTACCGTTTCGGGCAGGAAGGGCTTGGCGATGAGATAGGTCGGTTCGGGGCGTTCGCCTGTCAACAATTTTTCGGGATAGGCGGTCACGAAGATCACCGGGATGTCGAAACTGTCCAGGATTTCGGCGACCGCATCGATACCCGATCCGCCTTCGCCGAGATTGATGTCGGCGAGCACCAGGCCCGGGCGCTTGGCCTTGGCCTGGCGCACCGCTTCCTCGCTGGTGGCGGCCTTGGCCACCACGTCATGGCCGAGTTCGGTGACGAGATTCTCCAGATCGAGCGCGATGATGGGTTCGTCCTCGATGATGAGCACGCTCGAAACAAGCTCGTTTTCGATGCGCTTCTGCACCTCGACGATGGCGCGTTCGACCTCGTCGGCCGACTGGCCGATGATGGTCCCCGCTTCGGCGGGGGTGAAGGATTCGACCGCCGTCAACAACAGCGCAGCACGGCCGGGCGAGGGCAGAAGCTGAAGGCGCGCCTCGGGCGAGCCGTCGCCGGTGCCGGGCGCGTCATTGTGGCCGGCGGTGCTGGCCCAGATGCGGTGGAAGAGCCGGTAGAGCGCGACCCGCGGCGCCAGATCGCCGTCCAGCGATTCCTCCTCCGCCAGAAGCGCGCTCAGGGCGGCGCGGACATAGGCGTCGCCGCTGTCCTGCGAGCCCGTCAGCGCGCGGGCATAGCGCCTGAGATACGGCAGATGCGGGCCTAAAACCTCGGTCATGGACATGGAACCGGCTCCTTCGAAGACGTGAAAGAAAACACCCAAACCGCCAACGTTTACCAGCCCCAAAAGTTTCCATTTGAGCGGAACCTTTTGTTATCGGGGGCGTTTGCTGGCAAACACGGCCTGGTCCGTGGAGGAAGGCTATCTGCTAGGCTCGATGGGCCGGAAAAGGGAAAGCCGTGACGCGTTTTATCGAACGGCAGGGCTGGGAATTTGTGACAGACGATCCGAAAACCGAGCGCGACAAGCACAAGATTTTGCGGGCGCGCCAGCGTGCGCTGGGACGCGAATTGCGCCGCATCTATGACGATGTGGCCAAGGAGCCGGTGCCCGACGATTTCATCGAATTGCTCAGGCGCATCGACGACGGCGGCGGCAAACGGAACAACTCGTGACGCAGCGGCACACAGAAACCTCCCCGCGGCGGGCGCAGGATGCCGACGAAAACGGCGAGCGCTTCAAGCGCGACCTGCTCGAACTGATCCCGTTTTTGCGCGCCTTCGCCCGTTCGCTGTGCGGCAATCCGGAAACCGCCGACGATCTGGCGCAGGAAGCGCTGGTGAAGGCCTGGCAATCGCGCGACAGTTTCGAGCCGGGCACCAATCTGAAAGCGTGGCTGTTCACCATATTGCGCAACCAGTTCTATTCCGACCGGCGGCGCGCCTGGCGCCAGACCGCCTGGGACCAGGACGCCGCGGAGCGGATTCCCGCATCGGACGGCGAGCAGAACTGGGCCGTGGACCTTTCCGACACCGCACGCGCGCTGTCCTGCCTTTCAGACGAGCAGCGCGAAGCGCTGATATTGGTGGGCGCGGGCGGATTTTCATACGAAGATGCGGCCTTGATCTGCAATTGCGCAGTGGGCACGGTGAAGAGCCGGGTGGCGCGCGCGCGCAAATCGCTGATGTCGATCCTGTCGGGCGAAGAACCATTGCCGGCTGCCAAGTCTTCCGAAGGAGACGCCGCTGATGAGATCATGGCGCAGCTGGACAGGCTGGCTCCGCCCGCGCCCCGCAAACGGCGAAACAAGTCGGGCTCATCGCGATAAAGGCGGCTCGCTCCGCTTCCGGCTGATGCTGATCGTGACGGTCGCGCTGACGCCGATCATGGTGGCCAGCGTCATCCAGGGCATGGAACGGGCCAAAAGCGATACCGTGCTGGTGCGCGAGCGCCTGATCGAAACCGCCCAGGCCGCGGGTTCCAGCGAAGAGAACATGCTCGCCGCCGCCGAACAGATCGCGCGCGCGCTCGCCAACATGCCGGCCGTGCGCGATGCCGGCCCCGATTGCAGCCGCGCGCTGTCGGACGCGCTCAAGGGACTTTCCTTCTTCACCAATATCGCGCGCATCGACGACCGCGGCCGCGTCGTCTGCGCGGCCAACGCGCTGGCCATCGGCCGCGACGTCAGCTTCCGGCCGGTGTGGCGGCTGGCCATGCACAGCCGCGATTTCGTGCTGAGCGAACGCATCGTGAGCCCGCTGACCGACCAGCCCATCATCAGCGGCATGCTGCCGCTTCTGAAAAACGGCAAGGCCTTCGGCGTCATCGCGGTGGGCATCGATGTGCGCTGGCTCGATTACATGGTGCATTCGAGCAAGCTGCCGCAAGGCTCGGTGGTGGCGATCTTCGATCACAACGGCACGATCATCGCCTCCGACGATCCCGCCGTTGCGGGGCGCGTGTTCGCCCATCCCAGTTTCGAGACCGGGACGGTGCGCTCCGCCCCCGACGCGCAGGGCCATGTGTGGAGCTATGCCATCGCCCCGCTTCTGGGGCGCGATGTCTATGTCGGCTTCGCCATGCGACAGGCCAGCCTGTTCGGCGCCACCTACCTGCATGTGGGCACCGATTTCGTGCTGCCGATCTTCATGATCGCGCTGACATGGCTTGCGATCTGGTTCGGCGCCGAACGGCAGGTGACGCGCTGGATCGTGCAGCTGCGGCGCATTTCGCTCGCCTATCGCAGCGGCCATTATGCGATCCGCCCTTCGCTGGACGGCGCGCCGCGCGAATTCCGCCAATTGGGCGAAGCGCTTTCGGCCATGGCCGATTCCATCCAGGAACGCGACCAGAACCTGCGCGAGGCCGTGGCGCAGAAGACCATGCTGGTGCGCGAGGTGCATCACCGGGTGAAGAACAATCTGCAGATCGTGATGAGCCTGCTCAATCTGCAGGCCGGGCGGCTGCGCGATCCGGCCGCGCAAGCCGCGCTGAAACAGGCGCAGATGCGCATCAATGCGCTGGCGCTGGTGCATCGCACGCTGCACGAAATCGAAGACCAGAGCTTCGTGCAGCTGGACCGGCTGTTGATCGATCTCACCCAGCAGACCTGCGACGGATTCGGGGCGCAGCGCGAAGGGCTGCAGGTGGAAACGGCGATGGTGCCCCGCCTGGTGGGAAGCCATATCGCGGTGCCGCTGGCACTGTTCGTCGCCGAAGCGCTGACCAATATCTTCAAGCACGCCTATCCGGGCGCGCAGGCCGGGCGCATCCGCGTGTCGCTGCGCGAGGCCGGCGCGGACGAACTCGAACTTTCGGTGGAAGACGACGGCGTCGGATTCAGCGCCGAGGCGCACAGCGAGGATGGCAGCGTGGGCACGCAACTGATCAACAGTTTCGCCCAGCAGGTCGGCGGAACGGTGACCATCCGCTCGATCCCCGGGCGCGGTACCATCGTGGCGCTGCACTTTCCCGAGCCGGGGACCAGCGAACCGCCCTGATCAGGCCGGCGGCGAGCGGCCGCGAACCGCGGCCCCGATCAGGCTGATGACGAACAGCACCAGGAAAGCGAAGAAAATGATCTTGGCGATTTCCGCCGAGGCCACGGCGATGCCGCCGAAGCCGAAAATGGCGGCAATTATCGCCAGGACGAAAAAGGTCAAAGCCCAACCGAGCATGGTATTCCTCCGTGGTTATGCCGCCGCGAACGGGCCCGGCGGGGGGAGCTCGGACCGTTCGCGGCGGAGACCGGCAAATCAGTAGGACTTGCCGGCGGGTGGCAAATTCTCGATCTCCTGCCGCGTCATGTCGGTGACGAGCGCGTTGCGCTGGCGCAGATAGACGAGGTTCTTGGGGTCGATGGAAACCTGGCGCCCTTCGACGTCGGCCTCGATGGCGCGCGCGGTGCCGCCGCTGTCGAGTTCGACCTGCTGCACGGTTCCGATGCGCTCGCCCCGGCGCGTTTCGATGGGCGCGTTCTGCAATTCCGAGCCGGCATCGCGCACCTGCGACAGGGATTCGCCGCGCTCCATATCCGCATTGCCGATTTCGCCGGACTGCTGCATGTCCCGGCTTTCGCCGTAGCCGGTGCTTTCGTCTTCGCCGTTCGCGCTGTAGCCGGCATTGATGGGGGTGACGCGCCGGCCGTTGACGATTCCGGGATGCTGCAACTGGCCCTTATTGAGCTGGCGCGTGGTTTCGTTCGCGCCGGAATTGTCGCCCTGCGCCCGGGCCGGAAGCGCAAAGCCGGCCGCGATCGTTGCGGCCAGGGCCGTTCCCGCCAGCATCGTTTTTGTCGTTCTCATGGGCCGTCTCCTTTTCGCATCCCTTCAAACGTGTAGGCCTTGGGGCTGGTTCCCGTTGCGCATGCGTGCGCCCCACGGCACCATGGGCCCATGGACGAGCAACAAAGCCTTCTTGCCGAAACGGCGAACCGCGCATTCGCCGATTCCGATCCCCGCGCGGCGGCCGAAGCGGCGGGCCTTGCAAATGTGATGGTGCGCGAAGAGGCCGGCGGCTTCGGCGGCGGGTTCGAGGATGCGGGGCTCGTCCTGATGGCGGCCGGCCGCAACGCAGCGCCGCTTGCGATCGGCGAAGCGATATTGGCGGCGAAGATATCGTGCGATGCCGGGCTTGCAAGCGGCGCCAACATCGCGCTTGCGCGCACCTGCGAAGGAACCGCGCACAGGCGCGGGGGCGAAATCGTTTTCACCGGGGCGTTGCGCAACGTGGCGTTCGGGCGCGATGCGGCGCACATATCGGCGCTGGTCGACGGCCAACACCTGATCTGTTCGTTCGCGCGCGACGCGGCTACGCGCATCGAAGAACGCGCCAACCCGGCCGAAGAACCGCGCGATCATCTGCATTTCGAAAATGCCGGAGCCGCGTGCGCAGAGACCGATTGGGATGCGGCGCGCCTGTTCCGCGCGATGGCCTGGGCGCGGGCCTGCCAGATGGCGGGCGCGATGGAGGCGGCGCTGGCGCTGGCCGTGACCCATGTGCGCGCGCGCGAGCAATTCGGCCGTCCGCTTGCGGGGTTTCAGGCCATCCAGCAGCAGATGGCGCTGTTCGCCGAAGAAACGGCGGCGGCGCGCAGCGCCTGCGTGGGTGCGGCGCGCGCGGCCGATCGCGGGTCCGGCGAATTCGAAATGGCTTGCGCGAAACTGCGCGCCAACCAGGCCGCCGCGGTTGCGACGAACGTCGCCCATCAGGTGCACGGCGCCATCGGCTTCACGCGCGAATACGATCTGCAACGCTTCACGCGGCGGTTATGGGCGTGGAAAAGCGAATATGGAAACGACCGGCATTGGGCGAGCGAAATCGGCGCGCGCGTGGCGCAAGCCGGTTCGGAAGGCTTCTGGCCGGAGTTGGTGAGCGGGTTTGCGGGGTAGATTTGTTTTTCAGTTCTCCAAATTCGTCATCGCCGGACTTGTTCCGGCGAACCATACTCTTATGCATCTACGATTTCGCGATTCATCCGAACATGCGCGGAAAAACCGGAAGCGCACGGGGAATGGGTGGCCGGGACGAGCCCGGCCATGACGAAATGGAATGGAATCAAATGAAAACGATAAAAACATCCCTTACACACGTACCGTCGCCGTGAACGCCGTTTCGCCTGCATCGTTCAGCGCCCACAGATCGTTGCCCGCCAGGCACAGATCGAACGGCGCGGTATCGAAAAGCGGGCGCCGGGCGCGGAAGGTGAAGCCCGTGAGGCGCGCGCCCGGATTGGCGCGCAGGTAATGATCCATCAGAAGCATCGCGCTCAGCGGACCTTGCACGACGAGGCCGGGATAGGATTCCACATCGCGCGCGTAATCGCGGTCGTAATGGATGCGGTGCGCATTGAAGGTGAGCGCGGAAAAGCGGAACAGCAGCGTGGGATCGGGCGCGATGCGGCGGGTGAGGCGCGCGTTGCGCTGCTCGCGCGGGCCGGGCGGCGGCGGGCCCGCTGGCATGCCGCGGAAGACGATGTCCTGTTCTTCGCTGATGGCAAGGCCGGAGCCGGAAAAAATCTTGTGGCTGACGGTGACGAAAACCATGTCGCCGGTGGCGCCGGTTTTGGCGGCGACATCGGTGATGGTGGAGCGGCGCTCCATTTGCGCGCCGATGCCGACGGGGGCGTGGAATTCGATGCGCCCGCCCGCCCACATGCGCCGCGGCAGTTCCACCGGCGGCAGAAAACCGCCGCGTCCGGGATGGCCGTCTTCGCCGAGTTCGGATTGGCGCGCATGGGCGAGGAAATAAAGCCAATGGGCGAGCGGCGGCAATTCGTTTTCGGGCCAGGGCGGGGTTTGGTGATCGAGCAGTGCGGCGAGCCCCGCAAGCTGGCCGGGTGCGGCGATATCCTTCGCGCTTTCGCTTTTGCCGATCCAGCTTTTCAGATGCGCGATATCCATCAGAAGGATTTCGGCAGGCCCAGCACATGGGTGGCCACATGGCTGAGGATGAGATTGGTGGAGATGGGCGCGACCTGATAAAGCCGGGTCTCGCGGAATTTGCGCTCGATATCGAATTCCTCGGCGAAACCGAAGCCGCCATGGGTCTGGATGCACATGTCGGCGGCGAACCAGGAGGCTTCCGACGCCAGCAGCTTCGCCATGTTCGCTTCGGTGCCGCAAGGCGTGCCCGCATCGAACATGTTTGCGGCTTTGGCGACCATTTCGGCGGCGGCGGAAACCTGCACATGGGCGCGCGCGATGGGGAACTGGATGGCCTGGTTTTCGCCGATGGCGCGGCCGAAAACGCTGCGCTCCTTGGCATAGGCGCTGGCCTTGTCGATGAAGAAGCGGCCGTCGCCGATGCATTCGGCGGCGATCAGGATGCGCTCGGCATTCATGCCGTCGATGATGTAGCGGAAGCCCTTGCCCTCTTCGCCGATGAGATTTTCCGCCGGTACTTCAAGATCGTCGAAGAACAATTCCGTGGTGGCGTGATTGATCATGGTGCGGATGGGGCGGATGGTGAGGCCCTTCTTCACCGCTTCGCGCAGATCGACCAGCAGCACGCTCATGCCGTCGGTGGGTTTGGCGGTGTCTTCGCGCGCGCTTGTGCGCACCAGAAGCACCATCAGGTCGGAATGTTCGGCGCGGGATATCCAGATCTTCTGGCCATTGACGATGTATTTGTTGCCGGCGCGTTTGGCGAAGGTGGAGATGCGCGTGGTATCGGTGCCGCTTGTCGGTTCGGTGACGCCGAAGGCTTGCAGGCGCAATACGCCGCCGGCGATTTTGGGCAGATATTTCTTTTTCTGCTCGGCGCTGCCGTGACGCAGGATCGTGCCCATCGTGTACATCTGGGCGTGGCAGGCCCCGCCATTGCAGCCCGAACGGTGGATATCTTCGAGCACCGCGGTGGCCGCGCCGAGGCCGAGGCCCGAGCCGCCGAATTCTTCGGGGATCAGGACGGAGAGGAATCCTTCGCGCGTCAGCGTAGCCACGAATTCGGTGGGATATTCGCGCGCGCGATCCAGCTTGCGCCAATATTCGCCGGGGAACCCTGCGCAGAGCTTTCGCACATTCTCGCGGATTTCGGGGAAGGTTTCGCCCATGGGTGAAAGCTATAGCGAAGCCCGGGGCTGCGGAAAAGCCTTCAGGTGCCTCTTTAATCGTCCCCCTTTCGTCATCGCCGGACTTGTTCCGGCGACCCATACTCACCTTGCCAGACGGAGGGTATGGATGGCCGGGACAGGCCCGGCCATGACGAGTTTGGAAGTGTGGAATCGGAAGCGGCTTAATCCATAAACAACATCGCCGGGTGCTCCAGGCGCGCCTTGACGCGGCGGATGAAGGAGGCGGCGTCGTAGCCGTCGACCACGCGGTGATCGAAGGAGGAGGACAGGTTCATCATCTTGCGCACGGCGATCTGGCCCGCGCGCACCACCGGGCGTTCGACCACCGCATTGGGGCCGATGACGGCGACTTCGGGGTAATTGATCACCGGCGTGGTGACGAGCCCGCCCAGCGCGCCGAGGCTGGTGATGGTGATGGTGGAGCCGGTGAGCTCTTCCTTCGCCGCCCTGTTTTCGCGCGCGGCGGTGGCGAGGCGCGCGATTTCCGCCGAGGCCTGCCAGATGTCCAGCGTTTCGGCGTGGCGCAACACGGGCACGAGCAAACCGTTCGCCGTTTGCGTGGCGATGCCGATGTGGACGGCGGCGTAGCGGTGCACAATGCCGGCTTCGTCGTCGAAATGCGCGTTGACTTGCGGGAATTCCGGCAGCACTGCGATCAGCGCGCGCATCAGGAACGGCAAAAGCGTGAGGCGCGGCTGGCCGGAGCGGCGGTTGCCGTTGAGATGTTCGCGCAAGGCTTCCAGCTCCGTCATGTCCACTTCTTCGACATAGGCGAAGTGGGGGATATGGCGTTTGGAAAGCTGCATTTTCTCCGCGATCTTGCGGCGAAGCCCGATGATCTTGATGGTTTCGATGCCTTCGCGCGGCGTATGCGTTGCGCGCGCGAAATTTCCACCAGCGATCAGTGAATCGAGATCGGCGTGGGTGATGTGGTGGTCCGCGCCCGTTCCTTCGACATTCGCCAATTCAATTCCCAATTCCTTCGCGCGTTTGCGCACGGCGGGAGATGCAAGCACAGCATTCCCTCTCCCCCCTTGGGGGAGAGGGCTAGGGTGAGGGGGTCTCTCCGTTTGAACAACTTTCGAAGTTTGTGCATGCGGCGCCACCCCCTCACCCCGACCCTCTCCCCCGTGGGGGGAGAGGGAGGTTTTCTGTGTCTTCTCTGGTTTTTTTGCTTCTGCTTTCTTCGCCTCCACCTTCGCGGCGCCATGGCCATTGGCTTTGACGTTGCCCTCGCCTTCCACTTCGAGTTCGACAAGCGCCGCGCCCACCGGCGCCATTTCGCCGGGTTCGCCATGGAGCGAGATCACTTTGCCGGAGACGGGCGAAGTCATTTCGACGGTGGCTTTGTCGGTCATCACGTCCACGAGATTCTGGTCTTCGTGAATCGTGTCGCCGACCTTGACATGCCAGGCGACGATTTCGGCTTCGGCGGTGCCTTCGCCGACATCGGGGAGCTTGAAAACATAACGTCCCATCTAGCCCTCCATCGCGCGGCGCATGGCGGCGGCGACGCGTTTGGGGCCTGGAAAATAATCCCATTCGAAGGCGTGGGGATAGGGCGTATCCCAGCCGGCCACGCGCTCGATGGGGGCTTCGAGATGCCAGAAGCAGTTCTCTTGAACCAGCGCCGACAATTCCGCGCCATAGCCGGAGGTGCGCGTGGCTTCGTGCACGATCACGCAGCGGCCGGTTTTTTCGACCGAATTGACGATGGTTTCGATATCGACGGGCACCAGCGTTCTGAGATCGATGATTTCGGCATCGATGCCGGCTTCGGCGGCCGAGGCCAGCGCGACATGGACCATGGTGCCGTAAGCAAGCACTGTAAGATCGGCGCCTTCGCGCAGGATCGCGGCCTTGCCCAGCGGTACATTGAAATAACCTTCGGGCACATCGCTGAGCGGATGTTTCGACCAGGGCTGCACGGCGCGGTCGTGATGGCCGTCGAAGGGGCCGTTATAGATGCGCTTGGGTTCGAGGAAGATCACCGGATCGTCGTCTTCGATCGCGGAAATGAGCAGGCCTTTCGCATCGTAGGGATTGGACGGCACCACCGTTTTCAGGCCCGACACATGGGTGAACAAAGCTTCGGGGCTTTGGCTGTGGGTTTGGCCGCCGAAAATGCCGCCGCCATAGGGCGTGCGCACCGTCATCGGCGCGGTGAAATCGCCGGCGGAGCGATAACGCAAACGGGCGGCTTCCGATACCAATTGATCGTAGGCGGGATAGATGTAATCGGCGAATTGAATCTCCACCACCGGGCGCAAGCCATAGGCGCCCATGCCGATGGCCGCGGCCACGATGCCGCCTTCGCCGATGGGCGTATCGAAGCAGCGGGTGAGGCCGTGTTTTTTCTGCAAGCCTTCGGTGGCGCGGAAAACGCCGCCGAAATAGCCGACATCTTCGCCGAAGATCAGCACGTCCGGATTCTTCGTCAGCATCACATCCATGGCGGAATTGAGCGCCTGTATCATGTTCATCGCCATGTCAGGCTCCCAATTCGCCGCGCTGGCGCGCGAGGTTCCACGGCATGTCCTTGAACACGTCTTCGAACATGGTCTGAACGCTGGGCGGCTGGCCGGTGCCGAGCGTGCCGAAGCTTTCCGCCTCCTTGTTGGCAACGCGGACCTCTTCGACCACCTCCTTGTGCAAGTCCTGCTGGCGGTCTTCGCTCCATTGGCCAAGCCCGATGAGATGATTCTTCAATCGCTCGATGGGATCGCCGAGCGGCCAGGCCTTGGCTTCGTCCATGGGGCGGTAGCGCGAGGGATCGTCGCTGGTGGAATGGCCTTCGGCGCGATAGGTGTAAAGCTCGATCAGGGTTGCGCCGAGATTGGCGCGCGCCCGTTCGCTCGCCCATTTGGTGACGGCATAGACGGCGAGGAAATCGTTGCCGTCCACGCGCAGGGACGGCAAGCCGTAACCGATGCCGCGGCCGGCGAAAGTGGATTCCTCGCTGCCGGCGATTCCGGAAAAGCTCGAAATCGCCCATTGATTGTTGACGACATTCAAAATCACCGGCGCGCGATAGACGCTCGCGAAATTGAGCGCGTGGTGGAAATCGCCTTCGGCGGTGGTGCCGTCGCCCACCCAGCTCGCGGCGATGCGGTCGCCGTTCTTGTAGGCGGATGCCATCGCCCAGCCCACCGCTTGGGGGAATTGCGTGCCGAGATTGCCGGAAATGGAAAAGAATCCGTGATCCTTCGAGGAATACATGATCGGCAATTGGCGGCCCTTCAACGGGTCTTTCACATTGGAATAGACCTGGCACATCATGTCGAACAGCGGATAGCCGCGCGCGATGAGAATGCCCTGCTGGCGGTAAGACGGGAAACACATGTCGGTGGGTTCGAGCGCGAGCGTGGCGGCCACCGACACCGCTTCCTCGCCCGTCGATTTCATGTAGAACGAGGTCTTGCCCTGGCGCTGGGCGCGGTACATGCGATCGTCATAGGCGCGCGTCAGCAACATGGCGCGAAGCCCGCGCTTCAACGTTTCCGCGTCGAGTTTCGGGTCCCAGGGGCCCACGGCATTCTGTTCGTTGTCCATCACGCGGATCAGCGCGTAGGCGAGATCGGTGATTTCATGGGCGCGCACATCCGTGGGCGGGCGTTTCACGATGCCCGCTTCGGGCACGGCCACGCCGCTGAAATCGGGCTTGTCGCCGGGGCGGTGGGCGGGCGCGGGAATATGGAGCGAAAGCGGTTTTCTGTTCTTCATGACCATGCCTTTTGGCGGCTATTTCGGCACGATGGCGGCGGGACGCAAGCGCGAAAAATGCATTTAAGCTAACGCGCAATAAAACAAGTCGGGGGCGGCGGCGGCGGCAAAAAGCGTTCGCGGGTGTGAGGGTTCTGGAACGATTTTGCTGCCCCCCCTCCGCCTCGCATGCGCTCGGCACCTCCCCCGCTTTGCGGGGGAGGAAATCAATGGACCAAAAACATCGGCATGGCGGGATGGCGGATGAGGTGGGCGGTGGTGCCGCCGAAGATCGATTCGACCATGCGGCTGTGACCGTAGCCGCCGATGACGAGCATGGAGGCGCCGCCTTTGGCGGCGGCCTCGAGCAGGGCCTCGCCGTGGCTGCGATCGCCCCGCTCCACGATATGGGTTTTGGCGGAAATGCCGTGCAGCGCCAGATATTCCACCGCGCCATCGAGATAGGCGGTGTCGAGCGGGGCTTCCTGGATGGCGACGAGTTCGACGTCGCCGGCGCAGACGAGATAGGGCAGCGCCGCCGTTATGGCGTGGCTTGCCGCCACCGAACGGTCGTAGCCGACGACGATCTTGCGGGTGAGCGCATGAGGGGCGCCGTCGCTGGCGAGCAGCACCGGCCGCTCGGCATGGGTCAGCACTTCGGCAAAGGCGCCGCTGACATCGGGGCCGCTATCGAGGGTCGCCGGTCCGAACACGACGAGGTCGGACAGACGCGCGGCCTCTCCCACGCGGGTGATGAAATGGCCCTCCACTTCGCGCAAACGCGCGGTGACGACGTCCTTGCCGGTAAGGGCGTGCTCGACCAGCTTGGCGCCGGCATGGGCGGCCGCCTTTTCGAGCGCGGCATGGGCGTGCTTGGACGCCTTCTTCGCGATTTCGCGGGCGCTGTCGACGATGGTCTGGATCACTTCCGGCGAAACCGGCATGCCGACATAAGGCACCGTCTCGCGCGGGTCGGGATGGACGAAGAGCGCCTCGACATGGGCGTCGAACGGCTTGGCCGCGGCGAAAGCGAGCGCGAGGGTGCCGGCATCCTGTTTTGCGCCGGTGACGGGAACGAGGATCCTGCGAAAGCTCATGGCGCGCGGTCCGGTCTACTCGTCGCACTCCGCGATGTTTTCGAGGGCGGCGAGACGCTTGATCTCGATCTGGTGCCTGTTGGGAATGCCGATCAGCGATTCGCGTTTCAAATCGCTGAGCGCGCGGCACACCGTTTCGATGGTCAGGCCCAGATAATCGGCGACATCCTGCCGGCTCATGGGAAGGTCCAGCATGTCGCCGTCTTCCGCATCGGCGCGTTCGGCCAGCAGCAGCAGGAACGAGGCGATGCGCTCTTTCGCGGTCTGGCGGCCGAGCATGACGAGATGGGTCTGGGCCGAAGACAGCTCGCGGCGCAGATGATCCATCAACTGCTTGCGGATGAGCGGCTGCTCGTCGCTCATGCGCTCCATCTGGGAACGGGCGCAACGCATGATCACCACATCGCCCAGCGCTTCGGCGGTCAGCGAATGCTCGTCGCCCAGCTCGAAACCGAAGAGATCGCCCGGCAGCATGAACTCGGCGATCTGGCGCCGGCCATCCGGCATCAGCTTGCACAGGCGCACGCCGCCTTCGACGACCCGGTAGGAATAGCGCGCATCGTCGCCTTCGTTGAAAATCGTCTGGTTGCGGCCGAAGCGCGAAACAATGCCCGAGCTGTGCAAGGCCGACAACGCATCGGCTTCGCGCTCCGGGACGTTCGAGATGTGCGTCTCTGCGGATACGAACCCGGTCCGCCCGATACGCTGTGCGATCTGCAAGTTCGACATTGGTCTAGCCCCGTTGGTCATTTTGGCAGATGGAGAATGGTCCCTTCCGGTAGCACCGGATAGTGGGAGATTCCCCTAGCGACTTCTACGTATGCGGCGGCTGGGACTGCGGCGAAGCCGATTGCGGCTTGTCCGGAGCCTTTCGGGCGTCGAAGGCGCGGTCGATATAGGCCATGAGATCGTCATCGCCCACCGGCTTGTGCAAAAGCGCGAGAATGCCGGCGCGTTCGATTCTATCGGCCAGCGCGGGATCGCTGCGGCCCGTGATCATGATCGCCGGCGTATCGATGCGCCGGCGGCGCAAAAGCTCGATCAATTCGAGGCCGCTCATGCCGGGCATATGCAGGTCCAGAAGAAGACAGGCGCTGCCGCTGGGCGGCATGTCGTTGAGATAGGCGGTGGCGGAGGGGTATTCGCGCACGCCCATGCCATAGGATTCGATGAGCAGACGCATCGAATCGCGAATGGCTTCGTCGTCGTCCACGATGCAAACGATGCGCATGAAACCCGCCTGATGCCCACGTCCCCGGTTCCGGCGTGGCTTTCCCGAATTGGTTATCGATCCTGACGGGAAGGTAAGCCTCGGGCGAATATTGCAAAATACGTAATTCTGCCTAGCGGCTAGGGACCCTGGGCGGCCACAACCATACGGACCAGTTCGGCCAGCGATTTGGCGTGCATCTTCTCCATCACCCGGGCGCGATGGATTTCGACGGTTCTGGGTGAAATATCAAGCTCATAAGCGATGATCTTGTTGGGCCGGCCGGCCGCCATCAGGTCCATGACCTGGCGTTCGCGCTCGGTCAATGCTGCAATGCGGGAGGTGGCTTCCACCGCCTCGGCCGCGGCATTTACGGATGCCTCCGCCGCGGCAAGCGCGCGCTGCACGCTTTGGACCAGGGCCGAATCGTCCACCGGCTTCTCCAGGAAATCGATGGCGCCCGCCTTCATGGCACGCACGGCCAGGGGCACATCGCCATGGCCGGTCATGATGATGACGGGCAGCGCGGCTTTGCGCCGGGCAAGCTCTTCCTGCAGCGTGAGCCCGTCCATGTCGGGCATGCGGATATCGGCGATGAGCGCGCCGGTGCGGCTTTCCCAGCCCGAATCGAGAAAGCTGCCCGCCGAATCGAAGGTTTCGGCGGCAAAGCCGGACGCTTCCAGAAGAACGCGCATCGATTCGCGCACATCGTCGTCGTCGTCGACCACAAATACGATCGGAGCGCTCATCTATGCATCCACCTGTTCTGTAACCGGCAGCACGAATTGAAAGGCCGTGCCGCCGCCGCGATTGGGTTCGGCCCAGAGCCGGCCGCCATGCGCCTCCACGATGGTGCGGCAGATGGCGAGGCCCATGCCCAGACCTTGCGATTTCGTCGATACGAAAGGCTGGAACAGACGGGCCGCGACCTCTTCGGCCAGGCCGGGGCCGGTATCGCTGACGCCGACGGCCACGAATTCGCCGTCCAGGCGGGTGGAAATGCGCAATTCGCGCTTTTCCCCGTGCTGCACGGCTTCCACCGCATTGCGCATCAGATTGACCATGACCTGCTGGATCTGAACCCTGTCGATGGGAATGAGCGGCACGCCGGGCGCGAGATCGACCTGCACATCGACATCCGAATCGGCAGCATCGACAAGGCCGAGCGCGACCGCTTCGCTGACGACGCCGTTCAGATCTTCGGGCGCGCGATTGGGTTCCTTCTTCTCGATGAAATCGCGCATGCGCCGGATGATCTGGCCGGCCCGCGCGGTCTGGTTCGCGGCCTTGTCAAGCATGTCGCGCAGGCGATCGGGCGGCGCACCCATGTCGAGCGAGCGCTTGGCGGCGTTCATATAGTTCATCACCGCGGCCAGCGGCTGGTTCAGCTCATGGGCCAGCGCGCTCGACAATTGGCTCATCGCGTTGAGGCGCAGCGAATGGAACAGCTCGTTCTGCAATTGCTGGATGCGCAGCATATTGTCCTTGACGTCGGACAGGTCATGGATGATGCCGACGAAAATGCGCTGGCCGCCGGCATTGCCCTCGCCCACCGACAGATACATGGGAAAGGTCGAACCGTCCTTGCGCCGGCCCACCACCTCGCGGCCGATGCCGATGATGCGGGCCTCGCGGGTTTTCTTGTAGCGCGCGATATAGGCGTCGTGCTCGGTGCGGTAGGGTTCGGGCATCAGCATGGAGACGTTCCTGCCGATCACCTCGCCGGGGGCATAGCCGAAAAGCTTTTCGCAGGCCTTGTTGTACACGCTCACAAGGCCGACCTCGTCAATGACCATGATGCCATCGACGGCGGTGGAGATCAGCGTCTGGAACAAGGCGTCCTCATCCGCTTTTGTGGTGCCCAAGCCGGACATGACTTCCGGTCTATGCCGTTCTACCGCACATGGATTCGCTTTTACTATAGCTTGTCTATCCCCGGCAAATCGGGTTCACGAATATTGAGGTAGATCAGGACCGCCTCCGATTCGCGCGGGGATACTGGGCGGGGGACGAACGGACCGGACCATGACACTCAAAATCACCTTTCTCGGCGGTGTGGGCACCGTCACGGGCTCGAAATATCTGGTGCGCGCCGGCGACAAGCGCCTGCTCGTCGATTGCGGGCTGTTCCAGGGCTACAAGCAGCTGCGCCTGCGCAATTGGGCGAAACTGCCGATGGACCCCGCCGAACTGGACGCGGTTCTGCTGACCCACGCCCATCTCGACCATTCCGGCTATCTGCCCCTTCTGGTGCGCAACGGCTTCAGCCGGCGCATCCATTGCACGGCGGCGACGCGGGATTTGTGCTCGATCCTGCTGCCCGACAGCGGCTATCTTCAGGAACAGGATGCCGACTTCGCCAACCGCCACGGATTTTCGAGACACCATCCGGCGCTGCCGCTCTACACCGAAGACGATGCCGAACACGCGATGAAATTCTTTTCGCCCGTGCCCTTTCACGAGACCCTCGAACTGGGCGACGGCGCGCACGCGCAATTCCTGCGCGCGGGCCACATCCTGGGCGCGGCCATGATCCGGCTTCACTGGCAGGGCCGCACGATCACCTTCTCCGGCGACATGGGACGGCCGAACGATCCCACCATGTTCGCCCCCGAAAGGATCGAAGAGACCGACTATCTGCTGATCGAATCCACCTACGGCAATCGCAAGCACGACCGGCTTTCGCCGGAGGACGCGCTGGCCGACGCCATCGGGCGCACCGCTTCGCGCGGGGGCACGATCGTGATTCCGTCTTTTGCGGTGGGCCGGGCGCAGAACCTGCTCGTCTATCTGTCGCGGCTGAAGCGCGATCGCCGCATTCCCGATCTTCCCATCTTCCTCGACAGCCCGATGGCGATCGACGCCAGCGACATCTATTGCGCGCATCCCGACGACCACAAGATGAGCGCGGCGGAGGTGCGCGCGGCATTCGCCGTCGCCAAATACATCCACACCCCGGACGAATCCAAACAGCTCGACCAGGCGCCGATGCCCAAGGTGATCGTGTCCGCCAGCGGCATGGCGACGGGCGGGCGGGTGCTGCACCACCTGAAGGCCTATGCCGGCGACCGCAAGAGCCTGATCCTGTTTGCGGGCTATCAGGCGGGCGGCACGCGCGGGGCGGCGATGCTGGGGGGCGCGCAATCGATCAAGATTCACGGCCATTACATTCCCGTGCGCGCGGAAATCGCCGAACTCGGGATGCTTTCGGCCCATGCCGATGCCGACGAGATCATGGCGTGGCTGAAAGGCTTCAAACGCGCGCCGAAAATGACCTTCGTGACCCATGGCGAACCGGCCGCGGCCGATGCACTGCGCCTGCGTATCGCAGACGAACTGGGCTGGCCGGCGCTCGCGCCCGAGCATCAGGGGACATTCGACCTGGCATGAGCGAACCGCTTCCCCTCGGCCATCATCCGCTCAAAGCGCGCAGGCTCGGCATCGAGACGCTGCACGAAGCCCATGTCTTCATGCGCAAGGATTGCCCGGTGTGCAAATCCGAAGGCTTCACCTCGCACAATCGCGTGCTGGTGAGCCATGGCGATCATTCGGTGGTGGCGACGCTTTACCAGGTGGCGCCCGACGTTCTGGAATGCGACGAAGCGGGGATTTCGGAATGGGCGTGGCATTACCTGAACCTCACGCCCGGCGCGCGGGTGAGCGTGAGCCATCCCCCGCCGCTCGAATCCATGAGCCAGGTGCGCAGCAAGGTTTACGGGCACAGGCTGGGCGCCCATGGTTTCGACACCATCATCAAGGATGTGGACGCGCGCAATTATTCCAATATCCAGCTTGCCGCCTTCGTGACGGCCTGCGCCTCGCAAGAGCTCGATCTCGCCGAAATGCGCGGGCTGACCGAAGCCATGGTGAATGCGGGCGAGCGGCTGCACTGGGACAGGAAACCCATCGTGGACAAGCATTCGGTGGGCGGGTTGCCGGGCAACCGCACCACGCCGATTGTCGTGGCGGTGGTGGCGGCGGCGGGATTGACGATCCCGAAAACATCCTCGCGCGCGATCACCTCGCCGTCCGGCACCGCCGACATGATGGAAACGCTGGCGCCGGTCGATCTCGACATCCCTGCGATGCGCAAGGTGGTGGAGAGCCAAGGCGGCTGCATCGTGTGGGGCGGGGCGGTGAAGCTTTCGCCGGCCGACGACATATTGATCGGCGTGGAACGCGTGCTCGATCTCGATGCGGAAGGACAATTGGTGGCCTCGATATTGTCGAAGAAGATCGCCGCCGGTTCCACGCATCTGGTGCTCGACCTGCCGGTGGGGCCGACCGCGAAAGTCCGAAGCCATGAAGCGGCGAAATCGCTGTCGCATTCGCTCGTCAGCGTGGCCCATGCATTCGGCATCGAAGCGCGCGCGATCGTGAGCGACGGCGAACAGCCGGTGGGCCGCGGCATCGGGCCCGCACTGGAAGCGCGCGACGTGGTTTCGGTTCTGAAGAACGAGGCCGGCGCGCCGGAGGATTTGCGCGCCCATGCGCTGGTGCTGGCCGGCAATCTGCTGGAACTGGGCGGCATCGCCAATGGGCGCATGATGGCGGCCGAAATCCTGGCAAGCGGCAAGGCGTGGGACAAATTCCAGCGCATCTGCGAAGCCCAGGGCGGCATGCGCGAGCCGCCCGTTGCGCCCCAAACCCATACGGTGTGTGCGGATCGCGCCGGCATCGTGGACCGCATCGACAATCGCAGGCTGGCCAAAGTGGCCAAGCTTGCCGGCGCACCGGACGACAAGGCGGCGGGGCTTGAAATCCATGTGCGCATCGGCGCGCGCGTGAGCGAAGGCGAGCCGGTCTTCACCATCCATGCCCAATCGCCCGGCGAATTGAATTATGCGCTGGGCTTTGCGCGCGCCAATCACGACATCGTGGGAATCGCCATCGGATGAGCGCGCTCGTCATTCCCCTTCCCGGCAACGAAGCGATGGCCGCAAAACTGGGCGGAGATTTGGGCGCTCTCGAGGTGCATCGTTTTCCCGACGGCGAAACGCATTTGCGCTTCGAATCCGATTTGCGCGGGCGCGCGGTGATCCTGGTGTGCACGCTCGACCGGCCGGATGCGAAATATCTGCCCCTTGCCTTCGCAGCGGCGACCGCGCGCGATCTTGGGGCGGCGCGTGTCGGCCTTGTTGCGCCCTATCTGTGCTATATGCGCCAGGACAAGCGCTTCCAGCCCGGCGAAGCGGTGAGCGCGCCGATATTCGCGGGCGAAATCTCGCGGCATTTCGACTGGCTCGTCACCGCCGATCCCCATCTGCACCGGCTGCACACGCTTTCGGCGGTTTACACGATTCCTTCGCAGGTGGTGCATGCCGCCCCCCTGATGTCGCAATGGATCGGGCGCGAAGTGAAAAACCCCGTGGTCATCGGGCCCGACCGGGAAAGCGCGCAATGGGCGGGCGACGTGGCCGAAGGCGCGGGCGCGCCCTTTGCCATCCTCGAAAAGACCCGCCGCGGCGACCGCGACGTCAGCGTGGCGCTGCCCGATGCGGGCCGCTTTGCCGGCCACACGCCGGTGCTGGTGGACGACATCATCTCCACCGGGCGCACCATGGCGGAAACACTGTCGCATCTCGTGGGCCAGGGTCTTGACGCGCCGGTCTGTATCGGCGTGCATGCGGTGTTTGCCGAGGGCGCGCTGGAGGGGCTGAAGCAGGCGGGTGCGGCGCGCATCGTGACCACCAACACCATTTCCCATCCGACCAACGAAATCGACATTTCCGGCGCCCTCGCCGAAGCCATGAGGAGTTTTCCATGAAGCACGCCGTCATCCTGGCCCATCCCAATCCGAAAAGCTTCAACGCAACCGTCGCAAAGGCCTATTGCAAGGGCGCGGTGGCGCACGGGCACGAAGCGCGGCTGCGCGATCTCTATGCCATGGATTTCGATCCGCGGTTGAAGGCGGCCGAGATTCCCGGGCCCAAGGGCTTCACGCCGGGCAAGGACGTGCAGGCCGAGCGCAAATTCCTTTCCCAGGCCGACGTCTTCGTGTTCGTCTATCCTTTCTGGATCAATTCGGCGCCCGCGATCCTTAAAGGCTATATGGAGCGCGTGTTCGGCATGGGCTTCGCCTACAAGCCCGGCAAAGGCGGCATCGTGCCCATGCTGACGGGCAGGAAGATGCTCTCCTTCACCTCCTCCGGCGCGCCCACCGAATGGGTGAAGAAATCCGGCGCCTGGGAGGCGGCGCGCAAGCTCTTCGACGAGCATGCATGCGCCATCACCGGCATGAGCCTCGTCGACCATATCCATTTCGGAAACGTGGTTCCGGGCATGCGCGCCGATGTGGTAGAGCGTTATATCGAAACGGTTGAGAAGGCGGCCGCCAAATATTTCTGAGCGCGGCCGGAAGCGCCCATGTCGATCCGCAATCTCGATGCGGTGTTCCATCCCGGATCGGTGGCGCTGATCGGCGCAAGCCCCAGGCCGCATTCGGTGGGACTGGTGGCGGCCCACAATCTGCTGGAAGGCGGATTTGCCGGCGCCATCATGCCCGTGACGCCGGCCCATGACGCGGTGGCGGGCATGCTCGCCTATCGCGACGTGGCGAGCCTGCCCATGGTGCCGGATCTCGCGGTGATCTGCACGCCGCCGGAAACCGTGCCCGGATTGATTGGGGACCTCGCCAAACGCGGCACCAAGGCGGCGGTCGTGATCACCGCAGGCTTCACCGAACTCGGCACCGCGCGCGGCAAGGCGCTGCAACAGCAGATGCTGGATGCGGCGCGCCCGGCCTTGCTGCGCATCGTGGGGCCCAATTGTCTGGGCGTGCTTTCGACGCCATCGGGATTGAATGCCTCCTTCGCCCCGGTCGCGGCGAAGAAAGGCGGGGTCGCCTTCGTCGCCCAATCCGGCGCCATGCTGACCACCGTGCTCGATTGGGCGAGCGCGCGCGGCATCGGCTTTTCGCATCTGGTGTCGCTGGGCGACATGATGGATGTCGATTTCGGCGACATGCTGGATTATCTGGCCAACGACGCGGCCACCACATCGATCCTGCTTTACATCGAAACCATCACGCAATCGCGCAAATTCATGTCGGCGGCGCGCGCGGCTTCGCGCATGAAACCGGTGATCGCGATCAAGGCGGGGCGCCATGCCGCGGCGGCGAAGGCTGCGACTTCGCACACCGGCGCCATGGCGGGCGTGGATGCGGTTTATGACGCAGCCTTCCAGCGGGCGGGAATCTTGCGCGTGCAAAGCCTGGACGAGATTTTCGACGCGGTGGAAACGCTGGCGCAGCCGGTGCGATTGAGCGGGGACGGGCTCGTCATCGTCACCAATGGGGGCGGGCTGGGGGTGCTTGCGACCGATGCGCTGCTCGACCGCGGCGGGCGCATGGCGGATTTGACGCCGGACACGCACGCGGCGCTGGACAAGGTGCTGCCGCCGACCTGGAGCCACGGCAATCCGGTGGACATTATCGGCGATGCCTCGCCCGAGCGTTATGCCGATGCGATGAGGGTTCTGACGGACACCCCGGCGGAGGATTCCATTCTGGTGCTGAATTGCCCCGTGGCCGTGGCCTCGAGCGAAGACGCGGCCGAAGCGGTGGCCGATGCGATGCGGGGCAAATCCGAGCCCGTATTCGCAAGCTGGCTGGGATCGGCGAGCGCCGAAGCGGCGCACAAGGCATTCGCGAGCGCCGGCATTCCCGCCTACGACACGCCCGACAAGGCCATCAGCGGCTTCATGCATCTGGTGCGCTACAACCGCGCCCAGCGCATGCTGATGGAAGTGCCGCCGTCGCAGAATTTCGTGCCCGACGAGGCGGCTGCGCGCGCGGCCATCGCGGGCAAGGAGGGCTGGCTGGACGATGCGGCCATCCACGCCCTGTTCGCCGCTTACGATATTCCCTCCGTGCGCTCCGAAATCGCGCGCGACGGGACGCACGCCGAAGCGATTGCAAAGGAATTCGGCACGCCGGTGGCGCTGAAAATCTTCTCGCCCGACATCACCCACAAATCCGATGTCGGCGGGGTGGCGCTGGGCCTCGAAGCGGCGGGCGTGCGCGCGGCCGCCGAGGCGATGAAGGCGCGCGTGGCGAAAATCGCGCCCAAGGCGCGGCTGGCCGGTTTCGTGGTGCAGGAAATGATTACGCGCAAGAACGCGCATGAACTGATCCTGGGCATGACGGTGGACGCGCAATTCGGGCCGGTGCTGCTGTTCGGCCATGGCGGCACGGCGGCCGAAGTGATCGGCGACCGCACGCTTTCTCTGCCGCCGCTCAATGTCAATCTGGCGCGCGAGATGATGGCGCGCACCCGCGTGTTCAAGCAATTGCAGGGCTATCGCGACCGGCCACGCGCCGATCTCGATGCCATTGCGAACACGCTGGTGAAACTTTCGCAGCTGGTGTGCGATCTGGGCGCGGTTGCGGAATTCGACATCAATCCGCTGCTGGCCGACGAAACGGGCGTCATCGCGCTCGATGCGCGGGTGCGTGTCGTGCCGGGGGCGGCGGCGGGCGCGGCGCGGCTTTCGATTTCGCCCTATCCGCGCGAACTGGAACATGCGGAACGGGCCGAGGGCTTCGGCGAGATGCTGCTCAGGCCCGTGCGGCCCGACGATGCGCCGGCGATGACGGCGTTCTTCGAGCGGCTGACGCCGGAGGATGTGCGCCTGCGCTTCTTCGCGCCGATGGCGCAGATGCCCGGGCGCCTGCTCGCGCGGCTGTCGCAGATCGATTACGACCGGGAAATGGCGTTTCTGTTGCTCGATTCGAACGGGGACATTCTCGGCATCGGCCGGCTTGCCGCCGATCCCGACAATGCGCGCGCCGAATTCGCCGTGGCCGTGCGAAGCGACCTGAAGGGCCGCGGACTGGGCACGCTTCTGATGCGCCGGCTGATCGCTTACGCCAAAGCGCGCGGCACGGGCGAGCTTTTCGGCGACGTGCTGGAAGACAATCAGCGCATGCTGGCGCTGGCCCGCGAACTGGGCTTTTCCGAGAATGCGCGCGCCGAGACGCCGGGCATCGTGCGGGTTTCGATTGCGTTGCGGGAAAAGTGAGCGGCGGAGCCCGGAAACGAGGGAGGGGCTGGCTGGAGTCTCCTGGGTTCTCCGCCGCTTCGATCCGGCACCGGTGAGCGCCGTCTCGAGCATGACCATAGGCGCATGCGCCCGCCCGCACTTTGATCTGGAACAAAATTGGGTGCGGGGGACTTTTTCGCCCGGCCCGCGTTTTCCCTGAAGGTTGCGCTGGATCAAGCGGGACGCGCCCGTTTGACCATAAATTTGGATCAAATCCGACCGGAGGTTGCCATGCCGACACTGAATATTTCGCCGGAAAAGGTGAGCTACATCATCATGAAGGCGTATGAATTCGACGCCAAGGAAACCGGCACGGACCCCGATGAAGGCTCCAACGCCTCCGACGACCGCATGATCGATGTGCTGGAAGACAATGATGACGACGCCACCGAGGACGAACTGACCGGCTTCATCAACGATTTGAATGTGGACGAGCAGGTCGATCTGGTGGCGCTGGCTTGGCTCGGCCGCGACGACGACACCACGATCGAGGATTGGCCGGAGATCCGCAAAGAGGCCGCGCGCGCGCACAACAAGCACACCGCATCCTATTTGCTCGGCATGCCGCAACTGGGCGATTACCTGGCAAGCGGGCTGGAGCAATTCGGCATCGATTTCGAAGAAATCGAACGCGAGAGTTTCTGATGCCCTATGCGGCCAACAGCGATCTGCCGCCGCCCGTGCGCAATCACCTGCCCGGGCATGCGCAGACCATTTATCGCGAGGCCTTCAATCACGCCTTTGAAGCGCACAAGGGCGATCCCCGGCAGGAAGAGATCGCCCATCGCACGGCCTGGTTCGCGGTGAAGCGGAAATACGTGAAATCCGACGGCATGTGGGTGGCGCGCTGAAGGGGGATATATGGACGCTGCTTCCATCGAATTGCAGGTGGACGAGGCCGCACAGCTTTTCAATACGCTCGATCCGTTCCCGTTCCGCGAACGCGACCTGGACCGGGAAGCGGAGGAATTCATCGTCGGCTGGGCGCGCGAATTGCCGCGCACGAAGCCGTTCCGCATCGTGCTGCACATGCCGGAAAAGGAGTGCAAGCCCGAAACGGCGGCGCAGTTGCGCGAGGCGCTGTCGCGCTATTTCGCCTATCGCGCGGACATGGTCGGGCGCGACCTGAAGGAGATGTTCCGCGTGGGACGGCTGTCCCTGCTGATCGGCATCGCGGTGCTGGCGGCGTGTATCGCGATTGCGGGCTTCGCGCGCCAGGCGCTGGGCGCGGGCGAGGTGTCGCGCTTCGTCAATGAAAGCGTCGTGATTCTGGGATGGGTGGCGAATTGGCGGCCCATCGAGATCCTGCTCTACGATTGGTGGCCGCTGGCGCGCAGGCGCAACCTGTTCCGCAGGCTGGCCGCGGCGGCGGTCAAATTGCAACCGCAGGCCTAACCGCGCGCGCGATGGGGCGTCTGTTCGCCGCCGGGCCCGGGCGTTTGGGGCGCGAAGGCAAAGGCGCCTTCCGCCGCGCCCGCGATTTTCGCCAGCCGCGCGGCATCGATAATGCGCACGGAACCGGTCTGCACATCCACCAGGCCGTCTTCGCGCAAGCTGCGCAGCATGCGGTTCACATGCACGCCGGTCAGACCCAGCATGTCGCCGATTTCGGTCTGGGTGAGCGGCAATTGCGCGCTTTCCCCATCGGCCAGCGGATAATGGCGCTTCACGCGCGCCACGATCTCGATCAACAGATGGGCGATGCGTTCCAGCGCCGTGCGCCGGCCGATGCCGGTAATGTGCTCGATGGCGAGCGCATATTCGCGCCCCACGAACGAGAGGAAGGTTTCGCCATAGGCCGGAAAGCGCATGCGCAGATCGGCGGCGCGCTCGCGCGGGACGAGGCAAAGCGAAGCCGATGTCAGCGCTTCGGCCGAGCAGGTCATGAACGGAAGACCGTCCGGCTCGATGCCGAAGACGTCGCCCGCAAGCAGAAGCGCCACGATCTGGCGCCGCCCGTCCGCCAGCGTCTGATAGAGCGCGACCCAGCCGGAGAGCACGTTGTAAACGTCGCCGACGGGCGCGCCCTGACGATAGATCGTCTCATGCGGGCGCACGACGACGGTGCCGGAACGCGCGGCTTCCAGCGCGGCAAGTTCGTGCACATCCGTCATGGCGCGGCAGATATTGCGCGCACGAACCTGGCAGAAGCGGCAGACCTGCGAATGCATCGGCGGATTTCCGGCTTTCGGCTCCTGCAGCAAATCGCATGCGCAGGCGATTGCCTTTGATGTGGGTCAACGCCGGATAAGGGAAAGGCGCAAATGTCAGGCTTTGCGGGGCTCGATTTTCCATACAATCGTGCCGTTCTTGCGCACGGTTGCTAGCGACAGCTCGCGATTGTGGGCGGCGAGCGCGCCTTCCCACAGCGCATTCCAGGCGCGCAAGGGCGCATCGGATTCGAAATCAATTCCGGCCATCAACCGCCAGCCTTTCTGGGTGAGGGAGCGCGAATGGCATTCGACCTCTTCGCCCTGCGCGGATGCGAGCGCGGCCAGATAGTTCGCGAAGCTTTCCGCGCTATCGTCCGCAATGCCGAGAAGCGCCGCGGTTTCTTCGTAAAACTGCAAGCCGATCAGCCGCGCGGTGCGGCCCACAAGCGCCAGCGTTTCTTCCGCGCCGAAAAGCGCCATCATGGCGGGCAGCATGGAGCGCACATATTCCATCGCATAGGAGCGTTCAACCTTGCGCAAGCGTTCTTCGGGCCAGGAGGCGCTATCGAGCTTCGGCGCATGCGCCGGATCGAATGCGGGCGCGCGTTCGTCATGCGCGAAGCGCACGCGCTGTTCGGGCAAAAGATCATAATCATATTCGAAATAATACCCTTCGAGACCGGGATCGCCTTCGACCGTCTGGCCCGTGCAGACGAAGCCGAGGCGCGGATTGCCGAGCGATACGCCATTATGCCCATGCCAGCCATGCAGCATGGCTTCGTTGACTTCGCGCGGAATACCGCAGATTGCCGTGCCCTGCCAGATCCAGCGCGGCGGCGGATAGCGCACCCAGGCTTTGCGGTCGGATTCATAAATGTATTCGGTTTTCACGCCGCCCAGCGCATTGGAGAAGTAGTGATATTGCGCGGCTGCGACGGCATGGGGCAGATGATCGAGACTCAGCTTCCTCAGTCCCGGCAGGAATTTTTCGAGATGCTGGCGGCGGAAATGGGCGAACACGAATTCGCGCGCGTCATCGGCGCCGCGCTGCGAGACCAGGGTGAGCACAAGGCCCGTCATCAGCGCGTTGTAGAGTTTGGAGATGGCTTTGTAGCCGGCGGTCTGGTTCATGACTCACCCTTCGACAAGCTCAGGGTGAGGGGTGAGCCAATCCCTCATGCTGAGCCTGTCGAAGCATGAGTGGAACTTGGCTTACCGCGGCAACACGCTCTCGCCCATCAGGAATTCATCGACGGCGCGGGCGCATTGGCGGCCTTCGAGGATCGCCCATACCACCAGCGACTGGCCGCGGCGCATGTCGCCGCAGGCGAAGACCTTTTCGACGGAGGTTTTGTAATCCTTCATATTGGCCTTCACATTGCTGCGCGGATCGAGCGCGACGCCGGATTGCGCGACGAGGCCGGTTTTGCGCGGGCCCAGAAAGCCCATCGCCAGCAGCACCAGATCGGCCTTCAATTCGAAGGTGCTGCCTTCGATTTCCTTCATCTGCGTGCGGCCGTCTGCGCCCTTCACCCATTCGACGCGCACGCATTCGAGCGCGCGGATTTTTCCGTTTTCGCCGAGCGCGCGTTTGGTCAGCACCGACCAGTCGCGCTCGCAGCCCTCTTCCTGCGAAGACGAGGTGCGCAGTTTCAGCGGCCAATCGGGCCAGGTGAGCGCCTTGTTTTCATGCTCCGGCGGGCGGGGCATGATTTCGAGCTGGGTGACGGAGGCCGCACCCTGCCGGTTCGACGTGCCGATACAGTCAGACCCCGTATCGCCGCCGCCAATGACGATGACGTGCTTGCCCTTGGCGCTGATGGTGCCATCGGGGGCTGCGCGCTGTTCGGGATCGCCGGCATTGCGCTTGTTCTGTTGCGTCAGGAATTGCATCGCGAAATGGATGCCGGAAAGTTCGCGGCCGGGCACTTCCAGATCGCGCGGGGCTTCGGCGCCGCCCGACATCGCCACCGCATCGTAATCGGCGAGCAGCATGGACATGGAAATGCCCGTGCCCACTTCGACTCCGGTGCGGAAGATGACGCCTTCGGCTTCCATCTGGCGCATGCGCCGGTCGATCAGATGTTTTTCCATCTTGAAATCGGGAATGCCGTAACGCAGCAGCCCGCCGATGCGGTCGTTCTTTTCGAACAGGGTGACGGCATGGCCCGCGCGCGCCAATTGCTGGGCACAAGCGAGGCCGGCCGGGCCGGAGCCGACAACGGCGACGTTCTTGCCGGTCTTGTTCTTCGCCGGCTGCGGCTGAATCCAGCCTTCCTTCCAGCCGCGATCGACGATTTCGCATTCGATGGTTTTGATGGTGACGGGGTTTTCGTCGATGTTGAGCGTGCACGAGGCTTCGCACGGTGCGGGGCAGATGCGGCCGGTGAATTCCGGGAAATTGTTGGTGGAATGCAGGGTTTCGAGCGCGGCACGCCAGTGATCGCGATAGACGAGATTGTTCCAGTCGGGAATGAGATTGTTGACCGGGCAGCCCTGATGGCAAAACGGAATGCCGCAATCCATGCAGCGCGCGGCCTGTTCGCCGACTTCGCTGTAAGGCAGCGGCTTCACGAATTCCTTCCAATTGTGCACGCGCTCGTCCGGCTTTTCGTAAGACCGGTCGTGGCGCTCGATTTCCAGAAAGCCGGTGGGTTTTCCCATCGTCAGTCGCTCCAGCTCTTCGTTCGCTTATTCTGCGGCGATGGCGCGCGCGCGTTCGGCCTTTTGTTCCACCAGCGCGCGGGCGTAATCGTTGGGCATCACTTTCACGAATTTCGCGAGCGCCGCATCCCAATTGTCCAGCAGCGATTTGGCACGCGCGCTTCCCGTATAGCGCAGATGGCGCTCGACCAGGATTCGCAGGCGTTCGGCATCGAAGCGCAGCATATCGCCCATGCCGCTGTTTTCGACGCTGGGCGATTCGGCGAGCGGCGCTTCGGGGTCTTCGATGTTCTGGGCCGGGGCGATTTTTTCCAGCCGCACCATGGACTGGTTGCACAGATCGGCGAAATTGCCCGCTTCGTCGTAAACATAAGCCACGCCGCCCGACATGCCGGCGGCGAAATTGCGCCCCGTTTTGCCGAGCACGGCGACGACACCGCCGGTCATGTATTCGCAACAATGATCGCCCGCACCTTCCACCACCGCGACGGCGCCGGAATTGCGCACGGCGAAACGTTCGCCCGCCACGCCCTGGAAATGGGCTTCGCCGGCAATAGCGCCGTAAAGCACGGTGTTGCCGATGATGATGTTTTCGGCCGGCTCCAGATGGCCGTTTTTCGGCTGGCGCACGACGACGCGCCCGCCCGACAGGCCTTTGCCGACATAATCGTTGGCATCGCCCCAAAGCTCGAAGCTGACGCCGCGCGCGAGGAACGCACCGAAGCTTTGGCCAGCCGTGCCGTCGAAGCGCACATGGATCGTGTCTTCGCGCAAGCCCGCATGGCCGTAGCGCTTGGCGATTTCGCCCGACAGCATGGCGCCCACCGTGCGGTCCACATTGTGGATGGTGCGTTCCAGCCGGATCGCCTGTCCGGTCTCGATGGCGGGTTTCGCCGCCGCAATCAGATCGTGATCGAGCGCTTCGTCGATCTTGTGATGCTGCTTCTCGCAATTGTAGATCGCAACGCCGGGCGCGGGCGGCACCTGGTGCAGCAGCTTCGTCAGATCGACGCCGTGGGCTTTCCAGTGATGGATGGCCTTGCGCGCATCGAGCCGGTCCACGCGGCCGATCATTTCGTTCACCGTGCGGAAGCCGAGCTTCGCCATGATCGCGCGCAATTCTTCGGCGACGAAGAAGAAATAATTGATGACGTGTTCGGGCTTGCCGGTGAAGCGCTTGCGCAGGACCGGGTCTTGCGTGGCAACCCCCACCGGGCAGGTGTTCAGATGGCATTTGCGCATCATGATGCAGCCCGAGGCAATGAGCGGCGCAGTGGAGAATCCGAATTCGTCGGCGCCGAGCAGAATGCCGATGGCGACGTCGCGGCCGGTGCGGAAACCGCCATCGGCCTGCACCGCGATGCGGCCGCGAAGGCCGTTCAGCACCAATGTCTGCTGCGTTTCGGCGAGACCGATTTCCCACGGGCTGCCCGCATGCGTCAGCGAGGTGAGCGGGGATGCGCCCGTGCCGCCTTCATAGCCGGAGATCGTGACATGATCGGCGCGCGCCTTGGAAACGCCGGCGGCGACCGTGCCCACGCCCACTTCGGACACCAGCTTCACCGAAATGCGCGCCTTCGGATTGGCCATCTTCAGATCGTAGATGAGCTGGGCCAGATCTTCGATGGAATAGATGTCGTGATGCGGCGGCGGCGAGATGAGGCCGACGCCGGGCGTGGAATGGCGCACCTTGGCGATGTTCTTGTCCACCTTGTGGCCCGGCAATTGGCCGCCCTCGCCCGGCTTTGCGCCTTGGGCCATCTTGATCTGGATGTCGTCGGCATTGACGAGATATTCGGTGGTCACGCCGAAGCGGCCCGAGGCCACCTGCTTGATGGCCGAGCGCATGGAATCGCCATTGGGCAACGGGGTAAAGCGATCCACTTCCTCGCCGCCTTCGCCGGTGTTGGAACGCCCGCCCATGCGGTTCATGGCAATCGCAAGCGTGGTGTGCGCCTCGCGGCTGATCGAGCCGAAGCTCATCGCGCCGGTGGAGAACCGCTTGACGATTTCGCTGGCGGGTTCGACCTCTTCCAGCGGAATCTCTTTTCCCTCGTGATTGAATTCCATCAATCCGCGGATGGTGAGCAAACGCTCGTTCTGTTCGTTGATCGCAGCCGCAAAGGCGCGATATTCGTCGGGCAGGTTTCCGCGCACCGCATGCTGAAGCCGCGAGACGGTGTTGGGCGTCCAGGCGTGATCTTCGCCGCGGATGCGGAAGGCGTAATCGCCGCCGACATCGAGCATGTTGCGGTAGATCGGATTGTCGCCATAGGCGCAGGCGTGGCGGCGCACGCATTCCTCGGCGATTTCCTTGATGCCCACACCTTCGATTGTGGTGGCGGTGCCGGTGAAATATTTTTCGACGAAGGCGGATGCCAGGCCCACCGCATCGAAAATCTGCGCGCCGCAATAGGATTGATAGGTGGAAATGCCCATTTTGGACATCACCTTCAACACACCCTTGTTCACCGCCTTGATGTAATTCTTCTGCACCTCATAGGGCGTGAGGCTCAATTCCTGCGTGCTGCGGATTTCTTCCAGCGTTTCGAAGGCGAGATAGGGATTGACCGCTTCGGCGCCGTAGCCCGCCAGCACGCAGAAATGATGCACCTGGCGGGCTTCGCCGGTTTCCACCACAAGGCCTGTCTGCATGCGAAGGCCCTGGCGGATCAGATGATGATGGATCGCCGCCGTCGCCAGCGCGGCGGGAATGGGAATGCGCTCGGCCGACACCGCGCGATCGGACAACACAAGGATGTTGTAATCAGCGAGCACCGCATCGGTGGCATCCTGGCAGATGCGCTTGACCGCGCTTTCGAGGCCGGCGGCCCCTTCGACCGCATCCCATGTGCAATCGATGGTGATGGTGCGGAAGGCGCCATCGACCAGTTGCTCGATGGAGCGGATTTTTTCCAAATCCGCATTGGTGAGGATGGGCTGCGCCACTTCGAGGCGCTTGTGCGTGCCGGCCTGACGGCCCAGCAGATTGGGGCGCGGGCCGATCATCGACACCAGCGACATCACAAGCTCTTCGCGGATCGGATCGATGGGCGGGTTCGTGACTTGCGCGAAATTCTGCTTGAAATAATTGTAGAGCAGCTTCGGCTTTTGCGAGAGCACGGCCAGCGGCGTATCGGTGCCCATGGAGCCCACGGGATCGTCGCCCTTCTCGGCCATCGGTTCGAGGAAGAATTGCAGGTCTTCCTGGGTGTAGCCGAAGCTTTGCTGGCGGTTCAGGAATTCGTCCGCATCGTTGGCGCGCGCGGCCTGGCTTTCGGGCAGGTCGGGAAGCTCTTCGAGCTTGTATTGGGTTTCCTTCAGCCAGTCTTCGTATGGCTGGGCCTCGGCGAGTTGGCGCTTGATGTCTTCGTCTTCGACGATGCGGCCCTCTTCCAGATCGATCAGCAGCATGCGGCCCGGCTGCAGGCGCCATTTGCGCACGATGTTTTCTTCCGGAATCGGCAGCACGCCGGCTTCGGAAGCCATGATGACGAGATCGTCGGATGTGATGATGTAGCGCGCAGGGCGCAAACCGTTGCGATCCAGCGTGGCGCCGACCTGGCGGCCATCGGTGAAGGCGATGGCAGCAGGGCCATCCCACGGTTCGAGCAGCGCTGCATGATATTCGTAAAACGCCTTGCGTGCCGGGTCCATCAGCGTGTTGCCAGACCATGCTTCGGGGATCAGCATCATCACCGCATGGGCGAGCGGATAGCCGCCCGCCAGCAGCAATTCGAGCGCGTTGTCGAGGCAGGCGGTATCGGATTGGCCGTGAGGAATGAGCGGCCACATTTTATCCAGATCGGGGCCGAGCAGTTCGGATTCGAGCGTGCGCCGGCGCGCGTTCATCCAATTGACGTTGCCGCGCACGGTGTTGATCTCGCCATTATGGGCGATGAAACGATAGGGATGCGCGAGCTTCCACGAGGGAAACGTGTTGGTCGAAAAGCGCTGATGCACCATCGCAAGCGCGGATTGCGTCAACGGATTGCGCAGATCGTTGAAGAATTTGCCGACGTCCGGCGCGAGCAGCAGGCCTTTGTAAACCACCGTGCGCGAGGAAAACGACGGCATGTAGAAATCTTCGATGCCCGGCATCTTGTGCTTGTCGGCCAGGTTGCGCAGCGGATTCTGGGTCTGCTTGCGGATGGCGAGCAGCTTGCGCTCGAAGGCATCCTGATCCTTGATCTTGCGATTGCGCGCGATGATCGCCTGGCGGATAACGGGCGCGCTTTCCAGCACCGTCTTGCCCAGCCCGTCGGTGGTGACCGGCACATCGCGCCAGCCGATCAGGCTCTGGCCTTCCACCTTGATGAAATGCTCGAAGCGGCTGACGATCAGGTCGCGGGCCTTTTTGTCCTTCGGCAGAAAGCACATGGCGACCGCGTAGAATCCCGGCTCCGGCAGGGTGACGCCGGTCTCGGCCGCCCAGTCGCGCAGCAGCGCATCGGGAATCTGGATCAGGCAGCCCGCGCCATCGCCCACCAGCGGGTCGGCGCCGACCGCGCCCCGATGGTCGAGGTTGATCAGGATCTTCAGCCCCTGAGCGATGATCTCATGGGACTTGGCGCCCTTTATATTGGCAACGAACCCGACCCCGCAGGAATCGTGCTCGTTTTGGGGGTCATACAGTCCCGTCATTACGTCCACGCTTGGTCTTTCCTTCCGATCCGGACTTTTGGGCCGGCCTTCATAAATAGTATCCCGTCCAAGGCCAACAATGACCAGCCCCGCTCAACTGCGGCGGGATGGCACGCGGAGCCGGTATTCCGGGATCGCGCCGGTTGATCCACGGGATTATTGGTGTGGATGGCAAGCACTGCTCGCTACCGCGCGCCCAAGCCTGGCGCCCCCAAGGGGAATCGAACCCCTGTTTCAGCCTTGAGAGGGCCGCGTCCTGACCGCTAGACGATGGGGGCGAGCGCGCCCGCCTTATACCTTCGCCGCCTTCGCGCGGGCAAGGCGCCCGGAAATGCGGATGGGGGCGAAGGTTCCCCCCGAACAGGCGAAGCCGGTGAGTTTGGGCTTTTTGTCTGGGCCGATGGCCGCGATGACCCAGACGAAATCGTCTTCGCTGGCGTTCTCGCGGTCGGCGGCGGAAAGCTCGCCCTTGCCGTTGGGGTGGGAGTGGTAGCAGCCCACGATGTCGTGCCCGGCCGCGCGGGCCTTGCGCAGCAGGCGGATATGCTCGGCCGGATCGATCTGGAAGCGGTCGGGCGTATCGGCGGTGTTGCGCGTGGGATGGATGGCGATGGCGCGCGCGGTTTCGAATTCGCGGGCCCCTTCGATCAGCCCGCAGCATTCGCTGGGAAAGGCCTTGCGCGCGTCTTCGGCGATCTTTTCGCGAAGTGCGCGGGATATGGACAGCGCCGCAATCATCGGGCTTGCGGCTTGACCTGGCCGACGAGATGGCCGTCCTGGGTGTCGATGATGTCGATCTCCTCGCCGGCGCTGCTCTTCACATGGATGATCAGCCGGTTGCCCGAAACCTCGGTGGACAGGATCTTCGCGCCATGGGCGAGCGTGAAGCGGACGGGTGCGGCGTCGGCCCCGCTCTTTCGGCCCAGCTTCACGGCGAAACCGACGATCAAAAGCAGGAAGGCGATGGCCAGAAGTATGCCAAGCAGGATGACGGCGGCCTTGGCCCCGCGGTAGCTTGCGCTCGATTTGTATTGATCGGCGGGTCCGGGCGTGACGTCTGACACAAAATCCTCCGTAGGCGGACATTCGCGCAGCGTGCGCGTGGATGAAGACCACAATGGTTTTCGCCTCGACCGTTTCCTGGCCGAGCGCCTGCCGGAACTCAGCCGCTCGCGGCTTCAGCAATTGATCGCATCGGGCGCGGTGGCGCGAAACGGCGCGACGATAAAAGACGGCAATACACGGGTCAAACCGGGCGAGACCTACGCGCTGGATGTGCCGCCGCCCATGCCTGCCGCCCCCGAGGCGCAAGCCATTCCGCTCGATGTGGTTTACGAGGACGACGATCTCATCGTGATCGACAAGCAGGCGGGGCTTGTGGTGCATCCGGCCGCCGGCAATCCGGACGGCACGCTGGTCAATGCGCTGATCGCCCATTGCGGCGCATCCCTGAAAGGCGTGGGCGGGCAATTGCGGCCGGGAATCGTGCACCGGCTGGACAAGGACACCAGCGGGCTTCTGGTGGCCGCGAAAAATGAACGCGCCATGACGAGCCTTGCCAAGCAATTCGCAAAACATGCCATCGAACGGGCCTATCATGCCGTCGTGTGGGGCGCGCCGCGCGCCGGCGACGGCATCATCGAAACCCGGATCGGGCGAAATCCATTCGATCGCAAGCGCATGGGCGTGCTGCGCGGCGCCGGCAAGGAAGCGCGCACGCGCTATCGCGTGATCGAGCGCTTCGGCGAACGCCCCTTCGCCAGCCTCGTCGAATGCCGGCTGGAGACCGGGCGCACGCATCAAATCCGCGTGCATCTGACGCATATCGGCCATCCGCTGATCGGCGATCCCGCCTATGGCGGCTCGCGCCGCAGCCCCCGGGCCAAAACCCCGGAGGAAGCAGAGGCCTATGGGGCGGCCGAGCATTTTCCCCGCCAGGCGCTGCATGCCCGGCTGCTGGGCTTCCAGCACCCCACGACCCACAAAACCATGCGCTTCGAGGCGCCCTGGCCGGCCGATTTCGCCAAACTCGTACAGAGCCTGAGAAGGCTGGGCCCGGATTTACCATCCGCCGCCCATTAAATTTGGGATAGGCGCTGCGCTATCCCCGCCGGGACGGCTTGTATAATCCCTTATCGTACCTAGGTTTCACCCGTATTTCGCCGTATTCGAAATCCACACTTATCCAACAGCGGTTTCGTGCGTTGTAGAATCAGGGGCAAGACGCGAAGGGGCGTCGTTGAGACAAGGGGTGAATGTCATGAGCAGCAGAGGCGTTCCAGCACTGACGGGCGAAGGCGGATTGTCGCGCTATCTCTCCGAGATTCGCAAATTCCCGCTCCTGCAGCCCGAAGAGGAATACATGCTCGCCAAGGCCTGGCGCGAGCATGAAGATTCAGACGCGGCCAAGAAGCTGATCACCTCGCATCTCAGACTCGTGGCCAAGATCGCCATGGGCTATCGCGGCTACGGCCTGCCGGTTTCGGAGATCGTGGCCGAAGGCAATGTGGGCCTGATGCAGGCGGTGAAGCGCTTCGAGCCCGACCGCGGCTTCCGGCTGGCGACGTATGCCATGTGGTGGATACGCGCAGCCATCCAGGAATACATCCTGCGCTCCTGGAGCCTTGTGAAGATCGGCACCACCGCGGCGCAGAAGAAGCTGTTCTTCAATCTGCGCAAGGCCAAGACCAACATCAATGCGCTCGAAGAAGGCGACCTTACCCCGGAACACGTGGCGGAGCTTTCCGACAAGCTGGGCGTCAGCGCAAACGAGCTGGTGGACATGAACCGGCGCCTGTCCGCGCCCGATTCCTCGCTGAACGCGCCGATGAAGGCCGAAGGCGAATCGGAATGGCAGGACTGGCTGACCGACGACACGCTCGACCAGGAAACCCGCATGGCGGAATCCGAAGAGCTGGGCGAACGCAAGGGCCTGCTCGCCGCCGCTTTGGGCGAATTGACCGAGCGCGAGCGCGACATCATCGAAGCGCGCCGCTTGCGCGACGATCCGGCGACGCTGGAAGAACTTTCGCGCAAATACGGCGTCTCCCGCGAGCGCGTGCGCCAGATCGAAGTGAAAGCCTTCGACAAGCTGCAGCACCAGATGAAGCGCGCGCTGGCCGAAAAGCGCAGCCATATCGGCGAAGCGCAGGCGGGAGTGTAGCAACTTCACCTCCCTCTTGTGGGGGCGCCACCACCCCCACCCGACGTGCTCGCTTCGCTGCGCGCGTCGACCTCCCCACAAGGGGGAGGTAGGATGCTGGTCCGCTATGCATAAACGCGCGTTCTTCCGCGCCGGATTTCGGATTTAATTCCCGCCGCATATTCGGGGGCGGTCATGAAGCTCGATCTGTGGCAAGTCGATGCGTTTGCGAACGTGCCGCTGGAGGGAAATCCCGCGGCGCTGGTGCCGCTCGAAGAATGGCTCGACGGCGATCTGATGCAGAAGATCGCCAATGAAAACAATCTGGCCGAAACCGCCTTCTTCGTGCGCAAACATGCCACGCATTTCGATCTGCGCTGGTTCACGCCGGCCAGCGAAGTCGATCTGTGCGGACATGCGACGCTGGCAAGCGCATGGCTGGTGTTTGCCGAACTTGCGCCGGAGTTGAAGACCGTTTCCTTCGAAACGCGGTCGGGCACGCTGAGCGTCGATCGCGGAAACGATGGCCGCCACACGATGTCACTGCCTTCGGAAATGCCGCAAAAGCGCGACGATGCGGCGACGCTCGGCAAAGAGATTGCCGAGGCTTTGGCAATGCCCGCGCCCACCGATGTTCTGTCGTCGCGTTATGTCGTTGCGGTTTGGGACAATGCGCGCGATATCCGCGCCATTCGCGATTGCGGCGACATTGCACGCGTACTGCGCAAAACCGGTCTTTGGGGACTTGTCGTCACCGCGCCGGGCGATGACGGCTACGATTTCGTCTCGCGTTTCTACGCACCCGACAAGGGCGTGCCCGAAGATCCGGTGACGGGTTCGGCGCATTGCGCGCTGACGCCTTATTGGGCGAAGCGTCTGGGCAAGAAAACCTTGAAAGCGCGCCAGGTTTCCCCGCGCGGCGGCGATCTCACCTGCAGCGATGACGGCGAACGCACGATCCTGTCCGGGCCTTGTTCGCTTTACATGAAAGGCGAGATTCACATCTGATTTGCCTGCATCACTCCGCCGCGATTGACGCGCAGGGTCCAAAGTCCTATATCAGCCGCGGGCCACGCCGCCCCAACGCGGCGCTTCATTCTGGAAGGAATGATCGATGACCGGTACAAAACCGGCCGTGCGCCCTGCACGGCCTTTTTTTTCGTCCGGACCTTGCGCCAAACGGCCGGGCTGGACTGTCGAAGCCTTGAACGGCGCCCTTCTGGGCCGCTCCCACCGCGCCAAACCGGGCAAAGCCAAGCTGAAGGATGCCATCGAGCGCACCAAGAAGGTGCTCGGTATTCCCGAGGATTATCGCGTGGGTATCGTGCCGGCGTCGGATACCGGCGCGGTCGAAATGGCGATGTGGTCGATGCTGGGCGCGAGGCCTGTGGATTGCCTGGCCTGGGAAAGTTTCGGCGAGGATTGGGTGACCGATGCGGTCAAGCAGCTCAAGCTGAAAGACACGCGCGTCATCAAGGCAGGCTATGGGCAGCTTCCCGATCTGAAACAGGCCGATCCTTCGCACGATATCGTATTCCTGTGGAACGGAACGACCAGCGGCGTGCGCGTGCCGAATGGCGAGTGGATTTCGGATTCGCGCGAAGGGCTGACCATTTGCGATGCGACCAGCGCCGCATTCGCGATGGATTTGCCGTGGTCGAAACTCGATGTGGTGACGTTCTCCTGGCAGAAGGTGCTGGGCGGCGAAGCGGCGCACGGCATGCTGGTCTTGAGCCCGCGCGCGGTTCAGCGCCTCGAATCCCATACGCCGCCCTGGCCGCTGCCGAAGATTTTCCGCATGACCAAGGGCGGAAAGCTCAACGAAGGCATCTTCGTCGGCGAGACCATCAACACGCCGTCGATGCTGGCGGTGGAAGATTATCTCGACACGCTCACCTGGGCCGAAAGCGTTGGCGGCTGGAAAGGGCTGATGGCGCGCGCCGATGCGAATACGGCTGTGATTGCGCGCTGGGTGAAGGAATGCGGCTGGGCCGATTTCCTGGCCGAAAGCGAAGCCATCCGCTCCAACACCAGCGTGTGTTTGAAGATCACCGATCCGTGGTTTGCCGCGCTCGATGACGAAGCCAAGGCGGACGCCGCCAAGAAGATCGCGACGACGCTGGACAAGGAAGGCGTGGCTTTCGACATCGCCGCCTATCGCGCAGCGCCGCCGGGCTTGCGCATCTGGTGCGGCGCCACCATCGAACGCGCCGATCTGGAAGCGCTCACGCCCTGGCTCGATTGGGCGTGGGGACAAGTGAAGAATGGATAGCACCCTGACTCTCCCTCTCCCCCATCGGGGGAGAGGGCGGGGTGAGGGGGTGTTTCCGCGAAGTGACGATCTCGAAGGGTTTGGGAAGCGTTGATGCCGATCTGCATGAATGGTGCAGATGAAACAGCAGACATCGCGTTTTGCATCGGCGCCCCCTCACCCTGCCCTCTCCCCCAATGGGGGAGAGGGAAAATGGAATGGAGAATGACATGCCCAAGGTTCTGATTTCCGACAAGCTCTCGCCCGCGGCGCTCGAGATTTTCAAGCAGCGCGGCGTCGAAGCCGATGTGAAGACCGGCATGAGCAAGGACGAATTGCTCGCGGTCATCGGCGAATATGACGGGCTTGCGATCCGCTCGGCCACCAAAGTCACCGCCGATGTCATCAAGGCGGCAAAGAAGCTGAAGGTTGTGGGGCGCGCCGGCATCGGCGTGGACAATGTGGACATTCCCGCCGCCACGGCTGCCGGCGTGATCGTGATGAACACGCCGTTCGGCAATTCCATCACCACCGCCGAACATGCGATTGCCATGATGATGGCGCTGGCGCGCGATCTGCCGGCGGCGAATGCGTCGACGCAAGCGGGCAAGTGGGAAAAGAACCGCTTCATGGGCACCGAGCTTTACGGCAAGGTTCTGGGGCTGATCGGCGCGGGCAATATCGGCTCCATCGTGGCCGACCGCGCCAAGGGCCTGAAGATGAAAGTGGTCGCCTTCGATCCCTATCTTTCGGCGGAACGCGCCGCCGATATGGGCGTGGAGAAAGTGGAGCTGAACGATCTGCTCGCCCGCGCCGATTTCATCACGCTGCACACCCCGCTCACCAACGAGACGCGCAACATCATCTCGGCCGATGCCATCAACAAGATGAAGAAGGGCGTGCGCATCATCAATTGCGCGCGCGGCGGACTGGTCGATGAAGCGGCCTTGCGCGCGGCCATCGATTCCGGCCATGTCGCGGGCGCGGCCTGTGACGTGTTCAGCGAAGAGCCCGCCAAATCGAACGTGCTGTTCGGTTCCGACAAGGTGATCGCCACCCCGCATCTGGGCGCCTCCACCGAGGAAGCGCAGGAAAATGTGGCGCTGCAGGTGGCCGAACAGATTTCGGATTATCTTCTGACCGGCGCCATCGTGAATGCGCTCAACATGCCCTCCATCAGCGCCGACGAAGCGCAGAAGGTGCGGCCCTGGATCGTGCTTTCCGAAAAGCTCGGCGCGTTTGTGGGGCAACTCACCGATACGAGCCTTACATCGGTCGAGATCGTCTATGAAGGCACGGCCTCCGAACTCAACCAGCGCGCGCTGACGCAAGCCGCCCTGATGGGCGTGCTCAAGCCGACGCTGAGCGAAGTGAACATGGTCAATGCGCCCATCGTGGCGCGCGAGCGCGGCATCAAGGTGAGCGAAACGCGCCGGCCCCAGCAGGGCGCCTATGAAGGCTATATCAAGGTCACCGCGGCGCTGGCAGACGGGACCACGCGGCGGGTGGCGGGAACCGTGTTCTCCGACGGCCGCCCGCGCCTGATCCAGGTGAAGGACATCAATCTGGACACCGAATTCGCGCCCCACATGCTTTATGTTGTGAACGAGGACAAGCCCGGCTTCATCGGCCGGCTCGGCACCATCCTGGGCGATGCCAAAGTCAACATCGCCTCCTTCGCGCTGGGCCGCAGCGCGCCGGGCGAGGACGCCATCGCGCTGGTGGAGGTGGATGGTGACGTGCCCGACACGGTGGTGGCCGAAATCCGCAAGCTGGCCCCGGTGAAGCTCGCCAAGGCGCTTGCATTCTGAGGCCGTCTGCTGAAGTTAGAGGGTGGACAACGGGGCCTGGGGATGTCGCCGGAATTCGCCTTTTACCTTGCATGGTTCCTGTTCTTCGCCTCCTGGATCGGAGCCGCGTTCTGGACCAATGAAACCGCGGCGCGGCCGGGCTTCCTGCGCGAACTGCCTTATCGCGTGGCGACCCTTGCCGGCTTCGTGCTGCTGTTCGACATCTACGATCCGCCGTTTTTTCCGGTGCGCCCGCTCTATCGGCTCGATCGCGGCTGGCAATGGGTTTTGCTGGCAGCCGCGATTGCCGGATTCGGGCTGTGCTGGTGGGCGCGCGTGCATCTGGGGCCGATGTGGTCGAGCTTCGTCACAAAGAAGAACGAACATCGCGTGGTCGATTCCGGACCCTACAAGCTTGTGCGCCATCCCATCTATACGGGCATGATCGTGGCGGCGATTGCGACGGCCGCCGATACCGGAACGCTGACCGCGATCACGGGAGCCGCCATCATCCTGATCGGTTATGCGCTGAAAGCGATGCTGGAGGAGAAATTCCTCACCCGGGAATTGGGAGACGAAGCCTATGCGGCCTATTGCGGGCGCGTTCCCATGCTGGTGCCCTTCGTGAACAGACTCATATGATCGCACCGTCCGCCGGGCCCGGCCATGTGATGCTCCTGCTATGGGGCGGGTGGGCGCTCTCTTGGTTCGCCGCCGCGATGTGGAGCAAGCGCGCCAGTGCCCGGCCGGGCCTGGGCAGCGAAGCGGCCTATCGTGTGGTGATCGCGATTGGCGCGCTCATCTTCTTCGAACCGCTGTGGATCCATCGCATGTCGTTTCCGCTTTGGGGCATCGGCAGCGAGGCGCTGCTCTGGGCGCTGGTGGGGCTGGAAGCGGCGGGTTTTCTGTTCTGCTGGTGGGCGCGCATCCATCTGGGCGACCTTTGGTCGGGTGCGGTGACGCGCAAGGAAGGCCACCGGATCGTGGATACCGGCCCTTACCGGCTGGTGCGTCACCCGATCTACACCGGCATCATCGTTGCGCTTCTGGCCACAGCCATCGCGCGCGGAACGCTTGCGGCCGTCATCGGCCTGGCCGTGATGACGCTCGGCTTCTGGATGAAGGCACGGCTCGAAGAAGGCTTCCTACGCGAAGGTCTGGGGCCCGAAGCCTACGATGCTTATCGCCGCAGGGTGCCCATGCTGGTGCCCTTCTGGCCCATGCCGCACTGACAGCCCCCGCCTGAATCGCCTATAGTCGGTTACCGTGCCCGGTTCGGCCGGGTCAGCAACCAACATCCGGGTACGGACTATGTCGAATGTGGCCGTGATCGGCGCCCAATGGGGCGACGAAGGCAAAGGCAAGATCGTGGACTGGCTTTCGGCGCGCGCCGATGTGGTGGTGCGCTTTCAGGGCGGCCACAATGCCGGCCATACGCTGGTGATCGACGGCGTGACCTACAAATTGAGTTTGCTGCCGTCCGGCGTGGTGCGGCCGGGCAAGCTTGCGGTGATCGGCAATGGCGTGGTGGTCGATCCCTGGGCCTTCATTTCGGAAATCGAAAAGCTGAAGGCGCAGGGCGTGGCCATCGGGCCGGACAATCTGCTGCTGGCGGAGAATGCGTGCCTGATCCTGCCGCTGCATCGCGAACTCGATGAGACGCGCGAAACCGCCAACAGCGTGACGCGGCTGGGCACGACCAAGCGCGGCATCGGACCCGCCTATGAGGACAAAGTCGGCCGCCGCGCACTGCGCGCCATCGATTTGAAAGATGTTGCGTCTCTGCCGGCGAAGATCGAGCGCCTCCTTGCGCATCACAATGCGCTGCGCCGCGGCATGGGCGGCGAGGAGATCGATGCCGATGCGCTGCTGAAGCAATTGCAGGAGATCGCGCCGAAAGTCGTGCCCTTTATCGGCTCGGCGTGGCGCAAGCTGGATGAAGCGCGCCACGCGGGAAGCCGCATCCTGTTCGAAGGCGCGCAGGCCGTTCTGCTCGATATCGATCATGGCACCTATCCTTATGTAACGTCTTCGAACACGGTTGCCGGGCAAGCCGCGGCGGGCGCGGGCGTTTCCCCGCGCGATATCGGCACCGTTCTGGGAATCGTGAAAGCCTACACCACGCGGGTGGGCGAAGGGCCGTTTCCGACCGAACTCACCTGCGCCACCGGCGACAAGCTGGGCGAGCGCGGCGCGGAATTCGGCACCGTGACGGGACGCAAACGCCGCTGCGGCTGGTTCGATTCCGTGCTGGTGCGCCAGACCGTCGTCACCGGCGGCATCGACGGGGTGGCGCTGACCAAACTCGATGTGCTCGACACCTTCGTAGAGATCAAGCTTTGCACGGGCTATCGGCTGGACGGGCGCGTGATCGATTACCTGCCGGCCGATGCGGGCGAACAGGCGCGGTGCGAGCCGGTTTACGAAACCTTCGAAGGCTGGAACGAATCCACCCATGGCGCGCGGCGCTGGGCCGATTTGCCGGCGGCGGCGGTGAAATATGTGCGAAGGGTGGAGGAACTGATCGGCTCGCCGGTGTTCATGCTCTCCACCAGCCCGGAGCGCGAAGACACGATCCTCGTACGCGATCCGTTCGTGGACCGGTGAGGCTGCCCTAACGGCACACTTGCGCGGGCGCACGAATTCCCGGCACCCTTGCGAATAGCCATTCGAAGGGACGAACCATGATCAAGACCCGATTCACCGAGATGTTCGGCGTGGAAGCGCCCATCACTTGCGGCGGCATGACCCGCGTGGGCAAGGCCGAATTGATCGGCGCCGTCGCCAATGCCGGCGCGCTGGGCTTCATCACCGCGCATTCGGCGGGCAAGCCCGAAGACCTCGCCAGGGAATTGAAGCGCTGCCGCGACATCACCGACAAACCCTTCGGCGTGAACCTGACCATCCTGCCATCGATCACGCCGATCCCTTACGACGAATATCGCGAAGCGATCATCGAAGGCGGCATCCGAATCGTGGAGACCGCGGGCAACAATCCGCAGCCGCATCTGCCGCGCTTCAAGGAAGCCGGCGTGAAGGTGATCCACAAATGCACAAGCGTGCGCCATGCGGTGAAGGCGCAGAGCATCGGCGTGGATTGCGTGTCCATCGACGGATTCGAATGCGCGGGTCATCCCGGCGAAGACGATGTGTGCGGCATGGTGCTGTTTCCCGCCACCGCCGACAAACTGACCATTCCGATCATCGCCAGCGGCGGCATCGCCGATGCGCGCGGGCTTGTGGCGGCGCTGGCGCTGGGCTGCGACGGGGTGAACATGGGCACGCGCTTTATGGCGACGAAAGAAGCGCCGATCCACCAGCAGGTGAAAGAGCAGATCGTGGCCAATGACGAACGCGGCACCAATTTGATCTTCCGCACCCTGCACAACACCGCGCGCGTGGCGAAGAACGCGGTCAGCGACGAGGTGGTGGCCATCGAAAAGCGCGGCAATGCGACCTTTGCCGATGTGAAGGACCTGGTCGCCGGCGTTCGCGGCGCAAGCGTGCTCGACAAGGGCGAGATGGATGCCGGCATCTGGTCGGCGGGGCAAAGCCAGGGCCTGATCCACGATATTCCCTCTTGCGCGGAGCTTGTTGCGCGCATCGTGAAAGAGGCGGAAGCGATTATCCGCAACAGGCTGGATAAGGTCTTGGCGTAAAGGCAAATGGCAAATGGCGAGTGGCGAGTGGCGAATAGGGATCTCTTCCCTACTCGCTACTCGCTACTCGCCAAATTCAACGGCCCGTGGCCCTTGCCCAATCCCGGTGCAGTTTCAATTGCGTGTTGCAGAAATTCGCGCGCTTTGCTGACGGCGAGCGGCAAGGGTTCGCCTTTCGCCAGACCGCAGGCAATGGCGGTTGAAAGCGTGCAGCCTGTGCCATGCGTATGCCGCGTCTTGATGCGGGGAAACGCAAACACATCGACGCCGTGATCCCAGACGAAGACATCGTCGATGGTTTCCGTCGTGGAGTGACCGCCTTTGATGAGGGCGGCCTTGGCGCCCATCTCCATCAACTTGCGCGCGGCCTTTTCCGGGTTCGCGGTCGCCGTGAGCGCTTTGGTTTCCGGCAGGTTCGGCGTGACGAGCGTTGCAAGCGGCAAAAGATGTTTCTTCAACGCGGCAACGGCATTTTGCGGCAACAATGTCCTTCCGCTGGTCGAGATCATGACCGGATCGAGCACGATGGGGATTTTCTGTTTTGCGAGGGCCGCCGCCACCGCTTTGACGATTGCGGCCGAACCCAGCATGCCGATCTTGATGGCGTCGGCGCCGATATCGCTCAGGCAAAGCGCGATCTGTTCGCGCACCAATTCGGCGGGAATCAACTGAATCTTCGAAACCGTTTTGGTGTTCTGCGCGGTGACGGCGGTCACGGCCGTCATGGCATAGACGCCGAAGGCGCTGGCGGTTTTGATATCGGCCTGAAGCCCCGCGCCGCCGCCCGAATCCGATCCGGCGATGATTAAAAGCCTAGGCTGCGGCATCGCGGATGGCGCCCGCGATTTCGCGCACGGCTTCGCGCACGATCTTTTCGTCTTCGCCTTCGGCCATGATGCGGATGACGGGCTCGGTGCCCGATTTGCGCACCAGCACGCGGCCGCAGCCGTTGAGACGCGCGCTCACCGCTTCGATCTGCGATTTGACGCGCGTGTCTTCCAGCGGCGAGCCGTTGCGGAAGCGCACATTCTCCATCACCTGCGGCAGCGGATCGAACAGGTGTGCGGCTTCGCTGGCGGGTTTTTGTTCTTCGGCCAGCACGGCCAGGACCTGCAAACCCGCAATCAACCCGTCGCCGGTGGTGGAAAAATCGTTGAGCACGATATGGCCCGATTGCTCGCCGCCGACATTGAAGCCGCCCTTGCGCATTTCCTCGATCACGTAGCGGTCGCCCACCGAGGCGCGGGCGAGCGTCATCTTCATGCTTTTGAGATAGCGTTCGAGGCCGGCATTCGACATCACCGTGCCGACCACGCCGCCGCCCTTCAATTCGCCTTTCGCGGACCACGACTTGGCGATGAGCGCGAGGATCTGGTCGCCGTCGATGATGCGGCCCTGTTCGTCGGCCATCACCACGCGGTCCGCATCGCCGTCGAGCGCGATGCCGAAATCGGCGCGCACCTCGCGCACCTTCGCCGACATCGCGGCGGGCGCGGTGGAACCGCATTCCGAATTGATGTTGAAGCCGTCGGGCGTGACGCCGATCTTGAAAACTTCCGCGCCCAGTTCCCACAGCACGTCGGGCGCAACCTTGTAGGCCGCCCCGTTGGCGCAATCGATGACGACGCGCATGCCCTCCAGCCGCAGATGCTTGGGGAAGGTGCGCTTGGCGAATTCGATGTAGCGCGCCTGGCTGTCGTCGATGCGTTTGGCGCGGCCCAGTTTGGACGGCTCGGCCAGGCCCTCTGCCAATCCGCTTTCCATCAACGCTTCGATTTCGGCTTCGCATTCGTCGGAGAGCTTGTTGCCGTCGGGTCCGAACAATTTGATGCCGTTGTCCTGATAGGGATTGTGCGAGGCCGAGATCATCACGCCGAGATCGGCGCGAAGCGACCGCGTGAGCATGGCGACGGCGGGCGTTGGCAGCGGGCCGAACTGGAACACATCCATGCCCACCGCGGTGAAGCCCGCAACCAGCGCGGGCTCGATCATGTAGCCGGACAGCCGCGTGTCCTTGCCGATCACCACGCGGTGGCGATGATCGCCGCGCGTGAAGATGCGCCCGGCCGCCATGCCGACCTTCATGGCGATTTCGGGCGTCATGGGAAAAGTGTTGGCGCGTCCGCGCACGCCATCCGTACCGAAGAGTTTCCGCGTCATGGTTCTCAAATCTGAAGCCTACCCAGCCATTCAACGCCGCCAATGCCTAACGTTGAATTATAGCAAAATGTTGCCGGTTGCAGCGTTCTAGGCGCGCCCACCCGGGCTGGCAAGCATGGCGGTCACAGCCAGTGCGTCCCTCAGGGCCCCCGGCTCATGGGTGCGGACATAATCGGCCCCCCGGGCGCACGCGAAAAGCTCGGCCGAAAGCGAGGCGGGGCCGGATTCGGGCGCGCTGCGGCCGGTAATTTTTCGCAAGAAAGATTTACGCGAGACCGAGACCAGGATGGGCAGGCCGAAGCGGGCTTTCAACTCCGGCAGGCGGGCAAGAATAGTTAACGAATTGGCCGGATCGGCGCCCAGGAAAAAACCCATGCCGGGATCGAGGATAAGCCGCTCGCGCGCGATGCCCGCGGCGGTGAGCGCGGGGATGCGGCTGTCGAAGAAGCCGCAGACGCGGGCGAAGATTTCCGAATGGGGTATTTCGGCGCGGGTGGCCGGCCCCCTGCCCGCCACCGAATGCATGACGATGAGCTTCGCTTTCGATGCGGCGAGGGCGGGGTAGAGCGAAGGGTCGGGGAAGCCCTGGATGTCGTTGATGTAGTCCGCGCCTTGCGCGAGCGCCCATGTCTGGACTTCAGGCGAGAAGGTATCGACGGAAACCTTCACGCCTTCGCGCTTCAGCGCAGGCAGAACGGAATGGAGACGCGCGATTTCAACATCGGGTGCAACCGGCTTCGCATCGGGATGAGACGACGCCGCCCCGATATCGAGAACATCGGCATCCTTCGCAAGCAAGTGCGCACGCGCCAGCGCGGCATCCGGCGCGAGATATTTGCCGCCGTCGGAGAACGAGTCTTCGGTGATGTTGAGGATGGCGAAGATGGTGACCGTCATTGCATTCAGCCAAATTTTAGCCTAGATTATTTTCGGGGGGAACGCACGATGCCGACCATCCATGCGGGCGACGGCTGGAAGATTACGATGTACCGGAAGGACCACAATCCACCGCATTTCCACATTATCACGGCCGATGGAGAAGTGCAGGTCAGATTGGATTGCCTGGAGATCATGGCAGGAAAAATTTCCGCGCGATTGTGGAAGAAAGCACATGGCTGGGCGCGGGACCATCGGCCAGAGTTGGAGGAGGCGTGGCGAAAGCTGCGCACGGATGAGAATGGATGAGATGATCGTCATTGGCGGGCCCCTGCCGAGCATCACGCAGGTGCAAGCTGGCAGGGGGAAAACTTTGCGGCTCAGGTTCAAGCACGAGGGTTGGCGCACGGTGGACCTCGAAGGAACCGTGTCGCGAACCAGGGCATTCGCACCGCTGCGCGATCCGGGGCTGTTCAGGAAAGTACAGGTGATCGACGGGGGCGCGGCGATCGGATGGCAAGGCGATCTCGATCTCGGAGCCTCGACGCTGTTGTCGCTTGCTGAAGAGCAGAAACCGTTCAAGACACGCGACTTCGTCCGCTGGCAGGAGAAAACGGGCCTTTCCAATGCCGAGGCCGCCGATGCGCTGGGGCTGAGCGTGGCGACGATCAAGAATTATCGCTCGGGCGCGAATATTCCGACGGCGGTGGCGATTGCCTGCCGCGCGATGGCGGCGGATCCGATGACGCTGGCGGCACATTTCCGCCCGCGCAAAGCGGGGCGGCCGAAAGCAGCTTAGACAGCAATCACCGGCCCGGCTGCGGTTCCGGCGTGGGGATGCCGGGGCGGCGGCCGGCGGCGGGGACCGACGGGCCCGGGCCGCGTTGGGGTTCGGGATCTTCATACGGCGTGCGCACCGGCGGGATGCCTTTCAGAAGCGCCACGATTTCGTCGCCCGTCAGGGTTTCGTATTCGAGCAGCCCGCGCGCGATGATGTGCAGATCTTCGTTGTGCGTGGTCAGGATGTCGTGGGCGCGCTGATAAGCCGTATCGATGATGCGGCGGATTTCGGAATCGATCTTCTGGGCGGTCGCTTCGGACACGTTCTGCTGGCGCGAGACGCTGTGGCCGAGGAAGACCTCTTCCTGGTTCTCCGCATACGCGATGGGGCCGAGCGCATCGCTCATGCCGAAGCGGGTGACCATGGCGCGCGCCATGCGCGTCGCCATTTCGATATCGCTGAGCGCGCCGGTCGTGACCTTGTCGTGGCCGAAGATCAGTTCTTCGGCGATGCGCCCGCCGAAGGCCACGGCCAGATCGGCCTGCATCTTTTCGCGCGTTACCGAAAGCTGGTCGCGTTCGGGAAGACGCATCACCATGCCGAGCGCGCGGCCGCGCGGGATGATCGTGGCCTTGTGGATCGGATCGGAGCCGACAACATTGAGCGCCACCAGCGCATGGCCGCCCTCGTGATAGGCGGTGAGTTTCTTTTCCTCTTCGGTCATCGCCATGGAGCGGCGCTCGGCGCCCATCATCACCTTGTCCTTGGCGTCTTCCAGCTCGGTCATGGTGACGACGCGCTTGCCGCGCCGCGCGGCAAGCAAGGCCGCTTCGTTGACGAGATTGGCGAGATCGGCGCCGGAGAAGCCGGGCGTACCGCGCGCGATCACGCGGGGATCGACGTCCGGCGCCAGCGGAACCTTGCGCATATGCACGCGCAGAATTTTTTCGCGGCCCGCCAGATCGGGATTGGGCACCACGACATGACGGTCGAAACGGCCCGGGCGCAGAAGCGCGGGGTCCAGCACGTCGGGACGGTTGGTGGCGGCAATCAGGATGACGCCTTCATTGGCCTCGAAGCCGTCCATTTCGACCAGCAATTGATTCAGCGTCTGCTCGCGTTCGTCATTGCCGCCGCCGAGGCCGGCGCCGCGATGACGGCCGACCGCATCGATTTCATCGATGAAGACGATGCAGGGCGCGTTCTTCTTGGCCTGCTCGAACATGTCGCGCACGCGGCTGGCGCCGACGCCCACGAACATTTCGACGAAATCGGAACCGGAAATCGTGAAGAACGGCACATTGGCTTCGCCCGCAATGGAACGCGCAAGCAGCGTCTTGCCGGTGCCGGGCGGGCCGACGAGCAGCACGCCTTTGGGAATGCGCCCGCCGAGGCGCTGGAATTTCTGCGGATCGCGGAGAAAATCCACGATCTCTTTCAATTCTTCCTTGGCTTCGTCGACGCCGGCGACATCTTCGAAGGTCACGCGGCCGGTGCGTTCGGTCAGCAGTTTCGCGCGGCTCTTGCCGAAGCCCATGGCCTTGCCGCCGCCCGATTGCATCTGGCGCAGGAAGAAAATCCACACCCCGATCAAAAGCAGCATCGGGAACCAGTTGATGAAGATGCCCATCAAGGTGGGCATGCCGTCATCGGCGGGCACCGCGTTGAAATTCACATTGTGGTCGAGCAGCCGCGAAACGAGATTGGGATCGTCGGGCTTGTAGGTGGTGAAGGCCTGGCCGTTGGAAAGCGTACCCTTGAGCTGGTTGCCCTGAATGGTCACCGATTTGACATCGCCCTGCACCACATCCTGATTGAACTGGGTGTAGGTGATGGCGTTGGCATTGGGATGGCTGCCGGTGCCCTGGAACATGTTGAACAGCGCCACCAGCAAAAGGGCGATGATGATCCACAGGGCGAGATTGCGAAGATTGTTCACGTGCTGTCTTTCCTGGCCTCCCGCGATTCCCGCGGTCTTTGCCTCTATATGGGGTCCTTCATAGCGCTTTGCCAGCCATTAAAACGTTAAGAAACCAAAGGGGCAATGACGCAACGCAATTCCCGTTAATATAACCCCATGGACGCACGAATCGTGCCGTCATTTCCGGCGCTTGCGCGGATTTTCCGGCACGATTTCGAGCGTTTTGCCCCCGAACGGGGCATTGCCGCGCGTGACGGGCCCGATCCGGCAGCCATGAAGCGTCGCCGGCCGGCCCTGAAGAGCCGCCTCGAACAGCCGCTCCAGCCGCTCGAAGCGGGGGCGATAGGGCTTGGCGCCGGCCCGGCCGAGAAGGGTGGCGAGTGCCCTGAGCCCGATTTCGCGCGGGACGCGTGCCAGGGCCGCACCGTCCAGGAGGATTTTGGGGCCGTCGAAACGGCAGGCCTCGGCGATCAGTGCCTCGGTCGCGGCATCGAGGGCCGCGCGGGCGCGCGCCAGATGGGCTGCGGTCGCGGCGATGCGCGCCGGCGTGAGCCCGATCCCTTCCAGCTGCGGCCAGCTTTGGCGGATGCGCACGCGGGCAAAGCGCGGATCTTCGTTCATCGGATCGTCGCGCCATGCCAGGCCGGCCTCTTTCAGACAGACACGTAATTGCGCGCGCGTGAGCGAGAGCAGCGGACGCACCAGCTTCAGATCGCCGAAACCCGGCAGCGGAAAGGGCGCGATCTGCTGCATGGCCGAAAGCCCGTCGAGCCCGCTGCCGCGCGCAAGGCGCAGCAGGAAGGTTTCGGCCTGATCCTCCAGCGTATGGGCGAGGTAGAGCGCGCCGACCCGGTTTGCCGCGCACCATTCGCCCATGAGGCGATAGCGCGCGTCGCGCGCGGCCGCTTCGATATCGGATTTGGGCTTGGCGCCCGTCCATCGAAGCACATGCGCCTCGAGGCCCAGTTTTTTCGCGGCCTGCACAACGGCGTTGGCATCGCCGGCCAGATCCGGCCGCAGACCGTGATCGACGCTAAGCACGATGGGCGCGGGGTTCTTCTTTGCGCGCGCCAGCATGAGCATCAGCGCCAGCGAATCCCCGCCGCCGGAGACCGCAACGGCGCCCGGCCATGGCAAGCCGGTCAGGCCTGCGCCAAAAGCCTTATCGGCAGGATTCCTTGCGCGCGGCTTTGGCCTGCTCGATTTCCGTTGTGGCGGAGGGGTATTTGCTCGCGAGCGCGCCAAGGGCGGTGCAGCCTTCCTTCTTCTGATCCATCGCGATCAGCGATTGACCGAGCTTCAACATGCTATCGGGCGCGCGCGGCGATTTGGGATATTTCTTGATCCCCTCGGCGAAGGCGCGCGCGGCATCCGGATAATTCTTCTGCACATAGGCTATGTCGCCCACCCAATAAACCGCCTGGGGCGCGAGATCGTCGTCGGGATAGGTATCGGCGAAGCTGCGAAAGGCACCGGCGGCCTCGTCATACTGGGCGCGGGCGAGCAGGTTCATCGCCGCATCGAATTTCTTGCGCGTATCGCTGGGCGCCGGCGCGGCGCTGGCCGTCTGGTTCTTCGGCACGGCGCCGGCGGGCAGCGTGCCCAGGACGCCGGGCGGCGGCGAAAGATGGATCGGGCCGTCACTGGTGTGGACGGTAACCGCTTGCTGGGCGGAGCCGCTCATCTGCCCGCCGCTCTGGCCGGCGCAGGGAAGGCCGCCGTCGCCGCCTTGCGCGTCCGCGCCGAATTGCTGAGCCACCAGCGTGCAGATCTTGTAATCGAAATCCTTCTGCATGCGCGCCATGTGCTGATTGGCTTCGTCCAGCCGGTGGCCGAGTTCTTCGGCCTGGCCTGTGACGCGGCGAAGCGAATCCTCCAGATCGTTGATACGCCGGCTGAGTTCGGAAATGCGCGCGTCCTGGCTGTCTTCGTGCTGCTGGCGGGCGGCTTTTTCCTCGTCGCTCTCGCCGAACAATTGGGCGACCCGCAGGCCCGGCGCTTTTTGCGCATGCAGGCGAATCTGCACCTGATCGGGGCTGAGCTTTTGGACGAGGGGCGGCGCATCGCTCGCAAAGGCCGCGCCCGCCCCGATCAGGACGCTTGCCAGGCCCAGGGCCGCACTCCAGTTGCGCATGCGCGTTTTTGCCGTCTCGTTCATGTTCCTCACCTGCCGCGACGCGGTATTTGCGCCGAACATCTAGCCCAAAATGAGGCCCGACGCGAAAAACATTCCTTAAGGGAAAATGCGCCCGAACGAAAAAGGGCGCTCCCGAAAGAGCGCCCCCTTCCATTTCGCATATGGATCCGGCGTCAGGAATTGGCACCGGAGGTGATGGTGGTCACGGCGCGGCGGTTCTGCGCCCAGCAATCCTCGGTGGATTCGGTGCAGATCGGACGCTCCTTGCCGTAGGAGATGGTATCCAGGCGCGCCGCCGACACGCCGAGGCTGACCAGATATTCCTTCACCGCATTGGCGCGGCGCGCGCCCAGCGCGAGATTGTATTCGCGCGTGCCGCGCTCGTCGCAATGACCTTCGATGGTCACGCGCACGGACGGATATTGCTGAAGCCACGCCGCCTGCTTTTGCAGGATGGCGCGGTCGTTGTCCTTGATATCGTACTTGTCGTAGTCGAAATGCACCGTGTCGCCGACATTGACGCGAAGGTCTTCCGCGCTGCCGGGCACGATGGACGGCGCCTGTTGCACCGGGGCCTGTTCCGGCGGCGGCGTCGTTGCAACGGCTTGCGGCTTGGTCGTGCAACCAGCCAATACGAATACGGCCGCGACGGCCGCGAGTTTGAGACCCGTCGAAATCCTGATCATCGAAGTTGCTCCACCTGGCACGGTCCCCGAGTGCGCAAGGACCATGTGAGAACCTACCCGCGCGCACCGCTTGGCTTAACGCCTGATGGGCCGAAATGGCCCCACAAGAATTGTATCAATTGTAGAAAGCTCCCCTTACTGGATCAAGGGCGACCAGGCCGGATCGGATGCCCCCATGCCCCTCGGCGTCTCGACACGGCGTTCATTGCGGCCAGTGACATCCACGGACCAGATTTCGCTGCCCCGTCCGCCGCGCAGCGTTCTGGTAAACATCAAAACACGCCCGTTCGGCGCCCAGGTGGGGCCTTCGTCCTCCCACCCATCGGAGATGACGCGTTCGCCACTACCATCTGTATGCATGACCGCAATGCGAAAGCTGCCCGAGGCTTGTTTGGTAAACGCGATCAGGTCGCCGCGCGGGCTCCACACGGGCGTGCCGGCCTTGCCTTCACCGAAGCTGATGCGGCGGGCATTGGAGCCGTCAGCGTTCATCACATAGACCTGCTGGCTGCCGCCGCGATCGGATTCGAAGGCGATCCGGCTTCCGTCCGGCGAAAAACTCGGCGAAGTGTCGATAGCCGGATCGTATGTCAGCCGCGTGACGGAGCGGGTTCGCAAATCCATCACATAAATATCGGAATTGCCTCCCTTTTCCAGCGACATGACAACTTTGTTGCCGTCCGGCGAAAAGCGCGGCGAGAAGGTCATGTTGGGGAAATTGCCCAGCATTTGCTGGCGCCCGGTTTCCAGATCGAACAGGTAAACGCGCGGCTTGTTACCGATATAGGACATATAGGCGATCATCTGCGCGGAAGGGTTGAATCGCGGCGTCAATACAAGGTAGCTGCCGTCGGTCAGGAAGCTCGGCTTGGCGCCGTCCTCGTCCATGATGGCCAGCCGCTTCTTGCGATGCAGCGCAGGCCCGGATTCGGCGATGAAGACGATACGCGTATCGAAATAGCCCTTCTCGCCGGTGATGCGCTGGTAGATCGCATCCGAAATCAGATGCGCGATGCGCCGCCAGTTTTCGGGCGCGGTGTAATATTGCAGGCCCAGCATTTGATTTTCGCCGTAGATGTCCCACAGGCGGAAATCGACGCGCAAACGGCCGTCGGGCTGCATCGCGGCCTGGCCGGTGACGAGGCCTTGCGCATTGATGACGCGCCACGAACCGAATTGCGGGGGCGTGTTGATATCGGTGATGTGCTCGATGAAGGATTTGGGATTGAGCGGCTTGAACAATCCCGAACGGTCGAGATCGGCGCGCACGACGCTTGCGATATCGGCGGCGGCGGTCTGATCGCCCGGCGCGGGCGCCACGAAATCGGGTATCGCGATGGGCATGGGCTGGATGTTGCCTTGCGTCACATCGACCCTGAGCTGTGCCGAGGCCGGCGCGGACGCAAACAAAACGCCCGCGAGCGCAAACGCGGCGAAGCGGAAATACCTCATGGCAGTCTCCCGAAACTTATTGGCCCATCCAGTCGCGCGGATCGAAATGGAAGGGATTGATCTCGCGCCACTGACTGTAACGATCGGCAGGCAATTTATACGGCTGGCATTCATAGATCGCCCGCCTTGCCGCATCGGCGGCGGCGCGCGCATAGGGATTGCCCGCGCCCCCAGAGGTGCCAATCAATTGTGGCGGCTGTGCGACCGTGCCGTCCGGATTGAGGAAAAGATCGAAATCGACCACCAGATCGGCGGGATTGGGCGCGCCGATCGGCGGGCTCCAGCAGCGCTTGATCTGGCTTTGAAGCGCATCGGAGATATCCATGGTCATGGCGCTCTGCGCGCCGATGCCCTTGATGTTGCGCTGGCCGGATTTGGCGTTGGACGCGGCGGATTTGGGCGCCTTCTTGTCGAGCGACGCCAGGACCTTGTCGATGTCGAAGCTTTCTTTCTTGTGCTTCGGCGCGGGCGGCTTGGGCTTGAATTTCGGCACGATCTGCGGGGTGAGCTTCGGTTTTACCAAAGGTTGCGAAGGGGCGGATTCGGGCAGGGGTGCCGCTTCGGCGTCTTCTTCCTGGGGTTGTTGAATGTCCGGCTGTTCGCTGACGAGCGGCGGGGGGGTGATGTTTTCGACCTTCGGCTCCTGGGCTTGGATCTGCTGGGGCGCGATGTCGGTTTTGTCCGCAATCGTCACCAGATCGACGGGCACCACGGGCGGCGTGCGGTCGGCGATATCGAGCGTGTGGGCGAAGGAAAACAACGTGGCCGCGATCACCGCGCCATGCAGCAGGATCGAACCCAGGATGCCGACGGGAGAGGTCTCTTCGCCGGCCGCTGGCGCCGGCGACAGCCTACTGCGTCCGATTGTGATGTTTTGCGACATCGGTGACCAACCCGATATGGGTGAAGCCTGCGGAACTGATCTCGGCCATCACTTCCATGACGCGGCCGTAATCGACGGATTTGTCGCCGCGCACGAAGATGCGCTGGTCGTAGCCGTTGGCGGAAATGGCTTCGAGCCTGGGCACCAGTTCGTCTTCGGCGATCGCGGTGTTCTGCAGATAGATCTTGCCGTCGCGGCGGATGGTGACGGAAAGCGGCTCGCGATCCTGGCCGAGCGCCTGTGCCTTTGTTTTCGGCAGATCGACCGGCACGCCGACCGTGAGCAGCGGTGCCGTCACCATGAACACGATCAGAAGCACCAGCATCACGTCCACGAAAGGCGTGACATTGATCTCCGCCATCGGGCGGATGCGCCCGCGCCGTCCCGGATCGCGTTTGACGGCTGCGACCATGGTTACACCGCTTTGTCGTCGAGCTGCCGCGACAGGATCGCGGAGAATTCATCCGCGAAGCCTTCGAGGCGGCCGGTGTAGCGCGAAATGTCGTTCACGAACTTGTTGTAGAAGATCACCGCGGGGATCGCCGCGAGCAGGCCCATGGCGGTGGCGAAGAGCGCCTCGGCAATGCCCGGTGCGACGACGGCCAGCGTCGTATCGTGGCGCGCGGCGATGGCCGAAAACGAATTCATGATGCCCCAGACGGTGCCGAACAATCCCACGAACGGCGCTGTGGCGCCGACGGTTGCCAGAAATCCGAGCTGGCGTTCGATGCCCATGGTCTCGCGCAGGATCGTGACCGACATGGCCTTGTCGATACGGTCCCTGATGCTTTCGAGCCGGGATTCGCGCGGCGGCCCGTTCTCGAAGGCGCGGCGCCATTCGCGCAAGGCCGACACGAACACCGACACCATGGGATGATCGGGGTTCTTTCCGAATTGCGAATAAAGCTCGTCCAGCGACTGGCCCGACCAGAAGATGCGCTCGAACTTGTTGGCGCGGCGCGACAGCGAGCCCAACGCCAGCCATTTGTTGAGGATGATCGCCCAGGACCACAGCGACGCCAGGAACAATATGCCCATCACGGTTTTGACCAGCGGATCGGCGCGCATGAACAGCGAATAGACCGAGATGCCGCTGACTTCGGGGCCGAGCGTGCCGCCCGTCTGGGTGACATCGACATTGGTGGTGGGGGCGGCATCGGGCGCGCCCAGGGCCTGGGTTTCGGCCGGGGCGCCGAGCGGCGCCGATTTGGGCGCGCCTTGCGCCCATGCGGGCAGGACACCAAGGCACATCGCCAGCGCCACGCCCGCGATAACTCGCTTGAGAACCATGTACGGAACCTTTCCGCGCCTGTCAGAACCCGGCCGCAAACTGCCCATTCGCGGGGCCAAGGCCGGCAAGAAGCGCATTTGAACGTGGCCGAATTTGGGCGCCAATTGTTAAGCCTCTGTTTGCAATAGCAAAGGTGCGAGTTTGTCGCGCATCGCCTGCGGTATGCGGCGCGGCCGCCCGCGAAGGGTGATGATGCACGCTTCCACCCGACCATGCACGAGAAGTGTATCACCGCAGTAAATCCTTTGGTCGGCATTCATACGCGCGCCGGTCAAAACGGTTGCAACGGTGCGCACCTCGATCAAATCGTCCACGCGCGCGGGGCGGAAATATTCCAGGCTGGCTTTGCGCAGGGTCCAGGCGGTGGGCTCCTCATCGTCGAGCATGGCAAGACGGGTGATGCCCGCGCAGCGGAAATATTCGGAACGCCCGCGCTCCATGAAGCGCAGATAATTGGCGTGATAGACGACACCGGACAGATCGGTGTCTTCATAATAAATTCGCAAAGGCAGGATATGCGTCTTGCCTTCGAAGCGGCCGAAACCTCCGCCACTCATTCGTCTTCACCTTCGAACAATTGCGGCTGAACGGCGCTTTGCGGCGGCGTGGGCAGGCCCAGATGCGCGAAAGCGGCGGCGGTGAGGATACGCCCGCGCGGGGTGCGCTGCACGAAGCCTTGCTGCAACAAAAACGGCTCCACGATCTCCTCGATGGCGTCGCGCGCTTCGCCCAGCGCCGCGGCAATGGTTTCGATCCCGACCGGGCCGCCGCCGAAGGCTTCGGCAATCAGCGCGAGATAGCGCTTGTCGAAAGCATCGAGCCCGCGGGCATCGACTTCCAGGCGGGTGAGGGCGGCGTCGGCGATCTTCGCATCGACGCGCGCATGATTTGCGACGGAGGCGAAATCGCGCACGCGCTTGAGCAACCGGCCGGCAATGCGCGGGGTGCCGCGCGCACGGCCGGCGATTTCGCGCGCGCCATCGGAGGTGAGGTCGAAACCCAGCACGCGCGCGCCGCGCTCCACGATGGAAAGAAGTTCGTCGGCGGAATAGAAATTCAGCCGCACCGGAATGCCGAAACGGTCGCGCAAGGGCGTGGTGATAAGGCCGGAACGGGTGGTGGCGCCCACCAGCGTAAACGGTGCCAGCGTGATCTTCACCGAGCGCGCCGAAGGCCCCTCGCCGATCACCAGATCGAGTTCGAAATCCTCCATCGCCGGATAAAGGATTTCCTCGACCGCCGGATTGAGGCGGTGGATTTCGTCGATGAACAGCACATCGCGCGGTTCGAGATTGGTCAGGATCGCGGCCAGATCGCCCGCGCGCGCCAGAACCGGACCCGAAGTCGAGCGGAAATTTACGCCCAGCTCGCGCGCCACGATTTGCGCCAGCGTGGTCTTGCCCAAGCCCGGCGGGCCCGAGAAGAGCACATGATCGAGCGCTTCTTCGCGCGCGCACGCCGCCTTGATGAAGACCGAAAGATTTTCGCGCGCCTGTTGCTGGCCCACGAATTCGTCCAGCTTCCTGGGACGCAAGGACGCTTCGAGCGAATCCTCTTCGGCTCGCTCGGGGGCGAGAATGCGGTCGGGCATGGAAGCGGGTTTCGCCATCTATCGTCCCACAGCCTTGAGCGACTCTCGTATCAGCACATCGACAGGCGCGCTGCCCAGATCGCGTGCGGCTCGCGCCACCATTTCCGCCGCCTGTCCCTGAGAATAGCCGAGCTTGACGAGAGCCGCGACCGCATCGGATTCCGGGCCCTTCGGCGCGGCAGGCGCGGCTTCATCGGCATGGCCGCGCAGCATCATGGAGGGTGCCTTGTCCTTCAATTCGGACACGATGCGGCCCGCGAGCTTGGGGCCGACGCCTTGCGCGCGGCCGACCGCCGTCTTGTCGCCCAGCGCGATCGCGCGTTCGAGTTCGCGCGGGGACAGCACCGAAAGCACATGCAACGCCACGCGCGCGCCGACATTCTGCACCGTCTGCAACAGCCGGAACCATTCGCGTTCGTCAGCGGCGGCGAAACCGTAAAGCTTGATGGTTTCGTCGGTGATATTGGTCTCGATTGCGAGCGAGACATGCGCGCCCGCCTGCAATTTCGACAGCGTCGAAGCCGGGCAATGCACCAGATAGCCCACACCGTTCACATCGAGGATGACATGATCCTCTGCAATCGAATCCACGACGCCGGTGAGTTTTCCGATCATGCGAGCGCCGCCGCGATCTTCGCCCGCGTCGAAGCGTAATGCGCGTGCGCAATGGCCGCGGCCAATGCATCCGCCGCATCGGCCTGTTCGACGCGCGCGGTGGGAAGCAGGCGCCTGACCATCGCCTGCACCTGTTCCTTGCCGGCGTGGCCTGCGCCGACCACGCATTTCTTGATGTGGTTGGGGGCGTATTCGGCGATATCGAGGCCGGCCTGCGCCGCCGCCAGCAACGCAATCGCGCGCGCATGGCCGAGCTTCAATGCCGCGGACGGATCCTTGTGCACGAAAGCCTGTTCGACGGCGATGGAGGCCGGCTTCAATTCTGCAATCACCGCGCACAGCGCGCCATGCAGCGCGTGCAGCCGCGTGCCCAGATCGGCTTTCGCATCGCTCGTCAGCACGCCATGGCTCACATGGCCGAGCTTCGAGCCGGACACATCGATAACCCCCCAGCCCATACGGGCGAGGCCGGGGTCGAGGCCGAGAATGCGCATCGCCATGACCGCTTCCGAACGAATCGAAAACGGAGTGTCGGATATGTGAAGGAGCGCAGCAACCGGATGACGTTTCAAATATCCTAACGACGCGTCATGGCCGGGCTTGTCCCGGCCACCCATTAACACCTTGCTACATGGAGGTTATGGATGGCCGCCACAGGGGCGGCCATGACGGTTTGGATTACGCGAACCCAAAACCAGCTAGCCAGCCAGTTTCGTCAACAAAGCATCGGACAATTCGTAATTCCCATAGACGTTCTGCACATCGTCATGGTCGTCCAGCACGTCGAGCAGCTTGACGAGGCTTTCGCCGGTCTCGTCGGAAACCGGCGCCGTGGTCTGTGCCCGCCAGACGATGGAGGCCGATTGGGGCGGGCCCAACGCCGCTTCCAGCGCGTCGCGCACGGTGCCGAAATCCTCGATGGGACAGAGGAATTCATGGGCCTCGCCGGTGGAGACGCATTCCTCCGCCCCCGCCTCGATGGCGGCTTCCAGCATGGCATCGTCCGAGCCTTTGTCCTTGGGATAGACTATGGCGCCGATGCGCGAAAACATGAAGGCGACCGAATTGGGCTCGCCCAGGCTGCCGCCATATTTGGAGAAGGCGGCGCGGATATCGGCGCTGGTGCGGTTGCGGTTATCCGTCTGGGCTTCGACGATCAGCGCCACCCCGCCCGGGCCATAGCCCTCGTAACGGACTTCCTCGATATTCTCCGCCTCGCCGCCCTGGCCCTTCTTGATGGCGCGTTCGATATTGTCCTTGGGCATGTTCTCTTCGCGGGCCGCCAGAATGGCCGCGCGCAGGCGGGGATTGTGATCCGGGTCGGCCAGGCCGAGCTTGGAGGCCACCGTGATTTCGCGGGCCAGCTTGGAAAAGAGCTTGGAGCGCTCTTTGTCCTGGCGCCCCTTGCGGAACATGATGTTCTTGTACTGGGAATGACCGGCCATGGCGCACCTTCGGCAAGCCGGTGAGATAGCCGGGGCGATGGGGCGGGTTCAAGCCCCGTCAGCCGGACCCTTGAGCTCCACGAAATTGCCGTCGGGATCGGCCACATAGATGGAGGGGCCGTTGCCTTCGGCGCCATAGCGCCGGCCGGAATCGGTGACGGTCACATTGTGGGCGGCGAGATGGGCGCGGATGGCGGCTTCGTCGAAGGGCGCCACCTGAAGCGCGAAGTGATCGACATTGCGGCCTTCCTTGCCTGGACCAGCCCCGCCGATACCGCCGAGCGGCCCATCCAGCGGCACCAGATCGATCAGGCTCTCGCCGGCGCGCACCTGCCACAGCCCGATTTTCTCCTGCACCTTGTCCAGCGTGCAACCGAGCACGTCGCGATAAAACGCAAGGCTCGCGTCGAGATCGCGCACGCGAAGGACGACGTGATCGAGTTTGCGAAGCGTGAAGGGTGCGGCCATTTCAGGTTTCCGGAATCGCTTGCTTGAGACGTCCGCCGACACGCACGGGTTCGATACGGGATGCCAAACCTTTTTCGTTCGTCTCTACAAACACGCCGCACAGCGTGGCCGGGCCGAGCGCCGGCGTGAAACGGGACTGCGAAATCTTCGTCGTGTAGCGGGTGAGCGGTTCGGTTTTGTCCATGCCGATGACGGAGTCGTAATCGGCACACGCGCCTGCGTCGGTCTGATACGCCGTGCCGCCGGGCAGGATTTGCGCATCGGCCGTAGGGATATGTGAATGCGACCCCACGACCAGGCTCGCGCGGCTGTCGCAGAAATGGCCCATCGCCATTTTTTCGCTCGTCGCTTCGGCATGCATGTCGACGACGATGGCGTCCGCACCTTCGCCCAGCGGACATGCGGACAATTCGCGCTCCACCGCGGCGAAGGGATCGTCCTGCGGTTCCATGAAGACGCGGCCGAGCGGATTGATCACCAGCACCTGAGCGCCATTCTTCGCCTGAAACAATCCGGCGCCGCGGCCCGGTGTTCCTGCGGGCAAATTGCAGGGGCGCAGGATGCGGTCTTCGCCGCCGATGAAGGACAGGATTTCCTTCTGGTCGAGCCAGTGATTGCCGGTGGTGATGCAATCCACGCCCAGCGCGAAAATCTCATTGGCGACATTGCGGGTGACGCCGAAGCCGCCGGCGAGATTTTCGCCGTTCGCCACGACGATATCGAGCTTGAGCGCCTCGATCAGGCGGGGCAATTCCTGCGAAACCACCTGCCGGCCCGCGCGGCCCACAATGTCGCCGATGAAGAGAAGACGCATGCGTGCTTTATCCCCTTAATTGTCACGGCCCGCAACAGCGGGCCGCCCAGTTGAAATCCGACACATTGTAGAAGCGTCATCTCGGTGGCCCGCTTTCGCGGGCCATGACAATCGGGGTTGGGTCAAGTCGGCGCAAACTTTCGTACTCCGCGTTCCGTAACGATCATATCCAGCCTCTGGTCGTTTGCATCGTGCGGAACATTGTCAACTTCCTGGCCAGAAAACGCGACACCGACGGCGAGCGGTTTGTCCGATTCACGAAGCGCTGCAAGCGTGCGGTCGTAATAACCGCCGCCATAGCCGAGCCGGTAACCTTCGAAATCGAAGGCCAGAAGCGGCACGAGCAGCACGCGCGGCGTGACTTGCATCCAATCCGGCGACGGTTCGGGAACGTTGAAAGCGCCGGGTTTCAGGTCCAAACCGTCCTGCCAGAGATGAAATGTCAGCGGTTCGTTTTTCGCAGCCACACGCGGGTATGCAATTGCGTGACCCTCTTCGGCCAAACGCTTCAAAAGCAGATGCGGGTTAGCTTCATTCGGCAATGCCGCATATCCGCCAACAATCGTGCCTTCCGGCAAAGCAAGATCTTGCGCCGCGATGCGCTCTGCAAATTCGGACAAAGAGGCTGCAAGCGCGATGCGCCTTGCGCGAGCTTCGTTTCTCAATTCGTCTTTGGAGAGCATGCGTCTCAATGGGTGGCCGGGTCGCGCTTCGCTACGCTCGCTGCCCGGCCATGTCCCGGCTTGCGCTTCGCTGGCCGGGATGACGGTTTCTAATGCGGACGGGACCGCCTCCGCCGTTGGAATATTGGATCCTCACGGGCCTGCAAGTGCAGGTGGGCGCCATATGTCCGAGGCCACGACCCCGGACAGGGACAGCTCCCGGTGAGTACCATTAAGGCCCCTGGGCATCGCATTCCTGACGCGCGGGGCAGTACCCGTCCGGGATGGAATTTAGGCTTGGGCGAGGCGCGCTGCAATGTCCTCGATGCGTTTTGCGGCCGCTTCCAGGGTTTCGACCGCGATGGTTTCGGCGTGGTCCAGCCTTTCGGCGATCTGGTTGTTGGAGCCGGCAAGCTCGCCCATCTCTTTGGCGCGCGCTTCGAGGCGGGAGGCGGCATCGACATAATCGTCCGTAATAAGAAGTGCGGCCATCAGGATCAGGCGCAGGTCGCCCACCTGGCCCACTTCCTCCAGAAGCTCGCGCACTTTGGAATCCACATGCTCGGCCAATTGGCGCAGATGATCCTCTTCGCCTTCGTCGCAGGCGATGGTGTAGGCGCGGCTGTTCACCATGATGTTGACGAGGGGCATGGGATTCTCCTATCGGCTGAGCGCGGTGCGGATTTCGGCGATGGCCGTGTCCAGCCGTTCTTCCACTTCCTCGGTCACCCCGGCCAGCGAGCGGGTTTCGTCTTCCAACTCGGCCACGCGCGCGAGCAGATTGTCGCGTTCGGCGATCAATTCGGCGTTGCGCCCGGTTCGCACCTCCGCCAAAGGCGCCGCTGCCGCCTCCAGCGCATCGACCGCCGCCATGAGTTTTGCCGCCGCAGCGTCAAGCCTGCTCAAGAGGCGCCTCCTTGCCTGGTTTTCGCAACCTTAGGCCGCCTCGCGAAACGGGGTCAACGCGGTGCATGGCCGATGTGCACATCCGCGGCGCGTGCGGCCCCTTGACGGGTGCACCATCTGCTGGCTTAAGGCCTTTCGCCCGCCGGAGTGCCTGAAAAAATAGGCCGGATTCGCCAGATGACAGAGCTTTCACCCGCCGAGAACCGGCGCCTTGCCAATGCAATCCGCGCGCTGTCCATGGACGCGGTGGAGAAGGCCAATTCCGGCCATCCCGGCATGCCCATGGGCATGGCCGATGTGGCCACCGTGCTGTTCTCCCGATTCCTGAAATTCGACCCGGCCGATCCGGCCTGGCCCGACCGGGACCGTTTCGTGCTCTCGGCCGGCCACGGATCGATGCTGCTCTATTCGCTGCTCTACCTGACCGGTTACGGCAGCATTTCGCTGGACGATATCAAGAACTTCCGCCAGCTCGGCAGCCCTTGTGCGGGCCATCCCGAATATGGACACCCCAAAGGCGTGGAAACCACGACCGGGCCGCTGGGCCAGGGCATCGCGACGGCGGTGGGCATGGCGCTGGCCGAGCGGATGCTGAATGCGCGCTTCGGCGACCGCCTGGTCGATCACAAGACATACGTTATCGCCTCCGACGGCGACCTCATGGAAGGCATCAGCCATGAGGCCATCGGCCTTGCCGGCCATCTGAAGCTGAACCGGCTGATCGTTCTGTTCGACGACAACCACATCTCCATCGACGGGCCGATCTCGCTTTCGGCTTCGGGCGACGTGAAGAAGCGCTTCGAGGCGGCGGAATGGACGGCGCTTTCCTGCGATGGGCAGGACGCCGCCGATGTGGCGCGTGCGCTCGCCGAAGCGCAGAAATCCGACAAGCCCGTGTTGATCGCCTGCCGCACCACCATCGGATTCGGATTGCCCACGCGCGCGGGCACCGCGAAGGCCCATGGCGAGGCACCGGGCGCCGAGGAAGTGGCGGGCGCGCGCAAGGCGCTGGAATGGCCTTATGAGCCGTTCGTGATTCCGAATGACATTCTTTCGGCATGGCGCGAGATCGGTGCGCGCGGCAAGCCCGCACGCGAAGCCTGGATTGCCCGGCACAAGGCGGATGCGCGCGCCAACGAATTCGACGCGGCGATTGCGGGCGCGATTCCGGCGGCGCTCACGGCCGCACTCAACGAACACAAAAAGAAGCTCGCCGCCGAAAAGCCTGCCATTGCCACGCGCAAGGCTTCGGAAATGGCGCTGGAAGTCATCAATTCCATTCTGCCGACGACCATCGGCGGATCGGCAGATTTGACCGGCTCCAACAATACGCGCACAAAGGGCATGGAATCGATCGCACCCGGCAAATTCGGCGGGCGCTTTATCCATTACGGCATCCGCGAGCACGGCATGGCGGCGGCCATGAACGGCATGGCGCTGCATGGCGGGTTCATTCCCTATTCGGGCACGTTTCTGGTGTTCTCCGATTATTGCCGCCCGGCCATCCGGCTGGCGGCGCTGATGGGCGTGCGCGCCATTCATGTGATGACGCATGACTCCATCGGGCTTGGCGAGGACGGGCCCACGCATCAGCCCGTCGAACATCTGGCGAGCCTGCGCGCGATGCCGAACCTTCTGGTGTTCCGGCCCGCCGATGCGGTGGAGACGGCGGAGTGCTGGGAACTGGCGCTGGGGCACGCGAAATCGCCGAGCGTGCTTGCGCTGACGCGCCAGGGCGTGCCGACTCTGCGCACCACGCACACCGATGAGAACCTTTCGGCGAAAGGCGCTTACGAGCTTGCCGGCGCGCAGGGTTCGAAAGTTACGTTTCTCGCCACCGGTTCCGAAGTCGCAATCGCGATGACGGCGCGCGATCTTTTGATGGCACACGATATTCCGGCCCGCGTCGTTTCGATGCCGTCTTGGGCGTTGTTCGAGCGGCAAAGCCCGGACTATCGCGATGCGACATTGGGTCCGGGCACGGTGAAAATCGCCATCGAAGCGGCGTGCGGGCTGGGCTGGGAGCGTTATACTGGGGCGCGTGGCCGCTTCATCGGCATGCACGGTTTCGGCGCCAGCGCGCCGGCGAAGGATTTGTACAAACATTTCGGCATCACCGCCGAAGCGGCAGCGGAAGCGGCCCGTCAGGCGTTATCGCCAGAGCATTAGGAGAAAGACATGGCTGTTCGCGTCGCGATCAATGGCTTCGGCCGCATCGGCAGGCTGGTCCTGCGCGCCATCGTGGAGACGGGCCGCAAGGATATCAGCGTCGTCGCCATCAACGATCTGGGACCGGTGGAGACCAATGCGCATCTGCTGCGCTACGACAGCGTGCATGGCCGCTATCCGGGCACGGTGACGGTGGATGGCGACCAGATGATCGTGGACGGCCAGAAGATCAAAGTCACGGCGATCCGCAATCCGGCCGAATTGCCGCACAAGGAATTGGGCGTCGACATCGCGCTGGAATGCACGGGCCATTTCGCGTCGAAGGAAAAGGCGTCTGCGCATTTGCAGGCCGGCGCCAAGCGCGTGCTGGTTTCCGCACCCGCAGACGGGGCGGACCTTACGGTCGTTTACGGCGTGAACCACCAGAAGCTGACCAAGGATCACCTCGTCGTTTCGAATGCGTCGTGCACGACCAATTGCCTGGCCCCCGTCGCCAAGGTGCTGCACGAAAGCATCGGCATCGAAAAGGCGTTTATGACCACGGTGCACGCCTATACCAACGACCAGCCGACGCTGGACCAATTGCACAAGGATCTGCATCGCGCGCGCGCGGCGGCGGTTTCCATCATCCCGACCTCCACGGGCGCCGCCCGCGCGGTGGGACTCGTCATGCCCGAACTGAAAGGCAAGCTGGACGGCGTGGCCGTGCGCGTGCCGGTTCCCAACGTGTCGATGGTGGATCTGAAGGCGGTGACGAAGCGCGCCACCAGCGTGGACGAAGTCAACGCCGCCATGAAGAAGGCGGCTGCCGGCGAATTGAAAGGCATTCTCGATATCGTGGATGCGCCGCTGGTGAGCCACGATTTCAACCATTGCGCCTTCTCCTCGTCGCTGGCGCTCGACCAGACCAAGGTGATAGAGGGCAATCTCGTGCGCGTGATGAGCTGGTACGACAATGAATGGGGCTTCTCCAACCGCATGGCCGATGTCGCGGCCGCAATGGGCAAGCTGATCTGAGCTTCCATGGACGAATTCGCAACGCTCGACGATATCGACGTCAAAGGCAAACGCGTGCTGGTGCGCGCCGATCTCAACGTGCCCTTGAAGGACGGCCGGGTGAGCGACAGCTTGCGCATCGAGCGGCAGGCGCCGACCATGCGCGAACTGGCCGAAAAGGGCGCGCGCGTGATCGTGCTGTCGCATTTCGAGCGGCCGAAGGGCAAAGTGGTTCCCGCCATGTCGCTGAAGCCGGTGGCGCCGGCGCTTTCGGCAGCCCTTGGGCGCCCGGTTGCCTTCGCCGACGATTGCGTGGGCCCGGTTGCCGAGAAAGCGGTGGCCGCGCTGAAAGACGGCGATGTGCTGCTGCTCGAAAACACGCGCTTCCACAAGGGCGAAGAGGACAACGACCCGGCTTTCGCGAAGGAACTCGCGAAGCTCGGCGATATTTTCGTGAACGATGCGTTCTCCGCCGCCCATCGCGCCCATGCCAGCACCGAAGGGGTGGCCCATCTTCTGCCGTCTTTTGCGGGCCGCGCGATGGAAGCCGAACTTTCGCATCTGCATCAGGCACTCGACGATCCCAAGCGTCCGGTTATGGCGGTGGTGGGCGGGGCCAAGGTCTCCACCAAGCTGCAATTGCTCGAACATCTGATCGAAAAGGTCGACACGCTGGTGATCGCGGGCGCGATGGCCAACACGTTTCTGGCCTCGGAAGATATTTTCGTCGGCCGCTCGCTGTTTGAGGCCGATCAGACGGCGACGGCGCGGCGAATCGTGTCGCTCGCAAACGACACCGGCACCGTCATCATCCTGCCCACCGACGTGGTCGTGGCGGCCGAACTCAAACCCAATGCGAAGCATCGCACCGTGGGCGTGCGCGAGGTGGGCGAAAACGAGATGATCCTCGATGTGGGCCCCAAGACCATCGCCGAATTCGAGAAGCGGCTGCACACCACCAATACGCTGGTGTGGAACGGGCCCTTCGGCGCCTTCGAAACCCCGCCCTTCGACCGGGGCACGGTGGAAGCGGCGAAACTCGTGGCGGCGCGCACCAGGGCGGGAAAGCTTTTGTCGGTGGCGGGCGGCGGCGATACAGTGGCGGCCCTGAACCATGCCGGCGTGGCGGGCGATTTCACCTATGTTGCGACGGCGGGCGGCGCGTTTCTGGAATGGCTTGAGGGTCAGGAATTGCCCGGCGTGGCGGCACTGGCCCAATCCAAAGGGAAGACGACATGAATCTCGCGGAACTGAACAGGATCGCACACGCAATGGTGGCCAAGGGCAAGGGCATTCTGGCGGCCGATGAATCGACCGGCACGATCAAGAAGCGCTTCGACAAGATCGGCGTGGAATCGACCGAGGATAACCGCCGCGATTACCGCGAGCTTCTGTTTCGCTCCACCGATGCGATGAAGAACCATATCTCCGGCGTGATCCTGTATGACGAAACCATCCGCCAGAAGGCCAAGGACGGCACGCCGCTGGTGAAGCTGATCGAAGCGGCGGGTGCTGTGCCCGGCATCAAGGTGGACCAGGGCGCGAAGAAGCTCGCACTTTCCAATGACGAAACTGTCACCGAGGGCCTCGATGGCCTGCGCGAGCGCTTCGTCGAATATCACAAACTGGGCGCGCGCTTCGCCAAATGGCGCGCGACTTACGATCCGACTGAAGGCCGTCCCTCCTACAATTGCATCAACGCGAATGCGCAAGGCTTGGCGCGCTATGCGGCGCTGGCCCAGGAAAACGGCATCGTTCCCATTGTCGAGCCCGAAGTGCTGATGGATGGCGACAACAGTATCGAGACGTGCGAGGCGGTGACCGAATGGGTGCTGAAGGAAACCTTCCAGCAGCTCTATTACGCCAATGTCGCCATGGAAGGCATGATCCTGAAGCCGAACATGGTGATCTCGGGCAAGAAATGCGCGAAGCAGGCCGACGTCGACGAAGTGGCCGAACGCACGGTGAAATTGCTCAAGCGCTGCGTGCCCAGCGCGGTGCCCGGTATTGCCTTTCTTTCCGGCGGGCAATCGGATGAACAAGCCACCGCCCATCTGAACGCGATGAATGCGAATTACGAGCCGCCCTGGGCGCTGACATTCTCCTACGGCCGCGCGCTGCAGGCCGCACCGCAAAAAGCGTGGAGCGGCAAGGCCGACAACGTCGCCGCAGCCCAAGCCGCCTTCGCTCATCGCGCGCGCATGAACGGACTTGCGGCAAGCGGCCAATGGAAGCCCGATCTGGAGAAGAAGGCGGCGTGACCTGCCGTCTTTATCTCATAACTCCTCCCAAATTCGAGCCGCGCGCATTTGCGGATGACTTGAAGCGCGCGCTGGGCGGCGGCGATGTTGCATCGCTGCAATTGCGCCTGAAGGATGCGAGCGATGACGAGATCAAACACGCCGCCGAAATCCTGATGCCGATTGCGCAAGGCGCGGACGTTGCGTTCATTGTGAACGACCGGCCCGATCTTGCGCGCGCCATTGGCGCCGATGGCGTGCATATCGGGCAGGAAGATGCCTCTTATGCTGAAGCGCGCGCGCTTCTGGGCAAGGACGCCATCATCGGCGTGACCTGTCACGATTCCCGCCATCTCGCCATCGAGGCGGCGGAAGCGGGCGCGGATTATGTTGCGTTCGGTGCGTTCTATCCGACCGCGACGAAGGAAGCCAAAACACGTTGTGAAATTGAAACCCTGCAATGGTGGTCGCAAATGATGGTGGTTCCTTGCGTCGCCATTGGTGGGATCACGGTTGCCAATGCCAAACCCCTGATCGAAGCGGGCGCGGATTTCATTGCGGTGTCTTCGGGTGTCTGGGATTACGAACAGGGTCCGGGTGCGGCAGTGAAGGCGTTCAATTCGCTTTTCAAATCCTGATTGTCATCCCGGCCGAGCGGAGCGAGAGCCGGGACCCATGGAGCCGCTGGCACGATGGGTCCCGGATAACGCTTACGCGTTTCCGGGATGACAATTATGTTTGTCCCTGCTATCACCCGCCCGCTCTTTGACTTCGACCCCATCACGCACCCCGCGGCCCAAGGACCGCTGCACCACCCATGGCCAAGATCGCAGGCAATGAAATCCGGCCCGGCACCATGATCGGCCATCAGGGCGGGCTCTGGATGGCGGTGAAGACCCAGTCGGTCAAACCCGGCAAGGGCGGAGCCTATAACCAGGTCGAACTCAAGAACGTCATCACCGGCACCAAGCTGAACGAGCGTTTCCGCTCCGACCAGACGGTGGAAGAAATCTATCTCGAAAAGCGCGATTACCAGTTCCTCTTCCGCTCCGGCGACATGCTCACCTTCATGGACATGGAAAGCTACGACCAGATCGAGCTTTCGATCGAATTCGTGGGCGAGGATCAGGCCCAATATCTTCAGGACGGCATGAAGGTGCTGGTGCAGACTTATGAAGGCAAACCCATCGGCATCAAACTGCCCGTGCAGGTGACGCTGGAAGTGGTCGAGGCCGATGCGGTGTTGCGCGGCGGCACGGCGGCGCCTTCCTACAAAGGCGCGGTTCTCGAAAACGGCATGAAGGTTCAGGTTCCCCCTTTCATCGATGCGGGCACCAAGATCATCGTCTCCACCGAAGACGGCTCTTATGTCAGGCGCGCCGAATAATGCCTTATCTTTCGCCCGCCCTGAATGTGATGATCGCCGCCGCGCGCAAGGCGGGGCGAAAACTCATCCGCGATTTCGGCGAGATCGAGAATTTGCAGATCTCGCTGAAGGGCCCCGCGGATTTCGTGACCGTCGCCGATCAGCGCACCGAGCGCATTCTGATCGAGGAGCTTTCGCGCGCGCGGCCGGGCTACAATTTCCTCGTCGAAGAATCGGGCGTGGTCGAAGGGCCGGACAAGACCCATCGCTTCATCATCGATCCGCTCGACGGCACCACCAATTTCCTGCACGGCATTCCCCATTTCGCGATTTCCATCGCGCTGGAGCGCGAGGGGCAGTTCGTCTCGGCGGTGGTGTTCAATCCCGTCACCGACGAAATGTATGTGGCCGAGAAAGGCCATGGGGCCTACCTCAACGACAAACGGCTGCGCGTGTCGGCGCGCAAGCAGATGAAGGAAGCGCTGTTCGCCACCGGCATTCCCTTTCTGGGACGCGAGGGCCATGAGCGGTTCCTCAAGGAACTCCAGGCAGTCATGGCGCTCACCTCCGGCGTGCGGCGTTTCGGCTCAGCGGCGCTGGACCTCGCCTATGTGGCGGCGGGCCGCTATGACGGCTTCTGGGAGCGCGGGCTGAAGGCCTGGGACGTGGCCGCGGGCATCCTTCTGGTGCGCGAGGCGGGCGGAATCGTGAGCGATCTTGATGGCAATCAAGCCATGCTCGACAAGGGCCATATTCTGGCCGCGAACGAGGCGCTTCATCCGCAAATCCTGAAACTTCTGAAAGGGGCGGCGTGACGCGGTTGAGGCGCCCGCGCCAGACGACTATTCTCAGCCCCCAGATGGAAAACTTCCGCTGATGACGGCTTCGCGCATTTTCCTGTCTGCGGCCTGTGTGCTGGCGTTTGCCGCGCCCGCGGCCGCCCAGATGTATCCGGGCCAGGGGGTCGCGGTGAACCCGTCCGCCGCGCAGGGCGGGCGCACCATCGTATCGCCCGGCGGCACCTATGTGCGCCTGCCCCCGCTGTTGCAGCCGGGCGCGCCCTATCCGGGCACGCAGCCCCAGGCGATCCATCTGCACATGCCCACCGAACATCATCGGCACCATCAGGCGGTGGTGCGCCGGCAAACCCCGCCGCCGGACGCCGATGTGGCAAGCGCGCCCGCAGCCCCGCCGCCCGAGCCGGTATCCCACCGCGTCGTGCGCCAGCCGCCGCCGCCCGAGCCCGAGACGACGGCCGACACCGGCAGCGACGACACCGCCGATGCGGATACCGACAGCGACGACGATGCCGCCGAGACCATTCCCTTCAGCTTCGGCGGATCGATACCGCAACAGCCCCAACATCGCGCCCATGAGAAACATCACCTTCTTCCGCCGGTGAACACCCATGCCGCGGCGCGGCCCAAACCGCGCGCCCATGTCGCCGCGCTGAGCGAACCGCAGACGACAACGATCGCGCATGCGCCGTCGGCGGCCATGACGCCAAGCGAGGAAGGGCCCGATCTTTCCAAGCGCAGCGAAATCCTGTTTCCGCACAATGGCAGCGAGCCCACCGAGCAATCGGCCTCGCATCTGCGCGAGCTTGCCGGCGATCTCAATTCGGCGCTGCAGGCGGGTGCGCGGCGCGTGCAACTCGATGCCTTCGGCGGCGCGCCGGGCGACAAATCGTCGGATGCGCGGCGCGTGAGTCTGAGGCGCGCGCTCGTGATCCGCCAATTGCTGATCAATGACGGCGTGCCGGCAAGCCGCATCGACGTTCGCGCCATGGGCGGCATCGACGATGCCGGCAATGCCGACCGCGTCGATGTTTATGTGCGCGCCGGCTGAGCGGCCATATCGACGTCTTTCGCTTCCTGACCGGTGAGCGCCAATGCCGCGATCGCAACGGCGGCAATGCCCGCAACGAGTGCGAGCGCCGCACCATAGCTGCCATAGCGCAGCGTGAGCCCGGCCTGCATGGTCGCGTTGTAGGACGCGAGGAAGTTTCCCAGCTGGTAGACGACGCCCGGAAAGGTGCCGCGCGCTTCGGGCGGCGACAATTCGTTGAGATGCGCGGGGATGATACCCCAGCAGCCCTGCACCATGAATTGCATCGCGAAACCCGCCGCGCCGAGAAGCCAGATGTTTTGTGAAAAAGCCCAGAGCGGAAGGACGGGCAACGCCAGCAATGCGCCCAATATCAAGGCGCGCCTGCGGCCGATGCGTTGCGAGAGAGCGCCGAATGTGAGCCCGCCGACGATGGCGCCGATGGCGGCGACGATGTTGATCGCGCTCACCACATGCGGATCCAGGCCGTAATCGACCTTGAGCATGGTGGGATAAAGATCTTGCGTGCCGTGGCTGAAGAAATTCATCGCCATCATGAAGATCATGGCATAGATGGCGAGCCGCCAATGGCGTTGCAAAAGCGGCGAATTGTGGAACGCGATACCCGCCACCACGAGGCCGAACGACACCACCGCCCCCCACCATCCGAGATAAGGATAAAGCAGAATCGTAAGTGCGCATGCGGCGGCGATGGCCGCGAGATAGAAGGCGATCTTGAGCGGCGTGATCTTCCAGGCGAAACCGACGGGCGCGCTTTTCCAGCCCGGCGGCTCGTTCACGCTGCGGCGGATGTAAAGCACCAGAAGTGCCGGCACGATGCCCACCATGAACATGCCGCGCCAGCCGATCAGCGGAAACAGCACGCCATATACGGCCGAAGCCAGAAGCAAACCGCTCGGATAACCCGCTTGCAGCAATCCCGAAACGAGCCCGCGCGATTTGGGCGGAACCGTTTCCATCGTCAGCGACGCGCCTACGCCCCATTCGCCGCCCATCGCAACGCCGAACAGGGCGCGGATGACGAAGAACACGATCAGATTGGGCGAAAAGGCAGTTAGGAATCCCAGCCCCGCATAGAGCAGCACATCGAACATCATCACGGGCTTGCGGCCATACCGATCGGCCAACCGTCCGAATATCAGCGCGCCCAGCGGGCGGAAAGCGAGCGTCAAGGTGATGGCGATGGTAACGGCGGTGACGGAGGTGTCGAATGCGCTTGCCACATCGGTGATGAGGAAGATCAGGAGAAAGAAATCGAACGCATCAAGCGTCCAGCCGAGATAGGACGCGATCACCGCGTTCTTCTGATCTTTCGTCCAGCCTTTGAGCGGTTCGAGAAACATGGGCGCCCCCTTTATCGTTTCATCCATAATGCACAAATTCGAGGAATGCTGGCTAGGCCGGTTTGGAACGCTCTTATAAAATTGTCATGGCCCGCGAAAGCGGGCCACCCAGTTCTCGCTTCTAAAACGGTGCAGAACCCAACTGGGTGGCCCGCTGTTGCGGGCCATGACAATGAGGGAGCGTCTGCGCCTGCAACCCCTAATCATCCTCGCTCTCGCGCACATGATCGATCATGTCGGAGATCACCGAGCGCACATGCGCGTCGGCCGCGGTATAGAACACCTGCTTGCCCTGGCGTTCGGCGCGCAGCATGCGGGCTGCGCGCAACAGGCGCAGATGGTGGCTGACGAGGGAGGGCGAAAGCTCCGTGGCCCTGGCGATATCGGACACGCATTTGGGTTCGCCCAGGCACATCAGCACGATCTTCAACCGGCTGGCATCGCCCATCAGCCGGAACATTTCGGCGATTTCGATGGCCTGGTCGTTGGTGATTGACATCACGGCGGCACCTGATTATTGTGACATATGAACAGCTATTCATTTATTATTTCGTGAGCCAAGTCAATGGGTAACAGATGAGCGGCCATCATCACCACGGCCATGACCATCATCATGGCGCCAGCGATGGCAAGAGGCTGGCGATCGCGCTGGGCATTGTCGTGGTTTTCCTCGCCGTGGAGATCGCGGGCGGATTGCTGTCCGGCTCGCTGGCGCTGCTGGCCGATGCGGGCCACATGGTTTCGGATGCGGCCGCGCTGGCGATGAGCCTTGTGGCGCTGCGCATCGCAAACCGGCCCGCCGACAGCAAACGCTCTTACGGTTACAAGCGCCTCGAAGTGCTGGCCGCCTTCGTGAACGGCTGCGTGCTGATTGCGATTTCGCTGTGGATCGCGATCGAGGCGATTCACCGCTTCGCATCGCCCGTGCCCGTGATCGGCACCACGATGCTGGCGGTGGCGGTTGCGGGATTGCTCGCCAATCTTGCCGCCTTCTTGGTGCTGAATGGGGCAGGGCGCGAGAACCTCAATCTGCGCAGCGCCTGGCTGCATGTTTTGGGCGATGTCGCCGGGTTCGCCATGACGATCGTCGCAGCGCTCGTCATTGTGTTCACCGGCTTCACGGCGGCGGACCCGATCTTGTCCGTGCTGGTTGCGCTTCTGATCCTGCGCGGCGCCTTCGGCATCGTGCGCGAATCCGGCCATATCCTGCTCGAAGGCACACCGCATGCGATCGATCCCGACGATGTGCGCGAAGACCTCAAAACCGTTCTGCCGCGCGAGGCGGACGTGCATCACATCCATGTCTGGGCCATCGGTACCAGCCAGAACGTGGCGACGCTGCATGTGAGCGGGCTCGAACACAATTCCGCGCGCGAGGCCGTCGCCGCCATCAAGCAGCGGCTGAAGCAGCGCCACGGCATTTCGCATTCCACCGTGCAGGTCGAACATGGCGGCTGCGCGGATCATCGCGATTGCTAGCGAGGGCAGGACATGAACCCGCAATGGAATGACGTCGACCGTTACTTCGCCGAAACGCTGGTGGGCGACGATCCTGCGCTTCAGGCCGCGGCCCGGGCCTCGCGCGCGGCGGGCCTGCCGGACATCGCGGTGGCGCCCAACCAGGGCAAGTTCCTGATGCTGCTGGCGCGCATGGCCGGCGCGCGGCGGATCCTGGAAGTGGGCACGCTGGGCGGCTATTCGACCATCTGGCTGGCGCGCGGATTGGCGAAAGGCGGGCGGGTGATCACCATCGAAGCCGATTCCCGCCACGCCGAAGTGGCGCGCGCCAATATCGCGGCCGCCGGACTGGCCGATACGGTCGCGGTGAAGCGCGGCGCCGCGGCCGATGTGCTGGCCGAAATTTCGGCCACGGAAAAAGAGCCTTTCGATCTCGTCTTCATCGATGCCGACAAGCCCAACAATCCGCTTTATTTCGACTGGGCGGTGAAACTTTCGCACAAGGGCGCCATCATCGTGGTGGACAATGTGGTGCGCGACGGCCGCATCGCCGATGCCGCCAACGCCGATCCCGGTGTCGCGGGAACGCGCGCAATGTTCGAGCGCATTTCGAAAGACCGCCGCGTTTCGGCCACGGCGATCCAGACGGTGGGCATCAAGGGTTATGACGGGTTCCTTGTGGCCGTGGTGAATTGAATTTTCAAAAATGCACGGCGTTTCGGACAGAGTCCGAGCCCCCGACATTTTCGCGTTTTTTGTTTTCCTCCCCCGCCCTTCGCGGGGGAGGAAAAGCGAAAAATCACTCCGTTCCGGGCAGACTCCTCCTGCCCTTCATTTCACGCCTTTTTTCAAAGGCCAACGGCAATGCGATCCCGCTTCCGGCTTTTCGAGGGCCGGGCGCTTTACTGCGCAAATGTCGGGATATGGGCGATATGGTGAGAGGTGCGGGGCGGTTCAAGGGGGTGCGCAAAATTTATTTTGCGTCCCCCTTCGCCATCGGCGCGATGCGGGCGAGGAAATCGTCGGTGGTGTTGGTGCGGGGGAATTCGGCCTCGGGCACCTTCACGCCCAGCCAGGCGCAGAGCGGGCCCCAGCCCTGTTTGACGTCGTAGACGAGAAGGTTCCTGCCCAGCGCGCGCTTCACCGCCTCGTTGTGCGCCTTGTAAACCGCGATGACGTGGTCCTTCTCGAAATTGCCGCCGAAGGTGAGATCGGTGATCAGACGGCGCACCATTTTGCCGTGGGCGAGGCGCACCGGATCGTCGACGCCCGCCGGATCGATCTGCAGGACCGCCTGGATGGTCTGCGAAAAACTCCTGTACCAGCTTTCGGGATCGCGCTCGGTCAGCAGCATTTTCGCATCGGCAAACGCGGCATGCAGTTCGCGCCAGAAATGGCAGACCGGCCAATCGACGGCGGCCTTGTAGGGGCCCAGGAATTGGCGCCAGTCCACGGGCCTGGCGTTGACCGCATCGTCCCAGACCCGGATGTGCGGCGGGTTCGCGAACACTTCCATCATGTGGTAGCAGGGCGAAAACCCCAGCATTTCCAGCGCCATTTTGAGCGACAGCGTGCCGGTGCGCCCGAAACCGGCGCCGATCACCTGCAATGCCATGGGGTGCCCCTCCGGGATCGTTCGCGCTAAACTGGCCCAGATCGAATGGGCCCGCAAGCCGCACGCCAAAGAGGGAGATGACGATGAAACGCTTTGCCCTGTTCGCCGCGTTCCTGCTCGCATCGCAGCAGGCAACGGCCATGGATATTCACAGTTCCGACATCGCAAACGGCGCGACCATCGCCAAAGCGCAGATCTATCGCGATTGCCACGGCTCCAACATATCGCCCGCGCTGTCGTGGAGCGGCGTGCCGAAAGATGCGAAAAGCCTGGTCGTGACGATGTACGATCGCGACGTTTCCGGCGGCTTCTGGCACTGGATCGTGTACGACATTCCACCCGACGCGACGGGCCTGGCCCAGGGCGCGGGCAACAAGCGCGGCAAGGGCCTGCCCAAAGGCGCCAAACAGGGCGCCAATTCCTTCGGCAATTACGAATATGACGGGCCCTGCCCGCCCGCCGGCCAGAAGCCGCATCGCTACCAGTTCACCGTGTGGGGGATGAGCGTGAAGAACGCCGATCCGACCTATGTGGGCAATGCGATCTGGTTCGCCTCCTATCTGCACCAGCATGCGATGGCGAAGGCGATGCTGGAGGGTACCTATGGGCGTTAGGCCGAAACATCCGCCAGCCGGTCCACTTTCCTGAGCGGCGGAAACAGCGACATCCACACGCCCACGACGACAAGCGTGCCGATGCCGCCGATGATGACGGCCGGTACCGTGCCGAACAGCGCGGCGGTGACGCCGGATTCGAATTCGCCCAACTCGTTGGATGCGCCGATGAACAGCATGTTCACCGCGCTGACGCGGCCGCGCATCGCATCGGGCGTGGCGTATTGCACCAGCGCATGGCGGATGAAGACGCTGATCATGTCGGAGGCGCCGAGAACGGCCAGCGCCGCGAGCGAGACATAGAAACTGGTGGAAATGCCGAACACGATGGTGGCGATGCCGAAGATGGCGACGGCACCGAACATCATGGTGCCCGCATTGCGCTCCAGCGGACGCCGGCCGAGCAGAATGGCGACGAGGGCCGCACCCACCGCGGGGGCGCTGCGCAATATGCCGAGGCCCTCGGGACCGACATGCAGGATATCGCGCGCATAGATGGGCAGAAGCGCGGTTGCCCCGCCGAGCAGAACCGCGAAGAGATCGAGCGAGATCGCGCCCAGCACCACCGGCCGCGTGCGCACGAAGCGCACGCCTTCGGCCACCCGTTCGATCGCGCGCGCGGTCGTGGGTGCGTGTTTGCGCCGGCGTCCGCCCAGAACGGAAACCGCAATTCCGGCAGCCGCAAAACATGTGGCGCAGACCGCATAGGCTGCAATGGGCCCCAACGCATAAAGAAACCCGCCAATGGCGGGCCCGGCAATGACGGCGACCTGAAAGACCGACGAATTCCAGGCGATGGCTTTGGGCAAATTTTCCGGCGGCACCACGAAGGGCAAAAGCGATTGGGCGGCCGGCCCGGAAAAGGCGCGCGCAAAGCCGAACACCGCCATCACCGCGTAAAAGGGCAGCGCGCGTGCGGGATGCGACAGCGTCAGCGCGATCAGCAAGCCGCCGCAAACCGCTTCCAGCGCCAGCGCAAACGCCAGCACGAAGCGCTGGTCGAAACGGTCGGAAATATCGCCGGCGGGAAGCGTGAGCAGGAACATGGGCACGAATTCGCAAAGCCCCACAAGACCCAGCGCAAGCGGGGCATGCGAAATCGCATAGACCTGCCAGCCCACCGCCACCGATTGGACCATCATCGCGGTGGTCGACAGAAAACGGCTCGCGATGAAGACGAGGAAATCGCGCGTGCTGTAAACGGCGTGCGAATCTGTCATGGGACGAGGGAGCGCGAGATCGGGTGTGCCGTCAAGCGCGGGCCGCTTTCCATGCCTGGCGGGTGATGCTCCAGATATCGGCGGCGAAGCGTTCGCCTTCCACCACCAGTTCGAGACGCTCGCCTTTGGTTTCGCCGATGCGTTTGGCGACGGCTTGCGACGCCTTGTTGGCGGGATCGATCACCGAGATCAGCCGCTCGGCCGGCTGGGTGAGGAAGCCGTAATTCATGGAGGCGATGGCGGCTTCCGTCGCGTAGCCCTTGCCCCAAAAGGGCCGGCCCAGCGTCCAGCCCACTTCGAGGCCCGGCCAGCCTTCGGGATAGATCAGCCCGACGCGGCCGATAAAGGCGCCGTCTTCCTTGCGCTCCACCGCCCACACCCCGAAGCCGCGCAGATACCAATGGCCGATGGTGCGCGCCATGTTCCGCCAGGCGTCGTTCCTCGCAATCGTGTGGCCGCCAAGATAGCGCATGACTTCGGGATCGGCGAGGAAGGCGGCGAGCGGTTCGAAATCTTCGTTGCGCCATTCGCGCAAGACGAGGCGTTCGGTTTCGAGGCGCGGAATCATGGCTTTTTCCGGGTTTCTGGCGGCGGAGTTTCGCGCAACGCCCGCCCTGCGACAAGCCGCGACAAAGATTACGGGTTTGCGCAGGAGCCAAGGCTTGCGGGCGGGGCTTGCTCTTCACACCTCAGATGCGAGGCCGCGAAACGGCCGCTCGACCAAGGAGACGACGATGACACGTTCCAGGAAAATTGCCGGCACGCTGGCGGCGGCGCTGATGCTGTCCACGCCATTGGCGTTCGCATCCACCGCGAGCTTCGCGGCCGCCATGCAGCACAACGACCGCGACGGCGGCAAAAAATTCGACGGCAAGCAGACGGCCATGCGCGGCCATGACGGTGGCCGATACGATCGCGACGGCCGGCACGGCCGCGATGGCCGGCAATTCCGCCATCACCGCTATTCCGACCGGATGCATCGCCCGGCCCAGCGCTTCGAACGCGCCGCCTACGAAATTCATCCGGGGTTCGCGTTCTTCGCCGGCCGCTGGGTTTGGCAGGTGAATCACTGGCACTGGATCGCAGGGACCTGGCAGCATCGCTGATCCTTGCGTGACGAAGCCTCCGCCGGGTAACGCCCCTCCCCCGGCGGAGGTTTTCTTTTTTCCAAACCAAACCGCCGTCATGGCCCGCGCATGCGGGCCATCCATTTTTACAGTGCAAGGAGAATTGCACACGGAGGCGCGGAGTTCTTTTTCATTGTCGAGGCGGCAGAATTTTCGACAACTTTTTTGGTGCGCTTCCGCCTTCGCTCTTCGAGCTTCGGCGGACAAGTCGCGCGCCGATTCTTCTCCGCGTCTCCGCGCCTCCGCGTGAAGGAAAAATGGATCGCCCGGACAAGCCGGGCGATGACGGAGTGGGGTGAGAGTTTATGTCAGCTTCGGTTCCAGTTTCTTGCAGGCCTCGATCAAACCCTTCACCGCATCGGCCGATTTTCCGAGGGCTGTGCGTTCGTCGGCGGTCAGTTCGAGTTCGACGATGCGCTCGATGCCCTTCTCGCCGATCACCGCGGGCACGCCGACAAAGAGATCCTTGATGCCGTAGGCGCCGTTCACGTAAGCGGCGCAAGGCAGCACGCGCTTTTTGTCTTTCAGATAGGATTGCGCCATTTCGATCGCCGACGTCGCGGGCGCATAAAAGGCCGAGCCGGTTTTGAGCAGGCCCACGATCTCCGCGCCGCCGTCGCGCGTGCGCTGGATGATTTGATCGAGACGCTCCTGCTTGATCCAGCCCATCTTGACGAGTTCGGGCAACGGCACGCCGGCAACGGTGGAGAAGCGCGGCATCGGCACCATGGAATCGCCATGGCCGCCCAGCACAAACGCGCTCACATCTTCCACGCTCACATTCATTTCGCTTGCGAGGAAGTGGCGGAAGCGCGCGCTGTCCAGCACGCCCGCCATGCCGACGACCTTTTCATGCGGCAGGCCGGAGAATTGGCGCAGCGCCCACACCATCGCATCGAGCGGATTGGTGATGCAGATGACGAAGGCGCCCGGCGCATGGTTCCTGATGCCCTCGCCGACCGCGGCCATGACCTTCAGATTGATGCCGAGAAGATCGTCGCGGCTCATGCCGGGCTTTCTGGGCACGCCGGCGGTGACGATCACCACATCGGCGCCTTCGATATCGGCATAGGAATTGGTGCCGGACAATTTCACGTCGTAGCCTTCCACGGGTCCTGCTTGCGCGAGGTCCAACGTCTTGCCCTGCGGCAGGCCTTCGACGATATCGAACAGCACGACATCGCCGAGTTCCTTGAGGGCTGCCAGATGGGCGAGCGTGCCGCCGATCTGTCCGCCGCCGATTAGCGCTATCTTCTTGCGGGCCATGGGACGATCCTTTCAAAATTCCGTGGGCGTAGTTAGCGCGGGCGCGCGGAGCGTGCAATATGAGGCTCCGCGAACGAGGGAGGCGGATATGAAAGGATGGATTTTCGCTGCGGCAATGGCACTGGTGCTCGCGCCCGCTTCGGCATCGGCCGAGCGCATGGGCATCACCATCTATGGGCCGGGCACCACCAAATGCCATTTGTGGTCGAGCGATCAGGCGGTGGGCGGCGGGGCGGCCTATATGGAGAAAATCTGGGTACTGGGATTTTTGACGGCCTACAACAATTACATGGTCCACAACCGCCCGGGCCTGAGCACCGAAGACACGCCGTTCTTCTTCAAATGGATCAGCGGCTATTGCGCCGATCATCCCGCCGAGACGCTGGCGGTGGCCACCGCCAGGCTGGTGGAGCATCTGAAGAACGAATAAACGACAAGCCGGACGGACGCGAAACGCATCCGCCCGGCTTTGCCGTACCTGGATACCGCACTGACCAAACGGTCAGATCGACTGCTTCAATTCCTTGGAAGCGCGGAAGGCGACCTTCTTGGACGCCTTGATCTTGATCGCTTCGCCGGTTGCCGGATTGCGGCCCATGCGGGCGGCGCGCTTGCGCACCTGCAGGATGCCGAGCCCGTTCAGGCGAATGCGAACGCCCTTCTTGAGCTGTTTGGTGATGACGGCAATCATGTCTTCCAGGAGCGCGTTGGCGGCCTTGTTCGACATTTCGTGTTTTTCCGCAAGCGTCGCGGCCAGTTGGCGCGTGCTCATGGTTTCGGTTTTCGCCTTGGCGGCGGATGCGGCAGCTTTAGCCATTGGATGTCCCTCTAGACGAATCAAGATGATGCCCAATTCTACTGCATTTCCAGCCCCTGTGAATCGGGGACGGGCCGGAAAACACTTATTTCTGGGGATTTTTTGGACTTTCGGACGATTTCCGGGCCGCCGGGTTGACTTTTCGAATTTCTGTGGCCACATAAATTGATGAGGATCACCTATGATCCCGTTAAGCGGGCCCGGACTCTGAAAGAGCGTCAACTCGACTTCGAGCGGTCGGCGGAGGTCTTCGAGGGCCTGACAATCACGCAAGCGGACGACCGGCGCGAATATGGTGAAACCAGATTCCAGACTTACGGCCTGCTCGACGGACGTTTGGTTATGGTGGTTTGGACGCTTCGTGGCGTAGCCCGTCATGTGATTTCGATGAGGAAGTGCAATGAGCGAGAAAAGAAAAAATTCGCGTCGCAAGTGGGTTGATTTCGACGACGCTCCGGAATGGACGCAAGATCAGTTCGACCGCGCTGAAATCGCAATCGGCGGCAAGGTCATCCGCCCGGCGCTGGGCACGCTGACACGCGGGCCGGGCAGGCCGAAAATCGATGCACCGAAAAAGTCCGTTCACCTGCGCCTGTCCCAGGACGTACTTGCGCATTTCCGCAAGACCGGCCCCGGCTGGCAGACGCGCATAGACGAGACGCTGCGCAAGGCCGCGAAGCTGGGCACGCGAAAAGGATAGTTTTACGCGTCCGCGCTCTCGGCCGAGGCGGTCTCGCTGCGGTCCTGGCGTTCGGTGATGCGGGCCGATTTGCCGCGGCGACCGCGCAGGTAATAGAGCTTTGCCCGGCGGACCTTGCCCTTGCGCACCACCTGCACGCTATCGACCAGCGGGGAATGCAGCGGGAAGACGCGCTCCACGCCTTCGCCATAAGAGATCTTGCGCACGGTGAAGCTCTCGTTCAGCCCTTCGCCCTGACGGCCGATGCACACGCCCTCGAAGGCCTGGAGGCGCTCGCGCGTCTTGGTCTGCTTGGCCTTTTCGTCGAAGGTGACGTCGACCACCTTCACATTGACCTTCAGCGTATCGCCCGGACGGAAATCGGCCCGGCCCTTGCCAAGGGCCTGGATCTGCTCGTTTTCGAGCTGTTTCAGAAGGTTCATCTCAATCTCCGTACGCGCGAAGTCGGGCCGTATAGCCCATCATTTCCGCTTTTCATAGAGGGTCCAGAGGTCGGGGCGCACCCGTTTTGTCAGTCTTTCGGCCTCTTCGCGGCGGAAGCGCGCGATTTCGGCGTGGTTGCCGCCCGTGAGCACGGCGGGGATGTCGCGGCCCTCGAAGCTTTGAGGCCGCGTATAGTGCGGATATTCCAGCAATCCGGCCGAGAAACTCTCCTCCACCGCCGAGGCGCCATCGCCCAGCGTGCCCGGGATCAACCGCACGGCAGCCTCGATCAGCGCCATGGCCGCGATTTCGCCGCCCGCCAGCACGAAATCGCCGAGGGAGATTTCTTCGAGGGCACGCGCCTCGATGGCGCGCTGGTCCAGCCCCTCGAAGCGGGCTGAGAGCAGGATGGCGCCGGGGCCCTCGGACAGCGCGCGCAGGCGGGCCTGCGTCAGCGGCTTGCCGCGCGCGGACAGATAGATCGCCGGCGCATCCGGGTTCACCGCACGCGCCGCATCGATCGCGGCACAGGCCACATCGGCGCGCATCACCATGCCCGGCCCGCCGCCGGCCGGTGTGTCGTCCACCGTGCGGTGCTTGCCAAGCCCATGCTCGCGAATGTCGCGCACATCGAGCGACCAGAGATTTTTCTCGCGCGCCTTTCCGATGAGCGAAACGCCCAGCGGCCCCGGGAACATTTCGGGGAACAGCGTGAGCACGGTGGCGCGCCAGCTCATTCGACATGCCTTCGTTCGGAATCTTCGGGCACCGCAATGACGAGGCGGCCCGCCTTCACATCCACCACCGGCACGAATTCGCGGGTGAAGGGCAAGAGCACGTCGCTGCCATCGGCACGTTCGATTTCGATTACATCGCCTGCGCCGAAATTGTGGATCGAGCGTACCTTGCCGATGAGACGGCCGTCTTCGTCTTCCGCAGGAAGGCCGATGAGATCGGCGTGATAATATTCTTCGGCTTCAGTATCCGGCAATTGATCGCGGTGGATGAAGAGTTCGAGGCCTTTCAGGCTTTCGGCTTCATTGCGCTGCGCAACACCTTCGAAACGCACGATGGCGTGATCGCTTTTGACGGCGCGCGCGGAGGCGACTTTGAAGCGCCGTCCATCGGCGCTGTGCAACGGACCATAGGCGCCGAGGCTTTCGGGCGATTGGGTGAAGGTCTTCACCTTCACCTCGCCTTTCAAACCTTGCGCGCCGATGATCGCGCCGAGGAGGATGTCGCGGGTCACCGCCGTCGCCGACTTTCCTTGTCGCCCGCATTGCCGATCAAGCGGCTGTTGTTCAACAACTCGCGCTGTTTTGCAGTCCGGCGTCGCGCGACGAACTCTTCCAGCGCCTTCTCGACAGCAGCTTTCTTGGTGCGCTCGCCGCTGAGAGCGACAACGCGCTCGACAAGCTCGGTATCGACAACAACGCCCATAGAATTGCTCCAGCGATTAGCCTTCCGCCGCCCCGCCGGCTGCCGCCGCGGCGCGTTCCTGCGCCTTCTTCTTCGGCTTGGCCTTTTCGGGATTGTTCTTCGTGAGCGGCTTCAAGACGCCCGCATCGGCGAGGAAGCGGTGGACGCGGTCGGATGCGGTGGCGCCTTTCGCCATCCATTCCTTCGCCTTGTCGACGTCGAGCTTGAGGCGATCGGCGTGATCGCGCGGCAGCAGCGGATTGTAGAATCCGATCTTCTCGATGAAACGGCCGTCGCGGGGGCTGTGCGAATCCGCGATGACGATGTTGTAGTGCGGGCGCTTCTTGGTGCCGCCGCGCGAAAGCCTGATCTTCAATGCCATGTCGTGTTCCCTTCGTTGTTTACAAGAAAATTTTCACGCGGAGGCGCGGAGTCCCGTGTCCTCATGCTTCGACAAGCTCAGCATGAGGGATTATCCAAGTCCCTCACCCTGAGCTTGTCGAAGGGTGAGAACGCAGTCCCGTTTCTCCGCGTGCTCATCACTTCATCCCTCCAAATCCCGGAGGAAGTTTCGCCATGCCGCCGCCCATCATGCCGGCGAGGCCGGCGGGGATGCGCCCGCCCATTTTCTTCATCTGCTTGGTTATGTCGGCCATTTGCCGGTGCATTTTCATCAGCTTGTTGACGTCCTGCACCTGCACGCCTGCGCCCGCCGCGATGCGTTTGCGCCGCGAGCCGTTGATGATATCCGGCTTGGCGCGTTCCTTTTTCGTCATGGATGAAATGATCGCTTCGTTACGGTCGAACAGTTTTTCGTCCAGGCCGGCGGCTGCGATCTGGTCTTTCATCTTGCCGATGCCGGGCAGCATGCCGAGCAAGCCGCTCATGCCGCCGAGCTTTTTCATCTGGCGCAATTGTTCGGCGAAATCGTTCATGTCGAATTCGCCCTTTTTCATGCGGGCGGCGATCTTTTCGGCCTTTTCCTTGTCGATGGTCTCCGCGGCCTTTTCGACAAGGCTCACCACATCGCCCATGTCGAGGATGCGCGCCGCAACGCGCGCCGGATGGAACGCCTCCAGCGCATCGAGCTTTTCGCCCACGCCGAGGAACTTGATCGGCGCGCCCGTCACCGCGCGCATTGATAGCGCCGCACCGCCGCGCGCATCGCCATCGGCGCGGGTGAGGATGATGCCGGAAAGTTTCACGCGCTCGTTGAAGGATTTCGCGATGTTCACCGCGTCCTGACCGGTGAGGCTGTCGGCCACCAATATCGTTTCATGCGGCTTCACCTGATCGCGCACTTGCGCGACTTCGCTCATCAACTGCTCGTCGATATGCTGGCGGCCGGCGGTATCGAGGATCAGCACGTCGTAGCCGCCCACACGCGCCGATGCCATCGCGCGCCTGGCGATTTCGAGCGGGGTTTGGCCCGCGATGATCGGCAGCGTGGGCACGCCCGCCTGCTCGCCCAGGATTTTCAATTGCTCCTGGGCCGCGGGGCGATGCACGTCGAGCGAGGCCATCAGCACGCGCTTTTTTTCTTTGTTCTGGAGCAGCAGACCGAGCTTGGCCGACGACGTGGTTTTGCCGGAGCCCTGCAAGCCCACCATCAGGACCGGCGCGGGCGGGCTTCCCAGTTCGAGGCCCGCGCTTTCGGTGCCCAGCGTTTCGGTGAGCACGTCCTGAACGATCTTGACGAGCTGCTGGCCCGGCGTGACCGAGCGGATCACCTCTTCGCCCACCGCGCGCGGGCGAAGGCGGGCGAGAAAATCGTCCACCACCGGCAAGGCGACATCGGCCTCGATCAGGCTGTCGCGGATATCCTTCAGCCCCTCATCGACATCGGCTTCGGTGAGCGCGCCGCGCCCGCGAAGCCGGTCGAACGTGGCGCCGAGGCGCGATTGCAGAGAGTCGAACATGCCAGACGCTATTCCTTCACTTCCCTTTTTCGTCATGGCCCGGCTCGTCCGGGCCATCCATTTCGAAAATGGATCACCCGCATGAAGCGGGTGATGACGGAACCCAAAGCACGAACGCCCCAGGGGGCGCACCTGCGCTGCCTGGGGGCGATCCCCGGCCGGGCCGGGGACCGGAAAGTCGAAAGGCTTTCCGGATTGGGGAGGGATTTAGTGTGTCGGCTTGTTCAAGTCAATTTCTGGGACTTTAAATCTCGTCAGACAGTTCACGCTCACCCGTTTCCTCCGCCGCACTTGTTGCGGGGGAGGTGGAGGGGGGCAGTCTTGCCTGACTCACCCCCTCCCCGGCCTTCCGCCTTCGCCCTGCGGGCTTCGGCGGACGAGTCGGCCGGACCTCCCCCGTAAACGGGGGAGGAAAAGGGCGCACTGGCCCCTCCCGCCCGCAGCGCCTATATACCGGCCCATGACGGCGTTTCTGAAAATGCACGGGCTTGGCAATGATTTCGTGGTCTTCGACGCACGGAACCGGGCGCTTGCGCTCAATCCCATGCAGGCCAGGGCCATTGCCGACCGGCGGCTGGGCGTGGGCTGCGATCAGGTGATCGTCATCCGGCCCGGCCAAGGCGGCATGGACGCCGACATGCAGATCTTCAATGCCGATGGCGGCGAGGTGGAAAGCTGCGGCAATGCCGCGCGCTGCGTGGCCCGGCTTTTGATGGACGAAACCGGCAAATCCGAGGTGCGGATTTCCACCACGGGCGGGCCGCTCACCTGCACCGATGCGGGCGGGGGCAATGTGAGCGTGGATATGGGCGCGCCGGAATTCGACTGGGACAAGGTTCCCCTTGCGCGGGCGGTGGACACGAACCGCTTTGCGCTTCAGGCGGACGGACGCGAATATGCGGCGGCAGCCGTTTCGGTCGGCAATCCGCATTGCATATTGTTCGTGGACGATGCCGAAAGCGGCGAGGTGTTTCGCCTCGGCCCCATGATCGAGCGCAACGACATGTTTCCCAAGCGCGTGAATGTGGAGTTCGTGACGGCGCTTTCGCCGTCCAAACTTCGCATGCGGGTGTGGGAGCGCGGGGCGGGCGTGACGCTGGCCTGCGGCACGGGCGCGTGTGCTGTGGCGGTGGCGGCCGTGCGGCGCGGGATTGCGCAGCGCGATGTCGATATCGTGCTCGATGGCGGCACGCTGCATATCCAATGGCGCGAAAGCGACGATCATATATTGATGACGGGGCCCGCGACGCTGGTGTTCAAGGGTGAGTTGAACCTATGAATGAGATCGTCACCTTCGGCTGCCGGTTGAACGCCTATGAGAGCGAGGCGATCCGGGCGCGCGCGGAGGATGCGGGGCTCGATGGCGCGATCATCTTCAACACCTGTGCGGTGACGGGCGAGGCGGTGCGCCAGTCGCGCCAGGCGATCCGCAAAGCAAGGCGCGGCAATCCGGGCGCGAAGATCATCGTGACGGGATGTGCGGCCCAGACCGAAGCGGACACATTCGCCGCGATGCCGGAAGTCGATCTGGTGCTGGGCAATACGGAAAAGCTCCAAACCGCGTCTTATGCGGATTTTCTGGGCGGCGTCGAGCGTGTGCGCGTCAACGACATCATGAGCGTCAAGGAAACCGCAGCGCAATTTGTGGATTCCTTCGAAGGCCGCGCGCGGGCGTTTTTGCAGGTGCAGAACGGCTGCGATCACCGCTGCACCTTTTGCATCATTCCTTACGGCCGCGGAAATTCGCGCAGCGTTCCGATGGGTTCGGTGATCGATGAAGCGCGGCGGCTGGTTGAAAAAGGCTTTGCCGAGATCGTGTTGACGGGTGTGGATTTGACGGCCTATGGCGCCGATCTGCCGGGTGGGCCGACGCTGGGCCAGCTTGTATCCAAGATTTTGAAACTGGTGCCTGAACTGAAGCGCCTGCGCATTTCCTCCATCGATTCCATCGAGGCCGATGGCGAGTTGATGCGCGCGATTGCGGAGGAAGAGCGGCTGATGCCGCATTTCCATCTTTCGGCGCAATCGGGCGACGACATGATCCTGAAGCGCATGAAGCGCAGGCACAGCCGCGCCGATACGATTGCGTTTTGCGACGCGGTGCGCCGCCTTCGCCCCGATGCGGCGTTCGGCGCGGATTTCATCGCAGGATTCCCCACCGAGACCGATGCCATGTTCGAGAACACCTGCGCGCTGGTCGACGAGGCCGGGCTTTCCTTCCTGCACGTCTTCCCCTTCAGCGCGCGCCAGGGCACACCGGCCGCGCGCATGCCGCAGCTCGAGCGCAAACTGGTGAAAGAGCGCGCGGCGCGGCTGCGCAAGAAGGGCGAGGCTGCACTTGCCGCGCATTTGCAAATGTTGGCCGGAAGCGAACAGACGCTTCTGATCGAGGAAACCGGCATCGGGCGCACGCCATCCTTCGCGCCCGCGCGTTTCCATGGCGATGCGGCGCCCGGTGCGCTCGCGCGCGCGCGTATCACCGGCGCCACGTCCCAACACCTGATCGCAGAACTGGCGGCATGACCAAGCCCGGATTTTTCGCACGTCTCAAGCAGGGCCTTTCCAAAAGCGCCGATGCGCTGGGCGGCAGCCTTTCGGGCGCGGTCAAGGCGCATCTCGATGCCGAAACCGTGGGCCATCTGGAAGAAGCGCTGATCAAGGGCGATATCGGCGCCAACCTTGCGAAGAAACTTGCCGGCGCGGTGGCGGAAGGCCGCTACGACCGCGAAATCTCCACCTACGAAGTGCGCGAAATCCTGGCGCGCGAACTGACCAAGGTTCTCAAGACGGTCGAAAAACCGTTCGCCATCGACACATCGAAAAAGCCCTTCATCGTGCTGGTGGCGGGCGTGAACGGCACGGGCAAGACCACCACCATCGGCAAGCTCGCCAAACATTTGATGGAACAGGGGCACAAGGTGGTTTTGGCCGCGGGCGATACGTTCCGCGCCGCGGCCATCGAACAATTGCAGGTGTGGGGCGCGCGCACGGGCGCGCAAGTGATCGCCAAACCCACCGGCGCCGATGCGGCGGGACTTGCCTTCGAAGCCATCGAAGGCGCGCGCGCGAGCGGCGCCGATGTCGTGCTGATCGACACCGCCGGGCGTTTGCAGAACAAAGCGGGGCTGATGGCCGAGCTGGAAAAGATCGTGCGCGTGATCAAAAAGCTCGATGCGGATGCGCCCCATGCCGGTCTTCTGGTTCTTGACGCAACGACAGGCCAAAACGCGATTTCGCAAGTGGACGTTTTCCGGCAGGCGATCCCGCTCACCGGGCTGGTGATGACCAAGCTCGACGGCACCGCGCGCGGCGGCATCCTGGTGGCGCTGGCCGACAAATTCGGCCTGCCCGTCCATTTCGTCGGCGTGGGCGAAGGCGCCGACGATCTTCAGGTCTTCGATGCGGACGCATTCGCAAAAGCGCTGACGGGGACGTCATGAGCGAGGCCACAAAGCCCGGCCCCACGCCGTTGGAAAAAGCGGCGCTCGATTTCGTGCCGCTGGTGCTCTTTTTCGGGGTGCTGGTGTGGAGCGGCAATATTTTCCTCGCCACCGCGGTGTTCATGGGGGCCATCGCGCTCGTGGTGGGCTATACGCTCACCCGCCACCGGCGCATTTCGCCGATGCTGGCGGTGACCGCGGCAATCGTTCTGGTCATGGGCGGACTTACGCTCTACCTGCACGACAAGACCTTCATCAAGATCAAGCCGACCATCGTCTATTGCATCTTCGCGATCATCCTGGGCGCGGGCCTGGCCACGGGGCGCAACTTCATCAAGCTGGTGCTGGAACAGAGCTTCCACCTCGGCGATGCGCAATGGCGCATCCTGACGATCCGCTGGATCGGATTCTTCATTTTCATGGCGATACTTAACGAGATCGTGTGGCGCAATTTCTCCGACCAAGTGTGGGCCGGGTTCAAACTGTTCGGGGCGATACCCCTGAGCTTCCTGTTCGCGGTGGCGCAGGCGCCGTTCATCCTGAAGCACCAGATCGAGGACGAGGAGAACAAATAGGACTGCCCCGCACAGCCGCCTTTTTTCAATAAAGAAAAGGGGTTGCACGCGGGGGCGCGGAGACGCGGGGTTCTTTGCTTTCGTCAACGGCCGATCGGTTCGGAAGGTTTTTTTTGGCGCGCTTTCGCGCGCCGACATATTGTTCTCTTCTCCGCGACTGCGCGCCTCCGCGTGAAAAAAATCGGATCGCCCGCGCAAAGCGGGGATGTGGTCGATGCGACAGTGTAAAACAGAGGCGAACGCCCTAATCCGGATTGGAAAAGGGCGCGAAAACATCGCGTTCGCGCGACTGGCGCCAATGGTGCAGCGCCCATTTCACGCTCGGAAAAGCCAATTCGTTCCAGGGAATCTCGTCCCATGCGAACAATTTCGTCTCCAGGCTTTCGGGGCCGGGTGCGAATGCGAGCGCGGCAAATCGCCCGCGATACATCAATTGTACCTGGCTGATGTGGGGAACGGAGTAAACCGCCAGCAACGCGTCCAGCGCGATTTCGGCCCGGGCTTCTTCGCGGGCCTCGCGGCGCGCGCCGGCTTCCGGCGTTTCATGTTCTTCCAGGAAACCTGCGGGCAGCGTCCACAATCCCTTGCGCGGATCGATGGCGCGGCGGCACAACAAAATGCGCCCCTCATGCGCAACCACCGATCCCACAACGATCTTTGGGTTCGAATAGGCGATGTGCCCGCACTGGCCGCACACGAAACGTTCCATCGTGTCTCCTTCCGGAACACGGCGCGTGAAGTGCGGACCCGGCGGGTTCGCAACGGTGTGCTTTGCGTGCGACATGGCCTTGCCGATAATTGTGCCCAAACTCCGTGCAGCGCGAAAGTCAAAAAGACGCAGGTTCACCTATCGCAACCGCCGCATCCGCTTTTGCTTGCCGGTCGCCGTATCTGTCGTTTAATGTCTCTCCCGGCGGGATGCCTTGCGTAAAAGTTGCGTTGCCCGGCTTACGCGGGCCGGGTCTCCGGGGGCGGTTGGACCGTGTACGGAGCAAGCGTGACTTTTTCCAGAACCGGTTGATGCAGGGGTGGGTAATGACGTCCAAGGGGCAGCGGAAAATGAATGGGGGATTCGAACTCGCGGAAGCTCCCTCCTATCTCATGCGCAGATGCCAGCAATTCTACAGCGACCTCTATTCGCGCGAGACCGGTGCGCGCGATCTGACCAAACAGCAATTCATGGTGCTCGCCGCGCTCGAACACAATGACGGCGCAAGCCAGACCGCGCTCGTGGAGATCACCGGCATCGACCGTTCGACGCTCGCCGAAATGGTTCGCCGCATGCTCGAGCGCGGATTGCTTTCGCGCGAACGCACCGAAGAAGATGCGCGCGCCAATGCGGTTGCGATCACGCAAGGCGGCAGGAAGGCGCTGCGCAATGCGCGCATCGCCGCCGACCGCGCCGAGAAGGCCCTGCTCGATGCGCTGCCCGCCGCCGAGCGCCAGCGCTTCGTCAAATTGCTGGCCACCATCGCATCCGCCGGCGAGCAGCTCGCGGCCAACGGCCATGAGCGCCCAAGGCGCAAGCCGGTTCGGCGGGCCCGCGCGTAAGCCCCTGATTTTCAGGATTTTTCCGCCTGCTGCGCCTGTTCGATGGCGGGCAGGATCTGGCTCGTCAAAACGTCCGGCGTGAGCGGGCCGGCATAGCGCAGGCGCACGATGCCCCGGGCATCGATCACGAAGGTTTCGGGCACGCCATAAATGCCCCATTCGATGCCCGCCTCGCCCGAACTGTCGAGGCCGATGCGCGCATACGGATTGCCGACCTCGTTCAGGAATGCGCGCGCCTTTTGCGGCGTGTCCTTGTAGACGAGACCGTAAAGCGAAACGTCTTTCGTGTTCGATAGCGTCGCCAGCACCGGCGCTTCGGCGCGGCAAGGCACGCACCACGACGCGAACACGTTCAGCACCGTAACGTGTCCCTTGAAATCGGAGGGGCCGAAACCTTGCGCCTTCGCATCGAGCGGGGGCGACACCACATCGGGCGCGGGCTTGCCGATCAGCGCGGATGGCAGATCGCCGGGCGGCGGGGCGACGAGCGAATGGAACAGGAAAAACGCAAGACCCGCGAACAGGATGACCGGTACGATGTAGAGCGCGCGCTTCACGATTTTTCCAGCATGGCGAGTTTGGCCCTGGCCCGCTTATGGGCCGACAGCGTGAGCACCAGCGCGCCGATCAGCCCCGCCGCGCTGATGCCATAAGCGGGCCAGACGAACGCGGCGTAGCCGCCCATGGCGAGGAAGCCCGCGATCATCGCCCCCCCAGCATGAGCGTGCGCACGCGGCGCTCCAGGATTTCGGTGCGGATGCGGATGAGCCAGAGCGAAAAGAACAAGGCGGTATACCCACCCATCATCGTGAAGAGCGGCCACAGGAAGACGCCCGCGATGCTGGGACCGCCGGCGCGGAAAATGCTTTCGCCCTGATGCAGCGTGGCCCACCAGTCGACCGAGAATTTGATGACCACGAGATCGGCGACGCCCACCAGCGCCAGAATCGCGGCGGCGCGGGCGGCGCGGGTTTCATCTTCGATCGCGTTCCACAGCGCGATGTAACCCAGATAAAGGAACAGCAGCAAAAGGAACGAGGTGAGCCGTCCATCCCACACCCAATAGGCGCCCCACATGGGCCTTCCCCAAAGCGAGCCGGTGATGAGCGCAAGGGCTGTGAAGAGCGCGCCCAGGGGTGCCGCCGTCTTCGCCGCCACATCGGCCAAAGGATGGCGCCACACCAGACTAAAGAAAGAGGCCACCGCCATCGCCCCATAGGCCATCATCGCCACCCAGGCGGCGGGCACATGGATGAACATGATGCGCACCGTATCGCCCTGCTGGTAGTCGGGCGGACACGCAAAGGCCATATAGAGCCCAGCCCCGATCAGCAGCGAGGCCGCCCCGGCAAGCCATGGCAACGCCGCACCGCTGAGCTTCATGAAGCGCGCTGGATTGGCGAATTCGAAGAGCATGGGGTCCCTCTATGCCCTTGTGTGCGGCGCGGCAAGCATTCAGGTGCCGAGATTGAGGCGCAAGGCCGCGGCTGCGGCGAAAGGCGCAAGCACGCTGGCGCCGAGCGAGAAGGCGGCGAGCAGCCACAGCGCACCATTCGAAAAGCCGTCCAGCGCCGCCAGCACCGCACCCGCTCCGAAGATGACGGCAGGCGCCAGGAGCGGCAGCACGATCAGGGGCAGGATCAGCCCGCCCCGGCGGACCGAAAGCGTCAGGCTCGCGCCCACGGCACCGATTGCGCTGACGGCGGGCGTGCCGATGGCGAGCGATGCGACCAGCGCGCCATAGCCCGCCTGCGGCAGGTTGAAGAGCAGCGCCAGCACCGGCGAGAGCAGCGTCAGCGGCAGGCCGGTGGCGAGCCAGTGGGCGGCGATCTTGGTGAGAGCGCTCACTTCGAGGCTGAGCGGGCCGAGCGCGATGAGATCGAGCGAGCCGTCTTCGTAATCGGCCTGGAAGAGGCGGTCGAGCGAGAGCAGCGCCGCCAGCATCGCGGCCACCCACAACACCCCGCCCGCGATGCGCCCGAGAAGCTTCAGATCCGCGCCAACGCCGAGCGGCACCAGCGCGGCCACGGCTGCGAAGAAGGCCAGCGCAAGCGCCGCGCTTCCACCCGCGCGCGTGGCAAGGCGCATGTCGCGGGCGAGGATGGCGAGCGCAGGCGTCATGGCGCGCACAACATCAAACGCGCGCATGCGATACCGAGCGGCTCATGCGTGGCCGCGATCACCATGCCGCCCGAGGCGCAATGCGCGGCGATCATGTCGGCCGCGAGTTTCTTGCCGGCGGCATCGAGCGCTGCCAGCGGCTCATCCATCAGCCAGAGCGGACGATTGGAGATTTTCAACCGCGCCAGCGCAAGCCTGCGCCTTTGCCCGGCGGAGAGATATTGCCCCGGAAGACCGGCAAGGCGCGCAAGGCCGGTTTCGGATAAGGCCGATTCCACGGGCGTTTTCACGCTATACAGGCTTGCATAGAAATTCAGATTCTCGCGGACAGACAATTGCGGCTTGATGCCGTCATGATGGCCGATCCAGCCGCAGAGCTTGCCGCGCTCTTCGCCGTCTTCGATTGCATGCGCATTCGTGCGCAGGCTGACGATCCCCGCGGCGGGCGCGAGAAAACCCGCAAGCATGCGCAAAAGCGATGTCTTGCCCGCCCCGTTCGGCCCTTCGACGGCCAGCGCAGAGCCGGCTTCGAGCGCAAAATCCAATTCGCGGAAAACCACCCGCCCGCCGCGGATACAGGCGAGATTGTTCGCGGACAGCGCGGTGAGTTCGCCCACCGCGACTCCTTACCCTGCAATATATTGCGCGCCGTTCACCGTCAGCGTCGCGCCGGTGATGAAGGCGGAATCTTCGCTTGCCAAAAAGAGCGCCGCCTTGGCGATCTCTTCGGCCTTGCCCAGACGGCCCACGGGAATCGTGGCGATGATGCTTTCGAGCACCTTTTCGGGTACGGCCGCCACCATCTCGGTGTCGATATAGCCGGGCGCGATGGCATTCACGGTGATGCCTTTCTTCGCCGTTTCCTGGGCCAGCGCCTTGGTGAAGCCGATGATGCCGGCTTTCGCGGCCGAATAATTGGTCTGGCCCATCTGGCCTTTCTGGCCGTTGATGGACGAGATGTTGATGATGCGGCCGAAGCTCTTCTCGCGCATCGATTCGATCACATTGCGGCAGGTGTTGAAGAGCGAATCGAGATCGACGCGGATCACCTCGCGCCATTGTTCGGGCGTCATCTTGTGCAGCATGGCATCGCGGGTGATGCCCGCATTGTTGACCAGCACATCGACGGGGCCGAGCGCCTTGACGACATCGGCGATACCCGCCTGGCAGGCGCCGAAATCGCCGACATCCCATTTGAAGGTGTCGATACCGGTTTCGCGTTTGAATTTGGCGGCGGCTTCGTCGTTGCCGCCGTAATTGGCGGCGACTTTATAGCCTGCATTCTTGAATGCGACCGAAATCGCGTGTCCGATTCCCCGCGTTCCCCCCGTGACAAGCGCTACGCGCGACATGTTCTATCTCCCCTGGATTTGTGGGTTGGTCTTAACATTGTGCACGCGGCCTGCGATAGAGTGTAGCTGTCGCAGGCCGCGAAAACGCACTTATGTTGCGCGGGACTTTACCGTTCCACGCACATCGCGATGCCCATGCCGCCGCCGATGCACAGCGTGGCGAGGCCCTTTTTCGCATCGCGCTTGGCCATTTCGAACAGCAGCGTGTTGAGCACGCGCGCGCCGGATGCGCCGATGGGATGGCCGATGGCGATGGCGCCGCCATTGACGTTCACTTTCGACGGATCCCAGCCCATATCCTTGTTCACCGCGCAGGCCTGGGCGGCGAAGGCTTCATTGGCCTCGACCAGATCGAGATCGGACGCCTGCCAGCCGGCTTTCTTCAGCGCGGCGCGGCTGGCGGGGATGGGGCCGGTGCCCATCACCTTCGGATCGACGCCGGCATGGGCCCAGGACACGATGCGCGCCATCGGCGTGAGCCCGCGGGCCTTGGCTTCTTTCGCGCTCATCAGCACGACGGCGGCGGCGCCGTCATTGATGCCCGAAGCATTGGCGGCGGTAACGGTTCCATCCTTCTGGAAGGCGGGGCGCAGGCCGGAAATGCCGTCATAGGTCACGCCGTCGCGGATGAATTCGTCGGTGTCGACAATCGTATCGCCCTTGCGGCCCTTCACCGTGACGGGTGCGATCTCGTCCTTGAAGCGGCCGGATTTGCGCGCGGCTTCGGCCTTGTTCTGCGAGGCCACAGCGAATTTGTCCTGCTGTTCGCGGGTGATCTGCCATTCGCGCGCGACGTTCTCCGCCGTCACGCCCATGTGATAGCCGTTGAAGGCATCCCACAATCCGTCCTTGATCATCGTGTCGACGAAACTGAGATCGCCCATCTTCTGGCCTGCGCGCAGGTAAGCTGCATGCGGGGCCTGGCTCATCAATTCCTGGCCGCCCGCGACGACGACGTTCGCATCGCCATTGAGGATCGCCTGATAGCCGAGCGCCACCGCGCGCAGGCCCGAGCCGCAAAGCTGGTTGACGATCCAGGCCGGGGTCTCCACCGGAATGCCGGCCGCGATCGAGGCCTGGCGGCCGGGATTCTGGCCCTGGGCTGCGGTGAGGATCTGGCCCATGATGACTTCGGACACGTCTTTTCCGGCCACATCGGCGCGCTTCAACGCGGCCTGGATGGCCGTTTTGCCCAGCTCATGGGCCGGCACCTGGGCGAAAGCCCCGTTGAACGACCCCACCGGCGTGCGCGCGCCCGAAACGATAACCACGTCTTCCATGGATGACTCCTGATCCTCTCTCATTGTGCTGCGCACAAAATGGCGCGAATGAAGGCGGCGGTAAACCGTGATGAATTTTCCCTAGAAATCAGGTACTTAGCAATGGGCTACCACCTATGAGTTGCGCCCGGCCTCGCAAAAGACGCTGGACATGGTGGGGAATGTAACGTTTCCTTATACGGATTTCGCGCCCGCAAAGAGGCGCAAGGGATAACCAGAACAAACGGTTGGGCAAAGTGGCGGACGAAACCAGTAACCCGGGCGATGCGCCGGTTGTGATAAAAAAATACGCAAACCGGCGGCTCTACAACACGCAAACCTCGAGCTATGTGACGCTCGATCATCTGGCACAGATGGTCAAGGACGGCACCGAATTCGAAGTGCGAGACGCGCGCACCGGCGAGGACATCACACGATCCGTCCTGACACAGATCATCTTCGAGGAAGAGGCCAAGGGCCAAAGTCTTTTGCCCATCGGCTTTTTGCGCCAATTGATCCGCTTCTACGGCAATTCCCTGCAGGCGTTCCTGCCGGGCTATCTCGACATGTCGATGTCGAGCTTCACGAAGAACCAGGAAGACATGCGCAACCGCGTGGCCGAAGCCTTCGGCGGCGGCGGTCAGGCGCTGGAAAATCTCACGCGGCAGAATCTGGCGATGTTCGAACGCGCCATGAAGATGTTCTCGCCTTTTTCCATGATGGCAAACCAGAACGGGACCGCGCCGAAGGCCCCCAACGGCGCAGCAACCGAGCCTTCGCCCGCACAGGCCGAAGAGATCGGCGAACTCAAGAACGAAATCGAAGCCATGCGCAGGCAGCTTTCGGAGCTGGCGCAGCAGCGGAAATAGCTGCCCCAATCGATCCGCTTTCCGCTTGAACCGTTCCCCATTTCGTCATCGCCGGGCTTGTCCCGGCGATTCATTCGAAACGGTTGAATTTGCATCGCACCGTTGTGTATCGATTGTTCGCGATCATGGATGGCCGGGACGAGCCCGGCCATGACGGATTTTGGTCGATCGTTTTGAAATCCATACGCCGTCAAGCGCCCTTCGCCCAATCCGGCGCGATGATGGGCTCGCCGAGGTGGAAGCCCTGGAAATAGTCGACGCCGAAGCTTTCCAGCAGGTCCGCCTCCTCGTCGGAACTCACCCATTCGGCGACCGTCTTCAGGTTGAAGTTCTGGGCCAGGTGCACGAGCGTGCGCACGAAGGTCTGGTTGTCGGGGGATTCCGCCAGGCCGCGGATGAAGGTGCCGTCGATCTTGACCATGTCCACGCGCAGCATCTGCAGGTTGCGGAACGAGGTGTAGCCCGCGCCGAAATCGTCTATCGCCACGCGGCAGCCCAATTCGCGCAAATTCGAGACGAAACGCACGCTTTCCTCGAAATCGTCGAGTGCGGCGGTTTCGGTCAGTTCCACGATGATGCGGTTCGCCACGTCGCTGTTGGCGCGCACGTAATTGATGAAGGATTGCAGCCAGGAGGGATCGGTGGAGGTCGTGCCCGACACATTGACGGCGAGCGTCACATCGGGATTGGCGTAGAGCTGGGCGACCGTCATTTCCAGCGCATGGCGGTCCACCAGCCGCACCAGGCCCAATTGCTCGGCGGCGGGAATGAACTGGCCGGCCGCGGCCACGCTGCCATCGGTGCGCGCCATGCGCAGCAGGCATTCGTAATGCACGGGCTTGCGCGTTTTGGCCGACACGATCGGCTGATAGGCGAAGACGAGGCGGCGTTCGTTGAGCGCGGCCACCACTTCATCGGCAATCGCCATCAATCGCAGGCGGGCGGTTTCGCGCTGGGGCGATTTGGAATAGACGGCAAAGCCGTCGCGGCCCGAACTGCGCGCGCGGTCGAGCGCCTCTTCGGCGCGCAGCATGGCTTCCTGGCCCGACGCAGCACCGGCCGGCAGCGACACCGCGCCCACCGAAATGGTCGCCGAGACCGTTCCCTTGCGCGTGTCGATCACCGAATCGCGCACCGCCCTGCGCAGGCGTTCCGACACGAGCGCGATCTCGCGTTCGTTGCAATTGCCCAGGATGACGCCCAGCTTGTTGCCCGCGATGCGCCCGATGATGTCGCTGCCGCGCAACGAACCGCAAAGCCTTTCGCCCACCGCGACGATGACCTCGTCGGCCGCGCCGAAACCGTAGGCCTCGTTGATCATGGCGAGGCGGTCGATGGAGGCGACGAGATAGGCGCACGAACGGCCTTCGGCCTTGGCGGCTTCGATGGCGCCGGCGAGTTCGGAGCGCAAGGATGTGCGGTTCAGATGGCCCGTGAGTTCGTCGCGCGTCGCCAGATAGACAAGACGCTGGGCTTCCAATTTCTCTTCGGTGATCGAGCGCAGGATCCCCGTCAGCCGTTCGGCCGCGCCGTCGGCGCCGGCGATGCGAAGCCCGCGCATCTCGAACCACACCGTGCCGAGCGCCGAGGCGGCTTCGAATTCGAGTTCGAAGGAACAATCCTTGTGCGCATGGCCGGCGACGACGGATTTGAGTTTCTCGCGCGCGGCGGGGCTCATCCAGGCGCGGAAGGATTCGCCGCAGGCGAGCCGGTCGGGATCGGAATGGAAACTGAGGATTTCGTCGGCGCCCTCCCAGCTGATGCGGTCGTCGGCGAGCGTCCAGTCGAACGTCATCACGCGCGCGCCGGCGACTGCGAGCCGCAAGCGTTCGCTGTCTTCTACAGCGGCCAGCGCACGAATACCGTCCGCAGGCTTCCGGGGAAGCATCTGACCCAACACGACCACCATCCCTGGCCTTTTTTCCGGCCTTGGCCGGGATGATGCGTTCGAGGGAATTAAAAAACCCGAAACTTTTGAGGCAAGAGCGAGGTTTCGCATTCATGGCGCGCGCTTTGCCTTAAGGAGCGGTTATGAACGGGCCCGCCACGTTTGCAATCGCGCGCGCGCAAGGCGATTATGCTTTGCGTATCCGGCCTTTGCGCGCCGCAAAACCCTTCACCTCCAACCAGTTTCATGGTGAACGCGAAACCGCGGACGCGCGCCAAAACGACATCCGCAAAAAATCGGAGGCGCGCGAAGCGTCCCGTTTTGAAACGGCATCTGTGCGATTTTCACGCGCTCCGCGCGCTAGTTCGGCCTTTGCCGCGCAAGTGCTGGGTCAAATTCTTATAAAAAATGAACATAAGCCGGCCTCAACGGCCTACCGCAAGCCGGCGCGCATTCTTGCCCAGGCCTGCGACCTTTCGGTTTAGGCCGAGTGCCACCCCGATCAGCCCGGCGGCCGAAAACAGCGCCAGCCCCATGCGCGCATCGGCCATGAACGATGCCGCCGCCGCCAGGAAGCAGAGCGCGCCCAGACCGGCATGGATTTGCCGTCTGCGGATCGCCATCGCCAGCATCGCGCACACGCTTGCAAAAAGCGGCGCGAAGGCGGCAAGGGCTTCGCCGCTTGCCGCCGCAAAGAGCGCGAAAACCAGGCACGCCAACAGCACCAGCATCGCCCATGCGCCATGCACCGCGCGCCCGGCCATGGCGAGTGCGAGCGATGCGGGCGCAAGGGCCGAGACCAGAAGCGCAATGGCTTCGGCCAGTTCGGGCATGCGCGTGAGCGCCGCGATCGTGTCGCCCGCCGCGAGGCCGGCATAGAGCGCCGCGGCGAACATCAGATAGGCGTGCGCCGTTTTGCCGGCGCGCGCGCTTGCCAGCACGGCGAGGATGGCGGCCAGCGCGAGCACGGCGGAAAAGGCGATCTCACCCATGGCGGCGCGCCAGAAGTTTCTTGATGTCCTGCAATTCGCGTTCGACGCGTTCGAGGCGCGCGCGCAATTCGGCTTGGGCCGGGCCTTGGGGGAGCGGCGTGGAAATCCCGGCATGTCCGGCGATGTCTTCGGGGCGAACATCGAGAAGGGCGGCGATCAGCGCCACCTCGCGGGCGGACAATTCGCGCTGGTCCTTCCAGATTTCCGCGATGGCCGCTTCATCGAGCCCGAGCGCGCGGGCGAGATCGGCGCGCGAAAGATGCACCGCCGAAAGCCGCGCATCGAACCATTCGCCATCGAAGAAAAGCGCCATGCGATGAGTTTACACGGATTCGGCCCCATGCTTCGACAAGCCCGGCATGCGGGATGGCCTGAGTCCGTCAAAGATTGAGGGCATCACAGTGCGGGCTTCGTCACGATGGCGGCCCCGATCACCCGGCCATAGCCGTTCTTCTGGACCACGACGGCGATTTCGTCCTTGGTTGCGCCGCCGATTTCCTGGCGCGGCAGATCGAGCGAGACGGGCTGGCCCTTCCACAACCCCACCGCTTTCACATCCTGCACCACATTGCGGTAGGTGACGGTGTGGCCCTTGTTCTCGCCGCCGGTGATCGAGACCGTCGCCTTGGGCAGGACGCGGAAGAGCCAGATGGTGGCATCCGATCCCTCGCCCGCGCCGACCTCGATATGGACTTCCCGCGCCGTGGTGGTGACGCTGACGGGAATGGCTTGCATATCGGCTTCGCGCGCGGCGATGGCCGCTTCGATGGGCTGTTCGTGACTGCCGACCAGATCGTTCACACCGTCCACGATCATCTGGGGCGTATAGACGCCGCCGCGGCCCATGGCCTCGGCATAGGCCTTCTGGCGGTTGGTGTTGGCGGGGGTGGCCAGGGTGTCCTTCCAGCCCAGCATGTCCCAATAGGTGATGGGCAGGCTGAGCGCGATGACGTCATGCCGCTCGGCGAGCTGGCCCAGGAAGGCATCGGCGGGCACGCAGGAGGAGCAGCCCTGGCTGGTGTAAAGCTCGACCAGAACCGGCCGGGGCGGGCCGGGCGGCGGCTGTGGCATGACGGCCGCAGGCTTGGGTTTTCGCGCATGTTTGCCATGGGCCGCCTGGGCAGGCAGGCCCGCAAAAGCGGCAGCAAGAACGGCCGGCGCCAGAACGAGGCGGCTGAATGCGGTCAGACGAAATAGCATGTGAGCACAATACGGTCCGTGCCCGGCCCCCTCCATTCACTTCGGCTTGATGGGCAGCCCCCCGGCCTCCCGTTCCCGAGTCGCATTGTCGCGAGGGAAGGCGGGTTCGTACAGACAAAATTCGCACCGATTGGAACGGTTCAAAACAGCGCCGGAAGCCTGACGGCGGCGTCAGCGACGTTTGTCTTCGGCACGAGGCCGCTCGCCGCTTTTGCGGCTCATCAGCCGGTCGAAAGCCTTGAAATCGGCGCGGGCGCGGCGCTCGGCGAAGAAAGTGGCCGTATTCAGAACGGCCAGCTTTTCGGCAACCGCCGTCGCAACGAATTGATTGACGCTGACACCTTCTTCTTTGGCGACGCGTTCGACTTCGGTCTTCACCGAACGGGGAAGCCTAAGCGGATATGTGCTTTGCGCGGTCTTCATTTCGCTCTCCTTACAGCCTGTCCTGGCAGCAGCAGTTCGACATTAAACGTCTCGTTCGCGGGTTCGAAATCGCGCCGATTGAACGTGACGATCGCATCGGCGTGACCGTTCACGGCGGCTTCGAGCACCAGCTCGTCGCCGGGGTCGCGCAGTTGCGGCCGCCACATGTAATGCGTCTCGACCGGCTCGCACATGGCGATGACGGCATCAATGAAGATGCCGGTTTCGCGCAGATCGAGGCCGGCTGCCAGACGATGCTCCGCTAGCGAGCATGTGGCTTCATATTCGAGCGCAAGCGCGACATTGGCGAGCAACGTCGCCTTGGACCGCCGAGCAAGCCGCAACAATTCTGCCGAAGCGCCGGACGGGCTGCGCATGGCGGCTACCACCACATTGGTATCCAAAACCACTCTCACATCGCATATGATGTCATATTATAGCCGATGTGACAAGCTCACGCCGCCAGCAGCCGCCTCAGCACATAGGGCAAAATCCCGCCGTTTTCGAAATAGGCCACTTCGTCTTCGGTCAGGATCATCAGCGTGAGGGGCAGCTCCGCGGTTTTGCCGTCGGGATAGGCGATCTTTCCCGTCACGGGCATGCGCGGCTTGATCTTGCCGGAGAGGCCGGGGATGTCGATCCGCTCGCGGCCGGTCAGCGCATAATCCTTGCGCGTCTTGCCGTTTGCGAACACGAAGGGCGCAACCCCCATGCCGATCAGGTTGGAGCGGTGGATGCGCTCGAAGCTTTCGGCGATCACCGCGCGCACGCCCAGAAGCTTCGGTCCCTTCGCCGCCCAGTCGCGCGAGGAACCGGTGCCGTATTCCTTGCCGCCGACCACCACCACGGGCACGCCTTCATTTTCATAGGCCATCGCCGCATCGAAGATCGACATTTCTTCGCCGCTCGCTTCAGCGCCGGAATAATGGATCGTGTTGCCGCCTTCGCGCCCGCCCATCATTTCGTTCCTGATGCGGATGTTCGCAAACGTGCCGCGCATCATCACTTCGTCATTGCCGCGGCGCGAGCCATAGGAATTGAAGTCCTTGACCTCGACGCCGTGGCCGGTGAGATAGCGCCCGGCCGGGCCGTCCTTCTTGATCGAGCCCGCAGGGCTGATGTGATCGGTGGTGATGGAATCGCCGAACAGCGCCAGGATGCGCGCGCCCTTCACATCGGCGACCGCCACGGGCTCTTCGCGCATGCCTTTGAAATAGGGCGGGTTCTTCACATAGGTGGATTTGGGATCCCAGGCATAGGTCTTGCCCTTGGTGACCTTGATCTTCTTCCATTCGGGCGTGCCTTCGAAGACATTGCCGTAGCGCGTGCGGAAGCTTGCCGCGGTCACCGATTTGCGGATCGTATCGGCGATCTCTTGCGGCGAAGGCCAGATGTCTTTCAGATAGACCGGATTGTTTTTCTTGTCGTAGCCCACGGGATCCTTGGTCAGGTCGAAATTGATCGAACCGGCCAAGGCGTAGGCGACCACCAGCATGGGCGATGCCAGATAATTCGCGCGCACCTGCGGATGCACGCGGCCTTCGAAATTGCGGTTGCCCGACAACACCGCTGCGGTGACCAGATCGCCTTCGACAACGGCGTTGGCGACCGCCTCCGGCAGCGGGCCGGAATTGCCGATGCAGGTGGTGCAGCCGTAACCGACCAGTTCGAAACCGAGTTTATCCAGATAGGTGTTGAGGCCGGCCTTGGCGAGATAATCGGTGACCACCTGGCTTCCCGGCGCAAGCGACGTCTTCACCCAGGGGCGCACCGAAAGCCCAAGCTCCACCGCCTTCCTGGCAACCAGCCCGGCGCCGATCATGACGCTGGGATTGGAGGTGTTGGTGCATGAGGTGATGGCGGCGATCACCACATCGCCATGGCCGATGGAATAATTTGTGCCTTCGACCTTCACGCGGCGCGAGGCTTCGTCCTTCTTCTTGAAATCCTGGATCAGGGCATTGGCGAATGCGTTGGCCGCATTGCCGAGCGCGACGCGATCCTGGGGGCGGCGCGGGCCGGCGAGACTGGGCTCCACTTTGGAAAGATCGAGCGCGAGCGTATCGGTGAAGACCGGCTCGGGGCTTTTTGCGGTGCGGAACAGGCCCTGCGCCTTGGCATATTTCTCCACCAGGGCGACGCGCGCGGGCTTGCGCCCCGTGGCTTTGAGGTAGCGGATGGTTTCCGCATCGATCGGGAAGAAGCCGCAGGTTGCGCCGTATTCCGGCGACATGTTGGCGATGGTGGCGCGGTCTTCGAGCGTCATGTCGTCGAGGCCGGGGCCATAATATTCCACGAATTTCCCCACCACGCCTTTTTCGCGCAGCATTTCGGTGACGGTGAGCACCAGATCGGTCGCCGTCACGCCTTCGCGCAATTTGCCGGTGACGCGAAAGCCGATGACTTCGGGGATCAGCATCGAGATCGGCTGGCCGAGCATGGCCGCTTCGGCTTCGATGCCGCCCACGCCCCAGCCGAGCACGGACAGACCGTTGACCATGGTGGTGTGGCTGTCGGTGCCGACCAGCGTATCGGGATAGGCGTATTCGACTTTCCTTTTGTTTTCCTTCGCGGGCTTCGTCCACACCGTCTGCGCCAGATATTCCAGATTGACCTGATGGCAGATGCCGGTGCCCGGCGGCACGACGCGGAAATTGTCGAAGGCCTGCTGGCCCCAGCGCAGGAAGGCGTAACGCTCCTTGTTGCGCTGATATTCGATCGTGACGTTCTTCTTGAACGAATCCCGCTTGCCGAAATTGTCCACCATCACCGAATGGTCGATCACCAGATCGACCTGGGCGAGCGGATTGATCTTTTCCGGATCGCCGCCCAGCGCCTTCATTGCATCGCGCATGGCGGCGAGATCGACCACGGCGGGCACGCCGGTCAGATCCTGCATCAGGACGCGCGCGGGGCGAAAGGCGATTTCGCGGTTCGATGTGCGCTTCTTCAGCCAGTCGGCGATGGCCTTGATGTCGGCCTTCGTCACCGTGGTTCCGTCTTCGTGGCGCAGCAGGTTTTCGAGCAGCACCTTCATCGAATAGGGAAGCTTCGAAATGCCCTTGAGGCCGTTCTTTTCGGCAGCGGCGAGGCTGAAATAGGCGTAAGACTTTCCGCCCGCCGTCAGCGTGCGGCGGGATTTGAAGCTGTTGGGATGGCTGGTCACGGGAATGTCCCTTGCGCGGGGGAGTGAATGGCGCGTGGTTTAGTCAAATTCAGGGACGATGCCAAGGTATTTCTGGGTGTGATGGCGCGGGCCACCCAGGCGACGCTTTTCGAATCTCGAAGGTTTGCAAAGAGATTGCTCTCGCGCCCGGCGTGGTGCCAACTCCAACCGGGTGGCCTGCTGTTGCGGACCATGACAATTTTGCTTGCCGGAGAAGCCCATGGCGAACGTGCTCGTTGAAAAAAATGGTTCAGTCACCACCGTGATCGTGAACCGGCCCGAGGTGCGCAACGCCGTGGACCGGCCCACCGCCGAGGCGCTCTGCGCCGCCTTCCTCGAATTCGAACGCGACGACACCCAGTTGGTTGCGGTTTTGTGGGGCGCGGGCGGCACATTCTGTGCCGGTGCGGACCTCAAGGGCGTGGCGGAGGGACGCGGCAACCGCACGGTAAAACCGGGCACCGATCCGCTGGCCGGGGACGGGCCGATGGGGCCTTCGCGGCTGAAGCTTTCCAAGCCGGTGATTGCGGCGGTCGCCGGCCATGCCGTGGCCGGCGGGCTGGAACTGGCGTGCTGGTGCGATCTGCGCGTGGCCGAAGAGGATGCCGTGTTCGGCGTGTTCTGCCGCCGATGGGGCGTGCCGCTGATCGATGGCGGAACCATCCGGCTTCCGCGCCTGATCGGGCAATCGCGCGCACTCGACATGATCCTGACGGGCCGGCCGGTGGCCGCGATGGAAGCCTTCGCCATGGGCCTTGCCAATCGCGTGGTGAAGAAAGGCGAGGCACGCGCGGCGGCCGAAAAACTGGCGGGCGAAATCGCGCGCATGCCGCAGGTTTGCATGAAGGGCGACCGGTCATCGGTGTACGAACAATGGGACCTCGATTATTTCGCAGCCCTTGCCAACGAATTCGCCCATGGCGAGAAAACGCTGCAAAGCGGCGAAGCCTTGCGCGGCGCAACACGGTTTTCGTCGGGCAAGGGGCGCGGGGGAAGTTTCGAGGACATTTGATCCTTCGGGGCGCGCCCGGAAGTCCGGGCTCGCACCTCGGGATGACGCGATCCCGGCAATCGTCATGCTGAGGTGCGAGCGTTCGCGCGCCCCGAAGCACGACGGCACCTTATTGTTGCCCAAATCCTTATCCATAACGCCTGCGCCTGTGGGGGCACGGGGTGGCGAATGCGCCTCCCGCTTTTGTTTCGTGAGATTCGATGGCGCGCCTTGCTATCGCGGCAATTCTTGCACTTGCGTGTTTCGCAAGCGCTGACGCGCGCGCCGAGAATGCATTGTCCAGCCGGCTTTCGAGCGAAAAACTGGGCGCCGTCGCGCCCGGCGATTATCAGGCCGGCGACGTGCACTTCATGCTCGACAGGGACGGCAGCATTTATCTTTTGCGCTTCACGGGCGATCCGGAAGTGTTCGTGCTCTACAGCGATTTCACCTCGCTGGGCGGGCGCGTGCTCAAATACGATTCCGGCGAGACCGCGCTTCAGATCACCGGCTGGGGCGGCATGACGCTTTACACCGATGCGCATCCGGGCGGACTTCCCGCCGAGCGCAACGGCGATTCGGTGCCGCCCGTCTTGCAGCCGGTTTCGGTGTCCGAAATGCAGAACGCCGGGGCCGACGAAAGCGAGCACCTGGCCTATACGCGAAGACTGAATGTGCGCTTCGATGCCGATTGGAAGGCGTTGCAGAACGACGACGGCTTGCGCGCAAGCGCCTTCGATGCGCTGGAAAATACCGCGCGCGGCATCGAACGCTTCGCCGCGAAAGGTCCGGCGCGCAAGGCTTTCGCGGCCCGTTTCGACCGCGTGCGGATCGCGGAGGGCAAAAAGCCGTTGCTTTCGACACAGGGCAAGACGCTGGTGGCGACGTTCAATCCCGATACCGGTTATCGCGGGCGCGCATCGTCGCGCGCCATTGCGCGCGGGCTGGAGCGTTTGCTGCATGTGAAGTGAGGATTCACGCGGAAGGCGCGGAGCAATGTCATTTCCCTCATCACCCGGCCGCTCGCTTTTTTGCGAGCGGTCCGGGTGATCCAGTTTTCTCGTGCTCTGAAAAGAAAAATGGATCGCCCGCAATGAAGCGGGCGATGACGAAAATGTTTGAGGTGTGCAAAATGTTTACGGCTCGAATTCCGGCGGCGCCAGTTCGAACGCGGAAAACGCGAATCCCGGCGCGACCGTGCAGCCCACCAATGTAAATGCACCCAATGTGCGCGCCGATTGCCAGGCGCCGGGCGGCACCACCCATTGCGGATGGTGGCCCGCTTCCAGATCGTTTCCCAGAATGTGTGCGGTCTTTTGAATCCGCAATTCCAGCGGGGCGCCGCGATACCAGTGCCAGACTTCGGCCGCATCGATACGATGCCAGTGCGAAACCTCGCCTGCGCGCAGCAGGAAATAGATCGCCGTGGAATGGGCGCGCGCGCCCGCATCGCGGAAGGTTTCGCGGAACCAGCCGCCTTCGGGGTGAGGCTGAAGATGGAGGTGGCGGATGATGCGTGTCGCTTCGTCCATGGCCTGTCCCACTAGATCATCGGCGCGCCGCCCGCCACCAGCTTGCGGATTCCCGCGGCGACCGAGCGGGCGTCGTCGAGCGCATTGTGCCGGCGGCCCTTGAAATCCGCACCTGTGAGCGGGCCCACATCGCAGGCATGTTTTCCGCGCAGGTCGAAGCCCTGCTGCATCAGCCACGGGATCACATTGGTATAGGCCGGCAGGGGCGGCGCGCCCCTTATGCCGTAGAGCCTGAGATTGGTCCCGAAGACGAGATCGTCGCGCCCGAAGGCGGCGATGCGCCCGCCGCCGGCGAATTCCACGAAGCGGCGATAGGCTTCGGCAAAATCGATGGCGCGCGCGGCGATGTCCGCATTCGAGACACCGGTGAGCCGCACCAGATAATCCGACAGCACGGGATTGAGCCGGGGCTTCACCAGCACGTCGAACGACTCCAGCTCCGCGCAGCTTTGCGGATCGAGCTTCACGGCGCCGATCTGCACGACCTCGGTGAACTCGCCGGGCGCCAGCCAGCGCCGCGCCATCGACCCCTCCCAGGCGGTGAACTCCAGATCGAAGACGGTGATGGGATGGCGGGCCATAATCTGTGGATGAATCATCATTACCAAATGAAACCGGGGGATGGACGGCAGTTAAGACATTCTTAACGCAGAGCGGGGAGCGTAAGCAGGCGGAAGATTGCGGGGCCGTGCCATGGCAGCCATCAGCCAAGTGACCATAGAAGAGGGCGCACTTCCAGCGCCATCGCGCACCGGTCCCCATACGGAACTTGCCCGGCTGGCAGCGCTTCATGCCGAAGCGCAGGAGACCGCCCTTCTCGCCAATCTTCTGGGCCGCGCGCCCCATGCGATGGTGGGCCTTGCCGTTGCGGCCGGGCTTTCGGCCGCTTTCGCCGCCGGTCAGATGCCCGGCGCGCAGATTCTGGCATGGCTGTTTTTGATGATCGCAGGTCTGGGCGTCATGGCGCGGAGCTATTCCCGCGCCATCGCAGCACCCTTCGAGCGCGCGGCATTGCGCAGCTTCGAACGGGATTTGACGGCGCTGACCCTTTATCTCGGCTTCGCCTGGGGCGCGGGCGCGTTTCTGATGCTGCCCACCGCCATTCCCTTTTCGGCGGTGAGCTATGCCGCCATCACCTCGGCCGGATTTGCCGTGCTGCTGAAGGATCGCAACATCGCATTGTGCTTCCTTGGGCCGGCGGGCGCGCTTTCGGCGCTGGCCTGCGTGCTGCGCCCGCTTCCGGGCGGGCCGCTGGCCGCGGTGCTGGTCGTGGCGTTCTCGGCATGCGTGGCCGGCGCAATCCTTCTGGCCGCACGCGTGGCAGCCCCGCGCCCGGCCCTCCAGCCCGGCTGATCCTTACGGGAACGCGTTGGGCCCCCGGACTGTTAACGCTATAATTGCGCCTTGCCGCTAGAGTGGCGCGGCAACAACGGCGTGATCGCAAGCCATGACACTCAATCCGGCCCCCGCAGGCGAAACGCCGCTTCCCGACGACGACAGCGATGCCGCCGCGCGATTGGATGCCGGCGCCAAGCTCTTGAAAGCCGCCGAGCCGGGGGTGCTGGACTTCTTCCAGGCCCTTTATCGCGGCGCCCCGCCCGACGACATCACCCGCTACGCGCCCGAATCGCTGGCCGCGCTGGCGCGGCTGGTCTACGAGGCGAGCGCGGTGCGCAAACCCGGCGAGACGCATCTGCATGTGAGCGAGTTCCGCGCCGAAGCCGACGATTATGTGCGCGGCGAACTCATCCTGATCGCGGTCAACGACGACATGCCGTTTCTGTTCGATTCGCTCGTGAACGAGGCGAACGAACAGGGCGCGCGCGTGATGGCGCTGTTCCATCCCATCATGGCGGCGACGCGCGACGGCGAGGGACGGCGCGGAACCACGGGCGCCACCTTCCGCGAAAGCGTGATCGTGCTGGTGCTCGATCCCATGTTCGGCGCCGAACGCGGGCGCGCGCTTCTGGAGGGTGCGCGCACCACATTCGATTCGGTGCGGCTGGCGGTGCGCGACTGGCGCAAGATGCTCACGCGCCTCAAGGAGACGATTCCCGCGCTGCAGGAACGCCCGCCCCATGTGAGCCAGGAGGAACTGAACGAAAGCCTCGCCTTCCTGGAATGGCTTTCGGACAATCATTTCACGTTCCTGGGCGCGCGCGATTACGCCTATAGCGATACCAACGGCGGAAAGCTGGAGCCGGTCGCCGATTCCGGGCTGGGCGTTCTCACCGATCCCGAAGCGCGCGTCATCCGCAGGGGCCCGGACCGGGCCAATCTCACGGCGGAAGTGCGCGCCTTCCTCACCCAGCCCGCGCCGCTCATCATCACCAAATCGAACGAGAGAAGCCGCATCCATCGCCGCGTGCACATGGATTATATCGGCGTGAAGATGTTCGATGCGAAGGGCAAGCTGACCGGCGAGCGCCGCTTCGTGGGGCTGTTCACCTCGGGCGCCTATTCGCGCCGGCCGAGCGACATTCCGCTTCTGCGCCTGAAGGTGCGCCATGTGCGCGAGCGCGCAGGGCTGGCCTCCGACAGCCATGACGGAAAGGCGCTGGCCCATATCCTCGACACCTATCCGCGCGACGATCTTTTCCAGGTTTCGGAAGACGAGCTGTTTCACATCGCCCTCGGCATTCTGCGGCTGGGCGAGCGGCCGAAAGTGCGCGTGTTCCTGCGCTTCGACCGCTTCGACCGCTTCGTGTCCGCGCTCGTTTATGTGCCGCGCGACCGCTACGACACGCGCGTGCGCGAGAACATCCACGCCATCCTGGCCGAGCGGCTGAACGGGCGCATGTCGGCCTCCCATCCCTCGCTCGACGACACGATGCTGGCGCGCGTGCACTACATCGTGGGCCGCAATGAGGGCCCGAGGCCCGATGTCGACGTGCACGAACTGGAAGGCGAAATCCGCGACGCCATCCGCACCTGGGAAGACGGCTTCGCCGATGCGCTGATGGCCGCCCATGGCGAAGCCGGGGGCATGCGGATGTTCTTCCGCCATGCGGCCGCCTTCCCGGCGCGTTATCGCGATGCGTTCACGCCGGAAGAGGCGGTGCGCGATCTGGACGAACTGGAAGCGCTCGGCGCGCGCGACGGCGAACCGAAGATCCAGGCGCGCGCCTATCGCAGCCCGCGCGATGCGCATTGCGCGCTGCGGCTGAAGCTTTACATGCTGGGCGCGGTGCTGCCGCTTTCGGCATCGCTGCCGGTGTTCGAAAATCTGGGTCTGCGCGTGATCGCCGAAGATTCCTATCCGGTTTCACTGGAAGCCGGTTCGGGCTGGCGCGGCGACGGGGCGGTGCTCGATTTTCTGATGGAGCGCAGCGACGCAGGCCCCGCCGATCTCGACGACATCAAGGACCGGTTGCAGGATGCATTCCATGCCGTCATGAAGGGGGCCGCCGAAAGCGACGGCTTCAACCGGCTTGTGATCGGGGCGGGCCTTGCGTGGCGCGATGTGGCGATCCTGCGCATGTGCGCGAAATATCTGCGCCAGGCCGGTTTCGCCTTCAGCCAGGATTATGTGGAGCAGGCGCTGGCGCGCAATCCCGAAATCGCCGCCATGCTGGTGGAACTGTTCCACACGCTGCACGATCCGCATGCCGGCGACGAACGCGCCGAACACGCGCTCGGCCTGCGCGCGCGCATCGAGGCGGCGCTGAACGATGTGCCCAGCCTCGACGACGACCGCATCGTCCGCCGGCTTCGCAACGTGATCGATTGCGTGCTGCGCACGAATTTCTTTCAGGAAAACGGAACCAAGCCCTACATTTCCATCAAGCTCGACAGCCGCAAGCTCGACGAATTGCCCGCGCCGCATCCGCTGGTGGAGATTTTCGTCTATTCGCCGCAGGTGGAGGGCGTGCATTTGCGCTTCGGCCGGGTGGCGCGCGGCGGGCTTCGCTGGAGCGACCGGCGCGAGGATTTCCGCACCGAGATTCTGGGGCTGGTGAAAGCCCAGCAGGTGAAGAACGCGGTGATCGTGCCCGTGGGCGCGAAGGGCGGATTCTATCCCAAGCAATTGCCGGCGGGCGGCACGCGCGAAGAGGTGCAGGCCGCGGCCATTACCGCCTACAAGACCTTCATCAACGCGCTGCTCGACCTGACCGACAATATCCATCATGACGGTTCCATCGTGCCGCCGGACGACGTGGTGCGGCTGGACGAGGACGATCCCTATCTGGTGGTGGCGGCCGACAAGGGCACCGCGACATTCTCCGATATCGCCAACGGCATCGCCATCGAACGCGGCTTCTGGCTGGGCGACGCGTTTGCGAGCGGGGGAAGCCACGGCTACGACCACAAGAAGATGGGCATCACCGCACGCGGCGCCTGGGAAGCGGTGAAGCGGCATTTCCGCGAAATGGGCCGCGACATCCAGAACGAGGCGTTCCGCGTCATCGGCGTGGGCGACATGTCGGGCGATGTGTTCGGCAACGGCATGCTGCTTTCCAAACACACGCGCCTGATCGCGGCCTTCGATCACCGCCACATCTTCATCGATCCCGATCCGGATGCGGAAAAAAGCTGGGCCGAGCGCAGCCGCATCTTCGCGCTGCCGCGTTCGAGCTGGGAGGATTACGACAAATCGCTGATTTCCAAAGGCGGCGGCGTGTTCGCGCGCACGGCGAAGGAGATCGCGCTTTCGCCCGAGATGAAGGCGATGACGGGACTGACGGCCGACAAGGTTTCGCCGGCCGGCCTCATCAAGGCGCTGCTGCAGGCCGAAACCGATCTTCTGTGGTTCGGCGGCATCGGCACGTTCATCAAGGCCGAAGGTCAGAACAATCCGGACGTGGGCGACCGCGCCAACGACGCGGTGCGGGTAAACGGCAGCGAGGTGCGCGCCAAGGTGATCGGCGAAGGCGCCAATCTGGGCGTCACCCAATTGGGGCGCATCGAATATGCGCTGTCCGGCGGGCGCATCAACACCGATGCCATCGACAATTCGGCGGGCGTGGATACCTCCGACCATGAAGTGAATCTGAAGATCCTGTTCAGCGGCCCCTTGCGCCGCGGCGAACTGAGCGAAGCGGCGCGCGACCGGCTGCTCGCCGACATGACCGACGATGTGGCGGCGCATGTCCTGCGGGACAATTACGATCAGCCGCTGGCGCTTTCGGTGGCCCAGGCGCGCGGGATCATGGACCTCGATGCCGACGGACGGCTGATGCGCGACCTGGAACGGCGCGGCAAGCTGGACCGCGCGGTGGAATTCCTTCCCGGCGACGAAGACCTGCGCAAGCGCGCGATTGCGGGCGGCGCGCTGACGCGGCCCGAACTTGCCGTGCTGCTCGCCTATGCCAAGCTCGACCTGGCCGCGGAGATCGTGGCCGGCGACTTGCCGGACGATCCGTTTTTTGCGGCCGAACTGGCCAGCTATTTCCCGCGCGCGGCGATCGACCGGTTCCGCGGCGAGATGGAAAAGCATCGCTTGCGCCGCGAGATCATCACGGACGTGCTCACCAACCGCATCGTCAATCTGGCGGGGCCGGTGTTCGTGCATCGCATGAAGGAAGTGTCGGGTGCGCCGGCGAGCGCGGTTGCGCGCGCCTTCGTGCTGGCCGACGGCGCGTTCGGATTGTCGGCGCTCAAGCTGCGCATCGACGGGCTCGATCTGAAAGTGCCGGCCGATGTGCAGATTTCCATGTATGGCGATATCGCCGAATTGCTGCGCCGGCTGGGCCTGTGGTTCCTGGTGAACGTTCCGGCGAGCGCGGAGCTGAACGACACCACCGCGCGCTATCGCGCCGCCGTCGAAGCCTTGCGCGGCACCTTCGCTTCGCTCGTTTCACCCTATGACGCGCAGGCGACCGAAGAACGCATCGGCGATTTCGTGAAGGCCGGCGCGCCCCATGCCGTGGCCGAAGCCGTGGCGGTGCTGCCGCTGTTGGGGGCGGCGCCGGAAATCGCCAAGCTCGCACATGACAGCGGTCTCGATATCGATCTGGTCGCGGGCGCCTATTTCGCCATCGGCACCGTGGTGGGGCTGGACCGTTTGCGCGGACTGGCATCGCGCATCGCGGCATCCGAACATTGGGACAGGCTCGCGATCAGGCGCATCGCCGACGATCTGTTCGCGGGCCAGCGCGCGCTGGCCGCGCAGGTGCTGCAGAAATTCGCCAAAACCGGCACGCGCGCCGATGGCGCAGAGGCCGTGCAGCAATGGGCGGTGTCGCATGGCGACATGCTCACCCGCACGCGCGAGTTTCTGAACGAACTCGAACGCACGGGCGATTTGAGCATCGCCAAGCTGACGCTGGCGAATTCGCAGATCCACGAATTGGCGGCGCAGTAGTTTCCCTCTGCGCGCGGCCAAATTCCGTCATGGCCGGACTTGTTCCGGCCACCCATACTCCCTGCGCAAGACGATTCAGCGAGAGGGAATGGGTCGCCGGAACAAGTCCGGCGATGACGATTTTTGTGAAATGAAATCGCGAAATGCTTACCGCGGCGCCATGCGGATGGCACCGTCCAGGCGCACGCATTCGCCGTTGAAATAGCCGTTCTCGATCATCTGAAGCGCGAGCGAGGCATATTCCTTCGGATCGCCCAGGCGCGGCGGAAACGGCACTTGCGCGCCGAGCGCCTGTTTGACCTGTTCGGGTGCGGCGGCGAGCAGCGGCGTGTTGAAGATGCCGGGCAGGATCGTGTTGACGCGGATGCCTTCCTGCGCCAGATCGCGCGCAATCGGCAGCGTCATGCCGACGACGCCGCCTTTGGATGCCGAGTAAGCCGCCTGGCCCACTTGTCCATCCTGGGCCGCAACCGACGCGGTGTTGACGATGGCGCCGCGCTCGCCGCCCTCCAGCGGATCGAGGCTCAGCATGCCTTGCGCGCAATGGGCGATGCAGCGGAAGGTGCCGATCAGATTGATCTGGATGATGAAGTCGAAGGCGGGCGTGGGGAAGCGGCGGATTTCGCCCGTTTTCTTGTCGCGGCTGGCCGTCTTGATCGCGTTGCCGGTGCCCGCGCAATTCACCAGGATGCGTTCCTGGCCGTTGGCCTCGCGCGCCTGCCTGAATCCGGCTTCGACGCTTTCTTCGTTGGTGACATCGACGCGGCAGAACACGCCGCCGATCTCTTTCGCGACCGTTTCGCCCTTGCTCGCATTCAGGTCGAAGATGGCGACCTTGACGCCGTGTTTGGCGAGCGCGCGCGACGTGGCTTCGCCCAGGCCGGACGCACCGCCGGTGACGACGGCTGAGATTTTCGAATTCAGTTCCATGATCGTTTCCTTCCCAAAATAGCGGTGGCGGAGTCTTAGACGCTCGCCTTGAACCTCACAACACCATCTGCGTCTGCGTCACGATGGCGACGAGCTTGCCGTCTTCGCGGGTGATGCGCGTTTGCCAGACCGAGCTGCGCCGTCCGATATGGACGGGCCTCGCTTCCCCTACGACAAGCGAACCTTCCTTTGCCGATGAGATGAAATTCGTCTTGCTTTCGATGGTGGTGGTGCCGCTGCCTGCCGGCAGGTTCAGGAACGCACCGATCGCGCCCAGCGAATCCGCGAACGCCATGATCGCCCCGCCATGCAGGATATGACCGGCCGTGCACAGATCGGGGCGCACCGAAAGTTGCGCCTTCACGCAGGCCTTGCCGGCCTCCAGCACCTCCATGCCCATCAGGCGGGGAAAAGGCTGCTGGGCCAGTATCTGCTCACTGAGATCGCTCATGAAAATTCCCCGATTTCCGCGGGATTTATTGTCGGACGCCTGTCGAGGGCTTTTCAAGAGCAGCCTGCGCCCCGATATTAGGACCATGACAGACATACCCGATCCGGGCGCGGCCCAGCTTCCGGCGGTCATCGCGAAGAACCGGCGCACCGTCGAGAAGGACTTCTGGAAGAAGCTTCTGAAGGTCGCGGGCCGCGTGCCTTTCGCCGAGGACCTGGCGGCGGCCTATTTCTGCGCCACCGATCCGGTGACGCCGCGTCGCGTGAAGGCGATATTGATCGCCGCATTGGCCTATTTCGTGATCCCCACCGACGCCATTCCCGATTTCGTGGCCGGCTTCGGCTTCACCGACGATGCGGCGGTGCTGGCGACGGCCATCGGGCTGGTGACCGGCTATATCAAGCCGCGCCACCATGAACGCGCGCGCCGCGCGCTCGGGCTTGCGGAAAAACACGACTGATGCGCTACGCCGATGTCGAGGCGCATTGCCTGTCGCTGCCCGGCGTGACGCGCGAATTCCCCTTCGGCGAAAGCCCGGTGTTCAAGGTGGGCGGGAAAATGTTCGCCCTTGTTTCCATGCGCGACGGAAAAGCTTCGGGCGTGTGGTTCAAGGCGGGCGAAACCAGCGCGCGCATCCTCACCCAGCTCGACGGCATCCGGCCGTGCCCGTATCTGGCGCGCGCCCATTGGGTGGCGATGGACCGCATCAACGCATTGAAGACGCGCGAATTGCGCGAATATCTGCGGCGCGCGCATGGGATGGTGGCGCAAGGATTGCCGAAGAAGAAACGCGCAGCGCTGGGCATTGCGGATGTCCAACACCGTCATGGGCCGGCGCGAAGCGAGGCGGAGGATTCCGGGTCCTCCGATTTCTAAAACGGAGATTTGGGAAAAATGGCGCGCGCCGGACGATAGCGGCACGGTGTAATCGAAAACGAGACCGGCCTATCGCGACACCGCGACACGCGGGCGTTGTTCGGCGGGGGCCAGTTCGCTGCGGACGAATTCGATGGCGACGCCTTGTTCGTGGTGGCGCACGACGCGGCCCGACATCTGGCCGATCAGCACGGTTTCGCCGATGGGCGGGCGGCTGTCGGTTTTCAGCGACACGCCGGAGAGCGAAAGATCGAGCACCGCGCAGGCCACGACCTCGCCGCCGGGACGGGTGAAGCTCGTCATGCCGCCGCTGGGCTCGCGATCGTGGCGGCGGATGATCTTGTCCTCGACCATGCCCTTGTTCATCACCAGCATGAGCTGTTCGGCGATGCGTTCGCGCTTGAGCGCGGAGCAGTTGAACTGGACGCCGAAACTGGTCCGGGGGGCGGGGGCATCCTCGGCGGGGCGGGTGACGGTGCCCTCGAAGCGGCCGAAGCCATCCACATAGAGGACAAGCTGGGTATCGGGGGGCGGGATGCTGTCGCTTTGGACCTGGGCGCCGCCCGGCGAAAGATCGATCACCTTGCAGGCGGCCTCGCGGCCCTGGGCAGGATCGAAGAGCTTGCCTTGAAGATCGACGCTGACCCGGCGAAAGCGGCGGCGTTCGGCCTGGGCGCGCTCGACCAGTGCTTTGCGGTCTTCTGTCATGGAACTGTCCCGACCCGCCTGCGGCCCGGCTCCTGTTCTTGGCCTCGTCTGGCCTATTTAAGTCCCGTACAGTCAACGGGAAGTTTACGAGACGGCCGTTTCGTTATCTTTTTGTTGGAAATCCACGGGGGCTTAACCTTTGGGGGCTGTTGGGGGTATAGGAGAACGGATAACGCTCGCCGAACCGGCGGGCTGCCCGTGCCGCGGCGGCACGGCGGCGGCCCGCAATCAGGGGGACTGAACACAATGGCATTTTCTTCGCGACTCACCCGCGGAGCGGCCGTGGCCGCTGTTCTGCTTGGCGCATTGACGCTCGCAGGCTGCGGCGGATCGGCTTTCGACGATCTCAACGACACCACGCCGCAAGGCTCCGCCTTCCAGACCGCGCTCTACAAGAACTACGCCTATCTGGCGCGCTCCTTCGGCACGGCAGGCGGATCGTCGGGAAGTTCCTTCGATTCGGGCTCGTCGATGTCGCTGGACGATGTCGATGAATCGGTCGCCGATCTGGCCGAAGCCTATGCCCAGAAGGCGGTGGATGCGGCCAATGGCGAAGATGTCGAGCCCGAAGACGCGCCCGACGACAATATGGACGCGCAGAACATGCGCGTGCGCCTTCTGACCGCGCTCGATCAGGGCCGCGACCGCGCACCGGCCGCCGCCGCCCGCGCCCAGGCCGATTACGATTGCTGGATCCTGGATGCGACGGTGGATTCGCAGATGAACGCCTCGCGCCGCTGCCGCCAGTCGCTCGACCAGTCGCTGGCCCGGCTCGAAGCCGATATCGGCGGCATGGGCCAGGCACCGGCACCGGCGCCCGTCGAAACCGCGCAAGCGCCCGAACCGGCTCCCGAAGCCCCGGCGCCCGCGCCCGTCAGCGACACCTACACCGTCTATTTCGAATTCGATTCCTGGACGCTGACGGCCGAGGACCTGACCACCATCACCAACGCCATCGACGCCGCGCGCAAGGGCGGCCAGAGCCACATCAAGGTCGTGGGCCATACCGATACGTCCGGCCCGTCCGATTACAACCAGCGCCTGTCGGTGCGCCGCGCGCGCGTGGTCAAGGAGGTCATGGTCCAGATGGGTGCGCGCCCCGATTCGATCGAGACCTCCGGCGTCGGCGAAAACGACCTGGCGGTGGAGACCGGCGACAATGTGCGCGAGGCCAAGAACCGCCGCTCGGTAATCACACTGGTTCCGTAGGGTCAGGGATCGGAATACGGGGATCGGGGATCAGAAAATCCGATGCCTGATCCCCGATACCTGATACCTTGGCGACAGGAAGACGTCAGGGTATCCCCATGAAGGCTTACGACTACATCATCGTCGGCGCAGGCAGCGCCGGCTGCGTGCTCGCCAACCGGCTTTCGGCCGATCCCACCATCGAAGTCTTGCTGATCGAAGCGGGGGGACGCGACAGCTCGGTCATGATCCACATGCCCGCGGGACTGCCGCAGCTTCTGGGCAAGAAGAACAAATACAACTGGTACTACAACACCGAGGGCCAGACGCATCTGAACGGGCGCAGCCTTTACTGGCCGCGCGGCAAAGGCTGGGGCGGATCGTCGTCCATCAACGGCATGATCTATATCCGCGGCCATGCGCGCGATTACGACCGCTGGCGGCAGATGGGATGCGAAGGCTGGTCGTTCGCCGACGTGCTGCCCTATTTCAAGCGCGCCGAATGCAACGAAGAAGGCGGCGACGAATTCCACGGCGCAAGCGGCCCGCTGAATGTCTCCAGCGGCCGTTCCCCCAATCCGCTGTTCCGCGCCTTCCGCGAGGCGGGACGCGAAGCGGGCTTTCCCGAGACGGGCGATTTCAACGGCTACAAGCAGGAAGGCTTCGGGCCCTATCAGTTCACCATCCACAACGGCAAACGCTGGAGTGCGGCGAGCGCCTATCTCAGGCCGATTCTGGAACGGCCGAACCTGACGATCGAATCCCACGCCATGGTCAGCCGCGTGCTGTTCGAAGGCACGCGCGCGGTGGGCATCGAATTCGTCCAGAAGAAGCAAACCAGACAGGCGCGCGCCACCCGCGAAGTGATCCTGTCGGGCGGGGCGGTGAATTCGCCCCAGACGCTGATGCTGTCGGGAATCGGCGACGGCGACACGCTGAAACGTTTCGGCATTCCCGTGGTCAGCGATCTGAAAGGTGTCGGCCAGAATTTGCAGGATCATCTCGACTGCTCGATCCAGTACGAATGCACCCAGCCCATCACGCTCTATAGCGCGCAGAAGGCGCACAACATGCTGCGCGTGGGGCTGCAATACATGCTGTTCGGCACCGGCGTCGCCACCAGCCAGGGGCTGGAATCGGGCGCGTTCCTGAAGAGCCGTCCCGATCTGGAAACGCCGGACCTGCAATATCATTTCATCGCCGCGCTGATGTTCGACCACACCCGCAAGAAGGCCGACCGCCACGGTTTCATGGCCCATGTCTGCCAGTTGCGCCCCGAAAGCCGCGGCTATATCTCGATCAAATCGACCAATCCCGCGGACGCGCCGCTCATCCAGCCCAATTATCTCGAAAGCGAGGAAGACCGCCGCGCGCTGCGCGAAGGGGTGAAGATCGCGCGCGAGGTTTTCGCGCAAGCCGCCTTCGATCCCTATCGCGGGCCCGAACTCATGCCCGGCGCGCATGTGCAAAAGGACGACCAGATCGACGCCTTCGTGCGCAAGACGGCGGAAACGATCTATCATCCCGTCGGCACCGCCAAGATGGGCAAGGACGACATGTCCGTGGTTGACACACAGCTCAGGGTTTACGGCGTGGAAGGTTTGCGCGTGGTCGACGCATCGGTCATGCCGGCGCTGGTTTCCGGCAATACGAACGCGCCCACCATCATGATCGCCGAAAAGATTTCCGATGCGATGCTGGGGCGCACCATGTTGGCGCCCGAAACGGTGGCGGTGGCCGAAGACGGAACGAAATCGCGCGCGGCCGCCGAATAATTTTGCCCCCGCGCTAGGCGCCCGCGCGTTTGACATGTATGATCTTCGGCATGAAGCGGGCGGGGTATCTTCTGATCGCAGGGGCATGCGCGTTCGCATGCCGGGCGGCCTGTGCGCAGACGCCCGGCGAGCAATACGACCTTCACACCATCAATTACGACATGTGGTGCCAGGAACAGCGCCACCTTCCGCCCGAGCGCTGCGACAAGCGCCTGCCCGAAGACGAAAAGGCGTATGAAGCCTTCGTCGATACGATCCAGAAATACGAAATCCCCTATCTGGACGAAAAGCGGCGGCGCGCGCATTACGACCGCACCCTGCTGCACGACGATCCCATCGATCACCCGACGAAACCCTCGGCGCCCCCGATGCAGCCGATCAATTCGGCGCCGCCGAAGTGATTGTCCACGCGGCCTGGGTTTGAATCGTTTTTTCTCTTCGTCATGGCCGGGCTTGTCCCGGCCATCCATTATCACCTTGTTAGCCGGAGAGTATGGATGGCCGCTACAAGGGCGGCCATGACGGTTGAGAGACAGGCGATCGCAACTACTACCGCACCCATCTCATCCCGGGCGCCGCAACGATATCGAGCGCGCGGATCAATTTCTGCATGGTTTCGTCCATTTCGCAGTGAAGCGTGTTGGAGCGGTTGACGACCAGGCGCAGATGCGGCGCCCTGGCATGGCCATGGACATCGCCCGGCGGCAGCGACGGCGGCGGGGGGATATCGCTTTGGCGAAGCGGTTCGCTTTCGCGGATCATTTCGGCGCCGACCAGGCGCTCATACGACACGGGCTTGCCGCGGAGTTGCGCCAGATCGCCCAGCATCTGCACCATGCCGATGAAGCGGGTGGGCGCGGTATCGCCGAAGGTGACCGGCGCAAGCACGGTTTCCAGTTCGGCCATCGCGCAATCCATGGTCGAGCCGACGGCCGTGATGCAGACGGGCTGGCGCGTCATCAGCGACTGACGCAGAAGCGCGGACAGCGCAGCCCGGCTTTCGCCTTCCCAATGCTCGAAGAAGCTGGTGCCTTTCAATTCCGCGCCGAAGCGTTCGCACACCGAGGTGCCGGCAAGGCGGTAGATGGGCTGGGAAGGCGCGGACGCCTCCAGGATGAAGACGTGGCTGAGAATGCGCTTGATGGCGCGCGGATCGATATCGGTCTGGTCCGGCAGCGCGCGGCCCTTTCTCAGGCGGCTCCAATAGCCCACCAGCAAATGGCTGTTCCTGTGTTTCATCGCGTGCCAGCTCCGGTCTGTCCCAGATGGCCCGTCTCGGTGTGAGACGTTGCCCCCGGTTCGCCGGAGCAAGGAGCGAAAGACGTGCCAGAGGCGGAAGACAGGGATCAGGGATCGGGAATCAGAAGGCGCGGCAGGCACTTATCTGATACCTGATGCCTGATCCCTGATACCTGAGTCACCCCCATGGCCCGCGGTGGACCTCGCCGAAGAGCGGGATGTGCGCCGATTTGAACACCGGCGTCAGAAGCCCGCCGAGCAGGAATCCGCCGACATGGGCCCACCATGCCACGCCCGGCTGATCGGGATGGGAAAGTGCCGCGCTCAACAATTGCAGCACGAACCAGAAGCCCACCACCCAGATGGCGCTGATCTTCATCGGATAGAAAATGATGCCGAGCGGCACGATCACCGTGACCCGCGCGCGCGGATAAAGCAGGACATAAGCCGCCAGCACGCCGGAAATGGCGCCCGACGCGCCGATCATGGGCACGTTCGAAGCCGGATCCATCCACGCCATGGTGAGCGCGGCGGCAACGCCGGAGACGAGGTAGAACACGATGAATTTCACGTGCCCCATCGCGTCTTCGACATTGTTCCCGAAAATCCAGAGATAGAGCATGTTGCCGCCGACATGCAGCAAGCCTCCATGCACGAACATGGCGGTGAAGATCGTGATCGCGGCAAGTTCCGTCTCTCCGCGCAGGAGCGTGACCGGCCTGAAACCCAGCGCATAAACCGCCGCATCGGCCTGGCGCCCCAGCGTCAATTCCCACACGAAGACGCCCACGCAGAGAACGAGGATCGCCCAGGTGACGATGGGCGTGAGCCGCGCAGGATTGTCGTCCGAGATCGGGATCATGTGGTGAAGGGATTTTTACCAGTGCGCAAGTTTGGCTGTTCCATTACGGCACAATTGGGGCGCCGATCCGTTGCCGCGGATCATGAAATCGCCCCGGCCACGCGGAGCTTATGCCATGCCGCCGAAGCCCGCCATGTTCTTTGCCGCGAGCCTGGCCGCAGCCCTGCCCGAGGCCTGCGCCGGCGGGCAGACGGGCACTGCGCCGATCATCGACAAGACGAACTGAGCGGCGTGGGCGCGGATGTTCGGTATTGAGGTTCATGTACCGCATTCAAAAAATCCGTCATTGCCGGTCTTGTGCCGGCAACCCATTCCCTCACCACGTTGGGAAAATGGATGGCGGGCACGGGGGCCGGCCATGACGCGTGGATGGGGTTTTTCCAATCCGAAAATCCCCAATTTCCACTGCCCAAAGCACCGTTCGTTAAACACGGCCGGGGCACACTCGCCCCATGACGGAATTCGCTTTCAAGGTGTGGCTGACGGCTGCGCTGATCGCGCTCGACGCGGGCTGGATCGCGCTTGGCGGGTTTTCGTTCGACATGGCGAGCCTGGCCGCATGCTTGGGCTTTACCGCGCTCCTGGCGAGCGTCGGCATCGTCTATACGCGATTTCGCCCCGACGAGAAGCTTGCCATCATGGGCGCGGAGACCGCGTTCCTCACCCTCTTCTCGGCGGCGGCGTGCGTGTTCTCCTACCTCATGACATCGACAGACGGACCGCTGATCGACACCACGCTTGCGCATTGGGATAGCGATCTCGGCTTCAACTGGTATCACTATGTCGCGTTCGCCAATGCGCATCCCGTCGTGGGCATGCTCTCCTCGGCGGTCTATCAGACGACGCTGCTGCAGATCGCGCTTTCGGTCGTTGTGCTGCCGATGCTGGGGCATCTGGACCGGGTGCGCGAGATGGTACTTCTGGTGATGGCGTCCTCGCTTCTGTGCATCGTGGTTTCGGCGCTGTGGCCGAGCGAAGGCGCGCTTGCCTATTTTCATCCGCCCGCATCGTTCTACATGCAGAACCATCCGGTGGTGGACCTGGCCTACAAACAGGCCTTTTTCGATCTGCGCGACGGGGCGATGACGCATTTCGGACTGACCGACATCAAGGGGCTTGTCGCGTTTCCGTCCTATCATGTGGCGCTGTCGGCGATTTTGATGATCGCGTTTCGCGGGATCAAACGCTGGTTCTGGCCGGTGGCGATCTTCAACACGCTCGTCATCCTGTCCACGCCCATCGACGGCGGCCATCACCTGACCGACGGCATCGGCGGTTTCGTGCTGGCGCTTGTGACCGCGGCCGTCGTCACGCGGGCGCGCAAGCGGTTCAAGACGCCCGCGCCGAAGCCCGTTTCGGAAACCCTCGAAGGGCTCACAGCCCAGGAAGCCTGAGACGTCTGTTCGCTTGAATGTCCGTTCTCGGCTGGTATTGTGCGCGCACATTCCCGCCCACAAGGACATAACTCCATGAATATCCACGAGTATCAGGCCAAAGAGGTCTTGCGCGGCTTTGGCGTTCCGGTGCCGCGCGGCAAGGCGGCCTTCACGGTCGATGAAGCGGTGGCGGCGGCGAAGGAGCTGCCCGGCCCGGTCTGGGTGGTGAAGGCGCAGATTCATGCGGGCGGGCGCGGCAAAGGCGGCGGGGTGAAGGTCGTCAAATCCATCGAGGATGTGAAACGCGAAGCCGAGCGCATGCTGGGCATGACGCTGGTGACGCATCAGACCGGCCCGCATGGCCGCGTGGTCAAGCGGCTTTATATCGAAGACGGATCGGCCATCGAACGCGAACTTTATCTCTCCGCGCTGGTCGACCGCGGCACCTCGCGCGTGTCCTTCATCGCTTCCACCGAGGGCGGCATGGATATCGAAGAGGTGGCGCACAAGACGCCGGAGAAGATTCAAACCTTCCAGATCGAACCGGCGGTGGGATATTCGCCCTATGTCGGCCTCGATATCGCAACTGCGCTGAAGCTGAAAGGCGATGCGGCCAAGCAATGCGGCAAACTCATTCAAGGGCTCTATAACGCGTTTCTGGCGAAGGATATGAGCCTCTTGGAAATCAATCCGCTGGTGGTGACGAAGGACGGAAACCTCATCTGCCTCGATGCCAAGATGAATTTCGACGACAATTCGCTGTTCCGCCACAAGGACATCCAGGAACTGCGCGACCTCGACGAAGAAGATCCGATGGAGGTGGAAGCCTCCAAATACGATCTGTCCTATGTGAAGCTCGACGGCTCCATCGGCTGCATGGTGAACGGGGCGGGGCTCGCCATGGCGACCATGGACATCATCAAGCTTTACGGCGAAGAGCCTGCGAACTTCCTCGATGTCGGCGGCGGCGCGAGCAAGGAGAAAGTCACCGCCGCGTTCAAGATCATCGTGTCGGACCCGAACGTGAAAGGCATTCTGGTCAATATTTTCGGCGGTATCATGAAATGCGACATCATCGCCGAAGGCATCGTGGCGGCGGCGAAGGAGATTTCGCTGAAGGTTCCGCTGGTGGTCCGGCTGGAAGGCACCAATGTGGAGAAGGGAAAAGAGATTCTGGCGAAATCCGGCTTGCCGATTGTATCGGGCTCCGATCTGGCCGACGCCGCGCAGAAGATTGTGAAAGCGGTAAAAGGTTGACTGCGTCCACAGTTACACATATCCTGTGCTCCTGTGGAGACGCCCATGAAAAATCTCACGCTGGCTGTGGAAGATGACGTCCTGGAAGGTGTCCGGAAAATTGCAGCGGCCCGGGGCACGACCGTGAACGCGATCGTTCGCGAGCATCTGACCCGGATTGCGGCGCAAGAGGACAAGGCCGCGCAAGCCAGGCGTGAGTTGGTGGAAATGGCCAAAACCTCGACACTGGACCTCGGTCCCGATTGGAAATGGAGCCGGGAGGCCACGTATGAGTCCCGAATATTTCCTCGACACGAACGTGGTGCTGTACGCGGCGGCGGGCGCACGGCGCGAGCCGCGAAAAGCCCCAAGAGCGCTTGAGTTGATTGCACGTGGCCCGTTTGGAACATCGGGACAGGTTCTGGCCGAGTTCTATTTCAACGCGACGGCGCGTGCGAAGGTGCCGCTTTCGCCATTATCGGCCCTCGAATGGGTCGAGCGATTGGCGCTTCAGCCTTGCGCGGCCGTCGATGCAACGGTCGTGCGGAACGGAATCCGCATTTCACAACGATACCGAATCGACTACTGGGACGGCGCGATCGTCGCCGCGGCGGAATCGCTGGGCGCGGAGATTCTCTATACCGAAGACTTAAATCACGGACAGATGTACGGTTCGGTCCGTGCCGAAAATCCATTCCACGATCTTTGACGGAAAAAATCATGTCCATCCTCGTCGATAAAAACACGAAAGTCATCTGCCAGGGTTTCACCGGAAACCAGGGCACGTTCCATTCCGAACAGGCGATTGCCTATGGCACCAAAATGGTGGGCGGCACATCGCCCGGCAAAGGCGGCTCCACGCATCTGGGGCTGCCGGTGTTCGACACCGTGCGCGAAGCCAAAGCGCAAACGGGCTGCGACGCATCCGTGATCTATGTGCCACCGCCTTACGCGGCCGATGCGATCCTCGAAGCCATCGATGCGGAAATTCCGCTGATCGTGTGCATCACCGAAGGCATTCCGGTGCTCGACATGGTGAAGGTGAAGCGCGCGCTTTCCGGCTCCAAATCGCGCCTGGTGGGGCCGAACTGCCCCGGCGTCATCACGCCCGGCGAATGCAAGATCGGCATCATGCCCGGCCACATCCACAAGCGCGGCACAGTCGGCATCGTGTCGCGCTCGGGCACGCTGACTTACGAAGCCGTGGCGCAGACCACCGCGGTGGGATTGGGCCAAAGCTCATGCGTCGGCATCGGCGGCGATCCGGTGAAAGGCACCGAACATATCGACGTGCTGGAGATGTTTCTGCGCGATCCCGAAACCGAATCCATCATCATGATCGGCGAGATCGGCGGCAGCGCCGAAGAAGACGCGGCCGATTTCATCAAGCACAACAAGACGAAAAAGCCGATGGTGGGCTTCATCGCGGGCGTCACCGCGCCGCCGGGACGGCGCATGGGCCATGCGGGCGCCATCATTTCCGGCGGCAAGGGCGGCGCGGATTCCAAGATCGAAGCGATGACATCGGCCGGCATCCGGGTGTCGCCCAATCCGGCGGCGCTCGGCACCACGCTGGTGGACCTGCTCAGCGGGAAATAAGCCTGCCCTATAGCGGCGGCAAGGTGCCGGCCTGGGAGCCGCCGCTCGGATAGGATTGCGAATTGTCCGGATAGCTCTGCTGCTGTTGCGGGTACGGATAGGATTGCTGCGACTGGTCCGGATAGCTCTGCGATTGATCGGGATAGCTTTGCGACTGATCGGGATAGGATTGCGACTGGTCCGGATATGTTTGCGACTGGTCGTTATAGGTCTGCGCCGGGGCCGGATATTGCGACGAATTGGGAATATAGGCCGGCGGCGGCGTCTGCGGGGCCGATGGCGGCGCCTGGGTTTGCGCAGGGTATGACGGATAGGACGGATAGCTCTGCTGCTGCGTGCCATAGCTTTGGGCGCCGTAGCCTTGCGAACCGTAGCTGCCATAGCCCTGTTCCATGCGCACATGGGTCGTGTCGCTGTAATCGTTGATGGCGCCGGTTGCCGCATCCACGCCCAGCCCAGGCAAATCCAGGATCGCGAAATTGACGAGCGCCCAGCCGTTCAGATCGGAAGGGATGGTCGCGGTGGCATCGGGCAGACCCTGTTTGGAGCAGACCACCTTCATGTCGTGCTTGCTGCGCTCGACCTTCACCCGGCCCGGCGTGATGACCGACCAATGGCCCGCGCCGTTCGACAGCGCACAGCGCGCCCCGCTCACCTGGCCCGTCGTGATCCCGATGGTTTCGGACGATCCGTCGATGATGGTGGCGCAACCCGACAGGCCCACGCACGCGGCCGCAAAGGCGAAAAATGTAATTGTTTTCATCTCTTACCCCAACCAACCCGGCGCCGACTTTAAGGCCGGCATCGCATTACGCAAGACGTTGGAATGGCACCGTGTTGATCCCATATTAACTCCAATAGGCCTTGAATTGCCTCGGGAAAGGCGTGGCAATCCGGCCCGAACTGCGCTAAAGCCAGCCAGCCTTTCGCGCGGCGCCAACGCGAAAGGGACGAGGACAGGCCGGAAATCCGGCTCAACACGTTGATATGACAGACGAATCTGACCCCATCGGGCGGTCCCGCAATCAAGCCCTCGAAGCGACCTCGTTCCTGTTCGGAAGCAATGCCGCTTTCGTCGAGCAGCTCTATGTGCGCTATCTGGAAAACCCCGAAGCGGTGACGCCGGACTGGCGGGCCTTCTTCGCCGAGCTTGGCGAACGCGGGCTGACGCCGGCCCAGCTCGGCCGCGGACCGGGCTGGCGGCGCGATGCCAAACTCCGGCTCGAAGACGGCGAAGATGTCGGCGCGCTGACCGGGCTTTGGCCGGCGCGCGCGCGCGACGGGGCATCGGAAACCGATCTGCGCGTGGCAGCCCAGGAATCGGTGCGCGCGATCCATATGGTGCGCGCCTATCGCGTGATCGGACATTTGTGCGCAGATCTCGATCCGCTGCATATCGCGCCCAAGCCGGACATGCCCCAGCTCAATCCCGGCTTTTACGGCTTCCACGAATCCGAACTCGACCGCCCCGTGTTCATCGACGGCGTGCTGGGGCTGGCTTCGGCCACGCCGCGCGAGATGGTCGATCTCCTCACGCGCACCTATTGCGGGCGCATCGGTTATGAATTCATGCACATCACCGATCCCGAACAGAAGGATTGGCTGCAGCGGCGCATCGAAGGGCCGGACAAGGAGATTTCCTTCACCCCGGAAGGCAAGCGCGCAATCCTCAACAAGCTGATCGAAGCCGAAGGCTTCGAGAAATTCTGCGGGCTGCGCTTCATCGGCACCAAGCGCTTCGGCATCGACGGCGGCGAAGCGATGATTCCGGCCATGGAGCAGATCATCAAACGCGGCGGGCAATTGGGCGTGAAGGAGATCGTGCTCGGCATGCCCCATCGCGGGCGGCTGAACGTGCTCGCAAACGTGATGGGCAAGCCCTATCGCCAGATCTTCCACGAATTCCAGGGCGGAAGCTCCAAGCCCGCCGATGTGCAGGGCTCGGGCGACGTGAAATATCACCTCGGCGCATCTTCCGACCGCGAATTCGACGCCAACAAGGTGCATCTGTCGCTGACGCCGAACCCGTCGCATCTGGAAGCCGTCGATCCGGTGGTGCTGGGCAAGGCGCGCGCCAAGCAATATCAATTGGGCGATGTGAAGGTGCGTTCGAGCGTCTTGCCGCTGCTGATGCACGGCGATGCGGCCTTCGCGGGCCAGGGCATCGTGGCCGAATGCTTCGCCATGAGCGGCACCAAAGGCTTCCGCACCGGCGGCACCATCCATTTCATCGTCAACAACCAGATCGGATTCACGACCGCGCCGATCTATTCGCGCTCTTCGCCCTATCCCTCCGACGTCGCGCTGATGGTGCAGGCGCCGATTTTCCATGTGAACGGCGACGATCCCGAAGCGGTGGTGCATTGCGCGCGCATTGCCGCCGAATTCCGCCAGCTCTTCCACAAGGATGTCGTCATCGACATGTTCTGTTATCGCCGCTTCGGCCATAACGAAACCGACGAGCCGTCCTTTACCCAGCCCTTGATGTATCGCGCCATCAAGGATCACCCGACCACGCTGGAGATCTATGCGGCCAAGCTCGTGTCCGAAGGCACGCTGACCGAAAACGACGTGCGCGACATGATCGGCGATTTCAACAAGCGGCTGGACGAGGAATTCGAAGCCTCCAAATCGCACCGGCCCAATCGCGCAGACTGGCTGGACGGGCGCTGGCAGGGCTTCTCGCAAGCCCCCGAAGGAGACCGGCGCGGATCGTCTGCGGTGGAAACCGAAAAGCTGCTGATGGTGGGCCGCGCGCTGAGCGCGATTCCGCAAGGCTTCAACGCGCACAAGACCATCCTTCGCCAGTTGCAGGCCAAAGCGAAAATGTTCGAGACCGGCGAAGGCTTCGATTGGGCCACCGCCGAAGCGCTCGCCTTCGGCACGCTGCTGGACGAAGGCTACCCCGTGCGCTTGTCAGGCCAGGATTCCTCGCGCGGCACTTTCAGCCAGCGCCATTCGGTGCTGATCGATCAGGACAATGAAGAACGCTACGTGCCGCTCAATCACATCCGCGACGGACAGGCCGAATACGAACCCATCGATTCGCTTCTCTCCGAAGAAGCGGTGGTCGGGTTCGAATATGGCTATTCGAGCGCGGAGCCCAAGGCGCTTGTGCTTTGGGAAGCGCAATTCGGCGATTTCGCCAACGGCGCGCAAGTGATGATCGACCAGTTCATCGCATCGGGCGAAATGAAATGGCTGCGCATGTGCGGGCTCGTGATGCTTCTGCCGCACGGCTATGAAGGACAGGGCCCGGAACATTCCTCCGCGCGATTGGAGCGCTATCTGCAACTCTGCGCGCAGGACAATATGCAGGTCGCCTGCCCGACCACGCCCGCCAATTACTTTCACATCCTGCGCCGGCAGGTGCATCGCCCGTTCCGCAAACCGCTGATCCTGATGACGCCGAAATCGCTTCTGCGCCACAAGCGCGCGATTTCGTTCTTGTCGGACATGGGGCCCGGATCGAGCTTCCATCGCGTGTTCAAGGACCAGGCCGAATGCGTGGACGGCGCGACCACGATCAAGCTGGTGCCCGACGACCGGATCGGGCGCGTGGTGCTGTGCTCCGGCAAGGTCTATTTCGACCTGATGGAAGAGCGCGAGAAGCGCGGCGAAAACCGCATCGTGCTTTTGCGCCTGGAGCAGCTTTATCCCTTCCCCGAAAAGGCGCTGCTCGAGGAGCTTCAGCGATTCCCCAATGCCGAATTCATCTGGTGTCAGGAAGAACCGAAAAACCAGGGCGCATGGACCTTCGTGGAGCCGCGGCTGGAAGAAGCCTTCGCGAAACTTGGCCGCCCCGGACGCCCGCGCTATACGGGGCGCAAGGAATACGCCTCCACCGCCGCAGGGCTTGCGAGCGAACATGCGGCGGAGTTGAAGGCGTTTCTGGACGAGGCGCTGACGCTATGAATTTTTTCACGCGGAGGCGCGGAGGCGCGCAGCACAATACGGACTCCCAAATTCCGTCATCGCCCGGCTTGTCCGGGCGATCCAATTTTCTTTTTTGCAGCGGGAATAAATGGATCACCCGGATCCTCCGCTATCGCTCCGGACCGGGTGATGACGGAATGGGGCTGGTAACTCCGCGTCTCCGCGCCTGCGCGTGCAATCCTTTATAGAGATGAGAATGCGATGAGCATCGAAATCAAAGTGCCCGCCATGGGCGAATCCGTGACCGAAGCCACCGTTGCGCGCTGGTTCAAGAAACAGGGCGATGCGGTGAAGCGCGACGAACCCTTGCTGGAACTCGAAACCGACAAGGTGACGGTGGAAGTTCCGGCCCCTGCCGACGGCGCCATCGAATCCATCGCGGTCAAGGAAGGCGACACCGTTCAGGTAGGAACCATTCTGGGCGCGATTGCGGAAGGCAAAGCGGGCGCGACGTCCGCGCCCTCCCCCGTCGCAGCGAAGAATCCCGATGCGGCGAAACCGAAACCGGCGCCTGCGCCGAAAGCGGCCGCAGCCGCCGAAGCGGTAATGCCGTCGGTGCGGCGCATCGCCGAAGAAAGCGGATTGAATCCGGCGCAGGTTCAGGGCACGGGCAAGGACGGGCGCGTGGTGAAAGGCGACATGCTGGCCGCACTGGAAGCGCGCGCGCGTTCGCCGCAACCCGTTCATGTGCCCTCCGGCCCGCGCGCCAACGAAGCGCGCGAAGAACGCGTGGCCATGAGCCGGCTTCGGCGCACCATCGCCATGCGGCTGAAGGAATCGCAGAACACCGCCGCCCAGCTCACGACCTTCAACGAAGTCGATATGAGCGACGTGATGAAGCTGCGCGCCGAATACAAGGACAGCTTCGAGAAGAAGCATGGCGTGCGCCTGGGCTTCATGGGCTTTTTCGTGAAGGCATGTATCGCGGCGCTGAAGGAACTGCCCAACGTCAATGCCGAGATCGAAGGCAATGATATCGTCTACAAGAATTATTATGACATCGGCGTCGCCGTTTCGACCGAGAAGGGATTGGTGGTGCCGGTGGTGCGCGATGCCGACCAACTTTCGCTGCCCGCGATCGAGGCGGCGATCACCGATTTCGGCAAGCGCGCGCGCGACGGCCATTTGAAGCTGGAAGAATTGCAGGGCGGCACCTTCACCATTTCCAATGGCGGGGTGTTCGGCTCGCTGATGTCGACGCCGATCCTGAACGCGCCGCAATCGGGCATTCTGGGCATGCACAAGATTCAGCAACGGCCCATGGCCATCGACGGCAAGGTGGAAATCCGGCCCATGATGTATCTGGCGCTGAGTTACGATCACCGGCTGGTGGACGGGCGCGAAGCGGTGACGTTCCTGGTGCGCGTGAAGGAAAATCTGGAAGACCCGCAGAGATTGCTTTTGGATGTTTAAATATGGCTGATTCATTCGATGTAGTGGTCATCGGCGGCGGACCCGGCGGATACAACGCCGCGATCCGCGCGGGCCAGCTTGGCATGACAAGCGCCTGTATCGACAAGCGCGGCGCCTTCGGCGGAACCTGCCTCAATATCGGCTGCATTCCTTCCAAGGCGCTGCTGCATACGAGCCATCTGTTCGACGAAGCGAAGAACCATCTGCCCAGGCTCGGCGTGAAGACGAGCGTGGAACTCGATCTTGCCGGCATGATGGCGCACAAGACCAAGGTGGTGGGCGAACTCACCAAGGGCGTGGAATTCCTTCTGAAGAAGAACAAATCCGAAGCCATTGTCGGCGAAGCGCGGATTGCCGCGCCCGGCAAGGTGGAGGTGAAACTTGGCGACGGCTCCACGCGCACGCTGAACGCCAAGAACATCGTGATCGCGACGGGTTCCGACGTGATGGGGCTTCCCGGCATCACGATCGATGAAAAGCAGATCGTGTCGTCCACCGGCGCGCTTTCGCTGACATCTGTGCCGAAGCGGCTGCTGGTTGTCGGCGGCGGTTATATCGGGCTCGAATTGGGTTCGGTGTGGCGGCGCCTGGGCAGCGACGTGACGGTTGTGGAATTTCTGGACCGCATCACGCCGGGGCTCGACGGCGAGATCGCCAAGCAATTCCAGCGCACGCTGACGAAACAGGGCATGAAATTCCAGCTCTCCACCAAAGTCGTGGGCGTGGACAAGAAAGGCGGCGTGTTGCGCGTGATGACCGAACCGGCGGGCGGCGGCGCCGACAGCGTGATCGAAGCCGATGCGATGCTGGTGTCCATCGGACGCAAGCCTTTCACCGATAAGGTCGGCCTGGAAAACACCGACGTCGCGCTCGACAAGCGCGGGCGCATCGTGACCGACGACCGTTTCCGCACCGGCGTGGCCGGCATCTGGGCCATCGGCGATGCGCGCGAAGGCGCGATGCTGGCGCACAAGGCCGAAGACGAAGCGGTCGCCTGCATCGAGATCATCGCGGGCCGCGCGGCTCACATCAATTACGACGCGATTCCGGCGGTGGTTTATACCGCGCCGGAAGTGGCCAGCGTCGGCAAGACGGAAGAGGAATTGAAGGCGGCGGGCATCGCCTACAAGATCGGCAAATTTCCCTTCACCGCGAACGCGCGCGCCAAAACCATCGCGGCGACCGAAGGTTTCGCCAAGGTGCTGGCCGACGCCAAAACCGACCGCGTGCTCGGCGTGCATATCATCGGCGCCGAAGCGGGCAATTTGATCCAGGAAGCGGCGTTCGCAATCGAGATCGGCGCATCCTCCGAAGACATCGCGCGCACATCCCACGCGCATCCCACCCTCACCGAGGCCGTTCGCCAGGCGGCGATGGGCGTGGAAGGCTGGACGATGCAGATGTGACACCCCAATTGTCACGGCCCGCGACTGCGGGCCGCCCAGTTGGGTTCTGCACCGATCGAGTAGCGAGAACTGGGTGGCCCGCATTCGCGGGCCATGACACTTTATTTATAACTTCGACAATTTGAGAAACGCCTCCACCCGCGCTTTCGCATTCTCGCGGATGTTCATATAGGCGAGCTGGTAATCGTAATCGTGGTAATTGCCGCCGCGCATGACTTTCACGCGATAAATGCGATCCGCGGGTCGGCTGACATAGAGCGCGCCATCGTCGCAGCGCATGGAAACCAGATGCGGATCGGGCGGGCGCGGGGCATCGCCGCCGCCATAGACCCAGCCGCCGAGATTTTCCCCGGCCGGCGCGAGCGAAGCGGATGTCGTCCATGTCAGCGGATTGGTGCAGACATATTTTCGGTTTGCGTAGGATTCCGGCAGGCCGGAACGCGCCACAAATCCCGCGCGCTGTTCTTGCGCATCGGCATCTTCGGCCAGTGAAGACCATGTGACGATGCAGCCGGTTTGCCCGGCGCTTTGGCAGATTTTCACGGTCTTCAAGGACGCGAACCAGTTCTCATCCAGCCAATTGCCCACGATGTAGGCGACCACGAATTGTTTCATCAGCTTTGTGCCGTCGATCATCTCCTGCACGAGCCTTTTGGCGTGGCGCGAGCCCTGGCTATGGGATGCGATGATGAAGGGGCGGCCGTGATTGTAATGGGCGAGATAAAAGCGGAAGGCGCGCTTCACATCCGAATAAGCGAGGTCCAGTGCCGCGCTGGAATCGGCGGAGAATTCCAGAAATCCGCCGAACGTCATTTGCCGGTAGCGCGGCGCATAGATCGCGCAGCAGCCATTGAAGGCGCTTGCCTGATTGCGCAAAGAGCCTTTGTCGGTGCGCGCATTGGTGCCGGCATCGGAAATATCCGCGTTCCAGTGGCGGCCCGAGAAATAGCTCGTCGGATTGATGAAGAAGACATCGGCCGGCGCCTGGGCCGGATCGATGATCGCAACACCGGCGGGTGCCACGTCGCTTGCGTCTTTCATATCGGGCAGCGCGCCCCACGAACCCCGCTTCGCATAATCCGGCGCGGGCGGCGCGGCCTTCGCATCGAAATGCGCGGACGGCACGAACAGGGCGCGGCCGAGCCATCCCACCTCGCCCGCTTGCGCACCCGCGCCCGCCGCCAGCAATGCAAGGCATGCAATCGCGATGCGCTTCATGGCCCGCCTTTCAATCGCCGCGAAATGCATTATATTCGGTCCACGCAACCATAACGAAAGGAGGTGATCCAGTGTCTCATTGTCATCACGCCAGCGTGGGCACGGCCTGGATCCTCGCCTTCTCGCGGGGACTGAATTAAGGCCGCGCCAGACGCTGCCTGACAATGGAAAGGCCGCCTCCTTGCGGGGGCGGCCTTTCGCATGTTTTTCAGGTCTCGCGCAAAAAAATTCCGTGCTCCCTGACAATGAGGGGGGCTCATCGGGAGCACGGCAAGTTCCGGAGAGGTTACACCAATCTGGGTTAATGTTTAAGCCGCTTTTTGGAATTCGGCCTGGCCCGCCTCCATGGCCTGCAGGACCCGCTGGTCCTCGAACACCGGGATGCCCGCTTCGGCATATTTTTGACGGACCCCTTCGGTGATCAGCCCCACCCGGGCGATGGCCGGCAGCATCAAGTCCTTGATGGAATGGATCTGTCCGGGCGGCAAATCTTGGAGGATGCCGGCCTGGGCGGCCTCGTCCAGCCCGGCGAAGAAATCGTCCGGATCGATTTGTGCGTTTGCGAGAACCTCCATGAAGCCCGGGTCCAGCCGGCTGGCCAAGGTCTGGCTTTCGCCCACCGAGGTCGCCTGCACGATGATGTTGACGGCGTTAAAGGCGAATTCGGCCAGGTCCTCGCGGGCCGCTTCGTCCAGCTTCGCGATCACAGGCCCCAGATAGACATGGCCGAAGGCGACATGGCGCGATTCATCGCGCATCACATTGAAGGTCAGCGCCTTCAGAAGCGGGCATGTGGTTGCGTGATACATGTTTGCGAAGGCGCCGAGCGCGAGGCCCTCCACGATCATGTTCATGCCGATCATCACCTTCTCGTAGCGGTCGGATTTCAGCGTGGCATCGATCAGCGCCTTCAGCCAGGGCGACATCGGATAGACCATCGCGATCTTGTCGCAATATTTCGAATAGACTTCCACGTGGCGGGCTTCATCCATCGTCTGGGTGGCGGCATAAAGCTTGGCCTTCGCATCGGGCACCGAATGGGTGACGCAAGCCGCCGTCATCAGCGCGCCCTGCTCGCCATGCAGGAATTGCGAAAGCAATTGCGCGGTCGAATGCGCGGTGAAGGTTTCCTGCTGCGATTTGGAAAGCTTCTTGAAGAAGGGCATCTGGTGATAAAGCGAGGAGCGGTCGGCCACGAGCGGGCTCGAAGGATCGACCTTCGTATCCCATGGCAGGGTTTCGTCGGAATCCCACTGGCTTTGCTTTGCGCGCTTGTAGAGTTCGGCAACCTTGTCGGACCCCAGCGCATAATCGAAGCTCCACGCGATCTCCATCGGATTGCGATAGAGATCGTCCGGCGTCATGGTGACCTTCCAGCCGTTCTTCTCGACGACACGGCCGGTATTGACCTGCATGGGTTGCGTCATTGGCTTCCTCCTGAAACGCGAATTGCGCGCGGGGAGAATGATGACGCAGGCGTCATTTTTGTAAATTGATGGAGATCAATGGCGGGATGGAAGGTTTGTCGCGGGGGGGCGGAGATTGAGAAGCAGATGCAATGGCGTTTTGGATTCCATGTCCCTCACACCGTCATCACCCGGTCGCGAGCACTTTTCGCGAGCGATCCGGGTGACCCAATTTTTCACGCGGAGTCACAGAGAAAATCGATAGACTGCACGCATTCAGTACGCCAAAGAAATTGGATCGCCCGGACCCTCCGCATAAATGCTCCGGGCCGGGCGATGACGGAGTGTTGGTTTGTGGGACTGCTAAAACGGAGACGGACGGCATGACAATCGCCAGAGAAGAAGCCGTTCGCGGCTCCGGCAACATCTTCCGCGATCTGGGAAGAGAGAATGCCGATCTGCTTCAGCTCAAGGCGCTGCTGGCGGCCGAGATCATCCGCACGCTGGACGAACTGAACCTCACTGTGCGCAAGGCCCACGATCTCACCCACATCGCAGCCGCCGATTTCTCCCGCATCCGCAACGCAGACCTCGACCGCTTCACCATCGACCGCCTGCTGACAATACTGAGCCGGTTGGGGCGCGACGTGAATGTGAGCGTGAGCGTGAAAAGGCGGAAGGATATTCGTTCTGCACAGGCGATGTTGGCGTAGCTTTTCAAATTTTGAGATGGCCGCTTGGGAAAAACGTGGCAGCGGCTACTGCAAGTACGTTCTCAACGCATGCATCGCATCCCCCTCACCCCCGCGTCCTGAAGCGCAGGGCGGCGAAGAGGAGCGTCAATCCTATGGCGGCGCTGGTCAGCGACGCCGCCAATACGCCCAGCGTCGCCGTTTGCAGCAGCCGGCCGTTGAAGGCGAGGTTGGCAACGAACAGGCCCATCGAAAATCCGATTCCGCTGAGCGCGCCGGCCGCCGCCAGCAGCGGCCATGACAGATTGGCGGGAAGCGTTGTGCGGGCGAATTTCACTGCGAGCCAGCTTCCCAGAAGAATGCCCACCGGCTTTCCCACCGCCGATGCCACGACCAGGGCGGCGACCATCGATTTGTCGAATCCGGAAATGTCCAGCGCCACGCCCGCGCTCGCGAACGCGAATACCGGCAGGATCAGGAAACTCACCCAGGGATGGAGCATGAATTCCAGCCGCTCCAGCGGCGAAAGCAATTCGCGCGCCGCAAACGCCATCGATCGCATGGCCTGCACGGGCTTGCCGGCGGAGGATGAAAAGATGCGCCCGGCGATGGATTGAAAGGTGTGCCCATCCACCCAGGGGCGCACCGGCGTCAGAAGCCCCAACGCGATGCCCACGACGGTGGGATGAACCCCGGACAGATCGACGACGAACCAGGCAAGGAAACCGGCCACGAAATAGACGGGGATCAGCCGCACGCCCAGATATCGCAAGCCCACAACGGCTGCGACGGCAACCACGCCGAGCCCGAACGACCACAATTGCAGATTTTCCGAATAGGCTGTTGCAATCACCGCCACCGCAACCACATCGTCGATCACCGCGACGGACAGCACGAAGGTGCGAAGATTGAGGGGAAGGCGCTTTCCGAACAGCGCCAGCAAGCCGATGACGAAGGCGGTGTCGGTGACCATGGACACGCCCCAATCCTGGGCGCCGGGCTCGCCATGCTGGAAGGCGAGATAGAGAAGCGGGGGAACCACCATGCCGCCGATGGCGGCTGAAACCGGGATCACCGCGAATTGCAGGCGGCGCAATTCGCCCAGCGCCAGTTCGCGTTTGATCTCGAGACCGATGACGAAGAAGAACAGCGTCATCAACCCGTCATTGATGACGTGGGTCAGCGACAGTTCGAACGACCATGTGCCGATATGAAAACCGGCGGGAAGATGCCAGAAACTGCCGACCGGTTCGGCCCAGGGCGAATTGGCGATTGCGATCGCCGCAAGCGCCGCCAGCAACAAGACGATGCCGCTGAGCGATTCGATGCGCAGGAAGCGCGTGACCGGAACGAGCAGGCGCCGGACGCGCTGGTCGGGCAGTGTGGCGGTGTTTTCGCGCGCAGCGTTTTCGTCGTCCGGAAAATCCGCCATCACCCGGTCACCGGTAGCTGCGCCCCGCCCTTTTCACTGCCCCTGCGGCCCATTTTTTCGAACCTAATGAATTCAGTGTAGAGGGCGGGCGCAAGCAAGGCTTGACCTGAATCAAGAGGTTTCGGGCGCAGCCGCGCGGCCCTCACACCCGCACGAATTCCTGCCCCTTCATCGCCGCGGCCCAGGCATGGGGAACGAACCGTCTTCCAGCACCGGCACGGCATGCTTCGCTCCGCGATCGCGTAGCGAAGCCTGGTGCGGGCGGCCGGACTTGAACCGGCACAGGCCTTGCGGCCCAACGGATTTTAAGTCCGGTGCGTCTACCATTCCGCCACGCCCGCGCCGCCCGAGGTATAGAGCAAAATCCGCCCGCCGAAAGCGGCCGGGCGCGCAGCAGATTGTGGGGTCTGGGGCGGAAAATCGCGTTGCAGCGCCGCAATCACCGGTTGAGCGACACCGCAAAAACCAAACATTTCCAAGGCTTAAGCCGATATTCGCGGGCGTTGACTTGGGGCCCGCGCCGACTATATTGCGCGCCTTCGCGGGCGAGAGCCCTCGCCAAAACGACATTTCCCGGAAAGTCCGAATGAGCAAGCGCACGTCTTCGAAATACAAGCTCGACCGCCGCATGGGCGAAAACCTCTGGGGCCGTCCCAAAAGCCCCGTCAACAAGCGCTCCTATGGCCCCGGCCAGCATGGCCAGCGCCGCGCCAAGAAGCTCTCCGACTACGGCACCCAGCTTCAGGCCAAGCAGAAGCTGAAAGGCTATTACGGCAACATCACCGAGCGGCAGTTCCACCGCTATTATGTGGAAGCCGCGCGCCTGCCGGGCGATACCGGCGAGAACATGATCGGCCTTCTGGAACGCCGGCTGGATGCGGTGATCTTCCGCGCCAAGTTCGTGCCCACCCCGTTTGCCGCGCGCCAGCTTGTCAGCCACGGCCATGTCAAGGTGAACGGACGGCGCGTGACGATCGCGTCCTACCAGGTGAAGGAAGGCGATACGATCGAGCTTTCGGCCAAGGCGCGCGACATGGCGCTGGTGATCGAAGCGGCCAAGAGCGCCGAACGCGACACGCCCGAATACATCAATGTCGACCACTCCAAGATGAGTGCGAAATTCGTGCGCACGCCGAAGCTGGGCGATGTGCCTTACGCGGCACAGATGCAGCCGAGCCTGGTGGTGGAATTCTATTCGCGCTGAGGTTTCTCGGTCTTGCTGAATATTCACTCCGTCATCGCCCGCTTCATGCGGGCGATCCATTTTACCGTGGCCGAAAATGGATCACCCGGATCGCTGTTCGCGACCGGGTGATGACGGTGTCTGGTTTGGGTGTTACTGAAAACCCCTACACGTTTTCCAGCGCGATGCCGCGTTCGGCGAGGAAGGGCGCAAGCTCTTCTGCCTCGTACATTTCCTTGAGAATGTCGCAGCCGCCGACGAATTCGCCCTTCACATATAATTGCGGGATCGTCGGCCAGTTCGAGAAATCCTTGATGCCGGCGCGGATTTCCGGATCCTTCAGCACGTCGATGGCTTTGAACTTCACGCCCAAATTGGACAGGATCTGCACCGCAGCCGCCGAAAACCCGCATTGCGGGAAGACCGGCGTGCCTTTCATGAACAGCAGCACCTCATTGGTGGAAACCTCGTTGGCGATGCGGGTCTGAACCGGGTCCATAAGACGCTCCTATCCGATAACGAATGATCTATGTACGCGCGAGCCCGGCGTCAAGCTCACTTGGGCGTGGTTTGCAGCGACAGCGCATGCAGCGCCCCGCCCATGCGCCCGCCCAGCGCCTCGTAAACCATCTGGTGCTGCTGCACGCGGGTTTTGCCCTTGAAGGCGGCGGAGGTGACCATGGCGGCGAAATGGTCATTGTCGCCGGCGAGATCGGTGATCTCGATATCGGCGTCGGGGAACGCCGCCTTGATCAGCTTTTCGATTTCGGTGGCGGACATCGCCATGGTTTCACCCGTCAATTCAACCTGTTTTCGTCATCCCCGCCCTCGTGGCGGGGATCCATAATCACCGTCTGCGCAGGACCTGCACTGCCTGTGTCAATGGATGGCCGGAACGAGTCCGGCCATGACGATGAGAGAGTGAATGCAAACCTTCCATCTTTCAATTCACCGCAGGAAGTTCGTTCGCCCCCATATAGGCGGGGAACCAGCCTTCATGCGCCTTTTTGAGTTCGGCGAGCGGAATTTCGCCTGCGCCTTTGAGCGCAATCTTATCGCCGCCGGTGCGGCCTAGCAAAGCGGCCGGGATGCCTGAAGCTTTGGCCTGCGAAATGAGGGTTTGCGCGGCTTTTTCCGGCAGGGCCAGCACATAGCGGGCCTGATCCTCGCCATAGAGAAACGGAATGTCTGCCTTGCAATCGAGCGCGGCGCCGATATTTCCGGCCAGCGCCATTTCGGCAATCGCCACCAGCAAGCCGCCATCGGAAATATCGTGAACCGTGTCGGCGCCCGCCGCGATCATCTCGCGGATGAATGAAGCGTGCTGCTTTTCGGTTGCGAGATCCACCGGCGGGCAGGCGCCCTCTTCTTTGCCTTCGATCTCGCGCAGATAAATCGACTGGCCGAGAGCCCCTCGCGTTTCACCAATGAGGATGATGTGGTCGCCTTCGCGCTTGAACGCGATGGTCGCCATGCGGTGCACGTCTTTCAACAGACCGACAGCGCCAATAGCCGGCGTCGGCAGAATGCCTTCGCCGTTGGTTTCGTTGTAGAGCGAGCAATTGCCGGAGATGACGGGGAAGTCGAGCGCGCGGGCTGCTTCGCCTATGCCTTCGATGCCGGCCACGATCTGCCACATGTTTTCCGGCTTTTCGGGATTGCCGAAATTGAGATTGTCGGTGATCGCGAGCGGGCGCGCGCCGACCGCGCTGATGTTGCGATAGGCTTCGGCCACGGCTTGCTTGGCGCCCTCGAACGGATCGGCCTTGCAATAGCGCGGGGTGACGTCGGTGGTGATGGCGAGGGCTTTGTTCTTGCCGTGAATGCGCACCACCGCGGCATCGCCGCCGGGACATTGCAAGGTATCGGCCATCACGGAGTAATCATATTGCTCCCAGATCCAGCGGCGCGAGCACATGTCCGGTGTGCCCATGATCTTCAGCAGCGATTGCATGACGGGTTTGTTTGCGTCGAATTCCGGCTCGCCGCTTGCTGGCGCGGTTTTGGTGAAGGGACGTTTGTAAAGCGGGGCTGCATCCGACAGCGCCTTCACCGGCATGTCGGCGACTGTTTCGCCCTTGTGCTTCACGACGAGGCGGTGCGTATCGGTGGTTTTGCCGATGACGGCGAAATCGAGTTCCCATTTGCGGAAAATCTTTTCGGCTTGCGCTTCGCGGCCCGGCTTCAGCACGGCCAGCATGCGCTCCTGCAATTCCGAGAGCATCATGTCGTAAGCGCTCATGTTTTCTTCGCGTTGCGGAACCTTGTCCAGATCGAGTTCGATGCCGGAGTCGCCTTTGTCGGCCATTTCGGCGGAGGATGAGGTGAGCCCGGCCGCGCCCATGTCCTGAATGGCGATGATCGCATCGGTCGCCATGAGTTCGAGACAGGCTTCGAGCAGAAGTTTTTCGGTGAAAGGATCGCCGACCTGAACCGTGGGGCGCTTTTCTTCCGCGGCTTCGGTGAATTCGGCCGATGCCATGGTCGCGCCATGAATGCCGTCGCGGCCGGTTTTCGAGCCGATATAGACAACCGGGTTGCCTGCGCCTTTCGCGGCGGAGAGGAAAATATTATCGGCGCGCGCAAGGCCCACGCACATCGCATTCACAAGGATGTTGCCATTATAGGAGCGGTGGAAATTCACTTCGCCGCCCACCGTGGGCACGCCCATGCAATTGCCATAGCCGCCGATGCCGGACACGACGCCCGAAACCAGATGGCGCGTCTTGGGATGCGACGGATCGCCGAAGCGCAGCGCATTCATCATCGCAATCGGGCGCGCGCCCATGGTGAACACATCGCGCATGATGCCGCCGACGCCGGTGGCCGCGCCCTGATAAGGCTCGATGAAGCTCGGATGATTGTGCGATTCCATCTTGAAGATAGCCGCATCGCCATCGCCGATATCGATGACGCCGGCATTCTCGCCGGGACCTTGCAGCACCCAGGGCGCCTTGGTGGGGAGGTTGCGCAGGAAGGCGCGGGTGGATTTGTAGGAGCAATGCTCCGACCACATGACCGAGAAAATGCCGAGTTCGACCAGCGTGGGCTCGCGGCCCATCAGCTCCAGAATCTTCTGGTATTCGGCCTCGCTGAGGCCGTGTTCGCGGACGAGTTCGGGTGTGATTTGGCTCATGACAATGCCGCATAAATTCCCTCTCCCCCGTTGGGGGAGAGGATCAGGGTGAGGGGGCCTTGCCGCATGGACAATTTTCGACGTTCGTACAGGCGGCACCGCCCCCTCACCCCAACCCTCTCCCCCATGGGGGGAGAGGGAGAATTGTTGGAATGGGTCACGACAGCGACTCGATCAGGCTTTGAAACATCGCAACGCCATCCGTGCCGCCCAAAAGCGGATCGACGACGCGCTCGGGATGGGGCATGAGGCCCAGCACATTGCGCTTCTCGTTCAGGATGCCGGCGATGTTGCGCGCCGATCCGTTGGGGTTTGCGCCCTCGGCATAGCGGAATGCCACGCGGCCCTCGCCTTCGAGACGGTCCAGCGTTTCTTCGTCGGCGTAGTAATTGCCTTCGCCATGGGCGACGGGGAATGTCACGCGCTGGCCCTTTTCGTATTTGCGGGTGAAGGCGCTTTGTGTTTCGTCCACTTCCAGCGGCACCGGACGGCAGACGAATTTCAGTTCCGCATTACGCATCAGCACACCGGGCAGCATGCGCGTTTCGGTGAGCACGTGGAAACCGTTGCAGATGCCGAGCACCGCCCCGCCGCGCTCCGCATGCGCCTTCACCTCGCGCACGATGGGCGATTGTGCGGCCATCGCGCCGCAGCGCAGATAATCGCCATAGGAAAACCCGCCCGGCAGCACGACCAGATCGACTGGCGGAAGTTCGCTGTCGCCATGCCAGACCATATGCGGTGCGTTGCCCGTCAATTGCGTGAGCGCGGTTTCCGCGTCGCGGTCGCAATTGGAAGCGGGGAAGACGATGATTGCGGATTTCACCGCGAGCCCTCCGAACCAAAATTGTCATGGCCCGCGACTGCGGGCCACCCAGTTGACACCGGTCCGAAACTTGAAATGAGAGCACCGCGTTTTTTTGTGCAGCACATTTGCTCTACGCCCACCTGGGTGGCCCGCTTTTGCGGGCCATGACAAGGGAGGTTGAATTTCATGGGCGCAGCTCGATCTCGTATTTCTCGATCACCGTGTTGGCGAGGAGTTTTTCGCACATCTCTTTCAGCGAGGCGCGCGCTTTTTCCGCATCGCTCTCCTGCAAGTCCAGATCGATCACCTTGCCCTGGCGCACCTCGCCGACGCCGCCGAAACCCAGGCCGTGCAGCGCATTGGCGATGGCCTTGCCTTGCGGATCCAGAACGCCGTTTTTGAGAGTGACGAAGACGCGCGCTTTCATGATGACGCTTGTTTCCTTTTTACCCTCCCCTTGAGGGAGGGTCGAATTACGAAGTAATTCGGGGAGGGGGCGGGCGCCGGTGCATGACCCCTCCCCGAAAAATGCTTCGCTACGCTCGCATTTTTCGACCCTCCCTCAAGGGGAGGGTCGATTCATTTCACCAGCACCGGCCCCTTGCTTTCGCTTTGCCCCGATTCGGGCATGATGCCAAGGCGGCGGGCGACTTCGGTGTAAGCTTCCACGACGCCGCCCAGATCGCGGCGGAAACGGTCCTTGTCCAGCTTCTCGTTGGACGTCGCATCCCAGAGCCGGCAGGAATCGGGGCTGATCTCGTCGGCCAAAACGATCCTCATGTAATCGTTTTCCCAAAGCCTGCCGAATTCCACCTTGAAATCGACCAGCTTGATGCCGGCGCCCAGAAACAGGCCGGAGAGGAAATCGTTGATCCGGATGGTGAGGTTCACCATGTCGTCGAGGTCTTGCGGGCTCGCCCAGCCGAAGGCGGTGATGTGTTCCTCGCTGACCCAGGGATCGTGCAGCGAATCGTTCTTGTAATAATATTCGATGATCGAGCGGGGCAGCGGCTGGCCTTCCTCGATGCCCAGCCGCTTGGCGAGCGAGCCCGCCGCGACATTCCTCACCACCACCTCCAGCGGAATGATCTCCACCTCTTTCACCAGCTGCTCGCGCATGTTGAGCCGCTTGACGAAATGGGTGGGAACCCCGATCCCGTTCAATTGCGTCATCAGATATTCGCTGATGCGGTTGTTGAGCACGCCCTTGCCGTCCAGCGTCGCCTTTTTGGTGGCGTCGAAGGCGGTGGTGTCGTCCTTGAAATACTGGATCAGGGTGCCGGGCTCGGGCCCCTCATAGAGGATTTTGGCCTTGCCCTCGTAAATCATCCGGCGGCGTTTCATGGAAAGGTCCTTGAAGGAGGCCCAAACGCAAAGCGGGGCCTGCCAGCCCCGCCGCTTGGCGGCCAACTTAGCGGATGGGGGCCATGAGCGGCAACGATTCGAAGCGCGCACCCGTCGCGCGGGCGCAGGCCTTGCGCTATTGTTGGCTTCGGCGTATCGCATATGGCGATTTCGGCATTTTGTTTCAAGGGGTTATGCATGAACGGCGGCTTCGAAGACCGGAAAAAAGCGTTCGAGAACAAATGGGTCCATGACGAGGAACTGCGCTTCAAGGTGATGGCGCGGCGCGCGAAACTCGTGGGGCTTTGGGCGGCGGGCGAGATGGGCCTCGCCGGCCCCGAGGCGGACGCCTACGCCATCGCGCTCGTGCAGGCCGACATGGCCGAAGACGGCGACGAGGATGTGTTCCGGAAAGTGAAAGAAGACTTCACCGCGAAGAACGTGGCGCGCTCCGATTATCACATCCGTCAGAAGATGGACGAGATGCTGGCCGTCGCCAAAGAACAGCTCATGCACGAGAGCAAATAACGCATGCGCTGGGCGGCGCCGGCGGGCTTCGCGGCGATGCTGGCGCTTGCGGCCCCGGCGCATTCCGGCGGCTGGCCGTCTTATGGCGGCGACGCGGGCGGCACGCGCTTTTCGGATGCCCGCGAGATCACGCCGCAAAACGTCAACCGCCTCGAAATCGCCTGGACCTATTCCACCGGCGACATGAAAACCAGGGGCGCGGCGATGAAGCGCGCCTCGTTCGAGAACACGCCGATATTGGCGGACGGGCGGCTTTATATGTGCTCGCCCTTCGACGAGGTTGCCGCGCTCGATCCCGGCACCGGGCGCATGACATGGCGCTTCGATCCGAAGATCGATCCGGCCGTGCATTACCCCAACGATTTCGTGTGCCGGGGCGTCGCCTTTTGGCGCATGGACAATCCGGACCCCAAACAGGATTGCGCGGCGCGCGTGTTCGTGGCGACCAATGACCGCCGCCTGATCGCGCTCGGCGCGCGCAGCGGATCGCCCTGCCCCGGCTTCGGCAGGAACGGCACCGTCACGATCACGCCCGAACCGAAGATGTTCCGCAACGGATCGATGCAGATCACCTCGGCGCCCGTGGTGACGCATGGCCTTGTGATCGTGGGATCCTCCATCGACGACAATCAGCGGGTGGAAGAAACCCGCGGCATCGTGCGCGCTTATAATGCCGTCACCGGCGCGTTTGTCTGGAGCTTCGATCCGGTGGCGCGCAATGGCCGGGCGCCCAATGCCGCAAGCTGGCAGGGCGCCGAAGCGATGAAGGCCGGCGGCGCCAATGTGTGGGCGCCGATGAGCGTGGACGAAGCGCGCGGGCTGGTGTTCGTGCCGACCTCCAGCGCGAGCCCGGATTTTTTCGGCGGGCTTCGCAAGGGCGACAACAAATATGCCGATTCCGTCGTGGCGCTGAAGGCGCAGACGGGCGAAGTCGTCTGGTCGTTTCAGGTCACCCATCACGATGTGTGGGACTATGATGTGCCCGCGCAACCCACGCTTGCGACCATCAAATATAAGGGCAAGACGCAGGCGGCCGTCTTGCAGGCCACCAAACAGGGTTTGTTCTTCACGCTCGACCGCGACACGGGCGCGCCCATCATTCCCGTGCAGGAGCGCAAAGTGCCCCAAGGCGCGGCCCCCGGCGAGCATCTTGCCCTCAGCCAGCCTTTTCCGGTTGCGCCCAAGCCGCTGGCGCCCAGCCGCATCAAGCCGGACGATGCTTTCGGGATGACATGGTGGGATCGCGGGGCATGCAAGAAGATCATAGAAAGTGCACGCGCGGACGGGCTTTACACGCCGCCGAGCACACAAGGCACGATCATCTATCCCTTCACCGGAGGCGGCACGAATTGGGGCGGCATGGCCTTCGATCCCGCGCGCGACATCGCTTATGTGAACACATCGAGCATGATGCATCTGGTCACGCTGATAAAGGCGAAGGATTTCGCGGGCGCGCGCGAACGCTTCTTCGGCAAGGAAGTCTCGCCGCAAAAGGGCGCGCCATTCGCAATGAAGCGCGAAGTGATCGTTTCGCCCTTCGGCATGCCCTGCAATCCGCCGCCCTGGGGCCAGTTGCACGCCATCGACATGCATGACGGTCACGAGCTTTGGGCCGTGCCGCTGGGCACGACCGAGGACATCATGCCGTTTTCCGAATATCTGCTCGGCAAGACGGGCACGCCCAATCTGGGAGGCCCGATCGTGACGGCGGGCGGAATCGTTTTCATCGGCGCGGCGATGGACGATTATCTGCGCGCATTCGATGCGAAGACCGGCAAGGAGCTTTGGCGCGGACGCTTGCCCGCGGGCGGCCAGGCGACGCCCATGACCTATATGTGGAAGGGCCGCCAATACGTCGTCATTGCGGCGGGCGGGCATTCCAAGCTCGGCACCAAACGCGGCGATCAGCTGGTTGCTTTTGCCTTGCCGCGTTGACGCTAGGCTATCTTGTGCGCGGATGCGGGCCGCATCACAATCGCGCCCGAAAGACATTATCCGGAGTGACGCCGATGCCCGCATTCGACAACGCGCTCGCCGCGCCGGCCACCTATGGCGATGAGACGCGCATCCATGAAATGCTGGCGGACCTGCGCAAGAACGATCCGGTGCATTGGTGCGCGCCGGACGGATTCCGCCCCTATTGGGCGGTGACGAAATATGCCGACATCCTGGAAATCGAAAAGCTGAACGACAAATTCCTGAACGAGCCGCGTTCGGTTCTGATGGATATCGAAACCGAAGCGAGCCTGGCTTCGATGTGGGGCGGGCCCGATCCGAAGACGGGACGCGTGTCGCCCTTGCGCACGCTGATCGACATGGACGGTGCGGATCACCGCGCCTATCGCGGGTTGACGCAGGCCTGGTTCATGCCGCCGAATTTGAAAAAGCTCGAAGCGCGCATGGCCGAACTGGCGAAGCGCTATGTCGATCGCATGATGGAGCGCGGGCCTGAGTGCGATTTCGCGCGCGAGATCGCGGTCTATTATCCGCTGCATGTCATCATGTCGATCATGGGCGTGCCGGAAAGCGACGAGCCGCGCATGCTGAAGCTGACGCAGGAATTGTTCGGCGGCCAGGATCCGGACATGAAGCGGCCGGAAGAGCTGAACACCGAAGAGAGCAACACGATTCTCGATTTCTTCACTTACTTCCAGCAGATCACGGCGGAGCGGCGCGCCCATCCGGGCGAGGATCTGGCGACCGTCATCGCCAATGGCAAGGTGAATGGTTGCCCGCTGGGCGATCTGGAAACCGCATCCTATTACATCATCGTTGCGACGGCGGGACACGACACCACGAGTTCCTCCATTGCCGGCGGCTTGCGCGCGCTGGTGGAAAATCCCGGCGAATTGAAGAAGCTTCAGGACAATCCGGCGTTGCTGCCATCAGCCATCGACGAAATGATCCGCTGGACGACGCCGGTGCAGCATTTCATGCGCACGGCGACGGAAGATTATGAATTGCGGGGCAAGACGATCAAAAAGGGCGATGCGTTGCAATTGCTCTATATTTCCGGCAATCGCGATGAAGAGGTGTTTCCCGAGCCGTTCAAGTTCAAAGTGGATCGCGAGCCCAACCGGCATGTGGCGTTCGGCTATGGCGTGCATGTGTGTTTGGGCCAGCATCTGGCGAAGATGGAGATTCGCGCGTTTTTCAGCGAGTTGTTGAAGCGGCTCGAACACATCGAACTCGCGGGCGAACCGAAGCGCGTGCAGGCGACGTTTGTGAGCGGGCTGAAGAGTTTGCCGGTGCGGTATTCGATACGCGCATAGACATTAATCGTCATGGCCGCCCTCGTGGCGGCCATCCATAATCACCTCGCTCGACAGGGAGTATGGGTGGCCGGGACAAGCCCGGCCATGACGATTTTTTGCTTTTGTGGGTTACCCAAACACCCTATCAAAAATCGTATCGACGTGTTTGAGGTGGTAATCCAGATCGAACAGCATCTCCAGCTTGGCGGGCGGCAGCGCCTTGGTCACATCCTTGTCGGCCAGCAGCAGATCGAGCAGCGTGCCTTCGCCGTTCCAGGCGCGCATGGCGTTGCGCTGGACGAGTTTGTAGGAGTCTTCGCGCGCGAGGCCGGCTTGGGTCAGCGCCAGCAGCACGCGCTGGCTATGCACAAGGCCGTGTGTCTTTTCCAGATTCTCTTTCATGCGGTCGGGATAGACGATCAGCTTCTCGACCACACCCGCGGCGCGCACCAGCGCGAAATCGAGCGTGATCGTGGCGTCGGGACCGATGTAACGCTCCACGCTGGAATGCGAAATATCGCGTTCGTGCCACAGCGCCACATTTTCCAGCGCGGGCGTAACGTAAGCGCGCACCATGCGCGCGAGGCCGGTGAGATTTTCGGTCAGCACCGGGTTGCGCTTGTGCGGCATGGCGGAAGACCCTTTCTGGCCTTCCGAAAAATATTCCTCGGCTTCCAGAACTTCCGTGCGCTGCAAATGGCGGATTTCGGTGGCGAGACGCTCCACCGAACTTGCCACCACGCCGAGTGCTGCAAAGAACGCTGCGTGACGGTCGCGCGGGATCACCTGCGTGGACACGCTTTCGACTTTCAATCCCAGCTTTGTCGCGACATGGGCTTCCACGCGCGGATCGACATTGGCGAAGGTGCCGACGGCGCCGGAAATGGCGCAGACCGCGATTTCTTCGCGTGCGGCCACAAGGCGCGCCCGCGCGCGCTGGAATTCCGCATAATAGCCGGCAAGCTTGACGCCGAAAGTGGTCGGCTCCGCATGGATGCCGTGGCTGCGGCCGATGGTGACGGCGTGCTTGTATTCCAGCGCGCGTTTTTTCAGCGCCGCCAGCAGCAGATCGGTATCGGCGATCAGCAAATCCGCCGCACGCGCCAATTGCACAGACAGGCATGTATCCAGCACGTCTGAAGACGTCATGCCCTGATGCACGAAGCGCGCTTCCGGCCCCACGACTTCGGAAAGATGCGTGAGGAAGGCGATGACATCGTGTTTCACTTCGCGCTCGATGGCGTCGATGCGTTCCACATCGAATTTGGCCTTGCCGCCCTTTTCCCAGATCGTGCGCGCGGCGTCCTTCGGGATCACGCCCAAACCGGCCAGTGCGTCGGCGGCATGGGCTTCGATCTCGAACCAGATGCGGAATTTCGTTTCCGGCGACCAGATCGCCACCATGTCATTGCGTGCGTAACGCGGAATCATTCAGCTTCCCAATCCACCAAGCGCGACATATTTGATTTCCAGAAAATCCTCGATCCCGTATTTCGAACCTTCGCGGCCGATGCCGGATTCCTTCATGCCGCCGAAGGGCGCGACTTCGGTCGAGATGATTCCCTCGTTCACGCCGACAATGCCATAATCCAGCCCTTCCGACACGCGCAAGATGCGCCCCACATCGCGGGCGTAGAAATAGGCGGCCAGGCCGAATTCGGTGTCGTTGGCGAGGCGGATAGCGTCGTCTTCGGTCCTGAAGCGGAAGAGCGTGGCGACGGGGCCGAAAATCTCTTCGCGCGCGCACGCCATTTGGGGCGTGACATCGGTGAGCACGGTGGGTTCGAAGAACGTGCCTTTCATGCGCTTTCCGCCCAGCGCGATCTTCGCGCCCTTGGCCCGGGCGTCGGCGATCAGGCGTTCGACCTTTTCCACGCCGGCTTCATTGATGAGCGGGCCTTGCGTCACGCCTTCGGCAAATCCGTCGCCCACTTTCAACTTCGCCACGCGTTCCGAAAGCTTCGCCGCAAACGCATCATAGACCGTCTCCTGCACCAGAAAGCGATTGGCGCAGACGCAGGTCTGTCCCATGTTGCGGAATTTGGAGAGCATCGCGCCGTCGGCCGCCGCATCCAGATCGGCATCGTCGAACACGATGAAGGGCGCGTTGCCGCCCAGCTCCAGCGAAATCTTCTTCACCGTGGAGGCGCATTGGCGCATCAGCAGCTTTCCGATTTCGGTCGAGCCGGTGAAGGAGAATTTGCGCACCAGCGGATTGCCCGTCAGTTCGCCGCCCACTTTCGCGGCCTGATCGCTCGTGATCACATTGAACACGCCGGGCGGAATGCCGGCGCGGTTGGCAAGTTCGGCCAGGGCCAGCGCGGAGAGCGGCGTTTCGCCCGCCGGCTTGATGACCACCGTGCAGCCGGCCGCAATGGCAGGCGCGCATTTGCGCGTAATCATCGCATTGGGGAAATTCCACGGCGTGATCGCGCCCACCACGCCGATGGGTTCCTTGAACACCAATATGCGCCGGTTCGCGGCATTGGTGGGGATCACATCGCCATAGACGCGCTTGGCCTCTTCGGCGAACCATTCGATGAAGGACGCGCCATAGGCCACTTCGCCGCGCGTTTCGGCCAGCGGCTTGCCCTGCTCCGCCGTCATGATGATCGCGAGGTCTTCCTGGCTGGCCAGGATCAGTTCGAACCATTTGCGCATCAGGCCGGCGCGTTCTTTCGCCGTCTTTGCCCGCCATGCCGGCAAGGCTTTCGCGGCGGCTTCGATGGCGCGGCGCGTTTCGACATCCGTCAGATCGGCGACTTCGGCGATCTGTTCGCCGGTCGAAGGATTGGTCACGGCAAAGCGCGCGTGCGCATCCGCGCCCGTCCATTTGCCGTCGATGAAGGCATCGCGCTTCAAAAGCGTGTCGTCTTTGAGTTTGAACATGGCCTGCCTCGGGCGTTTCGCGCCCCTTCGCGGCCTGTTCTAGACCCCGGCCGCCTCCGGCGGAACCCCTTCTTTTGCAGGGCCGGCAGAGGCGTCGATCAGGCTTCTGGTGAAGGGTTCGGTGGAATTGGCGGGCAGGTCGCGCAAGGTTCCGCGCTCCACGATGCGCCCGTCCTTCATTACCAGGGCGGTTTCGGCGAGCGTGGCGGCGACCGCGAAGTCGGCGGTGATGACGAGCATGGCCGGGCCTTCCTGGCTGCGGAAATTGCGCAACAGATCGAGCATCACCGATTGGGCGAAGGCATCGAGGCCGCGTAGCGGCTCGTCCAGCACCGCCAGCACCGGCGCGGTGACGATGGCGCGCGCGACCTGCAAACGCCTGCGGTCGAAGGCGTTGAGCATCGCAACCGATGTGCCCGGCTTGAGCGATGCCAGGCCCACCCGCTTCAGCGCCGCTTCGCCGTAATCGGCCAGGATGTTGCGCGGCAGTTTGAGATGGGCGCGAAGCGGTTCGGCCACCGTGTCCCAGATCGTCATGCGCGGATCGAGAACATCGTCGTCGCCGGTGACGAGGGCGATGCGCCTTCGCAGCCGCGACATCATGATTTCGGAGAGCACGCCGATATCGACCGCGTCGAGCACGATGCGCCCGGCCGCGGCACGGCGCAGGCCGATCAGCGTGCGCGCCAGATCGCGGCGGCCCGAACCGTCTTCGCCGATCAGCGCGAGCGAGGCCCCGCGGCGCAGTTCGAAGGTGAGGCTGTCGCGCGGACCCTCACGTCCTTTCGCGCGCGGCCGGAATTCGAGGTTGTAGACCTGCAGCACCGGTTCGCCCCGGCCCGCATTGCGCGGCGGCGGGGGATCGCCGACGGCACCCTTGAACAGCGTTTGGGTGTAGGCGTGGGCTTGCGAGGTGGCAAGACGCTCGAACGGGCCTTCTTCCACGACCTTGCCATGGCGCATCACGATCAGCCGGCCGCCGAGCAGCCTGGCGATTTCGGTGTTGGTGGCGGCGTAGAGGATGGCAAAACCGCTGCGCGTCTGTTCGGCGCGCAGCGCCTGCACCAGCGCGCGCGCGTGCAGAAGCGGAATGCCCGACAGAGGATGATCGGCAAGAACCAGATCGGGCGTTTGCGCGAAGGCACACGCGAACAGGCCCCAGGCGATGGTTTCGCGGCGAAGCTCGCCCGCGCGCGCGTCGAGCGCGTCGGCGGAGGGCGCTCCTTCAAGGCGGCGCAGCGCCGCGTTCAATTCCGCCGCCCCGCTTTCGAGCGGTATCCGAAGCCTGCGCGCGAGCACGCGCGAAAGCTGCGACAGAACGGTTGCATGCGGACTGAGCGGGAGAGGATCGATGCCGGCAAGCCAGGCCGTGCGCGCATGCGCCCTGGTGTGTTTGCTGGCGCGTTCGGATTCGGTATTGGGAAATTTGAGCATGCCGGAAATATCGTCGCCGCTTTGGGGCAAGCCGCCCAGCACGCGCATGATGGCTTCCTTGCCGCATCCCGCTTCGCCCAGAAGCACGACCGTTTCGCCCGGCTGAAGCGCGAGCGAAAAGCGCTCCAGCTCGGCGCGCGCCGCACCCGGCCGCCACACGCGCAGATCGGCGATCTCCAGCGCGCTCATGGCCGCTCGCCTTCGTCGAGGGCCGCGGCCAGACGCGCGAACAGGATCAACAGAAGAAGGGCCAGAGCCGGAAAAGCGGCGACCCACCAGGCCTGCAGATAGTTTGCGCGCGCAGCCGCGATCATCAGTCCCAGATCGCGATGGGGCGGCACCGCGCCGAAGCCCAGGAAACTCATGGTCGAAAGCGTGATCGTGACGGCGGCAAGGGCGCGGGCGAAGATGGTGAGGAAGGTGTCGCGGAATTCGTAGGCCAGGTCGCGGCGCATCAATGTCGTGCCCTGGATGCCGGTGGCGCGCGCGAATTCGGCATGGCGCGACGCCGACAGCGCCTTTGCGCGGTCATAGGTACGCGCGAAGGCGAGCGGGGCCGCGGCCAGACCCGCGGCAATCGCCGCATAATCGCGGTCGGTGATTCCGGCGAGCAGGATGGCGAGCAGCAACGCGGGCACCGCGCCCAATATGCCGGCAAGCCAGCGAAGGCCCGCCCCGCTCTTCCAGGGAAGGCGCGCGGCCGCGAACCCGAATAGGCTTCCGACCGCCAGCGTGATGGCCGTCGCAAGACCGGCATGGATCAGCGTGACCGACAGCGCATGCAGCGTCTCGCTCAGCACATCGCGGCCCAGCACATCGGTGCCGAGAAGAAATTGGGCGGAAGGCGGTGCAAGTTCGGGACCGATGCCGGTTGCGTCGGCCGGGGCGCGCGCGATCACGTCGCTGAGGCCGACCGCGACGGCGACAAGCGCAAGCCCCGCAAAACCGATCGCACGGATCGCCGCGCGCAGGCGCGGCAGCGATTTCACGGGCAGGATCGCAACCGCGCTCATGACCGCCCCTTCGGTGCGAGAAGCGCCGCCGCGCCAAGCGCGCCCGCGAAATCGGCCAGGACCTTGACGGCGGCGAACACCAGCAACACCAGCGCGGCCACATTCCAATCGTGCAGCGCGACGGATTTCAGAAACAGCACCGCCGCGCCCGGCCAGCCGAACACCCATTCGGCCACGGCCGCAGCGGCAAAGAGCGCGAGCGTTATTTCGCCCAGGCTGCGGCACAGCCCGACCAATATCTGCGGCATGAGATAGATGCTGTTGATCTCCAGCGTCGACAGACCCATCAGCCGAAGGCCGCGGCGATAGGGTTCGTCCATGGCGTCGGCGGCCGCGCGGCGCAAGCCGAGCTGGACCGCGGCAGCACCGGCAGCACCCACCGTCAACACCGGCAGGGCGAGCGCGCGCAGCGCGGAATCGAAATCGCCCTGCGCAGCCGCATAATCCGTTTCGGGCCAATGCAGCACATTGGCCGCAAGCCACAACAGCGCAAGGCTTGCGACGAAGACCGGCGTCGCCGTCACGACCTGCATCAGCGGGCTTGCCGCGCGCAGCGGCCGCTCGGTGCCGAGCAGGATGCCGAGCGGTCCGCCCAGCAGCAGCGCCACGATCGCACCCAAACCCACAAGCTCGAATGTTACCGGCAATCGCAGGGCGACATCGTTTGCGGCCTGCGTGCCCGAAATGATGCTGGTGCCGAAATCGAGATGGACGAAACCGCTCAATCGGCCGAGCGCCGCCGCGAAATAGGCGCCCGCACCGCTCAGCGCGCCGTTAACCGAAAGGGCCGCAACACAGCCGGCCATGAGGACCGCGCCCACCAGCCCAAGCGCCAGACGCCCGGCCTGAAGCAACAGAAAGCGCCACATCGTTCCTCGGTGTGCGGACATTCCCCTCGTCCCACGGTCGCCCCCACTTTAGAGCAAACCGAGCGACTTGAAACTCGCCGTTCCGCCGCGCCCGACCACAAGATGATCGTGCACTGCAATACGAAGCGCCTTGGCGGCATCGGCCACTTCGCGCGTCATCTGGATATCGGCGCGCGACGGGCTCGGATCGCCGCTCGGATGATTGTGAACGAGGATGATGGCCGATGCAGAAAGTTCCAGCGCCCGCTTGACGATCTCGCGCGGATAAACCGGGGTATGATCGACGGTGCCTTGGCTCTGCACTTCGTCGGCGATGAGGATATTCTTGCGATCGAGATAGAGGACGCGGAATTCCTCTTTCATGCTGCGGCCCATGACGGCGGTCACATAATCGAGCAGCGCCGCCCAGGAACTGAGCGCGGGCTTGCCGATCACCTTGCCTTTGGCAAGACGCAAGGCCGCGGCTTCCACGATCTTCAATTGGGCGACCACCGCTTCGCCCACCCCGTCGATCTCCATCAAGCGTTCGGCCGGCGCCGAGAGCACTTCGGCGAAACCGCCGAAGGTCGCGATCAGCGTTTTGGCGAGCGGCTTGACATCGCGGCGCGGGATGGCGGCGAAGAGAACCAGTTCCATCATTTCGTAATCGGCCAACGCATTGGCCCCGCCCGCCAGAAAGCGCGCGCGCAGGCGCTGGCGGTGCTCGAGGTAGTGGGGCGCATGCTCGAAGCTTGCCGCGACGTCCGAGATGTGGGGGCCCTTAGAGATAGGGAGGCTTGTGCCAGCCCTTGGGCGATTGCGTGAAGATTTCGACACCATCCTGAGTAACGCCCACGCTGTGTTCGAACTGTGCCGACAGCGAGCGGTCGCGCGTCACCGCCGTCCAGCCGTCGTTGAGGATCTTCACGCCATAACCGCCGAGATTGATCATGGGCTCGACGGTGAAGAACATGCCGGGCTTCAGGGTGAGCCCATAACCCGGACGACCGTAATGCACGACATTGGGCAGGGCATGGAAGACGCGGCCCACGCCGTGCCCACAGAAATCGCGCACCACTGCGCAGCGCTCCTGGCCTTCGGCATAGGACTGGATGGCATGGCCGATATCGCCGGTGGTCGCGCCGGGCTTTACCACGGCGATGCCGCGCATCATGCTTTCGTAGGTGATGTCCACCAGCCTCTTGGCCTTCAGCTTCACATCGCCCACCAGATACATGCGGCTCGTATCGCCGTGCCAGCCATCGAGGATCACGGTGACGTCGATGTTGACGATGTCGCCTTCGCGAAGCGGCTTGTCGTTGGGGATGCCGTGACAGACGACGTGATTGATCGAGGTGCACAGCGTGTGGCGGTAGCCGCGGTAGCCCATGCAGGCGGGAAGCGCGCCGTGATCGCGGGTATAGTCGTACGCGATCTTGTCGAGCGCGGCGGTGGTCACGCCCGGCCGCACGGCGGGCACCATAAGGTCCAGGACCTCGGCGGCCAGCCTGCCCGCCCGGCGCATGCCTTCGAAGGCCTCGGGCCCGTGGACGGACACCGAAACGCTCGCGCGCCGCGCGGCTTCGAAAATTTGCGGATCGGGCAATTCGGACATGATTTTTCCCGGGACCTTTCCTAACACGCCTGCCCATGCTTTTTAACGCATGGAAACCAAGGGTTTCTTACACCCTGCGGCAAGAAGAGGCCAGTCCATGGCGGAAATCGGGAAAGTGACGGCCGCGGTGCTGGTGATCGGGGACGAAATCCTCTCCGGCCGCACGCAGGATACGAACCTCAATTACATTGCGCGGTTTCTGGCCGGCCTCGGCATCGACCTGTCGGAAGCGCGCACGGTGCCCGACATCCAGGACGAGATCGTCGCCGCGCTGAATGCGCTGCGCACGCGCTACGACTATGTCTTCACCACCGGCGGCATCGGACCCACCCATGACGACATCACCGCCGATGCCGTGGCCAAGGCGTTCGGCGTCAGCATCGACTACAATGAAGAAGCGCTTGCGCTTCTGGGCGCGCGCTATCGCGATCCGGCCGAATTCAACGACATGCGCAAGCGCATGGCGCGCATTCCCGACGGCGCGACGCTGATCAGGAACAGCGTGTCGACGGCGCCCGGATTCCAGATCGGCAATGTGTTCGTGATGGCGGGCGTGCCGATGATCATGCGCGCCATGCTGGAGGAAAGCGTGGTCTCGCGGCTGAAACGCGGGCGCGCCGTCATATCGGCGACAGTGGCGGCCAAAATCCCCGAAGGGCGCATCGCCGGCGCACTCGCCGATATCCAGAAACGCTTCGGCGACACATCCATCGGGTCTTATCCGTTTTACGGCGACGACGGATTCGGCGTGCAGCTGGTGGTGCGCGGACGCGAGGGGGAAACGGTGGAAGAAGCCGCCCGCGCCATAGAGGACGCCGTGCGCGCCCTGGGCGGCGAACCCGAACGTCTGCGCCTGTGAGTTTCGGCAATAATAAGAGTCTGACGAACAATAAAAAAATCGGTGACAGATGCCGATTGGCGATGTACATTTCTGTCAATTAGGGGCGGTTCCGGGCATTGCTCTTTTGAGCTGGGATCAGAGCCGCAGGTTGGGTCAAGACACGCCGGCCGGAAAACGGGGCCACCCGTTTCCGCACTATCGCCCGCGCGGCAGGGAGCACGTATAGAATGTCCATGGGGCGTATCCTGGGAGCAGCCGTAGGCGGCGTTTTGGTGGCCGCAGCCGGTGTGGCCGTCGCAGCCAATTTCACCTCCGCAGGACGCACGGACTTCTTCTCCCCCGGAAAACATCAATTCTACGTCTGGTGCGCCGGTTCGGCCGACTACATGGCCACCGAATACGGCCAGAACGCCGAAGACGCCCAGATGCGGCTTTACGACGCCACCAAGGCGCATGGGAAATCGACCTGCTGGCCGGTCTGGCAAGGCCGCCTTTCGGGTTAGGCAAGAGATCGGCTTCAAGGGGGGCGGGAACGGCGGCCATGAGCCGCCGTTTTACTGTGCGATCTTCAGCGCTTTTGCTTCTTCGTCTATCGCGGCAATTGCGGCTTTATTGTCCTTGAGGGCTGCGTGGGCATCGGCCAGCGCCTGGCGGGCCTTGTCCTCTTCGCCCAGAACCGCATAGGCGCGGATCAGCCGCTGCCAGCCTTCGGGATCTTGGGGATGCGATGCCAGCCTTGCGGCAAGCTGCGCCACCATCGCCGCAATATCGGGCGCGCGGCCGTTGCCGGCCTTGAGCGCGGCCAGCCGGTCGATCAGAGCGCTACGCAGCTTGGGCGTCGTCGCCTCGGCCAGAAGGCTTTGCCACATGGCCTCGGCCTTGCCGTTCTCGCCGCGTGACGCATAGGCCAGCCCCAGGAAATAGCGCGCGGCCCGATCCTTCGGGTTGGCCTGCAGCACGGTCTCGAAGACCGCTTCGGCTTCGGGGGTGACCGCGCCCGCCGAAGCCTGCACCAGCGCTTCGCCATAGGCCGACAGCAGCGCCGGACGCTGGGCGGGCGGCGCGACCTGGGCAGCCTTCTTGAAGGCGGCCGCGGCATCGGCCCCATCGCCAAGGGTGAGATAGCCCTGGCCCAGCAGGGTCCAGCCTTTGGGATTGCCGGGCGTGCTGCGCACCTTGAGCGAAAGCTCGGCGATCAGGCCGGCCAGATCGTCGGGCTGCGCACCGGTGAGCGTGCGCAGCGCAAGGCCCGGGCTTCCCAGCATCACATAGGTACCGAGGCCCACGCCGAGAATGGCGAACGTCACCGCCACCGCCAGCATCTTGGCGGGCAGGCCCTTGCGCCTGAGCACCGGCCACACGGCAAAGCCCGCGGCCGCAAGCGAAAGACCGAGGAAAATGAAGACCAGCAAGGCTGTCATGACGGCGAGGGCCTAGCATGGGCGCGAATCGAATGCGAATTTGCGTTCGTCGCAGCGCCCGAGGCCGCCATGATTCCCTTCACCGGAAACCCGCTCGACCGGGCAAGCGAGAAGCGCAGCGATGGGGCGTGGCTGGCGGCGCGGCGAAGCGATGCGTCATCCTTCGTGCTGCCGATGTGGCGCTTGCAGCCTTTCTTCCTGGGGCCGGACAACAATCGCGGTGCCCTCGAACCCGGATTTCTGAAGCCGGGGCTGGCGGAAAGCCTTGCCGCGCCCGATGCGGCTTCAGTGCTGCTGGGGCTGGAAGGCGATCATGCGCTGTTCGCGCTCGACATCAGCGCGGCGCGCGATCCGGCCACTGAGGGACCGCTTGCCGGCCTCGGCCATTTCCGCGACATGCGCGCGGCCGCGATGAGCGGGGGAATGGCCGAAAAGGACATCGCGATCCTGGGCCAAGCCAAGGCGATGATCGACTGGCATGCCCGCCACGGATTCTGCGCGCAATGCGGGGCGGCCACCGCGCTGACGGATGCGGGCTACCGGCGCCATTGCAGCCAATGCAACGCCGATCATTTTCCGCGCACCGATCCGGTGGTGATCATGCTCGCCACACATGGCGATGCATGCCTTGTGGGGCGCGGGAAACATTTTCCGCCGGGCATGATGTCGGCGCTCGCAGGCTTCATCGAACCGGGCGAAACCATCGAGGAAGCCGTGCGCCGCGAATTGCTGGAGGAAGCAGGCGTGCGCGTGGGCAACGTGACCTATCACACGACGCAGCCATGGCCGTTTCCATCATCGCTGATGATCGGCTGTTTTGCGGAAAGCCTGAGCCGCGAGATCGTTCTGGACGGCAACGAACTCGCCGATGCGATGTGGCTGGAAAAAGACAAAGCGCGTGCGTTGCTGGCGGGCAAACCCATGGACGGCATCTTCGTGCCGCCGCCGGTCGCGATTGCGCATCACCTGATCAGGGCGTGGGCGGAGAGCGCGGATTATTCACCGAATGCATGCCTTTGAAATTGTTGCGAAATTTTATTACTCCTGTTGATAGATTGGCAGTTTCCCGTCTCAATGCTTGACCGCACTCGGTCAAAATGCAGGTTTAAGAAATCCCCCTCACAAGAAAACGCACACTCAATGGCGACGTGCGCATTTCTGCGTGAGGAAGTCTGTTATGTCCGGTCCCGACGAAATTGAATTTCACTTTTTCGGATTCCGAGGAAAAGCGAACGGTCGATTTGCCATTGTCGCTCTTGTCGTTGTGGCACTTGCTGTTCTTGCACTCGCTTCGAGCGGTCTCTGGACCTGAATACATTTGACACCGGTTTTTTAAATCGCCGGCATTTCCGCCCTGAACGGATGGGCCGGATACACGCCCAAAACCGTCAGCTTCGAGCAGAAGAATTGCAGTTCTTCCAGCGCCAGACGCACATTGCGTTCTTCGGGATGGCCTTCGATATCGGCGTAGAATTGGGTGGCGTTGAACGAGCCGCCGAGCTGATAGCTTTCCAGCTTCATCATGTTGACGCCGTTGGTGGCGAAACCGCCCAGCGCCTTGTAAAGTGCTGCGGGCACGTTGCGCACGCGAAACACGAAGGTCGTGATCACCGGTCCCGCATCGAGCGGCGCGTCGTCGGGTTCGTGCGCCATGATGAGGAATCGCGTCATGTTGTGCGGCTCGTCTTCGACATTCGCGCGCAGCACATCGAGCCCGTAGAATTCGGCGGCGAGCGAAGAGGCAATCGCGGCCGCGGACGGATCCTTCAATTCCGCAACATGGCGCGCCGAACCCGCCGTGTCGTGCCAGTGCTGCGGGGTGAGTTTCAGTTCGCGGATCAGTTTGCGGCATTGGCCGAGCGCGGGGCCCTGGCTGAAGACCGTTTTCAAGCCGGAAATCTTGGCGCCTTTCATGCCGAGCAATTGGTGATGGATGCGGTGGAAATGTTCGGCGACGATGTAAAGCCCCGCTTCCGGCAAGAGATGATGAATATCGGCGATGCGGCCATGCAGCGAATTTTCGATGGGGATGATGGCGAGATCGGTTTCGCCGTCGCGCACGGCTGCGATGGCGTCCTCGAAAGTGGGCTTCGGCACGGCCTGCGCATGGGGCAGCGCTTCGCGGGCTGCGAGGTTGGCATAAGCGCCGGGCTCGCCCTGGAAGGCGACCTTCTTGGCGCGTGCGATCGATTGCGATGTCATTCTCATGCCCCTCGCGCCAGCAATTTGCGCGCCTTTTCGAGATCGGCCTCAGTATCGACACTCAGCGGCACGCTGTCCACGCGCGCCACCGCAATGCTCATGCCCGCTTCGAGCGCGCGCAATTGCTCCAGCTTCTCGCGCCGCTCCAGGGGCGAGGGCGGCAGCATCACGAAGCGCGACAAAACCTCGCGCTTGAAGGCGTAGATGCCGATGTGATGGTAGAGCGGGCCTTCGCCCCATGGCGCGCGCGCGCGGGTGAAATAGAGCGCGCGCCCGCGATTGCCCGTGACGTCCCACACCACCACGGGCTTGACGACATGGGGGCTGTCGCAATCCTTCTCGTCGTCGATCTCGGCGGCGAGCGTTGCGATATCGGCGCCGGTGGGCGGGAGAATCTCGGCCACCGCACGCACGCAAGCCGGATCGAGCGCGGGCAGATCGCCCTGAAGATTGACCACCACATCGTGGGCATAGGCGCGATCCACAGCTTCGAGTGCGGCATGCACGCGGTCGGTTCCGCTGGGCAGAGCGGGATCGGTGAGCACGGCGCGGTGGCCCGCATCTTCCACCGCCTTGACGATCTCGCGTTCGGCGGCGGCCACCACGACAGGCCCGACATCGGCTTTTTTCGCCTGTTCGGCCACGCGCACGATCATGGGCACGCCCGCGATCTCGGCGAGCGGCTTGCCGGGCAATCTGGCGGAGGCCATCCGCGCCGGAATGACGACGATCGGATTCATGCGCTTTCTCCCATAATACAGGCACTTATGCGACGCTTCGCCGCAATGACGCACCCACGTCGCCGGGTAATGTCGCGCCGGTTGTCGGGGGCAATTCGAACCCGCTTTTTCACCGTCCTGCTTCCTCGCCAGAGGCGGCAAAACCGGAGCGTGACGATATGGATTCCTGGGAGTGGAACAAGATCATCGGAGCCGTTCTCGGAACGCTGCTGTTCATCATGGTGGTCCGCATTGCGACCGGCGCGATCTTCGAACATCCCGAAATGGCCAAGCCGGGCTATGAGGTGGCCGGCGTCACGACCGAGCAGAAGGCGACCTCCCAGCCGGCCGAACCCAAGGAAGAGCCCCTGCCCGATTTCGGCACCGTGCTGGCCAGCGCCGACGTGGCCAAGGGCGAGAACATCGCCCATCGCTGCCAGCAATGCCACGATTTGACCAAGGGCGGGCCCAACAAGATCGGCCCCAATCTGTGGAACGTGGTGGGCAGCCCGCGCGGCGAAGGCCGCGGCGGCTACGATTTCTCCGCCGCCATGAAGGCCAAGGGCGGCAACTGGACCTATGCCGAACTGTTCCGCTTCCTGAAACAGCCCCAGGCCTATATCCCGGGCACGAAGATGACCTTCGCGGGGCTGCGCAGCGAAAACGACCGCATCGACCTGATCGCCTATCTGCGAACGCTTTCGGACAACCCCGCACCGCTGCCGCCGCCCGAGGCGAAAAAATAGCCGGGCCGGTCTGCGAATCGAAGGCTTGAACGGACGCCAAAAAGCGGCGAGCGTTCGCCCATGACAGCCGCACATCCGACGCTTCTGATCGCGGTGCCGCCGAAATGGGCGCCCACCTGGGCCGAGCCCCTGGCCGCGCTTGCGCCGGATTTGCGCGTGCTGGCGACGGGGGTGGACGAATACGATCCCGCCGAGATCGATTACGTTTTGAGCTTCCGCCCCAAACCCGGCCTGCTGAAGACGCTTCCCAATCTGAAATTCGTGTTCTCCATCGGCGCGGGCGTGGACGGGTTCTTCGCCGATCCGGAATATCCGCGCCATGTGCCGCTGGTGCGATTCGTGGACCGCACGCTTTCGGTGGAGATGGCGCAATATATCGTGATGCATGCGCTGATCCATTACCGTCAGCAGCGCATGTTCGACGCGCTGCAGCGGATGCGGACATGGCGGCAGAACTATATCACCAAGCCTGCGCGCGACACGCGCATCGGCATTCTGGGGCTCGGCGAAATCGGAACGATGGCGGCGGAGCGCCTGCGCGATCTCGATTTTTGCATGTCGGGCTGGAGCCGCAGCCGCAAACAGGTCGACGGCGTGACGAGCTTTGCGGGCGAAGCGGAATTGGCTGCGTTTCTGGCGCAATGCGATATCCTCGTTTGCGTGCTGCCGCTGACGCCGGATACGCGGCACATCTTGAACGCGAAGACCTTCGCCCAATTGCCGAAAGACGCCTTCGTCATCAATGTGGCGCGCGGCGGCCATGTGAACGAGCCCGATCTGATCGCGGCCATCGATTCGGGGCATTTGTCGGGCGCGGCGTTGGACGTGTTCGAGACCGAGCCCTTGCCGGAAACGAGTCCGCTATGGACGCATCCGAAGATCACGGTGACGCCGCATGTGGCGGCGATTTCGCATCCCAAGATCGCCGCGGCGCATGTGATTGCGTGCATCGAAAAGGATCGGGCCGGGGAGAAGCTGGAAAACCTTGTCGATATGACGCGGGGTTATTGAGCGGCGTCCAAAAGAATTGCACGCGGAGGCGCGGAGACGCGGAGTTCTTTTTCGTCTTCAACATCACGATGTTTTTTCGATGTCTTTTGCCGCGCTTCCGCCTTCGCTCTTCGAGCTTCGGCGGACAAGTTGCGCGCCGATTCTTTTCTCCGCGTCTCCGCGCCTCCGCGTGAAACCTCTATAACCGCTTCACATTCCTGATCGCGCCCGCAGATTTTTCGATGCGCGCAACCGCCTGTGCAAGCGGTTCGATCGTCACCTCCATGTGAAACGCATTGGCGTGCAACAGGCGTGACGCATCCAGCATCACGCCGACATGGCCTTTCCAGAACACGAGATCGCCGCGTTGCAGGTTCTTCGCATCGACGGCATGGCCCAGCGCGCGTTCCTGCATGTCGGTGTCGCGCGGACACGCAAATCCTGCCGCCTGCAACGATGTTTGGATGAGGCCCGAACAATCCAGCCCGGCCGCGGTTTTTCCGCCCCACACATAGGGCGCGCGCAGGAAACGTTCGGCCACTTCGACCCAATCGGTTGCGGCCTCGTTGACCGGCGCCAGATGGCCCGCGAACACGAACGCGCTTTCGCCGATGCGCGCATAGACGCCCTCGCGCGCCAGCACCTTCACCTTGGCATTCAGCGGCAGGAAATCGCGCACCGGCTTTTTCAGGTCGGCGGCGGGAAACACCGGCGTCATCTGCGCGATCACGCGATGATCGGCGGCGGCGGCATTTGGGCAAAGCGCATCTTCGCGCACGTAACCGACGTAATCGTCTTCGAGCGATTGGCCCCAGGCCCAGCCGCTTGCGATGTCGTACGCGTTGAAGCGTTCGCCGCAAAGCAATTCGGTATCGAGGCCGGCCTCTTCGGACGGTTTGGCGCGCAACGCCGCGCGGCCGGTTTGCACCTGAAAGGTTTTGGCGTCGGCATAGCGCGGCGCATGCACCTGCCCTTTCAGATGCGCGGCCGCCAGATCGGCGCGTGCCGGCGTGATGCGCGGATCGCTCATGGTTTGTAACGCGCCGACAGCATCGCATAGATCGCCCGCGCGCTGTTCACTTCCGCGCCCTTGCGGCGGCCGGGTTTGGGGCGGTCGATCCAGGCGGGAATGTCGAAATGCGCCCATGATTTCGTGCGCGTCACGAAGCGGTTCAGGAACAATCCGGCGGTGATGGCGCCGGCCAGATTGTAATCGGGATTGTTGTTGATGTCGGCGATCGGGCTTTTCAGCGTGTCCTCGTAATTGCGCCACAGCGGCAGGCGCCACAGATAATCCTGCACGGCGAAGGCGTGGCGCATCAGATCGGCCGCGAGTTTTTCGTCGTCGGTGAAAAAGGGCGGCAATTCCATGCCGGTGGCGGCGCGGGCCGAACCGGTCAGCGTTGCGATATCGATCAGCAAATCCGGGCTTTCGCTATCGGCTTCGGCCAGCGCATCGGCCAGCACCAATCGTCCTTCGGCATCGGTGTTGCCGATTTCGACGGTGAGCCCTTTGCGGCTCTTCAGCACATCGCCGGGGCGATAGGCCGAACCGGACACCGAATTCTCCACCGCCGGAATCAGCACGCGCAAACGCACCGGCAGCTTCGCATCCATCGCCATATGGGCGATTGCCAAAACGGTGGCAGCCCCGCCCATGTCCTTTTTCATGGTCAGCATGCCGGAGGAATTTTTCAGGTCGAGGCCGCCGGAATCGAAACACACGCCCTTGCCGACCAGCGTCACTTTCGGTGCCTTGGGATTGCCCCATGTGAGATCGATCAGCCGCGGCGCGCGCGACGAGGCGCGTCCCACCGCATGCACCATCGGATAATTCGCTTTCAACAGCGCATCGCCCACGATGAGCGAGAACTTCGCATCGTGCCGCTTCGCCAGATCGCGCGCGGCCGCCGCCAGTTCTTCCGGCCCCATATCGTTGGACGGCGTGTTGACGAGATCGCGGCCCAGAAACACGCCTTCGGCGATGCGCGTGACCTCTGCGCCGTTCACGCCTTTGGGCAGCACGAGTTTGGGATGGTCTTTCGCCTTCTTCCGGTAGCGCGTGAATTTGTAGGTGCCGAGGATCCAGGCCAGCGCCGCATTCGCCCCGCCCTGTTCGTCCGGCACATCGGCCAGCGCATAGGTGCCGGGCGGCAAGGCTTCCGAAAACGCGGCCAGCGCCAGCGCGTCGCGCCCCTCGCCCAGGCCCAGCACCCCCAGGGCGATGCGGCCGTCGGCGGCGGGGGCCAGCGAAATCTCGCCCGCCTTGGCCGAAAAGCCGGACGTTTTCAGCCATTGCGCCTCGCGTTTGCTGCGCGCGGCGCGCCAGGCTTTCAAATCCTTCGCCTTCACCGCATGCAGCGGGATCGCGCCCTTTGCGCTTTTCGCAAGACTGGAATGCATGAACGGACCTTTGCCGGTTTCGACACGCGACTTTAGAAATGCGGGCGCGCATTCGCAACGGGAGGGGAGAATGGCCTACACATTGGTTCTGGGCACCAAAAACTGGTCGAGCTGGAGCTTGCGCCCCTGGCTCGCGATGAAGGCGACCGGCGCGGATTTCGCGGAGATCGTGATCCGCCTGCGCCGGCCGGACTCCCGGGACGCGATCCTGAAACATGCGCCGGCGGGCAAGGTGCCGGCGTTGAAGATTTCGGAGAACGGCCGCGAGCATCCGGTTTGGGACAGCCTGGCCATCTGCGAAACGCTGGCCGAGCGGCACCCGCAAGCCGGACTGTGGCCGCACGATGCGTTTGCCCGCGCCGAGGCGCGCTCCTTCGCCGCCGAAATGCATTCGGGCTTTCCCGATCTGCGCGACCAGCTTGCCATGGATTTCGTGCGCCGCCTGCCCACGCCCGATCTGCGCGACGAGACCAGGGCGCAAATCGCGCGCATCGTCGATGCGTGGAGCGATGTTCTTTCGCGGTACAAGGGCGATTTCCTGTTCGGGCGGTTTTCCATTGCCGATTGCATGTATGCGCCGGTGTGTTCACGGTTCGTGACGTATGGAATCGAAACGCCCGGGATCGTGAGCGATTACGTTTCGCGCATGATGGCCCTGCCGGCGATGCGCGAATGGGCGCGCGCCTCGCAAGCCGAAGTGGATGCGGGCGTTGCGTAGATTCGAATTTGCACCTCGTTTTGGACGGAGTTGGGGCCGCCATCATTTTCGCGTTTTTTTTCCTCCCCCGCTTGCGGGGGAGGTGCTGAGCGAGCCCTTCGCGAGCGAAGCGGAGGGGGTGAGTCGGACAGAGAAAATCTTTGGATGTTGACTCACCCCCTCCGGCTCCCCCGCAACACGTGCGGGGTCGCCACCTCCCCTGCGAAGTGCGGGGGAGGAAAATATGTCTCGTTTCGGGCAGACTCCTCCCCGCCATCATTTTCGTCTTTTTTGAAAGCGCGGCTCTTTTACAAGCCAAAAACCGTCATTGCCGGAACCCGCCTACGCTTGCAGCTTCGGCGGGCAAGCAAGTCCGGCGATGACGGTGCGGTGTAAGTCTTCACCTTCCTTCTAACGAACGCGCTTCTCCCGCCCCGGCGTTTGGGCCGGGTTTTGCATGATGCAATTTGCGGGATATGGGGCATATGGCGATGGGACCGGGGCGGTTCAAGGGGGGTGCGTGAAAAAAATTTACGTCCCGTCGGGCCGCTTGCCCTTTTCGCGGTAGAAGCGGGCCGCGCCGGGATGCAGCGGGGCGGGCAGGTTGGCGGCGGCGGTGTCGAGGCGGATGAGCTTGGCGCTGGGATGGCTCTGGTCGAGCCGCGTGCGATTGGCCGGATTGAAGAGCGCGCGCACCACGCCATAGACGACATCGCCGGGCTGGTTGTCGTTGACGATCCACAGCGCGCGCGTGCTGACCGTCTGGGTGGCGGCGGTATTGGCATAGGTGTTGGCGGCGATGACGTCGGCCGACAGCATGGGTTGTTCGGCGAGGAGGCGCTTGCGGTTCGCCCCGTCGATGGGCACGAGCACCGCGCGTCCGCGCTGGATCAGATCGGCGACCAGGCCGACCGGCGCGCCGCCCACGAAGAAGAAGGCGTCGATCTCGCCCTTGCCGAGGGCTGCGGCGGCGGCATCGGATGTCATGTGACGGGCTTGGATGCGCCATTCGGGAATGCGCCAGGCATGCAGCACCGCGCGCGCGGTAACCGCGGTGCCCGAATCCCCGGCGCCGAGCGAAACGCGCTTGCCGCGCAATTGCGCGATCGTCGCGATGTGCGATTTCACCGAAGCGACGACATGAACCTCTTCGGGGAAGAGCGCTGCGATCACCGTCAGGTGCTTCAGCGCGCCCGCCTTGCGGAACGCGCCGGTACCGCTCACCGCCTGGCTCACCACATCGGCCTGGGCCAGGCCCGAGGCGACACGGCCGGAATTCACGTCGGACACGTTTTCGACCGAGCCCGCGCTGGTCTTGACCGAGGCGATCAGGCCCTTGGGCCCGCAGGCGCCCTTGTCGCAATGCTCCACGCTGGAGGGGTGGCTGATGATGCCGGCAATGGCCTGGCCGACGGGGAAATAGGTGCCGTCGGTGGGGCCGGTATCGATCACGAAGGAAATGCGCTGGGCCAGTACCGGCGCGGCCCCCAGCGCGAGCGCAGCGGCCAGCGCCAGCGCAAAGGCGCCTCCCAGAACGGACAGGCCGGTCAGCCGGGTTTTCATCGCGTTACATCCAACCGCATTAATACGTCAAGAATTGGACAGATCACGGTTTTTCGCGCTCTTTAGAGGGATTTTTAAGCCTTTTTTGACGCGGCCGCGCGCATGCTCGCAGTCGCCATTCCTATGAGGGCCAAGCCCATGAACCGGATCCTGGTTCGCACCGCCACCGTCGCGTTCGGCGCGCTTTTGAGCGCAGGCTGCGCCACCACAAACAGCGCCAGCACGGCCGCGCCCCAAGCATCCAAAACCGCCGATGCGGCCCCCGCGGTGACGCCGGCCGCCAGCCTGGCCACCAATCTCGACACCGAAATCGCCCATGCCCGCGAGCAGCGCGCCAAAGGCGACTTCATGGGCGCCTCGCGCACGCTGACCCAGTTGATGCTGGTCGCCCCCGACAATGCCGATGTGGTGGGCGAATATGGCAAGGTGCTGGCCCAGCGCGGAAAATCCGACGACGCCATCGCCTTTCTGAAGCGCGCGGTGGAATTGAACCCCACCGACTGGACGCTCTATTCGGCGCTGGGCGTGGCCTATGACGAAGAAAACGACCGCGCCCATGCCAGGGCCGCCTACAAGCAGGCGCTGGCGCTGAAGCCGGACGAACCGGTGGTGCTGAACAACATGGCCGTCTCCGACATGCTGGCCGGCGATTATGCCAGCGCGAAAACGCTGCTCCAGCAAGCCGCCGCGGCCGGCAATGCCCATCCCAAGATCGGTTACAACCTGCAGAAGATCGCCGAACTGGAAGCGGCCAAGCCCGCAGCCCAGCCGATGAAGCCGGCGACGCAAGCGGCAAAGACCGCCGTGACCGCGCCCAAGCCCGCGCCCGTGCCGGTCGCCAAGCTGCCCGCGCCCGATGCGCATGTGGTGATGCAGAAAGTGCCCGAGGACCCGAAGGCCGGACCCGTCGCCGATCACGATCCGCGCAAGCTTGCCAAGGACGCAGGCCAGCCCGAAGACAAAAAGCCGATGGGCCCGCCCAAACTGCGCACGGCGGCGGATTAAGCCCTTCAACTCCCACTACGGTCATGGCGTAACCGGTCCGGGTCGTTCCGGCATGCTGGATTTCGACCGGTCGGCCGGATTATGACTGTCACAGGATTTTGAAGCCGCAAGCAGGCCTAGGGGCTGAAAAGCGAAACCCCCGGAGGACCTGTTTTAAAGGCTGTCCGGGGGCTCTATCTGTCCGAAGCCGTTTGCAAGCAGTGACGAACCTCGGCTCACCGGGAATATATAGGATCATGACCGAGGGGAATCAAGAATCCGCTAATTCACCGGGCGGGACGGCAGATTTCCCGCAAGCCGGAAGTTTCGGGGACAAGCCCGCGCAAGAAGCAATATTGCGCACAATTTCCCTGTCTCGCTTCAAGCCCTATCTTTTTCACACCGGACACAATCAGGGGCATGCCCTGCGCCTTTACATGTGGAATGCACAAATCGGCGAAGCTTTTCACGTTCCAATTCAAAGCATCGAAGTTGCCTTGCGGAACCGCATCTGGCATCACGAACCGATTTTCAAACGCAATTTGTCCGAGGACTATCGCGCCGTCATGACGACGCTCGAATGGATCTGTCCCGCGACCGCGATTTGGGTGCGCCCGAATTGTCGCGTTCCCGCCCTGCTGCGTGAAAAGCCCTGACAGGAAATCGCCGCAGCGGCGCGCCAATTGCGCCCCCATCCATCAATGATGATGGTGGTGGATGTGGCCGGCCTTGTTCATCGGGTGCAGCGCGAAGGTGTGGGAGACGCGCATGATGGCGGGGCCGAGGATCACCACGAAGAGGCAGGGCAGGAAGAACAGGATCATCGGCACGGTGAGCTTGGCGGGAAGGGCCGCGGCTTTCTTTTCGGCTTCCTGCATGCGCATTTCGCGGTTCTCGGCCGCGGTCACGCGCAGCGCGCTGCCCAATGGCGTACCGTATTTCTCGGCCTGGTTGAGGGCGGCCGCCACCGCCTTGACGCCGGAATGGCCGCAGCGTTTGGCGAGATTCTCGAAAGCCTGGCGGCGGTCGGGCAGATAGGACAGTTCGGCGGTGGTCAGGCCGAATTCCTCGGCCAGTTCCACCGATTGCGAACCGATCTCGGCGGACACGCGCGTGAACGCCGCCTCGATCGACATGCCTGATTCCACGCAGATGAGCAGAAGATCGAGTGCATCGGGAAAGGCGCGCATGATCGATTCCTGGCGGCGCTGAATCTGGTTCTGCACGAACATGTCGGGCAGGTAGAAGCCCACCAGCGCGGCAACCACGGCGGCGCCGAACTTCATCGGCGCGCTCCAGTGGAAATGGGTGACGAGGAAGAGATAGACCAGCGCCACCACGAACACGATGAACGGCATCACGAAGCGGAAGAACATGAAGGTGATGAGCGGGGCCTGGCCGCGATAGCCGGCGCGCGCCAGTTTCTCGCGCGTGTCGGGCGATTCCAGGATATTCGACAATTTGAGCTGATCGACCGTCTGCTTCATGAAGCCGACGGGCGCGATGCGAAGCTGTGCCTTCTTGCTGAGGGCCGCATGATGGCGCGCGCGCAATTCCTCGCGCCGCTCCGACACCGCCTTCATGCGCGTGCCGAGCGCGTTGCGCTCCAGAAGCGGCAGCACGACGGTGATGACCGCCGCCGCAGCCCCGATCGCTGCAAGCGCAGTCAGCAGGAAGTTCGGATCGAACAGAAGATCGAGATAGCCGAGTTTGTCGTCCATGGTGTCCCCGGCCTCAATGCTTGAAACTGATCATCTTTTTCATCACGGCGATGCCGCAACTCATCCATACCGCGCAGCCGCCCAGCATCAGCCAGCCCGTATGGGTGGTGAACAGCGGCATGATGTAGTGCGGCGAGGACAGATAAACGAGCGTGCCCACGCCCGGCGGCAGCGAGCCGATGATGGCGGCGGATGCCTTGGCTTCCGACGACATCGCCTTGATCTTGCCCTGCAGGCGCTTTCTGTCGCGCAGCACGAAAGACAGGTTGGACAGCGCTTCCGAAAGATTTCCGCCCGATTTCTGCTGGATCGTCATGACGATGCCGAAGAAGCTGACTTCCGCGGTGGGCATGGAATCGTACATGCGCTTGAGGCCCTGTTCGAGCGAGACGCCGACTTTCAGCCCTTCCACCAGCTTGTTGAATTCGCTGCCCACCGGATCGGCGATTTCGCGGGCCACGATCTTGAGCGCTTCGTTGGTGGGAAGACCCGATTTCACGCTGCGCACGATGACGTCGATGCCGTTGGCGAATTCGGCGGTGAACCGCTTCTGCCGGCGCGAGGTCAGGAACATCAGCACCCAGCGCGGCAGGCCGAGGCCGACGGCAAGCGCGAAACCCGCGCCCACCAGGATGTTCTGGCCGGTGAGCATGATGGCGGCCGCCGCGATCAGCCCGGCCAGCATCGACAGCATGTAGAAGGTGCGCGGCTGCAAGGTCAGGCCCGCCTGGTCGATGCGCCGGCGCAGCGTGAGTTTCTGCTTCTTTTCGGCCTGCTGTTTTTCGAGGTCTTTCAGAAGCGCCTGCACATTGCGGCGGCGCTGCTGGTTGGTATCGGCCGGCGCGCCGGGCACCCCCGCCTTCTGGCGCGCGACCGAGGCCATGCGCTTCTGCGTGGGCGCGCCGCCGCCGCCCGCAAAGGCGAAAACCAGGCCGCCGGCGGCGACCATGAACAGCAGAATGAGCGCAATCGTCATTGCCTAGACCTGCAGTTGATCCAATGCCTCGGCCAGTTCGCGTTCCATGCCGAAATAGCGCGCGCGTTCCCAGAACACCGGGCGCACGATGCCGGTGCCGGCGTGGTGGCCATGCAACTTGCCGTTTTCGTCTTCGCCGGTGACTTCATAGGACAAAAGATCCTGGGTGATGATGACATCGCCTTCGGTGCCCACCACTTCGGTGATCTTGGTAATGCGCCGCGAACCGTCGCGCAGGCGCTCGGCCTGGATGATGACGTCGATGGAGGCGACGATCATTTCGCGGATGGTCTTGGTGGGCAGCGCATAGCCGCCCATGGTGATCATCGCTTCCAGACGCGACATGGCTTCGCGCGGGGAGTTGGCGTGCAGCGTGCCCATCGAGCCGTCATGGCCGGTGTTCATGGCTTGCAGCAGATCGAAGGCTTCGGGTCCGCGCACTTCGCCCACGATGATGCGTTCGGGACGCATACGCAGGCAGTTCTTGACCAGATCGCGCATGGTGATCAGGCCCTGGCCTTCGAGATTGGCGGGCCGCGTTTCCAGGCGCACGACATGGGGCTGCTGCAATTGCAGTTCGGCTGCGTCTTCGCAGGTGATGACGCGCTCGTCGGCGTCGATATAGGCGGTCATGCAATTGAGCAGCGTGGTTTTACCGGAACCCGTACCGCCGGAGATCAGCACGTTGCAGCGCGAGCGTCCGATGACGCCCAGGATGCGCGAGCCCGCCGGGTTGATCGAATTGAAGCGCACGAGATCTTCGAGGGTGAGCTTGTCCTTGCGGAACTTACGAATGGTGAGCGTGGGCCCGTCGAGCGACAGCGGCGGCGCGATCACGTTGACGCGGGAGCCGTCGAGCAGGCGCGCGTCGCAGATGGGGCTGCTTTCGTCGACGCGGCGGCCGACCTGGCTGACGATGCGCTGGCAGATGTTCATCAACTGCGCATTGTCGCGGAAGCGGATGGGGGTGAGCTGCACCCGCCCGCCGACTTCGATGAAGACGCGGTTGGCGCCGTTGACCATGATGTCCGCGATATCGTCGCGGGCGAGCAGGGGTTCGAGTGGGCCGTAGCCCAGCACGTCGTTGCAGATATCCTGCAACAGATGTTCCTGCTCGGCGATGGACATCACCACCGCCTTGATGGAGATGATCTCGTTGACGATGTCGCGGATTTCCTCGCGCGCCGAATCCGGATCGAGCTGGGCGAGCTGGGCCAGATCGATGGTGTCGATCAGCGCGTTAAAGATCGTGGTCTTGATCTGGTAGTAATCGTCGGAGCGCGCATCGGGGATATGGGCGGCCAGCGGCTTGGAAACCTGGGGCGCCTGCGATGCGGGCTTGGCGGCGGGCGCGGGCTGGGCGGCGGCGCCTCCTGCGGGCACCGCTTGCGGGCGCGGCGCCTCGGCGGCGGGCGCGCGCGCGGGCGCGGGCTCCACGCGCTGGGGAGCGGGAAAGTTTTCCTTCGCACTTTCGGCGCCAGAGCGTTTTCCGAACATCGATCTAAGCCTGCTTGCGTCCCTTCAGGAAGGAGAAGACGGACGAGACCCCGCCCTTGTCCATGTCGGCATTCGGCGTGCGCCCCGTGATCAGTTCGGAGAGCACCCGGATTCCTTCGGCGACCTGCGAGCGCGGCTGCACTTCCGAAAGCATCTGGCCGTTGTTCGCGGCCGTGCCGAAAAGATTGGGCTCGAAGGGAATGAGCTGGGCCGGCGGCACGCCGACGGTTTCGGCGAAATCCTTCACCGGAATCTCGGGGCGCTTGGGCGTGGAGACCATGTTGAGTACCAGCTTGGGCGCCGAATCGTTCGGGCGGCCCTGCTTGAGCAGTTCGACCATCGCCTTGGTGTTGCGCAAGGACGCCAGATCGGGCACCGCCACGATGATGATCTCGTCGGACGACAGAAGCGTCTGCTTCACCCACGGCGTCCACAGATGGGGAACGTCCACGATCACGCAGGGGCTGACCTGGCGCACCGAATCGAGCACCGCTTCGAAGGCGCCCGCTTCGGCGTCGTATTGACGGTCCAGAAGCGCGGGCGCCGTGAAGAGCGACAGATGCTCGCCCGTCTTCAGAAGCAAGCGGTCGAGCAGCACATCGTCGAGACGTTCGGGCGCGGAGAGCGCGTCGGCGACGCCCTGGCCCGCTTCCTCGTTGAAATCGAGGCCCGCGGTTCCGAAGGGCAGATCGAGATCGACGATGGTGGTGTTGATGCGCATGCGCTCGGCGATCATCCAGCCGACATTGTGGGCGATGGTGGAAGAGCCCACCCCGCCGCGCGCGCCCACGAAGCTGACGATGCGGCCCACCGGGGCGGCATCGGGGCCGAGATAGATTCCCGAAATCACTTCGATCATGTGCAGCGGGCTGACCGGCGCCACGAGATATTCGCTGACGCCGCGGCGGATCAGTTCGCGGTAAAGCTCCACATCGTTGACGCGGCCGATCACGATCACCTTGGTGGAGGGATCGCAGACATCGGCGAGACGGTCGATCTGCTCCAGCGCTTCCTTGCCCTGAAGGCGCGTTTCGATGATCAGAAGATTGGGCGTGACCTGGCCGTTGTAATGCTCCACCGCCGCGTCGAGCCCGCCGAGCTGGATGGTGACATGGGCCTTGGACAGCCTGCGGTCCGACGACGCGCGCTGCAAGGCGGCGCCGGTATCGGGAAATTCGCAGAAAGCATGAATCGAAATGCGCGGGACAGGACGTTCGTGCGCGGCCGCGCCGAACGCACCGTCGTTCTCCTTCGTCCGCTCAAGCGATTTTGACATGTCGATCTCCGAAATAATTACAGGCCCGAGAGGGAGGCGTTTTGATCGCTGTTCTTTCCGGCGCCGGTCGCGCTGCCGGCCTCGTATTTCTGGATGACGGTGTCGCGGCGGGCGGCATCGGCCGGGCCCATCGGGCGCATCTGTTCCAGATCGTGCGGATCGGCGACTTCGGCGGCGAGATTGTGCTGGGTCGCGCAACCGAAATTCTTCGTCGGCAGATTGGACGAGGTGCCGGCGACATCGTCGGTCCAGTCGCCGCAAGGGTCGCTGTGGGCGACATAGGTGACGTAACCGAGTTCGACGCTGCCGTCGCCATTGGCGGCGGGATGGGTGCCCACCAGGATGCGCGACGGCTCCACGCCCATATCGGCGATGCGGTCGCCGAAATAATGGATGACCGTTTGCGCGCCCGGACCATCGGGCGCGGAAACCGAAATCGCGCCATGGCCGTGGGCGATATAGTGCTGCACGAAGGCCACGAAATGGGCTTCGTCGTCGGGCATCAGCCCGGCTTCGCCGGCCGAAAACGAAACCTTCAGCGATTCATAGCCCGGCGTCACGGTGATCGGATGGATCTGTTCGGGATTGTAGAGATCGCTTGTCGTGTTGAGCGGGCTGGCGCAGCTTCCCGCCAGCATGACGGCGAAGAGGGACAGGACGCGCATCGTATCCTTGATGGTCATGACTGTTCTCCTCTACTGCACGATGAAGCCGGTATTGCCGTTGGCGGCCGAGCGCATTTCGTCGTTCTTGCGGTCGCCGGTTTCGCTGTTGGCATTGAGATGGCCCAGAAGATCGGCCTCGACTTCGGCCGGCGGCACGAAGCCGTCGGTGGGAAGCGCGATCTGCTTGTGGTTCACTGGATCGACGAGATAGGCGCTCACCAGAATGACCAGCTCGGTTTCGTTCTGCTGGAAGTCGCGGCTGCGGAAGAGCGCGCCCAGCACCGGCATGTCCTTCAGGCCCGGAAAGGCGTCGATCTGCTGCTTGGTCGTGTGCTGCAACAGGCCCGCAATGGCGAAGCTGCCGCCCGAAGGAAGCTCGATCGTCGTGTCCGCGTGGCGCACCGACAGCGCGGGAATGGTCACGCTGGGCGCGCTGACGGTCTGGCCGTTAACGTCTACGGTGGAACCGCCCGACAGCGTGAACGCGCCCGAATTGGTGAGCTGGCTCACTTCGGTCGAAATCTGCAGCGAAATGCGGTTGGGGCTCAGCACCACCGGCGTGAATGCGAGGCTCACGCCGAACTTCTTGAACGCCACCGACACATTGCCCTGGGAGTCGCGGCCCGCGGGCACCGGGAATTCGCCGCCCGCCAGGAAATTCGCCGTCTCGCCCGACACTGCGGTCAGGTTGGGCTCGGCCAGCGTGTGAACAAGACCCACCGTTTCCAGCGCTTTCAGGATTCCTTGCACATTGTTGGGGCCCGGATGCATCGGATCCTGGCCGATATTGCCGAACTGAAGCCCGGAGCCTTCCGCAATGGCGCGGCCCAGAAGACCGAACGGATTGGAGGTGGCCGCCACGATGGGCACGCCCGCCGCATTGGCCGCGGCGGTGACGTCGAGGCCGAGCTGCTTGGCGATATCGCGCTGCACTTCGGCGACGCGCACGCGCAGCATGACCTGGTCGCCGGCCGCGACCTTGAGCATGTTGACGACCTTGGCCGGATCGCCGGCGAAACGGCCGGCGAGATCGGAGGCGCGCTTGGAATCGCCCTCGTTGGCGACGGTGCCGGTGAGCACGATGTTGTCGTTGAGCGCGGCCACCTTGATCGTGGAATCGGAAATATCGGCTTTCATCATCGCCGCCAGATCGGTCACGTCGCGTTCGACGCGGATGTCGATGGACAGGATCTGATGGCCCGCGCCGTCGAAGAAGAAGGCGTTGGTCTGGCCCGTCTTGTTGGCGAGCAGGAAGATGCGCCGGGGCGTGCGCACCACCGCATCGACGATCGACGGATTGGAAACCAGCACGTCGCGCGCATCGGTGTCGAGTTGCACGATGGCCGCCTTGTCGAGCGCCAGCGTGAGATGTTCGTGCGCGGTCGCGCCGGTGCGCGTGGAAACCGTGATCACGCGGGCGTCGCTGTCGCCGCTCTTCGCACAGGCGGGCGCGGCAGAGGCGGCAAGCGCCAGAACCGCGGCCATGTAAATGAGTTTACGCATCGCCGCTCACTCCTCCCCCGCCAGACCCCGGTCGGGATTGCCGCCGGCGTGCCTGACGCCGTAGCGGATGATGGAAACGCTTCCGTCGTAAACGCGGCCGCGCGGATGGGCGGACGCCATGCGTCCTTGCGCGTCCATGCCTTCGCCCAGCGGACGCAGCGCCAGCGAAATCGATCCGTCGGTTTCGGCGCGCTGAACTTCGTCGGCCTGTTCGGGCGTGAGTTCGAGGGTGGCGGTGCCGCCCATCACCGTTTTCTGATCCTTGCCTTGCGTGTCGTGCGTGCCGATGGCGAGCACGCGCACATTGCGCAGGATCGCCTTGGTGACGGAGACCGGCGGACGGCTGGAGATTTTCCGCGTCTGCAGAATGTCGACGCGATCATTGGGCAGGATGAATCCGCCCGCAGCCGATTCCGCCGAGATGCGGATCGAAATCGCGCGCATGCCCGCGGCAAGCTGGGCGGCCATGAAGCCGGCGGAATCGCTGTGCACGATGTTGGTCGTGGTCAGCGGCTGGCCGGCGAAAAGCTGGGTGCGCGCGACCGTACCGCGGATCGCGGCGGCGAGATCGGGCGCCATCTGGCGGGTGATCAGCGTGTCGCCCACATTGGATTTCGGCCAGGCCTGCCAGCGCGCGGAGCTGGGCTGAAGCGGCGAGCCGGCGGTGATGTCGCCCGAAGCGACCATAACATCGACCATCGGAATCTGCGGCACGACGGCGGCTTTGCTCTTCTCGGTGCCGCCGCCCAGAAGGCTGCGCACCAAAAGCGCGGCAAGGCCGGCGGCAACAACAGCCGCAACCAAAACGATCACGCGCGACCTGTTCATGAGAGTGGGCTCCTTTGAGACAATCCCAACATGGAACCCTTTAGAAAAGGCTTAATAATAAAGGTCGTTCTGTGTGTTTTCAGAACATAGCGGCGGTGCGGAAGATCTCGGTGTGCGGCAGAACGACGAAAGCGGCGAGCGCAAGCGCAACGCCATATGGAATACCTTCTTTTTCGTCATGCAGCCGCAAGATCCAACCTTGCGCGGCCAGCCTGTGCGGCAGCGGCAGGCGCCGCATCGCGAGGATGCCCAGCGTTAACCCGCCGCCAAGGATTGTGGCCAAAAGCGCATATTCGGGAAGATCGTGAAAGCCCAAAACCAGCGCCGTGCAGGCGAAGAGTTTGGCATCACCCCCGCCGATCAGATTGAACGCGAAAAGCGCGAAGCCGGCGGCAAGCCCCGCAATCCCGGCCAGCACATGCCAGCCCAGAACGCCGGCAGGCATGCCCGCCGCAAGCGCCAGCGCCGCGAACGTCGCAACGAGCGCAAGCGAGAGTGCATTGGGGATGGTGTAGCTGGTGACGTCCCACACCGCGGCGGCCAGCAGAAGCGCCGGAAAAACCGCGAGAACCAGGAATTGCGAAATCACCGGTGCCCCCATCGTCGCAAATGCGAACGGCCGCCTCGAGGAAGGCGGCCGCCGCTGTTCAATCGTCTGACAATTCGCGAAGCGCGATTACTGCACGGCGCTCGCGATCGTGTTGAACGTGGTATTCAGGTTCGAACCGACGAGTTGGACGGCCGCGATGATGACCACCGCGATGCCGGCCGCGATCAGACCATATTCAATGGCGGTCGCGCCGGATTCGTCTCTGAGAAAACGGGAAACAAGGTTCTTCATGGTAAGCCTCCGCTTGATTTGACACCCTAGGATGTCCAGCAAGCGTGCCGCGACTTCGCCGGCCCGTCCTTCTGGACTCGCGAAGGATCATAGCGGCGGGGGATTAATGTCCGCTTAAATGCAAAAGCCCGCATGAACGCGGATTCGTTCCGGAACAGAACAGAATCGGGCTGTTTGAAATAATCCGACTTTAAGCGTATCCCAATTGTTTACCTTTGGACGAAATCGCGCGCGGCGCGCTCTTGCACACGGGCGCCGCCGATACATATGCGCGGCGCCGTTTAAGCCTTCCTTTACGCGGGCGGCCTAGCTTGGCATTCGCGAATTTCTCGAAAGGCCCGCCCCATGCGCCGCTTCGTATTTCCCGCTGTCATCGCGTGTCTCGCTTCGGCGGCGCCCGCCCTTGCCGGCTCGCTGAGCGTGCCGATGGACGAAGTGCGCATGGTGACCTTCGTGCATCCGGTCTCCACCGTCTATATCGGTAATCCGCTGATCGCCGACATTACGGTGATCGAACTCGCGCCATGTTTTCGTTCTGGGCAAGGCGTTCGGCGCCACCAACCTCATCGCGCTGGACGCCAACGGCCGCGAAGTGGCCAACAATCCGCTGACGGTGTATCGCCGCAAGACCAACATCGTCACGCTCAACCGCGGCGCCAAGCAGGAAACCTTCGCCTGCGCCCGCGCGCGTTGCGAAAGCGCGCCCATCCCGGGCGACGATTCTTCGGTGTTCAGCGCCGCCACGGCCCAGAACACCCAGCACCAGAAGACCAGCAAGACCGCCGCGTCCGGAAAGTAATCGCACCATCCGCACAGCAGCCACGTCAGGGGGAAGCCAACCATGTCCGGCCTGACGCTTTCGATGGGCGGCGGCGTATCGCAATTCTGTTCGGCTTCGCTCGGCAGCATCGGGCGCACATTCCGCGCCCACATTCCGCTTTACGCCTGTGCGGGACTTTTCGTGTGCGCGACCTTCGCGACGGTCAGCGTCTTCAACCTGCCGATGCATTTTTCGACCAGCCTGACCTTCATCAATTACATCGGCATGTTCCTGGTGATCGTGCTTCCGTTCTCGGCCATGATCCGGCTTTTCACGCTCTACCGGGAAGGCTGTCAGACGCCGCTTCTGGGCCTGGCGCAATTCTTCGCCGGCAGCCTGCTCGACGACGAGCGGCCCGGAAACGTATTCCATTCGGTGCTCGCCTTCACGCCGCTGATGGTCAGCTTCGCCGATCTCAAGGAGCAGATCCCCAACATCGTGCCCTTTTCCTGGGACAGGACCTTCATGCAATGGGATCGCGCGCTGGGACTGGGAATGCTGCCCTGGCGGTGGATGCAGCCGCTGGTGGGCCATCCCGTGATCACCACGGTTCTCAATTTCAATTACGATCTGTGGTTCGTGCTGATGTTCGGCTGCCTGTTCTGGCAGGCCTTCGCCGCGCGCGGAAGCGTGCTCAGGATGCAGTTCCTGCTCGCCTTCGCGTTCGCCTGGTTCGTGGGGGGCAATGTGCTGGCGGTGGTGTTTTCGTCGGCCGGCCCCTGCTTCTACGGCCATCTCCACCAGCACAATCCCTATGCCGCGCAGATGGCCTATCTGCGCGCGACGAACCAGCACTGGCCGATCTGGTCTTTGCATGTGCAGGACCTGTTGTGGCAGGCCCATGTGAAAGGCGCCGGCAGCGTGAGCGGCATCTCCGCCATGCCCAGCATGCATGTGATGAGCTCGGTGCTGATGACGCTTCTGGCGTGGCGCACCAACAAATGGCTGGGCGTGTGGTTCACCGCCTTCACCACGCTGATCGTGATCGGCTCGGTGGCGCTGGCCTGGCATTACGCCGTGGATTCGATCGGGGCGATCGCGCTCGCCTTTGCGTTCTGGGCGATCGCGGGCGCGGTTGCCAGGGCGGCGCTGAATCACGCGGGCGCGCGCAAGGCGGCTTGAACTATCCTTCGTGCAGGCGCATCAGGCCTTCCTGCGCCACCGATGCGACCAGCACGCCTTGCGCATCGTAGATCAGGCCGCGATTGAATCCGCGCGCGCCCGAGGCGCTGGGCGAATCCTGCACATAAAGCAGCCATTGATCGGCGCGGAACGGGCGGTGGAACCACATCGCATGATCGATGCTCGCCATCTGGATGCGCCGGTCGAACCAGCCGATGCCATGAGGCGCAAGGCCGGTATCGAGCAGCGTCATGTCCGACGCATAGGCCAGCACGCATTGCTGAAGGGCAACGTCGGCCGGAAGCTCGCCGATGGCGCGCACCCACACCGCCTGATGGGGCGGGCGTTTTTTCGGCGAGAAGATGTCGGTGCGGTCCACGGGGCGGATTTCGATGGGGCGCTGGCGCAGGAAATGTTCGCGATATTCGGGCGGCACCTTGTCGGCATATTGCCTGCGAAAATCGTCTTCGCTGGGAAGGTCTTCCGGCCGCGGCACTTTGGGCGGATCGATCTGGTGCTCCAGCCCCGGCTCGGCCACCTGGAACGACACCGACATGTGGAAGATCTGCCGCCCATGCTGGATCGCCACCACGCGGCGCGAGGAAAAGCTTTTGCCGTCGCGGCTGCGGTCCACTTCGTAAAGGATCGGCACCTTGGGATCGCCCGGCAGCAGGAAATAGGCATGCAGCGAATGGCACACGCGCGCCTCCACCGTGCGGGTGGCGGCCACCAGCGCCTGACCCAGCACCTGCCCGCCGAACACGCGCTGCGAGCGGTCCTTGGGCGAAACGCCCCGGAAGATGTTGACTTCGATGGGCTCCAGATCGAGCAGCGCGATCAGTTCGGCGATTGAGTCGTCTGTCATAAAACTGCCTTAATAGAGAAACGTGCGATTTTTCAAGCGCGGCATCCTTTTCAGCAAAGGACTGGCACCCGCCCCCGCTTCGCTCTAGATAGCATCATCGGAGGAGCGATTCATGGCAAACGTGCTTCTGGAGCGGGCGGCCCATACGCGGCCCGCCAATACCGGGCGCGGCGCGCTCGAGCGCCTGTTCACCCTGATGTTCAAGGGCTTCGTCTACAACCAGATCTGGGAAGACCCCGACATCGACATGGAGGCGCTGGAACTTGAACCTCATCACCGCATCATCACCATCGCGTCGGCCGGCTGCAACATCCTGAATTATCTGGCGGCCGATCCGGCGCGCATCATCGCGGTCGATCTGAATTCCAATCACGTGGCGCTGACGCGGCTGAAGCTCGCGGCGCTGCGCGACCTTCCGGCTTACGACGATTTCTTCCGCTTCTTCGGCGAAGCCAACGACAAGGCCAATTCGAAGGCTTACGACAATTTCCTGAGCGAACGGCTCGATCCCGTCACAAGGCGTTATTGGGAAAAGCACATTCCCCTGCAGGGGCGGCGCATCAACATGTTCGCGCGCAATCTTTACCGTTACGGGTTGCTCGGCCGCTTCATCGGGTTGCTGCATGTTGTGGCGCGGCTGCACGGCAAGAGAATCGGCGTGCTGCTCGATGCGCGCACGCCGGACGAACAGCGCTCGCTTTACGAGCGCACCATCGCGCCGCTGTTCGATTACAAATCGATCCGGTTCCTCTCCAAATCGCCGATCTCGCTTTATGCGCTCGGCATTCCGCCGGCGCAGTACGACGAACTGGTGGCGGCGGGCGATCCGGCGCAGATCTTGCGCCAGCGCGTGGAAAAGCTCGCCTGCGATTTTCCCTTCCAGCAGAATTATTTCGCCTGGCAGGCCTTCGGGCGCGGCTACGACCTGGAAAAGCGCGAGGCCGTTCCCGCCTATCTGCGCGAGGACGTCTACAATGTGATCCGCACCCGCACCGACCGCGTGGAGGTGCATCACGCCTCGCTGATCGATTTCCTGAAGACGCAGGAACCGGCTTCGCTCGACCGCTTCGTGCTGCTCGATGCGCAGGACTGGATGACCGCGGACGTGATCGCGCAGCTCTGGGAACAGATCGACCGCACCGCGGCGAAAGACGCGCGCGTGATCTTCCGCACGGCCGGCCCCGCCAGTCCGCTGCCGAAGAAGCTTCCCGCGCACCTGCTGGCGCCATGGGATTACCTGGAAGCCGAAAGCCTGGCCTGGCACGCGCGCGACCGCTCTTCGATCTATGGCGGCTTCCACGTCTACAAGCGCAAGGCCTTTTCGTGATCGATCATTCGGCGCTGATGGACGAGGTCTATCGCCGCCAGCGCCACATCTATGATCTCACGCGCAAATACTACCTGTTCGGGCGCGACACGCTGATCCGCGATCTGGATTTGCGCGCGGGCGAACGCGTGATCGAGATCGGCTGCGGCACCGCGCGCAACCTGATCGCCATCGCCAAACGCTATCCGGATGCGCGGCTTTACGGGCTGGATGCATCCGCGGAGATGCTCAAGAGCGCGGCCGCTGCCATCGCCCGCCACGGATTGTCGGGCCGCATCCGGCTGGTGCATGCCTATGCCGAGGATTTGAGCCCGGCCCTGTTCGGCGAAGCGGCGCCGTTCGACCGGGCGATCTTTTCCTATTCGCTGTCCATGATTCCGGACTGGAAAAAGGCGCTGCGCGCGGCAGCGGGGGCCGTGCGGCCCGACGGGCAGATTCATGCCGTCGATTTCGGCGATCTGACGGGGCTCGGCCGGGTTTTCGCCGGCGCCTTGCGCTGGTGGCTGCACCGGTTTCACGTGGAGCCGCGCGTCGAAATTATACAAAGCCTCGAACGGCGTTTGCCGACGCAGGCGGCCATCCGCGTTCTTCCCGCGCGCTACGCCTTTATCTTGTGTGCGGTGCCGGACAGCATACAGAGCCTTGCGGATTGATGTTGCACGACTGTCACATCTGGCCGCCGAATCCGTCTCAAACCCCTCCGCTGCCCCAAACGTGCCTTTATTGCATCTCTACATGGGCTCCGTTCGAACCTAAAATCGTTCTGTAACCGGGACATGGCGGCAAACGCGCGTGCCCCGGCGATGTATTCAAAGAGGGTCACATGAAAATCAGAACACTAGCGCTTGCAGGCGTTGCAGCCTTAGCCCTGAGCGGGCCCGCCCTGGCGAGCACTGTCGACGGCTGGTACCTCAACCTCGGCGCCGGCTGGGACCATATGAGCGACGTCAAGGTGACGTTCCCCCATTATGGCTGGCTGAAGGCCGGCACCAACGATTCCGCGCTGATCGTCGGCGCCATCGGCTATCGCCTGCCCAACCACATCCGCATCGAAGGCGAAATCGGCTGGGACAAGCATGACATCAGCGAAAGCTATGCCGGCGGCGATGTGCAGATCACCTCGTTCCTGCTGAACGGCATCTATGAAGTTCCGCTTGGCGGCCAGTGGTCGCTCGATCTGGGCGGCGGTATCGGCGCCGGCTATGCCGACGGCTCGGCCGATGACGGTTCGGGCTATTATTACGCCCATGGAAGCCACACCGGATTCATGTGGCAGGGCATTGCCGGGCTGAATTATTCGCTCGGCGACCAGACCGATCTTTGGGTCAATTACCGCTATCGCAGCGTTTCGGTGGATCACAATTTCGCCTCCGATTACGACACCGCCGCGCATATCGGCACGTTGAACGAGAGCGCGGTGCTGGTCGGTGTGCGGTGGTTCATGTCGCCGCCTCCGCCGCCGCCTCCTCCCCCACCGCCACCGCCGCCGCCTCCACCGCCTCCGCCGCCGCCACCTCCTCCGCCGCCGCCGGTGAAGACGTTCATCGTCTTCTTCGACTTCAACAAGGCGAACCTGACAACCGAAGCGCAGGGCGTGGTCGAGGAAGCCGTGAAGGCCGCCAAGGAACAGGGCGCGGTCAAGGTGCTGATCACCGGCCACACCGACACGGTCGGCTCGCACACATACAATCAGGGGCTCTCCGAACGCCGTGCCACGGCCGTCAAGGACGAAATGGTCCGCGAAGGCATGGACGACACGGCCATCGGCACGGTCGGCAAGAGCTTCGACGATCCGCTGGTGCCCACCGGGCCCGGCGTACGCGAGCCGCAGAACCGGCGCGCGGTCATCGAACTGGGCGAAGGCAGCGGGATATAACCGCCGGGCTCGCGCTCAAAGGAAAAGGGCGGGCTTCGGCCCGCCCTTTTTTGTTCGGTCATCGGGGAAATGCGCGCCAGCGCATTATCCGGCACCTACCGAGCCGCGTTCCCTGCAGGTCCCGGGTGGTTCAGAACCAGTCGGTCAGCCCGGACAGCCAGCCGGAATCCTTTTTCTTCTCGGGCTGTTGTTGCGGCGGATTGTTTGCCGCATCCGTCGCGGGCGGCGGCGCGGACGGCGGCTGGGCCGGATCGGCGGTGCTGTTTTCGGGCGGCAGCACGCCGGGTTCCGGAGCCTGGGCGGCCTGATCGTCAGCCGGAGGCGCATCGGGGGCCGCGGGCGCATCGTCCGCCGCCGGCGCATCGGGGGGCGGGGCGGGATCGTTTTGGGCGAGGCGCACCGGATTGGGCCGCGGCATGACCTTGGGAATGCCCGGACCGTTCAGCCCCGGAGCGACGCGGATTTCGCAGGAATCGACGGGGCTGTCCTGCGTCACCTTCACGCCGTCGACGAAGGCGGCGAGCGTGGGCTTGTCGGGCGAAAGCGCCGCGGAAAACGCAGTGGACGCCTCCTGGCAATATTCCAGGCTGTTGTGGATGGCGCGCATGGAGGAATCGTTGGCCAGCCGCGTCTTGAAGGCGTGATATTCGATCTCGCCGCGGTGATAGCCGTAAAGCCGGTGGAACATGCCCAGAAGCGTGCCGTCCGAGGCGCGCAGCTCGCGATTGAAGCTGGTCTGGAAGGTGTTGAAGTTCGCGGTGTCGTGACAGGCCAGTGCCGCCACCATCAATTCCTGCTGCACGGCCGCGGCCTGAATGGCCGTGACTTCCTTCGGCTTCGCGCATTTCTGGGCGCCGGCCTGCGCGGCTCCGCCAATTGCCAGCGCCGCAAACACGGCAAACCCTGCCCCGACCGTACAACTCATCTACGCCACCCGTGCGATTGTGTTGCTGCGCCGCAGACCATAGCATCTGTCGCCAGACCCGGCCAATTGTCCGCATACGTAATAAAAGAACCATGGCTGAGACGCGCGAACAACCCGGCATCGATCTCAAGGACGAGAAAATCCATTGGGATTTCAAGGGCGCCATGGCCTATGGCGACTATCTGGGACTGAAGGAACTGCTCGCCTGCCAGCGCCCCCTTTCAGGCCGCCATGATGAAACGCTCTTCATCGTCATTCACCAGGCGACGGAACTGTGGCTGAAACTGTGCCTGCACGAGATCGAGGCGGCGATCCGCCAGATCCGCGGCGGCGAACTCGGCCCCGCCTTCAAGATGATGGCCCGCGTCGCGCGCGTGCAGGCGAATCTGATCCAGTCCTGGGAAATCCTGTCGACCATGACGCCCTTCGACTATGCCGGCTTCCGCGAGAGCCTGGGCAAGGCGTCGGGCTTCCAATCGTATCAATACCGCATGCTGGAGTTCCGGCTGGGCAACAAGAACCGCGAAATGGCGCGCGTGTTCCAATCCGATCCGGACATTTGGGCAAAGGTGCGCGCCGCCCTCGAGGAAGCGAGCATCTATGACGAAGCGCTGGCACTTCTGTCGCGGCGCGGCTTTGCAATTCCGCGCGACAAACTTGTGCGCGATTTCGCGGATCCCTACACGCCCGATGCGCGCGTGACCGAAGCCTGGCGCGAAGTCTATCGCGACGTCGAAACCCATTGGGACCTGTACGAGCTGGCCGAGAAGCTGGTCGACCTGGAATACCGCTTCAATCTGTGGCGCTATTCGCATATGAAAACGGTGGAGCGCATCATCGGGCTGAAACCGGGCACGGGCGGATCGTCGGGCGTGCCGTACTTACAAAAGGCTCTGGATTTGCGCTTCTATCCCGAACTTCTCGACGTGCGCACGGACATCTGATGGGGGCTTTGTCGCACATCCGCGTGCTCGATCTTTCGCGCGTGCTGGCGGGGCCGTGGGCCACCCAGATATTGGGCGATCTGGGGGCGGAGATCGTCAAGATCGAAAAGCCGGGCGAAGGCGACGAGACGCGCCATTTCGGCCCGCCTTTCGTGACGCATGCGGACGGCACGCGCGGCGATGCCGCCTATTTCCTGTCGGCCAACCGCAACAAGAAATCGGCGGCGATCGATATTTCCAAACCGCAAGGCGCGGCGCTTGTAAAGCGGCTGGCGCGGCGTTCGCATGTCGTCGTGGAAAATTTCCGCACCGGTGCGCTTGCCAGATACGGCCTCGATTACCAGAGCCTGAAACAGGAAAATCCCGCGCTGATCTATTGCTCCCTCACCGGCTTCGGCCATGACGGGCCCTACAAGGACAAAGCGGGCTACGACTATCTCATCCAGGGCATGGGCGGGCTCATGAGCGTGACCGGACAGCCCGATGGCACACCCGGCGCGGAGCCGATGAAGGTGGGCGTTGCGGTGTCCGATCTGGTGAGCGGGCTTTATGCGGCCATCGCAATCCAGGCCGCGCTGATTCATCAGGCGCGTACCGGCGAGGGACAGGACATCGACATGGCGCTGTTCGATTGCCAGGCCGCCGGGCTTGCCAATCAGGCGATGAATTACCTCGTCAGCGGCAAGGCGCCCGGGCGGCTGGGCAACGCCCATCCCAACATCGTGCCCTATCAGGTGTTCGCGACGGCGGACGGATTCCTGATCCTGGCTGTCGCCAATGACGGGCAGTTCAAACGCTTCTGCAAGACGGCGGGGCTCGATCTGGCCGGCGATGCGCGCTTCGCGACCAATGCGGCGCGCGTGGACCGGCGCAGCGAACTGACACAATTGCTCAAACCCGTTTTCGCCGCGCGCACGACCGGCGAATGGATCGCAAGCCTGGAGACGGCCAATGTGCCGTGCGGGCCCATCAACCGCATCGACCAGGTCTTCGCCGACCCGCAAAGCATCGCGCGCGGCCATCGCATCGGGCTCGAACACGCTTCGGGGCCCATCGAACTGGTGGCAAGCCCGCTCCGGCTGGCGGCCACCCCGCCCGAATACCGCCTGCCGCCGCCCCTTTTGGGCGAACACACGGCGGAAATCCTGCGCGATATGCTGAATCTTGCCCCGGACGAGATCGCGGATTTGCGCAATTCCGCCGTGATCTGAGGGCAAATTTGGTTGTATGATTTGGCGCAGCGAATGCGCCGGCGGTTGCGTTCAATCAGGTGCGAGTGGAGGAACAGGCCCATGCGCGGCATTGTCATTCTTGCGCTGCTGATACCCATGGCGGCCCAGGCGGCGCCGCTGGACCGGCGCGGCTTGCAGATGCCCGACAATGCCGTCCAGCAACGCCGCCCCACAGAGCAGAAGATCACGCTTCAGCCCTATCGCCCGCCGGCATCGGCGAACCAGCCGGTGCGGATGAATCTGGGCCCCTTCTCGGCCGAACTGGGCGGGGAGCACAAGGACGGCCATTTCGCTCACTACAAGCTGGAAGGAACGAGCATATTGGGCGGCAGCCTCGGCGGCACGGTGGACGGCCATTCCGCCAAGCTCGAACTGATCTGGAAGAACGAATAGGGCCTCTGGCATCTGTCGCGTTCATGCTTTAATGCTCGCGGCCCCGCGCGCGTTTGCGGGGACGAAGGAGAGCGCGATGTCGTACAAAGTCGCCGTGGTCGGCGCGACCGGCAATGTGGGCCGCGAAATGCTGAGCGTGCTGGCCGAGCGCCAGTTTCCCGCATCGGACGTGGTGGCGCTGGCGTCCACGAAATCGGTGGGCGTGGATGTTTCCTTTGGCGATGCGACGCTGAAGGTGAAGGCGCTCGACCATTACGATTTCAAGGGCACCGATCTGTGCCTGATGAGCGCGGGCGGCGCGGTTTCCAAAGCGTGGTCGCCCAAGATCGCCGGGGCCGGATGCCTGGTGATCGACAATTCCAGCGCCTGGCGCATGGACCGCGGCGTGCCGCTGGTGGTGCCGGAGGTGAATGCCGATGTGCTGGAACAGGGCATGCCCAAGGGCATCATCGCCAATCCCAATTGCTCCACCATCCAGCTCGTGGTGGCGCTGAAGCCGCTGCACGACGCGGCGAAGATCAAGCGCGTCGTGGTTTCCACCTATCAATCGGTTTCGGGCACCGGCAAGGACGCGATGGACGAATTGTTCACCCAGACGCGCGCGATCTATGTCGCCGATCCGGTCGAGCCCAAGCTTTATCCCAAGCGCATCGCCTTCAACGTGATCCCGCAAGGCGGGACCTTCCTCGATTCCGGCTACACCAGCGAGGAATGGAAGATGATGGTCGAGACGCAGAAGATTCTCGATCCCGATATCCAGCTCACCTGCACGGTGGTGCGCGTGCCGGTGTTCATCGGGCATTCGGAAAGCGTGAACATCGAATTCGAAAACCCGATCACCGCCGCGCAGGCGCGCAACATCCTGCGCGAGGCGCCGGGCGTGCTGGTGGTCGACAAGCACGAAGACGGCGGCTATGTCACGCCGGTCGAAGCGGCCGGCGAAGACGCGACCTATGTCAGCCGCATCCGCAAGGACCCCACGGTGGAGCATGGGCTTGCGCTGTGGGTGGTGAGCGACAATCTGCGCAAAGGCGCGGCGCTGAACGCCGTGCAGATCGCCGAATGCCTGATCAATCGCAAGCTGCTGAAGGCGGCGTGAACTTGTTCCCTGGTACCAATATTGGTACTGTGAGGGCATGAAGCGCAAAAAAAATCCGCGAGAGGGTTCGACGCTCGAAAGTTTCCTCGAAGAAGAAGGAATTCTCGAGGAAGTCAACGCGCACGCTGTGAAGCACGTGCTGGTGCGGCAATTGTCTGAATTCATGCGCAAGCACAAGATTTCCAAAGCCCTCATGGCCAAGCGCATGAAGACCAGTCGTGCGGCCGTTGACCGCTTGCTCGATCCCAAAAACGATTCGATCACGTTACTGACGATGAACAAGGTGGCGAGTGCGTTGGGAAAGCGATTGAATATTTCGCTGGACGACGCGGCGTGAGCCCCGCCGACTTCACCGCCCTCATCGCGCGGCTGAGCGCGGCCGCCAATGCGGGCGACGGCAAGGCGTTTGCCGCCTGCTTCGCGGAAGACGGCGTCTATCACGATTACATCTATGGCCCGCACAAGGGCCGCCAATCCATTGCCGACATGCTGCAAAATCTCTTCCATCGCGACGCGAAGGATTATGACTGGCGGTTTTTCGATCTCGTCGTGAACGGCGACATCGGTTATGCGCGTTCGCTGTCGCGCTTCGTTTCCACCATTCCCGAATTCGCAGGAAAGGAAGTGGTGATCGACGGCATCAGCCGCTTCGTGCTGAAAGACGGGCTGATCGGCGCATATCATGAAAGCGTCAATGGTGGCATCGCCATGGCGCAACTGGGTGTGCAGCCCGAACGCATGGCGAAAGTGATGCGGCGCTGGGCGGATCGCTTCCTGGCGGAGCCGGAAACTTCGGCATACCGCGAACGATTCAAAAAATAATGCGCGGGCTTCGGGGGATCGTCTTCATCCTTGCGGGCTTCGCGCTCAGCGCCTGCGTGAATGCGCGGCCCGACGATGCGATGTGCCCGGCATCTGCGGAGTTGCAACCCTCCTTCGCCATGCCGCAAGCCGCGCATGCGGACGGGCGGCCCCTCGACATCCTCGTGCTTTCCGGCGGCGGCGCATGGGGCGCTTACGGCGCGGGCTTCCTGACGGGCTGGAGCGCGCGCGATCCGGCGCTGGGAAAACCCAGGCCCCAATTCGATATCGTGACGGGGGTTTCGACGGGGGCGATCATCGCGCCGTTCGCGATGCTCGGTCCCGATTACGATTCGACGCTGGTCCAGGCCTATCGCGGCAAGGGCGGCGATGCGCTGTTCGAGCACCGCTCGATCCTGACATTTCCCTTCTGGACGTCGCTGAACGATCCAGCCCCGCTCGAAGCCGGCCTCGACCGCACGCTCGACGACCATGCCATCGCGCAGCTTGGCGATGCCTATCGAAACGGGCGCTCGCTGTGGGCGGGCGCGGTGAATTTCGATTCCGGCAAGTTCACCGAATTCGATCTGACGAAACTGGCGGCGGATTTGCCCGCCGCCGAAGCGCGCAGCGAGATCGTGGACCGGCTGATGGCGGCATCGGCCATTCCCGGTTTCTTTCCGCCGCGCTTCATCCATGGCTGCATGTATATGGATGGCGGCGTCAGGCAGAACCTGTTCGCGGCCGAAATCGGCGGCGCCATCGATGCGGCCGTCGCCGCGCACGGTTCTTTGCCGCCATCGGATGTGAACATCTATGTCGTCGTCAACGGCACCATGGCGCCCCCCAAACGCATCACCCGCGACACGCTTCTGGATGTGGGCGTCCGCAGCTTCGAACTGGCGGGCGACCGGATCCAGCTCGCCTCCTTGCGCGAAATCTTCGATTACGCGGCGGCCAAGGGTTTTCACCTGTTTTGGACCGATGCCGGCGATGTGGTGGCCCATGACGGCCAGCCCGAAACCTATGAGCGCTGCTCGGCGCCGCGCGCCGCGCGCGACCAGTTCGACGCCCGCTTCACGGCGTGCCTGTTCGACGCAGCAAAAGTGAAGGCCGCGACGGCCCGCTTCCCCTGGCGGACGGACCGGCCCTAGATCTGTTCGATGTCGCTGAGGCTGTAGGAGACGCCTTTCGGATTTTCGCCGAGAATGAGCGAGGTGGCGCTTGCGAAATGATAGGGCGGCACCGGAAGATTGAGCGGCGCAGGGACCCCTTTGAACACGCGGCCCGCCATGTCGTAGCGCGATCCATGACACGGGCAGAAATAGCCGCCGGGCCATTGGGCATCGAGTTCGCCGGCCGTGGGCTTGAATTCGGGAATGCAGCCCAGATGGGTGCAGATTCCGACAAGCACGAGATATTCGGGATGGATGGCGCGGCTCCAATTGTCGGCATAAGCCGGCTGCTGCATCTGCTCGGAATGGGGATCGCGCAGGCGGGCGAGCAGCGAGGGCTCTTTCAGGCGCTGAAGGGCGGCCTCTGTGCGGTGCACGATGAAGATCGGCCGCGAGCGCCAGCGCACCACGATCTGCTGGCCCGGCGCGATCTTGCCGAGATCGACCGTCATCGGACCGCCCGCGGCGAGCACATCGGCGGCCGGGTTCATCTGGTCGATGAAGGGCCACACGGCCGCCAAACTCCCGATCGTCACGGCCACGCCGGTGGCGATGTAGAGGAAATCCCGGCGCCTGAGGCCGGGGCCGGAGTCGGTGACGTCGGTTGCAGCCATGTATGTATTGGCAACGCAGGACCGTGCGCCCGGTGTCGCTCCTGCGCCGGCGTGCCGCAAGGCGGCTTGGCTTGGGCCCCGCGGATGGGCTAGGTGTCGCCCACGCAATGTTTCGAGGGGAACAGCATGACCATCCGCCCGCGCCGCAGCGTACTCTATATGCCGGGCTCCAATGCGCGTGCGCTGGAAAAGGCGCGCTCGCTGCCCGCCGACGGGCTGATCCTGGACCTGGAGGACGCCGTCGCGCCCGATGCCAAGGAACTGGCGCGCGCGCAAGTCTGCGAAGCGGTGAAGGCGCGCGGTTTCGGCAAGCGCGAGGTCATCATCCGGGCCAACGCGCTGTCCACCGCCTGGGGCGAAGCGGACATCGCCGCGGCGGCCGCGGCGAAGCCCGACGCGATCCTGATTCCCAAAGTGTCTTCTCCGCGCGATCTGGAAGCGGTGGAAGCCAAGCTGGTGAGCGCGGGCGCCGATGCGAATATCGCGCTGTGGGCGATGGTGGAAACGCCGCTTGCGATTTTGAACATCGGCGCCATTGCGGGCGCGGGCGGGCGGCTCAAATGTTTCGTGATGGGCACGAACGACCTGATCAAGGAATTTCGCGGGGTCCATACGCAGGACCGGATGAATCTTTCGGCATCGCTGGGCCTGTCGGTTGCGGCCACACGCGCTTACGGACTTGCGGTGGTCGACGGGGTTTACAACGATATCAAGAATGCGGACGGGTTTGTCGAGTCCTGCAAGCAGGGCCGCGCCTTCGGCTTCGACGGCAAGACACTGATCCATCCCACGCAAATCGAGCCCTGCAATACCGTGTTCGCACCGAGCGCCGAAGAGGTGGAAGCCGCGCGGAAAATTATCGCCGCCTTCGAATTGCCCGAGAACAAGGGCAAGGGCGCGATTTCGCTGGACGGGCGCATGGTGGAATTGCTGCATGCGGAGATCGCGCGGGGCACCGTGGAACTGGCCGATGCGATCGCGGCGCTGGAGGCACCATGAAAACCGAAAGCGGAAATTTCTTCGAGGATTTCAGCCTGGGCCAAAAGCTGGTCCATGCCACGCCGCGCACGCTGAGCACCGGCGATGCGGCTCTATATACCGCGCTGTACGGTTCTCGCTTCGCGCTGCAATCGGCGGATTCGTTTGCGCAAAGTCTGGGCCTTCAGCGTTCGCCGCTGGACGATCTGCTGGTGTTCCACACCGTGTTCGGCAAGACCGTACCCGACATTTCGCTGAATGCGGTGGCCAATCTGGGCTATGCGGAAGGGGCGTTCCTGAAGCCGGTTTATCCCGGCGCAACGCTATCCTCCGTCTCCGAAGTGATCGGGCTCAAGGAAAATTCCAACAAGCAGACCGGCGTGGTTTATGTGCGCACCGTTGGTTCCGACGAGACGGGCGGGAAAGTTCTGTCTTACGTGCGCTGGGTGATGGTGCGCAAGCGCGACCAGAACGCGCCGGCGGGCGAAGCGGTGGTGCCGAAGCTGGCAAGCGCGGTTTCGCCGGACACATTCGCGAAGTTCGACGCCGATTTCTCGAAATTCGACACCGCGGCTTCGGGCAGCAAATATCTCTGGGAAGATTACGAGATCGGCGAAAAGATCGATCATGTGGACGGCATGACGGTGGAAGAAGCCGAACACATGATGGCCACGCGGCTTTATCAAAACACCGCGCGCGTGCATTTCAACCAATATACCGAAGGCAAGGGCCGCTTCGGCAAACGCTTGATCTATGGCGGCCATGTGATCAGCCTTGCCCGCGCGCTTTCCTTCAACGGGCTCGGCAATGCGGTGAAGCTGGCCGCGATCAATGGCGGGCGCCATGTCAATCCGCTGTTTTCCGGCGACACGGTGTTTGCGTGGTCGCAGGTGCTGGACAAGGCCGAGATCGGCAAGGATTGCGGCGCGTTGCGGCTGCGGCTTGTCGCGACGAAGAACCAGCCTTGCACCGAATTTCCGGACAAGGACGCGGACGGCAAATTCCCCGATTCCGCGATCCTGGATTTCGATTATTGGGCGCTTTGCCCCCGCGAGCACTGATGCGGCACGCGCTCACGCTGGACGATGCGCAGACCCGCGCCGCCGAACGGCTGCACGCGCTGGCCGGTGCGCTGAAGCGTTATCGTCCGGGCAAATCCCTGTTCTTCAAATCCGAACCGCCGCGCGGGCTCTATATCTGGGGCGATGTGGGGCGCGGCAAATCCATGCTGATGGATTCGTTTTTCGCAAAAGCGCCCACCTCCAGAAAGCGGCGCGTGCATTTCAACGCCTTCATGGTTGAAACCCATGCGCGTATCCATGAATTGCGCCAGAACGGAACGGGTGAAGAAATCGCCGCCGTCGCGCGCATGGTGGCGGATGATGCGACGCTGCTTTGCTTCGACGAATTCCAGGTGAGCGATGTCGCCGATGCGATGATCCTGGGCCGCCTCTTCCAGCATCTGTTCGATCTGGGCGTGGTGGTTGTCGCCACGTCCAATACGGCGCCGAAGCATCTTTATGAAGGCGGGCTGAACCGGCAATTGTTCCTGCCCTTCATCGCGCTGATCGAGGAGAAGCTTTCGATCGTGGAAGTGAACGGGCCGAAGGATTACCGCCAGCAGGCCATGGCGGGGCTGGACGTCTACATCACGCCGCTGGGTGCGGATGCCGATGCGAAGATGGATGCGGCGTGGCAACGATTGGCGGGCGCAGAAGGCGAAGCGGCGGAACTGGACGTGCTGGGGCGCAAACTCGCCGTGCCGCGCGCGGCCAATGGCGCTGCGCGGTTTTCCTTTGCCGATCTGTGCGCCCAGCCGCTGGCGGCGGCGGATTACCTGGCGATTGCGCGCAGCTGTCGCACCGTGTTCATCGACGGCATTCCCGTTCTCACGGCGGAAAAGCGCAATGAGGCGCGCCGGTTCATCGTTTTGATCGACACGCTTTACGATACCGGCACCAGGCTCGTCTGTTCGGCGGCAGCACCGCCGCAGGCGCTTTATCGGTCGGGCGACGGGGCCGATGCCTTCCGCCGCACGGCCTCGCGGCTCACCGAAATGCGCAGCGCCGAATATCTCGACCGCGGCGATCCCGCGCTATAGTCGGGGCATGCGCGATCTTCTGAGCATGGCGGGACTCGTGCTGGCGGGGCTGGTTGTCTATGCCCTTTGGCCGCGCATCCTCGCGCGCCTGCGCCGCTTCGACGAACGCAACATCGCGCGGCGCCAGCAGGAAGCGCTGGACCGTAAGGACCGGCTTGCCCATTACAAGCACACACTGATGCTGGCCGAGGAGCAGGTGGAAGAGGTGAGCGAATTTCCCGCAACCGACGAACGCACGGGCCAGAACGTGACGCGCTATCTGTTCGAAGGCGAAACGTTTCTCACGCGCGCGGAAGCCGAAGCGGCGCGTAACGAGGTGGTGCTGGCGAAGGCGCGCGAATTTTATGTGGAACTGCCCAAGGCGCTTGCCGCGCGGGGGAAGGAGAAGCTGAATTGAGTTTCCTCCCCCGCACTTCGCGGGGGAGGTGGCGACCCCGCTGTTGCGGGGGAGCCGGAGGGGGTGAGTCGGTGACAAACACTGCCCCCCTCCGTCATGCTCGCGAAGTGCTCGCATGACACCTCCCCCGCAAGCGGGGGAGGAAAGTCATGCCGCGTCCCCCTTCATCAGCCGCGGCAGCTTGCCGATGTCGCCGCCGGCGTGGCGCATGAAGAAGCGGCGCAAGGGTCCGATGGAATCGACCACGCCGATGCCGATGTCGCGGGCGAAGCGCAAGGGGGCGATGTCGTTGGAGAAGAGGCGGTTCAGCGCATCCGTCGAAGCGGCCAGCGTGAAGGAATCGAACCGGCGCCAGCGTTCGTAGCCCCTCAGCGGATCGATGCCGCCGATATCGAGACCGACGCGGGCGGTATCCAAAACCGTTTCGGCCAGCGCGGCGGCATCCTTGAAGCCGAGATTGAGGCCCTGCCCCGCAATCGGATGAATGCCGTGCGCGGCGTCGCCCGCCAATGCGAAGCGCGGTTTTACATAGGCGCGGGCGAGATGGAATTTCAGCGGATAGGACCAGTGCGGTCCGGCCGCTTTCGTGGCGCCGAGATGCGCCCCGAATCGGCGCGCGATTTCGGCGTCAAATTCGGCATCCGGCAATTGCATCATGGCGGGCGCGAGGTCTTCGCGTTCGGTCCATACCAGTGAAGAACGATTGCCCGTCATCGGCAGAATCGCGAAGGGGCCGGATGGCAGGAAATGTTCGTAAGCCGTGCCGTTATGCGGGCGTTCGTGTTCGACCGTCGCCACGATCCCCCATTGCGGATAGGACCATTGGATTGTGCCGATGCCCATCTTCTCCCGCATGGGCGATTCGCGCCCGTCGGCGGCGATGGCGAGGCGCGCGTGAACGGTATCGCCGTTGGAGAGCGTGGCGAGGACGGCGCCGGGTACCGTTTCCAGATCGGTCATGGCGGCGATGACGGATTTCAAATTCGCCTCGCGCGCAGCCCCCGCATGCAGCGCGCGGCGGATGTGGCGGTTCTCGGCGATGTGGCCCATGGGCTGGCCGATTTCGCGCGAGTCGAAATGCAGCGAGAAGGGCGAGGGCTTTTTGTCCAGCCCCGCATCGGTGACGAGGATGTCGTCGATGGGTTGGGCGCCGGCCGCGAGATCGTCCCACAAGCCCAAGGCCTGCAACATGCGCACCGAGGAATAGGACAGCGCGCTCACCCGCCCGTCGAATTTCGCATCGAGCGCGGTCTTGGCGGGCAGCGGATCGGCCACCACCACCTTCAGCCCGCCGCTTGCGAGCGCCAGCGCCAGCGTCAGCCCCACCATGCCGCCGCCACCCACGATCACGTCTGCTTCGTGCTTCATGACTCCACCTTAGTCAGCGACTGACCAGAATCCATGCAGATTCCATGTGCTGCATAAAATTTGTGCAACTGCCAGGACCCCGCACCACCCCGATTCCAAGAAATCCCTTCCATATCAAACCCTTAACCTTTTGCCGCAGCGCGGCACGGTTCTTGATGAAGTGTTAATGCGCGGCCCGGGCCGTTGCAATTCAAACGGAAGGAACAGCGATGAAGCTCATCACGGCGATAATCAAGCCGTTCAAGCTCGACGAGGTCCGCGAAGCCCTGTCCGCCATCGGCGTGCAGGGCATGACGGTCACCGAAGTCAAAGGCTATGGCCGGCAGAAGGGGCAAACGGAAATCTATCGCGGCGCCGAATATGCCGTGAACTTCCTGCCCAAGATCAAAATCGAAATCGCGGCGAAAACCGAAATGGCCGAAGCGGTGGTGGATGCCATCGCGGGCAAGGCCAAGACGGGCCAGATCGGCGACGGGAAAATCTTCGTGACCCCGCTCGACCAGGCGCTGCGCATCCGCACCGGCGAAACAGACGGCGACGCGTTGTGACGCCAAGCACAGGGGCAACAAGGGGTAACAAAATGAAAAATCTCGACTACAAGAAAATGGCGCTGGGGCTGGCAGCAAGTGCGGCCGCACTGATCGCCACCACGGGCGCGGCTTTCGCGGCCGATGCCAAGCTCGATTCGGGCGACACGGCCTGGATGCTCACATCCACCGCGCTCGTCCTGATGATGACAATACCGGGCCTTGCGCTGTTCTACGGCGGCATGGTGCGCAAGAAGAACGTGCTGGCCACCTGCGCGCAAAGCTTTGCGGTGACGGGTCTGGTCACCGTGTTGTGGATGATCATCGGCTACAGTCTGGCCTTCAAGGACGGCGGCGGCATGAACGCCTTCGTCGGCGGCACCGAAAGGCTGTTCCTGGCCGGCATGGGCAAGGACACGCTGACCGGCACCATTCCCGAAAGCGTCTTCATGACCTTCCAGATGACCTTCGCCATCATCACCCCGGCGCTGATCGCGGGCGCGTTTGCGGACCGCATGAAATTCTCCGCGCTTCTGTGGTTCATGGGTTCGTGGCTGGTGCTCGTCTATGCGCCGATCGCGCATTGGGTGTGGGGCGGCGGCATGCTGGCCGGCGACGGCGCGCTCGATTTCGCGGGCGGGTTGGTCGTGCATCTGAATGCGGGAACGGCAGGGTTGATCTGCGCGCTCGTGCTCGGCAAGCGCGTCGGTTACGGCAGCGAGAATATGGCGCCCCACAATCTGGTGCTGAGCCTGATCGGCGCCTCGCTTCTGTGGGTCGGCTGGTTCGGCTTCAACGCGGGCTCCGCGGTGGCGGCCAACGGCTCTGCCGGCATGGCCATGGCGGTGACGCAGATCGCAACCGCGGCCGCTTCGCTGGCGTGGATGTTCGCCGAGTGGATCGTCGCCAAGAAGCCTTCCGTGCTTGGCATGATCTCGGGCGCGGTGGCGGGACTTGTCGCCATCACCCCGGCGTCGGGCTTCGTCGATCCGATGGGCGGCCTTTGGATCGGCATCGCGGCGGGCGTGGTGTGCTACCTCTCCGCGGTGTGGCTGAAGAAGCTGCTCGGCTATGACGACAGCCTCGACGCCTTCGGCGTTCACGGCGTGGGCGGCGCGCTGGGCGCGCTTCTCACCGGCGTGTTCGCGGTGAAAGCCATCGGCGGAACCGCCGGCGTGCTGGAAGGCAATGTGGGCCAGATCTGGATCCAGCTCGAAGGCGTTCTCTACACCTTCGTCTATTGTGGTGTCGCCACTTTCATCATCCTGAAGGTGATCGACATGGTGATCGGCCTGCGCGTGTCGCGCGAGGTGGAAGTCGAGGGTCTCGACATCAACCTCCACGGCGAAACCGTGCACGGATAATTCTCCCCGGCGCTTGCTCGCCACGACTGGGGCGCTCCCTGACCGGAGCGCCCTTTTTTCTTTCAGGAATCAGGGATCAGGAAATCAGGTATCAGAAGCCGCATAGTTTGGTTATTCTGATTCCCGATACCTGATACCTGATCCCTGCATGTTTCCCGGCCGTCTGGCGCAATTGCCGCCCTCATCCTTTGCCAGGCTCGCGGCGCTGCTCGATCCGGTGACGCCCGGCGCCGCGCCTGTGAGCCTTGCGGTGGGCGATCCGAAGGGGGCGGTTCCCGGCTTTGTCAGTGAAGCCATCGCGCAAAACGCCCATCTCTTCGGCGAATATCCGCCGATCAACGGCACGACGGATTGGCGCGAAGCGGCGGCGGCCTGGCTGATGCGCCGGTTTGAATTGGCGCAAGTCGATCCGGAGAAACATCTTCTGCCGCTGAACGGCACGCGCGAAGGGCTGTTCCTTGCGCCCTTCATCGTGACGCCCGACGCCAAGGCGGGCACGCGGCCTGCGATTCTTCTGCCCAATCCGTTTTATCAATGTTATGCGGCGGCGATTCTGGCGGCGGGCGCGGAGCCGGTGTTCGTTCCGGCAAGGGCGGAAACCGGATTTCTGCCCGATTACGCTTCGCTCCCCAAAGACATCCTCGAGCGTACGGTCGCGGCCTATATCTGCTCGCCCTCCAATCCCGAAGGCGCGTGCGCGAGCGAGGATTATTGGAACGCGCTGTTTTCGCTCGCGGACCGGTACGATTTCACAATCTTCGCGGATGAATGTTATGCCGACATCTATCTCCGCACGCCGCCGGTGGGCGCGCTTACCGCGCGGTTCAGGCAAGCGGGCAACTTCGAAAAATTGCTGAGCTTCCATTCCCTTTCGAAGCGTTCGGGCTTGCCGGGCTTGCGTTCGGGGATCGTGGCGGGCGATGAAAGGCTGATGGCGAGCTTCCGCGCCTTTCGCAATTACGCCGGCCCGCAAGTGCCGATGCCGATTCTGGCGGCGAGTGCGGCCGCGTGGCGCGACGAGGAGCATGTCGCCGCCAATCGCGCGGCTTATGCGCAGAAATTCGAAATCGCCGGACGCGTGCTCGGCAACCGGGCGGGGTTCCGGCTGCCGGAAGGCGGTTTTTTCCTCTGGCTCGATGTCGGCGACGGGGAAGCCGCGGCGCTCAAGCTTTGGCGCGAAGGGGGCATCCGCGTGCTGCCCGGCGCCTATATGGGCAGGGAAATTGAAACCGAAAAACCCCGCACAAATCCTGGGTTTTCCTATTTGCGGGTGGCGCTTGTTAGCGATTTGTCAACCATTGAGGCCACACTCAATCGGATGGGTGAAATCCTGAGCGAAGCATGACCGCACGGCGCAGCATCGGCGTTTATGAACCGCGCTCGCGCAGGGCCGCGATGGCCGACGCGCTGGCCGATGCCAGGCGCACGGTGATCCATGCCGCAGGCGTGGCGGCGCTCAGGGGCGCAGGCCTTGCGCTGTTCCTGGGCTCGGCGGCGGCGCTGGTGGCGCTTGCGACATACAACCCGAACAATTCGAGCCTCAACAACGCGACCGGAAGCGATCCCACCAACCTGCTGGGCGGCTTCGGCGCAACGGCGGCGGATTTGTTGCTTCAGACATTCGGGATTGCCGCACTCGCGGCCCTGGCACCGCCGGCCGTGTGGGGCGCGCGCGCGCTTTCGGGACGCGCATTGTCCTATCCGCTGTGGCGCGCGCTTGCCTGGCCGCTCGGAACGCTCTTTGTCGCGGCGGGGCTCGGCATTTTTCCCGCGCCCATCACGATGCCTGCCGGCGCCGGCGGATTGATCGGACTGGCGGCGGCGGGGCTCTCCTCGCACGCCGCGCAAGTCTATGACGAGCACTGGGTCGGCATCCTGTTGCCGCTGCTGTTGCTGATCGCCGGATTGCCGCTGGCGTTTCTGGCGACCGGCTTGCGCCTGAAGCCGATCCTGAACAGGCTGATCGACATTCCGGCCTTCTTCGTGTGGATCGCAAGCCTGATCCATATGCCATCCTTCGCCTTGCGCCGCGCACATGCGGATTACGAGGACGAGGCGCAGGAAGCCGAAGAGGACGCCTATGAAGAGGCGGACGATGACGGGTTCGGCCTGGGCATCACGCCCGAACCGGTCGCATCGGGGCGCATAAGGCGCGAGGACGAACGCAAAATCCGCATGAAGCCGGCGCGCCAGCCCGCACTCAATCTTTCGAGCGGGGAATATCAATTGCCGGCTTTGGGATTGCTCGCCGAAGCCGTGCAGCGCCATGACAATCCCTCGCTTTCCGACGAGGCGCTGGAAGAAAATGCGCGCATGCTCGAAGCGGTGCTGAGCGATTTCGGCGTGCGCGGACGCATCACCGCGGTGCGCCCCGGACCCGTGGTGACGCTGTACGAATTCGAACCCGCGGCGGGGGTGAAATCCTCGCGCGTGATTTCGCTGGCCGACGATGTGGCGCGCTCCATGAGCGCGGTGGCAGCCCGCATCGCGGTGATCCCGGGGCGCAACGTGATGGGCATCGAGCTTCCCAATCAGGATCGCGAAACGGTGTTCCTGCGCGAACTGCTGGGCTGCACCGAATATGAAAAGCATCGCGCCCCGCTTGTCTTGGCGCTGGGCAAGACCATCGGCGGCGAGCCGGTGATGGCCGATCTGGCGAAGATGCCGCATCTGTTGATCGCGGGCACCACAGGTTCGGGCAAATCGGTGGCGCTCAATACGATGATTTTATCGCTGCTCTATCGCTGCCCGCCCGATCAGACCAAACTCATCATGATCGATCCGAAGATGCTGGAATTGTCGGTGTATGAAGGCATTCCCCATCTGCTCGCTCCCGTCGTGACCGATCCGCGCAAAGCCGTGGTGGCGCTCAAATGGGCGGTGCGCGAGATGGAAGAGCGCTATCGCAAAATGTCGAAGCTCGGCGTGCGCGGCGTGGAAGCCTTCAACGAACGCGTGCGCAAAGCCAAGGACAAGGGCGAGACCCTCAAGCGCACCGTGCAGACCGGCTTCGACCGCGAAACCGGAAAGCCCGTCTATGAAGACGAAGTGCTCGATCTGGAGCCCATGCCCTATATCGTCGTGGTGGTCGACGAAGTGGCCGATCTGATGATGATCTCCGGCAAGGAGATCGAAGGTGCCGTGCAGCGGCTGGCGCAAATGGCGCGCGCGGCGGGCATTCATCTGATCGCGGCGACGCAGCGGCCGAGCGTGGACGTCATCACCGGCACGATCAAGGCGAATTTCCCGACGCGCATTTCATTCCAGGTGACATCGAAAGTGGACAGCCGCACGATCCTGGGCGAACAGGGCGCCGAACAGCTGCTCGGCCAGGGCGACATGCTCTACATGATGGCGGGCGGGCGCATCCGCCGCGTGCACGGACCGTTCGTGACCGATGCCGAAGTGGAAGACGTGGTGCGGTTTTTGAAAACGCAAGGCACGCCCGAATATCTCGATGCCGTCACCGAAGAGCAGGACGACGACGGCGACGATCCTTACGGCGTGTTCGGCAATTCCAATTCCGGCGACGATCTTTACGACAAGGCTTTGGCCATCGTCGCGCGCGAACGCAAGGCCACGACGTCGTACATCCAGCGGCGTCTGGAAATCGGCTATAACCGCTCCGCCCGCCTGATCGAGCGCATGGAAGAAGAGGGCGTGATCTCCAAGCCCAACCACAAGGGGGTCCGCGAGGTGCTGCTGCCCGATCACCAAGATCGTTAGGCGGACCATTTTCTCCAATTGTGCGCAACGCGCACGGGCGCGAATAGCCCAATCCCTCAAAATATGGCTAAATAGCCCCGAGCGCTTGCGGAGGGGCAGATGGGGTATATCGAAAAATCCTTGGGCCATGGCGAGGCCATCGTCGACAAGGCGCACTTCCATTGGTGGTACACGTTCAAGGCGCTGCTGCTGCTGCTGTTCTTCGTCATTCCGGCCCTGGCATTCCTTTATCTCGTGGTTTGGCCGAATGTCACGGACAGCCAGATGAGCGGCATTGTGGCCGCCTGCATTGCCGCCGCAATCGCGCTGCCGGGCGTGCTGATCTGGTTCGCGCGGATGATCCGCAAATGGACGACGGAGATCGCGGTCACCTCGCATCGCTTCGTCATCAAGACCGGGCTCATCCGCCTCGACACCAACGAGATCGCGCTGCACAACATCGAAGGCGTGCGCGTGCATCAAGGCCTGTGGGGGCGCATTCTGGGATATGGCAGCCTGAAGATCGAAGGCACCGGCGTGGACGCCATCGAGACGCCCGAAATCGCGCATCCGGTGGTATTCCGCCGCGCCATCGAAACCGGAAAGTTCGAAGAGGCCGTACCGCCGAAGACCTGACATGCGCGGCTGAACGCATCATTACGCCGCAGCAAAGATTGACCTCGCTCAATTCCTTCATGGCGGCTCCGGCCCAAGCTCGGCGTCATTAAGGGCAGACTCTGATTCGGCCTGTCCGCGAGCGGGGAGTTTCCAGATGCCCAGATCATTCGCCGCCGGCGCGATCGCCGGATTCGTTCTTTCGATCCTGACTGCAGGACCGGCGCTTGCCGTTCCGTCCTTCGCCGAACAGACGGGCCAGCCTTGCAGCGCCTGCCATGTGGGCGGATACGGGCCGCAGCTCACGCCCTTCGGACGCGACTTCAAGCTCGGCGGTTATGCCATGCGCGCGACCGACGATTTCACCACGCCGGTGTCGGCCATGGCGGTGTTCTCTTACGTGCATACCGCCGCCGACCAGCCGCCGCCCGCGCCGCACTACGCGACAAACGACAATACGACGCTCGACGAAGCCAGCCTGTTCCTGGCCGGCGGGTTTGGCGATCATTATGGCGGCTTCATCCAGGGCACCTATGACGGCGTGGGCCGCGCGTTTTCCTGGGACAATCTCGATCTGCGCGCGACCACGAACGAGACCATCGGCGATTCCGCAGTCCTTATGGGGCTCGACCTCAACAACAATCCGACCATCGACGATGCGTGGAACACGCTGCCGGGCTGGGGCTTTCCCTATACCGATTCCGATCTCATGCCCGGACCCGATGCCGGCACCATGATCGACGGCGGACTTGCCCAAAGCGTGCTGGGCCTGAACGCCTATGCGTGGTGGGATTCGTCGATCTACACCGAAGCGGGCGTCTACTGGACGCCGGGCCACAATTTCCTCGAAGCCATGGGCAACGACCCCGACGAAGGCGGCGGCATCATCTCGGGTGCCGCGCCCTATTTCCGCGTCGCCTATCAGAAGGATTACGGCGATCAGAATTTCGAAATCGGCGCGTTCGGCCTTTTCCCGCATCTTTATCCGGGCGGCGACAAAAGTGCCGGCACGACCGACCGCTATAGCGATGTCGGACTCGATGCGTCGTACCAATTCGTCGGCGACAATTCGAACATCTACCAGGTCGATGCGCGCTACACCTATGAATCGCAGGACCTGAAAGCCTCATACCTTCTGGGCGATGCCGATCATCCGCGCAATCATTTGAGCGATTTTCGCATCGACGGGTCCTATTACTGGCAGAACATGGTGGGCGGCAGCATCGGCTTCTTCGACACCACGGGCTCGATGGATGCCGGTCTTTATGCGGACGACCGCACGCTGACGCCCGATTCCGACGGCTTCATCTTCCAGGCCGATTTCACGCCCTGGGGCGACGGGTCTTCGCCGCTGGGTTCGCGCTTCAACATGCGCGCAGGCGTTCAATACGTCGCCTTCACCCGCTTCAATGGGTCGTCTTCCAATTACGACGGGCTCGGTCACAATGCCTCGGATAACAATACGCTGAGGATTTTCACATGGTTCGCACTCTGACATGGACGGCATCTGTCGCGATTGTTTCCGCATTGATCGCAGCGCCCGCCTGGGCTGACGGCGACGCCGCCAAGGGCAAGGCGGACTTCAACCGCTGCGCCATGTGCCATTCCGACACCAAGGGCGCGCCCAACAAGATCGGGCCCAATCTCTGGGACGTGGTGGGCCGCAAGGCCGGCACCGAGGCGGGCTTCAACTATTCGGCCGCGCTCAAGAATTCCGGCATCGCCTGGACGCCGGAAACCCTCGAGCATTGGGTGATGGGACCGGCCAAGATGGTGCCCGGCACCAAGATGATGTTCGCAGGGGTCAACCACCAACAGGCCGAAGACCTGGTCGCCTACCTCAAAACCCTCAAATGAGGCTTGGACGGCGTGCGGCTCGTTGCCGCACAATTGGGCAGATGCTGCAGTGCAGCGCAGGGATTCCGGGTTAACGCCGACGTCACTTTCCAGCCTAAAGGCGGTGACGTTTCGTTGACAGGCCGCCCCGGCCCGACCTAATTTTTGCGCCGCACAACAGACCGGCGGTCCGAAAAGGGCTCTGACGCCAGACCCGCTTTGCGGGGATAAGAGGCCGCCATCCTGGGGAAGGTATTCGTAAAACGATGAAGGTATTGGTCCCGGTCAAGCGGGTGATCGACTACAACGTGAAGGTTCGCGTGAAGGCGGACCAGACGGGCGTCGACCTCGCCAATGTCAAAATGTCCATGAACCCGTTCGACGAGATCAGCGTCGAAGAGGCCGTCCGGCTCAAGGAGAAGGGAAAGGCGAGCGAGGTTGTCGCCATTTCCATCGGGCCGGCGCAAGCGTCCGAAACCATCCGCACCGCGCTCGCCATGGGCGCCGACCGCGGCATCCTGGTGAAGACCGATGCGGAGGTCGAACCGCTCGCCGTCGCGAAAATCCTGAAAGCCATTTGCGACGCCGAACAGCCGGGCCTTGTGATCCTGGGCAAGCAGGCGATCGACGACGATTCCAACCAGACCGGCCAGATGCTGGCAGCGCTTCTTGGCTGGCCGCAAGGCACGTTTGCGCACAAGCTCGAACTGGGCGACGGCAAGGCTGATGTGGAGCGCGAAATCGACGGCGGCTTGCAGACTGTCGAGATCAAGACGCCGGCGATCGTGACAACCGATCTGCGTCTCAACGAACCGCGCTATGCCTCGCTGCCCAACATCATGAAGGCGAAGAAAAAGCCCATCGACGAAAAATCGCCGGCCGATTACGGCGTCGATGTCGCCCCGCGATTGAAAGTGTTGAAAGTGAGCGAACCGCCCAAGCGTCAGGCCGGCATCAAGGTGAAAACCGCGGCCGAACTCGTCGACAAGCTCAAGGAAGCGGGGGTGCTGCCATGACATCGCTGGTCATCGCCGAACACGACAACAAATCGCTCAAGGACGCGACTGCGAAGACCGTGACCGCTGCCGCACAGGTTTCCGCGCCGGTGCATGTGCTGGTGGCCGGTTCGGATTGCGGCGCGGCTGCCGAAGCGGCATCCAAGCTTGCCGGCGTGGAAAAAGTGCTGGTGGCCGACGATCCGGCCTATGCCAAGATGGTCGCCGAGCCGATGGAAGCGCTGATCCTGTCGCTCGCCGGCAAGTATGACGCGATCCTGGCGCCCGCCACCACCAACGGCAAGAATTACATGCCGCGCGTGGCGGCCAAGCTCGATTTGCCGCAGATTTCGGAAATCCTGAAAGTGGTGAGCGCCGACACGTTCGAGCGGCCCATCTATGCCGGCAACGCCATCGCCACCGTGCAGGCCGGCGAAGGCAAGAAGATCATCACCGTGCGCACCACCGCCTTCAAGGCGGCGGAAGCGGGCGGCTCTGCCGCCATCGAAAAAGTGAACGCGGCGGGCGATCCGGGCATTTCCAAATTCGTGGGCGAGGAGCTTTCCAAATCCGAACGCCCCGAACTCACCTCCGCCAAGATCGTGATCTCCGGCGGACGCGGCATGCAATCGGGCGACAATTTCCACATGCTGGACAAGATCGCCGACAAACTGCACGCAGCCGTCGGCGCATCGCGCGCGGCTGTGGATGCGGGCTTCGTGCCCAACGATTATCAGGTGGGCCAGACCGGCAAGGTCGTGGCGCCCGAGCTTTACATCGCGGTGGGAATCTCCGGCGCCATCCAGCATCTGGCCGGCATGAAGGATTCCAAGGTCATAGCCGCCATCAACAAGGACGAAGAAGCCCCCATCTTCCAGGTCGCCGATTACGGCCTCGTGGCCGACCTGTTCAAGGCGATTCCGGAAATGGAGGAAGAATTGACGAAACTCGGCTATTGAGGTTTGCCGGGCTTCGTTAAACTCGCCCGCGGGAAGCGGGCGAAGAAACCGGACGGGCCATGAGCATAGAGCGTGTCGGCGTAATCGGCGCAGGCCAGATGGGCAACGGGATCGCCCATGTGTGCTCGCTTGCCGGCATGGATGTCGTGATGGAAGACATCGATGCCGATCAGCTGGAAAAAGCGCGCGCGACCATCGAAAAGAACATGCACCGCCAGGCGGCGCGCGGGCTGATCAAGGACGATCAGATCACGCCTGCGATGCATCGCATCCATCTTTCGAACGGCCTCGACGCCATGGCCGACCGCGACATCGTGATCGAGGCGGCGACCGAGGACGAAGCCGTCAAGCGCAAGATCTTCCAGGACCTCTGCCCGCGGCTGAACGCGACGGCGATCATCGCCACCAACACGTCTTCGATTTCGGTGACGCGGCTGGCCGCCTCCACCGACCGGCCGGAGCATTTCATCGGGCTTCATTTCATGAACCCGGTGCCGATGATGCAGCTTGTGGAAGTGATCCGCGGCATCGCCACCGACGACGCGACGTTCCAGACCGCGCTCGAAATCGTCAAGCAGGTCGGCAAGACCGCGGCCTATGCCGAGGATTTCCCGGCCTTCATCGTCAACCGCATTCTGCTGCCCATGATCAACGAGGCGGTCTATACGCTTTACGAAGGCGTGGGCAATGTGGATGCGATCGACACCGCCATGCGGCTGGGCGCCAATCATCCGATGGGCCCGCTGCAACTGGCCGATTTCATCGGGCTCGATACGTGTTTGTCGGTGATGCAGGTGCTGTATGAAGGCCTGGCCGATTCCAAATACCGCCCCTGCCCGCTTCTGGTGAAATATGTCGAGGCCGGTTGGCTGGGCCAGAAGACGGGCCGCGGCTTCTACGATTATCGCGGCGAGCACCCGGTTCCGACGCGGTAAGCGCGATCAGGCGCGCCGCTTCGATTTGCGTGTGTGCTCGTAATAGCTGCGCAGAACGGCGTTCATACGGGTCTGATAACCGCGTCCCTGCCTGCGGAACCAATCCACCATATCGGCATCGAAACGCACCGTCAGCCGCTCCTTCGCGTTGGTCACCGCGAGCTTGCCCATCTCGCGAACCCACGCAGCGCTTTCCTCGAACGTGTCGGGATCGTCCGCAATCGCTTTTGCGATCTGGCGATCCGTCTGGCGGCCGAGCCGCTTCCAATCGGTCAGCGACGTTCTAGCTCTTCCAGCGGGCCGCCTCTTCGTACGCTTCGCGCTCATATCGCCTCGCTCCTCGCGCGCTGATGATTCTCGTCTGCGTGCCGCGCCGGACGAACACCACCGCAATGACTCGGCCTCGAATCCGGCCGAACGCCAGATAGCGATGCTCCCCGTGGCCGCTTTGCGACGACGGCACTTCCAGCACCGCGCCGTCCCAAATCCTGATCGCATCGCGGAAATCGATTCCGTGCTTGGCGGCGTTCTGGAGGCGCTTGTCCTCGTCCCATGCGAACAGCACGGCGCGATTATATGTACATTGTATGTACAGTCAAGCGGGTCTTTGCTTTGCCCCGCCGCCATGCCTAAATCGCCGCATGGATATTCCCATCTCCGGTTTCTGCGATCCCGCCTTCCGCGCCGTGCGCGAGGCCTTTGTTGCGAATTTTAGCGAACGCGGCGAGCCGGGCGGCGCCTTTGCGCTTGCGCTCGGCGGGCGCAAGGTCGTCGATCTGTGGGGCGGTCATGCCGATGTTGCGAAAACAAAGCCGTGGGCGCGCAACACGCTCGTCAATGTCTTTTCGGTGAGCAAGGCGCTCTGCGCCATTTGCGCGAACGTGCTTGTCGAGCGTGGGCTTGTGAGGCTCGATGCGCCGGTGGCGCGCATCTGGCCCGAATTCGGCAAGGACGCGATCACGCTGCGCCATATCCTGTCGCACCAATCCGCATTGCCCGCCATCCGCGAGCCGATGGACGACGGCGCGATGCTCGACTGGAGCGCGATGATCCATGCGCTCGAAAAGCAGGAACCGTGGTGGGAGCCGGGCAAGGGCTTCGGTTATCACGTCAACACATTCGGATTCCTGGTGGGCGAGATCGTGCGCCGCGCGACGGGCATGAGTATCGGCCAGTTCATTCGGCGCATTATCGCCGGGCCCCTCGAAGCCGATCTCTACATCGGATTGCCGGCAGGCGAACATAACCGCGTTGCCGAATTCCGCTGGCCGAGCGGTACGCCCACGCCGGACATTCCGCCCGGCGACGACATGGCGCTGATGCGCTGGAACACCTATTGGAATCCGCCGGGCATTTCCGGGGCGCATTGGGTGAACACGCCGGCCTGGCGGCTGGCCGAAATTCCGTCCACCAACGGGCACGGAAACGCGCGCGCCATTGCGCGCGTCTATTCGGCGCTGGCGCGGTGGGGCGAAATCGGCGGCGTGAGCATCATCGGCGAAGAGACGCTCAAAAATGCGGTGATCGAACAATCGCACGGTATCGACATCGTCACCCAGCGCACCGCGCGCTTCGGGCTCGGCTTCCAGCTCACGCAGGACGAACGCAAGCTCGGACCCAATCCCAATGCCTTCGGCCATTTCGGGGCGGGCGGCAGCCTGGGCTTCTGCGATCCCGATTGCGACCTGGCCTTCGGCTATGTCACCAACGATATGGGCCCGCGCTGGCAGAACCCGCGCAATCGCGCGCTGATCGACGCCGTCTATGCGTGCTTGTGAGCGACCAGCACGCGGAACCAGGCGACCGATTGCGGCGCGTCCCATTCGCCGGGCCCTTCGGCGCGCGCGACTTCATGGCCCGCCGGATCGATCAGCACGCTGAGCGGCAAGCCATAGGCCTTGAAGGCGCGCACCAGCGCGACATCGGTATCGTTATAGACGCTGAGTGCGGCGGCCTGATGCCCGGCCAGGAATTTCGCGGTTTCGGCGGGCGTGGAGCGGCCCACATTCACCGCCACCACCTGCAAGCCGGGCACATTGGCTTTCAGGCGCGCCAGTGCGGGCAGCTCCTTCACGCAAGGGCCGCACCACGTGGCCCACAGATTGAGCAGCACGTAATGCCCCTTGAACTCGGACAGGATGTGGTGGCCGCCCTTGGCATCGCTGAACGCGACCTGGGGCACGGCTTTGGGCGCTTGCCCCGGTTTCAGGCGGGAAATGGCGGCCGGGGGCGCCGCGACCGCGTGGACCTCGCCGAACATCCCATATAGAACGGCAGCGCCGATGCCCGCCAAAATCACGGCGGCCGCGGCGATGAACAGAGGACGACGTTTCAACCGGTCACCCATGAGCACGAACAAGATGTGGGGCGGGCGCTTCGAACGCGGCCCCGCGGACATCATGGAGGAGATAAACGCCTCCATCGCATTCGACAAACGGCTTGCGCAGGAAGACCTCGCGGGATCGCGGGCCCATGCCGCCATGCTTGCCGATACCGGCATCATCACACGGGAGGATGCCGATGCGATAGTGCGCGGGCTGGACCAGATCGCCGCGGAAATCCGGTCCGGCAAATTCGTCTTCAAACGTGAATTCGAGGACATCCACCTCAATATCGAAAACCGGCTTTCGGAGATCGTGGGCCAGCCAGCCGGGCGGCTGCACACCGCGCGCTCGCGCAACGACCAGGTGGCGACCGATTTGCGGCTCTGGGTGAAGACGGCCTGCGAGCGGGCCGAAGCGGGGCTCGGCGCACTCCAGCGCGCGCTGCTGGCACAGGCCGAAGCGCATGTCGAAACCATCATGCCGGGCTTCACCCATTTGCAGCCGGCACAACCGGTGACGTTCGGCCATCATTGCCTGGCCTATGTCGAGATGTTCGCCCGCGATACGGGCCGTTTCGCCGCCGCGCGCGCGCGGATGAACAAATCGCCGCTGGGTGCGGCCGCGCTCGCCGGAACGCCTTATCCGATCGACCGCGAGCAGACGGCGAAGGCGCTCGGGTTCAACCATCCCATGCGCAATTCGCTCGATGCGGTGAGCGCGCGCGATTTTGCGCTCGAATATCTGGCGGCGGCAACGATCTGCGCCACGCATCTGTCGCGGCTGGCCGAAGAGATCGTGATCTGGGCTTCGCCGTCTTTCGGCTTCGTGAAACTCTCCGACGCCTTCACCACCGGTTCCTCCATCATGCCGCAGAAGCGCAACCCGGACGCGGCCGAACTCGTGCGCGCCAAGATCGGGCGCATTCTGGGAAGCTTCGTGGCACTGACGACCGTGATGAAAGGGCTTTCGCTCGCTTACGCCAAGGATTTGCAGGAAGACAAGGAAGCGGTGTTCGATGCGGCCGATGCGCTCGATCTCTCGCTGGCTGCGATGGCGGGCATGGCGGGCGATCTGAAGCCGGACGCGGCCGCCATGCGCAAGGCCGCCGACGCCGGTTATCCCACCGCCACCGATCTGGCCGACTGGCTGGTGAACAATCGCAAGATTGCGTTCCGCCGGGCCCATGCCATCGCAGGCGCCATCGTGAAACTGGCCGAAGAGCGGGGATGCGCGCTGGCCGATGTGCCGCTCGGGTTGATGCAGAACATCGAATCCGGCATCACCAAGGACGTGTTCGACGTTCTTTCGCTGGACGCGAGCGTCAATGCGCGCACAAGCTTCGGCGGCACCGCGCCTTTGCGCGTGCGCGAGCAAATCCAGTTCTGGAAGGAGAGACTGACATGATCCTCAGGCTTCTTCTCATTGCCGGCATTTCGTTGGCGGTCGTTTCGTGCGGCACCAAGAACGATCTGCTGCTGCCCAACGGCAAGGAAAGCCCCAAGGGCCAGAAAGACCCCTCCAAGCCGCCGCAGTCGATCGGCAAATGAACCATTTCGCATACAGGAACGGGCGGCTTCACGCCGAAGACGTGGACCTGACCGCGCTGGCCGACAGCGTCGGCACGCCGTTCTATTGCTATTCGACGGCGACGCTCGAACGCCATTACCGCGTGTTCTGCGACGCCGTGCCCAAGGGAACGCTGGTCGCGTTTGCGATGAAGGCGAACGACAATCTGGCCGTGCTGAAGACGCTGGCCAGGCTCGGCGCGGGCGCCGATGTGGTTTCGGGCGGCGAATTGAAAAAGGCGATTGCGGCGGGCGTTCCCGCAAACCGCATCGTCTTTTCCGGCGTGGGCAAGACGAAGCGCGAAATGCAATTGGGCCTGAATGCCGGCATCTATCAATTCAATGTCGAAAGCGAACCGGAGCTTGAGGCGCTGAACGAAGTCGCCGTTTCGCTCGGCAAAATTGCGCCCATTACCATCCGCGTCAATCCCGATGTCGATGCGAAGACCCATGCCAAGATTTCGACGGGCACATCGGAAACCAAATTCGGCATCCCGTGGAGCCGGGCGCGCGCGGCCTACAAACGCGCGGGCGCACTGCCGGGCGTGCAGGTGGTGGGCGTCGATGTGCATATCGGAAGCCAGATCACCGAACTGGAGCCGTTCGAAAAGGCGTTTGCGCGCGTGGCCGAGCTGATCGCGCTTCTGCGCGCGGACGGTCACGACATCGCCCGCGCCGATCTGGGCGGGGGGCTGGGCGTTCCCTACAAGCTGGCCGATGCGCCACCGCCCGCGCCGCAGGCCTATGGCGAAATGATTGCAAAATTGACATCGAAGCTGGGCGTCTCGCTCGTCTTCGAGCCGGGACGGCTGATCGCGGCGAATGCGGGCATCCTTGTTTCGCGTGTCATCTATGTGAAGCAGGGCGAGGCGAAGAAATTCCTTATTCTGGATGCGGGCATGAACGACCTGATACGGCCGGCCATGTACGAGGCCCATCACGATATCGTGGCGGTCGCAAAACCCGCTGACGGCGCGGGGTTCGATGTTTACGATGTGGTCGGCCCGGTGTGCGAAACCGCCGACCGCTTTGCCGAAGGCCGCGCCTTGCCCCCGCTCGAAAGCGGCGACCTGGTGGCGCTGATGACGGCGGGCGCCTATGGCGCGGTGATGGCTTCGGCATACAATGCGCGCCCGCCCGCGCCGGAGATTCTGGTGAAGGCCGATCAATGGGCCGTGGTCAGGCCCCGGATGAGCGATGAAGCGTTACTGGAACTGGATCGTCTCCCGCCTTGGCTTGAAGGCTGACCGCATCGAGCGGTTCGTCCAGGCCAGCCGCGCGGCCTTGTTCTGGGAGCGCGTGTGGCCCGCATTGTGGCCGGCAAGCGCGGTGGTCGGGCTGTTCATGGCCGCGGCGTTGTTCGGCCTGTTCGGCATTCTTCCGTGGGAAATCGATGGGCTGATCTTTTCGGGCGCGCTCGCCGCTTTCGGCTGGGCGATCTTTCAGGGATTCGAGAATTACCGATTCCCGAGCTGGGCGGAAGGCGCGCGCAGGCTGGAACAATCGAGCGCGCTGGAACACCGGCCCATCACCGAAGGCGACGATGTGATTGCGGCCGGCATCGGCGACGACATGGCCGAATCGCTGTGGCATGCGCATATGAAGCGGCTGTTGTCGCGCATCGCCAATCTGCGGGTGAGCCTGCCTTCGCCCGGCCTGAACAGGCGCGATCCCTATGCGCTGCGCTTCGCCGTTTTGTTCCTGCTGATGCTGGGCTTCATCGTGGCCGGACCGGATTCGGGACACCGGCTTTTGCAATCGCTGCAACCCGAACTGACATCGGCGGGATCGACCGCCACGCTCGATGCCTGGATCACGCCGCCGAATTATACCGGACAGGCGCCGATCTATCTGGGCCGCGCGCCGCACAAGGCGGTGACGGTGCCGGCCGGCTCGCAGCTTGTGATGCGCGTGCATGGCGCGCGCGGGCGCCCCGACGTGATCGTGGCGCCTGCGCCGCATGCGGCGCCGAAATTCAAGGGCAAGGGCGGAGAATTTTCCGCCGAGTACCGCATCGCCGCAAACGGCGACATCACGGTGCGCAGCGACGGCGCGACGCTGGGCGCGTGGACGGTGCGCGCGGTGCCCGATTCGCCGCCCGTGATCGCGTTCTCGCAAAAGCCGTCGCGCACCGAGCGCGATTCGGTGAAGCTGGCCTTCACCGCGGGCGACGATTACGGCGTGGTGGGCGTACGCGCCCTGATCCGGCCCGTGAAGGACAAGAAAAAGGTGCTGGCCGCCGACCTTCCGCTCGATTCCACATCGGCGAAGACATTGACGCAAACCGTTTACAAGGATTTCACGGAGAACCCCTTTGCCGGCCTGGACGTCGAGATCACGCTGGAGGCGCGCGACGGCGCCGGCCAGAAAGGCGTCAGCAAACCCGTGCGCTTCAAGCTGCCCGCGAAGATCTTCACCAACCCGCTGGCGCGCGCGCTGATCGAGCAGCGGCAGAACCTGGCGCTGGGCGGCATGCATGCCAAGGATGCGGTGGCGCGCGTGCTGGACGCGCTGACGATCGGGCCGGAGCATTTCTATCGGGGCCAGGCGGCGGTCTATACCAGCATCCGCGCGGCCTATTGGGCGGCGAAGACCGCGCGCTATCCGGAAGACATCACGCACACCGAGGACCTTTTGTGGCAGACGGCGCTGGCCATCGAAGGCGGCGGCATCTCGCAAGTGGCGGCCGAATTGCGGCATCTGCAGGAAATGCTTTCGCAGGCGCTCGCCCAGGGCGCGCCGCAGGACGAAATCGACGCGCTGTTGCAGAAATATGCCGACGCGCTGAAACGCTATCTGCAAACGCTGGCGCAGAATCCGCCTTCGGCGAACACGCCGCTCTCGCCCAATGCCAAGGTGCTGAGCCCGGAAGATTTGCAATCAATGCTGAAGGCCATCGAGCAATTGGCGAAAAACGGCGCGCGCGGGCAGGCCTCCCAAATGCTGGCGCTGCTGCAAAGCCTGCTCGAGAATCTGCACATGACCCAGGGAAGCGGCATGGGACAATTGTCGCCGCAAGACCAGAAGCTCAGCGATGCGCTGCGCAATCTCGGCGATCTCATGGGCCGCCAGCGCCAATTGCTGGACAAGACGTTCCGCGAGGAACAGGGCAATGCCGATCCCAGGGATGGCGGCGCCAGGGGCCTTGCCCGCCAGGAAGGCAAGCTGCGCGACGATCTGCAAAAGGCGCTCAAGGGGCTTGAGGGCGCGCCCAAAAGCCTCGACGAGGCAGGCAGGAACATGGGCGAGGCGCAAGGCTCGCTCGGGGCGCAGGATTTCGATTCGGCCGGACAATCCGAACAACAGGCGCTCGATGCCCTGCGCGAGGGTGCGGGCGATCTCGCCAAGACGTTGATGGCGCGCAACGGCCAGCTCGGCACAAGCGCCAATGACGATCCCTTCGGCCGCGCGCAAGGCGCCAACGGCGCCGGCGGCGGCGTGAAGATTCCCGACGAAGCCGCGCTCGAACGCGCGCGTTCGATCCTGCTGGAGCTGCGCAAGCGCGCGGCGGAACGCGGGCGGCCGAAGGAAGAGCTGGATTATATCGACCGGTTGTTGAAGGAGTTTTGACAGCCTTCGCTTTGGACGAATTCCCCCGTTTCGTCATTGCCGGGCTTGTCCCGGCAATCCATTGTCCCGATCGTCGAACAGTATTGGTGAGCGTCGCCATGCGCATTTCGTTCGTCGAAGCGCATCGCAAAGCTATCGAGCGATGCGATAATGGATGGCCGGGACCAGCCCGGCCATGACGGAATTGGATGAATGGTTCCTAAAGAATCTAATCCACACTCGCAATATATGGCAGCCCGCGCCCATGCCCCGCATCGTCCATGCCGTAACCGGCGATGAAGCCTTCGACATGGGTGAAGCATGCGTGATCGGCTTTCAGCAGCGCGCCTTCGCGGCATTTGTCGACGGCGACGGCGGTGACGATGGCGCTTGCCCGGCCCAGCAATTCGCGCGCCCTGGCGAGCGTGCCGCCGTGATCGAGCACGCCGTCGATCAGAAGCACATTTCGCCCCGCGATATTTTCGCTGGCGCCAAGCCGCACGGAAATATCGCCGCCGATGCGCGCATCGCCATAGGAGCGCAAGGCTAGGAATTCGATGGGAATGTCGAGGCCTTCGCGGGCGAGCGCACGCAGCAGGTCGGCGGCGAAGACGAAAGCCCCCGAAAGGATCGCCACCGCGATTTCGGGCTTTTCGCGCGCGATATCCTTGGCAATCGCCGCCACGCGTGAAGCGATTTCATCTTCGGAGAACAGAATCCTCACCCGCCCGCATCCGCGAACTGCAATTGCAGGTGACGCGCCGCACCGGGCGGATTGGAAAGCCGCGTCAGGAAATGCACGCTCTGGCCCGGCTTGAGCGTGGTGACATCGGGCGTGAAGCTCCAATGATAAAGCGCGCGCGCATCGTTGCCGGTGAGCGTCACCTGCACGGCGGGCACCGGAAGCTCGCGCCCCGAGACATTGACGATATTGCCGCTGACGGCCAGTACCACCTGATCGTCTTCGGTTTCGTAACGCCGCGAAACATCGCTGAAGGCGATGCCGCGGGCGTTCACCTTCAAGCCCAATGCGGAATAAAACGACGAGGATTGCGGCCACAGCGTCGCGATCTCCTGGCGGTAACTGACCGCCGCCCAGCCGATCACCAGCACGGCAATCGCAAGCCCCACCCAGCCCGCGGCGAGCGCGAGCTTGTCGAGCGGCAATCTGCGCGCGGCGGGGGGAACATCTTCATAGGCCTGCCCGGCGGCGGCTGCCGCAGGCGCAGAGGCTGCGCGTTCCGGTTCCTGCTGCGGTTCGGGCGGCGGCGCGGGCTGCGGCGGCGGACTTTCGCTTTCCGCCGCTTCCGGCGGCGAGGGCTCCTGGAACCAGACATGCCCGCATTTGGCGCAACGCACCTTGCGCCCCGAGGGCTGGACAGCCGCCGCATCGGTCTGATAGCGCGTCGCACATTCGGGACAGGTCAGGATCATGGGCCCGCCTTCGATTCACACCCAACGCCCAAAATACGCGCAAGCCCACAAATACCGCAAGTTTCGTGAGGTTCATGCACTTGCCAGCCGCCGCCCGCGCCGCCATGTTCGCGCCCGATGGTTCGCTTCGAAAATGTCGGCATGCGCTACGGCCCGGGGCCGGAGGTCCTGCGCGATGTGACGTTCGCGCTGGATGCGGGCTCCTTCACCTTCCTCACCGGACCGTCGGGGGCGGGCAAGACGACGCTTCTCAAATTGATGATGCTGGCAGAACCGCCTTCGCGCGGGCTGATCACGCTGTTCGGCAGCGATCTGGCGACGACGCGGCGAAAGGAATTTCCGGCGATCCGGCGGCGCATCGGCACCGTGTTCCAGGATTTCCGCCTGCTCGGACATCTTTCGGCGTTCGACAATGTGGCGCTGCCCTTGCGCCTCGCCGGCAAGCGCGCCGAAAATTATGCCGATGACGTGGTGGAGCTTCTGACCTGGGTCGGCCTCGGCGACCGGCTGGACGCCAAACCGCCCACGCTTTCGGGCGGCGAGCAGCAGCGCGTGTCGATCGCGCGCGCGGTGGTGGCCAGGCCCGACCTGCTTCTGGCCGACGAGCCCACCGGCAATGTCAATTCCGATATCGCCCACCGCCTGATCCGCCTGTTTGCGGAATTGAACCGGCTGGGCACCACCATCTTCATCGCCACCCACGATCGCAGCCTGATCGATACGGCGCGCGCGCGCGAAATGCGGCTGGTGGACGGCCGGCTGGTCGAACTGAGAAGCGGACGGGCGTGATGGAAACCAGACAATCCGGGCGCATATTGCCGCGCGAAAAGGGCGCAGCGCCGCTGGACGTGGTGATCGCGGTGATGGCGTTTCTGGCGGCGCTGGCGCTGGGCGCATCGCTGCTTGCCAATCGCGCCGCGCTTTCCTGGCGCGAAGGTCTGGAAGGAAAGCTGACGGTGCAGATTCTTCCGCCCGCTGAAGGCAATGCGCAAACCGCGCTCGCCGCCGAAACCGATGCGGTTCTCGCGGTGTTGCGAAACACCGACGGCATCGTGCATGCCGGCGCGGTTTCGCAGGAAGACGAGATCGCGCTGGTGAAACCGTGGCTGGGTGCGGATGCGCTGGTTTCCGATCTGCCGCTGCCGCAATTGATCGACGCGGCGATCCGCCCCGGCGCGCGCGTGGATGTGTCCGCTTTGGCCGTGCGCGTGAAGGCCGCCGCGCCGGATGCGGTGATCGACGATCACAGCCACTGGATCGGCCGGCTGAAGGCGCTGGCCGATACGGTGATATACTCCGCTTACGGGATTTTGCTGTTGATCGCGGTGGCAACCGCGGCCGCCGTCACCTTCGCGACGCGCGCAGGGCTTGAGGCGCATCACGAAATCGTGGGACTTCTGCACCAGATGGGCGCGCATTCCGGTTTCATCGCGCGCGCCTTCGAGCGGCATTATGCATTTTCCGCATTCCTCGCCGCCGCCATCGGGGCGGGACTTGCCGCGCTCGTATATGTGGCGGCGGGCGGGCTGGAACTGGCGGGCGTGGAACCGGTGGCGTTCCTGCCGCCCTTGTCGCTGGATGCGCGGGAACTTCTGTGGCTTGGCGCGGTTCCGCTCGGTTCGGGCCTGATCGGATGGGCGACGGCGCGGCTTTCGGTATTGGCGGCTTTGCGCGAAATCTACTGAAATCGCGCGCCCGAATTGGCTAGACTGTGCGTGTTGCAAGAGGAACGGCTCTTGAGGGACGCGCCTTCGAAGAAACGCCTGCCGCTCGGCTTGCGCATCGCCCTGCTCCTGGCGCTGGCCTATGGCGCCGGCTTCGTGGTGTTCGCGCAAACGCTGCCGCGCAAGCCCGCCCATGTGGACGGCGCCGACGGAATCGTGGCGTTGACGGGCGGCGGGGCAAGGCTCGATGCGGCGGTGGCATTGTTCGAACGCGGCGTGGGCAAGCGGCTTCTGATTTCCGGCGTGCATTCCACCACCACCAAGCAAGACCTCAAGCGCATCGCCCATGGGGGACCGCGCTTCGATTGCTGCACCGATCTGGGTTTCCAGGCGGAGAACACGCGCGGCAACGCCACGGAAGCGGCGCGCTGGGCGAAGGCGCATCGCTACAAAAAGCTCGTGATCGTGACGGCGAGCTATCACATGCCGCGCAGCCTCGCCGAATTCGCGGCCGAAATGCCCGATGTGAAACTGGAGCCCTATCCGGTGGAGCCCGACGGGATCGATTTCCATGCCTGGTGGCGCGATCCGCGCGCGGCCGAACTTCTGCAGGGCGAATATGCGAAATACCTGGCGACGCTGGTGCTGACCCGCTTCGATCATGCCGGACGTGGCGATGCCCTTGACCGCAGGGCGGCGGGCGGCAACTCTGGCCGGGCATCCTGATTCCTCCCATCCATGACGCTTCTGCGCTCGACCGTTTTCTTCCTGTGGTTTGCGCTCGTCTCCGTTGTTCTGAACATCGGATGCCTGCCGGCGCTTTTGCTGCCGCCGTCGCTGGCGCGCGCGGGCAGCCGCTGGTGGTGCGTCCTGACGCTGTGGGGGCTGAAGCATTTCGCAAACCTCGATTACGAAGTGCGCGGGCAGATTCCGCCCCCGGGCGCGCTCGTCGCCGCCAAGCATATGAGCATGTGGGATACGATTGCGCTCTTTCACCTGCTCGATGCGCCCGCGGTGATCCTGAAGCGCGAATTGTTCGCGGTGCCGTTTTACGGCTGGTACACGAAGAAGACGGGCATGATCGGCATCGACCGAAAAGGCGGGGCGTCTGCGCTGCGCAAGATGGCGGCGGCCTCGCGCGCGGCGATCGCCGAGGGCCGCTCGCTTCTCATCTTCCCCGAAGGCACGCGCAAGAAGCCCGGCGCCGCCCCCGATTACAAGCCCGGCGTGGCCGCGCTTTACGGGCAGCTCGAAAAGCCATGCGTGCCGGTTGCGCTCAATTCGGGGTGCTACTGGACGGGCTTCATCAAGCACCCGGGCACCATCGTGATCCAGGTCCTGGAGCCCATCGCGCCGGGCCTGAAAAGCCGGGATTTCATGGCAGAGCTTCAAGGACGCATCGAAACCGCCACCCAGGCGCTTTTGGCCGAGGCCCGCAGATAAGGGTGGCATGCCGACAGCTCCCCCCAAGATTTGGTGGGCCCTGTCCTAGAACGTTCTAAGAACGAAGGTTGAAATTAACTGTCAGCGCTGTTAATTATCGCTCCCGCGGCATGCGGGGCAGGAACACACGCATGAGCGATATTTCCCGCCAGATCTGGGACATGAAATACCGGCTGAAGGATGCCGGAGGCACCCCTGTCGATCACGATGTGCCCGACACCTGGGGGCGCGTGGCGCTGGCCGCCGCCCAGGCCGAGACGCCCGATCTGCGCCGCCACTGGGCGCTCGAATTTGCGGGCGCGCTGGCGAGCCATCGCTTCCTGCCGGCGGGGCGGATTCTGGCCGGCGCGGGCACCACGCGCAACGTCACGCTGTTCAACTGCTTCGTGATGGGCCGCATCGAAGACGATATGGGATCGATCTTCACCCATCTGCGCGAGGCGGCGCTGACGCTGCAGCAAGGCGGCGGCATCGGCTACGATTTTTCGACATTGCGCCCGCGCGGCGCCGAAGTGAAAGGCGTGGGCGCGGATGCCTCCGGGCCCGTCTCGTTCATGGATGTGTGGGACGCGATGTGCCGCACCATCATGAGCGCAGGCAGCCGCCGCGGCGCCATGATGGCCACGCTCGCCTGCGATCATCCCGACATCGAAGATTTCATCGACGCCAAACGCGTGCCGGGCCGATTGGCGATGTTCAATCTTTCCGTGCTGGCAAGCGACGCCTTCCTGCGCGCGGTGCGCGAGGATGCCGATTGGGACCTGAAATTCGCCGGCAGGATTTACCGCACCGTGCGCGCCCGCGAATTGTGGGACCGCATCATGCGCGCGACATACGAATATGCCGAACCGGGTGTGATCTTCATCGACCGCGTGAACGCGGAAAACAATCTTTCCTATTGCGAAACGATCCGCGCGACCAATCCCTGCGGCGAGCAGCCATTGCCGCCCTATGGCGCATGCCTGCTGGGATCCATCAATCTTGCGAAACTGGTGAAGCATCCGTTCGAGGACGATGCGGCGCTCGATGAAGACGAATTGCAGCGGCTGACGCGCGTGGCCGTGCGCCTGCTCGACAATGCGATCGACATTTCGCGCTTTCCCCTGCCCGAACAGCGCGCCGAAGCGCTGGCCAAACGCCGCATCGGGCTTGGCGTGACGGGACTGGCCGATGCGCTGATCTTCTGCCGCGTGCGCTACGGATCGCCCGAAAGCGTCGCGCTGATCGAGCGCTGGCTTTTGAAGCTGAGCCATGCGGCCTATGCGGCCTCGGCCGAGATCGCGAAGGAGAAGGGCGCATTTGCGCTGTTCGACCGGCACGAATATCTGTCGCAGCCGTTCATCCGGAATCTGCCGCCGGAGATTCGCGAACAGATCGCCGAACACGGCATCCGCAACGCGCTTCTCACCTCCATCGCGCCGACCGGCACGATTTCGCTGTTCGCGGAGAATGTTTCGAGCGGGATCGAGCCGGTATTCGCCTACACCTATTCGCGCAAAGTGCTGCTGGCCGACGGCACGCGCGCCGAAGAGACGGTGACGGATTTCGCCTACCGTGCCTTTCGCGCGCGTTTCGGCGCGGAAACCGAATTGCCGGATTATTTCGTGAATGCGCAGACGCTTTCGCCCGCCGATCACCTGGCGGTGCAGGCGGCGGCGCAGAAGCATATCGATTCCTCGATCTCGAAGACGATCAATGTGCCGGTGGATATTTCCTTCGACGCGTTCAAGGATGTCTACCTGAAGGCCTATGAGCTGGGCTGCAAGGGCTGCACCACCTACCGGCCCAACGCGGTGACGGGTTCGGTGCTGGAGGTGCCGGCCAAGGTGGCGGACGAAGAGCCGCTTCTGCCGCTTGCCATGCCGCAAACGCCCAAGCGCGAAGGCGGCGTCGTCTACATGACCGCGCCGCTCGACCGGCCGGAGATTCTTCCGGGCCAGACCTACAAGATCAAATGGCCCGAAACCGATCACGCCTTCTACATCACCATCAACGACATCGTGAAGGACGGCCGCCGGCGGCCCTTCGAGATCTTCATCAACTCGAAGAACATGGAAGCCTATGCCTGGACGCTGGCGCTGACGCGGATGATCTCGGCGGTGTTCCGGCGCGGCGGCGATGTGAGCTTCGTGGTGGATGAATTGAAAGCGGTGTTCGATCCGCGCGGCGGCCAATGGGTCAGCGGCCATTATGTGCCCTCGCTCTTGGCGGCCATCGGCGATGTGATCGAGCGGCACCTGATCGATATCGGCTTCATGGCGCCGCGCCAGGCGCCGCAGCCCGAAGACCGGCGCGCGGTCGCCGTGGCCGCGGAAGGCGCGCCTGCGCGGTTTTGTCCGCGCTGCTCGAGCCCGTCTTACGTGAAACTGGAGGGGTGCGACACTTGTATTTCGTGCGGCTTCTCGCGATGCGGATAGATTAGCGCCCGCTTCCCGCATGCTTCGACAGGCTCAGCATGAGGGATAACCCTCACCCTGAGCTTGTCGAAGGGTGATTTGCAATTCGCATGAAATATTCCCACCGCTTCTTCCTCTGGGCGCCCGTCGCCGTGCTTGTGGCGCTGCTGGCCGCCGCCGTGATCCATTGGTTCGCGGTGGCCCATGCCGTTTCAAAATACCTGGACGCCGCCAACGGCCACGAGATCGCGCCGGGCGTGAGGCTGCATTATGCCAAGCGGCAGATTGCGGGCTTTCCCTTTCGCATCGATCTGATGCTGGACGATATGCGAATCGATGTGGACGCCGCGCACGGGCCCGCCGAATGGAAGACCGAACATTTCGCCCTGCACATGCTCGATTACGGCCGCTTCCATGCGATCTTCGAGGCGGCGGGCAAGCAGACGATTTCATGGGCGGCCGGCGGCGGCGCGCGCAAGACGCTCCAATTCACGCCGGGGCTGTTGCGCGCAAGCTCCATCAATGCCCATGGCCGGCTGTCGCGCTTCGACCTGGAAATGGTCGCCGGCGGATCGAAGGATTTTCAGGCGGCCAATTTCGAATTCCATCTGCGCCGCAATCCGGATCAAGATGCATTGGATATCGTGCTGAGCGCGGACGATCTGCATGTGTCGAAACAATTCCAGTCGGCCTTCGGCACCGCGATCAGGAAACTGCGCTTCAAGGCGCAGCTGCATCCGGCGAGTTCCTTGCGCCCGCTGCTGTCGGGCGAGCGCGGCTGGCGCGAGACGCTGAGCGGATGGAAGGGCGCGCTCGACATTTCCAATCTCGATGTGGCTTGGGGCAAGACCGAAGCGGCCGGATCAGGCCAACTGACGCTCGACGCCGCGCACCGGCCGCAAGGAATTCTGAACTTGAAAATCGCAGGACTTTCTGCCCTTCAGGCGCAGAACGGTAGCGGGTTCTTCGCAACGCTGCTCAATTCGATTGCGCGCGACGGGCAGGACAAAATGCAGATCGCTTTCAAGGACGGATTGGTGTTCGCGAACGAAACGCCAGCCGGATTTCTCGATCCGCTGTACTAATTCTTCTTCTCAGGCCCGCGCCCGAAATTGGGCGCCGCACTATCCTGGCCGGCGCTGATAATCGAGCGGCGGATGGCGCGGGTGCGGGTGAAGAGGTTGAACAGCATGTCGCCATCGCCCCAGCGGATCGCGCGTTGCAGCGCGCTCAAATCTTCGTTGAAGCGGGCCAGCATTTCCAGCACCGCTTCGCGATTGTTGAGGAACACATCGCGCCACATGGTGGGATCGGACGCTGCGATGCGGGTGAAATCGCGGAAGCCGCCGGCGGAATATTTGATGACTTCGCTTTCGGTTACGGCTTCCAGATCGTCGGCCGTGCCCACGATGTTGTAGGCAATCAGATGCGGAACATGGCTTGTGATGGCGAGAACCAGATCGTGGTGTTTGGCATCCATCACATCGACCTGGCTGCCAAGCGCTTCCCAGAACGTCTTGAGCTTTTCGGTGGCCGCGGCATCGGTGCCGGCGGGCGGGGTGAGAATGCACCAGCGCCCGTCGAACAATTCGGCGAAGCCCGCTTCGGGGCCGGATTGCTCGGTGCCTGCGATGGGATGCGCCGGCACGAAATGCACGCCTTCGGGCACATGGGGGCCGACATCGCGGATCACCGCCGATTTGACCGAGCCGACATCGGTGAGGATCGCGCCCTTTTTCAGGAACGGTGCAATGTCTTTCGCCAATTCGCCATACGAGCCGACCGGCGTTGCCAGCACCACGAGATCGGCATCCTTCACGACCGGTTCGAGCCTGTCGTACAGCGAATCGGCGAAACCAGCCTTCTTCGCTTTCGCGAGCGTTTCGGGGCGCCGCGCATAGCCGCTGATGTGCCTGGCCAGCTTTCCGCGCCGCGCCGCATGCGCCATCGACGAGCCGATAAGGCCGACGCCGATCAATGCCATCTTGTCGAAGACAGCGCTCATGTCTGGAGAAACTCTTCGAGCGCCGCCACGACGGCGCGGTTCGCCTCTTCCGGGCCGACGGTAAGGCGCAGGCAATGCGGCAGACCGTAATTGCCCACGCCGCGCAGGATGAGGCCGCGATTCATCAGGAAGGCATCGGCGCGGTCAGCGGTGTGCGGACCATGGGCTGGGAAATGGATCAGCACGAAATTGGCGACCGAATCGTCCACCCGCAAACCGAGTTTTGCGATGTGTTCGGCGAGCCAGGATTTCCATTTTTCGTTATGGGCGATGGAATCCTCGACATGGCGGCGGTCTTTCAGCGCCGCAGCCGCCGCGCGCTGGGCCGGCGTCGAAACATTGAACGGCCCGCGCACGCGATTGAGCGCATCGGCCACGGCGGCGGGGCAGAATGCCCAGCCCACGCGCAGACCCGCCAGCGCGTAGATTTTCGAGAAGGTGCGCGTCATCACCACATTGTCGAATTGCGAGACCATTTCGATGCCGGCGTCGTAATCGTTGCGCCGCACATATTCGGCATAGGCCGCATCGATCACGAGCAGGCAGCCATGCGGCAGGCCCGCATGCAGCCTTCGCAGCTCTTCGCCCGAAAGATAGGTGCCGGTCGGGTTGTTCGGATTGGCGAGATAGACCATGCGGGTGCGCGGGGACACCGCTTCCAGCATGGCATCGACATCCACGCGCAGGTTCTTTTCGGGCACCGATACGGGCACCGCGCTGTTGGCGAGGGTTGCGATGCGATAGATCAGGAAAGCGTGTTCGCTGAACAGCACTTCGTCGCCGGGCCTGAGATACACCTCCGCCAGCATGCTCAGCAATTCGTCGGAACCGTTGCCGCAGACAATGCGCTCGGGCGCAAGGCCGTGGGTTTCGGCGATGGCCTCGCGCAGGATGCGCGCGCTGCCTTCGGGATAGATGTCGAGCACGGCGGCGGCGGATTGGAACGCGTCCACCGCCGCGGGGCTCGGGCCAAGCGCGCTCTCGTTGGAGGAGAGCTTGAACACGCGGCCCGCCCCGGACGCATGCGCGCGCCCGCCCACATAGGGGGCGATATCGAGCACACCGGGCTTGGGCGTCAGCGTCATTTGCCGAGGGTCCTGAGGCATTCTTTAGGCGGTATAGAGGGCCAAGCGTATGAAATCAAAGCGGCTTACATTGACAGCCATGCCCCTTCGGGCCAACAAAGCGCGCCTCGCGGGAAATCCCGCATTCCGGAGGGATGAATTGGCCGAACTGGGCAGCCCGAAATTCCTGAGACGGCTGGAGGCGCCGGGCGTCGATCAGGGCCGGGCGATCACCTTCGAGCGCCCGCTCGTGCTCGATTGCGGGCGCGAACTTTCGCCGATCACCATCGCCTATATGACCTATGGCACGCTGAACGCGGACAAGAGCAATGTCGTGCTGGTGTGCCATGCGCTCAGCCTCGACCAGTTCGTGACGGGACGCCATCCGGTGACGGGAAAGCCCGGCTGGTGGGAGACCATGGTGGGGCCCGGCAAGCCCATCGATACCGATCGCTATTTCGTCATTTGCGCCAATGTCATCGGCGGCTGCATGGGAACGAGCGGACCGGCCGAGACCGATCCGGCGACCGGCAAGCCTTACGGACTTTCATTTCCCGTCGTCACCATCCGCGACATGGTGCGCGCGCAGGCGATGCTGCTCGATTCGCTGGGCATTCAGGAAATTCTCTGCGTGACCGGCGGGTCGATGGGCGGGATGCAGGTGCTGCAATGGGCGGCCTCTTATCCCGAACGCGTGATTTCTGCACTGCCGATTGCAACGGCCGCGCGCCATTCCGCGCAGAACATCGCCTTTCACGAAGTCGGCCGCCAGGCGATCATGGCCGATCCCGATTGGAGGGGCGGCAATTACCAGCTCGAAGGCACCCAGCCTTCGAAGGGGCTGGCGGTCGCGCGCATGGCCGCCCACATCACCTATCTTTCGGAAGCGGCGTTGCAGAGGAAATTCGGGCGCACGCTGCAGAACCGCGACGAGCTTTCCTTCGCGTTCGAGCCGGACTTCCAGATCGAGAGCTATCTGCGCCATCAGGGCATGACGTTCGTGGATCGCTTCGATGCCAATTCCTATCTCTATATCACGCGCGCCATGGATTATTTCGATCTGGCGGCGGATTATAACGGCGTGCTGGCCGAAGCCTTCATCGGCACGAAGACACGGTTCGGAATCATCTCGTTTACCAGCGATTGGCTGTTCCCCACATCGGAGAACAAGCGCATCGCCCATGCGCTGAATGCGGCCGCCGCCAATGTGAGCTTCGTGGAGATCGAAACCGATCGCGGGCACGACGCCTTTTTGCTCGACGAGCCGGAGCTTTTTGCGGCCGTCGGCGGCTTCCTCAATTCGGCCGCCGCGAGCCGGGGCGTGAGATGAGCGAATTGCGCGCCGATCTTGCCGCGATCGCCGAGATGATCCCGCCGGATTCGCGCGTGCTCGATATCGGCTGCGGCGACGGCGCGCTGCTCGAACATCTTGCGAAGACCAAACGGGTCGACGGGCGCGGCATCGAGATTTCGCAGCCCAATGTGAACGCCTGCGTGGCGCGCGGATTATCGGTCGTGCAAGGGGACGCCGACACCGACCTTGCCGAATATCCGTCGCATGTGTTCGATGTGGTGATCCTGAGCCAGACCATTCAGGCCACGCGCGCGCCCTCCAAGGTGCTGGCCGATCTGTTGCGTATCGGCAAGCACACCATCGTGTCATTCCCGAATTTCGGCCATTGGCGCGTGCGGCTGTCGCTGCTCGTCAACGGGCGCATGCCGCGCACCCATGCGCTGGATCACGACTGGTACGACACGCCCAATATCCATCTTTGCACCATCGCCGATTTCGTGGCGATGACGCGCCAGTCGGGCGCGGTGATCGAACGCGCACTGGCGCTGGGCGAAAAGGGCGCCACGCATCCGATGCAGCCGGATGCGTGGGGGCCCAATATCTTCGCCGAAGGGGCGATATTCCTGCTGCGCGCAGCCTAGCCGTTGTCGTCCTTGGCCGGCTGGAGCAGCTTGATCGCCTGTTCGTAGTGCTCGACGCCCTTCTTGTACATGCCGGCGTTGCAGAACTCGAAACCGGCGCGGCGTTCCTTGATCGCCTCTTTGTAATTGGGCGAGTTCGCGTTGGCATTGAGCGCGTCCTGAAGCGCGCTGCCCGTTTTGGTGCAGGTCACGCGCGTGGCGGCTTCGGCGGCGTTGGCCGACATGACGCCGAGCGCAAGACAGGCACCCGTAACCAATGCGATCGATTTGAAATTCACCATGACTCCCTCCTATCCAACCCGGCTCGATTGCGCGGGCAAACAGGAGATAGGGCGCATGCAGCGGTTTTGAAGTGAAGCTCCGTTCATTCGCGCCATCACGCATTTGCGATTGCAAGCGGTGCGGATTTTTTTCTGCAAAAACAACGTGGCGGCAACCTTGCGCGGAATTGCATGGCCCCTATGCGCCGCTGTTGCGGATTCCAACTAGTGCGCGTTTCATTACACGGAATTCAGCTCGAGACTTCCGCGAGCGCCGCCTTCGCATTCTTCTGCGCCGCGGGCACGGGCTGGGCGTAAAGCGATTTCGAAGCTTCGACCACATGGACGCCGGCAAGACGCGGCCACAGGATGCGCCCGAGCCGTTCCCAGCTTGCGCCATCGCGCAGGATCCAGCGCGACGGCAGCGGCGGAAACAGCAGCGCCGTATCCCAGCGCTCCGGCGCGAACATCGATTCGGCGAGCAGCCTGGCCAGCTGGCGCCGCGTGAAGGGGCGGCCATGGCCGAAGGGCGAGCGCTCCACCCGCGCCCACAGGCTGGCGCGATTGGGCGCGATCACGATCAGCCGCCCCGACGGCGCCAGCACCCGCCAGACCTGGCGCATCAGCGGGCGCCACGATTCGGCGGCCTCGATGGCATGCACCATCAGGATGCGGTCGAACATCGCATCGGGGAACGGCAGCGCGTTTTCCTCACCCAGCACCGACAGCGGGCCCGTGCCCGGCCAGGCCACCACGCCCTGCTGGGCGGGCATCAGGGCAATGACGCGCTCGGCTTCGCCCTGATAGGGCGCCAGATAGGGGGGCGCGAAGCCCACCCCCAGAATCCGCAAGCCCGGCGCGGTGGGCCACAACCGCCTGATGCGCCGTCCGATCAGGCGGCGCGTCACCAGACCCATGGGGGCCTCGTAGAAGGCGGAGAGATCGTGTGCGTCGATCTGCATGCTATTGGGGTAAACCGTGTCGCATCCCGGTTCAATGGCAAGGCGGGTCTGGCTACGATAGGGGCTCCATCAAGGGTAAAAAAATGGCGAAACTGACGGTCGAACTTGTTCCCTGCCTGAGAGACAATTACGCCTATATCGTCTCCGACGCCGGACAAGGGGTCTGGGCGGTGGTCGATCCCTCCGAACCGGACCCGGTGATTCGCGCGCTGGGCGAGCGCAAGCTGACCCACATCCTGAACACCCATCACCACCCCGACCACACCGGCGGCAACCTGGCGCTCAAGGCGCGCTATGGGGCCCAGATCGTGGGCCCGGCCAAGGATGCCGAGCGCATTCCCGGCATCGATGTGGGGGTGAGCGAGGACAAGGCCTGGACGCTGGGCGGCCATGAGGCGCGCATCCTGGAAATCCCCGCCCATACCAAGGCGCATATCGCCTTCTATTTCGCCGATGACGGCGTGGTGTTCACCGGCGACACGCTGTTCGCCATGGGCTGCGGGCGGCTGTTCGAAGGCACGCCGGAGACGATGTGGGCCTCGCTCACCAAGCTGATGACGCTGCCCGATTCCACGCGCATCTATTGCGGCCATGAATACACGCTGAACAACGGACGTTTCGCGCTGACCATCGAGCCCAATAACGGCGACCTCAAATCGCGCATGCGTTATGTGGAAAGCCAGCGCGCGCAGGTCAAGCCGACCATCCCGACCGTGATGGGATTGGAGAAACGCACCAATCCGTTCCTGCGGCCGGATTCGGCGGATATCCGAAAGACGCTCGGCATGGAAAAGGCGGGCGATGTGGAGGTGTTCGCCGAAATCCGCAAGCGCAAGGACGCGTTCTAATCCGGCTTCTTCTTGTCGTCTTTGTCCGAACTGCCCGAGACCGCATCGGCTGCCGTATCGACCACGGCGGCGCCGACATGGGCGGTGGTTTTGACCGCGGTTGCCGTCACATCGACGGCGGTGGCGGCGACATCGACGGCCACGCAAGCCGCAAGCGCGGCGGCAAGAATGCCGATTAACGCAACGCGCGCAAGTACTTGCATGGGTTCGCTCCAGCCCTTCGGGACCATCCTATCATAAGGCCGCAAACAGGCGATAAACTTTCAGCGCACATTTCGGGGATTCGATCATGAACAATTTGCCGGAATTCACACTGGGGCATATGAGCGTGGAATTCACCATGCTCGCGCTCGCCATCGTTTTGGGTTTCGTTCATCTGTTCATTGCCATTCACGTCATCACCAATGAGCGCGGGTTCATGTGGAACACCGGCGCGCGCGACAACACCGAACCGCTGACAAGCAAGCTTGCCGGGCGGCTGGACCGCGCGTTCTGGAATTTTCTGGAAACGTTTCCCTTCTTCGCCGCCGCCGTGCTGATGGCGGCAGCGAGCGGGCGGCACAATTGGCAGACGGTGGGCGGCAGCGAACTCTATCTCGCCGCGCGCGTGATCTATCTGCCGCTTTATGCGCTGGGCATTCCGTTCCTGCGCACGCTGGTGTGGCTGGCGGCGACGGTGGGAATCTTTCTGGTGCTGGCGGCATTGTTCGCGGGGTAGAATTTTTTCCAATTCCATTCATCCGAAATTCGTCATGGCCGCCCTTTGCGGCGGCCATCCATATTCTCCGTTTCAGATGGTGATTATGGGTGGCCGGGACAAGCCCGTTCCATGCAAAACTTAGTGCACGAACTCCAGCGCCACCGCCGAGAAATGCACGATGGCCGCGCAGAGCACGAAGCCGTGCCAGATCGCCTTGTGGAAGGGAATGCGCTCGATCACGTAAAAGGCGATTCCGGCCGAATAGATGAGACCGCCCGCGATCAGCAGCCAGAAATCCACCGCCGCAAGCGACGCCGATAGCGGGCGCATGACGGTGACGATCATCCAGCCCATGGCGATATAGACGGCGATGCTGGTGCGCTCGAATTTGTGCGGCCACACCAGCTTCAGCACCACGCCGATGGTGGCGATCAGCCAGATCACGGCCAGGATCGTGCTGCCCGTTTCCACACCCAGCCGGTTGGCGGCAAAGGGGGTGTAGGTGGCGGCGATCATGATGAAGATGGCGGCATGATCGAGGCGGCGCAGAAGCTGCTTCGAGGGGCGGTGATGGGGCATGAGATTGTAGGCCGCCGAGCAGCAGATCATCGCCAGGAGCCCGGCGCAATAGACCGACACGGAGACCAGCACGCTGGCGGAGGCATCCGTCACATGGGCGAGCAGCCACAGGCTCGCATTGATCGCGAACAGGATGCCGATCACATGGATGATGGCATCGGCCCGATGCTCGATCTCAGAATAAATGCGGGCGGCTCTCGACGTCATGGCGTTCATCATATGAGACTAAGATGTATAAGCGGTGAATGCATCACCCGCATCGCTTCAAGAACGCGCGAGCGCGCGTAATTGTTTCTCGGATGGCAAAAATGCGGCAGCCAGCCCGATGGCCGGGAGAAAGGCGCAGACGCGATAGACGAATTCGATGCTTGTCGCATCCGCCAGCATGCCGATGGCCGCCGCCCCAAGCCCGCCCATGCCGAAGGCGAAGCCGAAGAACAGACCGGATACCGCCCCCACCTTTCCCGGCATCAGCTCCTGGCCGTAAACCACGATGGCCGGAAAGGCCGAGGCCAGGACCAGCCCGATCATGCTGCTCAAAACGCTCGTCCAGAACAGATTCACGAATGGCAGGGCCAGCGTGAAGGGCAGCGCGCCCAGAACCGAAAACCAGATGAGGTATTTGCGCCCGTAACGGTCGCCGATGGGCCCGCCGGTGAAAGTGCCCACCGCCACGGATGCCAGAAACAGGAACAGGTGCAATTGCGCACTCTGCACCGAGACGTGGAAATGGTGAATCAGATAGAATGTGTAATAGGACGTGATCGAGGCCAGATAGAAGAATTTGGAGAAGATCAGCGCCAGCAGCAGCCCGACATAGACGGCGGTGCGCCCACGCGGCAGCGGCATTTGCAGGCCCGCGTGATGGCGCGATTTCAGCCGGGCAAGGCCGTGATGCTTGTACCAGCGCCCGACATTCCACAGGACCACGATGGACAGCAGCGCAAGCGCCGCGCACCACGCAATCGCCGAATGGCCATAGGCCGCCACGACAAGAGCAGCCAGCAGCGGGCCGACCGCGCCGCCGACATTGCCGCCCACCTGGAAACTGGCCTGCGCGAAACCATGCCGCCCGCCCGAAGCCATGCGCGCCACACGCGAGGATTCGGGATGAAACACCGAGGAGCCTATGCCCACCACCGAGGCCGCGGCCAGGACCATGACATAGCTGTTCGCCAGGCCCAGCAGCAGCAGGCCGATGAGCGTGAAGGCCGCACCGGCGGGCAGCAGATAGGGAATGGCTTTGCGGTCGCCATAAAGCCCGACCAGCGGCTGCAGCAGCGAAGCGGTGATCTGAAACACCAGCGTGATGAGGCCGATCTGGGTGAAGCTGAGATGGAAGAGCATTTTCAGGTTGGGATAAATCGCAGGGATCAGCGATTGCATCATGTCGTTGAGCATGTGGCAGAAGGCGACCGCGAAGATCACGGCATAGGCCGTGCCTTCGGCGGGTTTTGCTTGCGATGCCGCAACGCTCGTCATGCGCCCCTCCATTGGGCTGGGCGGTGTGCCATTGAGCGGGACCGCGCGCAATGGACGTTTGTGCAAGGCTGATGCGCTTTCAATCCGCGCGATGGCGCGCGGGCCACAGATGGGGCGAAGGCTCGTTCAGATTGCGTACGGAATTTTTTTTGGGGGCCCCCTCCCCGCGGGGATAGGCTTTCAGTTTTTCCCGGGTTTCCGCGGTTTTGCGCGGGGACAAGGTTTCGAACTTATCCCCGCCGATGCGCTCGCCGATATGCTCGACGGTGACGCGCTGATCGTGGGTCGTGCCGTTCATGCGGGCAAGCGAATTGGCGATGGTGGCGGCCGAGGCCATCAGCCGGGCGATGCTGCGAAGCGCGGCCGCGCGCGCCTCGGGCACATGGTTCTCGCAGCGCGCGATTTCGAGCGCGACGGCGATGGCATCTTCCGAGGAAGCAAGACGGGCAACGAGAAAACGCGCGGCATCGGTCATGACGGCTTCGCGGCCTTCGGGGCTGATGTAGAAGTCGATGGACATGGGTGATCTCCGGTTGGTTACGGCGTGCATTTTACGGCCGTTTCGGAGAGCGGGGATAAGGTTGGCGGTTTTGCCGGTGGGGGCTGGGATTAGGGCGGGGATAGCGGGGGGAGATGCGCCAGCCGGAAACCGATCACCTATCGGAATACAGCCGCTCGCGCGCCGGATGCTGGATCGTCAGGATCGCGATTTCATCTTGCGCGACATCAATTTCATAATAAACCAGATAGGGATAGGTGCGCGTGACAAGCTTGCGCACCCCTTCCACCGTTTGCGGTCGTCCAAGACGCGGAAACAAGCTCAGCGTTTGCAGCGAATCCAGAATGGCGTTGCGTACGCGCAAGGCAGCATGAGGATTTTCGGTGCGGATGTAATCGGCGATGTCGATAAGGTCAGACGCCGCACGCGGCGTGAAACGCAATTTCATGAATCGAAGCGGCGGAAGGCGGCTTCCACTTCGGCGTCGGACGCAAATTCGCGGGCCCGCGCTTGCGCCAATCCTTCCAGAACGGCCGGAAGATGGGCGGCATCGATAGCCTCGGGCTCGCCGCCGCCCGACGCCAGCCGGAGTATGGCGCGCGCGATTTCATCCTGAGAGTCGGATGGCAGATTGCGCACGGCCTCGACAGCCTTTTCGAGAAGTTCTGTCATAGACCAAGAATAGCGCGAAACGCCGGTTCGTCCAAGCGCGTTATCCGGAAATGCGGTTCTTTGCGTCCATCTGCACCACCACCGGCTTGTGCCGCTTCGCTTCCGCCGCGTCCATCTGCGCATAGGCGATGACGATCACGAGGTCGCCGGTTTGAGCGAGCCGCGCGGCGGCGCCGTTGATGCCGATGGTGCCCGAGCCGGCCGGCGCTTCGATGGCATAAGTCGTGAAGCGCGCGCCGGTGGTGATGTTAAGCACGTCCACCTGTTCGTTCGGCAGGATGCCGCTTGCTTCAAGCAGCGCCGCGTCGATCGAGATCGAGCCCTCGTAATGCAGGTCGCATTGCGTGACCGTGGCGCGGTGGATTTTCGCCTTCAGCAGCGTGAGGAGCATGGCGGCGCTCAATTATCCAGGAACGAGCGTAATTTCCGGCTGCGGCTGGGATGCTTCAGCTTGCGCAGCGCCTTCGCCTCGATCTGGCGGATGCGTTCGCGGGTGACCGAGAATTGCTGGCCGACTTCTTCGAGCGTGTGATCGGTGTTCATGCCGATGCCGAAGCGCATTCTGAGCACGCGTTCTTCGCGCGGGGTCAGCGTGGCCAGCACGCGCGTGGTGGTTTCGCGCAAATTGGCCTGGATCGCGGCATCGATGGGCAGCACCGCGTTCTTGTCTTCGATGAAATCGCCGAGATGCGAATCTTCCTCGTCGCCGATGGGGGTTTCGAGGCTGATGGGTTCTTTTGCGATCTTCAGAACCTTGCGCACTTTTTCGAGCGGCATGGCGAGGCGTTCGGCCAGTTCTTCGGGCGTGGGTTCGCGGCCGATTTCGTGCAGCATCTGGCGGGATGTGCGCACCAGCTTGTTGATCGTTTCGATCATGTGGACGGGAATGCGGATGGTGCGCGCCTGATCGGCGATGGAGCGGGTGATCGCCTGGCGGATCCACCATGTGGCGTAAGTCGAGAATTTGTAGCCGCGGCGGTATTCGAATTTGTCCACCGCCTTCATCAACCCGATATTGCCTTCCTGAATGAGATCGAGGAATTGCAGGCCGCGATTGGTGTATTTCTTGGCGATGGAAATCACGAGGCGCAAATTGGCCTCGATCATTTCCTTTTTCGCCTGGCTCGATTCGCGTTCGCCCTTCTGCACCGTCTGCACGATGCGGCGAAAATCGCTGATCGACTGGCGCATTTCCTGCGCGAGGCTTTGAATTTCGTCGCGCAGCGCATTGACCTTGTCGCGCTCGTCCTGGATGAAATCCTTCCAGCCGGGGCGGCTGAGCCTTCCCACACGGCGTGCCCAATTGGGATCGAGTTCGTTGCCGAAATGCTCTTTGAGGAAATCGAGGCGGTCCACGCCATGGGCTTCGGCCAGGCGCAGCAGGCGGCCTTCCAGGCTGACGAGGCGGCGATTGATGCCGTACATCTGATCGACCAGCGCCTCGATGCGGTTGTTGTTGAGCTTGAGGCCCTTGACGAGATCGACCGTATCGGTGCGCAGCTTCTTGAAGCGGCGTTCCTGGCTGTTCGACAATTCATCGGTGCCGCCGAGTTGGGCTTCGACGGACGCATCCTGCAGCTTGCCGAGTTTCTTGTAGAGCGAGGCGATCTGGTCGAGCGTTTCGAGCACTTGCGGCTTCAGCGCGGCTTCCATCGCCGACAGCGGCAGATTGCCTTCATCGTCTTCGTCGTCGCCGGCGGCATCGGCGGCCGCGGCGGCTTCGCCGGGATCGACTTCCTCTTCGCCTTCGGCGCGCGGCTGTTGCGGCTTGGGCGGTTCGGGGCGCTGCGGCGGCGGCGCGGCCTGTTGCGGGGCGGCATGGCCGTTCATCACCGGCGCGCCTGCATTGCCGTTCGGCTGCGGGGGCGTGGGCTGGCCGTCGGGGCCCGCGCCATACATCGCTTCCAGATCGATGATGTCGCGAAGAAGGACTTTTCCTTCGTTGAGTTCGTCGCGCCACACCGTGATGGCTTCGAAGGTGAGCGGGCTTTCGCACAGCGCGCCGATCATCAATTCGCGGCCGGCCTCGATGCGCTTGGCGATGGCGATTTCGCCTTCGCGGGAGAGAAGTTCCACCGAGCCCATCTCGCGCAGATACATGCGCACCGGATCGTCGGTGCGGTCGAACTGTTCGGTGCCCGCAGCCTTGGTGGCGACTTCCTTGCCGCCCTCGGCCAGCGCCGGCACGCCGCCTTCTTCGCCGCCTTCTTCCTGCTCCTCGCTCTCGATGACGTTGATGCCCATTTCGTTGAGCATCGACATGGTGTCTTCGATCTGCTCGGAGGAGACCTTGTCGGACGGAAGCACCTTGTTCAGCTCGTCATAGGTGACGTAGCCGCGGCTTTTGGCCCGCGCGATCATCTTGCGCACGGACACATCGGTCATATCCAGCAAGGGCAAATCGGCGTCCTCGCGGGCGGTCTGGGGTTCTTCGCCGGGCTTGGGCTTGGCAGCGAGCTTCAGCTCCGGCTTTTTTACGGGCTCCGGCGCGGGCGCGGGCTGGGGCGCCGCCGCCTTCTTGGGCGCGGGCGCCTTGGTCTTGGGCTCGGGTTTCCTGGCCTCGGCCTTTTTGGGCTCGGGCTTCCTGGCCGCCTTCAGCGCGGGCTTGGCCTTGGGCTTGGACGCCGCCTTGGGGGCCGCCTTTTTGGCCGGGGCCGCCTGGGCGCGCGCGGATTTCGCCGCCGGTTTCCTGGCGGGCCTGGCCTTGGAGGCTGTCTTATGGGCCGTTTTCGCGGGCTTTTTCTGGTGTGCCGTCTTCGTCGCCATTGCGTCGTCCGTAATGCCTTCTACCCTATGGCGGCAGAAAGCGGTTTCTAGACCCTGTCAGGCTTGGGGCCAATGCGCCTCAATCGCGCGCCGAGAGGAGGCGGTGCGCGTCGCGCCAGCTCTCCTCGGTACCCTCATCCTTGAAACGCTCCATGGCGCGGTGGCGTTCTGGTTCCAATTCGGCCATTTCGCGCAATTGGGCGGTCGCGCGCAGCCAGCGGGTCTCGAAGTCGTCGCCAAGGTCGTCCCCTCCGGCGCCCGCTGAAGCGGCGCTCCTCGCAGCCAACCGGCCCGCGAGTTCGCCAAGCCCCACGCGAACGAGATGGTTCTCCAGAGCCCCTTTTTCAAGCCCAATTCCGGAGGCGGCGAGGTCTAGGACTTCACGGCGGAGCCTGTCAAGCGAACGATCCGCGAAGACGAGCCGGGCCAGCATTTCGGCATGTTGCGCGGCGATTTCGGGATGTTCGAAGAGAAGACCGGCGACCTCCAGCTCCTTCATCCGCCGCGCGCCCCCGGAGCCCGCCCGGGCCAGCAGGCTGTTCTTCACCTCGGCGGAGACGGGGGCGAGCTTGGGGGGCGGGCGGACAAAGCCCTTGCCTTCGACGCGGCCCGCCTGCCCCTTGGGCGACGCTTTTGCCCAAACCCGCCTCTTGAAGGTGTCGAACACGCGCTGCTCGAAATCGCGGCGATAATAATCGGCAACCTTGGAATCGGAGATCGCCGCGACGATTTCGGCCAGGACGCGTTCGAGGCCGGCGCGGCGTTCCGGCGTGGCGAAGTCCTTGCCTTCGGTTTCCACCCGCCACAGCACATCGGACAGCGCCTGCGCATCGTCGAGCAGTTTTTTCATGGCGGCGGGCCCATGGGCGCGGATGAAGGAATCGGGATCCTCGCCCGGCGGCAGGAAGGCGAAACGCAGCGAATGGCCGGGTTTCAGATGGGGCAGCGCCAGGCGCGCGGCGCGATTGCCGGCGCGCAAGCCCGCATCGTCGCCATCGAAGGCCAGCACCGGTTCCGGCGTCACGCGCCACAGAAGCGCCAACTGGTCTTCGGTGAGCGCGGTGCCGAGGGGGGCGACGGCGGCCTCGAAACCGGCGCGCACCAGCGCGATCACATCCATATAGCCTTCGGCCAGGATCATCGTGCCGCTCTTGAGAGCGGCGGGGCGCGCAGCCGCGAAATTGTAAAGCAGATGGCCCTTGGAGAAGATCGGCGTTTCGCCGGTGTTGATGTATTTGGGCTGGGCTTCGGGCGAAAGCGCGCGCGCGCCGAAGGCCACCGCGCGGCCGCGCCCGTCGGCGATGGGGAACATCAGCCGGTCGAAGAAGAAATCGCGCGCGGGCCTTCCATCCTGACCGGTGCGGGCCAGACCGGCGGCGACCATGTCCTCGAGCGAAACGCCGCTGCTTGCGAGATGGCCGATGAGCGCGCTGTTGCCGGCGGGCGCATAACCGAGACGGAATTGACTTGCCGTTGCGTCATCCAGTCCGCGGGCGCGCAAATATTCGCGCGCCGTGCCGCCGGCGGGTCCGCGCAACTGGTCTTCATAGAACTTCGCCGCCATTTCGGCGATGTCGTAGAGCGACTTCTTCTTTTCTTCGCGGGCTTCGTCTTCGGCGCTCCATTTGGGCAATTCGACGCCCGCCTCGCCCGCAAGCTTTTCGACAGCTTCGGGAAAGGAGAGGCCTTCGGTCTCCATGACCCAGCGGAAAGCATCGCCGCCCGCCCCGCAGCCGAAGCATTTATAGGCGCGGCGCTCGTTTTCCACCTTGAAGCTTGGGGATTTCTCCTTGTGGAAGGGGCAGCAGCCCCACATCACCCGGCCCTTGCGGATCAGCTTCACGCGCCGTCCCACAAGCTGGACGATATCGGTCCGCCTCAGGATTTCTTCGAGCAGATTAGGGCTGTAACGCATGTGTGACAGTCTAGAGGGTTTATCGCGCCATGTACGCGCCACATTTCAGGAATCTTGTGCATACGGGCGGGGCGCAAAAAGATTGCGCTGAGTGCAAATCATACCATACGGTTGAAGACACTGGCCCGGATGGAGGAAGCATCATGGCAGCCAAGCATTTCGTGATCGCCGTGGCATTGGCGGCATTTCTGCCCAGCGCGGCGCTGGCGAGCAATGATGCCCAGATCAAATCCCTGAACGAAGCGGTGCAGAAATCCATCCAGGCGGGGGACTGGCAGGGCGCATCCAATGCGCTCAAGCAGCTGGTGCCGCTGGACCCGCGCTGGTCGAATTACCAGGCGCTGGGCGATGCGCAGTACAATCTGGGCCAATATCAGCAGGCTGTGAACGCCTTCGACAGCGCCATCTCCGGCGCGCTGGACGATCACAACACCAGCCGCCAGACCATCAACACCGCGCTCGGCCAGATGTTCATCGCCAAGGGCCATGCGCTGGCCCAGCTCGGCAACGACAAGGAGGCCATCATCGCCTTCACCGAGGCCGCCGAAGCCATGCCCAATGCGGGCGAGGCCTATTTCAACATCTGCGCGCTGGAATATAACGATTCGCTGACGACGCTCGATCCGATCAAGGCCTGCGACAAGGCCATCGCCGCCGATCCCAAGCTGGCGGACGCCTATTTCATCAAAGGCTCGATCCTGGTTTCCCACGCCAAGATGGACGACAACGGCAAACAGAGCTTTCCGCCGGGCACCGCCGAAGCGCTGCAGAAATATATCGAACTCGCCCCGACCGGCCCGCATGCGCAGGACGCCAAGGACATGTTGAGCGCGGTGGTGAAGTAATATCGGCGGCGGCCCCTCATGCTTCGACAGGCTCAGCATGAGGGATTTGTTCAGCCCTCACCCTGAGCTTGTCGAAGGGTGAGGACGAAGCTTCTTACCGCTTCAACACTTTCGCGAAGTGGAAGCTGGTGATCGACAAGCCCAGCCGGTGATAGAAGCGGTGGGCGCGCAGGCGGTGTGTGCCGGAATCGAGGTGGAACTGGTCGCAGCCTTCTTCTTTGGCGAGGGTTTCCATCCAGCGCATCAGCGCGCCGGCGAAGCCTTTGCCGCGATGGCTTTCCAGGCAGATGAGATCGTCGACATAGAGAATTTTTCCCGCGAACAGATATTCGGTGAGGCGAAAACCCGAGGCGGCGACCGGCGCGCCGGCATCTTCGGTGTAGATCAGGCGATAGCCATGGTTTTCCCGCTGGCGGCGCACGCGGGCGACGAAATCGTCTGCGTTTGCGATATGCGGGCGCAGTTCGCGCATCACCGGATGGATGCGGGCGATGTCGGAATCGCTGGCGGCTTCTTTGACGGTGATTGCCATCGGCGTGACCTCGCGCTCATTTTCCTCCCCCGTTTACGGGGGAGGTGTCATGCGAGCATCGCGAGCATGACGGAGGGGGTGAGTCGGTAGAAGTAATTTTCCATGACTCACCCCCTCCGCCTCGCTGCGCTCGGCACCTCCCCCGCTTCGCAGGGGAGGAAATTATTTCAGCATCTCCTTCACCAGCGCGCTCGCTTTCGCGAAATCCATTTGGCCGGCATAGGCCTGTTTCAGCGCGGCCATGACCTTGCCCATGTCTTTGGGCGAAGCGGCGTTCGTGTCGTCGATCACCTGGGCGGCGGCTTCCCTGACCTCGTCTTCGCTCATCTGTTTGGGCATGAATTCGCGGATGACGGCGATTTCGGCGCGCTCGGCATCGGCGAGATCGGGGCGGTTGCCAATCACGAACTGGGTGATGGAATCGTCGCGCTGTTTCACCATCCTGGCGAGCAGCGCGAGCACGTCGTCGTCCGAAATGCCCTCGCGGCTGGTTTCGGTGCGCGCGGCGATGTCCCTGTCCTTGATGGCGGCCATGATCATGCGCAGCGTGGTGACGCGGCGCTGGTCCTTGGCCTTCATGGCTTCTTTCAGTTGCTCGTTGATGCGCTCGCGCAGGGCCATCTGCCGCTCCTTGGGGAAAAGCCCAATCTAGGCGATGGGACGCAGGGCCCGCAACTTGACCGGCGGGCCCGGCATTCCTATTTTGCCGCGATTCCAGATACGGTTTTCCCATGTCCGATTTGAGCCTCGCCAGCGCCTCCGCAAAGGGGGCGAATCGTTCGCGCGGGTCGGCCGTTCTCGTGCTGGCCGACGGCACCGTGTTCGAGGGCCGCGGTTTCGGCGCCGAAACCGCCGCCGTGGGCGAAGTCTGTTTCAACACCGCGATGACGGGCTATCAGGAAATCCTGACCGATCCCTCTTACGCGGCCCAGATCGTGGCCTTCACCTTTCCCCATATCGGCATTGTGGGAACCAATTCGGAAGATGTGGAGGCGACCACGCCGGTGGTGCGCGCGCTTGTCGTGCGCGCCGATGCCGAGCAGCCCTCGAACTACCGCAACCTCGCTGGCCTCGACCGCTGGCTGAAGCTGAACAATATCCCCGGCATCGCCGGGCTGGACACGCGCGCGCTGACGAGCCGCATCCGCACGCTGGGCATGCCCCATGGCGTGGTGGCGCATGCGGCGGACGGCAAATTCGATATCGATGCGCTGACCAGACAGGCGCGCGATTTTCCGGGACTGGTGGGCGCCGATCTGGCCAAGGACGTGACCTGCCGGCAGAGCTATACATGGCACGAAACGCCCTGGGCGTGGAGCAAGGGCTATGGCGAAGAGCCCGCGCCCACATGGCGCTGCGTGGTGATCGATTACGGCGTCAAGCGCAACATCCTGCGCCAGTTGGCGGGCCATGGCGCGGAGATCACCGTGCTGCCGGCCAATGCGCATTACGACGACGTGATCCGTTTGCGCCCGCATGGCGTGTTGCTCTCCAACGGGCCGGGCGATCCGGCGGCGACGGGCGCCTATGCGATCCCCACGATCAAGGGATTGCTCGAAACCAATCTGCCGGTATTCGGGATTTGTCTGGGCCATCAGATCTTGTCGCTCGCGCTGGGCGCCGAGACGCGCAAGATGGCGCAAGGCCATCACGGCGCGAACCATCCGGTGAAGGATCTGGAAACCGGCAAGGTCGAAATCGTGTCGATGAATCACGGCTTCACGGTGGACCGCGAAACGCTGCCCAAAGGCGTCAAGGAAACCCATGTCTCGCTGTTCGACGGCACCAATTGCGGGATTGCGATTGCGGACCGGCCGGTGTTCGGTGTGCAATACCACCCCGAAGCCTCGCCCGGGCCGATGGATTCGCATTACCTGTTCGGGCGGTTTGCCGATGCGGCGTTGAAGCGGGCGGGATAGAGGATTCGATACCCCTTTCCGTCATGGCCGGGCTTGTCCCGGCCATCCATTCCCCCAGACGGTGCAAAACCGGTCTCGCACGGCGAACTCAGCGTGTTCAAACGAATCGCCAAACGATCACCGCATGGGCGTATGGGTTGCCGGGACAAGCCCGGCAATGACGGTGTGGGGCGTGGTTTGGGATAGGCCCCAACGCCTCTAATCCTTGATCCGCCAGGGCGGGAAGCGGCGCATTTCGCCGGCCCAGTACAAGCACAGCTTGACCCCCGCCGGATCGGTGAGATGGGCTTCGCGCCAGCCCCAGCTTTGATCCGTGGGATCGGTGTCGAAGCGCACGCCCTTTTGCTTCAGCGCCGCCACGCGGGCATCGAGGTCTTCGCATTCGAAATAGAGTTCGGGGCCGTTGGCGATTCCCGACAGATCGTCCTGGGCATGCAACGAGAATGTCGCCTCGCCATCGCCGATTTCAAAGCGCGCGTAACGATCGTTGACGACGATGAGCTTGAAGCCGAGCGTTTTGTAGAATTCGATGGAACGCGCCAGATCGCGCGCGGGCACCATCATCTGGTTGAGCTTCACAGGCTGGGTTCCGGACTATCGACGCCGGACACGTCCCCCGCATGCGGGGGCGGAAAATTATTCCGCTTGCGCATGAAGCTTTTCCCCTTCGGCCTCGCCGTTTTCGGGCGCGATCCAGCCTTTGAGATCGGCCGTCGGCGGCATGCCGACGATGTTGAACCCGGCATCGACGAAATGGATTTCGCCGGTGACGCCGGCCGACATGTCGCTGAGCAGATAGAGCGCGGCATTGCCCACATGATCGAGCACGAGGCTTTTCTTGAGCGGGTTGTGCGCCTTGTTCCATTTGAACACGGTGCGCGCATCGCCCACCGCGGCGCCGGCCAGCGTGCGCATCGGCCCCGCCGAAATCGCGTTGACGCGGATGCCGTCATGGCCGAGATCGGCCGCGAGATAACGCACACTCGATTCCAGGGCCGCTTTGGCCACGCCCATCACATTGTAATTCGGCATGACGCGGCTTGCGCCCAGATAGGTGAGCGTGATCATCGCCCCGCCCTGCCCGCCCAGCGATGGCGGCGTCATCATGCTCGCGGCGCGCTGGGCAACCGCGGTGAAGGAATAGCAGGAGATTTCCATGGTGCGGCGGAAATTGGCGCGCGAGGTATCGACATAGCGGCCCTTCAACTCGTTGCGGTCGGAATGGGCGATGGCGTGGACGAGGAAATCCATGCCGCCCCATTCCTTCTTCAGCGTGGCGAAGGCCGCATCGAGTTCGTCGTCTTTCTCGACGTCGCCGGGCAGCATGATTTTCGAACCGATGCTTTCGGCGAGCGGCTTCAGGCGCCGGGCCTGGGCATCGCCCTGATAGGTGAACGCCACCTGTGCGCCCCGGCCCGCCAGCGTGCGCGCAATGCCCCAGGCGATGGAGTGATCGTTGGCGACACCCATCACAAGGCCGCGGCGGCCTTTCATCAAACCGGCGTCCGACATGTTTGCCTCGCCCCTTATGCCAAACCGAAACGCAAGCGAGCCCGATCGCTCGTCATCAAGCCATTCGCCAGCGCGCCCTTCGACAAGCTCAGGGTGAGGGGATCCCTCATGCTGAGCCTGTCGAAGCATATCACATACGCCGGAACACCAGCGTCGCATTGGTGCCGCCGAAGCCGAAGCTGTTGGACAGCGCCACGTTTATCTTCGCATCGTCGATGCGCTTTCGCACGATGTTTGCATCGGCTACCGCCGGATCGATCTCTTCGATATTCGCGCTTTCGCAGATGAAGCCGTTTTGCATCATCAGCAAAGTGTAGATTGCTTCATGCACGCCCGCAGCCCCCTGGCTGTGGCCGGTCAGCGATTTGGTGGCGCTGATGGGGGGCATGTCGTCGCCGAACACATCGCGGATGGCGCTGATTTCGGGGACGTCGCCCACCGGCGTCGAAGTTGCGTGCGGGTTGATGTAATCGATCTTTTCTTCCACCCGGTCGAGCGCCATGCGCATGCAGCGCACAGCCCCTTCGCCGGAGGGCGCCACCATGTCGGCGCCGTCGGCGGTGGCGCCATAGCCGATCAGTTCGGCATAGATTTTGGCGCCGCGGGCTTTGGCGTGTTCGAGTTCTTCCAGCACCACGATGCCGCCGCCGCCGGAAATCACGAAACCGTCGCGGTTTTTGTCATAGGCGCGCGAGGCCTTTTCGGGCGTGGCGTTGAATTTGGACGACATCGCGCCCATGGCATCGAACAGCACCGACAAGGTCCAATCGAGTTCTTCGGCGCCGCCGGCGAACATCACATCCTGCTTGCCCCATTGAATCATTTCCGCCGCATTGCCGATGCAATTGGCGGAAGTGGAACACGCCGAACTGATCGAATAATTCACGCCCTTGGTCTTGTACCAGGTGGAAAGATTGGCCGAGCAGGTGGACGACATCGCCTTTGGCACCGCAAAGGGGCCGATGCGTTTGGGGCCTTTGACGGGATCGCGCGTGATATCGGCGGCGGCGACAATGGCTTTGGTCGAAGGCCCGCCGGAACCGACAATCAAGCCGGTGCGCGGATTGCTCACATCATCCGGCTCCAGGCCGGAATCGCGGATTGCCTGTTCCATGGAGACCCAGGCATAGGCCGCGCCATCGCCCTGGAAGCGGCGCGCACGCCGGTCCACCACCGCATCGAGATCGATTTTGAGGCTGCCGTGAACATGGCTGCGGAAATTGTAGCGCTCGTAATCTTCGGCCTTGACGATCCCCGAACGCGCCTCGCGCAAAGACGCCACGACTTCCTGCGCATTGTTGCCGATGGAAGAAACAATGCCCATACCGGTGACGACGACGCGTCTCATGGGCGCTCCTTAGAAATCTGTTGCGTCAGGCGGGAACGGGGGCCGCGTCGGAGCCGGCAAGGGCGGCTGCGGCATCGCTGAAGAGGCCGACCTTCAGGTCTTTGGCTTCATAGATCGTCTTGCCGTCCACTGTCATGATGCCGTCGGCGATGCCCAGCACCAGCCTGCGCATGATCACGCGCTTGAGTTCGATGTAATAGCTGACCGTCCTGGCGCCAGGCAAAACCATGCCGGTGAATTTTACTTCGCCCACGCCCAGCGCGCGGCCCTTGCCCAGCCCGCCCATCCAGCCGAGGAAAAAACCCACCATCTGCCACATGGCATCGAGGCCGAGGCAGCCGGGCATGACCGGATCGTTCTGGAAATGGCATTTGAAGAACCACAGATTCGGGTTCACATCGAGTTCGGCTTCCATCGAGCCTTTGCCATGGGCGCCGCCTTTTTCGAGGATGCGCGTGATGCGGTCGAACATCAGCATGGGCGGCAAAGGCAGTTTGGCATTGCCCTCGCCGAACAATTCGCCGCGCGCACAGGCCAGCAATCCCTGAAGGTCGAAACTCGTTTTACGTCCCAGCATCGGCGCTACCATCCATTCCCGGCTGCTCTTGACTTTAGCGGCCAAGAGCCCAATCTGCTTCTGATTAGAAGTATTCTAACCAGAACCAGACAGATTGTCAGGTTATGAAGCCCGCGCGGCGGGCATGCAAGACCCGCACGGGCCGGCCCGGTTCACAAGGACGCCATGACCAGAACGGCACGCAAATCGGCTGAGAATTCCAGCGAAACGCTGCGTTCGGCGGGGCTGAGGCCCACGCGCCAGCGCGTCGCCCTGGCCGGATTGCTGTTCGGCCGCGGCCACCGGCACATGACCGCCGAATCGCTTCATGCCGAGGCGGTGGAGGCGGGCATCGGGGTCTCGCTCGCCACCGTCTACAACACCCTGCACCAATTCACCGCAGCCGGGCTGCTGCGCCAGGTGGCGGTGGATGCGGGGCGCTTCTATTTCGATACCAATATCGAGCCGCATCAACATTTCTATGCCGAGGACGACGGAACCCTGATCGATATTCCCGGCGCTTGCATCGCCGTGGCCGGCGTGCCCAGCCCCCCGCAAGGCACCCAGGTGGAGCGGGTGGATGTGGTCGTGCGCATCCGGCGCAGCCGCGCCGCGCCCGAAGGTTGATTTAGAACAATTCTAAACTATTGACAGGCGTTTTTCGCGGGTGCACATTCGCGGCCCGTCAACCGTTTTCAAGGGAAGAACACCATGGCCAACCTGAAAGGATCCAAGACCGCGCAGAATCTGAAGGACGCGTTTGCCGGCGAAAGCCAGGCCAATCGCCGTTACCTCTATTTCGCGCAGAAGGCGGACGTCGAAGGCTACAATGACGTCTCCACCGTATTCCGCTCCACCGCCGAAGGCGAGACGGGCCATGCACACGGCCATCTCGAATTCCTCGAAGCGGTGGGCGATCCGGCGACGGGCGAGCCCATCGGCGGCACCGATCTGAACCTCAAAGCCGCGATTGCAGGCGAGACCCACGAATACACCGACATGTATCCGGGCATGGCCAAGACCGCGCGCGACGAAGGCTTCGACGAAATCGCCGACTGGTTCGAGACGCTGGCCAAGGCCGAGAAGAGCCATGCGGGGCGCTTCCAGAAGGCGCTGGATACGCTGGGGAAATAAGAAAGGGCGAATAGCGAAATCGCGAATAGCGAATAGGGATTCTATTCGCTACTCGCTATTCGCTACTCGCTATTCGCTACTCGCTATTCGCATGTCAAGAGAAGGCAGCCTCGACGCTCCCACACGCCATTCGATCGATTGGCGCGCTGAGGAATTTTACGACGCGGCGAAGCTCGATGCCGAGATGCGCCGGGTGTTCGACATCTGTCATGGCTGCCGGCGCTGTTTCAATCTGTGCGATTCCTTTCCGCGCCTGTTCGACCTGATCGATTCCAATCCGACCGAAGATGTGGACGGCGTGAAGTCCGAAAATTTTCCGGCGATCGTCGAAGCCTGCACGCTGTGCGACATGTGCTTCATGACGAAATGCCCTTACGTGCCGCCGCATCCGTTCAATGTGGATTTTCCCCATCTGATGCTGCGCCATCGCGCGGTGGAAGCGCGCGCGGGGCACAAGGATTTCACCGCGCGGCAACTGGCGGAGATGGATCGCAACGGGCGCATGGCGGTGCCGCTTTCGGGCCTCGTGAACTGGGGTTCCGAACGTGGCAATAAATTGACGCGACCTTTGATGGAGAGCGTCGCCGGGATCGACAAGGATGCGACGCTGCCGAAATTCGCTTCGCAGACATTTTTGCGTGCCGACAAGAGCGCGCCCATCGCGCCCAACAAGACCGCGCCCGCTTTCGGCAAGCGAAAGGCGGCGCTCTATGCCACCTGTTTCGTCAATTACAACAAGCCCGATACGGGCATGGCCGCGCGCGCGGTGCTCAATCACATCGGCGTGGAGACGCGCGCCGCCTATCCCGGCTGCTGCGGCATGCCGTTTCTGGAACAGGCGGAACTTGGCCGCGTTGCCGAGCAGGCGGCGAAGGTTTCGAAGGAACTGGTGCAGCTGATCGACGAGGGCTACGACATCGTGACGCTGACGGCCTCCTGCGGGCTGATGCTGAAATTCGAATGGGCGCTGATCGTGCCGGACAATGAAGATGTGAAGCGGCTGGCGGAGGCGGTATTCGACATCGACGAATATGTGGTGGACATCGCCAAGAAGGAAGGCCTGCCGCCGGGCATGAAATCCCTGCCCGAAGGCATCAGCGTGCATCTGCCCTGCCATGCGCGCGCGCAGAACATGGGACCGAAGGCGGCCGAAATGCTGCGCATGATTCCCGATACGCCGGTGGATGTGATCGAGCGCTGTTCGGGCCATGGCGGCACTTTCGGCGTGATGAAGCAAACCCATGGGGTTGCCGAGAAAGTCGGGCGCCCCGTGTTCCGCGCGGTTGCGGGACAGGGGCGCGGCCACATCGTTTCGGATTGCCCGCTCGCCGCCCAGCACATTTTCCAGAATGTCAGCGACATGGCCGCGAAGGACGGCACGGAATTGAAGGCGCAAGCGCCCGAACATCCCATCGAGATCATCGCGCGCGCCTATGGATTGGAGGTCTGACATGCCGCCACGCAAGATCACGCCCGCCGACATCATCGCCTACGAGAAATATGCGGCGGAGCGCGCCGAATTCCGCAAGAATCTCATTCCGGTGAAGAAGAACCGCCGCGTTTTGGTGGGCCCGTTTGCGACCTTCTATTTCGAGAATTACGACACGATGTGGCTTCAGGTGCAGGAGATGCTGCACATCGAAAAAGGCGGCGAGGCGCAAATCGCAGGCGAACTCGAAGCCTATAATCCGCTGATCCCGCAAGGCAGCGAATTGATCGCGACCCTGATGCTGGAGATCGAGGACGCAAACCGGCGCGCGCGCGAATTGATGCGGCTGGCCGGAATCGAGGAGAGCACCTACATCGAACTTGCGGGCGAACGCATCGCGGGCACGCCCACCGAATATGACGAGCGCACCACGCCGGATGGCAAGACATCGTCGGTGCATTGGGTGCGCTTTGTGTTCACGCCCGCGCAGATCGCGAAGTTCCGCGACGTATCGGTGCCTGCGGTGCTCGGCGTGGCGCATCCCGCGTATGGGCATATGGCGGTGATGCCCGCGGATGTGCGCGCCGAACTGGCGAAGGATTTTGAGTAGGGCGAATGGCGAAATAGCGAATGGCGAATAGGGAAAACGTTTATCGCTCCATTCGCTATTCGCCACTCGCTATTCGCTTAAATTCATCCCCGTCGCTTTTTCCAGCGCCGCAATCGCCTGATGGCCGCTTTCGACCTTGATCGTGTGCATGCCGAGCGCGCGGGCGGGTTTCAGGTTGACACCGAGATCGTCGAGATAGATGCAGGCTTCCGGCTTAACCCCCAACGCATCGCACATCATGGTGTAAATGCGCGGATCGGGCTTGCGCAAATTCACTTTCGAGGATTCGATCAGATGATCGAACAGCGCCATGATCTCGCGCGCATATAAAGCGCGGCCATCCGCCGAGCCGGTCTGGTTCGACGGCACATTGTTGGTGATGCAGCCGGTTTTGAATTTCGTCTTGATGCGCTTGAGCGCCGTGAGCATTTCGGGGCGGAAATCACCGGCGAGCAGCGCGATGATGTCCTTGCCCGGAACGTGATGGCCGAGCGCGCGGGCTTCTTCGGCAAACAATGTGTCGAACGTATCCAGATCGACTTCCGCGCGCTCGAATTTCGCCCAGGCGTTTTCGAGGTAATTCGCGCCGTTGATCTGCTTGATCAGGTTTTCGGGCAGGCCGCGCTCGCGTTCGTAGCGCGCAAACGCCTCGAAAGGCGAGGTGGTGAAGACCCCGCCGAAATCGAAAATCACCGCTTCGACCATGGAAACTCCAATATCGTTCTTGCGAAGATCAAGCAGGTGGGTCCTAATCGGTCAAGCATTCAAAATGGGTGGCCGGGTCAAGCCCGGCCATGACGGCTTATATATGAGCGAACGCAGCATCCATTTGCCGCCGGAATCGGAAGGCAAAGCACCCGGCCGCGGGCGGCTGAAGGGCCGGCGCGTGCTGGTTGTGGGCGGCGGGCAGATGGATATCGGCGAGGCCGATACGCCCGTCGGAAACGGCCGCGCGATTTCGGTGTTGTTCGCGCGCGAAGGCGCGGGCGTCGCCGTGGCCGACCGCGACGAGGCGAGTGCGGCGGCAACCGTGTCGCTGATCGAGACGGAAAACGGCAGTGCCTTTGCCATCCGCGCCGATGCGACGAAGGAAGACGACATCGTGCGCATGGTGGACGATGCGGTGCAAGGATTGGGCGATCTCGATGGGCTGGTTTTGAATGTGGGGATCGGGGCCGGCGGCGCCTGGCTGGAAGGCACCACGGCCGAAAGCTGGGATCGCGTGTTCGCGGTGAATATCCGAAGCCACATGCTGACGGTGAAGCACGCATTGCCGCGCATGGCGGAATGCTCGTCCATCGTGTTCGTGTCATCCATTGCCGGCATGACGGCGGGAAGCCGCCTGCCCGCTTACGATGCATCCAAGGCCGGATTGGCGGGGCTGTGCCGCCATGTCGCGTTCGAAGGCGCGCGCCGCGCCATTCGCGCCAATGTCGTGGCGCCGGGATTGATGGATACATCCATCGGCAGGCTTGCGACGCGCGGCCGGCCGAACCGCGCGGCGACGAACGTGCCGCTGAACCGGCAAGGCACGGGATGGGAGACGGCGTATGCGGCGCTGTTTCTGATGTCGGATGAGAGCGCGTATATCACCGGTCAGACGATTGCGGTGGATGGCGGGTTGACGGGGAGATAATTTCAAAAAAAGCCGTCATGGCCGGACTTGTTCCGGCCACCCATACCCTCTCGCGTAAATTCCTAGCCCCGGGATTATGGGTCGCCGGGACAAGCCCGGCGATGACGAAATTTTTTTGAATTTTTCAATACGGCCGGTCGCCCACAATCGTCACGCGCTCCATGCGGCGAAGCGCGGGCCAGTAATCGGATACGGCGTAATGCTGGGAGGCGCGGTTGTCCCAGAACGCTATCGAATGGGCGCGCCAGCGGAAGCGGCATTGATATTCGGGGATCGCGGCCTGCGCATAGAGATGCTTCAGCAGCGCATCGGATTCGCCGCGGTCCATATCGACGATGTATTGCGTAAAGGCGCGATTGACATAAAGCCCTTTGCGCCCCGTCTCGGGATGGGTGCGCACGATGGGGTGTTCGGCGGGCGGATAGGCGCGGTTATATTCTTCGATCTCGGCTTCGCTCTTTCCCTTCTTCTTCAATTGCTGGCGGAAATGGGCGAAATCGTGGATGGCGGTGCGGGTTTCGATTTTGTTTTTGGTTTCATCATCGAGGCCTTCATAGGCCGCAACCATATCGGCAAACAGCGTATCGCCGCCGACGGGCGGAACTTCCAGCGCATGCAGGATCGAACCGAGCGAGGGTTCGAGGCGCCATGTCACATCGCTGTGCCAGGTGTTTTCGCGGCCGGGATTTTTCTCGTCATGCGTGATGGCGAGCACTTCGGGATAGCCGGGCTTGTGCGGCGCGAAGGGGTGCACTTCGAGTTCGCCGAAGCGCCTTGCGAAATCCAAGTGCTGGTCGGTGGTGATGCGCTGATCGCGGAAGAAGATCACCTTGCGGTCGAGCAGGGCCGCGCGCAATCCCGCCAGCGTTTCATCCGACAAAGGCTCGCGCAGATCGATGCCATGGATTTCCGCACCGATACCGGGCGTCAAAGGCTCCATGCGGAATGGCAAGGCTTGCGCCTTCAAGACCTGTTCGGTCATGTCACGCTCCCGTTATATTTTGGGCGAAGCCTAATCCCCAATTGCCAGCCGCGCAAAACTCGGCCCAAATGGGCGGGCGAGAAGGAGTTTTCCGGATGGCGGACGGCGCGAAGGCGCGCGATTTCGGCAATGGCTGCCATGCCTGGCTGCAACCCGATGGCGGCTGGGGGCTGGCCAATACCGGGCTTGTGAGCGATGGCGCAGAAGCGCTGCTGATCGATACGCTGTTCGATTATCCCGAAACGCGCGCCATGCTGGACGGGTTTGCCAAAGCGACGCCTGCGAAAATCCGCACCATCGTCAACACCCATCACAATGGCGATCATTGCTATGGCAATGCGCTGGTGGAGGGTGCCGAGATCATCGCCACCGAACGCGCGACCGAATCCATGGCGCATGAGAATCCGGCGATGCTGGCGGGGCTGATGAAGGCCGCACCCGGCATGGGACTGACGGGCGAATATTTCCTGCATTGCTTCTCGCGGTTTCAATTCGACGGCATAACGCAGAAATTGCCGGATACGGTGTTCTCCGGCCATTGCACGAAATATGTGGGCGCCAAGCGCATCGATCTGATCGAAGTGGGACCGGCACATACCGGCGGCGATGCGCTGGCTTATGTTCCCTCCGACAAGACCATCTTCACCGGCGACATTCTTTTCATCGACGGTCATCCCATCATCTGGGCGGGGCCGGTGGGCAACTGGATTGCGGCCTGCGAAACGATCCTGGGCCTCGATGTCGAAACCATCGTGCCCGGCCATGGCCCGGTGACGGACAAGCGCGGCGTGGCGAAGCTTGCCCAATACCTGAATTACATTCGCGACGAGGCTTTTGCGCGCTTCGAAGCGGGGATGAGCGCGCTGGAAGCGGCGCGCTCCATTGCGCTTGACGATTATGCCAGCTGGGGCGATGGCGAGCGCATCGCGGTCAACACCGCTTCCCTTTACCGCGAATTCGGTGCCAAGGACGTGCCCTCGGATGGCGCAACCCTGTTCGGCTGGATGGCGCAGCTTTGGAAAGACAGAGGCGGCAAGCTTGCGCCGCAGCGCAAATTGTAGGACTGAAGACGCATGAACACCGCTGTCGTCGAAACCGTGGAGACCGCGAGCGGCAAGCTCGCAGGGCTGCGCAAGGACGGTATCGCCCGCTTCAAGGGCGTGCCCTTTGCCAGGCCGCCGGTGGGCCGGCTTCGCTGGCGCATGCCCGAACCGGCCGAGCCCTGGACCGGCGTGCGCGATGCCACGAAATTCGGCACGGTTTCGCCGCAAGCGCCAACCCAGCTCGAATCCCTGATGGGCATGACCATGGGCGAGCAAGCGGAAGATTGTTTGTTCCTCAATATCTGGACGCCCGGATGCGATACCGCCAAACGCCCCGTGATGGTGTGGATTCATGGCGGGGCTTTCGTGATCGGGGCGGGCAGCCAGGGCGTCTATAACGGCAAGGCGATCGCTTCGCGCGATGTGGTGGTGGTCACGATCAATTACCGGCTTGGCGCATTCGGCTTTCTCGACTTGTCCGGCGCGAGCGGCGGGCGCTGCCCCGGCACCGGCGCGGAAGGACTGGCCGATCAGATTCTGGCGCTGCATTGGGTGAAGGACAATATCTCCCAATTCGGCGGCGATCCGGACAACGTCACCATCTTCGGCGAATCCGCGGGCGGCATGAGCGTGGGCGCGCTGTTGGCCGCTCCACCTGCGCGCGGATTGTTCCACAAAGCCATTCCGCAATCGGGTGCGGCGCATATCGGATACGACAAGGAGCGGTCTCAGCGCGTGGGGCGCGCCATGCTCGACCTGCTCGATATTGCCCCGGAGCATGGCGAACGCGCGATGGACGTTCCTTATGGCGCCATCATCCGCGCGCAGATCGCGGTGCTCGCCGATTCGCGCGACGGCCATGACGAACGCAAGCTGGGGCGGTTGCCGTTTCAGCCCGCCATCGATGGCGGGGTTTTGGCGCAGGCGCCGATCGATGCGATCCGCGCCGGTTCGGCGCGCGGCATTGCCGTGATGAGCGGAACCACGCTGGAGGAATGGAAGCTTTTCACCGCCGCCAATCCGCGGCTTCGCATGATGACGACGAAATCGCTGAACGGGCGCATCGAAAGGCTGGCGGGCGATGCGGCGCCGCAAATGCTGGCGGCTTATGCGGAAGGCTCGCCCTTCGAGCGCTTCAATGCGGTGATGACCGACAAGGTTTTCACCATGCCCGCGATCAAATTGCTGGAAGCGCAAGGCGCGCATGCGCCGGTATATGGCTATCGCTTCGACTGGCGCTCGCCGATTCTGGGCGGGTTGATGGGATCGTGCCATGCGCTGGAACTGGGCTTCGTGTTCGGCACCTATCGCGAGCGGCTGGCCGGCGCGTTCTTCGGAACGGGTGCTGCGGCCGATGCGCTGTCGAACGCCATGATCGATGCGTGGACGAATTTCGCGAAGCACGGCAATCCCGGCTGGCAGGCTTATGAAACACCGGCACGCGCCACCATGATCTTCGGCGATGGTCCACCGAATATCGTCGATGCGCCCAACGAGGCGCGCCGCGCGGTTTGGGACACGCTCCCGGAGCGGAGGCTCGGTCCCTGAGCATGCCAGCCAAGCCGAAACAATCGCGCGACGCCGTGCTCACGCTGTCGTGCCCGGACAAGACGGGCATCGTGCATGCGGTGGCCGCGTTCCTGCACGCGCAAGGCTGCAACATTCTGGACAGTGCCCAATATGGCGATCCCGATACCAGGCGCTTCTTCATGCGCGTGCATTTCGAAAGCATGCGCCCGCGCATGACGCTTGCCCAATTGCGCACGCGCTTCGCCACGGTGGCCGCGAAATTCGCCATGCATTGGCAGATGCACGACATGGCGGAGAAGCCGGGCGTGCTGATCCTGGTGTCGAAATTCGATCATTGCCTGCACGATCTGCTCTACCGGCACCGCAACGGCGAATTGAAATGCCGCATCACCAGCGTGGTTTCCAATCATATGGATGCGTATCAACTGGCGGCGTCGTACGGGATTGCGTTCCATTACCTGCCGGTGACGAAGGACAAGGCGAAGCAGGAGAAGCGGCTGCTCGAAATCATCCGCGAGGATGGCGCCGAGCTTGTGGTGCTGGCGCGCTATATGCAGGTGTTGAGCGGCAAATTGTGCAAGGCGCTTTCGGGGCGCATCGTCAATATCCATCATTCCTTTTTGCCGAGCTTCAAGGGCGCGAAGCCCTATCACCAGGCCCATGCGCGCGGGGTGAAGCTGATCGGGGCGACGGCGCATTTCGTGACCGACGCGCTGGACGAAGGCCCGATCATCGAACAGGAGACCGAGCGGGTGGATCACAAATTCACCGCAGAAGAAATGGTGGCGGCGGGCCGCGACGTGGAGCGGCTGGTTCTGGCGCGCGCGGTGCGGTTCTATCTCGAGCGGCGGGTGCTGATGAATAACGGGAAGACGGTGGTGTTTCGGTAGCCACCCCATTCCGTCATGGCCGCCCAAGTGGCGGCCATCCATGGTGCCGCCTGTCGAGGGCGAGCAATTGTATGCAAGCGCTGGGAGTATGGGTGGCCGGGACAAGCCCGGCCATGACGGAATTTTTTTAGTTCTCCAGCATCACCTTGCATTGATGCGTGGGATGGCGCAGCGCCTCGAAGGCTTCGGGCAATTCATCGAGACTTACCACATCGGTAATCATCGGCATGGCTTCGATGCGGTCGGTGGCGATCATCGAGATCACGTAATCGAAATCGGCCGGCCGGTAGCCCAGCACGAATTGCAATTCCAGTTCTTTCATGATGCCCATCAGCGGCATGATCGTGTCCATCTGCTGGCACACGCCCGCGATAACGATGCGGGCATGGCGCGGCGCATCCATCATCGCTGAATTGATGAGGCCGGGCGCGCCGACGCATTCGAAGATGATGTCGGGGCCGGCGCCTGCGATCTTTTCCACTTGCGGGGTAAGCGGCTGGTTCGCATCGATGGAATCGGTTGCGCCGAATTTGGCGGCCATTTTGCGGCGCTCTTCGGCCTTCTCGCTGACGATCACATGGCGCGCGCCGAGGAATTTCGCCCAGAGCATCACGGCCAATCCGACCGGGCCAGCGCCGATCACCAGCACGGTTGCGCCGCGCGGCATGCGCGCCTTGTCGACCGCGTGCAGACCCACCGCCAATGGTTCCACCATCGCGCCTTCGCGGAAGCTGACGCTCTCAGGCAAACGGAAGCCGCCGCTGGCGCCGATCTTGACATATTCGGCATAGGCGCCGGGGCTTTGGCCGAGGCCGATGGAAATGCCTTTGCCGCACATCGCGGTACCGCCCGCAAAATTCAGACACGGCGCATGTTCGCCGCAGCAGATATAGGGAAAACCCGCCGCGCGGTCGCCCGCTTTCCAGAGATGGGCGATGTTCTTTCCCACCTCCACCACCTCGCCCGCGAATTCGTGGCCCATGACCGAGCCGAGCGCGAGCGGCATGACGCTTGAGGGTTCGGTCATGTGCAGGTCGGAACCGCAAATGCCGCAATTCTTCACCTTCAGGATCAGCTCGTTGGGGCCGGGCTTCGGGTCCGCCACGGTTTCGACGGCCAGAGGCTTCGACATTTCCTTGAAAACGGCCGCGCGCATGGGGACCTCGAAATTGTTCTGGACAGGATCAAAGAGAGGTACTGCAATCGGCGCAAGGGAAATTTCGGGAGAGCCCCATGAACCTTTACGCTACGGCACGCGACATGCTGGCCGACCTTGCCGCCAAACGCGTGTCGGCGCGCGAATTGCTGGATGCGCATGTGGCGCGCAACGCGGAAGTAGGCGGGCCGCTCAATGCCGTGATCGCGACGGATCTGGAACGCGCGCACAAGGACGCGGGTGCAATCGACGATGCGCGCGCGAAAGGCGCGCCTCTGGCCGCGCTGGCGGGTCTGCCGATGACGATCAAGGACGTGTTCGATGTGGAAGGCATGCCGGCGGTTGTCGGCAATCCGGCGCTCGAAGGCCGGCCGAAGACCGTGGCGGATGCGGAAGTGGTGGCGCCCGCGCGCGCGGCGGGTGCGGTGATCTGGGGCAAGACCAATGTGCCGCTGATGGCCGGCGACATGCAGACTTACAATTCCGTCTATGGCACGACGAACAATCCCTATGATGTGACGCGCACGCCGGGCGGATCGTCGGGCGGGGCGGCGGTGGCGCTGGCCACCGGGATTACGCCGCTGGAGATCGGGTCCGATATCGGCGGATCGCTGCGCCACCCGGCGAATTTCTGCGGCGTATGCTCGCTGAAACCGACCTGGGGCGTGCTGCCCTTGCGCGGGCATGTTCCCCCGCCGCCGGAACATTTTTCGGAGGAAGACCTTGGCGTTGTCGGGCCGATGGCGCGCAATATCGACGATCTCAAGCTGCTTTGGAGCGTGGTGCACAAATCGAAACCGCAGCCGCGCAAGGACATCAAGGGCGCGCGCATTGCCTTGTGGGACGAGGAACCGGGCGTTCCGCTTTCGCGCGAGGTGAAGGCGCGCATCGAAGCGGCGGCGAAGGCTTTGAGCGATGCGGGCGCGATCGTGGAACGCGCCAAGCCCGATTTCGAGATCATGAAACTGATGCCGCATTACGTCACGATGCTGGCCTCGATCATCGCCTGCGGCTTTCCCGAACCCGTTTATGAGATGTTCGCCTCGACGAAGCAGGCGGACATGAAGGCGATTGCGGATGGCGCCGATGTGTTCAGCATCGAATCCTATCGCGCGCGGTCGGTTTCGAGTTTCAAGGACGTGGCGGCAGCGCGCGCGCATCGCCAGCATTACAAGGACAAGCTTACGGACTTCTTCGGCCAATGGGACGCGATCATCTCGCCGCTTGGGCCGGTGACCGCGTTCCCGCACCAGCAGGAAACGATCATGACCGAACGCACCATCAGCGTGGACAATGAGAACTGGCGCTATCTGCACCTGCTCGACTGGATCACGGTGGGCACCGCGCTGCATGCGCCGGCCATTTCCGTGCCGGCCGGGCGCACGGATGCAGGCCTGCCTGTGGGCGCGCAGATCATCGGGCCGTGGAACGGCGAGGACCGGCTGTTCGATTACGCTGCGGCAATCGAGGAGCGGCTGGGCGGTTTTGCGCCGCCATCGCTTTAATGCAAGGATAGAGCGACGCTATTCAAGGACCTTCCCATGACACTCAAATTGCGCAACGGCATATTCCTGGCGCCGTTTCATCCCGTCGATGAAGACCCAACCCAGTGCATTCAGCGCGATCTGGAACTGATCGAATATCTCGACCGCCTGGGTTACGAGGAAGCCTGGGTGGGCGAGCATCATTCCGCCGGTTACGAGATCATCGCGAGCCCGGAGCTTTTCATCGCCGCGGCGGCGGAGCGCACCAGACGCATCATGCTGGGAACGGGCGTGGTGTCGCTGCCCTATCACAACCCGCTGATGGCTGCGAACCGCATCCTGCAACTCGACCATCAAACACGCGGGCGGGTGATGTTCGGCGTGGGACCGGGCTTGCTGCCGTCGGATGCGTTCCAGATGGGTATCGATCCTTCGACGCAGCGCACGCGCATGGTGGAAGGGATCGAAGTGATCCTGAAGCTGTTTGCCGGCGAGCGCGTGACGCAGAAGAGCGACTGGTTCGATCTGATCGATGCGACCTGCCAGTTGCGGCCCTATACCTGGCCGCATCCGGAGATTTGCGTGGCGTCCAGCGTGACGCCCTCGGGCGGCAAGCTGGCCGGGCGCCACGGCTTCGGCATGTTGTGCGTGGCAGCCACGCAGGCCAATGGCTATGACGCGCTGGCCGTGAACTGGAAAGTGGCCAATGACGTGGCCGCGGAAAACGGCCGCAAGATGGATCCGGACCGCTTGCGGCTGGTGGGGCCGGTGCATATCGCAGAGACGCGCGAGCAGGCGTTCAAGAACATCGAATTCGGTTTCAGGAAATGGCAGGAATATTTTTCGCGCATCGCGGCGGTGGCCGGGCGCGAGGCGATGGAGACGCAGACCATCGACGATCTCATAAAGAGCCATACGGTGGTGGTGGGAACGCCCGACGACGCCATCGCGCAGATCAGGCGGTTGCAGGAAAAGCAGGGCGAATTCGGATGTTTCCTGCAGCTTGCGCACAATTGGGCGGATTTCGAGCCGACAAAAAAATCCTACGAGCTTTGGCAGCGTTATGTGACGCCGGCGGTCAACGGCGCCAACACCGCGCGCGTGGAGGCCTACGATTGGGCGCGCGACAACAAGGAACGCTTCATCGGCGCTGCGATGAGCGCGGCGATGTCCACGATCCAGAAGCATTACGAGGACGAAGCGAAGAAATCCGGCGGGTCGAAGGCGGCGGAGTGACGCCTACCCTCCCCTTGAGGGAGGGTCGAAAAATTCGAACTGAGCGAAGCGAAGTGAAGGATTTTTCGGGGAGGGGTCATGCCCCGGCGTTTGCGGCTTTACCCCTCCCCGAAATTTGCGACGTGCAAATTTCGACCCTCCCTCAAGGGGAGGGTAAGTTACAGCTTCATCTTCCCCGATACCACGTCCGCATACAGTTCCTTCGTCAGCGGCACGTATTCGGGGTTGCTGTTGTGCAGGATGTAGAGGGGGTCGGTGATCGTGGCGGGGTCGAAGCCGTCCTTCACCAGGTCCACCTTGCGCAATTTGAACGTGCCGGTGATTTCCATTTCGGGGCGCAGGCGCACGAAGATGGGGCGCGCGTAAGCGGGCAGGTTCGGCGCCAGTTGGGCGGCGAGTTTGGCGATGTCGAATTCGGGGCCGACCACAAGGGCGGCCATGCCGGCGCGGCCGTCGGCGCCGGGCACGGCGACGCCATAGACGTTCGCTTCCTTGATGCCGGGCAGCACCGAAATGGCTTCGGAGACTTCGTTGGTGGACACGTTTTCGCCCTTCCAGCGGAAGGTATCGCCGATGCGGTCCACGAAATAGAAATAGTCTTCTTCGTCGCGCTTCATCAAATCGCCGGTGCGAAACCAGGCATCGCCCTTCTTGAAGACATTGCGCAGGATCTTCTTTTCGGTTTCGCTTTCTTTGGTATAGCCCTCGAAATTGCGGCCCGGTTCGTCGGTGATCTCGCCGATGGCCTCGCCCGCTTCGCCGGCGGGGCATTCGATGCAGAAACCGTCAGGCCCGCGCACCGGCACTTCGTGTTCCACATCGAAGCGCACGATGCGCGTCTTGATCAGGTTGCGGAAATACCAGGGCAGGCGGCCCACGGCGCCGACCTTGCCGTTGTAATTCAGCATCGAGACATTGCCTTCGGTGGCGCCGTAGAACTCCACGATCTTCGGAATGGCGAAACGCTTCTGGAAGGCGGGCCAGATTTCGGGGCGCAATCCGTTGCCGGTGATGACGCGGATATGGTGATCGGTTTCGTGCGGGCCGGGCGGGGCGTTGAGCAGATAGCGGCACAATTCGCCGATATACTGGAACATGGTGGGCTGGTAGCGGTGGATATCGGTCCAGAATTCGGTGACCGAGAATTTGCGCCTTATCACCACCGAACCGCCGGTGGTGAAAGCGGGCCCGAGCGCGCAGATGCCGCCGGTGGAATGATAAAGCGGCAGCGCATCGTAAACGCGGTCGCTTTCCTTCGCATCCAGCCCGCCGGCAAAGCCGTACATCATGAAAAGCATGCGCATATGGCTGAAATTCGCGGCCTTGGGCAGGCCGGTGGTGCCGGAGGTGTAGATGTAAAGCGCAGGGTCGCGGCATTTGAGGCCTTCGCGCGCGGCCTTGTCGATGGGGGCAATCGAGGCTTCGGCCAGCGCGGCATCGAGGTCTTCGGTGCCGGGCACTTTCGCGCCGGTGGACCAGGCGACGGGCGCATTGTCGATCAAGGGGCGGGCTTCGGCATAGGCCTCGGCCAGTTCGCTGCCGAGCACGACATGGCGCGCCCGGGAGATGGCAATCGAATGCGCCAAAGCCTGGCCGCGCAGATTGGTGTTGATCCAGGCGATGACCGCGCCGATTTTGACCAGGCCGTACCACGCCATGATGTATTCGGGGCGGTTTTCCATGAACAGCGCCACCGCATCGCCGCGCTTGATGCCCAGCGACAGCGCCCAATGGGCGTAAGCGTTGGCGGCTTCGTCCATCTGGCGATAGGTGACGGTCCGGTCGAGATAGAGCATCGCGATGTTGCCGGGTTTTTCGCGCGCGATGGGCTCGACGATATCGACGATGGTGATGTTCTTGTCGGGCTTGACGTGGCGCATGCGGAACAGCGTGCGGCCGACCCCGCCGATCCAGGTGGCCTCGCGCTCAATTCCGTCGAATAATCCCATGCGGCTTTTCCCCCCGGAACCATGACTTTAGGTTGCGGGCGGCACATGTCATATCGGGCGAAATGGCGCAAGACGACGAACTGGATTTGAGGGGCCTGAAATGCCCGCTGCCCGCGCTTTTCGCGCGGCGCGCGCTGGAAAAAGCCGCGCCCGGCGCTGCGCTCACAATCCTGACAGACGACCCCATGGCCCCCATCGACGTGCCGCATATGTGCCGCGACGAGGGCTATGAGGTGATTGCGAGCACGCGCGAGGGCGCGGCCGCGCGCATGGTGCTCAGAAAGCCTATTGCGGCGCAGGCGGATGCACCTTCGGGCCGAGATTCTTGATGATCTGATCGGCATCGATGGCTTCGGGATCGGCTTTGGCCTGTTCGTCGCTCAGCATCACGATTTCCGCATAGGCCTTGTAGCGGGTGATCTGCGTGGTCACGACGTCCTCGCCGGGATAGGGCCAATTGTGCCAGTACCAGCCATAGCGGCGGTGATAGGGCCAGCCCGGCCAGCCGCCGATGAAGCTGGAATAATAGCTGGTGTGGGCCTTGGTATCGCGGGTGTCGAAGATGAAATGGGTGAAGCCCGCTTTCAGCGTGACCTCGGCGGAGCGGTAGAGCAGGAAATCCTCCACCGTTTCGCGATCCGTGGCCGCGGTGCCGGTATAGGTGACGCGGTAGCGATTGTCCGACAGCTGTTCGTCGGTATAGCCCGCCCCGCCGCCAGGGCCGCTTGGCCCATAGACCGGCTGGGTGGTGCAGGCGGCCAGATTGAGCAGGCTCAATGCGGCGAGCGCCAGAAATGCCAATCTCGACATGTCAGTCCTCCGTTGGCCCTCCACGCCATAGATAAGCACGGGCCGGGGCGGTTCGCTGCGGTCCACATCAAATATCGGGCGGCTGTTGAAATCCTGCCGCTGAGAGTATATAACTAACCAGTCAGTTAGTTATTAGGTGCCGAAATGCCCGCCACGTCCCAGAAATGGCGCCGCCGCAGCCAGGCCCGCCCCCAGGAAATCCTGGATGCGGCGCTGGCCCTGTTCGCCGAAAAAGGTTTCGCCGCCACGCGCATGGACGAAATCGCCGCGCGCGCCGGGGTGACCAAGGGCACGATCTATCTCTACTACAAGAGCAAAGAACAGATTTTCCGCGCCCTGATCGAAGGCTCGATCGGCACCGCCTTGTCTGAAGTGGGCGCGCGCGTGGCCGCCTTCAAGGGCGCAAGCGCCGATCTGTTGCGCATGATGCTGGGCGCGGTGGGCCAATTCATCGTCGAAAGCGACCGGGTGGTGCTGCCCAAGGTGATCATCGCCGAAGCGGGCAATTTTCCCGAGATGGTGAAATTCTATCGCGAGCACATCATCGACAAGGGGCTTGCGATCATCGGCGGCATCATCGAGCGCGGCATCGCGCGCGGCGAATTCCGCAAGGTCAATGCCGAGCACGTGGCGCGCATCGTGATCGCGCCGCTGCTGCTCTCGGCCTTCTGGCGCACGACCTTCGAGCCGCTGGATTCCAAACCTTACGATTATCACGGCCTGATCGCGACGCATCTGGATGTGCTGCTGCGCGGGCTTGCGCCGGATGGGGGTGTGCCATGAAGAAATTCGCGATCGTGCTTCTGTTCGCGCTGGCCGCTTGCGGCCAACACGGCAACCAGCCCTGGCTCGGTTACGGCGAGGGCGAAGACGCGTTCGTCTCGGCGCCGCAAGCCGGATGGGTGGAAAAGATCGCGGTGCATCGCGGCGATGCGGTGAAGAAGGGCGATCTGCTGTTCCAACTGGACGACACCCAGCAGCGCGCGGCGCGCGACCAGGCGCTGGCGAATTTGAATTCCATCAAGGCGCAATGGACGCAAAACGAAGCGAGCCTGGCTTACGCCGAAAAGCAGCTGGCCCGGCAATCCAGGCTGATGCATGCCAATGCCGGCACGCAGGAGGCGCTCGACCTGGCGCGCTCCAACCGCGACCAATATGCCGCGCGCGCCACCCAGATCGAAGCGCAGATGAAACAGGCGCAAGCCGCGCTGAACGATGCCGAATACCAGCTTTCGCAGCGCCGCGTGGTGTCGCTGGTGAACGGACGGGTGGAAGACATCTATTTCCGCGCCGGCGAATATGTGCCGCCATCGACGCCGGTGATTTCGGTGCTGCCGCCGGAGAATGTGTTTGTGCGGTTTTTCGTGCCGGAAGATCAGTTCGCCCATGTGCATCTGGGCCAGACGGTTGCCATCGATTGCGACGGCTGCGCGAAAAACCTGACCGCCAAGATCACCTTCGTCGCCCAACAGGAGGAATTCACCCCGCCGGTGATCTTCTCCATCGCCAACCGCCAGAAGCTGGTGTTCAAGCTGGAGGCGCGCGCGCCGGGCGGATTGAAGATCAATCCGGGCCAGCCGGTGGATGTGCGGCCGCTGTGAGCGAGGCGCTTCCATCGCTCGGTGACGTCAACCAATACGCCATCGATGTGCACGGGCTGACCAAGCGCTTCGGCCAGAAGACCGCCGTCGATCATGTCGATATCGCGGTGCCGGCGGGCGAGGTGTGGGGATTTCTCGGGCCCAACGGCTCGGGCAAGACCACGACCATCCGCATGCTGTGCGGCTTGCTGCGCCCCGACGACGGCGAAGGCACCTGTCTCGGCCTCAATTTCCGCACCCGCGCCGAAGAGATCAAACGCCAGGTCGGCTACATGACCCAGCGTTTCAGTTTCTGGGAAGACCTGACCATCCGCGAGAACCTGGATTTCGTGGCCCATGTCTATGGGCTGCAAAACCGACGCGCGCGGGTGGACGAAACGCTGGAACAGCTCGGGCTCACCCATCGCCAGACCCAGCTTGCCGGCGCGCTGTCGGGCGGCTGGAAACAGCGCCTGGCGCTGGCCGCGTGCATGCTGCACGATCCGAAACTTCTGTTGCTCGACGAGCCGACGGCGGGCGTCGATCCCAAGGCGCGGCGCGATTTCTGGGACGAGATCCATCATCTGAGTTCGCGCGGCATCACCGTACTGGTGTCCACCCATTACATGGACGAAGCCGAACGCTGCGACCGCATCGTTTACATTCTCAACGGCAGGCTGATCGCGCGCGGCACGGTGGGCGAAGTGATCGCAAGCTCCGGGCTTGTGACCTTCGTGGTGGAAGGCGAAGGCGCGCGCAAGCTGGCCGAAACGCTGAAGACTGCGCCGGGCGTGGAACACGCCGCCTTTTTCGGGGCGGCGCTGCATGTGAGCGGGCGCGCGCGGGCAAGCCTGGAACGCGCACTGGCGCCTTACCGCAACGATCCCGGCCTCACCATTCGCGAAGAGCCGCCGACGCTGGAAGACGTGTTCATCCACCTCCAGGAGCAGGCGCAATGATGCAGCGCTTCTCCGTCGGCCGCTTCGTGGCGGTGCTGGTGAAGGAATTCATCCAGATGCGCCGCGACCGGCTCACACTGGCCATGCTGATCGGCATTCCGGTGATGCAGCTTCTGCTGTTCGGCTATGCCATCAATCTCAATCCGCACAATCTTCCGACCGCGATCACGGTGGCCGATCCGGGCGTGTTCGCGCGCTCCATCGTGGCGGCGCTGAAGAATTCCGACTATTTCCACATCGTCGAAGACACCAATTCGCCGGCCGAAGCGCGCCGCCTTCTGAACGAAGGCCGCGTCGCCTTCGTGATCGAAATCCCGGTCAATTTCACCCGCGACGTGGTGCGCGGGAGCAATCCGCAAATCCTGGTCGAAGCCGACGCCACCGATCCCTCCGCCAGTTCCTATGCGCTGGCCGCCATCAACCAGCTTGCCGCAACCGCGCTGAAAGACGATCTGGTCGGCGCGCTGGCATCGCGCGCGGCCAAACCGGCCGGCTACGAAGTGGTCGTGCACAGGCTCTACAATCCGGAATCGATCACCCAGTACAATGTGGTGCCCGGCCTTGTGGGCGTGATCCTGACCATGACCATGGTGCTGATCACCTCGCTTGCGGTGACGCGCGAGCGCGAGCGGGGCACGCTGGAAAACCTGCTCGCCATGCCGGCGACGCCGCTGGAAGTGATGCTGGGCAAGATCGTGCCTTATGTGGCGGTGGGCTATTTCCAGGTGACGCTGATCCTGATCCTGGCACGATGGGTTTTCCAGGTGCCGATGCTGGGCTCGCTGGTGCTGCTTTCGGCGGCGCTGATCGTGTTCATCGTGGTCAATCTCGCCATCGGCTACACCTTCTCCACACTGGCCCAGAACCAGCTTCAGTCGCTGCAGATGACGGTGTTCTTCTTCCTGCCCTCGATCCTGCTTTCCGGCTTCATGTTCCCCTTCGACGGGATGCCCGGCTGGGCGCAGGTTCTGGGCAGCGCCCTGCCCCTGACCCATTTCCTGCGGATCGTCCGCGGCATCATGCTCAAGGACAACGGATTTACCGAAATCTGGCCCAGCCTTTGGCCGCTTATTCTCATTATGTTCGCCACCGTCGGGGTGGCGCTGGCGCGCTTCCGCCGCACGCTGGACTAGAAATTCCGGGTAGGCCTTGCGAATTCGCCCGCCGCACCGCAAATTCACCCCACTCAATCCGGCAGTTTTCGGAAAATTTTGGGGACCGAACGCCATACCATGACAGGCCTGTCCATCCTGCTGCAATCCGTGCTGGCCTGTGTGCTGGTTTCGCTCGCGTTGTTCTCGCTGCAATTGGGCACGCTGGCCTTTGTGCGCTGGCTCCTGCCGGCGCGGCGCACGCGCACCGCCGAGCTGCCGGCCGAAGCGCTGCCCCGCGTGCTGGTGCAATTGCCGGTCTGCGACGAGGGCGCGCTGGCGGTGCGGGTGGCGGCGGCCGCAGCCCATCTGGACTGGCCGCGCGACCGCCTCGAAATCCAGGTGCTGGACGACGGACCCGCCCACAAGCACGAAGCGCTGTGCGCCTCCATCGCGCGCATCACCCCCGATGGCGTGAACATGGCCGTGCTGCGCCGGGGCGAGCGGCGCGGATTCAAGGCGGGCAATCTCGCTTTCGGCCTGAAACATTCCGATGCGCCGTTCGTGGCCGTGTTCGATGCCGATTTCGTGCCGCCGGCCGATTTCCTCAAGCGCATGGTACCGGCCCTGATGGCCGATCCGGGGCTTGCCTTCGTGCAGGCGCGCTGGGGCCATGCCAACAGAAACCGCAACTGGCTGACGCGCGCGCAGGGCTTTCTGCTCGATTCGCATTTCGCGGTGGAACAGGAAGCGCGCTTCCGCGCAGGCCTGCCGATTTCATTCAACGGAACCGCCGGTGTGTGGTCGCGCGCGGCCGTCGATCATGGCGGCGGATGGACCGGCGACACGCTGACCGAAGACCTCGATCTTTCGATCCGCTGCGCGCTCAAGGGCTGGCGCGCGGCCATGATCTCCGACGTCGAAGTGCCCGGCGAATTGCCCGAGACCGCCCATGCCTGGCGCGCGCAACAGGCGCGCTGGACCAAAGGCCATGCGCAAGTGGCGCGCAAGCTGGTTCCCGAAATCTGGATGGGCAATTTCCCGATCTGGAAAAAGGCGGCGGTGACCTTGCAGATCTGCCAATTCGGTTTCTATACGCTGGCCTTCGCTAGCGCGGTGATCAGCCTGACGCTGATGGCGATGGGCGTGGTTTATCTGAAGACGGTTGCGGGCCTCGGCCTGATCGTGACGGCCATCGGGCTTTCGGCCAGCGTGAGCTATCTTTACATGGGCCAGGTGAAATTGGGGCGCGAGGATGCGCCCTTTTTCCTGCGCTCGCTGCTTTTGGCCATCGTGTTTCCGAGCGGGCTGATCCTGGCCAATACGCGCGCGACCTTCGAAGCCTTCTCCAATGCGCAAAGCGTGTTCCTGCGCACGCCCAAGGCGGGGGCGGCCCAGATCGGCGGCTGGCGCGGCGGCGCCGAACTCTGCGCCGGGCTGATGCTGCCCATCTTCGCGCTGACCGAACAGGCCTGGAGCGCGCCCTTTTTCGCCTTTGCCGCGGCGGGGCTTTTGTCGATCGGCGCCATGGGCTGGTCGGGCGCCACGCCCGCGCGCGCGCCCGCGCGCGACATCACGCCCGGCGAGTAAGATTTTATTTAACATTTAATCCATCAAATGCGTGCTGATCGGCTAACCCGGCCTTGATAGCCTGCCCATCAGGCTCGCAAGGCCGCCGCCGCTTGAGCGGCATTTGCTGGGGGCTTTTGATGGTGGGGTCTCCGATACGGCTCGCGGCGGCGGTTGCCATTGCGCTTGCGCTTGCGGCGTGTTCCAGCGTGAGCCCGATGACGTCCGGGACAAGCGAGCCCGTTCCCCGCCAGGCCGAGATCATCACGCCTGCCAATCCGGTATCCTGCGTGCCTTATGCGCGCGAACATTCGGGCATCGATATCCATGGCGATGCCGTGACCTGGTGGGACAAGGCGGCCGGCCATTATGCGCGCGCCCATGAACCGAAGCTCGGCGCCATCATGGTGCTGACCGATTACGCCGGGCCCAAACACGGCCATCTGGCGGTGGTGCGCGCCGCCGATTCGGCCCGCGAAATCCGCGTCGATCATGCCAATTGGCTGAACGACGGGGCGATCTATCTGAACGATCCGGTGGTGGATGTGAGCCCCCACAATGACTGGAGCGCGGTGCGCGTGTTCAACCCCAGGACGGGGGCCTGGGGCGGGCGCACCTATCTTGTGCAGGGCTTCATCGGACCGGACCGGGAAGGGGCTTCGGACCGGGTGGCGGGCAACTATTAAACCCTTTGCTTTCAGCGGGTTGGAAGGCATTCTGCGGCCATGCGCCCCGCCCCTTTTGACTTTCGCCCGCGGCAGCCTATGGTCCGGCGCCCTCGCCGCCCCTGGCCCTGATTTGCGCGCCAGAATTCCGATGCACCGGATGATTTGCACGCCGTGACCGAGCCGAGCCCCGAAACCCAGGACGCGCCGCAAAGCGCGGCCCCCGAAGCGCAAAGCGCACCCCCGCGCAAGAGCCGCATGTGGGTGCTGACGCTGGGCGCGCTGGGCGTGGTGTTCGGCGATATCGGCACCAGCCCGCTTTACGCCATCCGCGAAACCGTGCTGGCGACGGGCGGGCCGGTGCCCGGCCCGGCGGCGATCCTGGGCGGGCTGTCGCTGATCTTCTGGTCGCTGATGATCGTGGTGGCGCTGAAATACGTGACGCTGATCATGCGCGCCGACAATGACGGCGAAGGCGGAACGCTGGCGCTGGCCGCCCTTGCCCAACGCTCGCCCGGCGTTTCCAAACGCGTGCGCGCGATCATCGCGGTGGCCGCCCTTGTGGGCCTGGCGCTGTTCTATGGCGACGGCATGCTGACGCCGGCCATCACCGTGCTGTCGGCGGTGGAAGGGCTGGGCGTTGGAAGCCGCGCCTTCGAACCGCTGGTGGTGCCGCTGGCCATCGCCATCCTGATCGGCATTTTTCTGTTGCAGCATCGCGGCACCGCCCATATCGGACGGCTGTTCGGGCCGGTGATGGCGGTGTGGTTCCTGCTGCTGGCCACGATGGGGGCGATTTCCATCGTGCATGCGCCGGTGATCCTGTCCGCCGTCAATCCGTGGTACGGCATCCGCCTGTTCATTCGCGAACCGTGGACGGCGTTCGTGGCGCTGGGCTCGGTGGTGCTGGCGGTGACGGGCTGCGAAGCGCTTTACGCCGATATGGGCCATTTCGGAAAGGACCCGATCCGGCGCGCCTGGTTCTTCATGGTGCTGCCCGCGCTGCTGCTGAATTATTTCGGGCAGGGCGCGGCCGTGCTTCTGCATCCCGCCAAGGCGGCGGTGGCGTTTTATTCGGTGGCGCCGGCATGGGCGCATTATCCGCTGGTGATTTTCGCAACCATCGCCGGCATCATCGCATCGCAGGCGGTGATTTCGGGCGTCTATTCCATGACGCGCCAGGCCGTGCAGCTCGGCCGGTTGCCGCGCATGGAGATCCGCCATACGAGCGCGGTGGATGTGGGGCAGATCTATGTGCCGCGCATGAACACCTATCTGTGCGTGGGCGTGGTGCTGATCGTTCTGATCTTCAAATCCTCTTCCGCGCTGGCCGCAGCCTACGGCATCGCGGTGACGGGCGTGATGGTGATCGATACGTTCAACGCCTCCATCGTGGCGATGCGCCGCTGGGGATGGATTCCGAGGCTGGCCCTGCCGCTGTTCGGATTCCTGGCGCTGGTGGACCTTGCCTTCCTCGCCGCCAATTCGCTGAAGGTGGTGGAAGGCGGCTGGCTGCCGCTGATGATCGCAAGCGCGGTCTTCATCGTGATGGAAACCTGGCGCGAGGGACGCCGCGCCCATCAGGAACGCATCCGCGACGAATCCATGCCGACCGAACTTTTCCTCGAACGCGCCGACAAGACGCCCGTGCGCGTGGCGGGCACCGCGGTGTTCCTGACCGCGCGCGACGATTCGGTGCCCGGCGCGCTTTTGCACAATCTCAAGCACAACAAGGTGCTGCATGAGCGCGTGGTGCTGGCCCATGTGGAGGTGGAAGACACCCCCATCGTGCCGCCCGACAAGCGCATCGAAGTGAAGAAGCTGGGCAAGGGATTCTTCAGCGTGACCGTGCATCACGGATTCTTCGAGACGCCCGACGTGCCGCGCGCGCTGGAGGAGGCGCGCCGCTACGGACTTGCGATCGATCCCGAAACATCGACCTTCTTCATCGGCCATGAATCGCTGGTACCGGCGGAAAATCCGGTGCTGGGACGCTGGCGCACCTGGCTCTACATGTGGCTGGCTTCGACCGCGCTGTCGCCCGCGCGCTTCTATCACCTGCCGCCCAATCGCGTGGTGGAGCTTGGCGCGCAGGTGACGATTTAGTTTCAACCCTTTCTTCGTCATTGCCGGCCTTGTGCCGGCAACCCATACTCTCGTTGCTCGACCCTTGCGCGATACATTCGAAACGTCCGGAGAATGGGTGGCCGGGACAAGCCCGGCCATGACGAAGTGGGTTGGTTTTGCGTAAGCGCACTTCATCTTCACCCACGCGCCATCCTTTCCGCCGGAGCGCATGCTCCGCGAGACGATGGGAACGGTGCGGGACGCCGGATCGGCGTAGCCACAATTGTGCGAAAAAGGTGCCGCTTCCGGCATCCCGCACCCGGCGGTTTTGGGCGCTTTCCGTCCACCCTTGGGCTATGCCGGATGCTCTGCGAGGGGTCCGTTAAGGCCCGTTACGTTCGCGCGTCAACGCATCCGGCGTGCTTCGCGGGCGTCCCCGTGCCAGCTAACCCCATCCGTCGTCCGGTTAGAGGGTATGGCGGTGGACGGCGCTGCCTTCACCATTGTGCGATCCGTTACGCCGCACGCCGGTGAACGCCGGTCCTGCCCACGCTGAAGACGGTCGACAACGCTCCCATCACGGGCAGAACGGGAGGATTATACGGCCGGTTCGGGGGGCGGGGATAAGGTTGGGCCGAAATTTTGCGATTGATGATGCGGTGCGGTGAATTCTTGTTGTGCGCTCAAGCACTTGAGTTGTGAAAATTTATTGAGCGTATTGGAGGTTTGGCGGGGATAAGCAAATCGATTTTGCAATTCATTCCTCTCCCCTTGAGGGGCCGATAGCGGCAGCGTATCGGCGACGCAAAATCTTGCACTTGGCGCAGCGACAGCGGAGCCAAGTGCTTAGATTTTGCTGGAGAGGGGTCAAGCGGCAAACGTTCCGCCATGACCCCTCCCCGAAAAATTCTTCGCTTCGCTCGAATTTTTCGGCCCTCCCTCAAGGGGAGGGCAGGTCGGGGATAAGCGCCCTTGCGCTTGACGGGCGGTAAGCGGTTAGCTTGGGCGGCTTCAACCGCGGAAGGAAAATCCCATGGCCCAGAACCCGGCTGCGAAATTCGCATCCATGCGCGGCAAGACGCCCGAGGAAGCCAAATTCTTCTGGACCGGCGGGCCGGTGCAAGTGGCCGAACGGACATGGTTTCAATCGCAATTTTCGGGCGTCACCGCGTTCGAGACCGATGAAGGATTGGTGATCGTCGATACGGGCACGCGCCAGTTCGCACCGGCCATCGCCGCCATGCTGCGGCAGAAGACGAACGCGCCGGTGCACACCGCCATCTATACCCATGGCCATATCGATCATGCTTACGGGCTGGAGGCGTTTCTGGTGCCGGGGCAGAAGAAACCGCGCGTCATCGGCCACCGGCTGATGCCCGCGCGCTTCGAACGCTATCAGGCGACGGCCAAACACAACGCCGCGCTGAATGCGCGCCAGTTCGGCGGCACGGTGGAGGCGCAAGCCAACGATGCCTATCAGGCCTTTGCCGCACCGCCCATTCCCCCCGATACGCTTTACGACGAGGCCATGACGATCACCGTGGGCGGGATCAAATTCGAACTGCATCACTGCCGCGGCGAGACCGACGATCACACCTGGGTATTCTGCGAAGAACGCGGCGTGCTTTGCCCCGGCGATCTTTTCATCTGGGCGGTGCCCAATGACGGCAATCCGCAAAAGGTGCAGCGATACCCCTGGGACCGCGCCAAAGGCTTGCGCGAAATGGCGGCGAAAAAGCCATACGCGCTGTGCCCCGGCCATGGCGGGCCGGTGATCGGCGAAAACGACAAGATCGTTCGCATGCTGAACGAGACGGCCGAATTTCTGGAAACCATCGTGAAACGCACCATGGCGGCCATGGAAAACGGCTCGCCCCCGCATGTGGACATCGTGACGGGGATCGATTTGCCCAAATCGGATTCGCCGTGGCTGCAACCGGTCTATGACGATACCGAATTCATCGTGCGCAATGTGATCCGCTATTATGGCGGCTGGTGGGACGGCCGGCCCAGCGATTTGAAGCCGGCACCGCGCGCGAAACTGGCTGCCGAGATCGCCGATTTGTCGGGCGGCGCGAAAGCGCTGGCGCAACGCGCCGAAACGCTTGCGGGCGCGGGCGAATTCCGGCTGGCCTGCCATCTGGCCGATTTTGCGCTGGAAGCCGCGCCGGGCGATGCCGCGGTGCAGGCCAAAGTGGCAAGCGTCTACGACAAGCGCGCCGAAGCCGAAGAAAGCCTGATGGCGATCAACATCTTCAATTCGGCGGCGGCTTACGCGCGGGCGGGCAGGGCTTTTTCGTGACGTTGGACTGGGGCGGCAGCGTTTTCAAAAGCCGCGCGCGCTCGACGAGGTAATCGTAGAGCGCGCTTGTTTCGTAATCGTGCATCGCCGAAAAGCGCGTGCCGCCGACGGCCGACATGTCGGTGCGCTTGCCGTTTTTTTCCGGCCCGCCATGCAGGAGATGGAAGAAGCCGGCGCGCGAATAGCTTGCCGCGATCTTCAGATCGGGCGCCGATTCGGTGCCCGCCAGATCGGTACCGTGGCATTGGGAGCAGGAAATCGCGGCGAGATAGCGCCCCCCGCTCCAATGGGGCCCCGCATCGAGCGGCGTGTTGCGGCCGAGCGCATAAGGCGATGCCGGCGCAAGCTTGCATTCCAGCACCGCAAGACGCGCGGTCAAGCCGAAAGAGGGCTCGTGCACCGGCTTGTCGTCGGCGGGAAGCGAACGGATATAGGCGACGATGGCGGCCAGATCCTTGGTGCGCATATAGACATAGGAATCGACGGGCATGGCCCAAAGCGCGCGCGCGCGCGGCGACAGCCCGCGGCGCACGGCACGATCGAAATCCTGATCGCTGGCGCGCTTGGCGAAGGCGGTGAGATCGGTGGCTTCGATGCGGAAGCCATGACCTTCATCGAGCATGCGCCCGCGCATGTCTTCGCCGTGGCAGGCCGCGCAGCCGAAAATCGTGGCCAGATGTTTTCCGCGCGCCACCGCCTTTGCCGTGGGCCTGGCATGGAGAATGGATGACGGCAACGTATAATGCCGGCTGATCTGGGCTTCGGACACCAGATAGATCGCAACCGGTATCAGCACCGCCAGCGCCAAAACCGCAAGCGCGCCCCATTTGAAGTAGGTTTTCATGCCGCCCTTTCCCGCGGGGAAGGATAGGCGGCGCGCGCGCCCGCGGCAATCGGGGCCGATTGCGCGAGGGGCCGCGATGCTGATATCGTCTTCGGTGAATCGTCGAGCGGGCCATGCGTAAATCGCGCCGAACCGGGAGTGCCGCCGCGCCGGCCAAAGGCTGGCGGCTGGCGGCCGTTCTGTTCGCGCTTCTCACCTTCGCGGTGCAGAGCTATGTGACGCAGACCCATATCCATTTCGACATGACACCCGCCTCCGGCGCGGCCATCGCCAAACCGGTTGCGCCGCCCGGCAAGCAGCCCTTCCACGAAACGCCCGCCAATTGCCCCATCTGCCAGGAAATCGCGATGGCGGGCCATTATGTGACGCCGGCGGCGGCGGTTCTGGCGCTGCCCTCGCAGAGCATTTCCATCGTGCCCGTCGTCATCGCCATCCGCTTCATCGTGGAGGCGGTTTCGCACGACTGGCACGGCCGCGCGCCGCCCCAACACTGACTCCCGAAAAATCCGAACCTTGAACGGATGCGCATCTCGCGCGGGTCCGTTCATTTCCATTCGATTCCGTTCGCAGGCGCGTACGGAAACACGCGGAGTCAGCGTTATGAAATCCATTCTTCTTGCGGGCAGCGCGCTCGCGATTCTTGCAACCTGTCCGGCGTTTGCGGCCGGTTCCCCGGAGACCATCACCGTAACCGCAAGCAAGCTTGCCGCCGCGCGAAGCGGCATCCAGGCGCAGACGGGCGCTTCCACCTACACGATCACCGCCGTCGATATCCAGAACGCACCGGGCGGCGACAATAGCGGGCTGAACCAGGTGGTGCTTCAGGCGCCGAACGTGGCCCAGGATTCCTTCGGCCAGTTGCATGTGCGCGGCGAACATAACGGGCTGCAATACCGGCTGAACGGGATCATATTGCCGGAAGGCATTTCGGTGTTCGGGCAGACCTTCGATCCGCGTCTGATTTCGCAAGTGAAACTGATCACCGGCGCGCTGCCCGCCGAATACGGCTTGCGCACCGCGGGCATCATCGACATGCAGACCAAGACCGGGCTGTTCGATCCGGGCGGATCGGTGTCGCTTTACGGCGGCAGCCACAACGAGCTTGCGCCCAGCATCGAATATGGCGGATCGCAAGGCCGGTTCAATTATTTCGTGGCGGGCGATTACATGACCGATACGCTGGGCATCGAATCGCCGGACGGAAGCCGCAACCCGCGCCACGACCGCACCGATCAATATCACGGATTCGCGTTTTTGCAGGACATCATCGACGACGACGATTCGCTCACCGCGGTGCTGGGCACGGCGAACGACCGTTTCGAGATTCCCAATTCGGTCGGGCTTCAGCCTTCGGGACTGGACGGCATCGACGGCCTGGGGCCGGATGGCGTTTTGCAAGCCAACGGGCAATATGCCTTTGCCAGCGCGGCGCTGAACGAACGCCAGCGCGAGATCAACCATTATGGAATCGTGAGCTGGCTGCACAGCGAAAATGCGTTCGATGTGCAGGTTTCGGCCTATGCGCGCACTTCGACGCTGAGCTTTTCGCCCGATCCTTTGGGCGATCTGCTGTATGACGGCATTGCGCAGAACGCCTATAAGCGCAGCACCGCGTTGGGCGTGCAAAGCGAAGGCGACTGGCGGCTGGGCGATCACACGATCCGCGGCGGGGTGATCGTCGAAAGCGACCGGGCGCTGAGCCGCACATCCTCGCTGGTGCTGCCGGTGGATTCGGCGGGCGATCAGACAAGCGATGTGCCTTTTGCGATTGCCGATAACGGATCGCACACGCAATGGACCTACAGTTTCTATCTCCAGGACGAATGGAAACTCTTGAGCGACCTGACGGTGAATTACGGCCTGCGCTACGACCGCTACAAGGGCTATACCAGCGGCAGCCAGCTCAGCCCGCGGCTGAGTGCGGTGTGGACGCCGTTCCAGGGCACGGCCGTGCATGCCGGTTATGCGCGCTATTTCTCGCCGCCGCCGTTCGAACTGGTCGGCGCCGAAGCGGTGGAGAAATTCGCCTGCGCGAATGCGGGGCCGGAACCGCGCTGCAACACCGCATCCCCGCCCGATACGCTGAACGACATGCCCAAGGCCGAACGGGCGGATTATTTCGATATCGGCGTGTCGCAGAAGATGGGCGATCTCGCCCTCGGCGTGGACAGCTATTACAAGCGTTCGCACAATCTGATCGACGAAGGCCAGTTCGGCGCGCCGATCATTCTGACGCCGTTCAACTACAAACACGGCAGAAATTACGGCATCGAATTCACGGCCAATTACGATTCCGGGCCGTTTTCGGCCTATGCGAACGCCGCGCTCGCCCATGCCGAAGGCAAGGATATCGTTTCGAGCCAGTTCCAGTTCGACGCGAGCGATCTGGCCTATATCGAAGATCATTGGGTGCATGTGGATCACGAGCAATATCTGACGATATCGGCGGGCGCCTCCTATGCGTGGGAGGATATGCGCGCGAGCGTGGATGTGCTTTACGGTTCGGGCCTGCGCAAGGACGGCGCGGTGCCGAACGGCGATCACGTGCCCGGCTATACGCAGGTCAATCTGGGCCTCGCCCGCGATTTCGCGCATGGCATCACCGCGCGGCTCGATGCGATCAACCTGTTCGACGAAAAATATCAAATCCGCGACGGTTCGGGCATCGGCGTGGGCGCACCGCAATTCGGACCGCGGCGGGGATTTTTCTTTGGGGTGTCGAAGGCGTTGTAGGATCTTTGTCCGGCGATTGTTTGCACGCGGAGGCGCGGAGACGCGGAGTTTTTGTCACCATTTACGTCATGGCCGGGCTTGTCCCGGCCATGACGAATTGGGGGCAAATTTTGTAAATGAGCAAACGCCAATTTTTTCTCCGCGTCTCCGCGCCTCCGCGTGCAATTCTTTGGGCGCGAAAATGCGTGCGACCGGGCGATGACAACGTGGTTTAAGCCGCTTCGCGCATTTTCACGGTGGCGGTGCGTTCGAGCTTGCCCCAGCCGACGAACGGGCCCTTCAGCGCGGTGAGGATGGAACGCACGACGACGTAATACATGATCTGGCGGTAGCCGAAACGCTGCAGCATCAGCCACCACAGCAGGCTCCAGTTTTCGCGCCGCTCCATCAGGAAACCGAACACCGCGGCCAGAAGATCGACCACGACGAACACGACGTAATAGATGCCGACCAGCATCAGATCGTTGTCGGTGAATTCGGCGCCGTGTTCGAGCCAGGCCACGCCCTGCCAGGCGAGCTGCCAGATCAGCAGGAAATCGGCCAGCGGGGCGAGCGCGGTGAGCGCGATCTGGAACAGCCACACTTGCGGCAGCGCGATGGCGCCCAGCGCGCCGAAGCGCGGATTGAAGGTGATGGCGCGGTATTTCCACAGACATTGCAGCGTGCCATAGGCCCAGCGGAACCGCTGTTTGGCGAGCGCGCGCGCGGTGAGCGGGGCCTCGGTCCAGGCCAGCGCCGAGGAATCGAATTTCACGCGATAGCCCGCCTTCTGGATGGCGATGGTGAGGTCCTGGTCTTCGGCGAGCGTGTCCGACGTGAAGCCGCCGAGTTCGACCAGCGCGGCCTTGCGCCAGGCGCCGACCGCACCGGGAACCACGGTGAGCGTGCCGAGCGCGGCCAGGGCGCGGCGCTCCAGATTCTGCGCCACGATATATTCCAGCGCCTGCCAGCGCGCGATCATGTTGATGCGGTTGCCGACCTTGGCATTGCCGGCCACCGCGCCGATCCGTTCATCGGCGAACCAGCGCACAAGCCGGGCGATGGTATCGCGGTCGAATTGGGTATCGGCATCCAGCGCCACGATGACGTCGCCCTTCGCATTGGCAAGGCCGGTGTTCAGCGCCTGGGCCTTGCCGCCATTGGCGACGCGGATGGTGGTGACGCGCGGCTCATGGGCGAAATTCTCCTGCATCACCGCGCCGGTGCGGTCTTTCGAACCGTCATCGACCACGATCACTTCGAGGCGCTTGTAGGTGCTGGCGAGGATGCGCCGCACGGTGGCCGCGATCACGCTGTCTTCGTTGTAGGCGGGGATGATGACGGAAACTTCGAAGCCTTCGCCCGCGGGCGGCGCGGCCTGGTCGGCGCGTTCGCGGCGCCGGTTGACAAGACTCAACGCGCCCAGAAACAGCAACCGCCCCACGCCCAGCCAGATGGCGGCAAGGAACAGGATGTAGAGCGTGTGGCCGGTGAAGCTCATGGCCATGAAGACGACGCGATCGGTCATCAGCGCCATGGTGGGCGAAAGTTCGGGCATGGCTTCTTCGGGCGTGAGGCCGGCCAGCCTGGAGACCGGCACGAAGGTGTAGCCTTGCGCCTTCAGCGTTTCGATCAGCGCCGGCAGGGCGGCGATGGTTTGCGAACGGTCGCCGCCCGCATCGTGCAACAGCACGATGTTGCGCGGCATGTTCGGCTTGACGGCGTGAATCTGCGCCAGCGAATCCTTGACGATCTTGCCGGCGCCCGGCAACGCCCAATCGACCGGATCGACATGTTCGCCGACGGCGATGTAACCCATGTTCTGCGCCACCTCGACGGGGATGATCTCGTCATTGTCGGTGGGTTCGGCATCGCCCAGATAGGGCGGACGGAACAGGCGCAGCGAACGGCCGGTGAGCGCTTCGAACAGGCGCTGGGTGGCGTTCAATTCCAGCGTCACCGCTTCGGCCGGCGTATCGGCGAGATTGGGATGGGTGTAGGTGTGGTTGCCGATTTCATGGCCTTCGGCCAGTTCGCGCTGCACCAGGCCCGGATTGGCTTCCGCATTGCCGCCGATGATGAAAAAGGTGGCGTGCACGTGTTCGCGCTTCAATATGTCGAGAATCCGGGGCGTCCATTCCGGATCGGGACCGTCGTCGAAGGTGAGCGCGATCTCTTTCGGCGCCGCGCCGAACTGGCGGATCACATAGCCGGTGGGAAGCCTGGTATAGGTTTCGTCGTCGATATCGCCGGTCTGGGGATCGCGTTCGAAGCTGCGCTCGCCGGGCGTGGGATCGGCCACGACGCGCAGGATTTCGCCTTCGCCTTCGTAATCGATGTCTTCGATGATCGGGATGTGATGCAGCGCTTGCGGAGCGGGCGCGCCATAGGGCCGGCCCAGCACCGTGAACACCGACGGATCCTCGCTGCCCAGCCGCCACAGCGCATAGCCCGCGGGCTGGTAGGGATCGGCGGCGTGGATTTCGTTATAGGCGGTGACGCCATCGAGGAACCAGACATTGTGCTCGGTGCCGTCGTCTTCCAGATAGGAGAAATGGGGATTGTCGGTGGCATCGTCGAACACGACATCGGAGCCGGAGTCATGGGCCGCGATCACCGCTTCTTCATAGGAGACGCTGTCGGCATCGGCGCCGTTGAAATCGTAACCGTAACCGCCGATGGCCACGATGGTGTGCGCCGGGTTCAAGACGCGCATGCGCTTGTCCAGCAGGTTTTCATACCAGCTTTCGCCGGCGATGCTGCCCGCCCCGCCGGCCGGCGAACGGCCATGCTCGTCATAGGCCATCAGCATGGTGTAATCGACATCGCGCGCATATTGGGCGAAGGGCCATGTGTCGTCGGCAAAGGGGGCAGCCTGCACCACCAGCCAGTTGCGCGGGGCGAAGGCCGCGTGCAACGCCTTCAGGAAGGCGCCCAGATCGGCGCGCGCGGTTTGGGGCACCTCTTCGAAATCGATGGCGATGCCTTGCAGCTTTTCTTCGCCCACGAAGCCCGCAAGCTGCGCGATCAGCGCGGCGCGCCGGGCCGGATCGGCCAGGAGTTTGGCCAGCCCCGGGCCATCCCACACGCCCAGCTTCGCATTCTGGATCACCGGCAGCACGGCCACGCCCGGTTTGGCATGGCGGATATACTTAAGCACGCGCGGATTGAAACTGTTCTTCAAGGCGAGATCCGGCCCTTGCAAGGAGAGCCAGGTGGGGATGACCCAATCGAGCTTGGGCAGCGCGCTTTTCAATTCGTCATAGGCGGTGCCTTCCCAATCGGGATAGAAGGCGATGGCCAGCGGGCGGCCCCGGGGATGCAACAGCGCCAGCTTGTGGGCGCGCGCAATGCGCTTGCTGCGCAGCCGCTTGGCCTTCAAAAGCTCGATGCGCTTGGCGCGCGCTTCCGCCGCCAGCCGGGCGGCCGAATGCAGCAGGCCGGGGGCGGCGGCCCTTTGCTCCAGGGCCTGGGCATTCACCGCAGTGAGCCGGCCCGGCAGCTTCACATTGGCGAAATGGGGAACCGCGGCCAGGCTGGCCAGGAAGGCCGCGCCCAACAGCGTGCTGACAATGGCCGCGGCCCAGCCAATGAGCGAAAGGCGAAGGGCGCGCTTGCCCGTCGCATCGAAGAAGACCGGCTTGTTCGCCATGTTCGCCCGGACAGGCCGGAAGCTCCGCGTTCAGAAGGGACGATATATATGAAGGCAAACGCGCCGCCGCGCCATGCGACAGCGGCGGCAGCATCATCCTAGCCGGTTTTGGCTTTTCTATGGCGGCCCGCCGGCCGAAGGAACCCCGGCCCTTAACCTTCGCCCCCCCGGCCCCAAGCCCCGGAGGGCGGCCACCCGCCGCCCCCTCTATGCGCCCGTCAATCGCCCAGGCCGATGGAGATGGAGGCGTAGGGGCCGTTGAAGGTGACGTTCGATTTCTTCGCCGCATCGATGCCGGTGTCCATCGCGTTGAGGAACGTATCGTAGCGATAACCGATGCTGAGCTTTGCATTGGTATAGCGATACGAAATGCCGGCGAAGCCGCCGATGTTGGGGACACTGACCGAACGCGAGCGGGTGTTGTTGTGGTGGTGACCGGGGGCGCCGGATGTATAGAGCGTCGAATAAGCCTTGGTGCCAAAGGCTTTGTGCGTCAGCTGCGTGGCGCGCGTGGCCTGGTCTGTCTTCACCTTCTGCTTGCCGAAGAGAAAGGCTGCATTGATGCCGAGATCCAGTGTCAATTCCCCGTCTTCAAGATTGCCCGCAAGCGCCGCCGACCCGTTCCAGGATAGCGACGGGCCGAGGCCCTTGAAGCTGCGGTGCGCGTGGGCCTGCATCGTATATTCGTGGAACGCCGAATACGGATAGGCCTTGTATTTCGTCGGGTAGGTCGCGACTACGGTTGGCCGCCCATAAGCATCGACTCTCGAATTGACCGAGAATTGCGCGAACCGGACGCCAACATTGATGTTGGAGGAACCGTTGCGCCCGAAGAGGCCAATGCCGACATCCTTTCCGGCGGTGAAATCCAGAATGGCGTGTTTTTCGCTTTGCTTCGTTTTGGTGTCGGCAAGTTTCTTGGCGGAAAAGGCCGCCGTACCCGAATAGGAATAGGAGGGATATTTGTAATTGGGGTTGGTCCAATGGAACGATGGAACGGCGCTTTCGTGATGAACCTTCCGCTTGCCCGCACTGCGGCCGATGCGAAGGCCGGCCGAGAAAATCCAGTCCGTACCTTGCGGCCGAAACGTGATCTTTCCGTCAAGCCCGAATGCATAGCGCTGCGCGCTTTGATCGAAAGCATTGCCGACATACGGCCCGGGCGTGGGCGAAATGGCGGTCATGAAGGGCGCGGTGAAGTGGCCCGAAAATCCGCCGATCTGATCGAATTCGCCGCCCATTTCGAGCCAGAGGAACGGACGATCGGCATCTGCGGCATTTGCCATCACCGTGGACGCAACATAAGCCGTCAGCGCCAATGCGGATGCGCCTGTGAGCAGCTTCCAGCGAATGGTGGCGCGGTTGTCGTTCTTGTTGATCAGTTCGCTCATGGTCGTATCCCCCCTCACCAGTTCTTCGTAACGCGCACGCCGAACAGGCGCGGATCGGTCAGGAATACGTTGGTGGTCAAGCCGCTATCATCAGAGTTCAGGAACGTGCCTGTGATGGCTGTCGCGTCGAAGACGTTCTTGAGATAACCCATCACCTGCCAGCCCGACGCACTCGTCAGGATGAGCGCGAGGTTGACGTTCGAATAGCCGCGCAGCTTGTCATAAGGGCGGTCGTTGAAGATTCGCGCCCAGCTTTGCGATTGCCAGTAGAAGTCTGTGTGTGCCGTAGCCGCCCAGTCTTCCGAAACCGGAATGGTGTAGTCGACGGACAGCGATGTCGTGAAATGCGGCGCGTTGGGAAGTTCATTGCCGCCGAGATCTTTTGGAAATCCCTGACCTGCGTTTTGTTGGCCGTTGATAAGTGGCAGCAGGCCAAGCCCGTTATTGACAGTATTGGGATCGACGTTCGGATCGGCGCTGATCGGATCGAAGCCGGGGTAGTTGCCCGGATCGTGCCCCGAACCGGGAGGTTGATAGTATTCTGCCGGATAAGCCGGGCTGTCCTTGTAGGGTTCCAGCGTGACCGGGTCCAGACCTCCAGAGTAAGCGATCGAGCACGCGGTGTTTACGCTTCTACCGGCGCTTGTCTGATTAGCGGGCCTTGCCGTCAAGTCGGCAGCAATAACATAGACCGGCAGGATACAATTCGATGCTTGCCCCGCGAACGGCTTGATCACCATCCAGCCCGGATGATTGGCCGCATCGGTGCGGTCCATCAGGTCGATAGAGCTTTGACCGTTATCGACACGCGTATCTTCATAGCCGCCCGCAAAATTGAATTTCAGCCCGGGGATGGGCTCGTAACTCGCCTCCACTTCGGCGCCGCGCACGGTCGCGTTGAAGTTATCGTTGATGGCCGTGCGGTCCACGATGCGTGAGATTTGATAGCCCTTGTAGTTGTAGAAAAAGATATCGCCATTCAACGTCAACCCACCGTCCAGCATCGTGTTCTTGCTGCCGATTTCATAGGCATCCACGAATTCGGGGTTAAAGGTTTTCGGATGGATCGGGTTGGGTGTGTCTACGAAACCTCCTGCCCACGACAAAAGCGCAGCGCCTGGCGGGTTGGCGCCGCCCGCCTTATAACCATGTGCGTAAGATCCATAGACCAGCGTTTGATCGGTGAAGTCGAGCTTGGGCGTCCAATTGACGGCAAGGCGGCCGGTCAATTGATTCCACTCCTGATCGACCACTGCCGTCACGGGATAGCCGTAACCGGCAACCAGAAGCTCGCTGGGGATATCGAGGAAGTGCTTTTTGTCCTCGGTCCAGCGTATGCCGCCGGTGAGCTTCAGGTCACGGGCGACGTTGTAATAGGCTTCTCCGAATCCGGCATAGGAATTCAACGTATAGGGGTTTTGGCTCAGGAAGTAATTGTGGCCCTGATTGTCGAGCTTTCCGATCGGATTGGGATCGATATAGCCGCATGTGAGGCTGCCCTCGACGCCGATTTGGAAATTATAGGAATCGTTCGGATCGATTGTGTGCAGGCCGCCTGGAATGCAATAGGAGTTGTCCGATACGCCTGGAGCCCATGGCGGCGCATCGGGCGCACCGCCTTGATGGTCAGCCGTATAGGACGCAAGCGTGATCGAATTGATGAAGACGTAATAATTCTCTTCGGTTTCATAATGCAGGTAGTTCCCGCCGACGCTGAAGTTGAACGGCCCGCTGAAATCGGAGGCCAGCCGGAATTCCTGACTAAGCTGCCAGGAGCGTTCATCGTTCAAATCCTGTGCAACCAGCCGGTCGGCGCAACCCAATTGCGGATCGCAGAACGTGCCCACGGCCGCACAAATGGGTGCCAGCGAATTGTCGCCATAAGCAGGCGAACAGGGCTGGTAAAGAGTCAGGCAACTGCCCTGAACTACAGTGCAAATGCCGTTGCTGGGATCGACCGTCCCGGTTGCATCGTAACGGCCACCGGCCGCAAACGCGCCCGATCGCGTGTTGAAGCGGTTATAATCTTCGGTGGACCACAGGAAATCCTGATTGTAACCCGTCTGCGAGGTGAAAGTCAGAGATGGCGTGACCGAATAATCGACATTCAATTCGAGCGTGTCATTTTTTGCGCGGTAACGCGGATTGATCGTCGATTCAATGACACGCAGATCGGTCGACTGCGATTCGCTGGCGTAAGGATCGAAAAGAATACCCCTGGCCATGATGGGAACGCCATTGAAACCGAGCGGTTCATAGTAGGACAGCGTCAAACCATTCGGCACGCCGAAGGCGCCGTAATCGCCAGCTGCGGGATTGCCTTTATCGTATAGCGAAACGGGCAGGCAGCCCTGGCCCAGAAAGGGCTGCGCCGCATATGCAACTGTGGGGCTCGTTGGTTGCAAGACATAGCCGCCCACTTCGCTGGGCGTGACATCGGTTTTGCAAAGCTGTTTGGCCGTGCGCATGCGATCGTCGTTTTCCGAGAAATGTTCCCAGATGAACGTGCTGTGCAATGCCTTCGAGGGATTCCACGCCAGCGTGACACGCGTGGACCACAAGTCGCGGCCATCAATCGGACTGCCGGTAATCTCGTTGGTCGAGTACCCATCCCGCTTGGTCCATTCGCCTGCCACGCGCAGATCGAGGCGGTCGTCCACGATGGGGATATTCACCATGACTTCGTAACGGCGGTTGGTGTAATTGCCCCAGTCCGCTGAAAGCATCGCTTCGAATTGATCGGTTGGCTTCGCCGAAATCACGTTCACAACGCCCGCCGTCGCATTGCGGCCATAGAGCGTGCCTTGCGGGCCGCGCAACACTTCCACCTGATTGACGTCAAAAAATTCCTGTTCGAAGAAGTGGTTGCGGATGAAGGGGATGTCGTTTAACGCGACGGCGACCGCCGGATCGGTCGTTACCGAAATCGCCTGCGTGCCGATGCCGCGGATCTGGATGCTGTAGCCGGAGAAGTTTGTTTTGGTGAAAGTGAGGTTTGGAACTTCCTTCACCAGATCGGGGCCGCCCGCGATCTGGCGGCTTGTGAGCTGTTCCTGCGACAGGGCCGTGATCGCAATCGGAACGGTCTGGATATCGCCTTTGATCTTGGAACTCGTCACCACCACCGTTTCGACGCTCGCCGCCGCATGCGCGGGTGCGGCTTGGGCAAGCTGGCGTGTCGTGATTTCGGAGCGTTGCTTGCGCGCCCGCTCCGGCACGATCGCCACCGCGCCGGTGGGGCGGCGTTGCATGGCGAAGCCGGTGTTGGCGAGGATGCGGGCGAGTGCGACATCGGCGGGCAGGTCGCCTTTCACGCCGCGGCTGCGCGCGCCTTTGACCGCATCGTAGGACATCACGAGCTGCACGCCGGTTTGCGCGGAGAAGGCGCTCAGCGCCGCGTTCAGATCGCCGGGCGGAATATCGAATTGCGCGCCGAAGGCGGGCGCGGATAGCGCAAGCACCGATGCGCTTGCCGCCAGAACCGGTTTCCACAATCTGCTTTTCATTCCATCCCCCCGTTCATTGCTATTGCGAGATCACGATTTCGCGGTCATGCGCTTCGAGCTTCAGGCCCAGAACGACCTTGGTGGCGTCGACGAAGGCGCCGACATTGTCGATGTGGAACGTGCCGTTGATCCTGAGCGCCGCCACGCGCGGATCGGGAATCACGAGTTTGACCGTGCTGTAGCGGTTGAACTCGGCTGCGGCCTGCGCCAGCGTGGTGCCGTAGAACACCAGCACGCCGCGCCGCCAGCTGAGCGCGCGCGCGAGTTTCGCGGCCGGTTCCTGCGTTTTCACGATGCCTTGCGCATCGGCCACGATCCTGTCGCCCGGTGTGAGATCGAGCGAGCGATGCCGCGCATCGAAGCGCGCGCGGCCCTCGACCAGCGACACCGTGAGCGCGCCGGAATCGCGGCGCACATCGAATTGGGTGCCCAGATCGGTGATGCGCCGATTGCCGGCCACCACCACGAAGGGATGGGCGGCATCGTGTTTGACCTGGAAATAGGCTTCGCCGCGGTCGAGCGTGACCAGGCGCGCGGACGCCTTGTTGGCGATGTGCAGTTCGGTATCGGTGTTGAGTTCGATGACCGAGCCATCGGCCAGCGTGACGCGCTCGCGCGCGCCCACCGGCGTTGCGAACACGCGCGCGGCGGGGGCGCGCATGTAATAGGCGCCGAACGCGCCGGCGACGGCGAACACGCCAAGGACGGCGGCGACACGAATGAGCAAGGGCAGGCGCGCGCTGCGCGGCGTTGGCGGGTTTTCCGAACCGCGCAAGGCGGCCAGCCGGTCGGTCTGTTTCCATGCCGCTTCCAGGCGCAGATAAGCCAGAAGATGGGCGCTGGATTGCGCGGCCCACCCATCGAATTCGCGCTGGCGCTCTTCGTTCCATGGTTCGGTGCGCTGGCGCAGGATCCAGTCCGCCGCTTCGATGCGGATCGCTTCGCCGGGCGATGCCGTGTGCTTCGGCGTTTCGGGGGCGCTCATGGCTTGTTCTCCGATTGCCCGTAAACCAGATCGGCCAGCGCGCGCATGCCCGAATTGAGATGCCAGGTGACCGTTTTCTCCGCGATGCCCATGCGCCTGGCGATTTCGGCGCGCGAAAGCCCGTTGATCTGGAAGAGCACGATGGCCTGGCGCGCGCGCGGGGGCAGATGCGCAAGCGCCGCCTGCACCCGGCGCAATTCCTCGCGCGCCAGTGTGTGCGCATCGGGGCCGGGCTGATCGGCGGCGATGTTCAGCGCCTCCAGATTCTCGATGGTCTGAAGGGGGATCACCTGCGCATGGCGCACGCGATCGACCAGAAGGTTGCGCGCGGTTTGCAGCACGAAGGCGCGCGTGGAAGACGGACGCGATGTGCGCGCGGATTCATAGACGCGCACGTAAATATCCTGCAGCAGATCGGCGATTTCGGATGCGTTGCGCCAATTGCTGCGCAGGTATCGTGTGAGCGTCGCTTCCAAGGGCAAAACCTCGCGCACGAACCAGGCATGCAGCTCCGCTTCGCGCGCGCTCATCGCCTGACTGCGCGCGTCAGCATTGCCACGGTCCGGTTCCAAACTGTCTGCCATCCCCCGCCAGCTCGCCGCTTTGTGAGGGTTCCGTCCCTATAGAGACGGATCAGCCCCGCCCCAGGATTGGTGGGGGGCGAAAGATTTTTGGAGATTGGGCACGGGAGTCCATCCTGCGCCGCAGCGGACGGCGGGGCGATACTAAGCTGTTGTTCTGGAAGGGGTTATTCGTTTTTCGGTTTTCCGCCCCCCCTCCCCCCGCGGGGCCGGGAATGGCGCACGCCCCATTCGCACAAGCGAAATGGGGCGTGGGGCGCAAACATGCAAGGGTGGCAAACGATCCGCCGCCCTTGCTTATATATAAGTGGCCGCCCTAACCGCCGAAGCCGATGGAGAGGTTCAGGTATGGCCCATAGAAGCCGCGGTTGTATTTCTTCGCGGTATCC
>CAWBLC010000003.1:0-738457 GCA_963789595.1 uncultured Pseudomonadota bacterium
CCACGCTCGCCGCCGCATGCGCGGGGGCCGATTGGGCGATCCGGGCGAGGTGGTCGTGGCCCGCCTTGTGCGCCGGCGCCGCGGAATCGCGCACCACCAGGATGGCGCCCGACGGCGTGCGATGGGGCGAGAAGCCGGTGCCGGCCAGAATGCGCGCCAGCGCCACATCGGCGGTGAATTCGCCGTGCACGCCGCGGCTCTGCGTGTTCTTGATGTCTTCGTCGGAAACGATGAGGGGGATCAGCGCCTGGGTGGCATAGGCATTGAGCGCGGCGCGCAGATCGCCTTGGGGAACGTCGAAATTCGCAGCTTGCGCCGCGTTCACCGCGAGCACGCTGACGCCCCCTGCCAGCACCGATTTCAACGTCCTGTTCATTCGCATTCCCCCCGATTTTCGCGGTATCCCCGCGATGTTTCACATGCGCCTCAGCGCGAAATCACGATCTGGTCGCCTCTGCGATTCACCTTCAGGCCGAACAGGGTTTGGGCGGCTTCCAGGAACACGCGCGGATCGTCGACCGGAAAGGCGCCGTCGATGGTGATGCCGGCCGCGGCCGGATCGGCGATGACGAGTTTGGGCCCGCGGTTGTAGCGGTTGATTTCGCTTGCCGCGTCGGCCAGCGGGGTTTTCTCGAACACCAGCACGCCGCGCCGCCAGGAAAGCTCGCGCGAAAGCTGTTTGGCCGATTGCCTGGTGACGAACATCGTGCTCGATGTGGCGGTCGCCACCTGTCCGGGCACCAGCGTCTGGGATTGCGAATGGGCACTGTTTTCGCCGAAGCGGATGCGCCCTTCCAGCAGCGCCACTTCGAGGCGGCTGGGATCGCGGCGCACGAAGAATTTCGTTCCCAGATCGGTGATGCGATGCTCGCCCGCGACCACGGCGAAGGGATGGGCGGGATCGTGCTTGACGGTGAAATAGGCTTCGCCCTTTTCGAGCCAGATGGTCCGGCTGGCGGTGGTCATGCGCGCGCGGATGAGCGTGTCGGTATCCAGCTCCACTTTCGTGCCGTCGGCGAAGGCGATGGTTTCGTGGCCGCCCACCGGCGTGGCATAGACGCGATCGGCCGGGGCGCGCATGTAATGGGCGCCGCCCAGACCCGCCACGAGCAAGGCCGCAGCGGCGATGCCGAGCGGAACGAAGCGGTTGCGCCTTGCGGGTTGCGTTTGCACCTCGCGCGTTTGCGGCTGCAGGATGGAAAGCCTGTAAGTGTGCGACCACGCCGCACTCACGCGCAGGAAGGCGACGCGGTGGGCCGGGGTTTCGGCCATCCAGGCATCGAGTTCGGCCTGGTCCTGGCGGCTCCAGTTTTCCGAGACGCGCCGGGCCAGCCAATCGGCGGCGCGGGCGCGGATTTCATCGGCGCCGGCCGCGCGCGTTTGGGGCGTGGGTTCGCTCATGGGCCCGCCGCCTCATCGAGATCGGCATAGAAAATATCGGCAAGTGCGGACATGCCGGTTGCCAGATGCCACTTCACGGTTTCTTCGGTGATGCCGAGATGGGCGGCGATTTCGCGGCGGCTCAACCCTTCGACCTGCTTCATGAAAATCACTTCGCGCGCACGCGGCGGCAAACGATCGAGGGCTGCCTGCACGCGGCGCAGATTGTCGCGCGCGGCGAGCACGCGCTCCGGCCCCGGCTCTTCGAGCGAGGAGCCGAGCGCTTCCACATCGGCCACCATATCGATGGGAACGACCTGGGCGCGGCGGATGCGATCGATCAGAAGATTGCGCGCGATGCGCAGCATCACCGGCTTCACAGGACGCGGAATCTGTTTCTGCGCCATTTCATAGAGGCGCACATAGACATCCTGGCAGATATCCGCATGGTCGGAGCGGTTGCGCCAATTGCGGTGCAGGAATTGCATCAGCGCACCTTCCATGGGCAACACCTCCTGCACGAACCACGCATCGGCCTCCGAGGCCGGCCCAAGCGCCGTCATCGCCAAATCGAGATGGCGGGCCGTCCCGTCACGCTGCGGTTCCGCTGTTTCCTTCATCCCCGCCCCTGTGCCCAAGCGGCCCAAGTTTAGGACTTCGCGGGGCTAAACGAAGGGCGGCGGAAAACGGGGGGGGCGATGGCGCGGTGCAGCGCGGATTTTGCGGCGCAAAGAAAAAGGGCGGCGCAATGGCTGCGCCGCCCCGGGATGCAAGCGAATCGCGGCGGTTCAGAAGGTCCTGGTCACGCGGATGCCGTAAAGGCGCGGATCGGTGACGAAAATATTGGTGGTCAGCGCACTGTCATCCGAGTTCAGGAAGGCGCCGGTGATGGCGGTCTTGTCGAACACGTTCTTGATATAGCCCATCACCTGCCAGCCATCTTCGCTGGTCAGGATGAGCGCGAGGTTGGTGGTCGAATAGCCGCGGATCTTGTCGTAAGGCCGGTCGTTGAAGACGCGCGCGAAGCTTTGCGATTGCCAGTAGAAATCGCCGTGCAACGTGGCGGCCCAGTTCTCCGACAGCGGCATCGTGTATTGCGCGCCGAAGGTGAGCGTGAAATGCGGCGCATTCGGAAGCTGGTTGCCGGAGATATCCTTGTCGAAGCCCGCACCGCCATGGGGCACCGCACCGTAATCGACGCCGTCATAGGTGTTCTGTCCGGTATAGGGATCGTCCGCCGTGCCGGCCAGCGGATCGAAGCCGGGATAGTTCGGATATTTCGTCTGGTTCGGATCGGCGGTGTAGACGGCATTCGTCACCGGATCCTTGTGGAAATTGTAGGAGCCGAGGCAGGCCACCGACAGCCCGCGCCGCAAGATCAGCTCGTTGGCGACGTAAGTGGGAATGATGCAGTTGGACGTTTCGGTGTAGAACGGCTTCACCACCATCCAGTTCGGATTGCCGGCGGTGCGATCCATGATGTCGATGGCCGATTGGCCGTCGTCGATGGTGGCGTTTTCATAGCCGCCCGACAGGTTGAAGCGCAGGCCGGGAACCGGTTCGAACGTCGATTCCAGTTCGGCGCCGCGCACGGTCGCATCGAAGTTCAGGTTGACGGCCGTGCGATCGACGATCTGCGAGATCTGATAGCCCTTGTATTTATAGACGAACGCGCTTGCGTTCAGCGTCATGCTGCCGTCGAACAGCGTGTTTTTGGTGCCAAGTTCGAAGGCATTGTTGAACTCGGGCTTGAAGGTTGCCGGATGGGTTTCGACGCTGGGCGAGGTGACGGGATAGATAAACCATGTGAAGGCGGTCACGCCGGGCGGATTGGCACCGCCGGCCTTGTAGCCATGCGCGTAAGAGCCATAGACCATCGTCTGGTCGGTGAAATCGAGCTTGGGCGTCCAGGTGGCGACGAAGCGGCCCGTCCATTCGCTCCATTTCTGGTCGATGACACCTTCCTGCGGATAGCCGATGCCGGGAAGAAGCGTCCAGCTCGGATAATTCTCGAAGTTCTTCTTGTCATGGGTGTAGCGCAAGCCGCCCGTCAATTTCAGATCCGGCTCGATCCGATAATAGACTTCTCCGAAGCCGGCCCATGACGTGAACTTGTAGGGGTTCTGGCTGCGGAAATAATTGTGGCCCTGCCCGTTGATCTGATGCAGCGGATTGGGATCGATATAGGTGCAAGCAATACCGGGCAGAAGCGAGACCACGAGATCCTGCGTGTTGGCCGGTTGCGGATCGCAGGAATTCGCGAAGTCTCCATCGAAGGGAATGTGCGGCGCATCGCTGCTCTTGTCGCCGCCGAACATCTGGTTCCAGGTTTCTGAGAAAAGCGTGCTGGCGTTGGAAAACACATAATAGTCCTCCAGCGTCCAGTACTTCATGAAGTTCGCGCCTGCCACGAAATTGAACGGCCCCTGATAGTCGGAGGTAAGACGCAGTTCCTGATAGAACTGGCGCGCGTGTTCCTCGGAAATGTCCTGGGCGATGAACCGGCTGGAGCAGCCAAGCTGGGGATCGCAATAAAGGCCGTCCTGACCGACCAATGTCGGGCGGAACACACTGTTTCCCGTATCCTGGAACAGGCCGGGCTGCGTGTCGAAGCGGTTATAATCTTCGGTCGAAAAAAGATAATCCTTGTTGTAAGCGGTCTGGGATGTGAGCGTCAGGCCCGGCGTCAGCGCATAATCGGCGTTGAACTCGAACGTGTCGTTCTTGGCCTTGTAGCGCGGCTCGATCGCCGTGCTGATGACGCGCAGGTTGGAGGATTGGGTCGCGCTGCTGTAAGGATCGAACCCGATCGGGATATATCCGGTTTCATCGGCGAGGGCGGCAATGAACGGAATCGCGACGCCGTTCGGCGTCTCATAGGCTTGCGGGGAATAGAGCGAGACCGGCAGGCAGCCTTGCTGGAGCCAGTGATAGACATATTGAATCTGGCGCGCATCGTTTCCGGGTTGCGGGCCGGCCGGGCCGTCGACATTGGACGGACCGTTGTCGCGCTTGCAAAGCTGCTTGCCGCTTCTCAGCCGGTCGTCGCCTTCCTGGAAATGTTCCCAGATCATATTGACCGTGAGTCCGTTGGCCGGACGCGCCAGCAACGACACGCGCGAAGACCACAGATCGCGCCCGTCGGTGGACTGGTTGGTCTGCTCGTTGAAAGCGTAACCGTCGCGCTTGGTCCATTCGCCGGCCGCGCGGAAATCGAGCTTGTCGCCCACGATGGGGATGTTGATCATGCCCTCGTAACGGCGGTTTTTGTAATTGCCCCAATCGGCGGATAGCATCGCTTCGAACTGATCGGCCGGCTTGGCAGAGATGACGTTCACCACGCCCGCTGTCGCGTTGCGGCCGTAAAGCGTGCCTTGCGGCCCGCGCAGGACTTCGACCTGGGACACGTCGAAGAATTCCTGTTCGAAGAAATGGTTGCGGATGAAGGGGACATCGTTGAACGACACCGCGACCGCCGGATCGGTGGTCACCGAAATCGCCTGCGTGCCGATGCCGCGAATCTGGATGTTGTAGCCTGTGAAATTGGTTTTCGAGAAGGTGAGGTTGGGCACTTCCTTCACCAGGTCCGGACCGCCGGCGATCTGGCGCGCGGTGAGCTGTTCCTGCGACAGCGCGGTGATGGCGATGGGAACGGTCTGGATATCGCCTTTGATCTTGGACGAGGTGACGACGATGGTTTCCACGCTCGATGCGGCATGGGCGGGTGCGGCCTCGGCAAGCTGCACGGCCTGTTGCCCGGCGGGTGCGCCATGGGCCTCATGCACCAGCGCGATTGCGCCGGAGGAATGGCGGTGCACGACGAAACCGGTGCCGGCCAGAATGCGCGAAAGCGCATCGCTGGCCGACAGATCGCCATGGGCGCCGCGCGAATGCACGCCCTTCACTTCGTCGTCGAGATAGATGAGCGCCACGCGGGTGTGCTGCGAATAGGCGCTGAGGGCTGCGCCGAGATCGCCGCTGGGGATATCGTATTCGTCGGCGGATGCGGCCGTGGCGAGCGCGAACAGGCTTGCGGTGCCTGCCAATGCGGCTTTCAGGAATGTCTTCATCCTCTCCCCCCGTTTGATTCTCGCGCCTTCAGCGCGAAATGATGATGTCGTGGCCACGGCGTTTCACATGCAGGCCCAGAAGGTCCTGGGTGACGCCGATGAAGGCTTCGAGATTGTCGGTCGGAAACGTGCCGCCGATGGTGCGTTCGGCAATCGCCTCGTCGGCGACCACGAGTTTTTCGCGGTTGTAGCGGTTGAACTCGGCCGCGGCCTGGGCAAGCGTGGTGTGATCGAAGACGAGCACGCCCTGACGCCAGCTTAATTGATCGGTGAGGTCTTGCGCGGTTTCCTTCGTCACGCGCACCGAGCGCGCGGTGGCCACCGCCACATCGCCGGGGGTCAGAACCTCCAGCGGCGAAAGCCTTCCGGCATCGGGCGTGTCGAAGGTGACGCGGCCCTGCACCACCGAAACCTGCAAGCGGCCGGGATCGCGGCGCACGCGGAACTTCGTGCCCAGATCGGTGACGCGGTGCTTGCCCACCATCACCACGAAGGGATGGGCGGAATCGTGGCGGATCTCGAAATAGGCTTCGCCGCGATCGAGCCAGACCACGCGCTCATTGGTGGTCATGCGCGCGCGCAATTGCGTGTTGGTGTTGAGTTCGATGCGGCTGCCGTCGGCGAATTTCACGATCTCGCGCCCGCCGAGCCCGGTGGAATAGGTGCGCTCGCCCGGCCGGGCGAGATAGGCCAGCGCGCCGCCGGCGATCACCGCCACGACGGCGACCACCGCGGCGATGCGCAACAGAAGCGGTGTGAGCGCGCGCGCCGCTTTGGCGGGGGGCTCCGCCGGCGCAAGGGCAGCGATGCGCCCGGCGCGTTCCCACGCCGTTTTCAGCCGAACGTAAGCGACGCGATGGGCCGGCGATTGGGCGAGCCAGGCTTCGAGCGCGGATTCGTCGTCCGCCGCCCAGCGGGCGAAATTGCGCCGTTCGAGAAATTGCGCGGCGCGCGCTTCGATATCCATGGCCTCAGCGGTCGGGCTCATGATGCGTCCCGCCCGTAAAGAATGTCGGCGATGGCGCGCATGGCCTTTGTCAGATGTTCGCTGACGGTATCTTCGCCGACGCCCATTTGCGCGGCGATCTCGGCGCGCGAAAGACCCTGGATGCGGCCGAGCACGAAGGCTTCGCGCGCGCGCGGGGCCAGGCGGTCGAGCGCCGCTTGCAGGCGGCGCAATTCATCGCGCGCGGCCAGGCTGCGCTCCGGACCGGGCGCATCGGAGGCGAAACCCAGCGCATCCACATCGGCCACCGCTTCGATGGGAACCACTTGGGCGCGGCGCAGGCGATCCACCATCAGATTGCGCGCGACCTGAAACAGGAAGGGCTTGGCGGGAACCGGGATCTGCTTCTGCGCGGCTTCATAGATGCGCACATAGATATCCTGGCGCAGATCGGCGATCTCGTGCTTGTTGCGCCAGTTGTTGTGCAGGAATTGCATGAGCATCGGTTCCAGCGGCAAAACCTCGCGGGCGAACCAATCGTCGAGCGCTTGCGGGCTCGCGCCTGCACCTTTGCCGTCACGACCGGTTTGCGGTGTGTCCGCCATCCCCGCGCGCTTCCCGCCTCTCAAGGTTGAAGCTTACGTCCTCGCCAAAGGGGAACGAACAACTCCGGCGCGATGGGGGTTGGGGCGCGGAATTTTTCCGGCGCGCGAGCGCGAAATTCATGCGGCGGTGCAAAATGCGTCAGGCAGGGGATTTTTCCCGGCGCGGCGCGGGATTTTGATCCAGATCATGGGAGGCTTTTTGCGCATCTGCACAAAGTGGACTGGACCAATTTGCCGGGGCTCATCTTGACTGCATCTGAGAATGAATCGCGCACGGACCTGATCTTCATTCCGGTCCTGCTGATCACCGGGCTTTTCCTGGCCCTCTATGTCGCGGCCAAATCGCCCGACCCGCGCATGGTGATACAGGCCTGGACCTTCATCGCCTGCGTGGCGGGCATCGGCATCTGGTTCCTGCGCCGCTATGCCGAGGGCGCGCCGGCCGACGAAACCGGCGCCTATCAGAACGATGTGGTGAAGGCGGGCATGATCGCCTCCATGGTCTGGGGGCTGGCGGGGATGCTGGTCGGCATCGTCATCGCCTTGCAGCTGGCCTATCCGAACACATTCTATTTCCCCGATCTGCCGTTCACGAATTTCGGACGGCTTCGGCCGCTGCACACATCGGCGGTGATCTTCGCCTTCGGCGGCAATGTTCTGATCGCAACGTCGTTTTACGTGGTGCAGCGCACCTGCCGCGCGCGGCTGGCGGGCGGCGCGTGGCCGTGGTTCGTGTTCTGGGGATACCAGACCTTCATCGTGCTGGCGGGCACGGGCTATCTGCTCGGCATCACACAAAGCCGCGAATACGCCGAACCGGAATGGTATGCCGATATCCTGCTCACCATCGTGTGGGTGGCCTATCTGCTGGTGTTCCTGGGCACGCTGTGGAGACGCAAGGAGCCGCATATCTATGTGGCGAACTGGTTCTATCTCGCCTTCATCGTGACGATCGCGATGCTGCACATCGTCAACAATCTGTCGGTGCCGGTTTCGCTTCTGGAGGACAAGAGTTTTTCATTGTTCGCCGGCGTGCAGGATGCGCTGGTGCAATGGTGGTACGGCCACAATGCGGTGGGCTTTTTCCTGACCGCGGGCTTTCTGGGCATCATGTATTATTTCATTCCGAAGCGCGCCAACCGGCCGATCTATTCCTATCGCCTGTCCATCGTGCATTTCTGGACGCTGATCTTCATCTATATCTGGGCGGGGCCGCATCATCTTCTCTACACCGCCCTGCCCGGCTGGGTGCAGACGCTGGGCATGACGTTTTCGATCATGCTGTGGATGCCGAGCTGGGGCGGCATGATCAACGGGCTGATGACGCTTTCGGGCGCGTGGGACAAGCTGCGCACCGATCCGGTGCTGCGCATGCTGGTCGTTTCCGTCGCCTTTTACGGCATGAGCACCTTCGAAGGGCCGGTGATGAGCATCAAGACGGTGAATGCGCTGTCGCATTACACCAACTGGACCATCGGCCATGTGCATTCCGGCGCGCTGGGCTGGGTCGGCTTCGTCAGTTTCGGCGCGATCTATTGCATGGTGCCGTGGCTTTGGAAGCGCCAGCGGCTTTATTCCAACGCGCTGGTGGAATGGCATTTCTGGGTCGCCACCATCGGCATCGTGCTTTACATCACGTCCATGTGGGTGGCGGGCATCATGCAAGGCCTGATGTGGCGCGCCTATAACGATTACGGCTTCCTGGAATATTCCTTCGTGGAAACCGTGAAGGCCATGCACCCCTATTATGCGATCCGCGCGCTGGGCGGGCTGCTCTATTTCGCGGGCGCGGTGATCATGGCCTACAATTTGGTTCGCACGATACGCGGCGATGTGCGCACATCCGAACCGATTGCGGCGCCCGAACCGGCGGCAGCCGCCGCGGCGACGGCGTAAGGGGCGCGCGATGGCTTTGAGACACGACATCATCGAACGCAATGCGATGCTGCTTCTGGTCGGAATCCTGATCGTGGTGGCGATCGGCGGCATCGTGGAAATCGCGCCCTTGTTCTGGGTGGAAAGCACGATCGAGAAAGTGCAGGGCATGCGGCCCTATACGCCGCTGGAACTGGAAGGCCGCGACATCTATGTGCGCGAGGGCTGCTATCTGTGCCACAGCCAGATGATCCGCACGCTGCGCGACGAGGTGGAACGCTATGGCCATTACAGCCTGGCCGCCGAAAGCATGTACGATCATCCCTTCCAATGGGGTTCGGAACGCACCGGCCCCGATCTGGCGCGTGTGGGCGGCAAATATTCCGACGAATGGCAGCGCGCCCATCTGGCCGATCCCCGTTCGGTGGTGCCCGAATCGGTGATGCCGCCTTATGCCTTCCTGGAAAAGACGCCGCTCGATTACCGCGACATCGAGGCGCAATTGAAGGCAAACCGCGAAGTGGGCGTGCCTTACACCGACGACGACATCGCCAATGCGAAGAAAGACCTGGAAGCGCAAGCCAATCCCGACAGCGAAGATGCCGATGCGCTGCAAAAGCGCTATCCCAAGGCGCAGATTCGCGATTTCGACGGCAATCCGAAGGAAATCACCGAGGCCGATGCGCTGATCGCCTATCTGCAGATGCTGGGCACGCTGGTCGATTTCTCCAAATACCACGCCGATGCGCCGGGCAATGAGAGGTAAGCCGCCATGGACGGGTTGATCTCCTATCACGAAATCCTGGAATTCACGCGAAGCTGGGATGTCGTCTATTTCCTGATCGTGTTCGCGGGCGCGTGCCTTTATGCGCTGTGGCCTTCGAACAAGAAGAAATTCGAGGAAGCGGCGCAAATCCCCCTGCATGACGACGAGGATGCGTGATGGCGAAGGACAGGGACGTCGATCACGTTACCGGCACCGAAACCACCGGCCATGAATGGGACGGGATCAAGGAGCTGAACACGCCCTTGCCGCGCTGGTGGCTGGTGATCTTCTATGCCTGCATCGTGTGGGCCATCGGCTATTGGATATTGATGCCGGCCTGGCCGATGCTGCATGGTTATACGCATGGCCTGCTGCATTACTCGCAGCGCGTGGCGGTGGCCGATGCGCTGGAAAAACTGAAAGAACAGCGCGCGGGCGAAGCGGCGGGCCTGGACAAAGTGGGCCTTCAAAAGATCGTGGCGACGCCGAGGCTGCTGGATTTCGCGCTGGCCCAGGGCAAATCCGCCTTCGGCGACAATTGCGCGCCCTGCCATGGCTCCGGCGCGCAAGGAAGCCGCGGCTATCCCAATCTCAATGACGACGACTGGCTTTGGGGCGGAACGCTTTCCGATATCCAGCATACCATCACAGTGGGCGTGCGCTCCACCAGCCCCGACACGCGCCAATCGCAAATGCCGGCTTTCGGGCGCGACGGCTTGCTGAAGCCCGCGCAGATAGACGATCTGACCGAATATGTGGTGCATCTTTCCGGGCGCCCGGCCAATGCGGCGGCGGTGAAGCGCGCAACCCCGCTGTTCGACACCAATTGTTCGAGCTGCCATGGGCCGGACGGCAAAGGCAATCCGATGTTCGGCGCGCCGAACCTGACCGACGCCATCTGGCTTTACGGGCCCAAGCGCGCCGACATTCGCGACCAGATCGTCAATGGCCATGGCGGGGTGATGCCGAGCTGGGGCGGCAGGCTTTCGCCCGAGACGATCAAATCGCTGGCCGTTTATGTTCACAGCCTTGGCGGCGGACAATAGCCATCATGGACGCTTCGAGCGGCACCCACACCGTTATCGACACGCTGGCGGCCGAAGGCGTGGCCCGCTCCGATGCGCGCGCGGTGAATGCGGCGCATCAGCGCGCGTTCTACAAGGCGCGCGAGCCGATCTATCCCAAGCTGGTGCACGGCAGCTTCCGCAAGCTGAAATGGGCGGTGATGGCGGTGACGCTGGGCATTTATTATCTGGTGCCGTGGATTCGCTGGGACCGCGGGCCGAACATGCCCCATCAGGCGGTGCTGGTGGATATGGCCCATGAGCGGTTCTATTTCTTCTTCATCGAGATCTGGCCGCAGGAAGTGTATTACATCACGGGTCTTCTGATTTTGGCGGCGCTGGGGATTTTTCTGGCCGCCGCCACGCTGGGCCGGGTGTGGTGCGGCTATACCTGCCCGCAGACCGTGTGGACCGATCTGTTCATCGCCGTGGAACGGTGGATCGAAGGCGACCGCAGCGCGCGCATCCGGCTGGCGGCGGAAAAAATGTCGGCGGAAAAAGCGTTCAAGCGCGTGGCCAAACATGCATCCTGGCTTTTGATCGCCATGGCGACGGGGGGCGCATGGGTATTCTACTTCGCCGACGCGCCCACGCTGGCCCATGATCTTGTGACGGGAACCGCGGGCGCCTATTCCTATGCCTTTATCGGCATCCTGACCTTCACGACCTATTCGCTGGGCGGGCTGATGCGCGAACAGGTGTGCACCTATATGTGCCCGTGGCCGCGCATTCAGGCCGCCCTGATCGATCATGAAACCTTGTCGGTGACCTATCGCACCGATCGCGGCGAACCGCGAGGGCCCCACAAAAAGGGCCAGCCCTGGGAAGGGCGGGGCCATTGCATCGATTGCCATCAATGCGTGGCGGCGTGCCCGATGGGCATCGATATCCGCGACGGCGCGCAGCTGGAATGCATCAATTGTGCGCTGTGCATCGATGCCTGCGACGAGGTGATGGTGAAGATCGGATTGCCCAAAGGGCTGATCGCATACGATACCGAAGACAATATCGAACGGCGCATGAAAGGCGAAACATCGCGCTTCCGCTTCGTGCGGCCGCGCACGCTTGTCTACGCGCTGCTGTTCGCATTCATCGGCGCGATCATGACCTATAGCCTGATCACGCGCCCGACACTGGACCTGGACGTGCTGCCCGACCGCAATCCCACCTATGTGCGCCTGTCCGACGGTTCGGTGCGCGACGGCTATACGCTGAAGCTGATGAACCATGCCGCGCATGCGCGCACGCTCGTGCTGAGCGTGGAAGACGTTACGGGCGCGCGCCTGAATGTGATCGGCGCGGGCGAAGGCCGCGAGATTGCCATTCCGGTGGAAGCCGATCGTGTGCATCCCGTGCGCGTGCTGGTGAAGATTGCGCGCCAGCACATTCGCGGCCCTTCGATGGATATGGAATTCGTTTTGCGCGATCCCGCAACCGGCGAGAAAAGCGAAGCGGGAACCGTGTTCCTGTCCGGAGACGAATGATGGAACGCAAATGGAGCGGCCGCGATATCCTGATTACCCTGATCGCGACCTTCGCCGTTGTGATCGGCGTGAATGTCTATTTCATCGTGGAAGCCGAACGCACCTGGCCGGGCGAGGATGTGGCCCATCCCTATCTGCAGGGCCTGGATTACAACCAAACGCTGGATGCGCGCGCGCGCCAGAAAGCGCTGGGCTGGCACGCCACCATGGGCGCGGTGCTGGCCGGCGATACGGCCACCATCACGGTTGACCTCAAGGACAAAAACGGCAGGCCGGTGACGGGCGAAGCGCTGAAAGGCATTTTGCGCCATCCCATGGACGAACAGCGCGACCGCGCATTTGCGCTGCGTGAAACGGGAGGCGGGATTTATGTGGGCACGATTGCGCAGGCGCAACCGGGAAACTGGGACGTGATCGTGACCCGCAAGAGCGGCAAGGAAGCGCCCTTCGAGGCGACACGACGGATATGGTTGCACTGAGCGCGGAATTTGCGGAATTTGCCGATCCTTCGCCTTTCGTGCGGCGCGATCGCCATGGCGGCGCGCGCATCGAACTGGCCGTGAAGGGCGCGCGCTGCGCGGGTTGCATCGCCAAGATCGAAAGCGGCCTGAAGGCGCTGGACGGGGTGAGCGAGGCGCGGCTCAATCTTTCCACCGGAAAGCTTGCGGTGACATGGCGCGATGGGCGCATGCCGGCTACTGCCATCGTCAAACGCGTGCACGATCTGGGCTATGAGGCGCGGCCCTACGATCCCGAAGCGCAATTGCAAAACGACGATGCCGAAGGCCGCTTGCTTCTGCGCTGCATGGCGGTGGCCGGATTTGCCGCGGCCAATGTGATGCTGCTTTCGATTTCGATCTGGGCGGGCGCGGGCGATATGGGCGAAGGCACGCGCACGCTGTTTCACTGGATATCGGGATTGATCGCGATACCGGCCGCACTTTATGCGGGCCAGCCTTTTTACCGCTCCGCGCTGAAAAGCCTTGGCGCGGGCCACGCCAATATGGATGTGCCGATCGGCCTGGCGATTGTTCTGGCGCTGGCATTGAGCGTTTATCAGACCGCGATCCATGGCGAGAACGCCTATTTCGACGCCGCGGTGGCGCTGCCGTTTCTGCTGCTGATCGGGCGGTATCTGGATTGGCAATTGCGGCGCAAGGCGCGCGCCGCCGCGCGCGATCTGGTGGCGATGCAGGCGGTGACCGCCACGCGGCTGGATGCGGGCGGGCGGGCGCAAGCGGTTCTGGCGCGCGATATCGCCATCGGCGACCGGCTTTTGCTGGCGACCGGCGAACGCGCGGCGGTGGACGGCATCATCGAGGATTACGACAGCGAAGCCGATGTTTCGCTGGTGAGCGGCGAAAGCACGCCGGTTGCGGTGCGGCGCGGGAGCCTGTTGCGCGCGGGGTCCATTATCACCGGCCGCGCCATTGTGCTGAAGGCCGTGGCGCGGGTGGAAGATTCGCTGGTGGCCGAACTGGCGCGGCTTTTGGAAGCGGGGCAGCAGAGCCGCTCGCGCACCGTGAAGCTGGCAGATCGCGCGGCTGCCATTTACGTGCCTGCCGTGCACGGGCTGGCCGCTTCGGTGTTCATCGGATGGCTTGCGTTCGGCGCTTCGCTTTCGATTGCGCTGACCAATGCGATTGCGCTTTTGATCGTCACCTGTCCTTGCGCGCTGGGGCTTGCGGTTCCCGCCGTGCAGATCGTGGCGACGGGGCGGCTTTTCAAGCGCGGTCTTCTGGTGAAATCGGGCGATGCGCTGGAGCGGCTGGCCGATATCGACACCGCGGTGTTCGACAAGACGGGCACGCTGACGATGGGGCGGCCGGTTTTGACCAATGCAAACGCGATCGATGCGGCAACGCTGGAAGCCGCCGCGATGCTGGCGCGCGCGAGCCGCCATCCGCTGGCGCGCGCGCTGGCCGCTTATGCCGGGGACGGCGCGGTGGCGGAAGGGGCGCACGAAGTGCCCGGGTTTGGCGTGGAAGCGGTTACCGATGGCATCGTGCAACGGCTGGGCCGCGCGGACTGGATTGGCGCGCCCCATGGCGAAGGCAGCGAATTGTGGTTCCGCGATGGCGATGCGGCGCCGGTGCGCTTTGCATTTTCCGATTCTTTGCGCGCCGATGCGGGCGCGGCGCTCAAGGCCATTGCCGCGCGCGGCGTGCGTATCGAAATGTTGTCGGGCGACCGCGAAGACGCCGCCGAAGCGATTGCGCGCGAAGCCGGCGTTTCGGATTGGCGCGCGGGCGTGGAGGCGAAGGAAAAGGTTGCGCATCTGAACGCGCTGGCCGGCGCGGGCCATCGCACATTGATGGTGGGCGACGGGTTGAACGATGCGGCGGCGCTGGCGCTCGCCCATGTCTCGATCTCGCCCGGCACGGCGGTGGATGCGACGCAGGCCGCAGCCGACATGGTGCTGCAAGGCGAGGCGCTGATGCCGATTGCCGAGGCCATCGATGTGGCGCGCGCCGCGCGGGCCCGCGTGCTGGAGAATTTCGCGTTTGCCGCGGCCTACAACGCGGTGGCGGTGCCGCTGGCCGCGGCGGGACTGGTGACGCCGCTGATCGCGGCGGTCGCGATGGCGTCGTCGTCGCTGATCGTCACGCTGAATGCGCTGAGGATGCGCGGATGACGATCCTCGGCATCCTCATTCCCGCCGCCCTGCTGCTGGGGCTTGGCGGGCTTGCCGCTTTTTTCTGGACCGTGCGCGCCGGCCAATATGACGATCTCGACGGCGCGGCCGAGCGCATCCTGATCGACGATGACGCCGACAAGCCGGAATCGGACAAGCCCGGCGCGCGGCACTGACCCGCCTGCATTATATATGTGCCTCAGTCCCCGAGCCCGATGGAGATGGAGGCGTAGGGGCCATAGAAGGCACGGTTTTCCGATTTGCGTGCGTCGATGCCGCCATCGATGGCGTTGAAGAAGAAATCGGCGCGATAGCCGAGGCTCATCTTGAAGTTTTGCAACTTCCACGAAAGACCGACCGTGCCGCCGATGTTGGGGACTGTGACGTTGCGGGAACGGGTGTGTGTGTAGGGACCACGCTGAGGTAATACCACGCGGGATGTCGGATGGTAGATGCTATTTCTGCCGCGACCGTAACGCGCCGTCGTTTGATGTCTCGATTTCGCAGACTGTCGGCCAAACAGAACGGCGGCATTCAAACCCCAATCCATGTCCAACTCCCCGTCCTGAGCATTTCCAGCAAATGGAACTGAAGATTTCCATGAGAGCGAAGGACCAATACCATGGAAACTTCTTTCGGCACGGAAGTTACCTGCATAGCTATGATATGATTGTGTCCCTGTTTGAAGGTAAACATTAATAAATGGATAGTAGCTATAATGCAGTACGTTGATCGTTCTGTGCCAATCAGGGTCTTCGTGAAGCGATGCACGCGTCTTCGATTTTAATTGCGCAATGCGAACGCCGAAATTGAGCGTTGAAGAAAAGTTCCGGCCAAAAAGACCGAGACCAATATCCTTGCCAGCCTGAAAATCCAATATCGCATGGCTCTCGCTGTTTTTTACGCTCGTGTCGACAAATCGGGCACCAAGTGGAAACGTGCTGTAATGCAGATTAAAAGTACTTCCGAAGGAGGTTCCTATGGCGTATTTCGGGTAGGGTGTCGGATAGGTTTGTTGGTGTAATTCTTTGCGTGCCCCGGTGCGACCATACCGAACCGACGCCGAGAATATCCAATTTGAATCTTCGGATTGATACGAAATCGATGCGCCTTCATCTATGCTATAAAGTGGTGGCCGTTCTGCTTTTTGCGGTGACGAGAAGATGGATGATGTCAGCGAGAGAAACGATGGTGCGTAAATTTCCTGATTGTCCTGCAAACGGCTAAGTTGGCCATTGAGTTCAAGCCAGATTTGCGACTGATCTGCATCGGCTGCAAGAGCTGTTCCAGAAGATGAAATATAAGCTGTTAGCGCCAGCGCAGATGCGCCTGTCAGAAGTTTCCAGTGAATAGTAGTGCGATTGTCGTTTTTTTGGATGAGTTCGCTCATTGTCTTACCCCCTCACCAGTTCTTCGTGACGCGCACACCAAACAGGCGCGGATCGGTCAGGAATACGTTGGTGGTTAAACCTGAATCGTCGCTGTTCAGGAAGTCGCCGGTGATGGCTGTCGTGTCGAAGACATTCTTCAAATAGCCCATTACCTGCCAGCCAGACGCGCTCGTCAGAATCAGCGCGAGGTTGACATTGGAATAACCTCGTAATTTGTCATATGGCCTGTCGTTGAATACGCGTGCCCAGCTCTGCGACTGCCAATAGAAATCCGTATGAGCCGTAGCCGCCCAATCTTCTGAGATCGGAATCGTGTAATCGACTGAGAACGACGTGGTGAAATGCGGCGCGTTGGGAAGTTCATTACCGCCAAGATTCTTCGCAAAACCTTCACCGTGATTGATACCGGGCTGGTCAGGATTGAAGCCCGGGTACGGACCAGGATCATTCGCACCGCCGTAATCTGACGGGTAAACTGGGTTGGCCTTGTAACGTCTTAACGTCACCGGGTCCTTATCTTTAGAGTAAGCGTTCGAACAAGCACCTGGAATACTGGCTATGCCGTATGATTGGGCAGTAGGCGGCCGGGCCTTGAGAATCGCAGCGACGACATAGACGGGGAGAATGCAATTCGAAGACTCAGTTACGAACGGCTTCACAACCATCCAATCGGGATGATCTTTGAGATCCGCACGATCCATCAAATCGATAGAACTCTGGCCATTATCGATACGGGTATGTTCGTAGCCGCCAGCGAAGTTGAATTTGAGCCCGGGGACGGGCTCCCACATCGCCTCCAGCTCGGCACCTCTTACAGTGGCATCAAAATTGTCGTTGATCGCAGTGCGGTCCACAATGCGGGATATCTGGTAACTTTTGTAGTTGTAAAAAAAGACGTCCCCGTTCAGCGTCAATCCACCGTCCAGCATCGTGTTCTTGGTGCCGAGTTCGTAGGCGTCGACGAATTCCGGCTTAAAGGTCAGAGGGTGGATTGGATTGGCAATATTCTGGCCACCCCCACTCCAGGTGAGTAGCGTGGCGCCCGGCGGATTGGCGCCACCCGCCTTGTAACCATGCCCGTACGACGCATAGATAAGTGTTTGGTCCGTGAAATCGAGTTTTGGCGTCCAATTTGCAGCGGCGCGGCCCGTCAACTGGTTCCACTCCTGATCAACAATGCCATCAGTGATGTTGCCATTCTCGTCGATGCCGTAGACGGGATACCCGTACCCGGGAATGAGAAGCTCGCTCGGAATGGAAATGAAATGCTTCTTGTCTTCCGTCCAGCGGAAGCCGCCCGTCAATTTCAGATCGCGTGTGATGTTGTAATATGCCTCCCCGAAACCAGCATAGGAATTCAGGATATAAGGATTCTGACTCAGGAAATAATTGTGCCCCTTATTGTCGAGACTGCTGATAGGATTGGGATCGATATACATGCACGCGGCCGAACCTTCCAAGCCTAGGGAGAGCGGCGCCTTGGGATTAGAATTCGCGAATCCATCAAGCAGGCAATTCGAATTGTCGGAAACACCGGGAGACCAGGGAAGTGTTTGCTCTATGAAGCCGCCATGGCCCCACGCATAAGAAGCCAACGTCAGTGAATTGATGAAGACGTAATAATTCTCTTCTGTTTCATAATGAAGGTAGTTCCCCCCAATACTAAAATTGAAAGGTCCGCTGAAGTTCGACGCGAGGCGGAATTCCTGGCTGAGTTGCCACGAACGCTCAACATCCAAATCCTGCGCGACCAGCCTATTGCTGCAACCGAGTTGCGGATCGCAGAAAATGCCGGCTACCCGACAAAAGCCGACGCCGACATTATCGCAGGCATCGCCTTGGGCCAGGCAACTGCTGCTTACTTGACTACAGACGCCAATGCCGCTGGGATCCGCAAAGGTCGTACCCAGGTTTCCATTAGCCTGAAACGCGCCCGGCCTAGGATTAAAGCGATTATAGTCTTCGGTGGACCAAAGGAAATCGTGATTGTAACCAGTCTGCGATGTGAACGTCAGGGAGGGCGTGACGTTGTAATCGACATTCAATTCCAGCGTATCGTTCTTGGCCTTGTAGCGTGGATTGATTTGTGACTCGATCACGCGCAGATTTGTCGATTGCGTGTTACTCGCGTAGGGATCAAAGTAAAAACCTGCAGCCATGACCGGGACACCTTGGAATCCCAGAGGCTCGTAGTAAGGCAGCGATATGCCGTTCGGGACTTCGAACGCATCGGGCGAGTACAGCGACGTGGGTAAACATCCCTGACTCAGATAGGGTGGTGCCCCATACGCTGCCACGGTGTTTTGCATAGGAACTGACACACCGTTAAGTTCCGTTGGTGTCGGATCAGTCTTGCAAAGCTGCTTGCCCGAACGCAGGCGGTCGTCGTCTTCCTGGAAATGTTCCCAGACGATCCATGCTTGCAAATACGCCATCGGCTTTACGGCCAGCGTGACGCGCGTGGACCACAGATCGCGGCCGTCGATCGGGCTACCCGTGATTTCATTGGTGGAATAGCCGTCGCGCTTCGTCCATTCGCCGGCAATGCGCAGATCGGCGCGGTCATCGACTATCGGGATATTCACCATGCCTTCGTAACGGCGGTTGGTGTAATTGCCCCAGTCGGCGGAGAGCATGGCTTCGAATTGATCGGTCGGCTTTGCGGAAATGACGTTCACGACGCCCGCCGTCGCGTTGCGGCCATAGAGCGTGCCTTGCGGACCACGCACCACCTCGACCTGGTTTACGTCGAAGAATTCCTGTTCGAAGAAGTGGTTGCGGATGAACGGGATGTCGTTCAGGGCGACGGCCACCGCCGGATCGGTCGTGACCGAAATCGCTTGCGTGCCGATGCCGCGGATCTGGATGCTGTAGCCGCTGAAATTCGTTTTTGTGAAGGTGAGGTTTGGGACTTCCTTCACGAGGTCCGGCCCGCCCGCGATCTGTCGCGAGGTAAGCTGCTCCTGGCTCAGCGCCGTAATCGCAATCGGCACCGTCTGGATGTCGCCCTTGATCTTCGAACTCGTCACCACCACTGTTTCCACACTCGCCGCGGCATGCGCGGGCGCGGCCGAGGCAACTTCCAGTTCGCGGGCCGGTGCGCGGGCGCGCCTTGCGGCCGTGCTTTCGCGCACGATGGCGACGGCGCCCGATTCATCGCGGCGCATGGCGAAGCCGGTGCCGTCGAGGATGCGGGCGAGCGCGGTGGCGGCGGTGGATTCGCCGTGGGTGCCCGCGGTGTGGACGCCGCGCACGGCATCGCTCGAATACATCAGCGCAATGCCGGATTGCTTCATATAGGCATCGAGCGCGGTGGTGAGATCGCCGCCCGGAATATCGAATTCGCTTGCGTGCGCGGCCGCGCCAAGCGCAAGCAGGCTTGCGCCGGCCAATGCAGCGGATTTCAGAAATGTCTTCATCTTCCCCCCTTCGGGCGGCCCATCCGCCCGTCGAATTGGCGCGCCCTTAGCGCGAGATCACGAATGCGTTGCCCTTGTTTTCCACGCGCAGGTCGAACACCTGTTTGGCCAGGCGCGTGAATGCGTCGACGCCGTTCACCGGGAAGGTGGCGCCGATGGTGAACTTTGCGGCCACCGGATCTGCGATCACGATCTTCCTGGCGTTGTAGCGATTGAATTCGGCCGCGGCCTCAGCCAGCGTCGCCTGATGGAACACGAGCATGCCATGGCGCCAGCCGAGCGCCTGGCCGATGGCGCGTTCGGATTCATGCACCACCGAAAGCGCGCGCGATGTGGCGGTGGCGACATCGCCGGGCTTCAGCATCGCGGTTTGCGTGGTGGCATAGGCATTGGGCGCATCCACGCGCACGCTTCCCTGCACGACCGCGACATGCAGAGCGCCCGATTGGCGGCGCACGGCGAATTTCGTGCCCAGATCGGTGATGCGCCGCCCGCCGATCATCACCGTGAAGGGATGGGCCGCATCGTGGCGGACCTGGAAATAGGCTTCGCCCTTGTCGAGCCAGACGGTGCGGCTCTCGGTCGTCATGCGCGTGCGCACCACCGTGTTTGTGTTCAGTTCGATGCTGGTGCCATCGGCGAATTTCACGACTTCATGGCCGCCCAGCGCGGTGGCATAGGTTTTGGTGGCGGGCTTCAGCGCGAGATAAGCAGCGGATGTGCCCAGTGCGGCGATGAGCGCGAAGGCGGCTGCGAATTTCATCAACAGGGGAAGGCGCCGCGCGGGCGCCTCAAGCGCTTCGGACAAAGGGCCTTTCAACGCCGCAAGCCGGTTGGTGCGCTCCCAGGTTTCATCGAGGCGCCAATAGGCGATCGTGTGCGCCGGCGATTGGGCGAGCCACGCATCGAGGCGCGCGCGATCTTCGTCGCTCCAATCTTCGCTGGTGCGCTCGCGCAAAATCCATTCGGCGGCGCGCGCGCGGATGGCTTTCGCATCCGGCAAAGGCGGCAGATGTTTTGCCGTCTCGCTCATTTGCGCACCCCCAATGTGGGATCGCCGTAGAGAATGGAGGCGAGCGCCTGAAGCCCTTCGCTCAAATGCCATTGCACGGTGCGTTCGGTGATTTGCATGCGGGCTGCCACTTCGCGCCGCGAAAGCCCTTCGACCTGTTTCAGCATGATCGCCTGGCGCGCGCGCGGGGGAAGGCGGTCGAGCGCGAGTTGCAACCGGCGCAATTCATCGCGCGCAATCGCATTGCGGTCGGGGCCGGGCTCGTCGGCGGCGACATCGAGCGTATCGCGTTCGGCCACCGCCTCGATCGGCACGACCTTGGCATGGCGCACGCGATCGATCAGCAGATTGTGGGCGGTGGCGAAGACGAAGGGTTTGGTTTGCTCGGGGATCTGTTTCTGCGCGCCTTCGAACACGCGCACATAAACCTCCTGCAGAAGATCGTCGACTTCGCTTTCGTTGCGCCAGTTGCGGCGCAGGAATCGTGTCAAGGCGGCCTCCAGCGGCAAGACTTCGCGCAAGAACCAGGCGCGCAAATCCTGCGCGCTCACGCCACAGCGTGGGGCTGATGAATCACGTCTGGTATCCGGTGCGTCGCCCATCCCCCGACAGCTTCCTGCCTTTCGAGGGCCAAGAGTTTCGAACTACCTCTATTGCGACGAAAGCCCGGCGAAGATGGACAGGTGGGAAAAGCTAAAATTTCGCGCGCGCGTTATCGCACCGCACAATTGCGGGCGTTGGTGCGGGCGCGAATGCTGCGCTGCAAATGCGCTTAATTGTGATGGCGTTCGGGGGCGGCATCGGCGGCCTGGGCGGCCATGTCGATCTGATGCATGGCCTGCTGGATCAGCTTTTCGGCGCGCGAAAGATGCTGACTATAGCCATGCGCCGTGCTCTGCGGTTCGGCGGCGCGCAGCAGCGCATCGGTCTTGATGAGATGGGCGTGGGCATCGTCAAGCCTGGGGCTGTGGGCATAAGCGGGTGCGCTTGCGGTGAGCACCGCGAGAATTGCCGCGGCGCGGAACGGGATTGTCATCTCTTCCTCCCTGGCGGATTGAGGCGGAGATGATAGCAGATGCGCGGGCGGCGCTATTCGAACCTTCGAAAACGTGAGGGGGGTATCCCTCCGCCACTTATCCCCGCCGGTGCGAGCGCAAAACGGGCTAAGCCGTTGTGAGGAAACGGGTTATTCGTTTTCCGGATTTTCCGCACCCCCCTCCCCCCTTGCCGCGGCGAAGCCGTAAGGCGTAGCCGGGCGGCGGGGATAAGTGGGCTGGACGCGCGAACACCCGCGAGCCTCAGATGGGCTCGCGGGTGCGCGGTTTCAAGCCGGGCTAGTCGCCTATGCCGATAGAGATGGAGGCGTAGGGGCCGTTGAAGGTGAGGTTCGAGGTTTTGCGCGCGTCAATGCCGGTGTCCATCGCTTTGAGGAATGTGTCGTAGCGATAACCGATACTAAATTTGAAGTTCGGATATCTGAACGACACGCCAACGGAACCGCCGAAATTGGGCACCGTCACGCGCCTGGAGCGCGTGCTGTGATGGGGCACGGCCGGGTAAAGTACGTGATAGCCCCTGCCTCTGTTTTTGTAGCCGGTCTCGTGATAGGCGCTGGTCTGATGATCGGTTTTTGCGCGTTGCCGGCCGAACAGAGCCGCACCGTTGATGCCCCAATCGAGCGTCAATTCGCCGTCCTGCTGGTTGCCCGCGACTGCCGCCGAGCCTTGCCAGGACAGAGATGGCCCGACGCCGTCGAAGCTGCGCTCGGCGTGGCCCGAAAGCATATATTCGTCGAAGACCGGAAAACCGCGACGTTTAAGACCAAATGGCACTTGCGAAACGGTAGGCCGTCCGCTGATGTGCAAAGAGGCGTTGGACGTAAATTGCGCGAAGCGGACCCCGGCGCTGAGCGTGGAGGTGCCGTCGTGTCCAAAGATACCAAGGCCGATATCCTTGCCGGCGCTGAAATCGAGAATTGCATGTTTTTCTTCGATTGGCGCTTTGGTATCTGCGAAAGCGGAACCAAAAGCGGGATAGTGAAAAGAAACTCCAAGAGAGCTCACATAGTATGTCAAGGGCAATACCGACTGATGATGCGCGTGCCGGTTGGTATGCGAGCGGCCATAACGAATACCAGCAGAGAACTGCCAATCTGAATTTTCGGGCCGGAACGTAATCTGACCATCCATGTCAAGCGCAAAGCGCGGAGCATCCTGGTTGAAGACATTTCCCTTATAAGGACCGGGTGTGGGTGTGACGGCTGTCATGAACGGTGCCGTGAACGGGGCGTTGAAGCCCTGCGTCATATCCACGCCGCCGCCAAGTTCGATCCAGATTTGCGGCCGGCCCGCGTCTTCGGCTTTGGCTGCAGCCACCGACGACACATAGGCCGCCAGCGCCAGCGCGGATGCGCCTGTCAGCAATTTCCAGCGGAGTGTTGTGCGATTGTCGTTCTTGTTGATTAGTTCGCTCATTTTCGTATCCCCCTCACCAGTTCTTCGTGACGCGCACGCCGAAGAGGCGCGGATCGGTCAGGAACACGTTGGTGGTTAGTCCACTGTCGTCCGAGTTCAGGAACGTGCCGGTGATGGCGGTCGTGTCGAAGACGTTCTTCAGATAACCCATCACCTGCCAACCCGACGCACTGGTCAGGATCAGCGCGAGATTGACGTTCGAGTACCCTCGAATCTTGTCATACGGCCTATCGTTGAACACGCGCGAGAAACTTTGCGATTGCCAATAGAAATCGCTGTGCAGCGTGGCCGCCCAATCCTCCGACACGGGTATGGTATATTCCGCCGAGAACGACGCGGTGAAATGCGGCGCGTTCGGCAATTGGTTGCCGCCGACATTCTTCGGAAAGCCCGCGCCGATGCCCAGATTGCTGTTGGGAGCGGGACCGTAATCGATTCCGTTATAGCTGTTCTGCCCCGCATAGGGATCGGACGAAATGTTTCCGGCGAGCGGATCGAAACCCGTATAGACGATGCCATTATAGAATGAAGGATTTAACCCCGAATAGCCAAAGTTTTCGGGAGATCCGAAGGTGCTGCTGTGTGTGTAATACGGTTGCCCATTCACAAGATGGTGCGAAGGGTCATCCGCGCCAGTCCAAATTCCGCCGTCTCTGTACAGATCGACGATGTTCGCCAATACGGGATCCTGATAAGTGGAATATGCATTGCTGCATGCCGACGTGGACGGATTACCCTCTGACCCGAGGGTTTCATCAAGCATGGCGGCGATGACATAGGCTGGAAGGATGCAATTCGACGGAAGCGTGACGAACGGCCGGTATAGCATCCACCCGGCATGGCCGGCGGTGCGGTCCATCAAATCGACGGCGTATTGATTATCCTTGATCCTTGTGTCTTCGTAACCGCCGGCGAAATTGAACTTCAGCCCCGGGATCGGCTCATAGCTCGCCTCCAGTTCCGCGCCTTTGACCGTCGCATTGAAGTTCAGATTGATCGAAGTGCGGTCCACGATCTCCGAAATCTGGTAGCCCGTGTAATTGTAGAAGAAGACGTCGCCATTCAGCGTGATGCCGCCATCGGCAAGCGTGTTCTTCGTGCCGAGTTCGTAGGCATCGATGAATTCCGGCTTGAAGGTGAGCGGATGGGATGGGACACCGCTTGCGCCGATGGTGCCATAAGCATAGACGGCAGCACCCGGCGGATTGGCGCCGCCGGCTTTATAACCATGCGACCATGAACCGTAAATCAGCGTCTGATCGGTGAAATCGAGCTTGGGCGACCAATTGGCGGCCAAGCGGCCTGTAAGCTGATTCCAGGCCTGATCCACTTCGGCAATCGGCATATAGCCATAACCATTGGCCAAAAGCTCGCTCGGGATATCGATGAAATGCTTGTGGTCGCTGGTCCAACGCACGCCGCCCGTGAGCTTCAGGTCGGGTTGAACATTGTAATAAGCCTCGCCGAAGCCGGCATAGGAATTGAGCACATAGGGATTGCGGCTCAGGAAATAATTATGCCCTTCGCCATTCACGCTTCCGAGCGGATTGGGATCGATGTATTCACAAGTCGATGTTGGCTGGCCTGCACCGGCAAGCGGATTGTTATACTGAAAGCCATACCCGCCAGAATGCACTCCGGATATAGATGAACCAGACAAGCATTGATGATTATCCGATATGCCGGCGGCCCATGGGGAGCTAATCCCTCTCGTTGCCGAATATGCGGAAAAAATGGTCAGAACATTGGAAAATACGAAGTAATCTTCCAGCGTTTCATAGTGCATATAGTTCGCGCCGATGCTGAAATTGAACGGCCCTTTGAAATTCGACGCCAGCCGGAATTCCTGGCTCAACTGCCACGCACGCTCACGCGAAAGGTCCTGAGCCACAAGCCTGTTGCTGCAGCCCAATTGCGGATCGCAGAAATAATAGGTTCCGTCGCTGCCGAGATAGGTAATGGTTTTCGCTTGCTGCCCGAAGAAACCGGCGGTCGACTGAAAAATTCCAGGGGCCGTGTTGAAGCGGTTGTAGTCTTCCGTGGACCACAGGAAATCGTTGTTATAGCCAGTCTGCGAGGTGAACGTCAGCGACGGCGTGACGTTGTAATCCACGTTCAGTTCGAGCGTGTCGTTTTTCGCAATGTAGCGGGGATCGATCTGCGTCTGGATTTCCCGCAGATTGCGTGAGTTCTCGGCGTTTGCCGCATAAGGGTCTGCGACATTCAGAGCACCCGCCACCCAGCCCGCCACGACATAGGGAAGCGAAAAGCCATAGGGCAATTGGAATGCATCAGCGGAATACATCGAGGTGGGCAAGCAACCCTGGCTTAGATAGCCCGATGTAACGGAAAATGCGGTATCCAAGCTGTTGCCGCTCAATTCCGGCGGCGTTTTCACAGGCACGCCGAGAACACTCCGGGTAGCCGGATTGTTTTCCGGGCTATCCGTTTTGCACAATTGCTTCTGGGTGCGCATGCGATCGTCGCTCTCGCCGAAATGCTCCCAGACGAGATAGGCCTGCACCTTATCGGAAGGACGCCAGCCCAGCGTGACGCGGGTTGACCACAAATCGCGGCCATCGACAGGGCTGCCGGTGATGCCGTTGGTCGTGTAACCGTCGCGCTTGGTCCATTCGCCGGCCACGCGCAGATCGACGCGATCGTCGACAATCGGGATATTGACCATGCCCTCGTAGCGGCGGTTCGAATAATTGCCCCAATCGGCGGACAACATCGCTTCGAACTGATCGGTCGGCTTCGCGGAAATCACGTTCACCACGCCAGCCGTCGCGTTGCGGCCATAGAGTGTTCCTTGCGGGCCGCGCACGACCTCAACTTGATTGACGTCGTAAAATTCCTGCTCGAAGAAGTGATTTCTGATAAAGGGAATATCGTTGAAAGCGACCGCCACCGCCGGATCAGTTGCCACAGAAATTGCTTGTGTACCGATGCCGCGTATCTCGATCGAATAACCGGTGAAGTTCGTTTTCGTGAAGGTGAGGTTCGGGACTTCCTTCACCAGATCCGGTCCGCCCGCAATCTGGCGGCTGGTGAGTTGTTCCTGGCTCAGCGCCGTAATCGCAATCGGCACCGTCTGGATATCGCCCTTGATCTTCGAACTCGTCACCACCACCGTTTCCACGCTCGCGGCGGCGCGTACCGGCTGGGCTTGCGCGAGTTCGCGCGCGGGTGCGGCGGCGGCTTGTTTCTTTGCGCGCACGATGCCGATGGCGCCCGAGGGCGTGCGCTGCGTGCCGAAGCCGGTGCCGCGCAGGATGGCGGCGAGTGCTTCGTCGGACGACAGATCGCCCTTTGCGCCGCGCGTGTGTACGCCTTCGACCGCGCTGACCGGATAGATCAGTTCCACGCGCGCCTGTTTGGCATAGAGGTTCAAGGCCGCGCGCAGATCGCCGCTGGGCACGTTGAATTCGCTTGCGTGGGCGGCACTTGCCAGCACAAGCGCGCTTGCGCCGCCCGCAAGAACCGATTGCAGAGCCGATAGCGTTTTCATATTCCCCCCTTTCATGCGCGGTCCCCCGCTTTGTTCGTTCGCATCAATGCGAGATCACGATTCCGTCTTGCGTGTGCTGCACTTTCAGGCCCAGCACGGTTTCGGCGAGGCGCGCGAAATCCTCCACGTCATTGGCCTTGAACGTGCCGCCGACGAGGACATTGGCCGCGGCCGGATCCTTCACGATGAGTTTCAGCCGGTTGTAGCGGTTGAAGGCGGACGCGACGTCTTCCAGCTTCGTCTTGTCGAAGACGAGAAGGCCCTGGCGCCAGTTCAATTCCGCCGTCAGCGCTTCGAGCGATTTGCGCGTGACGCGCAGGCCCGCAGCACTTGCCACCGCGACATCGCCGGGCTTGAGCAGCGTGCCGTCATCGGCGGATTTGGCGGGATCGTCGAACCACACCTTGCCCTGCACCACCGCGACTTCCATTTTCGCGCGCTCGCGATGCACGGTGAATTTGGTGCCCAGATCGGTGATGCGCCGGTTGCCCGCCATCACCACGAAGGGATGCACCGGATCGTGCTTCACCTCGAAATAGGCTTCGCCGCGCTCCAGCCACACCGCGCGCTGATCGCTCGTCATGCGCGTGCGGATGATGGTGTTGGTGTTGAGTTCGACGCGGGTGCCATCGGAAAATGTCACCGTTTCGTGGCCGCCCACCGGCGTTGCGAAAACGCGGTCGCGCGGGCGCTGGGCGAGAAACCAGGCCGATGCCGAACCCGTCAGCGCCAGCACCACGAAGACCGCCGCGATCTTCATGAGGAACGGGCCGGAGAATTTGCGAAGCGCATTGGCGCCCGATTGCGGCGCGGGCAAAGCGGCCAGGCGCCGGGCCCGCTTCCAGCTTGCATTGAGCCTGAGCCAGGCGACGCGGTGATCGATGGATTGGGCGAGCCAGGCATCGAATTCGGCCTGGTCTTCGCCGCGCCAGGGGCCGAAATGGCGGCGCGCGATGAAGGATGCGGCTTGGCTGTCGATATCGGGGGCGCGCGCGGGACGGTTCATGTTTTCCTCCCGCGTTTGGGATGGTTGCCGGCGAGAAAATCGGTCAGCGCGCAGATGCCTTGCGTCAGATATTGCGAGACGGTGATTTCGGCCACGCCCATGGCGCGCGCGATTTCGCTGCGCGAGCGATCCTCGATGCGCGCCATCACCACGGCCTGGCGGCAGCGCGGGGGAAGATGGTCGAGTGCGGCTTGCAGCCGGCGCAACTCATCGCGCGCGATGGCCGCGCGTTCGGGCCCCGGCGCTTCGGATTCGATGTCCAGCGTTTCCAGATCGGCGGCCGCATCGATGGGGATCACGCTTTCATGGCGCACGCGGTCGATCAGCAGGTTGCGCGCGGTGGCGAACACGAACTGGCGCGGCTTTTCCGGCAATTGTTTCAGCGCGGCCTGATAGACGCGCACATAAACCTCCTGCCGCAGATCGGCGATTTCGCTGGCGTTGCGCCAATTGCGTTCCAGGAATTGCATCAGCAACGGCTCCAGCGGCAGAACATGGTCTTCGAACCAGCCATCGACGCGCGCCGCCGCGCCTGCGTCCGGCGGACACACGGCAGCACCCTCCCAATCGATGTCGGGTCTCTTGACCATCCCCTCCCGCTTTAGTTCGGGGGCTCACTATTAAGGACGGAGGCGGGGGGCGGAGTTAAGTGGTTTGATTTCGGAAAAATGCGCTGCGCTGCAATATGGGTGCGGCGCAAAATAGGCGGCCGCCGCCACTTCGCCATCGCCCGCTTGATGGGGGCGATCCATTTTTGTTCAGGCCGAAGGAAAATGGGTCACCCGGATCGCTCGCGAAAATGCGAGCGACCGGGCGATGACGGAGCATGATGGGTATCAGAAGGTTTTCGTGACTCGGACGCCATAGAGGCGCGGATCGGTGACGAAGATGTTGGTGGTCAGCGCCGTGTCGTCGGAGTTCAGGAAGGCGCCGGTGATGGCGGTGGTATCGAACACGTTCTTGACATAGCCCATCACCTGCCAGCCGGAGGCATCTGTCAGGATCAGCGCGAGATTGACGTTGGAATAGCCGCGCAGCTTGTCATAAGGCCGGTCATTGAACACGCGCGCGAAGCTTTGCGATTGCCAATAGAAATCGCCATGGATGGTGCCCGCCCAGTTCGCCGAAACCGGCATGGTGAAATCGGCGGTGAGCGAAGCGGTGAAATGCGGGGCGTTGGGCATTTGGTTGCCGCCCAGATCCTTGTCGAAGCCTTCGCCATTGTTGGGCGCGGCATACGGATCGAAGCCAGGATAGCCGGGCAAATTCACCGGATCGGGATCGGGCGCGTAAGGCTTGGTCGTCGCCGGATCGACAAGCTGATCGGGATAATGACTGGCCGTGCCGGGTGTGTAGGCATAGAGGCATGCGTTTGTAATTGCTTCGGTCTCGGTCTTGGGCGGCGAGCCGGGCTGATTGAAGCGCAGCAATTCGTTGACGACATAACTCGGCAATATGCAGTTGGACGTTTCGTTGACCCACGGCTTGACCACGAGCCAGTCTGTATGGCCGCCAGTACGATCCATCAGGTCGATGGCCGACTGGCCGCTATCGATCGTGGCATCTTCGTAGCCTCCGGCGAAACCGAACCTGAGGCCAGGCACGGGTGACCACGATGATTCGAGCTCCGCGCCGCGCACCGTTGCATTGAAATTGAGGTTCACCGAGGTACGATCCACGATATAGGAAATCTGGTAGTTTTTGTATTTGTAGAAGAACACATCGGCGTTCAGTGTAAGTGCGCCATCGCCCAGCGTGTTCTTGGTGCCCAGTTCGAAGGCATTGTTGAATTCGGGCTTGAAGGTCAACGGATGGGTCTGCGCGCCCGGCGAGGTGATCAGCTTGCTGCCCTGAAACACCGAGGTAACGGGCGGCGGATTGGCACCGCCGCCCTTATAGCCATGGGCGAAGGAGGCATACACAAGCGTCTGATCGGTGAAATCGAGCTTCGGCGTCCAATCGACCACCGCCCGGCCTGTAACTTCGCGCCATTCCTGAACGATCTCGTCTGTTTGCGGAACGCCCTTCCCCGCCAGCAGCGCCCAGCTCGGAAATACCGGAAAATCCTTTTTGTCGTCGGTGTAACGCAAACCGCCAGTCAGCTTCACATCGGGAGAAACTTGATAATAGACCTCGCCGAACGTGGCCCAGGATTTGAGCTTGTATGGATTATGACTCAGGAAGTAGTTGTGGCCCTGACCGTCCACCCGATCGATGGGATTGGGATCGATATAACCGCAGCCCAAGCCGAGCAGAAGACCGATCGGTTTGGTGGGATCGGCCGGTTGCGGATCGCAGGAATTCGCCACATCTGCATCGAAGGAGATATGGGGAGCGTCGACACCGGCGATGCCGCCGCCGAACTGTCTGTTGATCTGTTCCTGAAACAGGGTCAGCAGGTTGGAGAACACATAATAGTCTTCTTTGGTCCGGTAATTGAGATAATTGCCGCCCAGAACGAAATTCCACGGGCCTTTGAAGGAGGAGGTGAGACGCACTTCCTGATAAAGCTGGCGTGCGTTCTCCGACGAACGGTCCTCTGCCACGAAACGGCTGGAACAGCCGAGTTGCGGATCGCAATATTGCTGGTCCTGGCCGACATAGGTGCCGAAGAAGCCACCGCCGGCGTCTTGCAGGAAGCCTTCGCGCGTATTGAAACGGTTGAAGTCCTCGGTCGAGTAGAGGAAATCCTTGTTGTAGCCGGTTTGCGAGGTCAGCGTCAGGTCGGGCGTGAGCTGGAAATCGATATTGGCTTCGAACGTATCGTTCTTGGCGCGGTAATAGGGATCGAGCTGCGAACTGACGGTGCGCAGATCGCGCGACTGCGTCAGCCCGGCATAGGGATCGATATTGTCGTCCAGCGCAATATATTTCATGCCGAGCGCGCCGTAACCGGAAAGGAACGGAATCGCAGCGCCATTCGGCGTTTCGTAGGATTCGGGCGCATAGAGCGAGGCCGCATGGCAGCCTTGCGTCAGCCAGCCCGCGCCATAATTGGTACCGCCGTGAAAGCCGGTGAAGGTGGGCACTTGCGGCCCTGCGGGTCCATCGACCACGGCGGGCGCATTATCGCGCGCGCAAAGCTGTTTGGTGGAACGCGCCCGATCGTCGTTCTCCTGGAAATGTTCCCAGATGAGATTGGCCGATAGTTTTTCGAATGGATGCACGAGCAGCGACACGCGCGTTGTGAAAAGATCGCGCCCGTCTATCTGGTGTTTGGTCACGTCGTTGTAGGCATAGCCTTTGCGCTTGGTCCATTCTCCCGCCACTCGCAGATCGATCTTGTCGCTCCAGATGGGGATGTTGACCATGCCTTCGTAGCGGCGGTTGGTGTAATTGCCCCAATCGGCGGAAAGCCGCGCCTCGAAATGATCGGTGGGCTTGGCCGAGATGACGTTGACCACGCCGGCCGGCGCGTTGCGGCCGTAGAGCGTCCCTTGCGGGCCGCGCAGGACTTCCACTTGGCTGACGTCGAAAAATTCCTGCTCGAAGAAATGATTGCGCAGGAACGGGATATCGTTGAACGCAACGGCCACTGCCGGATCGGTCGTCACCGAAATGGCTTGCGTGCCGATGCCGCGAATCTGGATGTTGTAGCCGGTGAAGTTGGTTTTCGAGAAGGTGAGGTTGGGAACTTCCTTCACAAGGTCGGGGCCGCCCGCAATCTGGCGGCTCGTCAATTGTTCCTGGCTCAGCGCGGTAATCGCAATCGGAACCGTCTGGATATCGCCTTTGATCTTGGACGAGGTGACCACGACCGTTTCCACGCTGGCCGCGGTTGCCGCGGCCAGCTTGAGCGGCCGGTTTGCGCTTTCGCGGGCGCGCGGCGCGTCTTCGCGCGTATCTTCGACCACGGCGATGGCGCCGGTGGGCGTGCGGTGGGGGCGAAACCCCGTCCCTTCCAGAATGCGCGACAGGGCGGCTGCGGCCGTCAGTTCGCCTTTCGCGCCTTTGGTGCGCGCGCCCTTGATGGCTTCGTCGGAGACGATCAGCGGCACCACCGCCTGAATCGAATAGGCATTCAAAGCGGTTTCGAGATCGCCGCCGGGGATGTTGAAATTGGCGGCGTGCGCGGTTGCGGCAAAGGCCAGCGCGGATGCGCCGCCGGCCAGCACGGCTTTCAGGTAATTCGTTTTCCTCATCATTCCCCCCGGTTTTTCACGTTCCCGCTCAGCGCGAGATCAGAATTCGATTTCCGCGATAGCTGACATGCAGCCGGAACACGGTTTGGGCCGCATCGGTGAAGGCCTGCACATCGGCGGTCGGAAAGGTGCCGTCGATGGTGAGGCCGGCGGTGCCGTCATCGGCGATCACGAGCTTGCGCTTGCTGTAGCGGTTGAATTCGGCGGCCGCATCGCCGAGCGTGGTGTGCTTGAAGATCAGCACGCCATGGCGCCAGCCCAGTTCGGCGGCGAGCGTGGGCGCGCCGTCCTTGGTGACCGAAACGTTGCCCGCCGTGGCCACCGCGACATCGCCCGCCGCCAGCATGGCCGATTGTTCGTGGCTTTCCTTGTCCGCCGCATCGAGCCAGACGCGGCCTTGCGTGACCGCGACCTGAAGCCGTCCGCGCGTGGCGCGCACCAAAAATTTCGTGCCCAGATCGGTGATGCGGTGGCCGTCTGCAATGACGATGAAGGGATGCACGGTATCGTGCTTGACCTGGAAATAGGCTTCGCCCTTTTCGAGCCACACGACGCGTTCTTCGGTCGTCATGCGCGCGCGCAAACGCGTGTCGGTGTTCAGTTCGATGCGGCTGCCATCGGCGAAGGTGATCGTTTCATGGCCGCCCACGCGCGTCGCATAAACGCGGTCGTGCGGTTTGGACAGGAAATAGAAGGCGCCCGCGCCGGCGATGGCCACGACCGCGACGGCGGCTGCGATTTTCGCGGCGACGGACAACAGCCGCGTGCGGCGGCGTGCGGCGGGCGCATGCAGCGCGCCCAGAAGATCGGTGTGGCCCCATGCGCCGTTCAGCCGCCAATAGGCGATGCGGTGGGCCGGCGATTCGTCGAGCCAGGCCTTCAATTCGGCCTTGGCCTGTTCGTTCCAGTCTTCGCGGTCGGCGCGTTCGACCCATTGGGCGGCGCGCGCGTTGATGTCTTTCGCGCTCACAACTCGCCTCCGCTTCGATTGCCGTAAAGCGTTTCGGCGAGGATGGCGATGCCTTTGGCCAGATGTTCGGACACGGTGTCCTGGCCGATGCCCATGGTCTTCGCGATTTGCGGGCGCGACAGGCCTTCGATGCGGCGCAAGACCACCACTTCGCGGCAGCGCGGCGGCAAACGGTCGAGGGCCGCCTGCAAACGGCGCAGCAATTCGCGCGCGGCCACGCTGCGTTCGGCGCCCGGCGTTTCGACGGCAGCCCCCAGCACATCCAGATCGGCCACCGCTTCGATGGGAACGATGTGTTCGCGCTTGACGCGGTTGATGATGAGATTGCGCGCGGTTTTCAGCAGGAACGCTTTGGGCTCGGCGGGGAATTCCTTTTGCGCGGCTTCGTAAACGCGCACATAGACATCCTGGCGCAGATCTTCGATATCGGCCTTGTTGCGCCAGTTCTGGTGGAGGAAATGCATCAGGACCTGCTCCAGCGGAAAAATCTCGCGCAAAAACCACGCCTCCAGCTCGGACGCGCTCATCGGCGCCCCTGTTCCGAGCGGTTCGGCATTCGCCTCATGCATATTCGGTCTCTCGGCCATGCCCTTCGCACTGAAGTTTAGGGCTGGCTATAAGACAATCGCAGGCGGAAAGTTTGGGGGTGGGGCGCGCGGAATTTCGATGCCGCAACGCACAAGACGTGCGCTGGCGCATTGGCGAAGGCGCAGATTTTCAGGAAACCGGGATCAGTTGCAGCTGGGATTGTTGCAACTGGGAAGGTGATCGGTCTCCGGCGTGTTGCCCGGGCCGCTGTTCTGGCCGGGGATTTCGGCAACCGGCGGGAAGCCGCTATTGTCGGGGTGATCCACATTGAAGGGATCGGGCAGTTTGACCGCCCACAATTGCGGACCGGTGACGCGCCCGTCGGAACAGGCCTGCACGCCCCAGCCGCGCTTGTCGAGCACGATGGTCTTGCCGTCCTTGAAGGTGAGGGTGATGCTGCCTTCCTCCAGAACGATGAGGCTGCATTCGTTGGAATTGAGCAGGCTGAAAACCGTGCCGCGCACGCCGATGGTGGCGACCGGCGTCTTGATTTCGTAGCTGCTCTTCTTCTGCGTGCCGGTGATGAAGCGGAAGCTGCCCTTGCCGATCTGCAAGACCACCTTTCCCGCGCCGCCATTGGGATCGTAAACGAATTTGTCCAGCACCACGTTGGAATCGGGACCGATGCTGAGATTGGTCTTGTCGACGAAGATCAGATGGGCGTAGCTGGACTGCTTGGTGTCCACCGTTTCGTTCTGATAGACGTCATTGCCGACCACGATGCGCTGCTGTTCGCCGGAATGGTTGCCCACCACGGTGTTTTCCACGCCGCTGGCTGTGCCGATGGCGGTTTGCGCGGCCGCCTGGGGGCCAAGCGCCAACAGGAGCATTACAAGCGCCACGCTCGATGGCATGCCGAATTGCAGTCTCACGACACCACCCGCCCGGTTGGGCCGCCGCGCCTTTTGCCTGAAAAGATGCCGGCACCGGCCCGCCGATCCGCTGCGCTCACCGATGGATGCGCGCGAACCGACACGCACGCATTGTCGGCGGATTCAATCTGCGGCGTCAAGGGGCGCCGCCGGCGTTGCGGCCGTACAATGGCGCCGATTTCCCTGCGGGAATAGCGTGTTACCACATTTGCGGGATTAACCAACGCGCCAGTTTTCGCCGCCGCTTTGGGGCGCTTGCGCGCGCGGCGGCAGCGCCACGCGGTGTGACCGGTTGATTTGTGGTGCCCGGCCCGCCCCTATACAATCCTGTCAAAAGCGAAGGTTTCGAAAGTTCCTTTGGGCCGACGATGGCAGCCAGATTGTTTTCCCGCCTGTGGGCAGCCGTTCATCGGCATATCACGACCAACGGCCTGTATCTGATCGCCACGGCGGTTTACCTGGGGCTGTTCGCGTTCCTGTTCGTGTCGAACCCGGCTCCGCTGCAGGCGGTGCGCTTCATTTCGCTCGATTCCTACCAGCGCATCCATCCGCGCAGCTACGATCCGCGCCTGCCGGTGCGCGTGGTCGACATCAACAATGAATCGCTGAAGCGGCTGGGCCAGTGGCCCTGGCCGCGCACGCTGCTGGCGCGCATCGTCAAGAACCTGAACGATGCGGGCGCGGCCGCGGTCGCCTTCGATGTCGTGTTCGCCGATCCCGACCGCACCTCGCCCGACCAGATGATCGGCGAATTGCCGGCGAAGGTGCGCCAAAGCCTGCTCGGCAGCGATGCGGACCTTGTGACCCATGACGGCCAGTTCGCCAATGCCCTGTCGAAAATGGGCGCGATCCTGGGCGTGACCCTGACCAATGACCGCTCCGACCAGACCAGCGTGCCCCAGAAGGCCGGTTTCGCCATTGCCGGCGACAATCCCAGGCCGTTCCTGAACGGGTTCGGCCATGCCACCGACAATCTGCCCGTGCTCGACAAGGCCGCGGTGGGGCTGGGCGCGCTCAACTGGATTCCCGACCAGGACGGGGTGGTGCGCCGGGTGCCGCTGCTGTTCCGGCTGAACAAGGAAATCGTGCCTTCGCTGGCGGCCGAGGCGTTGCGCGTGGCGCAAGGGGCGAACACCTACATCCTGAAATCGTCCAATGCGAGCGGGGAAACGGCCTATGGCGAATCCACCGGGCTGAACCATGTGCGCATCGGCGGGATCGAGGTGCCGGTCGATGCCGATGGCGGGGTGTGGGTGCATTTCCGCCCCTCCCATCCCAAGGACTTCCTGCCGGCCTGGAAGGTGGCGGCGGGGCAGATCGCGCCCGGCGATGTGAGCGGGCGCATCATCCTGATCGGCACCAGTGCGCCGGGGCTGGTGGATCTGCGCGCCACGCCGCTGGGCACCGAAATGCCGGGCGTGGAAATCCACGAGCAATTGCTGGAACAGATGATCTCCGGCGACTGGCTGAGCCGGCCCGATTATGCGACGGGGCTTGAGCTTCTGGTGACGCTGCTTCTGGGCACGCTGCTGGCATTCCGCCTGTTGAAGCACACAGCCCTTTGGGGCATCGCGGTGGCGAGCGTCATTATATGTGTGATCTTCGCGGCGGCCTGGTGCGCCTACCGCTATGCCGGATTGCTGTTCGATCCGGTGATACCGGCCAGCGCCCTGATCCTGCAGACCGGCGGGACCAGCGTCTATCTCTACCGGCGCACCGAAAAGCAGCGCGCCGCGGTGATGCGCATGTTCTCCCAATATGTGTCGCCGCGCGTGGCCCATTTCCTGACCCAGCATCCCGACCGCGTGGCGCTGGGCGGGGAGGTGCGCGAGCTGACGCTTCTGTTCACCGACGTGCGCAGCTTCACCAGCCTTTCGGAAGGCATGTCGGCGCATGAGCTGACCAAATTGCTCAACGACATGCTGACGCCGCTGACCGATCTCATCTTCCAGTGCGGCGACGGCACGCTCGACAAATATATGGGCGACGGGATCATGGCGTTCTGGAACGCCCCGCTCGACGATCCGCAACACGCCACCCATGCCTGCGAATGCGCGCTTGCGATCTGGAAACAGATGCGCGAACTGAATGTGGGCTGGCGCAAGGAGGCCGAGCGCGAGGCCAAGCAGTACCGCCCGCTCGAAATCGGCATCGGCGTCAATACGGGCCCGTGCTGCGTGGGCAATCTGGGCTCGACGCAGCATTACGATTATTCGGCCATCGGCGACAATGTGAACCTGACCTCGCGGCTCGAAGGGCTGACGCGCTTCTACAATCTGCCGGCGATCGTCGGCGAGGAAACGCGAAACCGCGTATCGTCGCTGCCGTTCCTGGAAATCGATCTGGTGCGCGTCAAGGGACGCAAGGGCGCGTCGCGAATCTATACGATGATGGACATGCTGGGCGCCGACAAGCACAGCTACGATGGGCTTGCGCAGAAACACGACGCACTCTACCAGGCCTTCCGTGCCAGGAAATGGGACGACGCCGCCAAGGCGCTTGCGGCGTGCCGGCAATTCGGCCTGGCTTCGCTCGAAACGGTGCATGCCCTTTACGAAAAGAGAATCGATGCGTTCCGCGGCCAGACGCTGCCCCCCGATTGGGACGGCGCCCACACCGCGGTGGAAAAGTAACCGAGGGGGAGGAAACAGGTGACATGGACGCGACTTTGGTGATCGTTGCGAGTCTGGCGGCATTCCAGATCAAGCATTTTCTGGCCGATTTCGTATTCCAGACGCCCTACCAGTTCCAGAACAAGGGCCGCTACGGACATCCCGGCGGAGTTATCCATGCCGGCATCCATGCGCTGGGATCGGTGCCGGCGCTGCTGATCCTGGCCGCAACGCCGGTTGCGATCGGGCTCGCCCTTCTGGGCGAATTCATCGTGCATTATCACACCGACTGGGCGAAGGAGAAGCTCAACCACCGCTACGACCTGCGCGGGACCGAGGCGCCCTACTGGATGGTTTTCGGGGCCGATCAGTTCCTGCACCAGATCACCTATCTGGTCATCGTCGCACTTGTGGCGCGCTAGGGATCACATTCGCGTGGCGGCCGCGCGGACGGCCCTTCGGACGCGCCGTCCCGTGCTGGACTGAGGGCCGGATTCCCACTAGAAATGCCCGTAGCCAAAGCTCGAAATCCGGGGTGGACCGATGAAATATGGAGTTGATTACCGCTGGCTTGCCAAAGGCGCGTCCCACAGCGTCGACAACACGACCATGCAGCAGGCCGTGGACGTCGAGGTGGACGAGACGCAGTTTGCGCTGATTCCGATGGTCGGCGATTACGTCGATCTGCCCGGCGAAAACGATTTCCGCCATGTGCCGGTGAAGGGCAAGGTCAAAAGCCGCATGTTCCATTACAAGCTCGGCTATTGTTACGTCATCATTACGGTTGAGGAAACCGACGACGATTGGAGCAAGATCGCTCCCTGAGCCAAGGGCGTTCGGCGCATAAGCCCGGCATCGCCGGACGGTATTGGCCGCTGGAAGAAGGCGTGCGGGCGTATTTCCCATGTTTGACCATGCGCTGGCGGCGCTTTTCCAGGTTGTCGTAATCGACCTCGTGATGGCGGGCGACAACGCCATCGTCATCGGCATGGCCGCCGCGCGCATGCCCAAGGCCCAGCGCGGCCGCGTGGTGTTCTGGGGACTTGCCGCATCGGTGCTGCTGCGCGTGGCGCTGGCGGCCGGAGCGGCCAGCATCCTGAAGATCATCGGCCTGATGTTCGCCGGCGGGGTTCTGCTTCTGTGGGTGGGCTGGCGCTTCTATCGCGATCTGGTGCAGCAGCATCAACAGGCGCAAGGCGCCGATGTGGTGGCCGAAGCCCTGACCCGGCAGAGCGAAAACGCAACCAACGGCTCCGCCAACGGCGCCAGCGTGCGCGGCGCGGTCCTGCGCATCGTGGCCGCCGACATCTCCATGTCGCTCGACAATGTGCTGGCGGTGGCGGGCGCGGCGCTGAACCATTTGTGGGTGCTGGTGGTGGGGCTGCTTCTGTCGGTCGTGCTGATGGGCGTGGCCGCGACCCAGATCGCCAAGCTGCTGCAACGCTTTCCCTGGCTGAGCTATCTGGGCGTTCTGATCGTGCTCTATGTGGCGCTGCACATGATGTGGCTGGGCAGCCTGGAAATCGTCCACGCCGCAGCGGCGCCGTCATGAAAACGTGATGCGCGCACCGCGCAACCGCCCTGGCGGATGCGGCCGAAGAGGTGATCGGGGCCGATGGCCGCGCCGATCCGGCCGAATTGCGGCTGCTCGACCATATCCGCCGCGAACTCAAGGCGCGCACCGGTTAACGCCCCCGCCGGAGCGGGCCGGGGCCCGCGCCTGCCGGCGGCGAGCCTGCCGGAATCATTTGAGTTTCCGCGTCAGGCATGGTCCGGTACCGGTGTTTCGGGCCAGGGCTTCATTCGATGATCTTTGCACTGATCGTCGCTGCCGTTTTCGCGGGACTGCATTTCTGGGCCTCGGGCACCATCGAGGCGGGGTTTCCCGCGCCTTATGGGCTGATCGCGGTGCGCGCCATCGGGGTGGCGTGGATCGTGGGCATGGCCCTGGTGGTGGACCGGCTCATCCGCATCCTGTTTTGGAACGGCTATTTCCGCCGCCGCCTGGGCCGCGAGACCCCGGCGCTGGTGGAAGACATCGTTACGGCCGCGCTTCTGCTGTTCGGCCTTTCGGTCGGGCTTTATGCGGAAGCGGGGCTTTCGGTCACCGGCCTCGTGACCGCTTCGGGCGCCACCGCCATCATCCTGGGCATTGCCTTGCAGGTGGCGATCCAGGACCTGTTCAGCGGATTGTCGATCAATCTGGACGGCTCCTACGCCATCGGCGACTGGCTGACCGTTTACACCGATCAGATGCCCCAGCCGCTTTACGGACGGGTGACCGGCATCACATGGCGCAGCACCTATCTGACGCTCGAAGACGGGCGCCGGCTGATGGTGCCCAACCACATGATGACCGCCCAGCCCGTTCTCAATCACAGCCAGCCGCCGGTGCCCAAACGCTATTTCGTCGAAGTGAGCATCGACAATCGCATCCCCTTCATGCGCGTGCATGACGCGCTTCTGGGCGAGGCCTACAAGATCGTGACCCAGCCGGGATTCGCACGCCAGCCCGAACCCAATGTGATCTTCGACCGGCTGGGCGACGACGGCAGCTATTATCACGTGCGCTTTTATGCCTGGCCGGGCCAGATCGATACCGAAGAATGCAAATCCATCATGCTGAACGCGTTGCAGGAGACGATCCTGCAAAACGATTTCGCCTCGCCCGTGCAGCAACTGGAAATGCAGCCGCCGCCCAAGCTGGATTTCACGCTCGGCGAAAAGGAAACCTGCGCGGCGCTGGGACGCGCGCCGCTGTTCGCCCAGGTGCTGGACGAGGATCAGCTTGCCGAACTCGCCGCCCATTGCACCGTTCACCAGATCCCGCGCGGCGCCGCCCTGATGCGCGAAGGCGATCCGCCGGGCTCGATGTATGTCGTGCTGCAAGGCGCGGTCAGCATTTCGATCGCGGGCCCGGACGGGGAAAGCCATGAAGTGGCCGTTTCGGCGACCGGCGACGTGGTGGGGGAAATGTCGCTGATGACCGGCGCGCCGCGCACCGCGACGGCGACCGCGCTTGCGACGCTGCGCGTGCTGGAAATCACCAAATCGGGAATCGAACGGCTGCTGCAGAAAACGCCCAGCCTGGCCGAGCGCTTCAGCGCCGTGCTGGCCCAGCGCCAGCGCGAACTGAACCAGAAGGCCGACGACGCCGCGCGCAAATCCAACCCGGAAAAAGACATACTGGCGCGCATGATGTCGTTCTTCGCCGGCGCCTTCCGCATCGCCTCGTAAGGCGGGCGGGACAAGGGCCTGCAAACTTGGTAAAAGGCCTTGCGGCGCAGTGGGAACTGCGAACCCGGACGGCCGGGGTTCCCCGCGGGAGACCGGCATGGCCGAGACCACCCAATCGCTGAGCCAATCGCGCGGCGCGCAGATGTTTCCCCAATTGGGCGCCGGCGAAATCGCGCGGCTGAGCCGGTTCGGCGAGGTGCGCGGCTTCCGATCCGGCACGCCCATCCTGAAAGCGGGCGAAACCGCGGCCGGCCTTTACCTGATCCTTTCGGGCGAAGTCCTGGTCACGCCCCATGAAGACGCCAAACGGGGCCACCCGATCGTGACCCATGGCGCGGGCGCCTTTCTGGGCGAGCTGGCGCAATTGTCGGGCAAGCCTTCGCTGGTCGATGCGACGGCGATCTCCGACGTCGAGGCCATCGTCATCGCTTCGCCGCGCTTGCGCGATTTGCTGGTCGAGGAAGCCGAGCTTGGCGAGATCATCATGCGCGCGCTGATCCTGCGCCGCGTCGGGCTTCTGGAAGAAGGCGTGGGCGGGCCGGTGATCGTCGGCCGCGCCGACAATCGCGACGTGCTGCGGCTGGAAAATTTCCTGGCGCGCAACGGCCATCCCCATCAGCGCCTCGATCCCGACAGCGATGCGGGCGCCAAGGCGCTGCTGGAGCGCTTTCACCTGGCGCGCAGCGACCTGCCCATCGTTCTGTGCCCGAACGGCGAATTGCTGCGCAATCCGAGCGAGAACCAGCTTGCGCGCTGCATCGGCATGGTGCATGCGCCCGATCCGCAAAAGATCTTCGATGCCGCGATCGTGGGCGCAGGCCCGGCCGGGCTTGCCGCGGCGGTCTATGCGGCATCGGAAGGGCTTTCGGCGATCGTGATCGATTGCCGCGCCTTCGGCGGACAGGCCGGCGCATCGGCGCGCATCGAAAACTATCTGGGCTTTCCCACCGGCATCAGCGGCATCGCGCTGATGGCGCGCGCCTATAACCAGGCCCAGAAATTCGGCGCCGAATTGCTGATCCCCGACGAAGCGGTGAGCCTTGCCCAAACCCCGCACGGGCCTTTCCGGCTGAAGCTCGCCAATACCGGCGACATTCGCGCGCGCACGATCGTCATCGCCTCGGGCGCGCAATACCGCAAGCTTCCGCTTTGCAATCTTTCGGAATTCGAAGGCACCGGCGTGCATTATTGGGCCTCGCCCCTGGAGGGACGCCTGTGCGCGGGCCAGGACGTGGCGCTGGTGGGCGCGGGCAATTCGGCGGGACAGGCGGCGGTGTATCTGGCAAGCCAGGCCGCAAACGTGGAGATGATCGTGCGCGGCAAAAGCCTGGAGGCGACGATGTCGCGCTATCTGTGCGAGCGCATCGCGGCGCAGGCCAATATCCATGTGCATCTGGAAACCGAAATCGCCGCACTGGAAGGCGAAGGCGGCGTGCTGGATGCGATCTGGTGGCGGCACAGGGCGAGCGGACAGGAATCGCGCCGGCCGATACGCCATCTGTTCCTGATGATCGGGGCGGAACCCAACACGGCCTGGCTTTCGCGCGACGGAATCGAACACGACGCCAAAGGCTTCGTCTGTGCCGATGCCTTCGCCCATGACGGGCGGCTGCCTTTCGAAACCACGCGGCGCGGCGTTTTCGCCATCGGCGATGTGCGCGCCGGTTCGATCAAGCGGGTTGCGGCATCGGTGGGCGAAGGCGCCCAGGTGGTGGCCGCGCTGCATGCGTTTCTGGCCGCCACTGTTAGGGAGAACGCCCATGGCTGAGATTTGCCGGCATCTCGATACGATCCGCGATGTCACGCCCAGCGCGCCCGGCTGCGAGGAATGCCTGAAGAGCGGATCGCGCTGGGTGCATTTGCGCATCTGCCGGACATGCGGCCATGTCGGCTGTTGCAATTCCTCGCCCAACCGCCACGCCACCAAACATTTCCACGCAACCGGCCACCCCATCATCGAAGGCTACGACCCGCCCGAAGGATGGGGATGGTGCTACATCGACGAAACGATGCTCGACCTCTCCGACCGCATTACGCCGCACAACGCAGCGATCCCGCGTTACGTCTGAACCCGTGCCGGGAAAGCGATGGCTGGTGCCGCCTGGGTGACTCGAACACCCGACCCACGCATTACGAATGCGTTGCTCTACCGGCTGAGCTAAGGCGGCTTTCGCGGCGCTGTCTTAAGCCATGGCCCGCGGGCCTGCAACACCCATCGAAAGGCGCCGCATTCGGGCCATTGCGGCCACGGCCCGGTTCGGCCATGCTGGAGCCGACAGGAACCGCCCATGCTGACCAAGGCCGACGATTTTCCGGTGCATCAGCGCCCGGAACCCATAGCCACCGCCGGAACGGACCGCAATTTCTACGACCGCTATTTCTTCAACGGCTATACGCTGGACGGCCATGTTTTCTTCGCGGCCGCCCTTGGCGTTTATCCGCATCTCAATGTGATGGATGCGGCCTTTTCGGCGATCGTGGACGGGGTGCAGCACAATCTGCGCGCCTCGCGCCTGCTCAATATGGAGCGGATGGATATGCGCGTCGGCCCCATCGCCATCGAGGTGATCGAACCGTTGCGGCGCTTGCGGATGCGCGTGGACGAGAACGAACATGGCATTGGCGCCGATGTGACGTTTACGGCGCGCGCCGCGGCGGTGGAGGAACCGCGCTTCACCTTCCGCCAGGGCCCGCGCACGATCATGGATTATACGCGGGCAACGCAGAACGGCACTTACGAGGGTTACATCGCGGTCAAAGGCAAGCGCATCGAAATCGATTCGGGGATGGTGATGGGAACGCGGGATCGTTCCTGGGGCGTGCGGCCCATCGGGCTGGGCGATCCGCAAACGGTTGCACCGCCCAAGCCGCCGCAATTCTATTGGCTGTGGGCGCCGCTGAATTTTCCCGACCGGTTCATGCTCTATCACATCAATGCGGATGGGGAGGGAAAGCCCTGGAATACAGCATCGGTGATTGGCGCATTGGACGGCGCGCCGATGCACATGGCCTCATGCGCTTCGCACATTATATATAAGAGCGGCACGCGCCATGCGAAGAGCGCCGTGATCGACGCGGTGGACGCGCAAGGCGGAAAATGGCGCGCAGAGCTGACGCCGCGATTCAATTTCTACATGTCGGGCATCGGCTATATGCATCCCGAATGGGGGCATGGTGTTTACAAGGGCGAGAATGCGCTGGGCTACGACACTTACGATCTGGCCGGCGTGAACGAAATGGATCCGCGCTTCTGGCATGTGCAGGCGTTCGTGACGGCGCGGCTTTTCGGGCCCGATATGGAGCGTGTGGGCGCGGGCGTGCTGGAGCAGCTTGCGATCGGGGCGCATGCGCCATCCGGGTTCAAGGAACTGATGGATGCCGCGCCATGAGCGGGCTTTCCGAACAGCTCGGCGAATATCTGCGCGGGAAAATGAATGCGCCGGATTTGCAGGTGAGCGCGCTTGCGCGCATTCCGGGCGGGGCGAGCCGGGAGACTTATCGCTTTCGCGCGCGCTATTCCAAAGATGGAAAGGTGATCGAGCGCGGATTGATCCTGCGCCGCGATCCGCCGGCCAGCCTGATCGAAACCGAACGGGCCACCGAATTTCGCGCCTATCGGGCGTTTCACAAACTGGGCTTGCCGGTGCCCGAGCCGGTTGCGCTGGAATTGGACGGCGCGGCACTGGAACGGCCTTTCTTCATCATGGAAGAGATCGAGAATGCGCAAGCCGCCAATATCCTGCTGCCCGATCCTTATGGCGCGCACCGGCAGAAGATCGGCGAACAATTCTGGCGGGTGCTGGGCAAAATCGCGCGCGCGAACCCGGACGATATCGGGCTTGGCGATCTCGGCGGTGCGCGGAAGGATTGTGCGGCCCACGAACTGGACCATTGGCAGCGCGTGATTGCCGAAGACGAGCGCGAACCGCAGCCGATTGCGCATGCCGCCATCCGCTGGCTGAAGCGCAATCTGCCGCCGCCGGCGCAGAAGATTTCGCTGGTGCATGGCGATTATCGCACGGGGAATTTTTTGTTCGACGGCGAAGGGAACATTCGCGCCATTCTGGATTGGGAAATGGCGCATCTGGGCGATCCGCTGGAGGACCTCGGCTGGGCGCTCGATCCTTTGTGGAGTCATGGCGATCCGGCGCATCCGGCCGGATTGCTGGCGCGCGATGAGGCGTTGCGGATTTGGCAGGACACAAGTGGATTGACGATCGATGCGGCGGCACTTCGCTGGTGGGAAATTTTTGCAAGCCTGAAAGGTCTTGCGATCTGGATTTCGGCGGCGCGCGAATATGGCGAAGGGCGCAATACCGAACCGGTGAACGCATTCTCCGGCTGGTATTGCACCGCCTTCCACAACAAGGTTCTGGCCGACCGGCTGAGCGAGGCGGCATGAAACCGGAAGCCGATCAGATATTGGGATTGTCCGCGTTCCAGCTTCTGGGAACGCTTTCGCCGCTTCTGCCCGATGCTTACGCGCAAGGCAGTGCTTCGCTGATCGCGTTCATGATGATGCTGTCGGCGCAGGAATATGAGCGCGCCGCCGATATCCGCGCGAAGGAAAATGCCGATATGCGCGCGCTGTTTGCAGCCCTTGCGCCGGGTGTGCGCGATGCGGCGCTGAAGACGAAGCTGGAATCGGCCGCGCGCGGTACGCAAACATCGCTGACAATTTCCGCGCTGGATGCGCAAAATTACGAGCTTCGCCATGTGCTGATCGCGCTGCATGAATGTGTCGATGCGGCGGACGATGCCGGGGCATCGAAAGCAATCTGGGCGCTTCTGAAGCGCATGGCGGATCGGCGCGTTCTGAACGTTCCGGGACAATAAACTTTTGCGCGGCGTCGCTCTTCGCCTTTCCTTTGCGCAAGGCGCCTCCGGCCTGATCGGCGGGGCGTACACGCCCTTTTTCGGGGCGTGGCTGGCCTGGCGCGGGCTTTCCTCCGGCGAGATCGCGCTGCTGCTGTCATCGGGCATGCTTTTGCGCGTGATCGTGGCGCCGGTGACGGGCATCATTGCCGATGCGCGCAATGACCGGCGCGGCATGATGATGTTTCTCTACGCCATCATGTTTGCCGGTTATGGCGCGCTCAATCTGGTGAGCCTGCCGTATCTGATATTCATGGCCGCGGTGCCGGCGAACATATCCGGCGGCGCGGTGACGCCGCTTCTGGAAAGCGTGAGCGTGCGCCTTTCCGAGCGCTTCAATTTCGATTACGGCCATGTGCGGCTTTGGGCATCGTCGGTGTTCATGGGCGGCAATCTGCTGGCCGGGGCGCTGGTTTCGCTGTGGGGCATGGATGTGATCGCGCCGTGGCTGGCGATTTCGATTGCGCTCAATCTGCTTTCCATCCGCGCGCTGCCGCCGCCGCGCGAACGGCCCAAAAGCGATCTGGGCCTTCGCATGCGCGCGACTTTGGCGGAGGCGCGCGAATTGCTGCGCTCGCGCGCCTTCCTGATATTCCTGATTGCGGCGAGCCTGGATCAGGGCAGCCATGCTTTCTATTATTCCTATGGCGGGCTGCATTGGCGCGCGCTTGGCTATAGCGGCGCGCTGATCGGCCTCATCTGGCCGCTGGGCATTCTGGCGGAAATCGCGCTGATGACGTTTTCGCTTCGCGTGTTCCGCGCGCTGGGTTCGGTGCGCCTTCTGCTGCTGGGGGGACTTGGATGTTTGCTGCGCTGGACGATATTGGCGTTCGATCCGCCGCTCGAATTCGTGATCGCAGCCCAATTCCTGCACGGCGCGACATTCGCGCTGGCGCATCTGGGGGCGATGTATTTCATATTGAAAGCGGTGCCGCCGCGCCTGGCCGCCACCGCGCAGAGCCTGTATGCGGTGAGTTCGTCCGGAATTGCGATGGGGTTGGCCACGCTGGCCTGCGGGCCGCTTTATGCGGCCTATGGCGGGAAGACCTATCTTCTGATGGCGGCGATGGGATTGGGGGCTGCGGTGTTTGCGTTTGTGCTGGGCAAATTGTGGAGCGGCGGGCGGATTACGCAATCGGCGAGCGAGGAAGTGATCGATACGATTTAAGCGCTTCTCCAAATTCAACTTGGCCCAAACCCGTCATGGCCGCCCAAGTGGCGGCCATCCATAATCACATTTATAGACGGCGTGTATGGATGGCCGGGACAGGCCCGGCCATGACGAAAATAGGGTGGTGAAAACGAAAGAATACCTACGCCCGTGGATGCGCCTTGGAATACGCCTCCATCAATTTCTCGGTTTCGAGCTTGGTATAATTCTGCGTCGTGGAAAGCGAGGCGTGACCGAGCAATTCCTGCAAGGAGCGCAGATCGCTTCCGTTCGCCAGCAGATGGGTGGCGAAGGAATGGCGCAGCGCATGGGGCGTTGCGCGTTCGGAGAGGCCCAAACGGCTGCGCAAATTCTGCATCAGCAATTGCGCTTCGCGCGGGCTCATCGGCTTGTTGCGGCGGGAGAGAAACATCGGCGAAGCGGGGCTGCCTGCGAAGGGGCATACGCTTATATAAACGTCCACCGCTTCGCGCACGGCGGGCAGCACCGGCACGATGCGTTCCTTGCGGCCCTTGCCGAGAATGAGCAGCGTATCGCCCAAAGGTGCATCGCCGCGTTTCAGGTTGAGCGCTTCGGAGATGCGCAGGCCCACGCCATAAAGCAGGGTGAGCAGCGCCACATCGCGCGCGGCCAGCCATTCGATATCGTGTTCGTTCGCCTCTTCCAGCGTGCGTTTGGCGTCTGCTTCGCTCAAGGGGCGCGGCAGGTTGCGGGGAACGCGTGCCGAACGGATGGCGCGCGGGGCGGGATTTTCCAGGATGTTTTCGCGCGAAAGATAATTGAAGAAGCTTCTGACGGCGGCGAGCGCGCGCTGCACGCCGCGCCCGCCCAATCCTTGCCTGCGGCGAAGCGTGATGAAGGCGCGGATATCGGCGGGGGCCAATTTCGCCAGCGCGCGTTCGTTCACCGCGCCGCCGATGTGATCGTGCAGGAATGCGATGAACCGCGCGCAATCGTCGCCATAGGCGCGCAGCGTGTGCGGGCTGGCGCGGCGCTCGTGCGCGAGAGACGCAAGCCAGTCGCGTTTCAGATCTTCGGCAGATCGAGCCATGCACGGATCGCGCGTTCCAGCGCGCGGGCAAAGAAGGACAGATCGGCCACCGTTTCCTCGCCTTCGAAACGGTTTTCGGCGCGCGCGCCCAGCACATAGATCGCCGCCGGCGTATCGCGCCCGATGCGCAGGCGGAAGGCGGCGAGGCTTTTGCAATCCCCGCCCTGCGCGCCCAGCAGCATGCGCCCGCCGCCGGACAGGATCGCGCCCGAACCATCGGCGCCCAGAACCGCATTCACCGTGCCCGGCGCGATGAGGCGCACGCCTTCGGCACGGGATGCAACGCCCTCGCCTTCCACGCAGAGCGCCGCGCAATCGGCGCCGAACGCGGATGCGGCATTGGTGACGGCGCCAATCGCTTCTTCGAATGTGCGCGCATCGATGAGATCGAGGATCACGCGGCGTGCGCCATCGCCCAGCCGCGCGGCGGATGCGCGCGTGGCCATCAGCCCGTCGCGCTCGGCGCGCAAACCGGCATTTTCCGCCGACAGCCGATCGATCACGAAACGCTGCAAATCGCGCACCTCGCCCGCTTCGAAGCGTTCGGGCAGAAGCAGCGCCAGCAATTCGCCGTCTTCGGCCAGCCGCGCGCGGTTCATTCTGACATACGTCTTCACCGCTTCGGCAGCGGCAGCGGCGGAATCGCGGGCTTCGGCGCGCTCCATCAGCCTTGCCTCAATTTCGCGCCGGCCTTTTTGGCGTCTTCCAGAAACGCGGCGAGACCTTTGTCGGTGAGCGGATGATTGAGCAGCGCACGGAACACCGACGGCGGCAGCGTCGCCACATCGGCACCGGCCAGGGCGGCATCGCGCACATGGGTGACGTGACGGATGGAGGCGGCGAGAATGTTCGTGCTGTAATCGTAATTGTCGTAGATGACGCGGATTTCGCGGATCAGCTCCATGCCGTCCTGCCCGATATCGTCGAGCCGGCCGATGAAGGGCGAAATGAAGGTGGCGCCCGCCTTTGCCGCCATCATCGCCTGCACGGGCGAAAAGCACAGCGTGACATTGACCATGTGGCCGGCATCGGACAGCTTGCGGCAGGCTTTCAGCCCATCCCATGTCAGCGGCACCTTGATGGCGACGTTCTTGGCGACGCGCGCATAACGCTCGCCTTCGGCGATCATGCCGTCGGCATCGGTCGCCAGCACCTCGGCGCTGATGGGGCCCGAGCAGGTGGCGCAGATATCCTTCAGCGCATCGACGAAATTCAGCCCCGTCTTGGCGGCGAGCGAGGGATTGGTGGTGACGCCATCGATCAGGCCGGTTGCGGCGAATTCCGCAATGTCTTTGGGGTCTGCGCTGTCGATGAAAAGTTTCATGGGCCTTGACCGGACAGATTCGAGACGGAAAGTGTAACCATGAAACGGCCCGCTTTGAAGCCCGCCAAACCGCCCGCCGCGCATGCGCGCGCAGGCGTTTTGCTGCCTTTGCCGCTTGCCGGACCATACGATTACCGCTTGACAAACGCCGATCTGCCACGGGGCACATTGGTGATTGCGCCGCTGGGACCGCGCGAAGCTTTGGGCGTGGTGTGGGGCGAAGGCGAAGGCAAGATCGCCGATGCGCGAATGAAAGACGCCGTGCCGCTGGAGGGCTGCCCAAGATTGCCGGAGCCTCTCTGCGATTTCATCGACTGGGTGGCGAAATACACATTGAGTTTGCCGGGCACCGTGCTGGCGCAGGCGTTGCGCTCGCGCGGCGCATTCGAGGCGGAAAGCCCGCGCATCGCCTATGTGAAAGGTGGCGCGGTTCCACAGCGCATGACACCGGCGCGCGAACGGGTGTTTCGCGTGGCAAGCGATGGATTGGCGCGCGGCATTTCCGGGTTTGCCGAAGAAGCGAATGTTACGCCCGCGGTGGTGCGCGGATTGATCGATGCAGGGGCGCTTGCGCAAACCGAATTGCCGGAATTCGATGCGGTGCCGCTGCCCGACCCGGATTTCGTTTCGCCTGCGCTGAACCTCGATCAGGAAGCGGCGGCGCGCTCGCTGAAGGTGGCGGTGGCGGCGAAGCGGTTTTCGGTTTCGCTTCTGGATGGCGTGACGGGTTCGGGCAAGACCGAAACTTATTTCGAAGCGATTGCAGAAGCCTTGCGGCGCGGGAAACAGACGCTCATCCTGTTGCCGGAGATTGCATTGACGGTTCAGTTTCTGGACCGCTTCGCCGAACGCTTCGGCGTGCGCCCGGCCGAATGGCATTCCGATCTTTCGCAGAAGGAACGCAGGCGCATCTATCGCGCGGTGATGAAGGGCGAGGCGCGCGTGGTGGTGGGGGCGCGTTCGGCGCTTTATCTGCCGTTTTCCGAGCTTGGGCTGATCGTGGTCGATGAAGAACACGAACAGGCCTACAAGCAGGAAGACGGCGTGATCTATCACGCGCGCGACATGGCGGTGGTGCGCGCGCGGATCGAGAATTGCGCGATCGTGCTGTCCAGCGCCACGCCTTCGCTGGAAACTTACGTGAATGCGGCGAGCGGGCGTTATCACTGGCTGAAGCTGCCGAACCGGCATGGGCGCGCGGTGTTGCCGGTGGTGAAACTCATCGATCTGCGCCACGCGCGCGCCGAGCCCGGCACATGGATTTCCGAACCCTTGCGCGAAGCGATTGCCGCCACATTGGCGGGCGGCGAACAGGCGATGCTGTTTTTGAACCGGCGCGGCTATGCGCCGCTGACGCTCTGCGAAAGCTGCGGGCACAAAATGGTGTGCAGCCATTGTTCGGCCTGGCTGGTGGAGCATCGCTATCATCGCAAACTGGTCTGTCACCATTGCGGATATGAGACGCCGAAACCGCCAAACTGCCCGCAATGCGGCGCGGGCGAACTGACGGCGTGCGGGCCGGGCGTGGAGCGCGTGGCGGAGGAATTCGCGCGCGTCTTTCCGCAGGCGCGCATGGCGATTGCCTCCAGCGACACGATGCATGGGCCGGCCGAAACGCAAAGCGCCATCCGCGCCATGGGCAAGCGCGAGATCGATGTGCTGATCGGCACGCAGATCGTGGCGAAGGGCCATCATTTTCCGCAGCTCACTTTGGTGGGCGTGATCGATGCCGATCTCGGCGGCTCGGACGGGGATTTGCGGGCGCGCGAGCGCACATTCCAATTGCTCCATCAGGTATCGGGGCGCGCCGGCCGCGCCGAAAAGCCGGGGCTCGTGCTGGTGCAGACGCGCAATCCCGACGATGTGGTGATGAAGGCGCTGGCGAACAATGACCGCGATGCGTTTTACGAACAGGAGCGCGAATACCGCGAACGCGCGCATGCCCCGCCATTCGGGCGGCTGGCGGCGATCATTCTATCGAGCCATGACGGCGATCTTGTGCGCGATGTTGGCCGCGCGCTTGCGAAGAGGGCGCCGAGCGCGCGCGGGGTGAAAGTGTGGGGGCCGACGCCGGCGTTCTACCAGATCCTGCGCGGCCGGGTGCGCGAACGCTTGCTCGTGCAGGCGGAGAAGAGCGTGGATGTGCAAGCCTATTTGCGCAACTGGCTGGCGGCGGTGAAGATTCCCAATGCGGTGCGGATGACAGTGGATGTCGATCCGGTGAGTTTTTTTTAGACCCTATCCCACTTACTTCGTCATCACCCGCTTTATGCGGGTGATCCATTTTTCCTTCGTCCAGAAAAAGGAAATTGGATTGCCCGGACAGGCCGGGCAATGACGAAAATTGGGAAGATGGAGGAGGGTGGAGGAATCGAACCCCTAGCGTTTCCGCTACCCCGGTGTTCGGGACCGGTTGCCGGCCATTCAGCGGCACCCTCCGTCTGGCGGAAGGGGCTGGGATCGAACCAACGCGGGATTGGAAAATCCCGGCTACGGCTTTCAAAGCCGACACATTGCCTCTCTGTCACCCTTCCTTATCAGGACGAGCAACGTGATGATCGGAATGTGCGCCGGGTGTTCATGGGGTTTATTTGCCGAATTTTTCGAGGATCGTCAAGTGAGAGGCTAGAAAATCGATCTATGCGCGCACGACGATCTGAGGCGTCTGGCGGTGTGTTTCCGAGTTCAATTGTCATTTAGGCCGCCTTCTTCCTTGTAGGTATGCAGGCGCTTTTTCCAAGTCGTTTCAATACGAATTACTTCTTCCTTATCTTCGTCGTGGTTTAGTAAGCGCAGGATTGAGAATTGGAAATTTCTAGAGTCGCGCCCGCGTAACAATTTGTTTCCGCCGTGGCCTGTTTTTGCATAGTTCATCCATCGCTGAAACAGATTCTCGTTTCCACTGGCTGAACCCACGTATCCACGCGCATCAGATTTATCAAAAACGTAGTATACACCACGCCACTGTTGCAGAATCGTTCGCCACTTTTGCGGCAATACATTCAGATCAGACCAAAGTAAAACGAGTTCATCCCATTTTGGCATTTCACGCTCGAAAACACTCTTGTCTGAAATAGCGTCTACCGCGAACTCATTACGGTCTGCCCAGCGTTTCCATGCACGTTCGAGCCCAGGCCATTTGATGCTCAAGCGACCTCGCCAGTCTGCATAAAATGGCATCAACACGAGATCGAACCAAAGCGCTGATTTTCGGTCAGGCGATAATCCCTTCATGCCGTGCATCTTCAATTTCTGATTCTGCGGAATTTGCCAATATTCTTTATTGGTGATGGTCTTCCAGCCATCCACAGAATAGAGCCCAGCAAAACGTGCGGTGCGTGCGTCAATTCCGATGAATGATGCGACATATTTCGCCCGCTGAAACATCCGCTCTGCGTCAGGAAATTGAGATTGCTGATAAGCGTTGTAGAGATCTGGATGCTCCGCGGCCAGCCAAGGAAGAACCATTCTCAATTGAGGCTCTTGCGGTCGATGTCTGAGGACGAGTGTACGGGATGGATCAATATCTTTCGCTATTAAAAGGTCTTTGAATTCCACGGCTGGTCCTTTCCACTAAGAAAACTTTCTATAATGGTGGAACAAAGGTGAACTTCAATTGGATGGCCCGCATTCGCGGGCCATGACAATAAGGTTTATTGAAACTCCCTGACATCCGCCAGATGCCCCGAGATCGCCGCGGCGACGGCCATGGCCGGGCTCATCAGATGGGTGCGGCCGCCGCGGCCCTGGCGGCCTTCGAAATTGCGGTTGGAGGTGGAGGCGCAGCGTTCGCCGGGTTCGAGGCGATCCGCATTCATGGCGAGGCACATGGAGCAGCCGGGCTCGCGCCATTCGAAACCGGCGTCGAGAAACACTTTGTCCAGGCCTTCTTCTTCGGCCTGGTGTTTCACAAGGCCGGAACCGGGCACGATCATCGCGCTGACGTGGCTCGAAACCTTTTTGCCTTTGGCGATTGCCGCGGCCGCGCGCAGATCTTCGATGCGGCCATTGGTGCAGGAGCCGATGAAGACGCGGTCGATCTTGACATCCTTCAACGCCGTGCCGGGTTTCAAATCCATATAAGACAACGCCCGCTCCACGCCCGCGCGCGTGTTGGCATCCGCAATCGCGGCGGGATCGGGAATCACCTCTGTGATCGGCAGCGCCTGTTCGGGGCTTGTGCCCCATGTCACCATCGGCGGAATCGACGCCGCATCGAGCGCGATTTCCGCATCGAAATGGGCGCCATCGTCCGATTTCAGCGTGCGCCAGTAATTGCGCGCCGCTTCGAAGGCAGCCCCCTTGGGCGCGCGCGGGCGGCCAGCGACATAGGCGAAGGTGGTTTCATCCGGCGCGATCAGGCCGGCGCGCGCGCCCGCTTCGATGGTCATGTTGCAGAGAGTCATCCTGCCTTCCATCGACAGCGCGCGGATCGCGTTACCGGCATATTCGATGACGTAGCCCGTGCCGCCGGCGGTGCCGATCTTGGCGATGATGGCCAGCGCGATGTCTTTCGCCGTCACGCCAATCGGCAATTTGCCGTTCACGCTGACGCGCATGTTCTTCGATTTGGCGATGGAGAGCGTCTGCGTCGCCAGCACATGCTCCACTTCGCTGGTGCCGATGCCGAAGGCCAGCGCGCCGAAGGCGCCATGGGTGGAGGTGTGGGAATCGCCGCACACGATGGTGGTGCCGGGCAGCGTCCAGCCCTGCTCCGGGCCCACGATATGCACGATGCCCTGGCGGATATCGCTCATCGCCAGATATTCGATGCCGAATTCCTTGGCATTGGCTTCGAGCGTCGCCACCTGCTGGGCGGATTCGGGATCGGCGATGCCGGCGGCGCGATTGGTGGTGGGCACGTTGTGATCGGGCACCGCCAGCGTCAGGTCCGGGCGGCGGGCCTTGCGGCCTGTATTGCGCAGGCCTTCGAAAGCTTGCGGGCTCGTCACCTCATGGACGAGGTGGCGGTCGATATAGAGGATGCTCGCCTCGCCCGGCGCTTCATGCACCAGATGGGCATCCCAGATCTTGTCGTACAGCGTTTTGCTCATGGAGGCGGGAAACAACACGAAAGCGCCTTGCGGCGCAAGCGGTTATTCGTTTTTCGGATTCTGCCTACCCCCCCTCCCCCCTCTATCCGCGGGTGGTGAAATAGAGCACGGCCATGATGATGATGATCGCCACGAACTGGGCCAGAACGCGGATGCGCATCAGCCGGTTGGACCAGGTGCGCGCCGTATCGCCGCCCACCCAGAGCGTATAAAGCCCCGCCAGCAGAATCAGGCCTACGGCGCAAATGGCGATGGCAACGACGATCTCTGCGCCCATGGAGCGATATCCCTTTTCACGGCCCGCACTATCATTTTGGGAACGCGTCCATGCAAGGCCGGTTTCAGGCAGGGCACCAGCCTTGGCGCCTGTGCCCATGATAGGGCCGGGCCATGCCGGCCGCGATCATGGCCTGGCCAATATCGCCCTTGTCGTCGCGGACCACCGCATCCACGCGCCCGCCATATTTGTCGTAATGCACGGCGCTGAGCCGCACTTCGCCGCCGGAAATGCGCCTGGCCAGATAATCGCGCGCCGCTTCGGCGCGGGCGCGTTCTTGCGGGCAGCGGGCGTGAAGCTCCGGCGCGTCGATGCCTTCGATGCGCACACGCACCTCGATGGCCTCGCCCAGCCAGATGCGGGCTGCGGCCTCGAAGGTATCGCCATCGATGATTCGGATGACCGCGGCATTGACCGGGCCTTCGAACGCGGCGGCGCGATAGCCCGCGGGCGCGGCATCGCTGGCCGGATCGGCGGCGCTGACGACCAGAACCAGCAACCCGGCGCGGATACTCCAGACATGGTGGGATGCCGGCATGAGGGCCCCATACGCAATCTCAGGTTGTATATAGGGAACGTATTGGGAACAATCAAGTGATTGGAATACGGCTCACCCACTTTCGTCATCGCCGGGCGAAGTCCCGGCGACCCATACCGCCGTTGCGCGGAGGGATGGGTGGCCGGCACAAGGCCGGCCATGACGGGGTTTAAAAAAGTGGGGTTCAAAAAAGCCAGGCGGCCGATCACCAATTGCCCGTATTGGGCATGGTGGACCAGGGTTCGGCCGGGGGTTTGGGGGCGCCTTCCTGCAGCAATTCTATCGAGATTCCGTCGGGCGAGCGGATGAAGGCCATGTGCCCATCGCGCGGGGGGCGGTTGATGGTGATGCCCGCCTTCATCAGCCGGTCGCACAGCGCATAGATATCGTCCACGCGATAGGCGAGATGGCCGAAATTGCGCCCGCCGGCATAGCCTTTCTCGTCCCAGTTAAATGTGAGTTCGACCAGCGGGGCCTGATCCTTGGCGGCGCGGCTGATGTCTTCGGGTGCACAGAGAAAGACGAGGGTGAACCGGCCGGCATCGTTTTCGATGCGGCGCAGTTCCTGAAGCCCCAGCTTGTTGCAATAGAAATCGAGGGAGGCATCGAGATCGGATACTCTCACCATCGTGTGCAGGTAGCGCATGTCGTTCTCCAACGGACCTCACCCTTCGACAAGCTCAGGGTGAGGGGATTATTTGCTTCCCTCATGCTGAGCTTGTCGAAGCATGAGGGCTAAACTTACGCCAGCGCATCGATCGCGTCATCGGTGAGCCCGCCCGGAACGATGGTGACGGGGATGGGATAGCCGCCGGCCTGGGGGCCTGCAAACAGCGACACCAGCGGGCCGGGACCTTCTTTGGAGGTGCCCGCACCCAGCACCAGAATGGAAATGTCGTTATCCGATTTGATCAGGTTCATCAAACATTCGGCGGTGCGGCCATGTTCGATGACGATCTCCGGATAGATGCCGGACAATTCATGCACCAGCTTGGCCGCATTGTGGGCGCGGTTTTCGGCTTCCTGATGGGCTTCGTCTTTCATGATCTCTTCGACGCCGCGCCATTGCTGAAACTCGCCGGACTGGGCGATGCACAGGAGCGTGACGCGCCCGCCGGTGTGCTGGGCGCGGCGGGTGGCGAAACGCAACGCCACCTTGCATTCGGGCGACTGGTCCACGACGACGAGGAATTTGCGCATGTGATCGGGGCTGTCAGGCATCTTTGAGCTTCGCTTTCAGCGAATATAGCAGATCGAGCGCCTGTTTTGGCGAGAGGGCATCGGGGGCGATTTCGCGCAAGGCCGCTTCGACCGCGCTTGATTTTTGGGCAGGGGCGGGCGGCGGATTGGCCTGGAAAAGCGGCAGATCGTCGATGCGGGCGAGCGGTTTGTGGCCCTCGCGGCCCTCTTCGAGCGCACGCAGCACATCTTCGGCGCGCGCGATGACGGCGCCCGGCAGGCCTGCGAGTTTGGCGACGTGAATGCCATAGGACCGGTCGGCGGCGCCGGGCGCGACTTCGTGCAGGAAGACGATTGAGTCGTTCCATTCGCTGACGCGCATGGTGACGCAGGCCATGGATTTAAGGCGCTCGGCCAGCGCGGTCATTTCATGATAATGCGTGGCGAACAAGGCGCGCGATCTGTTGGTTTCGTGCAGATGTTCGGCCGCCGCCCAGGCGATGGCCAGCCCGTCGAAGGTGGCAGTGCCGCGGCCGATTTCATCGAGGATGACGAGACTCTTTTCGGTCGCCTGATTGAGAATGGTCGCGGTTTCGACCATCTCGACCATGAAAGTGGAGCGGCCGCGCGCGAGATCGTCAGCCGCGCCGACGCGCGAAAACAATTTGTCCACGATGCCGATATGGGCGCTTTCAGCGGGAACGAAGCAACCCATCTGCGCGAGAATGGCGATGAGCGCATTCTGGCGCAGGAAGGTCGATTTGCCCGCCATGTTGGGACCGGTGACGAGCCACAGCCGCCCTGCGCTATCGGGTGACAGGTCGCAATCGTTGGGCACGAAGCGGGCGTTTTCGGCCTGCAACGCCGCTTCGACCACCGGATGGCGGCCGCGTTCGATTTCGAAGGCGAGGCTCGCATCGACAACCGGGCGCGCATAGCGGCGTTCGGATGCAAGCTCGGCCAGCGCGGTTGCAACATCGAGGCGCGCAATCGCGCCGGCCACATGCGCAAGTGCCGCGCCCGCTTCCAGCGCTTCGGCCACCAGCGCCTCGAACAATTCGCGCTCGATTGCCAAAGCCTGATCGGCGGCCTGCGAAATGCGATTGGCCAGCGTTGCCAGTTCGTCGGTGGAAAAGCGCACCGCACTTCCGATGGTCTGCCGGTGGCGGAAGGTCTGGCGGTGTTGTTCGGTCTGCAGCTTGTCGGCATGCACCGGCGTGGTTTCGATGAAATAACCCAGCACGCCATTGTGCTTGATGCGCACGGCAACGCCGGTTTCGTCGCGATAGCGCGATTCCAGGCTTGCGATGACGCGCCTGCTTTCGTCGCGCAGGCTGCGCACCTCATCGAGGCTGGCTTGCGCGCCCGCACGGATAAAGCCGCCGTCGCGCGCGAGAAAGGGCGGCTCGGCCACCAGCATGCGTTCGAGTTTGGCGTGGAGCGCCGATGCCGCGACAAGGCCTTGCGAAAGCGCCTCCTCGGCAAGCGCGATTTCGCCGGGCGCGGGCTTGAGCGGATCGCCGAGCGCGCCCAGCCTGTCGCGAAGCGCGCGCGCGGCTTTCAATCCGTCGCGCAGGTTTGCCAGATCGCGCGGGCCGCCGCGGCCGACCGACAACCGCGCCAGCGCGCGTGCGATATCGGGCGCGCGGCGCAGATCTTCGCGCAAGGACCCGCGCAGATCGCGGTCTTCGACAAACCGGGACACCGCATCCAGGCGTTCGGCGATGGCGTTCGCATCGGTGAGCGGCGAGGACAATCTGTTCGCCAGTTCGCGCGCGCCGCCTGCGGTGACGGTGCGGTCGATTGCGGCGAGCAGCGAACCGTTGCGGTTGCCCGACAAGGTTTCCGTCAATTCGAGATTGCGCCGTGTTGCGGCATCCACGCCCATGAAAGCTTGCGGCACGGTTTGGGCAAGCGGCTTCAGTGCCGGCAATTTTCCCTTTTGCGTGAGTTCGAGATACGCCACCAGCGCGCCGGCGGCCGACAATTCGGCACGCGAAAAATTTCCGAAGGCATCGAGCGCGGCCACGTTGTAAAGCGCCTTCAAGGCGCGCGCGCCGGCGGCGGAATCGAATTTGATCGCGGGCAGCGGCGTCAGCGCCGGGCCCAGCGCTTTCAGCAAGGGCGCGAAACTGTCATCGGCCAGCAGGCCATCGGGCGCCAGCACTTCGCGCGGGCCGAGGCGGGCAAGCTCGGCTGCGACATCGGCCGCGGCCACCGCGCTTACCCGGAATTCGCCGGCCGACATGTCGGCGCTGGCCACCGCGAATGCGCCCCCGGCCCGGCCAAGGGCCGCCAGCACATTGGCGCTGCGCGCCTCCAGAAGCGAATCCTCGGTCAGCGTGCCCGGGGTGACGAGCCGCACCACCTCGCGGCGCACCACCGATTTGGAGCCGCGCTTTTTGGCCTCGGCCGGGTCTTCGGTCTGTTCGCAGACCGCCACCCGGAAGCCCTTGCGGATCAGTTTTTCCAGATATTGCTCGGCCGCATGCACCGGCACCCCGCACATGGGGATATCCTCGCCCAGATGCTTGCCCCGCCGGGTCAGCGCGATATCCAGCGCCTCGGCGGCTTTTGCGGCATCGTCGAAGAACAGCTCGTAGAAATCGCCCATCCGGTAGAACAGCAGATAGGCCGGATGGGCGGCCTTGATCTCCAGATATTGCGCCATCAGGGGCGTTCCGGCGTCAGGCGGGGCGATCTGCTCGTTCATGGGCCGAGCCTAGCATCCTTCCCCGGCTTTAAGGACCGGCGCGGCGCGGCGCACCATTGAAACAGCCTCCCGAACCGGCCGATATTCTGTGGATCGGTTTCACACGGATTTTTCATGCCCACGATCAAACGGCCATCCTTCACCCAGGAAGAAGCGCTTGCGTTCCATGCCGGGGGCAAGCCCGGCAAGCTCGAGATCAATCCCACCAAGCCCATGGCGACGCAGCGGGACCTCTCCCTCGCCTATTCGCCGGGGGTGGCGGTGCCGGTGCGCGCCATTGCCGAGCGGCCCGATGCCGCCTTCGACTATACGGCCAAGGGCAACCTCGTGGCCGTGATCTCCAACGGTACGGCCATTCTGGGGCTGGGCGATTTGGGGGCGCTGGCCTCCAAGCCCGTGATGGAAGGCAAGGCCGTGCTCTTCAAGCGCTTTGCCGATGTGGATGCCATCGACCTGGAAGTCGATACGAAGGACGTGGACGAATTCATCGGGGCGGTGCGCTATCTGGGCCCCACTTTCGGCGGCATCAATCTGGAAGATATCAAGGCGCCCGATTGCTTCGTGATCGAGGAGCGGCTGCGCGAGCTGATGGACATTCCGGTGTTCCATGACGACCAGCACGGCACTGCGATCATTTCATCGGCGGGAATCATCAACGCGCTGCATCTGACCAATCGCAAAATGTCCGACATCAAGGTGGTGGTGAACGGTGCGGGTGCCGCCGGTATCGCCTGCCTCGAACTGCTCAAATCGATGGGATTGCCGAACGCCAATGCGGTGCTGTGCGATTCGAAAGGCGTGGTTTATCGCGGGCGAACCGACGGCATGAACCAGTGGAAATCGGCGCATGCGGTGGAAACCAAAGCGCGCAGCCTGGCCGATGCGCTGGTCGATTGCGATGTGTTTCTGGGATTGTCGGTGAAGGGCGCGGTGACCAGGGAGATGGTCAAGACGATGGCCAAGGCGCCGATCATCTTCGCCATGGCCAATCCCGATCCGGAAATCACGCCGGAAGACGTTCATGCCGTGCGCCCCGATGCGATCGTGGCGACGGGGCGCAGCGATTATCCCAACCAGGTGAACAATGTGTTGGGCTTTCCCTACATCTTCCGCGGGGCGCTCGACGTGCGCGCCACCACCATCAACGAAGCGATGAAAATCGCCGCCGCCGAAGCGCTGGCCGAACTGGCGCGCGAGGACGTGCCCGACGAAGTGGCGATGGCCTATCTGGGCGCGCGCCCCGCTTACGGACCCGATTACATCATTCCGGTTCCGTTCGATCCGCGGTTGATCAGCCGCGTGTCTTCGGCGGTTGCGGAAGCGGCCATCCGCACCGGCGTGGCGCGGCGCGAATTGAAGGATGCGGACGCCTATCGCGACCAGCTTTCGGCCAGGCTCGATCCCTCCGCCGGATTGTTCCAGCGCATCACGGCCAGCGTGCGCGCCAATCCCAAGCGCGTGGTGTTTGCCGAAGGCGAAGAGGAATCGGTGATCCGCGCTGCGGCCGCGTTCCAGAATTCGGGGCTGGGCAAGGCCATTCTGGTGGGCCGCGAAGACGTGATCCGGGCCGGAATCGCCAAGGCCGGCGCCGAGGATGCGGGGCTGGAAATCAGCGTGCCCCATTCGGCGCGCGATGCCACCCATTATATCGACATGCTGTTCAAGCGCCTGCAGCGGCGCGGCGCGCTTTACCGCGATTGCGTGCGCATGGTGACCAACGACCGCAACGTCTATGCCTCGTGCATGCTGATGGCGGGCGATGCCGATGCGATGGTGACGGGGGTGACGCGCTCCTATTCGCAGGCTTTGAGCGATGTGCGCCTCGTGCTCGATCCGCCGCGCGGCGAACGCGCCATCGGGGTCAACGTGATCTTCACGCGCGGACGCGTGGTCTTCGTCGCCGATACGAGCGTGCATGAAATGCCCAGTTCCGAAGAGCTTGCCGATATCGCGATACAGGCCGCCGCCGTTGCGCGCCGCTTCGGCTATACGCCGCGCGTGGCGCTTCTGGCGTCGTCCACCTTCGGCTTCCCCAGAAGCGAACGCAGCGAGCGCATCGTGGAAGCGGTCAACATGCTCGACAAGAAGGGCGTGAATTTCGAATATGACGGCGAGGTGGCCGCCGATGTGGCGCTGGACCGGGAGAAGCTGGCGCTCTATCCCTTCTGCCGGCTGACCGACACGGCGAACGTGCTGATCATGCCGGCGATCCATTCCGCCTCGATCTCCACCAAATTGCTGCAACAGGTGGGCGGGGTTTCGATGCTGGGGCCGCTGCTGGTGGGGCTGGAAAAATCGGTCCAGATCGCGCCGCTCAACGCCAAGATGAGCGAGATCTACAACTCCGCGGTGATCGCCGCATTGTAACCGCATTCGGTTGCCATGCTCGCATCGGCGCCGCTAAGAAGGCGCGACGCCGATCTTCGAGGTTGCCGCCAGATTGTCCGGACCCGAACGCATTCGATTCAAGCCCGCGCTTTACGCCGCAGCAGGCGCGATCCTTCTGCCGGCGGCGGCGTGGTTTGCGCGCATGCCGATTGCGGATTTCGCGGCCGAGACATGGCTTGCACATCGCGGCGTGCAGGCGCAGGTGAATGTCAGCCGTCTCGATTTCGGCGGCGTGGCTGCGAAGCTCAGGCTGGGCGATCCGGACAGACCGGATTTTTCCGCCGAGCGCGTGTCGCTGTCGTTCGCGGCGCATGGCTGGTTTGCGATGCAATCGCTGGAGCTGCGCCGGCCGTTTCTGCGCGCGCATTTCGACGGCAATAAACTCAGCTTCGGCCAATTGCAGACTCTGATCGATTCGTTCGCGCAACCGAAAAGCGCCGCAGCGCCTTCCGCTTCAGCAACGGCGCAACCGCCGCGCGCGCCGCTCGCCATCCGCATCGACCATGCGCTGGTGCAGGTGGATGCGCCCGAAGGCCGGATGAAAATTTCCGGCGATGCGAATTTGAACGGCACGAAATTCGCATCGGCGCATGCGACGGTCGAACCGGCATCGCTGCGCGGCGCGCATTTCGAAGCCGCCGTGAAGGGCGGCAGCCTTGTTGCGCGGCAGACGGGCGAGGGCTTGCAACTCAGCGCCGGTTTTCGCGGCAGCATGAAAACCGCGACGCTCGATGTCGAAAACGCCGATATCGCTTTGGACGCGCAATCCGTGCGCTGGACACAGACACAAAGCGGATTGCGCGTTTCGGGCACGACCCAAACACAGGTTTCGGCTGCGCGTGCGGCCTATGGCGATTACGCCTTCGCCAATCTGCATGCGGCGGCGAAGGCATCGGGCGTGGTGGGGAGCGACATGTCGCTCGATGTGCGCTTCGATTCCGACGTGACGGGCGATTCCGTGGACGGCACCGCGAAGAAACTGGCGGCGAAGATTCCGGCCGGCGATGCGCGCATGAAGCGCGCCGTCGCGGCGGCGCTGCAATCGGTGCATGCCGATATCGCAGCGCATCTGACGCGCGCAAACGGGCAGAGCGTGCTTGCGCTGGAAAAGCCCGCGACGATTGCGGGCAAAAACGGTGCGGTGCTCACCATCGCGCCGGTAGAAGGCGCGCTTGTGACCGCGGGCGAAAACGGCATCAGCGGCGCGGCGCGCATAACATTGAAAGGCCGCGGGCTCCCTACAATCGCGCTCGGCCTGCCCGCCTTTGCGATGCATGATGACGGCTCCTTCAGCGCGCAAACCGCGCTCGATGCGCGATTTACGGCACTCGGTCTGACAGGCGCGCATATTGTCAGCGATGGCGCGCTTACCGGCACGAACGACACAATCGCCTATACGCCGGACGGTTGCGCGCGCATCGCCGTGGCCGCGGTTGCGCAAAAGGGCAAGGCGGTGCTGGAACGATTGCGCGCCAGTCTTTGCCCGGTTCCCGAACAGAATCTTCTCAGCATCGCCGATGGCGGATGGTCGCTGAATGCGCGCCTGCGCGGCACATCGGCGGATATCACAAGCGCGCAGACCGGTGTTGCAAACGCCGCCGCCCGCGTGCAAATCGCAGCGAACAAAGCGGGCGCACTGAACGGCACGGTGCATCTTGCAAGTGCGGCGTTGCGCGACCTGGCAAATTCGCCGCGCTTCAAGCCGCTTTCGGCGTCGGGAAAATTGTCGCTCGGCGGCAATCGCGTGACGGGCACGATTGCGCTGGCAAGCGGCAAGCAGGAACTTGCGAGCATTGCGATTGACCATTCGCTGAAATCCGGCAAGGGCCATGCCGATATCGCGGCGCGCGGGCTTGATTTCAAGCCGGACGGTTTGCAGCCGGCCGATATTTCGCCGCTTCTGGCGCAGCTTTCGCATGCGAATGGAAGCGTGCGCTTTGACGGCCGCATCGCCTGGACGAAAAAGGGCACAACGAGCGGTGGCGAACTCGATATGGACGGGCTCGAATTCCAGACGCCGCTGGGCGCTGCGAGCGGAGCGAGCACGCATATCACCTTCACTTCGCTTGTGCCGCTTCAAACCGCGCCCGATCAGAAAATCGCGATTTCGCATATCGCCTGGATCACGCCTCTCACCGACGCGGTGGCGCAATTCCAGCTGGAGCCGGGCATGCTTCATCTGACGGGCGCCGGCACCGATGTCGCCAAGGGCCGCGTGACGCTCGATCCCATGAGCGTGCCCTTTGCGCCGGGCGAAACGTTCAAGGGCGCGATCCGGCTTTCCCATGTGGATCTGGGTGCGATCGTGGCGGCCTCCAACCTTGCCGACAAGATCAGCATCAAGGCACACATCGAAGGCGTCGTGCCATTTTCCATGGGGCCGGAGGGCCTGCGCCTGAGCGATGGACAGGTGCAATCGCTGGCGCCGGGCACGCTTTCCATCAAGCGCAGCCTGTGGAGCGGGGCCGGCGACAGCGGCGGCAAGACCAATGCCATCCGCGATTTCGCCTTTCAGGCGCTGGAGCATCTGGCCATCGACACGATGAGCGGCAAGCTTGAGAGCCTGCCCGGCGGGCGCCTGCGCGTGGTGCTCAATATCAAGGGCTATAACGATCCGCCCCATCCGGTGGAGACGCGGGTGGACATATTCTCGCTGTGGAACGGTACGGCCTTCGATAAACCCCTGCCGCTGCCCGCAAAAACGCCCGTGGACCTGACTCTGGACACCTCCCTTAATTTTGACGAACTCTTGCGCGCATATCGCAATGCCTGGCAGGCAGACCAGGCCGACACGACGGGAACCAAGCCATGAAAGACTGGACGAAACTGATGCTGGCCTGCGGCTTCGCCGCGAGCGCGATATCCGCCGGCGGATGCACGCCGACCGTGCGCGTGGAAGTGGCGCCCATCAATATCTACGCCAAGCTCGACGCCGATGTGCGCGTGCGGCTGGACAGGGAAGTGCAGACCGCCGTGCAGCAGAATCCCAACCTCTTCTGAATATTGGAGACGATCATGTTTGCGAAATTGCTGACGCGCGCGGCCAAACTGGCGGCGGTTCTTCCGGCCCTGATGCTGGTGGCGGCCCTTGGCGCGGGCGGCGCCCATGCCGATGTGGCAAGCGCCAAGGCCGCGGTCGATGCCGCCAAATCGGCCGGTATCGTGGGCGAACAGGGCGACGGTTATGTCGGCTTCGTCAAGCCGAGCAGCGACGATGCGCTGAAAGCGGCGGTGGCCGAAATCAATGCGGGGCGCAAATCGGTCTATCAGGATACCGCCGCCAAAACCGGTGTGAGCCTGCAAGCCGCAGGCGAAGCCACCGCCAAGCTGCTGTTCGACAAAATGCCGGCGGGGCAATATTACAAGCCGCTGAACGGCGACTGGACGACGAAGAAATAGGCGCGGGGCCCCGCGCGCTATTTTTTCCGTAGCGGCGCCACAAGGCCTCCGGTCGTCATTTCTCTTTTGCCGCGTTGTTCCTTCCCGGATGGTCTCTCGGTGGAGCTGGGGCGCTTGTCCTTTGCCCACATCGAAATGCTGCCGTCCGGCTCATAAGAAAATTCGACGTCGGTGTGCGGCAGGAGCCCCGTCTTTTTGCGAATGGCGGCGGGAATCGTGACCCGGCCTCTGGTGGTCATGCGCATGGCGGCCTCCAAGTTCCTGCTCATGACAGTAATACTTTTACCCGTCTCGGCAATGCCCCGTTCAAACCGGCACGCGCACCAGATTGATGGCATCCGCAAAGCTCGGTGCGCGCTCGGCCGCGATTCCCATGGATGCGAGCACGTTTGCGGGCGCGGGTTTCAGGCCGGCCAGTATCACCCGGATATCGTGCGCAGCGGAGCGCGCGAGGAATTTGCGCAAGATAGCAGCACCCGTTGAATCGATCAGGGGCACGCCTTCCATGTTCAGCACGATGGCGCGCGGCATGCCGCCCGCGCGCGCCAGCACCTGCTCGAAATGGGCCGCGGCGCCGAAGAAGAACGGGCCGTTGAGCTGGAACACTTCCACGCCCGGGGGAAGGTCTTCGCGCGCCACGGCCGCCCGGTTCGGCTCGGCGAATTCGTCCACGTCGCGCTGGATGAGCGCGATGTTCGTTTCGGCTTCGACGGCGCGCGCCATGCGATGCATGAACAAAAACGCCGCCAGCACCATGCCCGCGCCGATGGCGAAGCTGAGATCGACGAACACCGTGAGCCCGAAGGTTGCGAGCAGCACCACGCGGTCGCCCACCGGCCCGGAAAGGATGATGCGGAACGCGCCGATCTCGGCCATGTTCCAGCACACCACGACCAATATCGCGCCCAGTGCCGCCAGCGGAATGAAGGAGGCATAGGGGGCGAACGCCATCATCATGGCCAGAACCGCAAGCGCATGGACAATTCCGGCAACCGGCGTTTTCGCGCCCGAGCGGATATTGGTTGCCGTGCGCGCGATGGCGCCGGTGGCGGGAATGCCGCCCATGCAGGCGCCGGCGATATTGGCGCAGCCTTGCGCCACGAGTTCGAGATTGGAGCGGTGGCGGCGTCCCGTCATGCCGTCTGCCACCACCGCGGATAAAAGCGACTCGATCCCGCCCAGCGCAAAGATCGTGAAGGCAGACGGCAACAAGGCGCGGATTTCGTGCAGATCGAAAGCGGGCCAATGTGGCGCGGGCAGCATGGCGGGAATTTCGCCGAAGCGCGTGCCGATGGTTTCGGCGTGAAGATGAAAGAGCACGATTGCCAGCGAGGCCGCGGCAATGGCGATGAGGAACATCGGCAGGCGCGGCGCATAGCGGCGCATCAAAACGATCATCGCAAGCGAGGCCAGCGCCACGCCGAACGCCGCGGGATTGAAACTGCCCAGCGCGGAATAATAGGCCTGCCACTTGCCGAACACATCGCCCGGCATATGCGCGAGCTTCAACCCCAGAATGTCGCCGATCTGGCTGGAGAAGATGATGACGGCGATGCCGGAGGTGAAACCCGTGACCACCGGATAGGGCACGTATTTGATGAAGGTGCCGACGCGGGCAAGCCCCGCCGCGATCAGCATGAGGCCGGCCATGATCGTGGCCACCACCAGACCGTCATAACCATGGGCCTGCACGACATTGAACACCACCACCACGAAGGCGCCCGTCGGTCCGCCGATCTGGTGGCGGCTGCCGCCGAGCGCGGAGATCAGCGCGCCGGCGACGACGGCGGTGAACAAGCCGCGCGCCGGCGAGACCCCGCTCGCAATGGCCAGCGCCATGGAGAGCGGCAGCGCCACGATCGCCACCGTCAGCCCGGCAAAGAGATCGGCGCGAAAGTCGCGGGCGCCATAGCCTTCGCGCAGGGCGCTGAACAGTTTGGGAACGAAAAGGTGCCAACCCTGTACGGGCGCTCCGGCCGGGGCGCCCGTGTCCGCCATCTGGGTCACGACAGATAAATCCTGTGTTGCGATTGGCATATTTAGTGGGACCAGACGGCCGCCATCGCCATGCGATAAGTCAACACGGGGCCCGGCGCCTTGCGCCACCCCCGGGCTCTCCCTATATACGCCCTAGGACCGGTGGGGACTTGCGCCCGCGCCGGTTTTGCCAATGGAATCAATGGGGATGGACCGGAAGGCGCTCGGCTGAGGCCAGGTAAACCATCCGCCCGAAGAAAGGACATGAATATGGCGAAGGTCATCGGCATCGACCTGGGCACCACCAACTCCTGCGTGGCTGTCATGGAGGGCTCGGCTCCCAAGGTCATCGAGAACGCGGAAGGCGCGCGCACCACCCCCTCCATCGTCGCCTTTACCGGCGACGGGGAGCGCCTCGTCGGACAGGCCGCCAAACGGCAGGCCGTCACCAATCCCGAATTCACCTATTTCGCGATCAAGCGCCTGATCGGCCGGCGCTTCGAAGATCCCACGACCAAGAAGGACATCGATATGGTGCCCTACAAGATCGTGAAGGCCGACAATGGCGATGCCTGGGTGCAGGGCCGCGACAACAAGAAATTCGCGCCGAGCGAAATCTCCGCCTTCATCCTGCAGAAGATGAAGGAAACGGCGGAAGCCTTTCTGGGCGAGAAGGTGGCGCAGGCCGTCATCACCGTTCCGGCCTATTTCAACGACGCCCAGCGCCAGGCGACCAAAGACGCCGGCAAGATCGCAGGGCTGGAAGTTCTGCGCATCATCAACGAGCCGACTGCCGCCGCGCTCGCCTATGGCATGGACAAGAAGGGTTCGGGCACGATTGCCGTCTATGACCTTGGCGGCGGCACCTTCGATATTTCAGTGCTCGAAATCGGCGACGGCGTGTTCGAGGTGAAATCCACCAATGGCGACACCTTCCTCGGCGGCGAGGATTTCGACATGCGGCTGGTCAATTACCTGGCCGACGAATTCAAGAAGGAACAGGGCATCGATCTGCGCAACGACCGCCTGGCGCTGCAACGCCTGAAGGAAGCAGCCGAAAAGGCGAAGATCGAGCTTTCGAGCGCGATGCAGACCGAAGTGAACCTGCCCTTCATCACCGCGGATGCCAACGGCCCCAAGCATCTGACCATGAAGATGACGCGGGCGAAGCTGGAAGCGCTGGTGGACGATCTGATCCAGAAGACCATCGCGCCGGTGAAGCAGGCGCTGAAGGATGCGGGCGTCTCCGCCAACCAGATCGATGAAGTGATCCTGGTCGGCGGCATGACGCGCATGCCCAAAGTGCAGGACGTGGTGAAGCAATTGTTCGGCAAGGAGCCGCACAAGGGCGTGAACCCGGACGAAGTGGTTGCCATCGGCGCCGCCATTCAGGCCGGCGTGCTGAAGGGCGAAGTGAAGGATGTGCTGCTTCTCGATGTGACGCCGCTGAGCCTCGGCATCGAAACGCTGGGCGGGGTGTTCACACGCCTGATCGAGCGCAACACGACGATCCCGACGAAGAAAAGCCAGGTGTTCTCCACCGCCGAAGACAACCAGACCGCGGTGACGATCCGCGTGTTCCAGGGCGAACGCGAAATGGCGGCCGACAACAAGCTGCTGGGCCAGTTCGATCTCGTCGGCATTCCGCCCGCGCCGCGCGGGGTTCCGCAAGTGGAAGTCACCTTCGATATCGACGCGAACGGCATTGTGTCGGTGACCGCGAAAGACAAGGCGACCTCCAAGGAACAGCAGATCCGCATTCAGGCGAGCGGCGGACTTTCCGACGCGGACATCGACAAAATGGTCAAGGAAGCCGAAAGCCATGCCGCGGACGACAAGAAGCGCCGCGAACTGGCCGAGGCCAAGAACCAGGGCGATTCGCTGGTGCATTCCACCGAGAAAGCGCTGGCCGATCATGGCGACAAGATCGATGCGAACGAGCGCAGCAATATCGAAACCGCCATCGCCGCGCTGAAGGAAGCGATCAAGACCGACGATGTGGAATCGATCCAGCAGAAGACGCAGAGCCTGGCGCAATCTTCCATGAAGCTGGGCGAAGCCATGTATAAAGCGCAGCAAAGCGAACAGCAGCCGGGCGGCGAAGCGCAAGGCGAAAGCGGCGCCAAGCCGGACGAGAATGTCGTCGATGCGGAGTTCTCCGAAGTCGATGAGGACAAGAAGAAGGGGGCGGCATGAACAGGGATCAGGAAATCAGGGATCAGGGATCAGGGATCAGGGATCAGATGAAACATCATGCACGCCCCTCTTCTGATACCTGATACCTGATACCTGATACCTGCATCTGGCCATGAAACGCTGTTACTACGAAACACTGGGTTGCAGCCGGAGCGCCTCGATCGTGGAGATCAAGGCGGCCTACCGCAAGCTTGCCAAGGAACTGCATCCCGATAAGAACCCCGGCGACAAGGATTGCGAGCACAAGTTCAAGGAAATCAACGAAGCCTATGACGTCCTGAAGGACGATCAGAAGCGCGCCGCTTACGACCGCTTCGGCCATGCCGCGTTCGAACACGGCCAAGGCGGATTCGGGGGCAACGGTCATGGGCGCGGCCATCCCTTCGATTTCGCATCCAGCTTCACCGACGTGTTCGACGATCTGTTCGGCGAGTTCATGGGCGGCAGGCGGGCGCGGCGGCAGAACCGCGGCGCCGATCTGCGCTACAATCTCGAAATCACGCTGGAAGAAGCGTTTCGCGGGCGCCGGGCCGAATTGAAAGTGCCCAGCGCAGTGGCGTGCGAAGCCTGCGGGGCTACCGGCGCGGAAACCGGCACGCGGCCGGAGACCTGCCCCACCTGTTCGGGCCACGGCAAGGTGCGCGCGCAGCAGGGCTTTTTCACCATCGAACGCACCTGCCCCAATTGCCGCGGGCAGGGCCGCATCATCCGCAATCCCTGCAAGGCCTGCCACGGCTCGGGCCATGTGCAGAAGGAGCGCGTGCTGGCGGTGGATATTCCCGCCGGTGTCGAGGAAGGCACGCGCATCCGCCTGGCCGGCGAAGGACAGGCGGGCATCAATGGCGGGCCCACGGGCGATCTCTACATCTTCATTTCGGTGAAGCCGCATCCGATTTTCCAGCGCGACGGACACGATCTTTATTGCCGCGCGCCGGTGAGTTTCGTGACCGCGGCGCTGGGCGGTTCGGTCGAAGTGCCCACGCTCGATGGCGGGCAGAGCACGGTGAAAATTCCCGAAGGCACGCAATCGGGCCGCCAGGTGCGCTTGCGCGGCAAGGGCATGCCGGTGTTGCGCGGGGGCGGGATCGGCGGCGATCTCTTCGTGGAAGTGGCGGTGGAAACGCCGGTGAAACTTTCCAAAAAACAAAAGGAATTGCTGCGCGCCTTCGAAAAGGAAAGCGCGCCGGGTTCGCAGCCGGAGACGGACGGATTCTTCGCCAAGGTGAAGGATTTTCTGGGGACGGCGGAATAGGGTTTCCCACTTCTGCATACCCATATTCGTCATGGCCGCCCCTGTGGCGGCCATCCATTATCACCGTGAAGCAAGGTGTTAATGGGTTGCCGGGACAAGCCCGGCAATGACGAAAGAGGGCGTGAAAAGAATCGCCCTACCCTCTCGTCATCAGCGCATTCATGTCCGGCAAGTCCTTTGTTGGTTCGAACAGCGTTTCGTAATCGCAGCCTTCGAGACAGGTTTTCATGGCGTTGCGCGCGGCAGCGAGCGCGATGCGCGAGATTCCGGCGCCCGCACTCAACCGGCGCACGCCTGCGTCTTTCATTTTCGCAAATGACGGCACGCCGGGAAAGAACAGGATGTTGAGCGGCAGGCCGGTTTCGTCCGCCAGCACGCGCATATCGGCTGCATCGGTCACGGCGGGCGCGAAGAAGCCGTCGGCGCCTGCGCTTTTGTAAAGCTGGCCGCGCGAAATCATTTCCCGCAGCGCGTGTTCGGGCGGGGTGAGCTTCTTCAGATAGACGTCCGAACGCGCATTGACGAAGATGCCGGCGTTCTTTTTGTGTGCCGCATTCTTGATCGCTTCGATCTTGCGGGCGGTGAGATCGGGCGGATGGGGACCGTCTTCCAGATTGATGCCCGCCACGCCCATATCGATCAGCGCGTCGGTATAATCGGCGACTTTTGCCGGATCGGCGGAATAAGCCGCCTCGCTATCCACGCTGACGGGTATTTTCACCACGCGCAGGATTTCGGCAACCGCAGCCAGCAGGATGGAGGCCGACAGCGCCTCGCCATCGGGATAGCCATGCGCCCAGGCGAGTGCCGCACTCGATGTGGCAATCGCGCTTGCGCCGGCTTCTTCGGCCAGCCGCGCGCTGGCCGCATCCCAGGCATTGGGCAGGATGAGGAATTTTCCGGGCGCATGAAGCGCGGCAAAATGTTCAAAAGGTGAAACCGCCATCGCATTATCCTTTCCGAATACGGGATATGCGAGCCTAGCGCAGCAAAAGCGGACCGGCCTCCCAATTTACGCGTTCCATAAGCAGCGCAGCCATGCGAATACTGCACAATTCCACCCGCGCCCGGAGGTCACGCCATGTCCAATCACGCCCATGCCAGCCCCATCGCCGAGCAATGGGAATTCCTGCGCGGGTTGATCGCGAGCCCGAAGGGCGTGGGCGCGATCGCACCGTCGAGCCCGGCGCTGGCGCGCGCCATTGCAGGCCAGATCGATCCGGCCAGGCCCGGCCCCGTGCTGGAGCTTGGGCCGGGAACCGGCGTGGTGACCGAGGCGCTGATCGCGCGGGCCATCGCGCCCGAACGCATCACGGCCATCGAATACGATCCCGATTTCGTGGCCCGCGTGCGCGCGCGCTGCCCCGGCGTGAACGTGATCGAAGGCGACGCCTTCAATCTGGACGACACGCTGGGCAGGCCCGGCGGATCGGGATTTGCCGGCATCGTTTCGGGCATTCCGCTTCTGAACCTGCCCGTGTGCAGGCGCGCGGCATTGATCGAAGATGCACTCGCCCGCCTGCAGCCGGGCGCGCCTCTGGTGCAATATTCCTACGGGCTGACGCCGCCCATGCACGCGACACCGCGATTCAGCGTGGAACGCGCGGCCATCGTATGGGCGAACTTGCCGCCCGCGCGCGTGTGGCTTTACGCGCCGCGGTGAGCTTCACGCGCTGGCTTCATCGAGTTCCTTCATGGCTTCGGCATCGAGCGTGAGGCTTGCGGCGCGGGCGAGTTCGTGTAGCTGATCCACATTCGTGGCGCTGACGATGGGCGCGGTGATGGCGGGCTGTGCGATCAGCCACGCGATGGCGATTTGCGCAGGCGTGGCCTTGAGGCGCGCGGACACCGAATCGAGCGCCGCCAGAATTTTGCGGCCGCGGTCATTGAGATATTTCGCCACGACGGTGCCGCCGCGCGGACTTTTCTGCGCATCGGCCTCGCTTCTGTATTTGCCGGACAGGAATCCGGACGCGATTCCGTAATAGGGCACGACGCCGATATTCTTTTCGCGGCAAAGATTTTGAAGATTGCCTTCGAACGCGTCGCGCGAATAGAGATTGTAGAGCGGCTGCAACACGTCATAACGCGGCAGGTTATGTTTGGCGCTGACATCGAGGGCTGCGGAAAGCCTGTCCGCGGAATAATTGGAGGCGCCGAGCACGCGCACCTTGCCCGCTTTCACCAAAGCGCCGAAGGCTTCCAGCGTTTCTTCGAGCGGATTTTCCTCGTGATCGCGATGGGCGAAATAGATGTCGATGTAATCGGTTTTCAGCCGCTTCAGCGAGGCTTCGCAGGCTTCGTGGATTTGCGCTTTCGACAGGCCGGGCTTGCCGCCGATGGGCAGCATGCCGGTTTTCGTCGCGATGACGATCTTGTCGCGGTTCCTGCGCGCGGCCATCCAATTGCCCAGAACGGTTTCGGATTCGCCGCCCTTATGGCCGGGCACCCACATGGAATAAACATCGGCGGTGTCGACGGTGCTGAAGCCGGCATCGGCAAAAGCATCCAGCACCGCGAAACTCGCCGCCTCATCCGCCGTCCAGCCGAAGACATTTCCGCCCAGCATCAGGGGGGCGATCTTCAATCCCGAATTCCCGATCTCGCGCATGGCCGCTCCTCGTGGTTCATTTCCAGACGAACATTAGCGAGAACGCGGAGGCCGAAGCAAAAGGGGCGAATGGAAATCGAATCCTTTCAATTGCTTGGGCCGGGCATTGCGTTCCCGAATCGTTCGTGGCACGATTTTCGGCAGAACGAATACGGTTGGCGAACATGGCCGCTGAAAAAGACATCCTCTTCGACTACGAAAAATTCCGCGCAGCGGTGCATTTCGTGTGCAACGCGTGCAACCCTGAAGAACTGGGACGCCTCAAGCTGCACAAAATCCTCTACTACGCGGATTTTCTGCATTATCTGGATACGGGCGCGCCGCTTACGGGGGAAGACTATGTCAAGCAGCAATTCGGTCCGGCCGCGCGGCACCTGAACAAGGCGTTGCGCGACCTTCAGGCCGAAGGATTGCTGGAAGTTCGTGTGCATCCGTTTTACGGCCATGAAAAGCAGGAATTCATCTCGTTGCAGGTGCCGGCGAGCAATCGTCTGACAATTCGCGAAACGGCATTGCTGCGCGAAGTAACCGGCTTCGTATGCCGGCACGCCGCATCGGAAATGAGCGAATTAAGCCATTCCGAGCCATGGCAATCGGCGAAGACGGGCGAACGCATTCCCTATTTCTCCGCGGGCGAATTGTTGCCCTATGAAATAGGCGACGATGATCTTCAATGGATCGAGGGCGAAGCGCGCCGGTTGGGGCTCGTTGCCTGACGATGCGATGGAAAATCGTTTATTCCGATATATTCGAAGCCAGTTTCGATAAACTCATTCCGCTCGAGATCAGACCGCAGGTGCGCCGTGTCATAGAGTGGCGGCTTACGCGCGACCCGTACAAGTACAGCATAAAATGGCCGCCGCAAGCCAAGGCGGATTTGCGCGCCGATTTCCTTTTCGTCGGACGAGACATTGGCTGGCTGCGTGTACTCTTTGAAATCCGCGACAGCGAAATCTATCTGTGGGGCATGAGCAAAGGTAGAAGCGGAAAACCCGAATAGTGCGAATGCGAAAAGGCCCGCGACATCGTCACGGGCCCTTTCGTCATTGGATAAAGCGATTTTACTCCGCCGCTTCGGCCAGTTGCGGGGCGGCTTGCAGGACGTCGGGGCCCACGTGATCTTCGAATTTCTTGAAGTTCTCGCGGAACATGGCGACGAGTTTCTTGGCCTGGGCGTCGTAGGCCGGCTTGTCGGACCAGGTGTCGCGCGGATTGAGGATTTTCGAATCCACGCCCGGCACCGACACCGGCACGCGGAAGCGGAAATGGGGATCGACGCGCATTTCGACATTGGCGAGCGTGCCGTCGAGCGCCGCGGCCAATAACGCGCGCGTCGCCTTGATCGGCATGCGTTGGCCCACGCCGAAGGCCCCGCCCGTCCAGCCGGTGTTGACCAGCCAGCAATCGGCCTGATGCTCGCCGATGAGATCGCGCAGCAGATTGCCGTATTCGGTGGGATGGCGCGGCATGAAGGGCGCGCCGAAGCAGGTGGAAAATGTCGGCTGCGGTTCCTTGCCCAGGCCCTTTTCGGTGCCCGCCACTTTGGCGGTGAAGCCGGAAAGGAAGTGATACATGGCCTGGGACGGGGTGAGTTTCGCAATCGGCGGCAGCACGCCGAAGGCATCGGCGGTGAGCATGATCACGTTTCTGGGATGACCTGCAATGCCGGTCGTGCTCGCATTGGGGATGAAATCGATCGGGTATGCCGCACGCGTGTTTTCGGTGTAGCGGTTGTCGTCCAGATCGAGTTCGCGGGTGACCGGATCGAGCACCACGTTTTCGAGCACCGTGCCGAAACGGCGCGTGGTCGCGAAAATCTCCGGTTCGGCTTCGGGCGAAAGCTTGATCACTTTCGCATAGCAGCCGCCTTCGAAATTGAAGACGCCGTTTTCGCTCCAGCCATGTTCGTCGTCGCCGATCAGCGTGCGGCTGGCTTCCGCCGACAGCGTCGTCTTGCCGGTGCCGGACAGGCCGAAGAAGATCGCCGCATCGCGGTTCTTGCCGACATTGGCCGAGCAATGCATGGGCATCACCCGGCGCGGCGGCAGAAGATAATTCAGGATCGTGAAGACCGATTTCTTCATCTCGCCGGCGTATGACGTGCCGCCGATGAGGACGATCTTCTTGGTGAAATTCACCGCGATCACGGTGCCGCCCTCGCAGCCATGGAATTTGGGATCGGCGTGGAAGCCCGGCAGGTCGACGATCGTGTATTCGGGCACGAAGCCGTCATGCTCGCCCGCACGCGGCTCGATCAACAGATGCTGGATGAACATCGAATGCCACGCCATCTCCGTGATCACGCGCACCGGCAGGCGGTGGGTAGGATCGGCGCCGCCGAACAGATCCTGCACGAAGAGTTCGCGGCCCTGCGCATAGGCGATCATCGATTGGAACAGCGCATCGAAACAGGCCGGCGTCATCGCCTTGTTGTTGTCCCACCAGATATGGGGTTCGCTGGCCGCATCCTTGACGATGAATTTGTCGTTGGCCGAGCGGCCGGTGTGCTGGCCGGTGAGCACGACAAGGGGACCGGCCTTGGCCACCTGGCCTTCGCCGCGCGCCACCGCGCGCTCGTACAGCTCGGGCGCCGTCAGGTTCCAATGGACGCTTTTCAGATTTCGGAAGCCCTGGTTTTCAAGGCCATAGGCGCTGGGATGCCGCCCGTCCTGAGACATGATCGCTCCTCGAATCTACCCCACGGCAATATCCGGCCCTTTGGCCGGCCGGTACCGGCAACAATAGGACATTCTTCGCCGCTTTCCACCTACACGTGCCGGAACGGGTAAGGCAAGCAGGCCCGCAAAACGCGGTAAAGACCAATCGACGCGGCTTTCGCAAGGTAACGGCGAAGGTTAAGACTGGTTCATGGCCCTGTCGGACGAAGAACTGGAGCGATATGCCCGCCACATCGTGCTGCGCGAGGTGGGCGGGGCCGGACAGGCGCGCCTGCGCGCCGCCCGGGTGCTGGTGGTGGGGGCAGGGGGGCTGGGCTGCCCGGTGGTCCTTTATCTGGCGGCGGCCGGGGTGGGCACCATCGGGGTGGCCGATTTCGACCGGGTGTCGCTGTCCAACCTGCAACGCCAGATTGCACACAGAACTGTGGATATCGGCCGGGACAAGACCGAATCGGCGGCCGATGCCGCCAGGGCCATCAATCCCGGCGTCACGGTGGTGGAGCACAAGGTGCGGCTCGGCCCGGAAAATGCCGCCCAAATCATCCGCGCCTATGACATCGTGGCCGACGGATCGGACAATTTCGATACCCGCTTCCTCATCAACGACACCTGCCATGCCGAGAAAAAGACGCTGGTTTCGGCGGCGGTGAGCGAATTCGACGGCCAGCTCGCCACCTTCAAGCCGCATGCGGGCGAGTATCCCTGCTATCGCTGCATCTTCCCCGAACCGCCGCCGCCGGGCACCGCACCCTCCTGCTCGGAGACGGGCGTGATGGGAGCCGCCGCGGGCGTGATGGGCACGCTGCAGGCGCTGGAAGTGATCAAGGAAATCACGAATGCCGGCGAAACGCTGGCCGGCCATCTTCTGATTTACGAAGCGCTATCGGCGCGCTTTCGCAAAGTGCGCGTGCGCCCCGATCCGGCCTGCGCGCTGTGCGGGCAACATCCGCCCACGGTGCGCATTTAACCCCGGCTTAAATCCGTCTTGCGAAACTTGCCGTTCAGCGGGGACAGCATGGCGCAGGAAGTTCATTTCGAGGTTTTCAAGCGCGTCGGCGCCAAAGGCGGCTGGTCGCTGCACGATGTTTGCACGGGGCGCGAAGCGGCCCTCGCCATGGCCCAGCAGATGATGGCCGGCGAAGGCGCGACCGGGGTGAAGGTCGTCAAGGAAACCTACAACGCCGATACCGGCGATTACCTGACGCTGAAGATTTTCGAAGACGGCCACAACCAGGTAAAGACCAGGCCGGAGGCCGAAGACGTTCCCCATGCGCTGCCCTGCTTCAAGCCCGACGATCTTTATTCCTATCACGCGCGCGCGACCATGCAGCGCCTGCTGGCCGATTACCTGGCGCGGCAGAAACTGACCGTGACCGAACTGATCCATCGCGCCGATGCGCTGGAGACGTTCGAGGCGACGGGCACGATCTATCAGCACGCCATCCAGAAGATCGCGGTGGCGCAGGCGTCTTCCACCACCACGCCCGTTCAGCAGATCATCAAGAGCCTGAACGAGTTGGTGGAAAAATCCATCCATCGCGTCTATCGCGATGCGCGGCGCAAATATTTTCCGGATGTCATGCCCGGCAGTTTCGGCGCGCTGGCGGAAAAACTCGCCAAGGAACCGGACGCCGCTTACATCCTGAACGGCGCCATCGCGCGCTACCTGGCCGATGCCAAAGGCTGGAACGACAAGGTGACGCGGCTTCTGGCCATCATGGCCGAGGCGAAGGACGAGAGCGCGGGCCTGCTTCTGGAATCCATCGACCAGATCATGGCCGAAGCGCTGAACGGATCGGCGGCGCTGCACGAATTGATCGGCGAACATGAAAATCTGGGCACCGCACTCGGGACCATGGTGAGCCTGTTCCTGGGCAAAGTGCCGGATGGCGCGCCGGGCGGCATTTCCATGCTGGGACGGCTTTTCGCGAGCGGACAATTGCCGGCCGCGCACACCGCAATCGCCAATCGCATTCTCGTGGAACTGAAAAGCGTGAAACGGCTTTGCCCCAATGCGCTGGTGGACGAATTGAAAACGCTGCGCGCCATCGCCAACAAGCTGGTGCTGGGGCAAGGCAAATATATGAGCCATGAAGATTTGATCGCGGCCTTCACGCTGCGTTCGAGGAGGCTCGTGAGCCATGAATCCATCGGCGAGCATCTGGCCGAAGCGGCGACGCCCGATGCCAAGCTGGAGCGGCTGCTTCTGGTGGAGGAAAACATCATCGGGGCGGAAAACAAGCGCCAGCTTGCCATGTTCATCTTGCCGATCCTGAATTCGCCGTCGTTCGAGACCCATTTCCTGTTCGCCAAGACGCCGCTTCTGCAGCGTTTGCAGCGGCTGGCCGAATTGCAATCGCGCGTGCGCCGCTCCGGTTTCCAGGAAAACCAGCGCGCCGAAATCGCCGATGCGCTCGACAAGGTGGCCGCGGAGGCCGAGGGGCGCGGCAAGCTGCTTTCGAGCATCGATGCCAATGTTTCGGGCCATGCCGACAAGGTCGCCGCCCTGTTGCGCCTGTTCGCCGGGGGCGTGCTGACGGAAGGCCGGCTTTCGGCGCGCGCGCGCGAGATGATCGTGTCGTATCTCTCCAAGCCCGGATTTCTTTCCGGCTATGTGGCGCAAGCCGCGCGCGAACCGGGCAAGGGCGAACCCGACAAGATCATGGCCGAGCTGATGCAGACGCTCGAAAAAGCGGGCATCACGGCGGAGACGGGGCTGAAGAATATCGCGGCGTAGGCTCTATCTCATATCCGCGAGCAGGGAAGGGATATCGCGCGCGCCATACAAAACGCGCGTGACGACAAGGGATTTCTCATCCGGCAAATGTTAGATCACGACATAGCGGCGAAAACGGTTTGATACGCGAGCGGCCAAAAGCGGCCTGCTATAGCCGGCGATCTTGTATCCCGAGTGTGGAAATTCGCGCAGACGTTCGAGCGTTTCTGTCAGATCGTCGTTGAATTTCTGGGCCGCCTTGCGGCTATCGGAACCAATAAAGGCAAAAATGTCGCGAATATCCGATTCTGCCGTTGCTTTTCTGGCGACGTCGCGCCGTGTCATTTGCGGCGGTTCGCCCGTGCGATTCCTTCTTCCATCAAGCGATCGATATCCGCAGGCGTCAATTCACCGACGATCGGCGACGCCAGTCCTTCCTCGATCTTCCGGCGAATCCATTCCTGATTCAAATCGATTGCACAGTCCTCTTCAATCAATGCTCCGAGATAAGCGTCGACCGAATCGAAGCCTTCTTCGGCAGCACGTTCTTCCGCATGCAGAAGTGCCGCTTCCGACAGTTCGATTGTGATCCGCTTGTTCATGGCGCAATCATAGCAAATTTCCGACCACATTCAATGCGCCGCGTCCCAATTCGCCGCCGCGCGCGCTTCGACGGTGAGGGGCACGGATAGTTCCAGCGCCGGCAAAGACGCTTTTTCCATCACGCCCGCCACCAGTTTGCAGGTTTGTTCGGCTTCCTTTTCGGGCGCTTCGAAGACGAGTTCGTCATGCACCTGCAACAGCATCTTCGCTTTCAGTTTCTTCGCCGCAAGCGCTGCGGGCACGCGGATCATGGCGCGGCGGATGACGTCCGCCGCCGAGCCCTGGATGGGCGCGTTGATGGCCGCGCGTTCGGCGCCGCCGCGGAAGGACGGGTTGGTGGATCGGATTTCGCGGATATGGATGCGCCGGCCGAACAGGGTTTCGACATAGCCGTGTTCGCGGGCGAATTCCTTCGTCGTTTCCATGTAATCGCGGATGCCGGGGAAACGCTCGAAATATTTCTTGATATAGGCGGATGCTTCTTCGCGCGCGATGCCGAGCTGGTTGGCAAGACCGAAACCGGAAATGCCATAGACGATGCCGAAATTGATGGCCTTCGCACGCCTGCGGATTTCGGGCGGCATGCCTTTGACCGGCACGCCGAAGATTTCCGAGGCCGTCATGGCGTGGATATCGAGCCCGTCGGCAAAGGCTTTTTTCAATTGCGCGATATCGGCGATGTGGGCGAGCAGGCGCAATTCGATCTGGCTGTAATCGGCGCTGATGAGCGCCGCGCCTTTGGGGGCGATGAAGGCGGTGCGGATTTTGCGGCCCGCTTCGGTGCGGATGGGAATGTTCTGCAAATTCGGATCGGTGGAGGCGAGGCGCCCGGTTGAGGTGGACGCCATCGCGAAGGATGTGTGCACGCGGCCGGTTTGCGGATTGACGTAATTGGGCAGCGCGTCCGTGTACGTGCCGCGCAGTTTGGACAGCGTGCGCCAATCCAGCACCTTTTGCGCGATGTCATGGCCCTGGGCTGCGAGGTCTTCCAGAACGTCGACGTCCGTCGACCATGCGCCGGTTTTGGTTTTGCGCCCGCCGGGGATTTTTTGGCGGGCGAACAGGATTTCGCCGAGCTGCTTGGGCGAGCCGACATTGAATTCGCCGCCCGCGAGTTTGTAGATTTCCTTTTCGAGCTTCGCCATGTCTTTGGCGAAATCGTTGGAGAGTTTGCGCAACAGATCGGAATCGATGGCGATGCCCGCCATTTCCATATCGCCCAGCACGGGCACGAGCGGGCGTTCGAGGGTTTCGTAAACCGTCAGTTTGCCATCCGCCACGAGCTTGGGTTTCAGCAGGTTTGCAAGCCGCAGCGTGACATCGGCATCTTCGGCGGCATAGCGCGTGGCTTCTTTCACCGGCACGCAATCGAAGCCAATCTTGTCCTTGCCCTTGCCGGTGATCTCGGTGAAGGCGATGGGTTTGTGGCTGAGATGCAAATCCGACAGCTCGTCCATGCCATGGCCGTGAAGGCCTGCTTCGAGCACATAGGACATCAGCATCGTATCGTCGAACGGCGCGACGCGGATGCCGCGGCGGGCGAAGATGAGGAAATCGTATTTCAGATTCTGCGCGATCTTGAGCACGCTTTCGTCTTCGAGCAGCGGTTTGAGCCGCTTGATGACATCTTTTTCCGGCAATTGTTCGATCTTCGCAGCACCTGCAAGATCGAGGCCTTCGGCCGCGCGGTGGCCGCAAGGGACATAACAGGCCTGGTTGGGCGCAACCGCCAGCGACACCCCGCAAAGCCCGGCCTGCATCGCATCGAGCGAGGTGGTTTCGGTATCGACGCAGACCTGGCCGGCGTCATAAGCGCGCGCGATCCAGTGATCGAGACGCTTGAGCGTGGTGACGGTTTCATAGGCGTCGTGATCGATCGGCTTCACGATCAGCCCGCGATCCATCACCGCGCCCGGCGCGCCGGAGGCGCTGGGGGTGACCGATTTTTCGGTTGGCAAGGGCGCGACCGCTTTCTTCGGCAACGCGCCTGTTTTTGCCGGCAGCTTGGCCTGTGCGGGATCGGGTGCGGCTTCGATGGCATCCGGATCGTCAATGCCGTAATGGGAGGCCGCGCGGCGGATGAGCGAATTGAATTCCATCGCTTTCAGGAAGGCGATGAGCGATGCGGGTTCGGGTTCGCGCGCGGTGAATTTCTCTACGCCTTCGGGAAGCTTCACCTTGTCGTCCAGCGTGACGAGCTTTTTCGAGATGCGCGCCATATCCGCCTGTTCGATCAGCGATTCGCGGCGCTTGGGTTGCTTGATCTCGCCCGCGCGCTTGAGCAGCGTTTCCAGATCGCCATATTGATTGATCAGTTCGGCCGCGGTCTTCACGCCGATGCCGCGGATGCCGGGAATATTGTCGGTGGAATCGCCGGCCAGCGACTGCACCTCGATCACCTTGGACGGCGGCACGCCGAATTTTTCCAGCACTTCGGCAGACCCGATGCGCTTGTTCTTCATCGTGTCGAACAATTCGACCTTGCCGTCCACGACGAGCTGCATCAGGTCTTTGTCCGAAGACACGATGGTCACCTTCGCGCCCGCTTCGCGGGCGATGCGCGCATAGGTCGCGATCAGATCGTCGGCCTCGAAGCCGGGTTCCTCGATGCAGGATACGTTGAAGGCGCGGGTGGCATCGCGCACCAGCGGGAATTGCGGGATCAGATCTTCGGGCGGTTCGGGGCGGTTGGCCTTGTAATCGGCATAGATGTCATTGCGGAAGGTACGCCGGCCGGCATCGAAGATGACGGCAATATGCGTCGGCCTGTCGCCGCCCTTGGTATCCTCGAGCAGCTTCCACAGCATGTTGCAATAGCCGGAGACGGCGCCGGTGGGCAGGCCGTCGGATTTGCGGGAAAGCGGGGGCAGCGCGTGATAGGCGCGGAAGAGATAGCCCGAACCGTCGATCAGGTAGAGGTGGTCGCCTTTCTTGAGCGGCGCGGTCAATGGGCGCGGGCTCCTTGCCGCAAGACAAACCTGCGGTCGCAATAGGGGCATTCGACGAAATGTTCGTCGCCCATCTCCAGATAGACGCGCGGATGGCCGAGCGCGCCCCCGCCCCCGTCGCAATTCACGCGGGTATCGTCCACTTCAATCGTTTCAGGCACTTCGACCGGCATGTTCGCTTCCCTTCGAATGGGGCGGATCATAGCCACGGAAAGCGAGGCCGCAACTGCCTTGGAAAAAGCCGCCCGCGCGGGCTAGGCTGGGGCATGGTTGTCTTGAATCGCATCTATACCAAGACCGGCGACAAGGGCACGACCGCCCTTGGCGACGGCACGCGGCTGCCCAAGCACAGCTTGCGCATTGCCGCATACGGCACCGTGGATGAAACCAATGCGGCGCTGGGGCTGGCGCGGCTGCACACCAGCGGGCCGCTGGACGATATGCTGGCGCGCGTGCAGAACGATCTTTTCGATCTGGGCGCCGATCTGTGCGTGCCCGAAACTACCAAGCGCAATGCGGGGCGCCTGCGCATCACCGAAACGCAGGTCGAGCGGCTGGAGCGCGAAATCGATGCGATGAATACCGAGCTTGCCCCGCTCAAATCCTTCGTGCTGCCGGGCGGCACGCAGGCGGCGGCGAATTTGCACATGGCGCGCACGATCTCGCGCCGTGCGGAACGGCTGATCGTGGAACTGGCGGAAGAGGAAAAAGTGGGCGAAACCGCGCTCAAATATATCAACCGGCTTTCGGACCATCTGTTCGTGGCGGCGCGCTATGCCAATGGCGGCAAGGATGTGCTGTGGGTGCCGGGGGAGAACAGGAGCGAGTAGCGAGTAGGGTTTCTATTCGCTACTCGCCATTCGCTATTCGCTCGGTCCCAGTTTGCGCCCGAACAGAAAAGCGAGAATGACGCCGATCACACCCGACACGCCCCAGCCCGGCAGCGCCATGGTGCTGTAGGTCCAGCCCGCGAGAAAGGCGGGGAAATGCTTGTCCACCCAGGATTTGAACGCGGCATCGCCGCCCTTGCCCAGAAGCGCCCAGACCTGATCGACGGAGCGCACCGTGATCTGGCCGCCATGCTCCAGCGAGGTGACGATATCGGCGCCGAGCAGCATGATCGCGACCACGATCAGGATCAGGCTGATGAACCGAAGCGCGACAAACATTGCACCACCCCCGCCAGGATGCGCCAAGCGTAGCGAGCGGCGCGGGCGAGCACAAGAATGATGAAGCGCGGTTAACCATCGCGACATGCGCGGGCGCCACGGCGCTGTTTCTTTTATGCAGCATGTTCGGGCGCGGATTGCTTGCGCTTTGAGCAATCGCGCTCAAATTGCGTGCAGTCACGAATAATTCACGGGCCGCCCGTGACGCATGGCAAGCAAACGGTACACCAGCGCGCCGCCATAGATATCGACGATCGCATGCGCCGCCATCAGCCACCACAGGCTTTCGGTGACGAGGTAGAGTGCCGCGAAGGCCAGCCCCACCAGCGCTGTGTAGATGACGCCGGTGCGGCCCTGATAAAGATGACCGATGCCGAAGATGGCCGAGGAGATCAACGCCGCGCCGACGGCGCCGGTGAGCGGGATCAGGAACCAGATGAAGAAGCCGCGATAAAGCAATTCTTCCCACACGCCCGCGGTGATGGCGACGAGTATGAAAACCGCGAGTTCTTCGCGCGTGCCCGGCGTGATCTTCAGCGTTTGCATGCGGTCGGCCCATTTGTCGAGATTGGCGCCCGCAAGTTTGGGTATGCGCACGAGTTGCACGGCGAAATACAGCGCCATCAGGGCCGCGGCCGCAAATCCGATCCCGCCCCGCAAGCCTATCGGCCAATCCAGCCCGAGCGTTGCAAAGGCGCGGCCCGCCCACAGCCACGCAAAGACAATGAGCGCCACCACCATCCAGCCGCGCAGGATCGTGAGCCAATAGCGGCGGATGAGGGACACGCCACTGCGGCGCTGAAGCTGGCGCCCCGTAATGGCCGAGAGCACGGGCATGACGATGGCCGCAAGGACCAGCAGCACATAATCGAGCGCGGTGTGGCCGCTCAGGACGGCATCGAACATGCGTGCGGCCTCCGGCGGATCAATAGGGCGTGCCGTCCTTGTGCGTGAAACCGCCTTCGGCGCGGTTCAGATGCAGATCGATATCGGGATAGGTGCAGATATCTTCCGCCGGTCTGCGCGTGCCGATTTCGAGATAGGTGGCCGGCGCATCGCTTTTGTTGATGAGGTGATGGCCGTTGGGCGTGTTCTTCGGGAAAGCCGCGCAATCGCCGGCGCGCAGGATTTCCTCGCCGTCATCTGTGATGAGCACGACTTCGCCCGACAGGATAAAGACGAATTCGTCTTCCGCCGAATGCCAGTGACGCTGGCTGGACCAGGCGCCCGGCGGCAATCGGGTGAGATTGACGCCGAAATCGCTGAGCCCGCCCGCATCGCCCAGACCCTGCTTGATGCGGTCTTTTGCCATTCGGTCGAAAGGTGGGGGATAGGTGGAGCCTTTGCGCTTATGGACGGTACTCACATCGATCTTGGGCATGGAGAAACCTCAGACGTAGAGGACAACGGCACCATAGCGTAGGGAACGCCATGGCGCTCCAGATTTGTGCGAATCGCGCCCAGATCGGCGTCCAGTTTGCGAATGGACACCTTGATTCCCAATTCCCAAAGGGTCGCCACGCTGACAAGAAGTTCGTTATCAGTGGCAGCGATATAGTCCTGCGCACGCCTTCCCAGCCGCGACGAACCCATGAGCCACCACAGCGCAACATGCGAATCGAGCAGAAGCCTCAATCCGATTCACCGCGCATAGCTGCCAGCATGTCGTCGGGCAACGGATCATAGAACCCCTTGAGAATGTGGATTTGGCCCTTCATGAAACCGGGCTTGCGATCCGCGCGGATTTTGAGCTTCGCTGCCTTTTTCGCAGGGCCCTTCTTCGCGTGGGGCTTCTTCCTGGGTTTGACCGGCACGAGCTTGACCGCGGGCTTTCCGCCGCGCGCAATCACGACATCTCCGCCTGCCTCGGCCTCGGCGATGAGGCTGGAGAGATGCGTTTTCGCCGTGTGTATGTTGACGGTCTTGTCCAAGAAAAAAGTACCCTTAGCTGGCCTAGCCAAGGGTACTTTGGCGTCCTGAAAAAGTCGAGATAGCTCAGCCCGCGGCCGGTGCTTCGCCTTCGGGCTTCTTCTTCGTCAGGTCTTCGCCGGTGGTCTGGTCGACCGCCTTCATCGAAAGCCGCACCTTGCCGCGATCGTCGAAGCCCAGCAGCTTTACCTTCACGGCTTGGCCCTCGCTGACCACATCGCTCGTCTTGCCGACGCGATGGGGCGCCAGTTCGGAGATGTGGACGAGGCCGTCTTTCGGTCCGAAGAAATTCACGAAGGCGCCGAAATCCATCACCTTGACGACCTTGCCGTCATAGATTTCGCCCACTTCCGGTTCGGCGGTGATGGATTTGATCCATTTGAGCGCGGCGCGGATGGATTCGCCGTCCGCGCTTGCCACCATCACCGTGCCGTCGTCTTCGATGTTGATCTTGGCGCCGGTCTTTTCGACGATCTCGCGGATCACCTTGCCGCCCGAGCCGATCACTTCGCGGATCTTGTCGGTGGGAATGTGGATCACTTCGATGCGCGGCGCATGTTCGCCGAGCTGTTCGCGCGAGCTTGTGATGGCCTTCGCCATTTCGCCCAGAATGTGCAGGCGCCCGCCTTTGGCCTGATCCAGCGCCACGCGCATGATCTCTTCGGTGATGCCGGCGATCTTGATGTCCATCTGCAAGGATGTGACGCCCTGATCGGTGCCGGCGACCTTGAAGTCCATGTCGCCGAGATGATCTTCGTCGCCCAGGATGTCGGACAACACCGCGTAACGCTCGCCTTCCAGGATCAGGCCCATGGCGATGCCGGCGATGGGGCGCTTCAGCGGCACGCCGGCATCCATCAGCGCCAGCGAGGTTCCGCACACCGTCGCCATCGATGACGAACCGTTGGATTCGGTGATCTCCGAAACGACGCGCAGCGTGTACGGAAATTCTTCCTTCGACGGCAGAAGCGGATGCACCGCGCGCCATGCAAGCTTGCCATGGCCGATTTCGCGGCGGCTGGGCGCGCCCATGCGGCCCGTCTCGCCCACCGAATAGGGCGGGAAATTATAGTGCAGCATGAAGCTCTGCTTGGTGGTGCCTTCGAGGCTGTCGACGAATTGCTCGTCTTCGCCGGTGCCGAGTGTGGCAACGACCAGGGCTTGGGTTTCGCCGCGGGTGAACAGCGCAGACCCATGCGTGCGCGGCAACGTTCCGACTTGCGCTTCGATGGGGCGCACGGTGACCAGATCGCGCCCGTCGATGCGCCTTTTGGTGTCGAGCACCGCGTTGCGCATGACATGGGCTTCCACATCGTGCATCAGATTGTTGAAGGTGTTGGCGGCAACCTGGCCTTCGCCTTCGCCGGCATATTGCTCCTTCAGCCGGTCGCGCACCGCGGCGATGGCATCGCGGCGCACATGCTTTTCGGCGATTTGGAACGCGGCGGCGAGATCGGCGCCCGCTTCGGCCTTGAGCTTTTCGCGCAGCGCCGCATGCAAATCTTCGGGCACCGGGCGCGGTTCCTTGGCGGATTTTTCCGCAAGCCGGATGATGGCATCGATCACCGGCTGGAAGCCGCGATGGCCCGCCATGACCGCACCCAGCATCACGTCTTCCGGCAATTCCTTGGCTTCGGATTCGACCATCAGCACGGCATCGGCCGTTCCGGCCACCACGAGATCGAGCGCGGAGGACGGCATCTCGTCGATCTGCGGATTGATCTTGTATTCGCCGTCGATATAGCCGACGCGCGCCGCCGCGATGGGGCCCATGAAGGGAATGCCCGAAATGGTCAGCGCGGCCGATGCGGCCACCAGCGCCACGATATCGGGATCGTTTTCGATATCGTGGGAGAGGACTTGCGCCACGACCTGGGTTTCGTTGCGATAGCCATCGGCGAAAAGCGGGCGGATGGGCCGGTCGATCAGCCGCGAGGTCAGCGTTTCGCGCTCGGTCGGCGCGCGTTCGCGCTTGAAATAGCCGCCGGGGATTTTGCCGGCCGCGTAATAGCGTTCCTGGTAGTTCACGGTGAGGGGAAAGAAATCGATCCCCTCGCGCGGGCTTTTTGCGCCCACGACGGTTGCGAGCACGACGGTCTCGCCATAGGTGGCCAGAACCGCGCCATCGGCTTGCCGCGCCACGCGGCCGGTTTCGAGGACGAGCGTCCTGCCCGCCCAATCGATTTCTTCACGTACGATATTGAACATTTTTCGTTCCTTCAGTACCCGCAGCCGGATTGCCGAGGGGGGCGTTCCTTCGAGTCATTTTCCATCTCAAAGAAAGCAGTTGTGCGCGCCCGCGACCATCGCGAACGCGCGAAGCATTTCCACGCATGTGAAAGCGCGGGATTCAGCGCCTCAGTCCCAACCGCTGGATGAGCGCGGTGTAGCGCGCTTCGTCGGCGGCCTTGACGTAGTCGAGAAGACGGCGGCGCTGGGACACCATCTTGATCAGGCCGCGGCGCGAATGATTGTCCTTCGCGTGCGTCTTGAAGTGCTCGGTCAGATTGGCGATGCGCTCGGAGAGCACGGCCACCTGCACTTCGGGCGAGCCCGTGTCGCCCTCCTTGGTTGCGTATTCCTTGATCAGTTCGTTCTTGCGTTCGGTCGTGATTGTCATCGGTCATCCGGTTCCAAAGTTGAATACACGAAACGGCCTCAATTCGCCTTCCGCGATTTCGGCGAGCGCAATCGGCTCGCCCTGCGCGGTCGAAAGAAAGACCGTGAGCCCCTGAAGATCGTCCGTTTCCGGAATGGCGTCCGCGATGCGCGCGAACAGATTCGCACGCATCAGGATCGGATTGCCGCTTCGGAGGCGAACCGCATCCGGACCCGAAACGGCCAGCGCCGGGATGCCGTCCAGCGCGGTCGCAATGGGCCTCAAGTGCTCAAAAGCGGCGGGACTATGCATAAAACCCCTCAACGTTTCCAGAGGGATGGCATCTTTCTCTTTGAAGCCGCCGATGGCCGTGCGCCGCAAGCTGCCGACATGGCCCACGGTGCCCAGCGCCCGGGCAAAATCGCGCACCCAGGCGCGCACGTAAGCCCCTTTGCCGCAACGCATTTCGAAGATCGCATGGTCCGGATCGGGAAGGTCGAGAAGGCGCACTTCGTGCACTTCGATGGATCGGGGCGCCAGCTCCACCGCCTCGCCGTCGCGGGCCAGATCATAGGCCCGTTCGCCATCGACCTTGATGGCGGAGTATTGGGGCGGCACCTGTTCGATCACCCCGGTGAAGCGGGGGATCATGGCTTCGATCGTCTCGCGGGTGGGCCGGACGGGGCTGGTTTCGATCACGGCGCCTTCGGCATCGTCGCTGTCGCGCGCCTCGCCCCAAGCCGCGGTGAAGCGGTAGGTTTTGTCCGCATCCATCGCGAAGGGCACGGTCTTGGTGGCTTCGCCGAGCGCAATCGCGAGCACGCCGGTCGCCATGGGATCGAGCGTTCCGGCATGGCCGGCCTTCTGCGCATCGAAGATGCGTTTGACGAGGCCGACCGCTTGGGTGGAGGTGATGCCTTCGGGTTTGTCGAGGATCACCCAGCCGTGGACGGGCGAGCCTTTTTTCCTACGGCTCATCGTCGTCGTGCTTCAGATCGCGCTGCACGCGGGTGGATTTCAGGATCGTCTCGATCTTTTCGGCTTCGGCGAAGGAGGTGTCTTCGAGGAAGCGAAGGTCGGGGGTGAATTTCAGGGTAATGCGATGGCCCAGCTCGCCGCGGATGAAGCTTTTGTGGCGGTTGAGGGCGGCGACCACTTCCTTGGCCTTCTTTCCGCCGAGCGGTTCGACGAAGACGGTGGCATGGCGCATGTCGGGCGACGGCTTTACCTGCGTGACCGTGACCGAGACGCCGGAAAGATCGTCGTCGCGAATGTTGCTTTCGAGCAGGACTTCGGACAGCGCATGACGCAGCATTTCGCCGACGCGAAGCTGGCGCTGGGTGGGGCCGGGGGCGGTGCGGTTTCGGTTCATGGTTTTCACAGGCGAGTAGCGAGTAACGAATGGCGAATAGGGAATAATTACTAGTCGCTACTCGCCATTCGCTTCAGAGTGCCCGCTGGATCGTTTCGACTTCGTAGCACTCGATGACGTCGCCCTGCTGCATGTCCTGATAATTGGCGAACGACATGCCGCATTCCTGGCCGGTCTGCACTTCGCGGACCTCGTCCTTGAAGCGCTTCAAGGTGGAAAGTTCGCCTTCGTGGATCACGACATTGTCGCGGATGAGACGCACCTTGGCGCCGCGGCGCACCACGCCTTCGGTGACGCGGCAGCCGGCGACCTTGCCGACCTTGGAGATCGAGAAGACTTCCAGCACTTCGGCATTGCCGAGGAATTTTTCGCGCGTCTCCGGCGCAAGCAGGCCGGAGAGTGCCGCTTTCACATCGTCCACGACATTGTAGATGATGTTGTAATAGCGGATTTCCACGCCGTCGCGCTTGGCGCGCTCGCGCGCCTGCGCATTGGCGCGCACATTGAAGCCGATGATGGCGCCGCCCGAGGCATGAGCCAGGATCACATCGGATTCGGTGATGGCGCCGACGCCGCCGGTGAGCACCTGGACGGCGACTTCGTCGGTTCCGAGCTTGGCGAGCGCGCCCTGGATGGCTTCGGTCGAGCCTTGCACATCGGCCTTGATGACGAGCGGCAATGTGCGCTGTTCGCCTTCCGAGCGGCTCTTGAGCAATTGGTCGAGCGATTGGCGCGAGGTGGTGGCGTGGCGCGCTTCGCGGCGCTTGCGGTCGCGATATTCGGTGACTTCGCGGGCGCGCGATTCATCGTTGACCACCACGAATTCGTCGCCCGCTTCGGGCACGCCCGAAAGGCCCAGCACTTCGACCGGGGTTGCGGGACTTGCGCTTTCGACGGTTTCGCCGCGATCGTTCACGAGCAGGCGGATGCGGCCCCATTCCGAACCGGCGACCACGATATCGCCCTGTTTCAGCGTGCCGCGCTCGATCAGCACGGTGGCGACGGGGCCGCGGCCCTTGTCCAGCTTCGCCTCGATCACCGCACCTTCGGCGGTGCGGTCCGGATTGGATTTCAGGTCGAGGATTTCCGATTGCAGCAGGATGGCTTCTTCGAGCTTGTCGAGATTGGTGCCGTTCTTGGCCGAGACTTCGACGGCGAGCGTTTCGCCGCCCATGTCTTCGACCTGGATTTCATGCTGCAGCAATTCCGTTTTCACGCGATTGGGATTGGCATCCGGCTTGTCGATCTTGTTGATGGCGACGATGATCGGAACGCCCGCGGCCTTGGCGTGATTGATGGCTTCGATGGTTTGCGGCATGACGCCGTCATCGGCGGCGACGACAAGCACCACAATGTCGGTCACCTTCGCGCCGCGCGCGCGCATGGCGGTAAACGCGGCATGGCCCGGCGTATCGAGGAAGGTGATGCGCTGGCCGGAGGGCAATTGCACCTGATAGGCGCCGATATGCTGGGTGATGCCGCCCGCTTCGCCGCCGACCACATCGGTCTTGCGCAACGCATCGAGCAGCGAGGTCTTGCCGTGATCGACATGACCCATGACGGTGACGACCGGCGGACGCGAGACCAGATTTTCGGCCGCGTCTTCGCCGCCCTTCAAGCCTTCCAGCACATCGGATTCGGCGACGCGCTTGACGGTGTGTCCGTATTCGGTGGCGACGAGTTCGGCGGTATCGGCATCGATGGTGTCGTTCACCGTCGCCATCATGCCGTTCTTCATCAGCACCTTGATGACATCGACGGCGCGGCGCGCCATGCGGTTGGCCAGTTCGGACACCGTGATGGTTTCCGGGATGATGACTTCGCGCGGGCCCACGGGACCGGCCGCCTGCTGCTGGCCGCTGGCGCGCTGCACGCGCTGCAAATGGCGGCGGAAAGAGGCGACGGAACGGGTGCGCTCATCATCGTCGGACAGTGCTTTTGTGACCGTAAGCTTGCCGCGGCGCCGGTCGCCTTCGCCCTTGCGCGCGGTCGGCGTTTTGGCCGGCTGTTTGGCGCCTTTCTTGGCGCCGCTTTCGTCTTCCTCTTCGGAGAGGGGGCGGCCGCGGCGCGCCGTTGACGCCTGTTCGGGCTTTGCGGCGGCTTCTTCCTTTTTCTCCAGACGCCGTGCGGCTTCCTGCTCGGCATGGCGGCGGGCCTGATCTTCGGAGGCCTTGCGCGCTTCTTCTTCGGCCTTGCGCTTTTCGGCCGCCGCGCGCTCGCGCGCCAGACGCTCTTCTTCGGTCTTGCGGTGACGGGCTTCTTCTTCGGCGCGCTTCCTGGCGTCATGTTCGGCCAGGCGCGCATCGGCCAGCGCGCGGCTTCTGGCCTCTTTTTCCTCTTCGGTGAGCTGGCGCAGCACCACGCCCGAACGCGCATCGCGCTGGGGGCCGGCAGGCGCCGGCTGCCGGGCGGTTTCGGCGGGCGCCGGCGGCGGCGCGGGCGCCTTCGCCGTCTTCTCGGGCGCGGGCGCGCGCTTGGGCGACGGCGCAACGGCGCTGCGCTTCTTCTCCACCACCACCGCCTTGGTGCGGCCGTGGCTGAAGCTTTGTTTGACGGTCGAGGTTTCCGTCTTCTTCAATGTCAGCGTCCTGGGACGCTTGGTCTTTTCGTTCGTATCGCTCATATCTGCCTTTTGGCTGACCTTTCGTCCGTGACGGGGGTCGGACCCGCCGCGTCAATTTCCGGCTCGCCCGCGCGGAAACCTGCGAGCCTTCCCGCATTCATTTCCAGCCGTTCGGCCAAGTGCCCGGATTTCAGGGCTGCATGTACCACATTCTCGCGGCCCAGCGCCAAGCCCAATTCCTGCGAATTCAGGCAATCGATGACCCCCGGCTTGAAGCCTTGCGCCCATGCCACGGCGATCAGCTTGCGCCGGCCATCGGGCGCGCCGTCCGACGCCTCCACCAGCAGATGCGGCGGATTTTTGCCCGATAGCGCGCTTGCCACCTGGTCGAAACCCAAAATCAGCGCGCCGGCGCGGCGGGCAAGCCCCAGATCGTCCGCCATGCGCTGGACCAGCAGCTTTTCGACGCGGGCGGGCAAATCGGCATCGGCCTTCAGCGGCGCCTTCGCGGAGCGCGAAAAAAGATTTTTCGCAACCGCCTTTTCGAGCGATTGGCGGTTCGCGCGCACCCACATGCCGCGGCCGGGCAATCTGGCGGCGATATCGGGCACGACATGGCCATCCGGATCGGCCACGAAGCGGATGAGGCCGCTTTGCGGCAACACTTCGCCGCTGGCGATGCAGCGCCGCGCGCGCATGTCATCGTCCCGGTTTGGCAAATCGGCAGCGGCTGCGTTCACGCCTGTTCTTCTTCCTCCGGCGTTTCGTCTTCGAGGATTTCCGGCTCTTCTTCTTCCGGTTCTTCCTCGATCCAGCCGGCCTTGACGCGCGCCTTCATGATGATGGCGTTGGCATCGTCGGCGGTGAGATTGAAATTCTCCAAAGCGCCGGGAATGCGCACGCGTTCCTTTTCCTTGTTCACTTCGTAATAGCCGAGCAGATCGTCGGTGGCGCAGCCGGCGAGATCTTCGAGCGTTTTGACCTCGGCTTCGCCGAGCGCGACCATCATGGCCGGCGTGACGCCTTCGACTTCGGCCACTTCATCTTCGACGCCAAGCTCCTTGCGCTTGTCGTCCATTTCCTTGTTGCGCGCTTCGATATATTCGATGGCGCGGGTTTGCAGCTCTTCGGCGGTTTCCTCGTCGAAGCCTTCGACCGAGGCCAGTTCGCCGAGCGGCACATAAGCCACGTCTTCGATTGTTGCGAAGCCTTCGGAGGCCAGAAGCTGGGCGACCATTTCGTCCACATCGAGCGTTTCCATGAACAGATTGGTGCGCTCGGTGAATTCCTTCTGGCGGCGTTCGGATTCTTCGGCCTCGGTCAGGATATCGATCTGCCAGCCGGTGAGCTGGGAAGCGAGGCGCACATTCTGTCCGCGCCGGCCGATGGCGAGCGACAATTGTTCGTCGGGCACCACCACTTCGACGCGGTGGGTGTCTTCATCCAGCACCACTTTGGAGACTTCCGCCGGCGCCAGCGCATTGACGATGAAGGTAGCCGGTTCCGGCGACCAGGGAATGATGTCGATGCGTTCGCCTTGCAGTTCCTGCACCACCGCCTGCACGCGCACGCCGCGCATGCCCACGCAGGCGCCGACCGGATCGATGCTGGAATCCTTGGAGATAACGGCGATTTTCGCGCGGGAGCCGGGATCGCGCGCCACCGCCTTGATCTCGATGATGCCGTCATAGATTTCCGGCACTTCCTGCGCGAACAGACGCACCATGAATTGGGGATGGCTGCGCGAGAGGAAAATCTGCGGCCCGCGGGTTTCGCGGCGCACGTCATAGATATAAGCGCGGATGCGGTCGCCCTGGCGGAAGGATTCGCGCGGGATCATTTCGTCGCGGCGCACCACGCCTTCGGCGCGGCCGAGATCCACGACCACCGAGCCGAATTCCACGCGCTTGACGATGCCGTGCACGATTTCGCCGATGCGGTCCTTATATTCTTCGTATTGGCGCTCGCGTTCGGCGTCGCGCACCTTCTGCACGATCACCTGCTTGGCGGCTTGCGCTGCGATGCGGCTGAAATCGACGGGCGGCAGCGTTTCGGCGATGATGTCGCCGACCTGGGCTGCGGGATTGCGCGTGCGCGCATCTTCGACGCTGATCTCGACCTTGTCGTTTTCGACCTGCTCGACCACATGCAGATAGCGCGAGACATGGGTTTCGCCGGTTTTGGGATCGATCTCGACCCGGATCTCGTTTTCGCTGCCATAGCGCGCTTTCGCCGCGCGCTGCATGGCTTCTTCCATCGCATGCAACACGACCATCTTGTCGATGGATTTGTCGCGGGCGACGGCGTCGGCAATCTGCAAAAGTTCGGTACGGTTGGCGGCAATCGCGGCCATTTTCCTAACTCCTAGAAAAAATTGTCATGGCCCGCGACTGCGGGCCATCCCGGTGAAGTATGTTTGCGCGCGCCAGGCAATGGCGGCGACGCAAATTCCGATGCAATTCGCAAGCGTCAACTGGGTGGCCCGCTTTTGCGGGCCATGACAGCGGGGATGTAACAAGAGTCCGTGTCATTGCTTGCGCACCTTGAGATCCTCGGCGATCAGTTTGTCGGTCAGTACAAGCTTGGCTTCGGCAATGTTGCGGAACGGAAGTTTGATCCGCGCGCCGCCCACGTCCATCGCCACGTCGTTTCCGTCCAGCCCCAGAAGGAGCCCTTTGAATTTGCGCCGCCCGGTTTCGTCGGGCGCGGAAAGTTCGATCTTCGCCTCATGGCCGGACCAGCGCGAGAAATCGGTGAGACGCGTCAGCGGGCGATCGATGCCGGGCGAGGACACTTCCAGCACATATTCGCCCTCGATCGGGTCTTCGCGGTCAAGGAATTCGGAGAGCGCGCGCGAAAGGGACGCGCAATCTTCCACATCCATGCTGCCGTCCGGCTTTTCCGCCATGATCTGGAGCGTCCTGGTTTTGCCGCCCATCAGGCGCAGACGCACGAGCCGGAAGCCTGCGGCCTCCACGGCCGGGGCGATCACCTCTTCCAGTTGCGACATGGCGCTCAGAATGGCCGGGCTCCCAGACAAAACCTTGCCCCCGCGGCGGGCCGGCAGGCACGCCACACAACAGAACTCTGTTGCTAGGGGATGGCGGGGATATAGGCTCCCGAACGGGGAAAATCAAGGCTCGGTGGAGACCTTGGGCGCGAAACGGTGGAGCTTCACCCCGTGTTCGGAGAGCCAGGCCTGGGGCCTGTCCACCTCGCTCACCAATTCGCGCACCAGCCGCCAGAAACGCGGGCCATGGTTCATTTCGCGTAAATGGGCGACCTCATGGGCGACCACGTAATCGAGCACGAAAGCGGGCGCGAGAATCAGCCGCCACGAAAACGACAGCGAACGGCAGGACGAACACGAACCCCAGCGCGTGGCCGTATCGCGCAAGGTGATGCGCCGCGGCTTGACGCCCAGCATATCGGCATACTGGATCGCACGCGCATTGAGCGTGGCGCGCGCTTGCTTCTTCAGGAAATCCAGCACGCGGCGCGCGGCATGTTCGGCGCGGCCATTGACGCGGATGATGCGCTCGCCGTCTGCGTGCTCGATCCACACGGGACGGCCGCCTTCGCCGTAGCGGATCACATGTTCTTCGCCGCGATACAGGATGCGCCGCCCAAGCCCCAGCGGAACGGGCTCGGGCACATGGGCGAGGCGGCGCGCGATCCAGGCCGATTCCTTGCGCGCAAATTCCATGGCGTGGGCCAGCGAACGCCGCGAGGGCGCCACCACCGTGACCTCGCCGGTGGAGGGATGCACCTTCACGATCAGCCGGCGCGCGCGCGGATTGAGCTTCAGCGTCACCGGAACGGCTTCGCCGTCTATGCGCAGCAATTTGCGCTCGGGCGATGCTTTGCGCTTTCTCGCGGCGGACATGATACTTCCCTTTGCCAACCACCCAGGATGGGCACGCCATGACTCGCCCAAGGTTTCACCTCGCATTCCCCGTCCGCGATCTTTCCGAGGCGCGCGACTTTTACGGCCGCGTGCTCGGATGCCGGGAGGGCCGATCCTCTGCCGAATGGGTCGATTTCGACTTCTTCGGCCACCAGATCGTGGCGCATTTGAGCCCTGGGAAGGACGCTACCCAAGCGCATAATGAGGTGGATGGGGAAGCGGTTCCCGTGCGGCATTTTGGCGTGATTCTGCCGCCCGCGGAATGGCGGGCGCTGACGGAAAAACTGGCTCAAAATGGCGCGGTTTTCACCATCGCCCCGCAGACAAGATTTGCAGGATCGCCCGGCGAACAGGCAACATTCTTTCTGTGCGATCCGAGCGGCAATGCGCTGGAGTTCAAAGCCTTCGCCGATGACAGGATGGTTTTCGCGAGATGAACATTTCAGCCGAAAAGCTGGCGCTGGCATTGGGTGCGGTTTCCGCAGCCCTGATCCTGGCGGTGCTGGGGTTTCAATATCTGGGCGGCATTCTGCCTTGCGAAATGTGCCAGTGGCAGAGATGGCCGCATTTCGCCGCCGCCGCGGTGGGCCTGGGGGGAGGGGCTTTGCTTTTGACGGGTGCGGTGCCGAAGCGCGCCGCGCCCTGGATTGCCGGGGCGGCGGCGCTTCTGATTGCGGTATCCGGCGCGATCGGGGTCTATCATGCGGGCGTGGAATGGAAGCTGTGGGCGGGGCCGAGCGCCTGCACCGGGCCGGCCTTCCAGGTGAACGGCCCGCTCGATCTCGATGCGCCCAGCGTGCGCTGCGATGTGGCGGCGTGGCGGCTCTTCGGGATATCGCTGGCCGGATATAATGCGCTTGTTTCATTGGGTGTGGCGGCACTCGCGGGATTTCTGCTGACGAGGACAAAATCATGAGCGCGCGCGGACCCCGCCCCAAACCGCCCGGTATCGCGGGCCCGGATGTCGAATCGATGATCCGCGTGGACCATGCCGGCGAATACGGCGCGGTGCGCATTTACGAAGGCCAGCTTGCGGTTCTGGGAAAGCGCAAGACCAAAGCCACCGACGCCATCCGCAAAATGGCGAAGGAAGAGGAAAAACACCTGGCCGCCTTCGACAAACTCGTCAACGAACGCCGCGTGCGCCCGACCGCGCTCGAACCGGTGTGGCGGGTGGCGGGATTTGCGCTTGGGGCGGCAACCGCGCTGATGGGCGAGAAGGCGGCGATGGCGTGCACAGCCGCGGTGGAAGAGGTAATCGACGAACATTATGCCAGCCAGATCGAGAAACTCGATTCAGATCCGGAGCTGAAAGCCAAGGTCGCCGATTTCCGCGCCGACGAAATCGCCCATCGCGATCACGCGATTGCATCGGGCGCGCAAGAGGCGCCGGGCTATCGCGCCTTGAGCGAGGCGATCAAGGCCGGTTGCCGCATCGCGATCAAATTGTCCGAACGGATATGAGCGAAGACCGCCATGCGCGCCTGGCGCTTGCGTCCCATCCGCGCCGGGCGATGCCCGCGGATACCGAAAAACTGGCGCGGCTGTTCACCGCCGCCTTCCTGAACGATCCGGTGTTCGACTGGATCGCACGGCGCGGACCCAAACGCGCCATCGGCATGGAACGCTTCTTTTATTGGCTTCTGCAGGTGCGCGCGATTCCGTTCGGCGAGGTTTGGATGGCCGAAGATGCAAGCGCGGCCGCCGCCTGGCTTCCGCCGGATGCGCCGGCCAGCCCCGGCGGGTTCGTCGAACAGTTGAGGCTTCTGCCGATGTTCCTGCGGCTGTGCGGGTTGCCGCGGTTGGGACGCGGCTCGGCGATGGCCGATGCGATGGAAAAGCACCACCCCCATGCGCCGCATTTCTATCTCGCTTTCATCGCGGTGGCGCCGCGGCTGCAAGGGATGGGACTTGGCGGCGCAATGCTGGATGCGAATCTGAAACGCATCGATGCGGCATGCATGCCGGCCTATCTGGAAAATTCCAATCCCAAGAACACGCGGCTTTACGAGCGGGCCGGTTTCGAGACGCGGCAGAGCATTGCTCCGGCAGGAGCGCCTCCACTACTCGCGATGTGGCGGGATAGAAAAAGCGAATAGCGAATGGCGAGTAGCGAATAGAAGCCCTCACGCGCTACTCGCCACTCGCTATTCGCCATCAAGGTTCCAATACCGAATCCCAATAGAGATAATCCGCCCAGCTTTCGTGCAGATAGTTGGGCGGGAAGCGCCGGCCATTGTTGCGCAGATCGTTGACCGTGGGCTTGTGCGGGCGGATGCGCGGATACATGCGCACCTGATCGGGCAGCTTGCCGCCCTTGGCGAGATTGCACGGCGCACACGCGGTGACGACGTTCTCCCAGGTGGTGCGGCCGCCGCGCGAACGCGGGATCAGGTGATCGAAGGTGAGATCCTCGCCGATGCCGCAATATTGACAGGCGAAACCGTCGCGCAGGAACACATTGAATCGCGTGAAGGCGGGATTGCGCGCCGGGCGCACATAGGTCTTCAGCGAAACGACCGAAGGCAGCTTCATCTCGAAACTGGGCGAGCGCACCGCGCGGTCATATTCGGCGAGGATATTCACCCGCTCCAGGAACACCGCCTTGATGGCGTCCTGCCACGACCACAGCGACAGCGGATAGTAGCTGAGGGGGCGATGATCGGCATTGAGGACCAGCGCCGGGCAATTGTCGGGCATGCGCTCGGCGGCTAACACGGGATGCTCCTTGTGAAGACGGGTTCCTCCGGAAATCCGGGCCGGACATTAAGCGCTGGCGCGGCCCATGCCAATAAGCCTTTCACATCCGAAGCATAGCCGATTCGCTGTGACGCCCCGGCGACAGGGGACTGTTAAATCGGGCCCATCCGGCACGAGATTTCCTCATTTTCGCGCGCGAGTGCGCCCGAAAGCGCCATGGCCAGAAAGACGCCGCCGAGCATCAGCCCGTCCGGGGCGATGCCGTGGCCGGTGCCCGGCGATATGTGCCATTGCAGGGCCGCACCGGCGGCGCCCAATGCACCCGCCGAATGGAACAGGGCTTCTGGCGGGATCATGGGATCGCTATCGCCATGAACGAGCAGGATGGGCGGCGTATCGGGGCCGAGGGCAGGCGGGGCGCCCGCCAGCAATCCCGAATAGCCGACAATGGCGGCGGGTTTGGTTTTGCGCCTGAGCCCCACATGCAGCGACAACATCGTGCCCTGGCTGAAGCCCACCAGTGCGAGGCGCTCGGGCGGCAGGTTCAGGCGGGCCAGTTCCTCGTCGAGGTACGCGTCGAAAACGGGGGCCGCGGATTGCACGCCCTTTTGCATGTCCTGCGGATCGAGCCGCGAAATGGGAAACCATTGATAGCCCATGGGCGCGCCCTCGCAGGCTTGCGGCGCATTGGGCGCGGCGAAGGCCACGGTGGGAAGCAGCTTCTGCCAATGCGGCGCCAGGCCGATGAGGTCGTTGCCGTCGGCGCCATAGCCATGGGCCAGAACGATCAGATGGGTGGCGGCCCCTTGCGCGGGCGGCTGGCGTGGACCGGAAAGCGTGCTCATGGGCGGCTGGTATGCGAGATTGCGCGCCCATGATTGTCACGCGCTTCGCGCCAAGTCCAACCGGGCTTTTGCATCTGGGCCATGCCTTCGCCGCCATCACGGCGGCGCAAGCGGGCGAACGCTTCGCATTGCGCATCGAAGATATCGACAAGGCCCGCTGCCGGGCGGAATTCGAAGCGGCGATCTTCGAAGACCTCGCCTGGCTGGGCTTGCGGTGGGACGAGCCCGTGTTGCACCAATCGTCGCGCTTCGGAGCTTACCGCGCTGCGCTCGACAGATTGGATGCGCAAGGTTTGCTTTATCCCTGTTTCTGCACCCGCAAAGATATTGCCGATGAAATCGCGCGCGCGACCGAGGCGCCGCATGGTCCGGAAGGTCCGCACTATCCCGGCACGTGCCGGACGCTGTCGCGCGCGGTTCGCAAAGCGCGCATCGAAGGGGGCGAACAATATGCCTTGCGCCTGGATGCGGCGAAGGCGGCGGCGCGTGCGGGCGCACTGACATTCCGCGAGCATGGCAAGACAGTCGAAGTCGATCCGCTTCTGTTCGGCGACGTGGTGCTGGCGCGCAAGGACACGCCCGCCTCCTATCATCTGGCGGTCGTGATGGACGATGCCCATCAGGGCGTGACGCTGGTGACGCGCGGGGAAGATCTGTTACCGGCAACCCATATCCAGCGCGTGCTGCAGGCGCTGCTGGAATTGCCGGCGCCGGATTATGCGCATCATCGGCTGATCGTGGACGAACAGGGAAAGAAATTTTCCAAACGCGATCGATCCGTGACACTGCGCGCGCTTCGCGAAAACGGGGTGACGGCCGGCGATATTCGCGCGCGTTTCACCAATCGTTGAGGCCCTGAAAGTCCGCGAAACCGGCCGCTTTCGCCCAGCCGCGCCATTCCTTGCGCAGGCGCACCGTTTCCATGGGGCTCCTGGTGCCCTGCCCCAATCCCAGGATTTCCAGCTTGGCGCAGCCTGCGAACGGTTTTCCATCCGGGGCGGGCAGATGGGCGTTGCGCCGCGCCAGATGGGCATATTCGGAATCCTCGATGCCGTCGGATGCCAGGATGATCGTGGTCGGCATGCCCGCACAGCCGATGCTCTCATGCACATTGTCGAGGAAGGCGAGGATGTTGGTGTGGGCTTGCGCCTTCCAGCGCCCGCGTTTGACGAGCAGCGGAGTGCCCGCGATCAGGCGCTGCACTTCGGCGGCGACGGCTTCGGGGCGGTTTCGCACCGACAAAAGCGCGTCATAGTAGAAATTGTTCGACACCGCATCGTAATTGCCCAGCGTGCGCACATGGACTTCGCTGCGGAAACCGAGCGTGCGGATTTTGGTCGCGATGCGCGCGCCGATCCTGGCCGCATAATCGGGATCGGTGACGAGCGGATTGCTGCGCGAGATATCGAGGCCGACCACGATGCGCTGTGGCGCGAGACGGGCCTGTTCGTGGAAATCGGCGGCCAGGCGCCGGGGACCGGCATCGACGGCCATCAGCGCGCCCGCGCCGAGCGCGGCCGATGTGGCAAAGGCAAGCATCGCTTTGTGAATCATGCCGGCTTGCGATCGGCCAGTTCGAGCAGGTGCAATTGGGCGAACAATTTTCGCCGGTGGCGATAATCGCGCGCCAGCAGCAGATTGCGCACATTGCTTTCGGCGGTGAGCAGATAAAGGGCCGCAACCGCGGTGACGATGAAGAAGATAACGCTGGCGAACACCAGCCACAGCCAGGAATCGGCATTGGCGAGCGAGCGTTTGGAAAGCTTGGGCAGCGGCAGCGAGACTTCATCGACATTGGCCATGCCCGCTTCGGTCGTGTTGGCGTGGCGCACGGGGCGTCTCAGCGAATCGAACAGCCGGTCGATGGAATTGGCGGGCGGGCCCGCATTCCCATCGCTTTGTTCGAGCGTGGCCGAGGTGCCGCCGGCCATGTTGTTGTAGGCGACGAGATAGCCGAGACAGCCGATCATCAAAATCGACAGCACGAACGCGGTGACGATCAGCGAATTGCGGCCATAGACGCCGGTGATCTTGAGCATGAAATGCACGATGAGCACCGCGAAGATCACCTGCATGCTCTTGAACACGACCGAGCTTTGAAGGCTCGCGGGCACCACCATGAATTCGTCGGACAGCGCGCGCGTCCAGATATCGCCGCGGATGATCTGGTAATCGACGAACATGGCGGTGAGCGCGATGGCGATGGCGATCACAATCGCAAGCCCGTAGAGCCAGCGATAATGGGCGACCTGGCGGCTATGTTCCATGTTGCGGGCGATCACTTCGGCATCGCTGCGCTCGTCTTCGCTCAGCGGATCGGTGTTTTCGGGCTCGTTGTCGGTCTTGCGCGCGAGGCGGGCGAAAATGCCGCCGCCTTTGCGCCTGGCCACGCGCGCACGCCCCTTGATCCAGTCCGGTCCCCAGCTCGGGGCATCGACGGGGGTCTTGAGGCTTTCGATGAGCTGGGTCTTGAGCCGGGCCCGCACGGCGGGCGTCATCGCCTCCGCCTCGGCAAGCTCTTGGGCTTCCTTATTAAATTCTTTCGGTGTGAGCCCGTGGAACAGCTCGTGGCTGAGCGCGCGGCGCTCGGGCACGGTTCGGGAGAGATAGGCGATCATGGCGCGATCCCCAGCGTTGCAAGTCGCCATAGTAAACCGATGGTTAACGCCGACAATGGGGTAGGATTGGGGCAAGCCTGCCACAATTGGAGCGAGATAAACCCATGATGACGTCACGCATGATTTTTCTGGCCGCCGCTTTTGCCTTGGCCGCCGGTTCCGCCTTCGCCGATCCGGCCGCCGACATGCTGGCTGCCGACAAGGCGTTTTCGGATATGAGCCTCGCCAAGGGCGCCCATGCCGCCTTCCTGGCTTACATGGCCGACGATGTGCGGCTCTATCAGGGCGAGCATCCGCCGATCGTGGGCAAGGCGGCGGTTGCGGACTACTTCGCGAAGAATCCGGAATCGCCTGGCGAGCAACTTGTGTGGACACCGCTGGAAGCAGACGCATCCGCCGACGGCACGCTCGGATTCACGCGCGGCACATGGATCTTCACCGCCAAAGCCGATGACGGAAGTGCTGTGAAGGTTACGGGGTATTACGTGACGGAGTGGAAGAAGCAGGAAAACGGCCAATACAAATTCGTGCTGGATATCGGCGGCGCGGACAAAAAGCCGAAGGGGGAATGAAACAAGAGTCGCTTGCGATTCAGCCTATCCAAATTCGTCATGGCCGGGCCTGTCCCGGCCATCCATATTCCAGATGGTGAACGAATTGCCGCGCGATGAATACAGCGCGTTTGAACGAGTCCGAAAACCGTCAAGGTCCGAGAGTATGGGTTGCCGGGACAAGCCCGGCAATGACGGGAAAGGGGGCGTTCAACAGAAATCAAAATGACTCGAATGAATGCGTATCTGCCATTCACGGATAGGCATAGACGGCTTCGCCGAGAATCCGGTCTTTTAAGAGCGGGTGAAGTGCGGATTTTGTGACAAGATCGACGTTGCGCCCGAACTTCTCGGACAATTCCCCCTGAAGTTTGACGAAATCGAGGCCCGGGCTTTTCGAAAACTCGACCATGATATCGATATCGCTGGAAGTCCCGGCTTCATTGCGCGCGACGGAGCCGAAGACCGCCACCGATTTTACATGGTAGCGATCAAGAAACGGCCGTAGCGACCGCAGTTTCCGGATGGCCTGATTGCGCTGCATCCGCGAACCATACAGGCAACGGTTCCTAAAAATTAAGCCTGCGTCGCCAGCGCCACGATCCCGCGCATGATGGCGTTGAGGTCGTAATCCTTGGGGCTGTAGACGGCCGCGACACCGGAGGCTTTGAGCCGGGCTTCGTCTTCGGGCGGGATGATGCCGCCTGCCACGACTTTCACGTCGCCGAGACCGGCCTGCTTCAGCTTGGCGACCACATCGCCGGCCAGCGCCACATGGCTGCCCGACAGGATGGAAAGGCCGACCACATGCGGCTTTTTCTCTTTCGCCGCGGCCACGATCTCGTCCGGCGAAAAACGGATGCCGTTATAGATCACCGCCATGCCCGCATCGCGCGCGCGGATGGCGATCTGTTCGGCGCCGTTGGAATGGCCGTCGAGCCCCGGCTTGGCGACGAGGAAGGTGAGCGTGCGGCCGAGTTTCTTCGAGGCGGTATCGACATCCTCGCGCAAGGCCACGATGCGCTCTTCGTTGCGCGCCGGTGCATTGGCGGCAACGCCGGTGGGCGCGCGGTATTCGCCGAAGACCCGGCGCAGATTGCCCGCCCATTCGCCGGTAGTCACGCCCGCCTTGGCGCATGCGATGGACGCGGGCATGACATTGGCGCCGTCTTTCGCGGCGCGTTCGAGATCGGCGAGCGCGTTTGCGACCTTCTTTTCGTCGCGCGCGGCACGCCAGGCCTTGAGGCTTTCGATCTGGTGACGTTCGGCCGATGGATCGACGGTGAGGAAATGGCCGTTTCCGGCCGTGAGCGGCGAGACTTCGGTTTCGGTATACGCGTTGACGCCGACGCGGGTTTCGGTGCCGGTTTCGATCGCCTCCACGCGCGCCGCATTGGAGCGCACCAGACGCTCTTTCATATATTCGAGCGCGTCTTGCGATGCCGCGCCGCCCATGTCTTCGATGCGGGCAATTTCGGATTTGATCTGTTCGACGAGTGTTGAAACCTTTTCGCCGATCACCTTGGAGCCGTCGAAAATGTCTTCATATTCCAGCATGTCGGTTTCGAAGGCGCCGATCTGTTGCAGGCGCAGCGACCATTGCTGATCCCACGGGCGCGGCAGGCCCAGCGCTTCGTTCCAGGCGGGAAGCTGCACCGCGCGCGCGCGCGCACCTTTGGAAAGCGTCACGCCCAGCATGCCGAAGAGAATGCGATAGACATTGTTTTCCGGCTGCTGTTCGGTGAGCCCCAGCGAATTCACCTGCACGCCATAGCGGAAGCGGCGCAGCTTCGGATCTTCGACGCCGTAGCGCTCGCGGGTGATCTCGTTCCACAATTCGCCCATGGCGCGCAGCTTGCAGATTTCGGTGATGAACTTCACGCCGGAATTGACGAAGAAGGATATGCGGCCGACCGCCTTGGGGAATTGTTCGGGCGGAATGGCGCCGCGTTGCTTCGCGGCATCGAGCACGGCGATGGCCGCGGCCAGTGCGAAGGCTGCTTCTTCCACCGCATCGGCGCCGGCTTCCTGCAAATGATACGAACACAGATTGATCGGATTCCATTTCGGCAATTCGGCCGTGGTGAAGGCGATGGTGTCGGTGGTCAGGCGCAGCGCGGGCTTGGGCGGGAAGATGTAAGTGCCGCGCGCCAGATATTCCTTGATGATGTCGTTCTGCGTGGTGCCGGTGAGGCTTGCGCGTGGCGCGCCCTGTTCGTCGGCGACGGCCACATATAATGCCAGCAGCCAGGCGGCCGGGGCATTGATCGTCATCGAGGTATTCATCTTGTCGAGCGGGATGCCGTCGAACAGCGTGCGCATGTCGCCCAGATGGGAGATGGGCACGCCCACCTTGCCGACTTCGCCTTTGCTCAAGGGGTGGTCGCTGTCATAGCCTGTCTGGGTCGGCAGATCGAAGGCGACCGAAAGGCCCGTCTGGCCTTTGGCGAGATTGCCGCGGTAAAGCGCGTTCGAGGCCGCAGCGCTCGAATGGCCGGCATAGGTGCGGAATATCCAGGGTTTGTCTTTCGTCATGCGCAACATTATGGCCCCCGCTCGCGCTGCAGCGCAACATGCTTGGTACGGGATCGTATTAGCCGGGCTGATGGCGGCCTGGCCAGTGGGCGCGGCGCCGCAATCGCCAAAGGCGGAATGGAAAAAGGAACTCGCCGAAGCCAATGCCGCCTATGCCACAAAGCCCCATGCCATCCTGAAAATCCAGGACGCGGCCTATTTGGGCGAAGGCGATGTGGCAGCGCTTCGCGGCACCCGGGGCAAACCGGATTCATGGCACTGGGTCATGGGCGCCAAGACGGGCGTGCTCGTGGCGCGCTTTGCGCACGGGCATGCCACTGCCACGATGAACGGCAAGGTGCTTGATGAAAAGAAAATCGAAAAAGGAATCCGCATCACGCCGGACATCGATATCGAAGGCGCCCATACGCAGGTGAGCGCCGGTGTGATGGGTGTGAGGATTTTCCTGTTCAACCAGCAGGCCAAGGCGGCGAAGGAATTCATGGGGCTCGATTATTTTCCTTACGATCCGAAATATCGCATCACCGCGCGCTACATTCCCGATTCCGGTTTGCCGCCGCGCGTGTTCGTGACCTCGCGCAAGACGAGCAAACAGTTTTTCCATGCCGGCGATGCGGTGTTCACGCTGAACGGCAAGAAGATCGCGCTTCCGTTTTATACCGACGATACAAGGCCTATTCGCGAGATCAGCGCCTTCTTCACCGACGATCTGACGGGGCATGGCGCTTATGGCGCGGGCCGCTATGTCGATGCCGAAGCGTTCGGCAAATATCCGCCCAAGACCGTCGTGATCGATTTCAATTTCGCCTATAATCCCAATTGCGCGCGTTCGGCCTTCTTCACCTGCCCGGTGGCGAGGGACAATATCGCCACCCCAATCAAGGCGGGCGAACGCGACCCGCATGCGGCGCAGTGACGTGAAAACGAAAATCCTGTCCCCGAAAGAACGCCTTGAACGGCAGCGCGAAGCGGCCAAACGCTCCGCCTTGCGCGCGCTCAAGCGCGCCAAGAAAGAGGCCGAGGCGAACGGCACCGATCTGTCCGAATGGGAAGGCGAATTCCTGGGCTCGGTGGAAAGCCGGGTGGAGAAATTCGGCCGCGCCTTCCGCGATCCCGAAAAAGGCGGGGCCGCGGCAAGCCTATCGGTGCGCCAGAGCGTTAAATTGAAGGAGATCGCGGGCAAGGCGCGCGGCAAGAAGAAAGAATGGAACAGGCGGGCGAAATAGATATGCGTGCTCGCGCAACTTTATTGCGGGAACCGTCGCTTGATTGTTAACAAAGGGAATGAAACCTGTTGCAATGCAGCACGGACTGCGCCCTAATCCCGCGCCATTCGGCCGGGGACACGGCCAATGGGGGCAATAGTCGGGAGTTCTGTCATGGCGTCAGCGGCCGAAGCCAAGCCTTCGCTCGAAATGTATAAGGACCTTTACGAAGTCGGCGAGATTCCGCCGCTCGGATACGTCCCCAAAAACATGTATGCGTGGACGATCCGCAAGGAACGCCACGGGCCGCCCGAAGAATCCTTCAAGATCGAAGTGGTGCCGACATGGGAGCTGGATTCCCATGACGTGCTGATCCTGGTGATGGCGGCGGGCGTGAATTACAACGGCGTCTGGGCCGGTCTGGGCACGCCGGTTTCGCCCATCGACGGGCACAAGAACCCCTATCACATCGCAGGCTCCGATGCCTCGGGCATCGTGTGGGCCGTCGGCAAGGCGGTGAAGCGCTGGAAGGTCGGCGACGAAGTCGTCGTGCATTGCAATCAGGACGATGGCGACGACGAGGAATGCAATGGCGGCGATCCGATGTTTTCGCCCAGCCAGCGCATCTGGGGCTATGAGACGCCGGACGGTTCGTTTGCGCAATTCGCCCGCGTGCAGGACCGCCAGTTGATGGAGCGGCCCAAGCATCTGACCTGGGAAGAAAGCGCCTGCTACACGCTGACTTTGGCGACCACCTATCGCATGTTTTTCGGCCATCGCCCGCATATCCTGCGCCCCGGTCATAATGTTTTGATCTGGGGCGCGTCGGGCGGACTGGGTTCATTCGCCGTGCAGCTTTGCGCGGTGTCGGGCGCCAATGCCATCGGCGTGATTTCGGACGAGAGCAAACGCGAATTCGTTTTGTCGCTGGGGGCCAAGGCCGTCATCAACCGCAAGGATTTCAATTGCTGGGGCCAGATGCCCAAAGTGGGTTCGCCCGAATACGATGCGTGGACCAAAGAGGCGCGCAAATTCGGCAAGGCGATCTGGGAGGTCACCGGCAAAGGCAACGATGTCGACATGGTGTTCGAGCATCCGGGCGAGGCGACGTTTCCGGTGTCGTGCCTTGTGGTGAAGCGCGGGGGCATGGTCGTGTTCTGCGCGGGCACCACCGGCTACAACATCACCTTCGATGCGCGCTATGTGTGGATGCGCCAGAAGCGCGTGCAGGGCTCGCATTTCGCGAACCTGATGCAGGCGAGCCAGGCCAACAAACTGGTGGTGGAGCGGCGCATCGATCCGTGCATGAGCGAGGTCTTCCCCTGGGCCGATATTCCGCGCGCCCACACCAAGATGTGGAAAAACGAGCATCTGCCGGGGAATATGGCGGTTCTGGTGACCGCGCCGCGGCCCGGCCTTCGCACCGTCGAGGATGTCATCGAGGCGCGTTCGGAGTAGAGTGCTCTCCATCATTCCAGGGGAGGATATCCATGAAAAACGCGATTCTGCGCGCATGCGCCGCCATTGCCGTGCTGTTCCTCGTGGTCGGCGCGGCCAATGCTGCGGTGACCGTCACCAATGCCGATGACGGCAAGACGGTGAGCGTCAAACAGGGCGAGCCGCTGATCATCAAGCTCACCGGCAATCACGAAGACGGGCGCTATTGGCTGGTCGATGTCGATCCTACGCCGCAACTCATTCTTTCGGGGCGCACGACGGCCTCGGTGGCCGTCGACGGCGCGCCGGAAACGACGACCTTCACCTACACCACGGGCGAGCCGGGCGAAGTCGTGTTCCGCGCAAGCTATGTGAAAGCGGGCTCGCCGGTTCCCAAGGAAAGCGATGTGTCGATTACGGTAGATGTGGCGGGGACGCCGGCTGCGCAGGATGATACGCCCGCGCAGGAATAGGTGCGTTTCGGTTTGCGGAAACAATAACCTTTGTTGTCATGGCCCGCTTTCTGTTCAGTCTGGGGACATGGTTGACGCCTGTTCGGATACATAGCTGACAGGTTTGTTGAAGTCGATCTCCGCTATTTGGTAGGCGCCAAAGCAGACTGCGAAGAGGCCGTCTCTTGCATTGGGCCGGATAGCGAGACGCTCGCCGCAGAAGGCCTGGGGCATCTTCCATTGCCTGTTCCTGAAGCTGATATAGGCCTTGGTGGTGGAGACAGTGCGCAGGATTTCGCCTTCATCATATTCCACGACGGGCAGCGTCTTCGGCATCGGCCTTTGGCTGAGACGATAACGGGTTGCGGGCGTTTCCTGGCCGAGAGCTTGATGGGGACGTTCGCTGTTGTAGACGATACGCCAATTGTCGAGTGCACGTTGGGCGTTGTGAAGGTCTTTGAAGCGTTTCAGGGCGAAGACCTCTGCCTTCAGCGTGCGGTTGAATCGCTCGTTCTTGCCATGGGTCTGAGGATGATAGGGCCTGCCATGATGCAGGCCGATGCCGAGCTTGAGCAGCCACACGCCGAGCCTGGTCCAGCCGCGATAGGGTCCGTCGCCCCAAGGCGAGCCATTGTCGGCTAGGATTGTTTCGGGCAGTCCGTAACGCTCGAAGGTTCGCGTCATGGCGTTTTGCACCGTATTTGCTTGCTCGTTCGCGCAGGCCTCGAGACACACGGCGTAGCGCGAGTGATCGTCGATGACGGTGAGCGGATGACAATCGCCGCCACCGAGAAGCGGTATGTGACCCTTGAAGTCCATCTGCCACATCACATTGGGCGCATCCTTCTCGAAGCGCCGGTACGGCTCGCCGGGCTTGCCCGCCGGGGGCAGGACGCGGCCATGGCGCGCAAGGATTGCATGGATCGTTGACAATGCCGGCGGCTCGATACCGTCGCGGATCAGGCAGCGCTCGATCTTGCGCGCACCCCAGGCCGGATGCGCATCACGAATGGCAAGCACCGAAGCTTCGATCGCCCCGCTACTGCGCAACGGATTGGAATGCGGCCGCCGCGAGCGGTCGCTCAGATCGGGTGCATCAGTGCGCGAGCGCGACAGCCACTTGTATCCCGTCTGCGCGCTGATCCCGAACCGGCGGCACAGCTCCCGCCGGTTCGCCCCTTCCAAAGACGCCAAAGCCACAAACTCGCGACGTTGATCCACAGTCGACACCTCCCGCCACGGCATGGACGGCCTCCTTCAAAGCCTCGTCCAAGCCTAAATGTGTCAACCATGTCCCCGAACACCTGTTAGCTATGTGTCCGGGCTGAACATTTCGCGGGCCATGACAAATTGTGTGCAGTCCAACTCTGATCCGCTCACCCCTCCATGATCCATCCCATTTGCGGATTGTCGGCGAGGTATTTGACCTCGTGCGTGTTGCCGTCCTTGTCCTGGTATTGCACGGCGAGCGTCATGGTGACCTGTTTTTTCACCACCCCCGTTTTGGCATCGTAAGTCCATAGACATTCCGCCGTCAGGTCGAAATCGAATCCGGTTTCCTCGATCTCGGGCTTGGCGATTGCGAGCGCATGGCCGTTGGACGTGGCGCTCACCGATTGCGTCTGGTTGTTGTAGTGGATGCCCAGGACATGGGTGGAGGACTTCTTGTCCTTCAATTCGTCCAGCGTCGGCGGCGGCTCGCAAAGATGTTCGATGCGCTCGCGCAAGGTTTCGCCTTCGAACAGCGTGTTGCCGAAATCGATATGGCCGGTGGGAATGGTGCCGTAATTTTCGCGCAGCCAGCCTTTCTCGCTGTCCGGCATTTCGGGATTGGCGGCCAGATAGTCTTTGGTGTGATTTTCGACGCGGATCGAATTGCCTTCGAACACCGCGCGAATGACATCCCAGCCGGAATGATCGATCTCGCGGTTGCCGTCATAGGTGACGGCGAAGGGCACATAGATCGCCTTGGCGCCATCGCCGGGGCGCTGGGCGGCGGCAGACGCTTGCGCATTGGCGGCGCGCAGCCGGGCGATTTCGTCATTGGCCGCGGCCAGCTTCTTCTCGCAATCCGTCTCCTTCTCTTTGCAGACCTGGGCTTCGCCGGCCGCGGTTCGCAATTGATCGTTTTCGGATTTGAGCGCATCGACCTGTTGCTTCAGCGCATCGTTTTCAGCGTTGAGCGCATCGGTGTCCTCTTTCGGCGGACAGGGTTTGGCTTCCGGCACGAGCGGGGTGACGGCCTGCTTGCCGGAGTCGGGCTTCCAGTTCACCACCCAATCGCCGCCCGAAACATGGCCGGAATTGTCGATTTTAACGTCCACGCCGCCGGTTTTGCCCTCGGGCACGCCGGGGCGGAAGACGACGATGTGGTGCTCGCCGTCCGGGTTCGCGGCATTCAGCGCGTTCCATTCATTGGCGGGCCGGGTTTCATGCGAACCGCCAAGGATCTTCGACAAATCGACGGAAATGCCGATTCCCACGCCGCCGCCGCCATGGCCGCCCGAGGAGCCGCCTGAGGTTCCGCCGGACGATCCACTTGTCGATCCGCTTGTCGAGCCGCTTGTGGTGCCGCCTGTCTGGGCCAGCGCGATAACGGCGAAAAAGCTGAATGCGCCCGCTGCCGCCGCGGCAAGCCAGACCGGCCTGTTGGGTTTCTGTGCCATTTGTGCCTCCCCGAAATTGGAGTCGATTGATGTGAAAATCTGTGGTGAAAGATGGCGCGACGATACGCCCTTCCGGCCCATCGTCCAAAACAAAGCGCGCCGCCTTTATGGTGCACCGCCGAAGGGAACCGGCTAAGTTCCCGCATTGCGAAGCGAAATTGCGAAAGAGCCATGACCGGATCGACCATTCCCCATCTTCTGGCCCATTGCGAAGAGGCCGTGCTGGCGTGCGAAGGCGTGCTGGCGGCCGCGCGCGCCGAATTGCGCACGATCATGACGCGCGACGGAAAAGTGTCCGCCGCTGCCGTGGATCAGCACCAGCACGAAGCCCATGGGCTTGCCTGGCTTGCGACCTATGTGGAGGCGCTGCGCCAGATGCTGCGCTGGGCGCGCGAACTCGACCGCGAAAAAAAGTTCGGCGAGATCGAGCGGCTGATTACCGAGGCGGCGTTCGGCGAATATCTGGCGCAGATCGCAGGCGGCATTCCCATGAGCCAGAACGAGATCGTGCGGCTGCGCGATCTGGGGCTGGACGACGATGAAACCGCACCGATGCGTTCGGCTGCGGTGGTCGAATTGATTGCGGCGGGCACGCGGCCGGAGATTCGCGCCGGCATTGCCGAGTACATGGTCAAACATGCCGGTGCCATGCATATCGGCGATCCGGGCCTCGACGAAACCATGGGCATGATCCGCGAGCAATTCTTCCGCTTCGCACAGGACAAGATCGTGCCCAACGCGCATGACTGGCATTTGAAGGACGAACTCATTCCGCTCGACATCATCAAGGAGATGAGCGCGCTCGGCGTGTTCGGGCTGACGATCCCGGAAGAATATGGCGGGGCGGGACTTTCCAAGACGGCGATGTGCGTGGTGTCCGAAGAATTGTCGCGCGGTTATATCGGCGTGGGCAGTTTGGGCACGCGCTCTGAAATCGCGGCCGAACTCATTCTGTGCGGCGGCACCAAGGACCAGCGCGACCATTGGCTGCCCTTGATCGCAAGCGGCGAGAAATTGCCCACCGCCGTCTTCACCGAACCGAACACCGGTTCCGATCTCGGTTCGCTTCGCACGCGCGCGGTGAAGGACGGCGGCAACTACAAAATCTCCGGCAACAAGACCTGGATCACCCATGCCGCACGCGCCGACATGATGACGCTGCTGGTGCGCACCGATCCCGATACGAAGGATTATCGCGGGCTTTCGATGTTCCTGGCCGAAAAGCCGCGCGGCACCGATGCCGATCCGTTTCCCGCCAAAGGCATGAGCGGCGGCGAAATCCCCGTTCTCGGCTATCGCGGCATGAAGGAATACGAGATCGGTTTCGACGGGTTCGAAGTGCCCGCCGCCAATCTTCTGGGCCGCGAGGAAGGCCAAGGCTTCAAGCAATTGATGCAGACCTTCGAATCGGCGCGCATCCAGACCGCGGCGCGCGCGGTGGGGGTTGCGCTTTCGGCCATGGACCTGGGGCTGGAATATGCGCTGGCGCGCCAGCAATTCGGGCGCGCCATCATGGGTTTCCCGCGCGTGCGCGACAAGCTCGCGATGATGGCGGTGGAGATCGCGGTGGCGCGCCAGATCGCCTATTTCGCCGCGCGCGAAAAAGACGAAGGCCGCAGATGCGACCTGGAAGCGGGCATGGCCAAGCTGCTGGCCGCGCGCGTGGCGTGGGGCTCCGCCGACAATGCGCTGCAAATTCACGGCGGCAACGGCTTTGCGCTGGAATACAAGATCAGCCGCGTTTTGTGCGATGCACGCATCCTGAATATCTTCGAGGGCGCAGCCGAGATTCAGGCGCAGGTGATCGCGCGCCGTTTGCTCGATACAGGCGCCAACTAATCGCTTGGCGCGAATCGCACCAAGGTTTAGGTTGGCCCATGGCTGAGGCGCACCCCATGGACCGGTTGTTCGAGGTGATCCGCTCCCGCATGGGCGCGGATCCGCAAGCCTCCTACACGGCCAAACTGTTTTCGCAAGGTGTCCTGAAGATTGCGAAGAAGCTGGGCGAGGAAGGCGTGGAAACCGCGCTGGCCGCGGTGGCCCAGGACAAGGCGGAGGTCGCCCAGGAATCGGCCGACCTGCTCTATCATTTGCTGGTGCTGTGGGCTGCGTGCGGAATCGCACCAAGCGACGCCTATGCGGCGCTGGAAGCGCGCGCGGGACGCTCCGGCCTCGAGGAAAAGGCTTCGCGAAAGGCTTAAGCGGTTTCGTCTTCTTCTTCGGCGAGGCTGCGGACCAGATCCAGCACGCGCTTGCGCACTTTCGCGTCCCTGATGCGCATGAATGCCAGGGAGAGCTGCAAACCTTCGCCGCTCGACAGGAATTCCATGACCGGCGGGGAGGATGCCTCTTCGGCGAATCCGGGCGCCAGATTCGCCATTTGATCGACAACGCCTTCGTAAAAATAATCGATCGGAACACCGAGTATGCGCGAAACCTGGAAGAGACGGCCCGCGCCGATGCGGTTCACGCCCTTCTCGTATTTTTGCACCTGCTGAAACGTTAATCCGAGAAGCTCACCGAGCTTTTCCTGACTCATCCCAATCAGCATGCGCCGCAGGCGGACACGATTTCCGACCTGTGCGTCTATGGGGTTCGCTTGTTTTTTTGGCACGGGCCTACTTACTGAAATTTCGTTTCTTCGTGGGACCTTAGCCATATTTCTACGGTCCCGGAAAGGGGTAGCCCCTACGGTTTGCGTGCACGCGCGCGCATCGGTAGAAGCCATCCCAAAATGCAACCGATCCATAATACAAGAAAAGCGGTATCCCCCAAATGCGCGTAGGGAGTACCCCCCAGCGCCGCGGGAAGAGGCGCATCGACGATACCCATTTCGTTCAAGCCGAGCGACGCCCTTATACGTCCGAGAGGGTCTATCACCGCCGAGATGCCCGTATTTGCGGCGCGCGCGACAGGGATTCCCTCCTCGATGGCGCGCACGCGGGCGGTGAGCAGGTGCTGGTGAGGACCGGTGGAAGGACCAAACCAGGAGTCGTCGGTGACGTTGACGAACCAACCGGGACGGGTGGAGCCGGTCACCGCATCGGGGAACAGGATTTCATAACAGATGAGCGGCCCGACCGGTGGCGCGCCGGGAACGGCGAATGTCCTGGGCCCCTGACCCGGCGTAAAGCTGCCAGGACTATCCACAAGTTTGGTAACGCCGATCCAGTTCAGCAGGCCGGACAGCGGCAGATATTCACCGAAGGGCACGAGGTGGAATTTGTCGTAGGTCGCGATGCGCGCGCCATCATGGGCGAAGATGAAGACGCTGTTGAAGAAGCGGCCGCTGTCGCGATAGCGGCGCACCGCGCCCGTGATCAGGACGCGCTTGCCGCGCGTGAGATAGGCGACATCGGCCAGCGCCAAGGGCTCGCGCGCCAGCAGGAAAGGCGGGGCGGCTTCCGGCCAGACGATGTGCGTGGGCGGCGGGCCTTCGGTTTTTTCGAGGCTGAGATCGATCAGCCGCTGCCAATTGCGCGCGCGATCGGCGAAGACATATTTGCGATCCTGCGGCACATCGGGCTGCACGAGGCGCAGATGCACATTGGCGACATTCGTTTGCGGCACGAGCGCCAGACGGATATCGCCACCGATGGCAAGGGCGATGAAGAGCACTGTCATCGCGACGGGCCAGTTCCAGGCGCGTTGGTCGCGATCTGCGATGCGCGCCAGCGATGCGCCCAGAAGAATGGTCAGCACCGACAATCCGTATGCGCCGATCACGCTCGCGCTTTGCAGCACGCCCAGCGATGCGCCCCAGCCATAGGCGGGCAGATTCCAGGGAAAGCCCGTGAGGATATGACCGCGCAACCATTCGGCCGCGGCATAGCAGGCGGTGAAGATGAAGATGCGCGCGACGCCCTTGCGCCAGAACCAGGACGCACACGCCATTGCCGCGGCGGGAAACAGCGCAAGCCCGCCCGGAAACAGAACCGCGACGAAGGGAATCTGCCATTCATGCGCCGAGGGATCGACCATGAAGGCATAACCGACCCAATAAAGTCCCGCCAGGAAATGGCCGAAGCCGAACACCCATCCCACGACAAAGGCGGACAGCACGGGGCGTTTGCGGGTCTGCGCGCCGTCAATGAAGAGCACGAGCAGCGCGAACGCCATCAGCAGAAGCGGAAAGACTCCGAACGGCGCGAAGGCGAGCGCGGACAACAGCCCGGCCACCAGCGCTAGCGCCAGACGCTTCCAGCCCGCAAGCGCGCGCACCCAATCGCCTGCATTCGCGAGCGCGAACCACATGCGCAGGAATGCAAACGCCAGCCTGGCCTTCATGGCGCCGTCGTACGCCTTTGCGCCAGTTTTGCGGCGGGGCGGAAGCGCAGCCGTTTGACGCGGCGCGGATCGGCTTCGAGCACCTGGAATTCGTAATCGTCGTTGTAGGGCACGATCTCGCCGCGCTGGGGCAGGCGGCCCAGAATGGACACCACCAGCCCGCCCAGCGTATCGACTTCCTCGTCGGGATCGGCGGGCAACAGCGTGATGCCGGTCTCGCGGCGGAAATCTTCCAGATCGTAGCGGGCATCGGCGTCGTAGACCCCGCCCGGCGCCGCGCGCAATTGCGGACCTTCTTCGACATCGTGCTCGTCGTCGATCTCGCCCACGATCTCCTCGATCAGGTTTTCGATGGTGACGAGCCCGTCGGTGCCGCCATATTCGTCGATCACCAGCGCCAGATGCGAATGCGTCGTCTGCATCTTGAGCAGCAATTCCAGCGTGGGCATCGAGGGCGGCGCAAAGAGAAGATCGCGCTTGATGCGCGCGATGGGAACCTCGGGCCAGCGCATCAGCCCGTCCGGGCCAAGCTCGGCCAGCGCCAGCACGTCCTTGATGTGGATGAGGCCGATGGGGTCGTCCAGCGTTTCGCGATAGACGGGCAGGCGCGAATGCTGCGCCTCGCGGAACATGGCGACCAGTTCGCAGATGGGGGTCTTCTCTTCGACCGCCACGATATCGGCGCGCGGGACCATGACATCTTCCACGCGCAGCTCGCCGAACTTCAGCAGGTTCGTGAGCATCACCCGTTCCTGCGGCGAAAGGGCCGCACTTTGGCGGTCGCTTTCCTCGATCACCTCTTCGAGGCTTTCGCGCATGGCCTGCGCTTCGTGATCGCGATGCAGCAGGCTCGCGATACGTTTCAGCAACGGCAGATGTTTGCCGTTGGGCTGTTCGGCGGTTTGCGGCGGTTCGTCGGACATCAGGCGGCGTGTGCGTAAGGATCGGCAATGCCGAGGCCGGCCAGAATTTCCGTTTCGAGCGGCTCCATGATCTTCGCTTGTCTCATCGTCACGTGATCGTAGCCCAGAAGATGCAAAACCCCATGTACGCACAGATGCACGGCATGATCGCTTAAGGATTTGCCGGCGGCGCGGGCCTCCTTCGCGGCCACGCCATAGGCAATCGCGACATCGCCCAGATAGTTTTCACCATTGGGGGCGGCGGGAAAAGAGAGAACGTTTGTGGCTTTCGCCTTGGCACGGAAGGCCGAATTGAGCGTTTTAAGCGCCGCATCGCCGGTGAGCAGGATGGTGAGGCCGGCACCTTGGGGCGCATCGGCGCGGGCCAGCGCCGCGGCCACCGCGCGCTTCAGGCGCGCGCGCAAACCCGGCGCGCATTTGCGCCAGCGCGAATCTTCGATGCGGATCTCTATGCTCATGGGCCGGAGGCCTTGTCATAGGCGCGCACGATGCGCGTGACCAGCGGGTGGCGCACGACATCCTTGTCGGAGAAGCGGGCGACCGCCACGCCTTCGACGCCGCCCAGAATGCCCAGCGCCTCGTTGAGGCCCGATTGGGTGCCGCTCGGAAGATCGCTTTGGCTGGGATCGCCGGTGACGACCATGCGCGCATCTTCGCCCAGGCGCGTGAGGAACATCTTCATCTGCGCGGGCGAAACGTTTTGCCCCTCATCCAGGATCACGAAGGCGCGCGCCAGCGTGCGCCCGCGCATGAAGGCAAGCGGGGCCACTTCGATGACGCCCTGCTCCATCAGCTTCACGCATTGCTCGCCCATGACATCGAACAGCGCATCGTAAAGCGGGCGCAGATAGGGATCGATCTTCTCCTTGAGATCGCCGGGCAGGAAACCGAGACGCTCGCCCGCTTCCAGCGCCGGACGCGACAGGATCAACCGCTCGACGCGGCGCTCATACAGAAGATGGGCGCCGAAGGCGGCGGCGAGATAGGTTTTGCCGGTGCCGGCGGGGCCGACGCCGAACACCAGAGGATGGGTGCGCATCAGATCGAGATAGGCGCCTTGCGCGGGGCTGCGCGCGCGCGCCACGCGCGCCGATGCCGTCTTGATCGCGGGCGTGCCGAAATCGCCGGCCGGCAATTGGGTGGGCTCGCGCATGGCGAAACGGATTTCGGCATCGACTTCGGCGGTGCCCGCCGCTTCGCCGGTTTCGATGCGCGCATAAAGCGCGCGCAACACCGCGGCCGCGCGTTTCCTCGCATCGGGGGCGCCTTCGATGGCGACGAGATTGCCGCGCATGGCGACGCGCACGCTCAATTTCTGTTCGATGCGCACGAGATTCTTCTGATGCGCGCCGCCCAAAGCCGCCACCAGCGCATTATCGGGAAATTCGAGCGTCACCTGCTCTTTCGGCTTTCGGGATTTCGCGGTCTGGTTCAAAGCGCGTCCGCCATCTGGCGCTCGTCTGCGAATACGCCCCTGAGCGAATTGGGCTGCACTTCCGCGATGCGCACATCGCGAATTTGGCCGATGAATCGGGCCGCATCTTCGACATGCACGGGTTGAAGAAACGGGCTTCTGCCGACCGCTTGTCCGGCTTTGCGGCCGGGCTTTTCAAACAGTACCGGCATGGTGCGGCCTTCGCAGGACGCGTTGAATTGCCCCTGCTGGCGCGACAGCAAGGCTTGCAGCGCCTGCAAGCGCGCATCTTTCACGTCTTCGGGCACTTGTTTCTGCGTGGAAGCCGGCGTGCCCGGGCGCGGGGAATATTTGAAGGAAAAGGCTTGCGCGTAACCGACCGCGTCCACCAGCGCCATGGTCGCTTCGAAATCCTTGTCGGTTTCGCCGGGAAAACCGACGATGAAATCGGACGACAGGGCCAGATCGGGTTGGGCCGCGCGGATACGTTCGACCAGGCGCAGATAATCGCCGGCCGTGTGCTGGCGGTTCATGGCGGCCAGCACGCGATCCGAACCCGCCTGCACCGGCAGATGCAGATAGGGCATCAATTTGTCGAGTTCGCCATGGGCAGCGATCAAATCATCGCGCATGTCGCGGGGATGGCTCGTGGTGTAGCGCAAGCGATCCAGCCCGTCGATCTCGGCCAGGCGATAAAGAAGCTGAGCAAGGCTCCAGCTTTCGCCATCCGGGCCGGTGCCGCGATAGGCATTCACATTCTGGCCGAGCAGGGTGATCTCGCGCACGCCGCGTGCAACAAGGCGGCGCGCTTCCGCCTCGATCTCGCGGACGCTGCGCGAATATTCGCTCCCGCGCGTGTAGGGCACCACGCAAAACGTACAGAACTTGTCGCAACCTTCCTGCACGGTGAGGAAGGCGGAGGCGCCCTGGACGCCCGTTTCCTCGGGCAGGGAATCGAATTTGTCTTGCGCGGGAAAATCGGTTTCCAGCGCATGGCCGGTGCCGCGCGCCACCTCAGCGATCAATTGCGGCAGGCGGTGATAGGATTGCGGGCCCACCACGATATCGACCGCGCTTTGGCGGGCCACGATCTCTTCGCCTTCGGCCTGGGCCACGCAGCCCGCAACCGCGATCAGCATGCCGGCTTTCCGGTCCTTCAGCCGCTTCAGCTTGCCGAGTTCGGAATAGACCTTTTCCGCCGCCTTTTCGCGGATATGGCAGGTGTTGAGGATGACCATATCCGCATCGTCGGGCGCATCGGCAGGCGCATAGCCCAGCGGCGCCAGCAAATCCGCCATGCGCGCGGAATCGTAGACGTTCATCTGGCAGCCATAGGTCTTGATGAAGAGCTTCTTCATTTGGCGGCTTTATGGGCGAAAGCTGCGCATCTACGCAACCGCCTCGGCGAGTTCGCCCGCCTGGGATGCCGATTCCGGCGGAGATGCGGGGATTTCGGGCGCCTCTCCCGCCAGCGCGCGGATCACCCCGGCACGCACGATGGCTTCGGCCTTCTGGGCCAGCGCCTTGCGCCCGCCCGCCGAATCCACCGTCATGGGGGCATGAAACTCCACCACCGCATCGACCGGACCGGTGATGAAACATTCCCAAAGATGCGGGGCCAGTTCCATATCGCCGTACCAGGCATAAAGCGGGCGGTTCTCGCGGCCCATGGGCATGCCGTGCACGCCGGTATAGGCGATGGAAACCGGCTGAACCGCCACATGCCGCGTGTGGCCGGAGGGATCGGTGCCCGTCTCGGTTTCCGCCGCGCCCATCAGCGCGCTTTTGAACGGCAGCACGCGATTGCCGTCGCTGGAGGTGCCTTCCGGGAACAGCACCAGCGCATCGCCGGCGGCGATACGCTCGCGGATTTCGTCGCGCTTGGCGCCCACCTGGCTTCGGCGCGCGCGATCGACGAAGACGGTGCGGTGCAATTTGGCGAGCGTGGAAAACAGCGGCCAGGTGCGCACTTCGGCCTTGGCCACGAAAGAGGCGCGCGAGACCGCCGACAACACGACCGGATCGAGATAGGAGGCGTGATTGGACAGCATCAGCACGCCGCGATCGGCGACCGGCTTGCCGATCACCTTGATGCGGATGCCGAAGAGGCGGCACAGCACGCGCGCATAGCGATGGGGAATGTTGCGGCTTTCCTTCACCCCCAAACCCATCAGCCCGTATTGCAGCGGGATCACCAGCAAGGACAGGATCACGAACGTCAACAGCATCGCGGCGGCGCGAATGGATTGCATGCTCTGTCCTTCAGCGCTCGTCCGGCTTCTTCGCAGCCCTGGGCACGCCGTAAAGCTCGAGGCGGTGATCGACCAGTTCGAAGCCAAGCTCCTCGGCCACGCGGCGCTGGAGCTTTTCGATTTCCTCGTTGCGGAATTCCACGACCTTGCCGGTCTGGATATCGATCAGGTGATCGTGGTGGGAATCGGGCACTTCTTCATAACGCGAGCGGCCGTCGCGGAAATCGTGGCGTTCCAGGATGCCCGCATCCTCGAACAGCTTCACGGTGCGATAGACCGTGGCGATGGAGATATGCGGATCGATGGAGGCCGAACGGCGGTAAAGCTCTTCGGCGTCGGGATGGTCGATGGCTTCCGAGAGCACGCGCGCGATCACGCGGCGCTGGTCGGTCATGCGCAAACCCTTTTCCACGCAAAGCTTCTCAATCCGCGTCATGGGTCCTTCCTGCCGGGGCCCGGACTTTAATCGAGTTGGGCGTCATTTCCCAATAGCCGGGCCGCAAAGCGGCAATTTTGCCGTCAGGACGAGGCCGCTTTCATGGCCGTAATAATCCTTGCGCCGGCCGGCCTGTGCGAAACCCAGGCTCCGATAAAGAGCCCGGGCGGCGGCATTGGTCTCGCCCACTTCGAGGAACATCGCCTGCGCGCCCATCTTTTTCGCCTGGGCGGCGGCGGCCTTGACCAGCGCACGCCCCAGGCCTTTGCGCCGGGCATTGGGACGGACCGCGATGGTGAGGATTTCCGCTTCGTCGGCGGCCACGCGCGCCAGCACGAAACCGGCCGCCAGACTCGACATTTCGATGCCGATGAAGGCGAACGCGCCCGGCGAGTCCAGAAGCGCGCCCAGCGCTTCGCCCGTCCAGCTTTCGGAGAAGGAGGCGGCATGCATCGCGGTCAGGGCGGAAAGATCGCTCGGAACCGCGCGGCGCAGCATCATCGGCTTGGCAATCGCGCATCGGGCGGGCGCAGATAGAGCGGGCGCACGGGCGCATCGCAGGCGGCGGTGCGCAGCGCAAGGCGCGCCGCCCACAACGCATCGGGCGCGGCGATGGATGTGGCCACGGCATTCCCCCTCGAACGCAAGCCGGATAAAGCCGCATTCGCACCGGTTCCGGCAAGCGCGAACGTTCCGGGCCGGCCCGCAATGGCTTCGACCGCTTCGGACAGGCTCGCGATGCGCGGGGCAAAGAGCGGCCCTTCGCGCGAGACGATCTGGAAATAGAATTCGCCGCGCTTGGCATCGTGCAGCGCGGCCGCATATGGGGTTTTGGCTTCGTCCATGGCGGCGGCGGCCATGGCGTGCAGCGTTGCTACGCCGCTCAGGGGTTTTTTCAGGGCCACACGAAGCCCGCGCATGAAGGCAAGGCCGACGCGCTGGCCGGTGAAGGTGCCCGGGCCTGTGGTGACGGCGAGGCGATCGAGCGCGGAAAACGCGAGTTTCGCCTGCGCCATCGCGCGTTCCACCATCGGGGCGAGCGCTTCGGCATGGCCGCGCGGCATGGCTTCGAAAATGTGGGCGAGGATTTTGTCGCCGTCCAGCACGGCAACCGAACACGCACCGAGCGCGGTATCGGCGGCGAGGATTTTCATGCTGTCCGCTACACGGCCTCCACGGCGTTCACTTCGGGAATATAGTGACGCAGCATGTTTTCGATGCCGTTCTTGAGCGTCATCGTGGACGACGGGCAACCGGCGCAGGACCCGCGCATGTGCAGGAACACGATTCCCGATTCGCCGTCGAACTTCTTGAAGACGATATCGCCGCCGTCATTGGCGACGGCGGGGCGCACGCGCGTATCGATCAGTTCGCGGATCTGTTCGACGATTTCCGATTCTTCTTCCGAATAAGCCGGTTCGCTTTCGCTTTCCTCATGAGATTCGATCAGCGGCAATCCGCGGGTGAAATGTTCCATGATGGCAGCCAGGATCGGCGCCTTCAGATTGCGCCAGTCGCCATCCGATTTGGTCACCGAAATGAAATCGGCGCCGAAGAAGACGCGGGAGACCCCGGGCACATCGAAGAGGCTGGCCGCCAGCGGCGAGCGCTTGGCCGAATCCCGGTCGGGGAAATCGGCGACCGCGCCTTCGCCCATCACGGTGCGGCCGGGTACGAATTTGAGCGTGGCCGGATTTGGCGTGGATTCGGTCTGGATAAACATGTGGGCCTCCTGGCCAATCTTAGATGGACCTCACAGGCCTTGCGATCAAGGGCCTCAGAAGTCGCTCGCGATGCCCTTTTTTTCCCAATCGCCGTAACGGGTTGGCTCGGGCCCCTGGGGCCCGCCGATTTCGCGCGGCAGGGGTGGGTTTTTGGCATGGGCGCGGCGGGCCTCGGCTTCGGCGGCGGCGCGCTTTCCCGCCTCCTTGATGCGGGCGGCGATTTGGGACTTGGTGGCCATGGCTTTCAGGTATGACCGCGAGCGCCGAAAGGCAAGGGATGGAAAAGCAGGGATTACAGGCGCGCGCCGCCGCATTGGCCGCTTTGGGCGCGGTTCTGAGGCGCCGTCGCCCCCTCGATGCGGCACTGGAGCAGGCGCTTGCCGCGGCAAGTCTGGCCCCGCGCGATGCCGGTTTCGCGCGCGCCATCGCAAGCGAGACGATGCGCCGTTTCGGGCAGATCGAGGCGCTGCTGCGCGAATACGTGCCCAGGCCGCCGGCGCCGCATCGCGCGGGCGCGGCGCTGGAAATCCTGATGATGGGGATTTGCGAACTTCTGTTCCTGAAGGTTGCGGCACATGCGGCCGTCGATGCCGCAAACGATCTGGCCGCGCGCGATTCCAAAGCCAAACATTTCAAGCCGCTGATCAATGCGGTGCTCCGGCGCGTGACGCGCGAAGGCGAAAGCGCGATCGCAAAACAGGATGCGCCGCGATTGAACACGGCGGACTGGCTGTGGCCGCGCTGGTGCGAGACCTATGGCGAAGCGGCGACGCGCGCGATGGCTACGGCGCATCTTGTGCCGCCGCCGCTCGACATCATGACAAAGGCCGCGGTTGAGATTCCCGGTGCGGTGCGTCTGCCCGGCAATGTGCTCAGGCTTGGCGAAAGCGCACGCGTTGAAGACCTTCCCGGCTTCGCGGACGGCACATGGTGGGTGCAGGATTTGGCCGCGACGTTTCCTGTGCGGCTGCTCGGCGATGTGAATGGCAAAACCGTGATCGATCTTTGCGCGGCGCCGGGGGGCAAGACCGCGCAGCTTGCAAGTACGGGCGCACATGCGATTGCGGTGGAACGCGAACACGAACGCATCCGAAGGCTGCGCGAGAATCTGGAACGTCTGCACTTGAACGCGCAAATCATCGAAGCCGATGTTCGCGATTTCCACCCGGAGCGTCGCGCGCCCTTCGTTCTGCTCGATGCGCCGTGCAGCGCCACGGGCACGATCCGGCGCCATCCCGAATTGCCCTGGATCAAGAGCGCGGCCGACGTCAATGCCTGCGTGCAGAATGCCGGCGAATTGCTGGATGCGGCGGCGCAGATGGTGGCGCAAGACGGATTGCTCGTGTTCGCCGTGTGCTCGCTGGAATGCGAGGAGGGGATCGAACAGGTCGAGGATTTTCTGCGGCGCAACGATTCTTTCGCGCGCGAGCCGGTTGCACCGCAGGAATTGTTTGGGATGTCCGAGCTGATTTCACCGCAAGGCGATCTGCGCACGCAGCCATGTTACATGGCGGAGATCGGCGGCATGGATGGATTTTATGCGGCAAGGTTGCGGCGGAGATGATCTGCACAACCACCTTCGTCATCGCCGGGCTTGTCCCACTGCTGTCCGGTTTAATTTTCAGGTCCATTGGATGGCCATTTGTGCGTGGTTTGCGGCAGGCGGATCGGGGTCGAGCAGGCGGTCGATACGTCGCCTGTGCATGAGGTTTGCGCGCACGAGGCGGGCAAAGGCGAGCGGACTTGGGACTATTTTCTGGGTGGCGTGAGCCAGCCTGAGCAAGAGATAGGCGATAAGGGCTGCGGCGATCTGGATGCGCACGGCGTTTTCGGAGGTGCCGATGAAGCGGCGGATCTTGAGGGTCTGTTTGATCCAGCGGAAGAACAGTTCGATGCCCCAGCGGCGCTTGTAGAGGTCTGCGATCTCTTCGGCGCTGGCCTGCAGATCGTTGGAGAAGATGCGCAGGGTCCTGCCGGTTTCGATCCTGACGCGGATTTCGCGGACCGCATTGCGGAACGGATTTTGGCGGCTGTATTTCTGGCGTTGTGGCAAAAAGCCGATGCGATCGGACAGGATGGGACCGCCCGGTGTTATCTTCCGTTCCTCAAGCGGATAAAACGGCGTGTTCTTCTTGAAGCGCGTGACGATGCGGCAATCGGCATCGTCGAGTTCGGCCCACCAGCGATAATCGTAGTAACCAAGGTCAAAAACATAGGTCGCGCCCGGCTCGATGGGCATGGCCTTGGCGGGCGTGATGTCGTTGACATTGGCCGCGCTGACGGCGGCATAGACCGGCACATCGGCATTGGCATCGTAGATCACGTGCAGCTTGGCCCCGCAGGCATCGGCGGAGAAGCGCGCCCACGCTTCGCTGCGCCCATCCAGCTTCAGCCCCGTCGAATCGATCAAATAGGTGGTATCGGCTACCGCGCGGCGCAATCCGCGATGGGCCTGCTTCATCAAAAGCCCCAGCAGGCCCGAGAACACTTCCACCGGCCTCTTCGCATTGGCATCGGCAAAGGTGGACCGGCGCACCGGCTCAGCACCCATGTGATAAAGCCGCGCCTCATGGCTCTGAAGCCCCGTCACGATCTCACGCAACGTCTGAGCCCCGCTCAACTGCCCGTAGACCAGCGCCACAAGCTGGCTTTTGGCCGGCAGCCGGCGAACGTGCTTGTCGGCCCGATACTGCTCCACAAGCGCCTCGAACCCGGCCCAAGGAATATGCTTCAGGATTTGATGAAGAACGCTATTCTCATGGCGCATGGCGTCGGTCCTTTCCGTGTCCAAATCGTCGCGAAACGTTTGAAACACAGAAGAATCAACGCCATGCACCTTGTCTACAAAAATAAACCGGACAGCAGTGGGCTTGTCCCGGCGATGACGAACGAGGGGGGAATGTGTTGTGTTCTACGACAACCGCCCCAGCGCATAGGCGAGTGCGAGATAGATTTTTCCCGTGTCGGCGCTGAGGATGCTGTTGGCGAGCAGGCCGCCGCCGTCGCCTTCCTTCGCGCGCTGAAGCAGGGCTTCGAATTCGCCGATATAGGCATTGGCGGATTCGCGGAAGCCGGGATTGTCGCGGAAGGCGGTGGCGATGCGATCGACCACGTCGCTGTCGATGGATTCGGCGAGGCGGCGCGCGAACACGGTGCGGTCGCCGGCGAGATATTGCTTCCATTCCTCGGGGCCCGGTTCGGGGCCGGCCGAAATGGCTTCCAGTTCGATGGCCATGTCGGCGAGCGCGATTTCGAGCGCGCCGAGGGCCGCAGCCGCAGCCGGTTTCAATTCCTTCTGCGCACTATCGCCTTCGGCGGCGGCGAGCAGCGTGCTCATCTCCCAGGTCTTGGGTTCGGATGGGTGTTCCTTGCGCCTGGGCGGACGCTGGGTGAGCTTGCGCGCGCGCGACAGCAGGCTTTCGGTTTCGGGTTCTCCGGCCGCCTGTTCTTCGGGCTTTTGCGGGGCGGGCTGCTTGGCGGCGCTGCGCGCATGAACGGTTGCGAGCGTGCGCGCGGACAGATCGAGAATCTCTTCGGTTTCGCTGCGCACCAGCGCGCGCACGCGGGCGGCTTCCTGTTGCGCCACGCCGGGCAGGGAGAGCAGATGCTTTTCCACTTCGGTCGCGGCTTCGCCGAGCATCTTCTTCATCTGCGCGGATTCGGCCGAAAGATCGCCGGCCGCGCGCAACAGGCGGTGGCATTCGGCCATCGCTTCGCCGACCAGCGCCTTGGCATCGGATTTCGCTTCGGCCGTGGTTTCGCCGATCAGGGCTTGCGCGCCCGTGCCCGCATCGTGCAGCGATTCGACGAGGCGGTTCAGCGTCTCGGCCGCCGCATCGCCGATCTCCTTCATGCGTTCGGCTTCGCGGCCGAAGCCGGCGGCGATCTGGTTGGCGCGCGCCGCCGTTGCCGCCATCATCACTTCCATGTCGCGTTCGGCATTGCCGGCGAGGCCTGCAAACGCGTCCGCCTGTTTGCCGAGCCCCTGGATCGCCTCTTCCAGCAGGGTGCGCTGGCGGGTGAGCGCGGTTTCGAAGCTTTCGCTTTCGTCCTTCATCTTCTGGAGCAATTCGGACATGGCGCTGCGATGGCGTTCGTGACGGCCGAGCACGAATTCGGCGCGCGCCATGGCGGCATCGGACACCGCTTCGATGCGCTTGGCCTGGCGGTCGAGTTCGGCGGCCACCGCATGGGGCGCTTCGGCAGCGGTTTCGGCGGCCTTGCGGAAGGCGGAGGATTGCGTGTCCAGCGAATTGCCCGCTATGCGCAGCGCGCCTTCGGCGGTTTCGATCATCGCTTTCATCTGGGCGGCACGGCCGGCCACGATCTCGCTGGCTTTCGCGGCGTTGTCGGTGAGAAGACCCGCCACCGTATCGATGCGCTCGCGCTCCTGCGAAAGGCGCGAAGCGACGGCTTCGGCGCGCACATCGGCGCGCGCGCCCGCCTCGTCGATGGAGGCGATCTGGTTTTCGAGCACCCCTTCAAGCGCGCGCAGCCGGGCGATGGAGGCGTCCAGCCCGGTGTTGAGGGCATCGAGCTCGCGGCGCACCACCTTGCCCAGGCGCGCTGCGGTGCGCGCGGCCGTCTCGTCGGCCGCAAAGAGCTTGTCGGTGGCATGGGCCAAGGCCTCGGCGGCGGCACTCATCTCCATGCCCCGGGTCATGGCCCAGCCGCCGGCCACGATCAGAAAGGGGGGAATGAAGGTTGCGAACACGATCAAGGCGACTTGCTGAATATCCAGCGCTATCAAGCCGTTAAAGCCCAGATAGCCGGAGATATAGGCCGCCGCCGTGCCCATCCAGAAAATGGCCAGCGTGGCCGCGAACACCATGACCAGCAGGGTGCGCTGCGCGGGTCCGGGGCGCTGGGGCGCGGGCGCGCCGGGCGCCTCGGCCTCAGGCTGGACCAATGCCTCTCTCAGTTCCGATCCCATGGAAGCCATGAAAAGTTCCTTCGACCTGTCCTGTTATCGCCCCGCTTTTAACCATTAAAATGGAAGCGCGGCGAATCGGCCACATGAATTTTGGGCACGCCGCGAGGAGGGTGTCATGGCAATGCTCATTGCGGCGGCGGCCGTGTTTCTCGCAATTCATCTGCTCATAGCCGGCACGAAGGTTCGCGACGTCATCACCGGCGCCATCGGGGAGAGGGCCTATCTCGGCCTGTTCGCGCTTGCCTCCATCGCGGCCATCGTCTGGCTGGCGATGGCCTATAACGCGGCGCAGCCGATGGCGGAGAACGAGCGGCTCTACAATCTGGGCCCGCTCGCATTCGATTTCGGCATTCCGGTCGTGGGGCTTGCGTTCCTTCTGGGTGTGCAGGGGCTGTTCCTGCCCAATCCGACATCGGTGCAGCAGGAAGGGGCGGCCGCGAGAGAGGGCGTGGTGCAGGGCGTGCTGCGCATCACGCGGCATCCGTTTCTGTGGGGCGTGGCGATATGGGCGGCGTTTCATCTGGCGGTGAACGGCGACGAAGCCTCGATCGTGCTGTTCGGAACGTTCCTCGTGCTTCCCATTCTCGGCACGTTTTCCATCGACGCCAAACGCAGGCGCAAGATGGGCGAAGCGTGGACGGCGTTTGCGGCGAAGACATCGAACATTCCGTTCGCCGCAGCGATCGCCGGACGCAACCAGCTCAAGCTCGGCCAGAGTTTCGGCTGGCGCTTCTGGGTGGCGCTGGCGATTTTCCTGATCGTGCTGTTCGGACATGCCTCTGTGATCGGCGTTTCGCCGTTCCCGAACGGATGGGTGCCGTTTTAAGGCGCGCGGTAATAGCGATAGGAATAGGCATCCTCGAAACCCGCTTTGGCGTAGAGCGCGCGTGCGGGCGCGTTGGCATCTTCGACTTGCAGATACAGTCCATTCGCGCCTTTCGTTTGCGCCCAGCGCGCCAGCGCGGCGAGGATTTCGCGCGCAAGGCCTTTGCGGCGATGGGCGGGATGGGTGCGCATCAGGTTGATGCCGGCCCAGCCGTTCATCAGCGTGGCGAACCCGCAGGCGAGCGCGTCGCCTTTGGCGCCGACGGTGGCGAAGACATGTTCGTGTTCGATGCGCGAAACGATTTCCAGTCGCTCCAGTCCGTCGGCATAGGAATGGGAGCCGGACAGGACCAGCGATTTGAAACCCGCATCGGCTTCGGGTGAGAGGATCGCATCCTTGCCCGAACCCTGGATGCGAGACGGTGCGGCGATCATCACTTGCGCCGGCGCTTCGAGCCCGTAGCCGCGTTCGATCAGCATCTCTTCGAGGCCGGCCTGCCGGCTTGCCGGCGTGATCTGGAACATGGGCGAGAGCCCGCGCGCAAAATAGGCCATCTCGGCAAGGGCGACCAGGGCGTGAAGATCGCCGGTTTCGAAAGAGACGGCGGCAACCGAATTGCCCCGGTGGGAATAGCCGCCGGTGAAGCGCAACAGCCAGCCGCCCATCGCAAGCGTGCTGCGCGCAGGCCATGCGGCGATGGCGCAGGCTTCCAATTCGGCGGGCGCCGCGTTAACGCGCTCTTGAACGATTTGGCTCACGATTCGTCCCGTCAATTGCGAAGACCTGTCCGATGAACGGTCCCGTCGATCTTACCCATCTGGCCCGCTACACTGGCGGCGACAGCGAACTTAATTCGGAAATCCTGAAGGTTTTCGAAACGCAGGCCAGCGACCTCGTCGCCCAATTGCAGGAAATCCTGACTTCGGGCGATGCCAAGACCTGGCATGCGATCCATCATTCGCTGAAGGGGGCAGCGCGCGGAATCGGGGCCTTCGCGCTGGCCGATGCGGCGGCGGCGGCCGAAACGCTCGATCCCTGTGCCAATTCGGGACAGGCGCTGGCGGCGCTGGACACGCTGAAGCAACGCGCCGAGGCCGTTCACATCTTCATCGAGGATTATCTGGCACGCTGAGCATCGAAGCGCTCGTATTCATAGGCAATCGAACATTCGACCAAAGTGCGCCATACCGGCTCGGCGATGGCGGGCTCGAGGCCCGCTTTTTCGGCCTCGGCCAGCACCTTGGCGATCACGTCCGCGATCCGGGCCTCGTCGCGGACCGCCTGTCTTGCGCCCTTGAGTTCGGCCGCGCGTTCGATATAGGCCTGCCGCTGGGCCAGAAGGGCGACCAGCGCCCGGTCGAGCCGGTCGATCTCGCGGCGGACATCGGTCATGGAGCGGCAAAAAGCGGGGTTCATGGTGCTGATCCGGGGCGTTTCGGCAGAGGTGTCCGCGACCTTTTTTCGGATTCCCATTGAACACATTGCCGCGGCACCTATTTCTACATATAACACCGCAGGAATAAAACTTCATACACTGACTGGAATGTGAAATGGCTGTCGAGACGGACGTCGTGATTGTAGGTGCGGGGCCGATCGGGCTCTTCGCGGTTTTCGAACTGGGGCTTTTGGATCTGAAGGCGCATCTGGTCGATATCCTCGACCGGCCGGGCGGGCAGTGCACCGAGCTTTATCCGGAAAAGCCGATCTACGACATTCCGGGGCTGCCCATCGTCACCGGCCAGGAACTGACCGACCGGCTGATGGAGCAGATCAAGCCCTTCGGCGCGAGCTTCCATCTGAGCCAGATGGCCAATGCGCTCGAAAAACTTCCCGACGGACGCTGGAAGCTTTCGACCGACAATGAGCAGGAGATCGTCGCCCATGTGGTGGTGATCGCGGCCGGCGGCGGCAGCTTCGTGCCCAAGCGCCCGCCGATTGCGGGCATCGAAGAATACGAAAACAAGAGCGTGTTCTACGCCGTACGCAAGATGGAGAATTTCCGCGGGCGAAACATCGTGATCGCGGGCGGCGGCGATTCGGCGCTGGACTGGACGCTCAATCTGGCGCCCATCGCCAACTCGCTGACGCTGGTGCATCACCGCGACGGCTTCCGCGCCAACCAGCACAGCGTCAACCAGATGCGCGCGCTTGCCGATGAAGGCAAGATCAAGTTCCAGGTCGCCAGCGTGAAGGCGCTGCATGGCGTCAACGGCATGCTCGAAGCGGTGACGATTGCCGGCGCCGACAAGGCGGAAACCAATCTTGCCTGCGACACCTTCCTGCCCTTCTTCGGACTGACGATGAAGCTTGGGCCCATCGCGGAATTCGGATTGAACCTGCACGAAAACCTGATCCCCGTGGATACGGAGAAATTCGAAAGCAAGACGCCCGGGATTTTCGCCATCGGCGACATCAACACCTATCCCGGCAAGCTGAAGCTGATCCTTTCGGGCTTCCACGAGGCGGCGCTGATGGCGCAGGCGGCCTTCCATATCTGCCGGCCGAATGAGAAGCTGCGCTTCCAGTACACGACGTCGTCGTCTTCGCTGCAAAAGAAGCTTGGAGTTGCATAGTGCGTTGCGCCACCCGTTGCGGCAGACAAAAGAATCTCACGCGGAGACGCGGAGATGCGGAGGTCTTTTCTTTTTTTGAAGGCAGAGCGCGTTCGCCGGATTCGTTTAGCGCGCTTCCGCCTTCGCTCTTCGAGCTTCGGCGGACAAGTTGCGCGCCGGTTCTTTTCTCCGCGGCTCCGCGCCTGCGCGTGCAACCAAATTGGATCGCCCGGACAAGCCGGGCGATGACGAATGGGGGGACAAACCCGTGAAGATTGTCGCCATCGATCGCAACGGTGCCGAACATGTTGTCGAAGGCCGCGACGGGTGGAGCGTGATGGAGATCCTGCGCGATGCGGGCCTGCCCATTGCCGCCGAATGCGGGGGGGCATGTGCGTGCGCGACCTGTCACGTTTATGTGGAAGACGGCTGGTACGAGAAGCTTTCCCCGCCATCCGACGCGGAGATCGACATGCTGGACATGGCTTTGGCGGTGCAGCCCAATTCGCGGCTTTCCTGCCAGATCACCTGTTCGGACGCGCTGGATGGCATTAAAGTAACCGTCGCCCCCGAATAGGCCCGGTTGCACGCGAGCCCGTTTTCGTATCGGATCGGAGCGCCGGGAGGTTTTCGGAGACGGAATGTTCGCACGCTTGCCCACGCGCCGGGCGATTGCCGCAAGCGCCGTCGTTCTGTTCCACCTGCTCCTGATATTCGCGCTGGTGAAGATCACCGAATTGCCCATCGGCATTCCCGGCCTGCATGAAAATCCGCTGGAGATTTTCTTTCCCACGTTCATCAAGAAAGAGGCGGAGAAGGAAAAGCGCAAACCCGCCCCGCCCGTGCCCGTGACGCGGCCGATCTATATCCCCTATCAGAGCCAGCCGCTGCCGGCCGTGCCCCCGATCCTGGAGCGCGAACGCGAGCCGAACCGGAACGGGCTGCGCGCGCTCGGCCGCTATCTCTACAATTGCACCGGGCAGTTCTACGAACAATTGTCCGAACGCGAGTGGCAGCATTGCCTGGCCAATCAATGGGATCTGCCGCAAACGGCCAAGGACAGGCCGCCCGTGCTGCCCAAGGCGCAGCCCTCGCCCTTCGATCTGGTGATCAAGGAGCGCCGCAAAAAGCCCGTGCCCATCGAGCACCAGTGCAAGCCCGGCCAGATGCTCTCCAATCTCGGCCTGCCCTGCTACGATTTTTCCGGGCAATAGCCGATTTATGCTATGTCTTTCACCGCAGGCTAAGCCTTGAGAACCGCCATGGGCTTTTACGAAAAACATCTTCTGCCGCCGATCCTCTCGGCGATGATGGGCACCAAGCCGATTTCCTATCAGCGCAAGAAGGTGGTGCCGCGCGCGCAAGGCCGCGTGCTCGAAATCGGATTCGGCGCGGGCCACAATCTTCCCTATTACGATGCGTCCAAGGTCACCCATTTGTGGGCGCTCGAACCCTCGCTCGACATGCGCGCACGCGCGGGCGAGCGGGTGAAGGCCTCGCCGCTCGCAATCGAATTCCTCGACCTGCCGGGCGAACAGATTCCGCTCGGGAACGAAGAAGCCGACACGGTTCTCATCACCTACACGCTTTGCACCATTCCCGACGTTATGAAGGCGCTTTCCGAGATGCGCCGCGTGCTGAAACCGCAAGGCGCGATGATCTTCTGCGAACACGGCGAAGCGCCCGATGCCAATGTGAAACGCTGGCAGGAGCGGCTGACGCCGGTGTGGAAGAAGATCGGCGGCGGATGCCATCTGGCGCGGCCGATTCCCAAATTGATCGCAGACGCGGGTTTCCGCGTTGACGATATGGAAACAATGTACCTGCCCGGAACGCCGCATTTCGCAGGGTTCAATTATTGGGGCAGTGCTGCGAAGGCATAATTCACATATGTGGTGGTCCTATGTTGCAAAGGCGGCGCTGACGGCAGCCTTCATCGTTGCCATGTCGGAGCTTGCCAAGCGTTCGCTCTATCTGGCCGCGCTGATGGTGGCGCTGCCGCTCGCCACCGCGATGACGGCGGTGTGGCTTTATCTCGATACCCATGACGCCTATCGCGCCGCCGATTATGCGCGCGGCGTGCTGATCCTGACGCCGCCGGGCATGATATTCCTGGCCGTGCTGCCGCTGGGGGTTCGCTACGGACTGGATTTCTGGGTGAGCCTGCTGATTTCGATCGCGGTGACGGGGGTGATCTACTTTGTCTATGCCTGGGTGCTGCACCGCTATTGGGGACTCACGATCTGAATTGCAAATTTGTACCGCGTTTCGAGCAGAGTCCGGGCAGGGAACATTTTCGCGTTTTTTGAAAAACGCGCGCACAAACGCGCTTCCCCCGCCGGTTTTTGGCCGGGCATCCTCCGATGCAATTGTCGGGATATGGGCGATATGGTGAGAGGTCCGTGACGGTTCAAGGGGGTGCGCAAAAATTTTTTCAAGCAAACCGAAATGGCCGCGCACCCGAACCGGGTGGGGGCCTGTCCAAAGCTTTATTGCGGCCTGAATCCCATTCGTCACCTGGCCGGCGAGACTCATTCTTAAAAATGCAACAATTTCAAATGCTTGTGTTTCAGCGGCTACGGACTCTTTTCGTTCCAAATGTCAACCGAGAGTTGACTTCCTCTTTAGCAATGCCCATTTAAGCTCCCGTACCCGCCAACAGCGTGCTGTTGGCTCAAGGGCCGTCGGCGATGTCGCTTGGCGGCTCTTGTCGTTTTGGGGGGCGCGATGAGAGTCTATGTCTACGTGGATGGATTCAATCTGTACTATCGAGCCTTGCAGGGCACTCCCTACAAGTGGCTGAACCTGGTCGAACTCGCAAAGACCAAAATACATCGGACAGATCAGATCGCCTTTCTGCGTTATTTCACCGCGCGCGTCAGTCCTCGCGCCGGCGATCGGGATGCACCTCGCCGCCAGCAGATCTATTTGAGTGCTCTGCAGACCATCCCGAATGTCATCTTTCACTACGGTCGCTTCTTGGCAAAAACCAAAAGGCGCCCGCTTGTAAGCAATCCAAATACATATGTAGAGGTTCACGACACCGAGGAAAAAGGCTCGGACGTCAACCTTGCATCCTATCTCTTGCTTGATGGCTTTCAGGATAAATATGAAATGGCGCTCGTTCTGTCACAAGATACCGATCTCGTGGAACCCATAAGGATGGTAAAGTGCGAACTGAAAAAGCCGATCGGGTTGATCTGGTTGGACGGACGCAGACCGAATAAGGATTTGCAGCAGGCGGCTTCCTTTGTCCGCCATATATCGAAAGCGGAATTGGCTGCGTCTCAGTTTCCAAATCGAGCGCCGCGAGCGAATGGCGGGCCTCCGATCTACAAGCCTCGGAGCTGGTAATGGGGTCCAGGCCGATGGTGGCGTGCTGTCACGCCCGCCGCCGGTTGGACCCGAGATCGTAGGGGCCGCCTTTTTCGATGGCGCGGTTATAGGCGGGCCGGGCCTGCATGGCATCGAGATATTTCCGGAGCGCGGGATAATCCTTCAGGAAGCCGCTGGAATTGGCGGCTTCCAGCACGAAGACGATCTGGATATCGGCGCCGGTGAGATCGCGGCCGACGAGGAAATCGCGGCCTTCCAGCGCCGCGGCGATGTAGGAGAGATTGTTCGCGACTTCGGCATCGATGCGCGGCTTGAGCGCGGCGGCCGCATCGCCGAGGAAGCCCGTGTACAAATGCAGCATGAGCGGCAGCATCGCCGAGCCTTCGGCATAATGCATCCATTCGATGTATTTGATGTGATCTTTGGTGCCGGCTTCGGGGCGCAGGCGGCCTTTGCCGTATTTGTCGAGGATGTATTCGACGATGGCCCCCGATTCGGCGATGGTGACGTCGCCATCGGTGATGACCGGCGATTTGCCCAGCGGATGGACCGCTTTCAATTCCGGCGGCGCCAGCGGAACGGGGCTCATGCGCTGATAATGCACGATCTCGTAAGGCGCGCCCAATTCTTCGAGCAGCCAGAGAATGCGTTGCGAGCGGGAATTGTTGAGGTGGTGGACTTTCAGCATGGCGTTTCCTTTCAGCGCGCTTCGCGCCACATCGGCCAGATGCGCGGGCCGTTCGGGATGTCGATTTCGCCCGTCACGTCGAAGCCGAAATTGCGATAGATGGGGATATTGCTCTCTTTGCTCGATTCCAGATAGGCGGGCATGTGCGCATCATCGACCGCTTTCAGCCGGTCGCGCAGGATGAGGCTGGCAAAGCCCTTGCCCTGTTTGGCGGGATCGGTGCCGACGACCTGCAAATACCAATGCGGCTTTTGGGGATGGCTCTTTTCGACCATGTCCATGGTGTTCATCACGGTGAGCGCATTGGCGCCGAAAATGCCGAGCAGCTCCGGTCCGTTGACGATGTATTGCCAGAAGGGGACATGCCATTGCGCAGGCGGGCGCCACAGCGTGGCGGCTTCGTAATCGCCGGTAACGTAACAGGCGCCGTAGGGACGGCCGAGCTTGAACAGCAGTTTGAAGATGCGCGCGAGTTTTGCGTGGCGGCCTTGCGGATCGGGCAGGAAATGCAGCATCACCGGATCGTCGTGAAACGCGCGTGCCAGGGTTTCGCCGAGCGGCACGGCATCGCCGGCACCGGCCACGCGCACGGCGCCGGACGCCGCGTCAGGGCTGCTTGTCTCGGTGACGGACATTTCGAAAATTCCCGCGGATTGCCTGCCATTTGAGAGTGACGGGCCCGGGGCGGCGGCGCAAGGGGCGGGCGTGTGCTTGTATTCGCCGGCAATTGCGCCTATATGAGCCCTGCGACGGCGTCCGTCACAAGAAGCGCACTGTTGTAATTCCGACCCGCACTCAGCGCGCCTGGACGAGACAGCCGAACTTCCAAAACTGATGGTCCCCGCGCCCGCGAACACTGACGTTCGCGTGCAACTTGTTGAGAAAGAAACGTTAATGACTATCGGAACAGTGAAGTTCTTCAATACCTCCAAGGGCTTTGGATTCATCTCGCCGGAAGATGGCGGCAAGGACGTGTTCGTTCACGCCACCGCCGTGGAAGCGGCGGGCATGCGCAGCCTCAATGAAGGCCAGCGCGTGTCGTTCGACATCCAGCCGGATGCGCGCGGCTCCAAGGCCGTGAATCTGCAAGCCGCTTAAGGGCTTCGCGAAGTCGCGGCGGGGGCATGCGTGCCTCCGCCGTCTTCTTTTTCATTCCATCGAAGGTACGGCAAAGCGCAATGAACAACGAGGCATGCCAGCCTGAACTGAAATCTTCGGCGCGTTCGGCGCCCGATCCCGCTTACGTCGCCGATCTGATCGGCGTGTTGATGAACCAGCCCGGCGGCCTTCGCCGCTGGTCGGTGATGCGCGCGATCCGGCAGCGCCGCGAAAAAACGCAGCGCCCCGTTCCCCAGAAATTCGAAGACAAGGTCGAACGCGCCTTCCGCGGCTTCTGCGGCGGCGATCCGCTAAAAGCGGGCGAAAGCGAGGATGCGCTGTTCTACCGGCCGAAGGACAAGGCCGGCGAAGTGTGGGCGGTGCATGCCGAACGCGCGCGCGCCTGGCTGAACGACGAATTCTCCGGCTCGATCGGCGCGCATGTCTGACGAACACAGGGCGCTGCGCGAAGCCGTAGCGCCGTTCGAAAAGCCCAGCCTGGCGATGGGCGCGTTCCAGATCGCCACTTCCATCGGTTTGTATCTCGGCCTGCTTGCGGCGATGTACTGGTCGCTGCATGTTTCCTACTGGCTGACGCTGGCGCTGGCCTTGCCGGCAAGTGCGCTTCTGGTGCGCGTGTTCATCGTGCAGCACGATTGCGGGCACGGTTCGTTCTTTGCCTCGCCCCGCGCCAACGACATTCTGGGCCGCATCTGCGGCGTCATCACGCTTGCGCCCTATCAGAACTGGCGGCGCCAGCATGCGCAGCATCATTCCAACTGGAACAATCTGGACCGGCGCGAGAGCGGCGCCGACATCTATTCCGCCTGCCTGACGGTGGGCGAATATCGCGCGCTGTCGCGGCGGGAGAAATTTCTCTATCGCCTGCCGCGCCATCCCATTGTGGCGCATTTCATTCTGCCGCCGCTGGTGTTTCTGCTGCTCTATCGCGTGCCGTTCGACACACCCAAGCATTGGACGGCCGAACGCCGCTCGGTGTGGGGCACCAATCTCGTGATTGCGGCGTGCGTGGCGGCGCTGGGGCTGACGCTCGGATTCGGCGCGGTGGCGCTGGTGCAATTGCCTATCGTGGTCGTGACCACCATTGCGGGGGTGTGGCTGTTCTCCGTGCAGCACCGTTTCGAAACCGCCAAATGGCTGCGCCAGAAGGAGTGGAGTTTTCAGGCCGCGGCGATGGACGGATCGTCTTACCTGAAGCTGCCGAAAATCCTGCAATGGAGCACCGGCAATATCGGCTTTCATCACATCCATCATTTGACGCCGCGCGTGCCCAATTACCGGCTGGAAGCGTGTTACAAAAGTGCGGCGATCCTGAACAGCGAACCGCCGCTGACCTTCACGCGCGCGCTTTTCGGCTCCACGCTGACATTGTGGGATGAAGCGGAAAAGAAGCTGGTGCGCTTCAAAGACGCTTAGCCTGCAGAATCATTCGTCTGAATCAGCCTCGAGTGAAACGGCCGACACCTGAGGGACAAATGGTCTAACAGCGTTTGCCAATTTCGGCCCCCACTTCAACAACCATTCGTGCTGCGCCTTCCAACGTTCGCGATTCTCACGCTTTTCATTTCCTGGCATGTAGAACGCAATTCGAGAAGCCGCCTTACCCGGCAATTCTTCCCATTCCAGCTTTTGCCCAAACGATTTCTCAATCTCATCTTTTTTCGCCAACAGCGCCTTAAATGCTGACTTTGCCAGTGAACCGCCAATGTAAATTTCTACACGCAGGCTCTTATCCCATGGGAAGCTAGCATTAAGCTCCAATTTAGGATTTCCGCCTTTGAGCTGCTCAAACGTTTGCCAATTTCCTTGATAGGCGCTTCGGCTCTCTAATGCCGGGTAGTGCCCATTGGCGCCGGCAATGAGTGTGCCCCAATACTCACGATTTAATTGACGATATTCGTTGTCATCAGAAGCAGATTGTTTTGCGGTTTGTGCTCGTTTGCTCCAATCGTTCGGTTTAGCGACGATCGAAAATCGTGGCGCAAATTCGCTATTACCAATTTTGTAGAGTTCAATCTGCACACCAAAAAACGAATATTCTTCGACCGTCGCCCGATTTAGAAAATCGATTGCGGCGCGATGCTCCTCACGAAACACTTCGGCAATCCAAATGATCGTTCGAGCATCAACTCCAGCAGCATAGGTGAGAAGTTGACCAAGGTGCGTATGATCTGTGGGGGCAATTTGATTCTCGATAAGGACCCAATTATCTGTATCAGGTTGCTTTGCAACAATATCGGCGGAAAAAGCGCCGACTGGCTTTTCAACCGTCTCCAAAACAAGAGCAATGTCCAATGCTTGTCCGAGAAGGTCTAAATTTTCTTGTTCGGCAAGCCAAGGCGTAAAGTTACTTGCCTCATTTGGCCATGCTTTGCGTAGTGGGACAGCTTCCAAACGTCCAAGCGAAACGAGTGTCTTCATAGTATGTAGGTCACTCCAATCTTAACGATTCAATTCCTTCATCGCCTGATCGAGCCCCTGCAATGTCAGCGGGAACATGCGGTTCGAGATGATCTGGTTTATCAGGCCGATGGACGGCGTGTATTCCCAGTGTTTGGCCTGTACGGGATTGAGCCACACAACGTGTTCGTAAATCTGCGTCACGCGGTCGAGCCAGATGGCGCCGGCTTCTTCGTTCCAATGCTCCACAGACCCGCCCGGATAGGTGATTTCATACGGGCTCATGGTGGCGTCGCCCACGAAGATCACTTTGTAATCGTGCGGGAATTTGTGCAGCAGGTCCCAGGTCGCGGTCTTTTCGTTGTGGCGGCGGCGATTGTCCTTCCACACCAATTCATAAAGGCAATTGTGGAAGTAGAAGAATTCCATGTGCTTGAATTCGGTTTTCGCCGCGCTGAACAATTCCTCGCACAATTTGATGTAAGCATCCATCGAGCCGCCGATATCGAAGAACAGCAGCACCTTCACGGTGTTGTGGCGCTCGGGGATCAGCTTCAGATCGAGATAGCCCTTGTTCGCCGTGTTCTTGATGGTGCCGGGCAGATCGAGTTCGGTTTCCGCACCCTGGCGCGCCCATTTGCGCAAACGGCGCAGCGCCACCTTGATGTTGCGCGTGCCGAGTTCGACTGAGTCATCGAGATTTTTATACTCGCGCTTGTCCCACACTTTCACGGCCTTGCCGTGGCGGCCCTTGTCCTGGCCGATGCGCACGCCTTCCGGGTTATAGCCGTTGTTGCCGAACGGCGAGGTGCCGCCCGTGCCGATCATCTTGTTGCCGCCTTCGTGGCGCTTCTTCTGTTCTTCGAGGCGCTCCTTCAGCGCTTCCATGAGCTTGTCCCAGCCGCCCATGGCTTCGATCTGTTTCTTTTCCTCTTCGGTGAGGAATTTTTCGGTCAGCGCCTTCAGCCATTCTTCCGGAATCTGCGCCATCAACCCGGCATCGACATTCTCCAGCCCCTTGAAGACATGGCCGAAGACCTGGTCGAATTTGTCGAGGTTGCGTTCGTCTTTCACCAGGGCGGTGCGCGAAAGGTAATAGAACTCGTCGATCTTCATATCGATGACGTTTTTGTCCAGCGCATCCATCAGCGCCAGATATTCCTTCAGCGTGACGGGCACGCGCGCCGAACGAAGCTCATCGAAGAACTGGAAGAACATGGGGCGTCTCGAAAATGGCGTTCGCGCCGATCCTAGCGCGAAGGGCCGCCCCAATTCCAGCGGGCTTGGCGGAGCGCGCAATTCATAAAAGAATGGCCCGCATGAACGAGGCGGCCGCCAATCTGGTTCTGGAGCATTTGCAGTATATCCGGACTGCGGTCGATGAAATACGCCTTGACCTTAAGGGCCTTAAATCTCCCGTCAGCCTGCTCGAACAGCAATATGCCAGCATCTCCAACCGGGTCGACCGCATCGAGGACCGGCTGGAGCGCATCGAGCGCCGGATCGGCCTGATCGACGCCTGATCCTACTTCGCCGCAATGTCGGCCTCGGCCTCGGAATAGACCGCATTGAGAAAGGCTTTTGCCTCCGCATCGTTGCGGGGGCTGGCGTATTCGATCGTCGCTTCCACCGCCCAGCCGTTCACCGCCGCGCCGGTGAATTCGGCATAATAGAGCAGCTCCTCGAGCTTCGCGGTCTGGTAGGTGCGGGTGAAGACTGTCAGCGTCTTGCCCTTGCCGTAATCGACCGTCACCTCTTTTTCGCCGATCTGCTTGCCGACGGTGCGTTCCTGCTCGACGAAATCGGCCGCGCGCGAGGCCTTGAAATCGTAAGCGCCTGTGAGCGGCGTGAGCAGGACCGTGCCATAAACGCCATCGAGCGCGGAATAGGCGCAAAAATCGGTGCCGGTATCGATGTCGGAAATGCCCACCGCATCGCGGCCGAAACGGTCGATCTTGGCGGGGCAAACAAAACCCGACGCCATGTGAACCTTGGCGCCGTCCTTGCCGCTGGAAAACGGATCGGTGCCCAGCTGTTTCGCGAGCGCGGGCGTCGCCGCCAAAACGAAAATCAATGTGAGATAACGAATCAATTCCGCGTCTCGCGCCGCGCCAGGAACGCCAGCCGCTCGAACAGATGCACGTCCTGTTCGTTTTTCAGAAGCGCGCCGTGGAGCGGGGGGATGAGTTTCGTCGGGTCTTTTTCGCGCAGCATTTCGGGGGCGATGTCTTCGTTGAGCAGAAGCTTCAGCCAGTCCAGCAATTCGGACGTGGACGGTTTCTTCTTCAGGCCGGGCACATCGCGAATCTGATAGAAGACCTGCAACGCTTCGGCGACCAGTTTCTGCTTGATGTCCGGATAATGCACGTCGATGATCTTCTGCATCGTGTCGCGGTCGGGGAATTTGATGTAGTGGAAGAAGCAGCGGCGCAGGAACGCGTCGGGCAGTTCCTTTTCGTTGTTGGAGGTGATCATTACGATGGGGCGCACGCCCGCCTTGATCGTTTCGCCGGTCTCGTAAACGAAGAATTCCATGCGATCCAGTTCGAGCAGAAGATCGTTGGGGAATTCGATATCGGCCTTGTCGATTTCGTCGATCAGCAGCACCGGGCGCTTGGCGCTGGTGAAGGCTTCCCACAATTTGCCCTGCTTGATGTAGTTCTTCACGTCCTTCACGCGCGCGTCGCCCAATTGGGAATCGCGCAGCCGCGTGACGGCGTCGTATTCGTAGAGGCCCTGCTGCGCCTTGGTGGTGGATTTGACGTGCCAGGTGATGAGCGGGGCGGCCAGCGCATCGGCCACTTCATAGGCGAGCTGGGTCTTGCCGGTGCCGGGCTCGCCCTTGATGAGCAGCGGGCGCTCCAGCGTGATGGCGGCATTGACGGCGATCCTGAGATCGTCGGTTGCCACATATTTCTCGGTGCCTTCGAAACGGGACGGGTTCTGGCTCACGGGGGTCTTCCTGGATGGCGGTTCGGGGCAACCTAGGGGGCCGGGCTTTCCCCCGCAAGACCCGCCGAAACCGGGGCCCCGGGGCGCGGCCAATCAACCATATGTCCCGGACCGGATTGTCTGATTGCCTGCCTTGGGCGATAAATCGCTCCGATGATGGAAGCCGCCACCGCCGAATCCGGCAACAAACAGGTGAGGGACCTGCTGCAGGACGCCCTCAATCACTTGAACCGCGCCGATTTCGCAAAAGGCGAGGACGCGCTTCTGCACACCCTCGACCAGCATCCCAACGAGCCGGACGCGCTGCAATTGCTGGGCGTGCTGCGCCGCGCGCAGGGAAAGCCGGTGGAGGCCGAAGACCTGTTCCGCCGCTCGCTGGCCGCGCGCCCCGATCAGCCCCATGTCTGGCACAATCTGGGCAATCTGCTGCGCATCGAAGGCCGCGTCGATGACGGCATCGAGGCGCTGCGCGAGGCGATCCGCCTGAAATCCAATTATGCCGAATGCTGGTTCAATCTCGGCATCGCCTATTATGTGAAGCGCGCGCTGGAAGACGCCGAAAAGGCATACCGTCAGGCGCTGAAACTTCAGCCCAATTATGCCATGGCCAAACAGAACCTGGCCGTGGTGCTGAACGACATGATGCGCCCGCGCGAAGCCGAAGCGATTCTGCTGCAGGCGCTGGCGGCGGGCACGCGCGACAGAAGCGTGATGGCGGGCTTTCATCACAACCTCGCCATATCGGCCAAGCTGCAGCGGCGCTATCTCGATTCGCTGCGCATGTTCGAGCAGGCCCAGGCGATCATGCCGGAGATGCCGCAGATCGATTACAATCGCGGCAATCTCCTGCAATTGCTCGGCGGCGACGAAGACGCGATTGCCGCCTATAACCGGGCGGTGACGGTGGAGCCCACGAATCTCGCCGCGCATCGCGAATTGAACCTGCTGCTCTACAAGCTCGGGCGCGACGAAGAATTCCTGCGCTCCTATGACGACGCCATCGCCGTGATGCCCGACAAGGGCGCGCTGCATCTGTCCAAGGCGCAGATGCAGCTCATTCTGGGCGATTACGAAGCGGCGGCGGCGAGCCTTCAACCCGCGCGCGATCTGGAACCGCAAAATCCGGGCGTGCTCGATCTGGCGGCCCAGGTGAAGGCGCGCATGGGCGCCTATCCCGAGGCCGTTTCGGCCCATGAAGAGGCGCTGGCGTTTTCCGGCGACAATCCCATCGTGCTCGGCAATTATGCCGACACGCTTCTGCGCGCGGGCGATGCGGCCAAAGCGGCGGAAATCGCGCAGAAGGCGCTGGACGCCGCGCCCGACAATCAGGGCATGATCGCGATGTGGCTGACGGCCTTGCGCGCGGCGGGCGACGGGCGCGCCGATGCGCTCAACGATGCCGACAATCTGGTGCAGGTGTTCGAACTGGCCCCGCCCGACGGCTATGGCGACATGGCAAGCTTCAACCGCGATCTCGACGATTATCTGGTGCCGCTGCACCGGGGCAGCCGCGAATTCCCCGCCCATCCCATCCGCGGCGGCACGCGCAGCGTGGATGTGATCCTGGGCGTGGGCCATGACCTGCCCGAACGCTTGCGCCTGCGCATCGACGAAGCGATCAACGCCTACATAGCCGGCATGAAAGACGATCCGGACCACAAGCTGTTCGCGCGCAAGGCGGCCGGCTTTGTCTATGGGCCGTCATGGTCGTCGCGCTCCGGCCAGGGCGGCCATCATGTCAGCCATATCCATGCCGGCGGCTGGATCAGCGGCGTCTATTTCGTCAGCGGTCATGCGGGCGAGGACGGCGCGCTCAGCTTCGGCGAGCCGCCTTTCGATGCGGGCGTCAAAAATGCGCGCACCCGCGTTGTTCCGGCCAAGGCGGGAACGCTGGTGCTGTTTCCGTCTTATATGTGGCACGGTTCGCTGCCGCTGACGGCGGCCGAGACGCGCACGACCATCGCCTTCGACGTGCTGCCGCGCGGCTGAACAGTCTTCCTTTGTCCTCAGTCTCCCTGCCGCCAAATCTTGCGACATTTGGCGTTGCATCATGCGCGCCCATCCGCCCAAATGCGCCGGTTGGGAGGGAGCGATGACGGTCGCCCATATCTACACCGTTGCCTTTCAGGGCATCGAAGCGCGCGAGGTGGACGTGCAGGTCCATATCGGCGAAGGCGGCAATGGCGGCATCTTCAATGTGGTGGGACTGGGCGACAAGGCCGTTGGCGAAAGCCGCGAGCGCGTGCGTGCAGCCCTTTCGGCCATCGGCCTGGCCATGCCCTTCAAGCGGGTGACGGTGAATCTCGCCCCCGCCGACCTGCCCAAGGAAGGAAGCCATTACGACCTGCCGATTGCGCTGGGGCTGCTGGCCGCGATGGGCGTTTTGCCGGCCAGCGAAATCGCGAACTATGTGGCGCTGGGCGAATTGTCGCTCGATGCGCAAGTGACGCCGGTTGCCGGTGTCTTGCCCGCCGCACTTGCGGCATCCGAAGCCGGGCGGGGCCTGATCTGCCCCGCCGCCTGCGGGCCCGAAGCGGCCTGGGCGGGCGGATTGGAGATTATTGCCGCGCCCTCGCTGATCGCCATCGTCAATCACATGAAAGGCGCGCAGGTTCTGAATCCGCCCGAGGCGAAGATCGCGGACGACGCACGCGCCGTTCCCGATCTGCGCGACGTGAAGGGACAGGAAACCGCCAAACGCGCGCTGGAGATCGCAGCCGCCGGCGGCCACAACATGCTGATGATCGGCCCGCCCGGCGCGGGCAAATCCATGCTGGCCGCGCGCATTCCCGGCCTGTTGCCGCCGCTCGATGCGCGCGAGGCTTTGGAAATATCGATGATCCAGAGCCTGGCCGGCGAATTGCGCGACGGTGCGATTTCCAGGCGAAGACCGTTTCGCAACCCGCATCATTCGGCATCGATGGCCGCGCTTGTGGGCGGGGGATTGCGCGTCAGGCCGGGCGAAGTGAGCCTTGCGCATCTGGGCGTTCTGTTCCTCGACGAATTGCCGGAATTCCAGCGCGGGGTTCTGGATTCGCTGCGCCAGCCCATCGAAACCGGCGATGCGGTGGTGGCGCGCGCCAATGCCCATGTGCGCTTTCCCGCGCGCTTCCAATTGGTGGCGGCGATGAATCCGTGCCGCTGCGGCTATTTGAGCGAGCCCGCGCAGGCTTGCGGACGCGCGCCCAAATGCGGGCAGGATTATCAATCGCGCCTGTCGGGGCCGCTGCTCGACCGCATCGATATCCATGTCGAGGTGGCCGGCGTTTCCGCGCAGGACCTGACGCTGCCCCCGCCCGCGGAAGGAACCGCCGAGGTTGCAGGCCGCGTCGTGCGCGCCCGCGAAATCCAGCGCAAACGCTTCGACGGCAAAACCATTCGCACCAATGCCGAAGCCGAAGGCGAATTGCTGGACAGCGTGGCTACGCCAGACAAGGCAGGCGCGGCGCTTCTGTCGGATGCGGCCGACGCCATGCGGCTGACGGCGCGCGGCTATCATCGCGTCTTGCGCGTGGCGCGCACCATCGCCGATCTTGCGGGCAGCGAAGGCGTGGCGCGCGCCCATGTGGCGGAGGCCTTGTCCTATCGCAGGCTCGCCCATACGGCGTGAGGGGAACTTTTCTGCGGCCTCGGCCGTTCACATTCCGCATTATCGAAAGATGCGGCATGCGCAATCTTTTGTATCTCGGCATCTTCCTGGTCGTCATCGGCATTGCGGGCATCGCCCTCAATCATTTCGGCTACACGGAGAACAAGACCGTGTTGCAGGCCGGACCCGTGCAGGTGCAGGCCAAGGAGCAGCATTACATCACCGTGCCGCTGGCCGGCAGCATTGTGGTGCTGGTGGCGGGCGTGGTGCTGATCTTCGTGGGGCGCAGACCCGCTTGATCGACCCGCCGCCGCGCGCCAACGCCGCCCGCAGCGGAGCGATGGCGGCCGCTTTCGCGCGCTTTTCCACGCGCATCGCCCATCTGGCGGGGCGGCCGCTGGCATTCGTGACGGCCTGCGTTTTGATCGTGATGTGGGCGGCGGCGGGACCGATCTTCCGCTTTTCCGATACCTGGCAGCTCGTGATCAACACCGGCACCACCATCGCCACCTTCCTGATGGTGTTCCTGATCCAGAATACCCAGAACCGCGACGGCGCCGCCGTTCAGGCCAAGCTGGACGAACTCATCCGCGTGACCAAGCATGCGCGCGACACCCTCATCGGCATCGAGCAGCTGCCCGAGGAGGTGGTCGAGGAAATCCGCGAGGAAAGCGATGTTACGCTGCAGCCGGTTTCGGCTTCACGATCGCCGCAATCGTCAGCGCCGCCACGACATAGCCCACAAAAGTGATGATCATGTAGGCCAGCGTGTAATCGCCGGGAAAGCCCCACCAGATCCAATAGGAGGCATTGGTGGTGATCGCCGCCGACACCCCGATCAGCGTGACGAAACCCGCGCGCCCGAGATACCCGCCGATGCCGGCCAGACCGAGCAGGAAGGCCGCGATCAGGGTTTCGATCAGCTCCTTGACGAATTCGTAGAGCATCGGCCGCGTCATGTCGTTGCTCACGCCCGGACCGCGATAGAGCAGAAGGCCGGAGGCGGACTGCTTTGTCTTCTGCGCGTAATCCTGCATCGCCGACTTGTCCGACGGATCGACCCAGGGAAAGGAATAAAGACCGCCATGATCGCCGAGCGTTCTTTGCATTTCGGCGATCAGCGGCGCTTCGTCTGGAATCTTGCTGAAACCGGTCGCGCCGAGCGGCGTGGCAACATGGGCAATCGTCACCCAAATGAACATGGCGATTGCACCGAGAATTCCCGCAAGCACAATTCGCATGACACCCATCCATCATCCGGACCCATGCAAATGATAGCCTAAATCGGGGCCCCGCGCCCGGTTTATGGGAATCTGCTTACTACTTTGAATTTATCGGTTGACTGATATCAACTGTAAGCTGCATCCGCAATGCGAACGTCTGCCCGTCCCAAGAGGATGGAGACTCCCATGCCGACCAAAGTGAAGCCCGCGCGGCGCAAGGGTTTTTTCCGCCGGCTGTGGCGCCGCACCAAGCTGGCGGCGGCCTTCGCGCTGTCGGCGGCGCTGTCCTATTGCGGCGTGGGCGAGTTGGCGCCCACCCGCGCGCCGACGCAGATGGCATCGCCGTGAGCATCGAACTTCCGCGCGAGGCGCTTGCCCTTGTGAAGCATTTCGAGGGACGCCGGCTCGATGCCTATACCGATGCGGCGGGCGTGCGCACCATCGGCTATGGCCATACCGGGCGGGTGGGACGCCGCGACAGCATCACCCCCGAAAAGGCCGACGAATATCTGCGCCGGGATTTGCGCACCGCGCAGGCCGCGGTGTTGCGACACGTGAATGTGCCGCTGAACGGCAATGAGAACGCAGCGCTGGTGTCGCTGGCGTTCAACATCGGGGAGAAGGCGTTTGCGCGTTCGACCTGCGTGAAACTGCTCAACCAGGGCAAGCGCCAACGCGCCGCCGACGAAATGGAGCGCTTCGTCAAAGCCCATGTGGGCGGACGGCTGGTGACGCTGAAAGGACTGGAATTGCGCCGCAAGGCCGAGCGCGAGCTGTTTCTGTGCGAGCCGGGCGAAGAAACCAATGACGGGTTTCTGTTTCTGGCGAATCAGGCCATTCCGCTGGCCGTGGCCGCCCCGCCCGATCCGCCGCTGCGCAGCGTGCAACCGGCCGCGTTCCGACCGAAACTGCCCATACGCCGCATAGCGGTGGCGGCGGGCATCGGCGGTGGGGTGGGGGCGGTGCCGGCGGTGCACCAGTTCTCCGATGCCTGGCATGGCGCGGGCGGGCCCGACCTGTACGCGGCGGTGCGGGATTGGACCGCGCGCTTCGGCCAATGGCTGATGCATCTTCCCCATGCCGCAGACCTGCGCGCCATGGCCGAACAGGCTGGGCTCTATCTGCAGGACCATCCGCTTGTGGCGGTGGCGCTGAGCGCGCTGGGCCTTTATCTGCTGCGCCACGCCATTGTGCGCTTGCGCAGCGCCTGACTTGGCGCAAACCCGCGAATGGCCTAATCAGAAGCGGGACCGAGCCCGGGGGCATGCATGGCTGGCGCAAAGCGCAGGCGCTTTCGTTTCGTGTATCTTCTTCTGATCCTTCCCTTCATCGCGATGCTGTGGGTGCCCTTCTACGACCGCGCCGAACCCGACATTGCGGGTATCCCCTTCTATTACTGGTACCAGATGCTCTGGATATTCCTGGGCGCGCTGGTGCTTTTGCCCATCTATCTCAGCGAAGAACGCGACAACAAAAATGACGGGGCGTGAGATGGGGCTCGACTGGATTGCGATTTCGGTTTTCGTTTTCCTGTTCGCATTCGTGACGCTGCTGGGATTTTTCGCGGGGCGCTGGCGCAAGGGCGATCTCACCCAGCTCGACGAATGGGGATTGGGCGGGCGGCGCTTCGGCAGCTGGGTGACATGGTTCCTGCTGGGCGGCGATCTTTATACGGCTTACACATTCGTTGCGGTGCCGGCCTTGATGTTCGGCGCGGGTGCGGTGGGATTCTTCGCCGTGCCTTACACGATCTTCGTTTATCCCATCCTGTTTGCAGTGTTTCCGCGGCTGTGGTCGGTGGCGCAGAAGCACGGCTATGTGACGGCGGCCGATTTCGTGCGCGGGCGCTTCGGCAGCGGAACATTGGCGCTTGCCATTGCGGTGACGGGCATTGTCGCCACCATGCCCTATATCGCGCTGCAATTGGTGGGCATCGAAGTGGTGATCGCGGGGCTGGGCATTCACGGCGAATTGCCGCTGATCCTCGCCTTCGCGATTCTGGCGGCCTACACCTATACCAGCGGCTTGCGCGCGCCGGCGATGATCGCGGTGGTGAAGGATTTGCTGATCTACATCACCATCATCGTGGCGGTGATCGCGATTCCCGCCGAACTGGGCGGCTATGCCAGGATCTTCGCAAGCGTCGATCCTCAGAAGCTGCTTTTGCCCGCCGCCACGGCGCAAAACTGGGGCGCGCAAAGCGCCTATGCGACGCTGGCGCTGGGATCGGCTTTGGCGTTGTTTCTTTATCCCCATGCGGTGACGGGCGTTCTCTCATCCTCCAGCCGCCATGTGATCAGGCGCAACGCGGTGGCCCTGCCGGCCTATTCCATCGCGCTCGGATTGATTTCGCTTCTGGGATTCATGGCGATTGCCGCGGGGGTCAAGGACAATCCCGCCTTCGCTGCCGGCTTCGACGAATTCCATGCCAATTACGCGGTGCCCGCGCTGTTTTTGCAAATGTTCCCGAGCTGGTTCGTGGGCGTGGCGTTTGCGGCCATCGCCATCGGCGCGCTGGTGCCCGCCGCGATCATGTCCATCGCGTGCGCCAATCTTTTCACGCGCAATATCTATCGCGAATATTTCCACCGCGATTGCCCGGCTGCGCGCGAAAGCCAGGTGGCGAAGCTTGCTTCGCTGGTGGTGAAGGTGGGCGCGCTGCTCTTCATCATCAAATTGCAGAGACAGGCCATCGAACTGCAACTGCTGGGCGGCATCTGGATTATCCAGACGCTGCCCGCCGTTCTGATCGGACTTTATACGCGCTGGCTCAATCCCTGGGCGCTGCTTCTGGGATGGGGTGCAGGCATCGCCAGCGGCACATGGATGGCGGCGGAACTGAATTTCGAGAAATCGATCTATGCGCTGCACATTTTCGGCTGGACGGTGCCGTGTTATGCGGCGCTGTCGTCGCTGGTGCTGAACATCGTGGTGAGCGTGGTCTTGAGCGGGGTGTTCAATGCCGCGAAAGGCACGCGCGCGGACGCGACGATGGCGGAGGATTATATTTGATCCTTCGGGGCTCGCCTGCGCTGCGCTACGGCTCGCACCTCAGGATGACGATATCCGGTTTACGTCATGCTGAGGTGACCGCGCGGCACGCGTGGCCCCGAAGCATCACCCAAACCGGCCCGTAATATATTCTTCCGTCCGCTTGTTCTTCGGTGCGGTGAAGACCTGTTCGGTGGCGCCGAATTCGATCAGTTCCCCTAAGAACATGAACGCGGTGTAGTCTGAGGCGCGGCTTGCCTGCTGCATGTTATGCGTCACCATGATGATGGTGTAGTCGTTCGACAATTCGTCGATCAGTTCCTCGATCTTGGCCGTCGAAATCGGATCGAGCGCGGAGCAGGGTTCGTCGAGCAGGATCACTTCGGGTTTGGTCGCAACCGTGCGCGCGATGCAAAGCCGCTGCTGCTGGCCGCCGGACAGCGACAGCCCGGAATCCTTCAGCTTGTCCTTCACCTCGCCCCACAGGGCGGCGCGTTGCAGCGCCTGCTCCACGCGCCCGTCCAGTTCGCTTTTGGGCAGGCGTTCGTAGAGGTTTATGCCGAAGGCGATGTTGTCGTAAATCGTCATGGGAAAGGGCGTGGGTTTCTGGAACACCATGCCGACCTTGGCGCGCAGCAGGTTTACGTCCAGCTTGCTTTTCAGGATGTTCTCGCCGTCGAGAATCACTTCGCCTTCGGCGCGCTGGTTGGGATAAAGCTCGTAGATGCGGTTCATCACGCGCAGCAGCGTGGATTTTCCGCAGCCCGACGGCCCGATGAAAGCGGTGACGCGGCGGTCGTGCAGCGGAAGCGAAATGTCCTTCAGCGCCTGGTTGCGCCCGTAATAGAAGGACAGATCGCGGATCGCGATGCGCACTTTCTGGTCGATTCGCGCCATATCGTTCATGTCGTGCTCCGTTTGCCTTCGAGCACGCGCGCGAAAATCGAAAGCGCGAGCACGGCGAAAGTGATGAGAAGCGCGCCCGCCCAGGCCAGCGCATGCCAATCGTCATAAGGCGACATCGCGAACTGGAAGATCACGTAAGGCAGGTTCGCCATGGGCTGGTTCAGATCGGTGGACCAGAACTGGTTGTTGAAGGCGGTGAAGAGCAGCGGCGCGGTTTCGCCGGAAATGCGCGCGACCGCGAGAAGCACGCCGGTGATCATACCCGCGCGCGCCGCGCGCCATGTGACCGAGCGGATCGTGACCGAACGCGGCGCGCCGATGGAGGCGGCCGCCTCGCGCAACGTGTTGGGCACGAGCAACAACATGTTTTCCGTGGTGCGCACGACCACCGGGACCACCAGCACCGCCAGCGCCATGGCGCCCGCAAGGCCCGAGAAATGATGCATGCGCAGCACCATCAATTCGTAGATGAACAGGCCGATCAGGATCGAAGGCGCGCTGAGCAGGATGTCGTTGGTAAAGCGCACGATGAAGGCGATGCGCGTGTGCCGGCCATATTCGGCAAGATAAGTGCCGGCCAGGATGCCGATGGGCGTTCCCACCGCGACCGCGATCACGCTCATGATGATGCTGCCGACGATGGGATTGGCAAGGCCGCCCGCCGAACCCGGCGTGGGCGTCATCTCGTAAAACAGCTTCCACGAAAGCGCATCGAGCCCCTTCACCGTCAGCACGCCCAGAATGGCGGCGAGCCAGGCCAGCCCGAAACCGGCCGCCGCCACCGACAGCGCCAGGAACAGGCGGTTGAAAAAGCGCCGGCGCGCATAAAGCATCCGGTTCATGAGGCGCGCCCTCCCGCGCGCCGTTCGAGACCGCGCAGCAGAAGCTGCGCACTCGCCAGCACGATGAAGGTGATGCCGAACAGGATGAGGCCCAGCGCCACCAGCGAGGCCGGATATTTCTGCCCCGTCGCCTCGGTGAATTCGTTGGCGATGGCCGCCGAGATCGTGGTGCCCGGCGCCAGCAGCGACATCGAAATGCGATGCGCATTGCCGATCACGAAGGTGACGGCCATGGTTTCGCCCAGCGCGCGGCCCAGCGCCAGCATCGATCCGCCGACCACGCCCGAACGCGAAAACGGCAGCACCACATGCCACATCACTTCCCAGGTCGTGCAGCCCATTCCGTAAGCGGCTTCCTTCAGCATGGCCGGCACGGTTTCGAACACATCGCGCGTGACCGCCGAAATGAACGGCAGGACCATGATCGACAGGATCAGCGAGGCGGTGAAAATGCCGATGCCGTAAGGCGGGCCGGCGAACAAATCCTCCAGCACCGGAATGCCGTCGAAGAAATGGATGATGCCCGGTTCGATGTGCTGCTGGAAATAGGGCGCGAACACGAACAGGCCCCAGATGCCGTAGATGATGCTGGGAATGCCGGCCAGAAGCTCGATGGCGATGCCGATGGGCCGTTTGAGCGGGCGCGGGCAGATTTCGGTGAGGAAGATCGCAATCCCGATGCCGACCGGCACGGCCACGACCATGGCGAGCGTGGAGGTGACGAGCGTGCCGTAAATGGCGCCCAGCGCGCCGAATTTTTCGGTGACCGGATTCCAGATCTGGGTGACCAGGAAACTCCAGCTATAGGTTTTGAAGGCCAGCGCCGAGCCGGCAACCAGCGAGACCATCACGCCGGCGAAAATGGCCACCACCAGAATGGCGGACAGCTGCGTCAGAAGGCGGAAACGGGCGTCGCGCCGGCCAAAGCGGCGAAGAACCGCAACTCTCGTGTCGGAGACGAGCTGTTCGGGCAAGGCGAGATCGACCATGAGGATTGCCGGGGTTCCTTTTAGATGAATCCGGGCCGCCCTGAAGCCCCCAAATTCATGCACTCACATGCTTGGCGCTGCCTGCCGGGCCCAAAGCCCGCCCGCAAGCCGGATAACGGGCCCGTTCAGTGCAACGTCCATCACAGTTCTGCGAAGCTTTTGTGACACCGGGGCGCGCCATCGCGAGGGCGCGGCCGCGCAGAGGGCGGATGCGGCGCCAATCCCCTGAAAAGTCACGAAAAAGGGCCGCGCGCGGGCGCGGCCCCGTTCCCGTCCCGGCCGGCTCAGCGCCCGGCGCTGAGGGACACGTCGTAGGTCACGTTCTGGTCGTCGGTCACCGTCCAGCTGTCGCCGACATTGTGCATCTCCAGCGGGGAGCAGGAGGGCTTGGGCCCGTCCTTCACATCGGGGGGCAGGGTGGGCGTCATGCAGATGGTCTTGCCGTCGTCCTTGAGCGCCCAGGTGCCGTTGTATTCGACGGGCTTGCCGTCCTTGTCCATGCCCTTGGCAGTGTAGGTCATGTCCTTGTTGAAGAGCAGCGTGCCGGTCATGCCGGTCTCGTGGTTCTTGGTGGTGACGGTGTTGTCGTAGGTGTTCATCATGGGGTCTTCGGCAAACGCCGCCGTGCTTGCGAGTGCGAAGGCACCGGCGAGCAGCATGATATGCATACGCATATTGTCCTCCCAAATGTTCTTGAAGAGCACCCCGGAAATAGCGGGCCTGTGCATATTAACCCTAATCGCCGGTAACTCTCAAATTCGTTTAAACTTTCTCAAGAGCGCACAAGGCTTAGTTGCGTGCACAGCAAACGGAAAAGGGCGGGCCTTGGCGCGCGTGGTCAAACTCATATTCGCGGCATGCGCAGTGGCGGCGGGTGCGGCGGCGCTGCACGGCCTCTTCGCGCCCGGCCGGGAGACATCGTTCTGGCTGGTGCTGCTGGGTGCGCTGGCGCTGTGCGGGATGGCGCTTCTGCTGCGCGGATTGCTGCGCGCGCACGGCAAGACGCGCAGCCTGCTGGCCAGCACCGCGGAACTGCGTTCTCTGACCGAACGGCTCGAATCCTCGCTCGCCACCGTTTCGGCGATGAATGCGCAGCTTTACGAAAGCGAGGCGCGTTACAAGGGGCTTCTGGATTCGCAAGGCGACGCGATCGTGCGCCGCGGGCCCGACGGCAGGCTGACCTTCGCCAACGAAGCCTTCTACAAACTGTTCGCCCTGACGGCGGAGGATTCGCTGGGCCGCATCTTCGCGCCCGAACTGCATCCCGATTGCCGCGAACGCCAGTTCGGAAAACTCGCCAATATGCGCAACGGGCGCGTGCGTTACGACCAGCATCTTCTGACCGCGCAAGGCTGGCGCTGGATTTCGTGGGAGGATTATCCGATCTGCGATGCCCATGGGCGGCTGATGGAAGTGCAAAGCGTGGGCCGCGACATCACCGAGCGCAAAGCGCTCGAACAGGCGCTGGCCGACGAACGCGACAAGGCCGAAGCGGCAAGCCACGCCAAATCCGGCTTCCTCGCCGCCATGAGCCATGAAATCCGCACGCCCATGAACGGGGTGCTCGGCATGGCGCGGCTTCTTCTGGAAACCGGACTCAATCCCGAACAGAAAAGCTATGTCGAAGCGATGGATCAATCGGGGCGCTCGCTGCTGTCGCTGATCGACGACATACTGGATTTCTCCAAGATCGAATCGGGCATGGTGAGCCTGCAAGACGAAGACGCCGAGCTTGCGGCCCTGATTTCGGGCGTGGCCGAATTGCTGGCCCCGCGCGCCCATGCCAAGGGCATCGAGCTTGTCAGCGTGATGGCGCCGGATTTTCCCCAATGCGTGCGCATCGATGCCGACCGCTTGCGGCAGATCCTGATCAATCTGGTGGGCAACGCGATCAAATTCACCGAAACCGGCGGCGTGCGCATCGATGCGACGATCGTCGAAACGAAAGCGCGCCAATTCATGCACTTCGCGGTGCGCGATACGGGCGTGGGCGTGCCGGAGCGAAAGCGCAAGGCCATCTTCGAAGAATTCGTTCAGGCCGATTCCAGCCACGGGCGGCGCTTCGGCGGATCGGGATTGGGGCTTGCGATCTGCAAACGCCTGGTCGGCGCCATGGGCGGGGAGATCGGCATGGAGGCCGGCGACGGTGCGGGCAGCGTGTTCTGGTTCACCCTGCCCGCCAATATCGTGCGCGCGGGCGACAATTCCAGCCCGCTTGCGGGACTGAACGTTTCCATCGTGTCGCGCAATGCGCTGTTGCGCGGCGGGCTTGCGGCGCAGGTGCGCAATGGGGGCGCAAATATCGTACCCCCGCGCGAGCGGCCCGACACGATCCTGATCGATGCCGGCGCAGCCGACATTCCCGATTTGCCCGCAGAGCCCCCCCATGGCCCGCGCGCCATCGTGCTTCTGACGCCGGGCGCGCGCGGCTGGCTGCCCGAACTGAAAGCCATGGGATTTGCGGGCTATCTGGTGAAGCCGGTGCGGGCCTCTTCGCTGGGGACCTGGCTGTTCGAAGAAGGAGCCATCGAGGCAGAGACGCCCGCGCGCCCATTGCGAGCCGTCAAATCCCGGCACGCGCTGAAAATCCTCCTGGCCGAAGACAATCCCATCAACGCCATGTTGACGCGCGAATTGCTGCGCCGCCGCGGCCATGTGGTGCACGAAGTCACCTCGGGCAGCGATGCGGTGGCCGCCGCGGCCTGCGAAGAATTCGACCTGGTGCTGACCGATATCCACATGCCCGGGCTGGACGGGGTGGAAGCGGCAAGGCGCATCCGCGAGAACGAAACCGCGGCAAAGCGGCAGCGCATTCCCATCGTGGCGCTGACGGCGGACGCGATGGAAACCGGCAAACGGGCTTGCCAGGATGCGGGCATGGATGGTTTTCTGACCAAGCCTGTCGATCCCGCCGAGCTGGACATGATCCTTTCCAATCTTTTCCCGGCGGCGCATAACGCCGCCGCATGAACAAATTCGCGACCGCGCTCGCCGCCTATACCCGCCCGCGTATCCTGCTGATGCTGGCGCTCGGCTTTTCGAGCGGATTGCCGTTCCTTCTGATTTTCGGAACGCTTTCGGCGTGGCTGCGCGAATCCCATGTGTCGCGCACCGATATCGGGCTGATGAGTTATGTGGGGCTGGCCTATACGATCAAGTTCCTGTGGGCGCCGGTGATCGACCAGGTCAAGCTGCCGGTGCTGCACAACATGTTCGGCCAGCGCCGCGCCTGGATGCTGGTGGCGCAAGGCGCGGTTGCCGCGAGCCTGGTTGGGATTTCGTTTTGCGATCCGGCCGTCTCGCTGATGCCGGTTGCGATTGCCGCGGTGGTGCTCGCCTTCTCCGCGGCGACGCAGGATATCTCCATCGATGCATGGCGCATCGAGGCCGCCCCCAAATCCGAACAGGGCGCGATGGCGGCGTCCTATCAGCTCGGCTACCGGCTTGCGATCATCGCATCGGGGGCGGGCGCGCTTTACACGGCGCAATATGTTTCGTGGCACGCGGCCTATCTGCTGATGGCCGGTCTGATGCTGATTGGCGCAGGTGCGGTGTTTGTCGCTCCGAAAGTGGCCGAAACGGCCGCGCCGGTGACCGGCGAAGACAGGGCCGGACAGCTGGCGCAAGGATTGAAGCTCGGCGGCGGTCTCGCGCGCGCCGCGACCTGGGCCTATCGCGCCATCGTCGCGCCCTTCATCGATTTCTTTGCGCGCCACAAATGGACCGGATTGCTGGTGCTCGCCCTGATCGGCGCCTATCGCATTCCCGATTTCGTGATGGGCGTGATGGCCAATCCGCTTTACATCGATCTGGGCTTTTCGCTCGCCACCATCGCAACGGTGGTCAAGGTGTTCGGCGTGTGGATGACGATTGCCGGCGCCATCGTGGGCGGGCTTGTGGTGGCGCGCTTTGGAATCGTGCATTCGCTGTTCGTGGGCGCGGGCGCGACCATCACCGGCAATCTGATTTTCGCCTGGCTCGCGACGCAAGGCTCCAGCGTTACCGCACTCACCATCGCCATCAGCGCGGAGAATTTCGCGGGCGGCTTCGCGGGCACCGCCCTGATCGCCTATATGTCGAGCCTGACCAACATCGCCTTCACCGCCACGCAATATGCGCTGTTCTCGTCCTTCTATGCGCTGCCCGGCAAATTGCTGGGCGGGCTTTCGGGGGCGATGGTGGACTGGTTCGCCGCGCACCCCATCTTTGCCCGCGCCATCGCAGGCGCCGACATCGTGTCGCTTCACGCCAAGACGGCCGGATATGTCCCATTTTTCATCTGCACGGCGGCCATGGGCATTCCCGCCATCATACTGGTTTTCCTCGTGCTTCGCCGCGAAGGCGAGCCGCCGCCGGGGGGCGGGGCCGCCCTGGCCGCCTGAAACGGCCTCGAACATGGACGATGCAGAGTGTTTGCAGGCCCCCGGTGCCTTCGGGTAAACTTCCACTACGTGTTGAATCAAAAGGGCCGGGCCGGCGCTTTGGAAAACTCAGGGCGGCCCCCGTGCACGGGAAGCGGACAATCCGGTGGTAAACGTTCACGAGCCTGGCCCGTTCGAAGGGCGCCTCGAACAATGGCCCGTTCTGGCGGCCTCGGGCCCGTTCGAAGTGCGCCTTGCGGAAACCGATACCGAAGTGGAAGCCGCCCAAAGGCTGCGCTATCGGGTGTTCTATGAAGAAATGTCGGCCATCCCCAGCCCCGCGATGCGCGACGTGCGCCGCGACTTCGACAAGTTCGACGAATATTGCGACCACATGCTGGTCGTCGATCGCGAAACCATGGACGAGGACGGCCAGCCGCTGGTGGTGGGCACCTACCGGCTGATGCGCGACGTGGATGCGGCGCGCGCGGGCGGCTTCTACACGCAAGGCGAATACGACATCGCGCCCATGCTGGCGCGCATGAAAACCGGCGCGCGGCTGTTGGAGCTTGGACGCTCCTGCGTGCTCGACACCTATCGCGCGCGGCCGGCCTGCATGCAGCTTCTGTGGAAGGGCGTGATGGTCTACAACGCGCGCTTCTCCATCGACATGATGTTCGGTTGCGCATCGCTGCAGGGCACCGATCCGGACGCGCTGGCGCTGCCGCTGTCCTATCTGCACCATTTCCACGGCGTCAGCGGCGAATGGGCGGTGCGCGCGCAGCCCAATCTTTACGTCAACATGAATCGCATGCCCAAAGAGGCCATCGACCCCAAGGAAGCGCTGCGCTCGCTGCCGCCGCTCGTCAAAGGCTATGTGCGCCTGGGCGCGATGATCGGCGACGGTGCCGTGATCGACCGGCAATTCGGCACCACCGACGTGCTGATCATCACCCCGCTCGACAAGATCGACGCGCGTTACCGCAACCGGTTCGGGTATTCCGATAAAAGTTAGGGCGTTTGGCTCTATCGCTCTTGCACGCGCGCCTCCGCGTGCAATCGTTCCTGCGTCGAAAAACGTCACGCCATATCAAACAACAGCACTTCGGACGGCGCCTTTGCGTGGACGGCGACTTTGGCTGTGTCGGTGATGGCGGCGGCGTCTCCGGCCTTCAGCGTTTGGCCGTTCACTTCCGCTTCGCCGCGGGCGAGCTGGACCCAGGCGCGCCGGCCGGAGCCGAGCACATGGATCGCTTCGGTATCGGCTTCGAGTTTCGCGGCCCAGATTTCGGCATCCTGCACGATGCTCACTTCATTGGGCAAAGCATCGGGGGCTGCGATGCGCGCGAATTTGCCCGCGATGGCGTTTGCATCGATGGTCTTCTGTTCGTAGCCCGGCGCGATACCGTTTTTCGACGGCATGATCCAGATTTGCAGCAGATGGGTGGGCCGCTCGCGCGAGGCGTTGAATTCGGCATGCACGATGCCGGTGCCCGCGCTCATCTTCTGGATTTCGCCGGGACGGATGATCGATCCGTTGCCGAGCGAGTCCTTGTGCTGCAACGCGCCGGACAGGATGTAGGTGACGATTTCCATGTCGCGATGGGGATGGGGCTGGAATCCCCCGCCGCCCGCGATGACGTCTTCGTTGATGACGCGCAAGGGTCCGAAATTCATGTGATCGGGATCGCGGTAATCGCCGAAGGAAAAGGAATGACGGCTGTCGAGCCAGTCGATTTTCGTCTGGCCGCGTTCGTTCGCTTTGCGGATCGTGAGCATCGGGGTACGCCTGATGGTGTGGCGAGTGCTTATAGCAAGTTGCGCAAATCTACGCCACATGCGATCTTTGCGATTATGTATTTGATGTATGTAGACGAAAGCGGCGATTCCGGTCTCATCAATTCTCCCACACGATATTTCATTCTCACCGGAATGATCGTGCATGAGCTGCGGTGGCACGACACCCTCGACGCGCTTGTCGCATTTCGAAAACGCATGCGGTTCTCCTTCGGGCTGCTCATGCGAGAGGAAGTTCACGCCGGAAAGATGCTCACCAGTCCCGGCGACTTGGTCCGAATCAAGCGAAATGACCGCCTCACGATCATAAGGCACATGTTGGACGAGATAGCGGCGATGTCATTCGTCAGCCTGATAAACATCAGGGTGGACAAGCAGGGAAAGCCGAACGGATACGACCCGTTTTCCAAAGCATGGGAAGCGCTCATACAAAGATTCGAAAATACCTTGAACCATCGGAATTTTCCCGGTCCGGCAAATCCCGACGATCGTGGGCTCATATTTTGCGACGAAACGGATGAAGCTTCGCTGAGGCACCTTTATCGAAAGATGCGAGTCTACAACCCGATCCCCAACGCATCGGGTTTGGGCTACAGACAAATGCCACTGGTGAGAATCGTCGAAGATCCGAGCATCCGCCGGTCGCATCATTCCTATTTTATTCAAGCCGTGGATGTGGCGGCTTTCGCCGCCTATCAGTGGTACGCGCCCTCCGCTTTCATGCGTACAAAGGGCGCGAGACCTTACTTCACGCGGTTGGAGCCGGTGTTGTGCAAAGTCGCTTCACCGCGCCACCCTTTCGGCGTCGTTGAATTGTGAGAAAAATAAAGGAGAGACCTTTCGGCCTCTCCCGGGGAAATCCTACTACCCGGTCATGCCGGGGTTCAGATTTCAACGACAATATACGAATATTTCTTTTGAGAATCAATGGCTTGCTGAGCGAGCCCGTAAGCGATTCTAATTGTTGGGAAATTCGCCGTCCCAAATCATGGTCCTACATTCCGGCCAGGCGCCGTTCGATGGCGTCCCAGATCATTTTGGCGCCGTCGGGGCCGCCGAAGCGTTTGACTTCCTGGATGCCGGTGGGCGAGGTGACGTTGATTTCGGTGAGCAGGCCGCCGATCACGTCGATGCCGGCGAAGAGCAGGCCGCGCGATTTCAGTTCCGGGCCGAGCGCATCGCAGATTTCGTTCTCGCGCGCGCTGAGCGTGGTGGGCTCGGCCTTGCCGCCGACATGCATGTTGGAGCGCGCCTCGCCTGCCGCGGGCACGCGATTGATGGCGCCGGCGAATTCGCCATCCACGAGAATGATGCGCTTGTCGCCCTTGCGCACTTCGGGAATGTAACGCTGCACGATCACCGGCTCGCGATAGAATTGGGTGAACATCTCGAGCATGGAGCCCAGATTCTCGTCGTCTTCCCTGACGCGGAAAATGCCGGCGCCGCCGTTGCCGTAAAGCGGTTTCAGAATAATGTCGCGATGTTCGCTGCGGAAGCGCGCGATTTCTTCGCGGTCCGATGTGATGAGCGTGGGCGGCATCAGATCGCGGAACAGCGTGACGAACAGTTTTTCGGGCGCGTTTCGCACATGGAACGGATCGTTGACGACAAGGGTGTCGGGCGCAAGGCGCTCCAGGATGTGGGTGGCGGTGATATAGGCCATGTCGAAGGGCGGGTCCTGACGCATCAGCACGACATCGACATTGCGCAGATCCTGCACATGCGCCGCGCCCAGCGTGAAATGATCGCCCTTCACCGCGCGCAGCGTGAGCGGGCGCACGCGCGCGCTGATCAGGCCGTCGCGAAACGTCAGGTCGCGCGGGCCGTAGTAAAGCAGCGTGTGGCCCCGGGCCTGCGCCTCCATGCCGAGCGCGAACGTGGAATCGCCTGCGATGTCGATCCGCTCGACCGGGTCCATCTGGACGGCAACCGAAAGCCCCATTGTTTTTCCCTAGTTTAAGCGCCGCTTGAGGCCGTGAAGGCCGAACGCCGCCTCGTTATGTATGGCTGCGCCCGGATTTGCCAAGGACAGACATGCCTCATAGGCCTTTTGGGCCGCCCCCAGGGCGCCGGCCTGTTCGTTCATGCGGGCGAGATCGAGCCACAATTCGCCCCTCTTGGGCGCCATCAGCACCATGCGCTTGACGACTTCCAGCGCGCGCATCCGGTCGCCGGCCTGGATCACCCGCAGGCGCAGATTGTTGGCCAGCCGCAACAGCACCTCGGTATCGGTGATGGGATCGGTGAGGTTGGCGTCTTCGGCCGCGCCCATCGCAGGCGGTGCCGCCAGACGCTCGCGATCGATGGACGCCCCGCCATTGAACGGATCGATCACCGCTTCGCCGCCGCGCTTTGCGATGCGCAACAGGAAATGGCCGGGCGAACTCAAACCTTCCGCTTCGAAGCCGCCCGCGCGCGCGGCATGGATGTAGAGAATGCCCAGCGCTACAGGCAGCCCGCGGCGCCGGTCGATCACCGACATCAGATCGGCATTGCGCGGATCGTCGTAGGACAACCGGTCGCCGTCATAGCCGTAGCGGGCGGCCATCACGCTTGCCAGCGCACGCGCGCCGTCATGGGCATACGGCAAAAGCTGCATTTCCTGCGCCGCCGCTTCGGCGATTTCGGCGAGATGATCTTCGTAAGGCTGAAGCGAACGGCCCGCATGATCGAGCGCCGCCAGCATCAGGGCGGCCTGGGCAATATCGTGGGGGCCATCGCCCTGCTCGCCCAACTGGCGCAGATAATCGGCGGGATCGATCTCCATGGGATCAAGCTTGCCTCAAGCGGCCCCTTTTCGCCAATCACGGGGCCAATCGTCGGCGCGGAAGGCGTCACGGAAATGACGGGGAAACGGGCCCACCGCCACGATATCGAAACGCACGCCATGGCGCGCCAGGCCCGGGCGCCCGGCGAGATAAAGGCCGGCCGCGCGCGCGATCCTGGCCTGCTGGCGCGGGGCGACGCTGTCGGCGGCGGTGCGCAAATCGGCCCGTGCCTTGACCTCGACAAAGCAGATGAGGCCCGAAGGCGCGCGCGCCACCAGATCGATTTCGCCGGCACGGGTGCGCACGCGCCGGGCGAGGATGCGATAGCCCTTCACGATCAGCAACGCGGCGGCCAGCATTTCGCTGCGCCGCCCGCGGCGTTCGGCCTGTTTGCGGGTTTCAGGATTTCGCATGCTTGCCCTTGTGCATGAGCGCGCGTTCATAGACCTCGTGCCGGTGAAGGCCCAGAGCCTCTGCCACCAGATCGGCGGCGGCCTTGACCGGCATGAATGCAAGCGCCTTTTCGAGCAGCGAATCCATATGCGCGAGATCGGGCGCGGCTTGGCCGGGCGGGCCGAGAAGCAGCGTGATCTCGCCTTTGGGCGGTTCGGTGTTTTCATATTGCGATGCCAGCCCGGCAAGATCGCCACGCACAATTTCTTCATGGCGTTTTGTCAATTCGCGCGCGATGGCCGCCGGGCGCGCGCCGAAGATTTCGGCCATGTCCTTCAGGCATTCGGCCAATCGCTGCGGCGATTCGAAGACGATCAGGGTGGCGGGGATGTTCTTCAATTCTTCAAGCGCGCTGCGCCGTTCGCCGCGTTTGGAGGGAAGAAATCCGGCGAAGAAAAACCGGTCGCTGGGAAGCCCGGCCAATGCCAATGCGGTCAGCGGGGCCGACGCGCCGGGAACGGCATGGACCGGGATGCCTTCGGCGATGGCCTCGCGCACGAGCTTGTAACCCGGATCGGAGACGAGCGGGGTGCCCGCATCGCTGACGAGCGCGAGCGCCGCGCCATGGCGCAGGCGCGCAAGTATCTTGGGACGTTCGCGGGCGGCGTTGTGATCGTTATAGGCCGAAAGCGGCTTCGAAATTCCGTGGATGGCGAGCAATTTGGATGTGACGCGGGTGTCTTCCGCCAAAATGGCGTCGCAATGTTTGAGGATATCCAGGGCTCGAAGCGTGACGTCGCGCGCATTGCCGATGGGAGTCGCGGTCACATAAAGGCCGGGCGAAAGCGGCTTTTGCGTTTTTTCCGGGCGGGAAATAGGCTCGGGCCCCTTTGAGGAAGAGTTTGCGTCCATGATCCCTGCCCGCTTCCGCCTTATCCTGGCATGTCTTTCGATAGCAGTTTTGGCCGGTTGCGCCACGCAGGAGAAGGCGCCGCCGCCCCCTCCGCCGCCGCCCGCACCCACCATGCCGCTGGCCGCCCACCCCATGACGGGGGAGGAGCCCGGCTTCATCCGCCTCTCCAACATGCCCAAAAACGTGACGCCGGTGCGCGTGGGCGTGCTTTTGCCCTTCTCCAACGGCTCGGCGGCGACCCGGGTGCTGGCCCAGGCCATGCTGAAATCGGCGGAACTGGCGCTGTTCGACGCAGGCAATCCGGAAATCCTGCTGATCACCGCCGATGAGGGCTCCACCCCCGATCAGGCCGCGGCGGGCGCGCGCACGCTGCTGGCCAAGGGGGCGGAGATCATCGTGGGGCCGCTCTTTTCGGGCTCGGTGGCGGCGGTGGCACCCATCGCCCAGGATCGTGGCGTGCCGGTGATCGCGTTCTCCTCGGACCGCACGGTGGCGCAAGCCGGCGTCTATCTTTTGAGCTTCCAGCCCGAGAATGAGGTCAAGCGCATTGTGAGCTATGCCGCATCCCAGGGCCATTCGAGCTTCGCAGCCCTGATTCCCGGCAATGCCTATGGCGACCACATTGCCGCCGCCTTCCGCGACGATGTCAGCGCATTGGGCGGACAGATCACCGATGTGGGCCGCTACGATCCGGCCACCGGCAATGTGACCGATCCGGCCGGCGCAATCGCGAAATCGCATCCCGATGTGGTGCTGATCGCGCAAGGCGGCGGGCTGTTGAAACAGATCGCACCGATCCTGGCCTATGACGGAATCGATTCCGGCCATGTGCAATTGCTGGGCACGGGGTTGTGGGACGATCCCTCCATCCAGACGGTTCCGCAATTGACGGGCGGCTGGTTCCCCGCGCCCGCCCCGGCCGCCGACGACGCATTCGATGCCAAATACAAATCCGATTTCGGAGCCAGCCCCCCGCCGCTGGCATCGCTGGCATATGACGCGGTATCGCTGGCAGCGCTTCTGGCGCCGGGCCAGCCCTATCACCGCTTCACGCCCGCGGCGATCACCGACCCGAACGGCTTTGCCGGCGTGGACGGGATTTTCCGCTTCAACCCGGACGGCACCGCCGAACGCGGGCTGGCCGTGATGGCGGTGGAACCGGACGGGTTCACGGTGGTCAGTCCCGCGCCGGTAACGTTCCAGCAGCAGGGTTCGTGAGGGGGCACGCGGAGACGCGGAGTTCGTTGTCACGGTCAAATTCAGTGGATGCTTCGAATGGATTCTTGGCGCGCTTTCGCGCGCCGACTCTTTCTTCTCCGCGACTCCGCGCCTCCGCGTGAAATTTAATTGGCCAATACGGCGATAACGCCATTCAACACCAGGCGCCCCTTCGGTGTTGCAATCACGCGATCGCCATTTCGAACCAGAAAGCCATCACGAACAAGCGAATCGATTTTCGACGAATCCGGTTTTGTATTCCATCGCGCTTCATAAGCGGCCAGATCGAGGCCTTCGGAGAGACGCAGATTCATCAGAAGATGTTCGCGCGCGGCATCTTCGTTCGGGATTTCACTTTGCTCCGCAATGCCGTGGCCGTGGCGCTGTACATTTTCCCGCCAGCGTTCGGGAAGTTTTTCGCAAACCGTCGCGATGCGTTTGCCGTTGGCGGCGATGCGGCCATGCGCGCCGGGGCCGGCGCCAACATAATCGCCATAACGCCAATAGATCAGATTGTGGCGGCATTCGCGGCCATGATTGGAGATTTCGTAAGCGGGGCGGTTTGCGGCTTCGCATAATTCTTGCGTGATTTCGTAAAGCGCCGCGGCATCGTCGTCTTCGGGAATTTTCAGGCTTCCATTCTTTGCAAGCAGCGCAAAGGGCGTGGCCGGTTCGATGGTGAGTTGGTAGAGCGAAAGATGTTCGGTTCCGAAATTCAATGCTTCGTGCAATTCGTTCGCCCAGGCCTGCGGCGTCTGCTTCGGGCGCGCGTAGATCAGATCGAGCGAGACGCGTTCGAACGTCTTCATCGCTATCGCGAGTGCTGCTTTCGCTTCGGTGACATTGTGCAGACGGCCGAGGAATTTCAGATCGGCATCGTTCAGCGCCTGCACGCCCAGCGACAGGCGATTGACGCCCGCCGCGCGATAGGCGGCGAAACGCGCGGCATCGGCGCTGGCGGGATTGGCTTCGAGCGTGATTTCGACATCGTTGGCGGCGGGCCACAGCCGCGCAATTGCATCGAGCACGGTTTCGACCGCCTGCCCGCTCATCAGCGAGGGTGTGCCGCCGCCGAAGAAGATGCTGCGCACGATGGGCTTTTCGTCTTTCAGCGCGGCCATGTATTCGAGTTCGCGCACGATCGCTTGCGTCCAGCCCGCTTCGTCGATTTCGGAACGGACATGGGAATTGAAATCGCAATACGGGCATTTGGCCGCGCAGAAGGGCCAGTGGACGTAGATTCCGAATTCGCTCATGCGAGCGACTTTACCAGCTTTTCGAAGGCGCGCGCACGGTGGCTGATGGAATGTTTCAACGCGGGCTCGATTTCGCCGAAGGTTTGGCTCATGCCGTCCGCCACGAAAATCGGATCGTAACCGAAGCCTCGTGTTCCGCGCGGCGGAAAGGCGAGTGTGCCATGCACGTCGCCTTCGAAGATCTGCACATCGCCGTCCGGTTGGGCCAGCGCCAGCGCGCAGACGAATTTGGCGGAACGATCCTGCTGGCCTTCCAGTTCGCGTTCGACGCGCTTCATCGCCGCGGCGAAATCTTTTTCCGCGCCCGCCCAACGCGCGGAATAGATTCCCGGCGCGCCATGGAGCGCGGGAACGGACAATCCTGAATCATCGGCCAAGGACGGCAAGCCGCTTGCGCTTGCCGCCGCGCGCGCTTTGAGCGCCGCGTTTTCGGCGAATGTCGATCCGGTTTCTTCCGGTTCGGGAAGATCGAGTTCGGATGCGCCTTTGGTTTCGACGCCGAAGGGGGCGAGCAAATCCCGGATCTCGCGCACCTTGCCGGGATTGTGACTGGCGACGACGAGAACGGGACCCAATTTCACGCCAGCACTTTCTTCTGCAATTCGACCAATTCGCCGATGCCTTTGCGCGCGAGCTTCACCAGGGCGGCGAGTTCGTCTTCGGTGAAAGGCGCGCCTTCGGCGGTGCCCTGGATTTCCACCAATCCGCCCGAACCGGTGAGCACGAAATTGGCATCGGTCTCGGCGGTGGAATCTTCGGCGTAATCGAGATCGAGAACCGGGGTTCCCTTGCAGATGCCGCAGGAAATGGCGGCGACGTGATCGCGGATCACGGGCTTCGTCACCAGGCCGGTCTTCTTCATGAAGGCCACGCATTGGGCCAGCGCCACGAAGCCGCCGGTGACAGAGGCGGTGCGCGTGCCGCCATCGGCCTGGATCACATCGCAATCGAGCACGATCTGCCGTTCGCCCAATGCCGACAAATCGCACACCGCGCGCAAGCTGCGGCCGACCAGCCTTTGGATTTCCTGCGTGCGGCCCGATTGCTTGCCTTGCGCCGCCTCGCGCCTCGAGCGGTCATGCGTGGCGCGGGGCAGCATGCCGTATTCGGCGGTGACCCAGCCTTTGCCGGACCCCTTCAGGAAGGGCGGGGCGGTCTCTTGAAGGCTCGCCGTGACCCACACATGGGTATCGCCGAATTTGACCAGACAGGAGCCTTCGGCATGTTTGGCGAGCCCCGGTTGGAGGCTGACAACGCGCATTTGATCGGGCGCGCGGGAAGATGGGCGCATGATGGTCCCTTGAAGTTCGCTTTGTGGGCCGTTACCTAGCCTTGGCTGGGGGTTGGCGCAAACAGGCCCCTGGCGGCAGCGGAACGGCGAACAGTTCCAAGGTGTTAGGTCAGGCATGAACACGGTCCCGAGAGACCCCGGAAATGCGAGGCTGCTGGCGGGCGAGCTGGGCGAGCGGCCGCGCGAGATTTTCCGCCACCTGGTGGACGCCTATCTCACTAGCGGCGAGCCGGTGGGCTCGCGCACGCTTTCGCAGCGGCTTCCCCATTCGCTGTCGCCGGCCTCGATCCGCAATGTGATGGCCGATCTCGAAACCATGGGGCTGCTCTATGCACCCCATACCAGCGCGGGTCGCGTGCCCACCGAAAAGGGCCTCAGGCTTTTCGTGGATGGGCTGCTCGAAATCGGCGAGCTTGCGCCGGGCGAACGGGCCTCCATCGAATCGCGCATCTCCGGCACGGGAAAGCGCATCGAGGATGTGCTGACGCAGGCGACGCTGATGCTTTCCGGACTTTCGCGCTGCGCAGGACTGGTGGTGGCGGGCAAGCAGGATGCGTCCATCAAACATGTGGAATTCGTCGGCATAGCACCAGGCAAGGCGCTGGTGGTGATCGTGGGCGAGGACGGGCAGGTGGAAAACCGCCTGATCGATACGCCCGTGGGCATGCCGGTGTCGGCGCTGAGCGAGGCGGCCAATTACATCAATGCGCGGCTGCGCGGGCGCACGCTCGATACCGCGCGCGCCGAAATCATGGCCGAGCTGGAAAGCGAACGCGCCCAGCTCGACGCGCTGACGGCGAAGATCGTGGCCGAAGGTCTGGCAACGCTGGCTGCTCCCGCCGAAGCGGCGAGCGAAGAGAAAGTGCTGATCGTGCGCGGCCAGTCGCATCTGCTCGATACGGTGGAAGCGCAGGCCGATCTCGAACGTATCCGCACATTGTTCGACGATATCGAACGCAAGAACGATTTGATCCGGCTTCTGGAGCTTGCCATGCAGGGCGATGGCGTGCGCATCTTCATCGGATCGGAGAACCGGCTGTTTTCGCTGTCCGGCTCGTCGATCGTGGCCGCGCCTTACGCGGACGCCCAGGGCAAGGTGGTGGGCGTTATCGGTGTTTTGGGACCGACGCGGCTCAATTACGGCCGTATCATTCCGATGGTGGATCATACTGCGAAAGTCGTGGGCCGGCTGCTGGCATAAAGGACGTCAATCATGAGTGCCGACGAAGACGATTATGTTCCCGAAGCCAATGGCGGCGGCAATGAAGACGACGGGCTGGCCGCGCTGAAGGCCGAAGCGGCCGAATTCAAGGACCGCATGCTGCGCGCATTGGCCGATGCCGAAAACACCCGCCGCCGGGCCGAGCGCGAAAAACTCGAAGCCTCGCAATATGCCATCAGCAAATTCGCGCGCGACATATTGGCGGTGGCCGACAATTTCCAGCGCGCCATCGAGGCCTGCCCCAAGCAGGCGCGCGATGCCGCAAGCCCGCAGGTCAAAGCGGTGATCGAAGGCGTGGAAGCGACCGAGCGCCAATTGCTCGACACCCTGCAGCGCCACGGCGTCAAGGCCATCGACACCTCCGACGGCCGCTTCGATCCCAACCTGCATCAGGCCATCGCCGAAGTGCCGGGCGAAGGAAAGCCGCCCGGCACGATCGTCAATGTGGTGCAGGTGGGCTATGTGATCGGCGACCGCCTCCTGCGCCCCGCCATGGTCACGATTGCACGCAAGGACGATGCGGGCGGCATCGACACGCAGGCGTGAAAAAGGGCGGCATAAGCCGCCCTTTTCCGCCGGAGGCTGCCCTCAGATATTCAGCAGGCTCTTCTGAAGCCGCTTGTCTTCGTTGGTGCGCAAGGAGCCGTTCATGACCTTTGCCGGGGTTGCGCTGCGATCCTTGTAATAGGCTTTGGTGAGATGGGAATCCCAGCTCACATCGCTGATGCCGATATTGGCGGATGCATAGGCGCCGCCGGTGTTCGTCCAGAACACGATGTCGCCCTTGCCCCAGGAGCCTTGCGCCGCCGCCGACCAGTCGATGATCGAAAGTCCCGCACCCGCATTGAGCGAGAAATTGTTCGGGCCGCGGAAGGCGCCGGCGGCTTCCTTGGTCATCAGCACGTAAGCGGCCTGGCCGTATTCGCCGCCGGCCTGCGCACCGATGCTGATGCCGCCCAGGCCGTAGAACACCGGATCCGACCAGCTTCCATCCGGCTTGTGCAGCAACAGAAGACCTTCGCCGCCCTTGGCGCCGACGATGAACGCGCCGCGGCCGAAACTCGGCACGATCAGCACGCCTTTGGCGTCGCGAAGCATGCGGCGCATATTGGGATCGGCCTTCATCGTCTGGATCGTCTTCACCGCGGCATTGACGAGGTCTTGCGCGCTGTTCTGATCCGATTGCATCTTTTGCGGACCCTGGGCCATTGCGGGCGCAAGCGGCGCCGCAAAGACCAGACCAGCGAGCGCCAACGGCGCGGCGCTCAGGACGAGTGCTTTTTTCATGATCTTTCTCCCTAGTTGCCACCCGAAGCTGTTTTGGAAACGACGGGGCTAGGCGGCGGTTCCGGGGCCGCGCTACACTCAACAAATGAACAGGATTCGCACAGTCATCGCAGGCGCCGGCGGCAGGATGGGCAAGACGCTCGTCGCGGCCATCGCGCAATCGGACGACCTGGCGCTGACGGGCGCGCTGGAATCGAAAGGCCATCCCGATCTGGGCGCCGATGCGGGCGCGCTTGCGGGCGTGGGCACGCTCGGCATCGGCTTAACATCCGATGCGCTCGCCGCGATTGCCGAGGCGCAGGCGCTGATCGATTTCACGAATCCGGCCGTGTCGGTGGAACTTGCAGGCCTGGCGGCGCAGGCGCGCATCGTGGACGTGATCGGAACCACCGGATGTTCGGCTGAAGACGACGAAAAAATCCGCGCAGCTGCGCGCCATGCCGTGATCGTCAAATCGGGAAACATGAGTCTGGGCGTCAATCTGCTGGCGGCGCTGGTGAAGCAGGCGGCGAAAGCGCTGCCCGATTACGATGTGGAAATCGTGGAGATGCATCACCGCATGAAGGTGGATGCGCCTTCGGGCACGGCGCTGCTGCTGGGCCATGCGGCGGCGGCGGGCCGCGATATTCCGCTCGAGAACAATGCGGTGCGCGCGCGAGACGGCCATACCGGCGCGCGCGAGACGGGCGCCATCGGATTTGCCGCTTTGCGCTGCGGCACCGTGGTGGGCGAACACCGCGTGATCCTGGCGGGCCCGCATGAGCGGGTGGAACTTTCCCACGTGGCCGAAGACCGTTCGATCTTCGCCAATGGCGCGCTTGCCGCCGCGCGCTGGGGACAGGGCAAAAAGCCCGGGCTTTATACGATGGCGGACGTGCTGGGATTGTAGCGGGTTCGGCAAAGCGGTTCCGCGACGTCACGACGGCCGGAATTCGCGCGCGGCATGCAGCGCGTTCTTCAGCAAACCGGCGAAGGACAATCTCTCATTCGGTCCGAGAAAGGTGCCGACCTGCACGCTGCGGCCGTGGCTTGTGAGCGTCAGCGCGCTTCCCGGTTGCGGTTCGTTTTCGATTCTGACGCGCACCCAATAGGGATTGAATTCGACTTGGCTGGCCTGTCCCTTGACCGGCTGGCGCAGGATGGCAAGGCGCGAGGGCGTCAGCGTGACATGCTCGTAGCGGCGCGCGGCGCGCGCGCTCGCCATCAATCCCCAGCCCAGCAATGCCACATCCGCGCCCATGAACGGGGCGATCGGCCAGGCGCCGCGCAAGAGGAAATTCAGCGCGAAAGCCAGATTGATCGCCAGCACGACACCGAAAACCAGGCGAAGCGCATGCGGGCGCATGGGCGGGCTTGGCCTGAGAACGGTATCGAGCAGAAGCGGATCGTCGGACATGCGGCAAGAATGACGTCGCGGCGCAAGCGGCGCAAGACGGCCGAAGGCCCGCGTGCGGATTACCCCCGCGGGCCTTCGCTCGGATCGGCTTATTCGCCGTGGTCGTGATTATGATCGCCGCAGCGGCGGTAATAGGCGTCGCGGCCGCCATGGTGGCGCCAGAACGGCGAACCGAGGTCGAGGTCGCAGGGATCGGTCAGCGCTCCGGTGGCAGCGCCGGCGACGCCGCCGATTGCGGCACCCGTGGCGGCGCTGCCCGTGGCGGCGCCGATGGCGGCACCGGCACCTGCGCCGATCAATCCGCCGGTGACCGCGCGTTCGCCCGGCGTCGTACCGCAACCGGCAACGGCAAGCACAGATGCCAGCATCGCCCCGATTGCGAAATTCCTGAACGTCATCGCTGTCTCCTGGGTTGTACAGCAATCCGATAACGGGCAAGCATGGGGCGCGTTCCTGTTCATCGGCCGGGCATTTCCATGGCAAAACCGTTTCCCAAGAAGGATGCCGCGCTTTTCTTCGAAAGATTGCGCGCGAAGGACCCGGAACCGAAAACCGAATTGTCCTACGTTAATCCGTACACGCTGCTTGTGGCGGTGGTGCTGTCGGCGCAAGCCACCGACAAGGGCGTGAACAAGGCGACCGCGACGCTGTTCAAGGTGGCGAACACGCCGGAAAAGATGGTCAAGCTCGGTGAGGCGGGCCTCAGCGAATACATCAAGACCATCGGGCTTTTCCGCAACAAGGCGAAGAACGTGATCGCGCTGTCGAAAGCGCTGATCGCAAACCACAAGTCAAAGGTGCCGCACGACCGCGATGCGCTGGAAGCGCTGCCGGGCGTGGGGCGCAAGACGGCGAATGTGGTTTTGAACGTGGCCTTCGCCGAGCCCACAATCGCGGTCGACACCCATATCTTCCGCGTCGCCAATCGCACCGGGCTTGCGCCCGGCAAGACGCCCTACGATGTGGAGATGGCGCTGGAAAAGATCGTGCCGGACGAATTCAAACTGCATGCCCATCACTGGCTGATCCTGCACGGGCGTTATGTGTGCGTGGCGCGAAAGCCTTTATGCCCGGTTTGCGTGGTGCGCGATCTTTGCCGCTATCCCGACAAGACCCAAGTGCCGCCGCTTACGAAACCGGCGCGGGCGCTGCGCGCAAGGCCTTGAGACAGGCGGGATCGGCCGCCTTGTCCGGCGTGCGCGGAACGGTTTCGACATGGCGAACGGCCATGCCGCTTCCATCCGGATAAAGAAAGAAGAACGCCTTGCAGCTTTGGCCGTCATAGCGCCACATCTCGGCCGCGCCGTCCTTGCGCACGAAAGCGGGCCGCCCGAAGGCGACGCGCAATTGCGCCGGCGCCATGCCGGTGAGCCCGCCCGGCTCGCCCTTGGGCGGGGCGGGCGGAAGCGCATTCATCGTGGGTGTCTGGGGCGCATTGGCACAGCCGGCGCAGGCAAGGCCGAAAAGAGCGACGCAAACGATACGCTTCATACCGGGCGTTCCTCATGGGCATAGAGCTTGAACAGATGCACCATAAAGGCGGCGGCGAACAACGGCACGAAAAAATTCAGTAATGGCACCATGGCGGGAACCGCGATCAGGATTCCGCCGGACCACACACCGAAACGATGACGGCGGCGAAGCGCTTGCGCCGACGACACCGTCATATGACGAAGGGCGGCGAGCTCGAAGAATTCGCGGCCCAGAAGCCAGCCATTGACGAGAAGCGTCAAGACCTCGCCCGCACCCGGAAGAAAGATGTCGAGGGGCAAAAGAACGAGCGTGGTCAGGATCACCCAGCCCGAAAGGCGCAAGCCCGCCCACAGCGATGCGAAGAAAGGCGCGCCGGAGGCTTTCGGATCGGCCGGGTAATACCGCGTCTCCACCGCTTCGGCGATATCGTCCAGGAACAGGGATGCGAAGACCGCCGCCACCGGCGCGCCGAGGAACACAAAGCCGATCAGCACGGCGATGGGCGCGACCCAATCGATCACCGTGTTGAGCCAGGGCCAGCCGAGTTCCGGCAAATGATGCACGCCGTAAAGGGTGGCAGCGAACAATGCCGCAAAAAGCACAAGCGTGAACACGAGCGATTTCACCACCACGCCCAGAAAGGCGCGGTCGAAGATCATATGGAGCGCCTTGCGCGCGCTTGCGAACATGGTCTATCCCCTTGTGCAACGGCCATAAGGAGCAAGCATGACGGTACAATACGACGTCGCGGGCCTCGGCAACGCCATCGTGGACGTCATCGCCGCGACCGACGACGAATTCCTGCTGAAGCACAATATCGCAAAAAACGTGATGACGCTGATAGACGAATATCGCGCCCATCAGCTTCTGTCCGCCTTGCCGCAATCGCAGGAGATCGCGGGCGGTTCGGCCGCCAATACCATGGCGGGACTGGCCTCCTATGGCGGGCGCGGGGTGTTCGTGGGCAAAGTCAAGCGCGACCGGCTGGGCGAAAGTTTCGCGGACAGCCTGAATGCCATGGGCGTGGATTACAAAACGCCGATGGCCGATGACGGGCCGCAGACCGCCTGCTGCCTGATCGCGGTGACGCCGGACGGCCATCGCAGCATGAACACCTATCTCGGCGCCTCGCGCGAGATCGCGCCGGACGATATCGACAAAAAGACGATCGCGGCTTCTTCGATTCTTTATATCGAAGGCTATCTGTGGGACGCGCCCGAAGCGAAAGCCGCCATCGCCAAGGCGATGGATATTGCGCGTGGCGCGCGGCGCAAGGTGGCGTTCACGCTGTCCGACCCGTTCTGCGTGGCGCGCTGGAGAAGCGAGTTCGAGGACTTGCTGAAGGAGCGCATCGACATTCTTTTCGCGAACGAAGAAGAGGCCAAGGCGCTGTTCGAAGTGGATCGCTTCGACGATGTTCTGCAAGCTACGCAGCATTGGCACGGCACCGCGGCGCTGACGCGCTCCGAAAAAGGCTGCGTGATCGCCAGGCGCCATGAAGTGCATGTGCTGGACGCCGAACCCGTCGAACGCGTGATCGATACGACGGGCGCGGGCGATCAGTTCGCGGCGGGATTCCTTTACGGGCTCACGCACAACATGGATCTGCGCGAGAGCGGAAAGCTGGGCGCGATGGCGGCCGCCGAAGTGATTTCGCATTACGGGGCCAGGCCGGAAAAGGATCTGAAGACGCTTGCCGCGGCGGCGGGGTTGCTTTGAACAGCCGTCGTTATCGAACCAACCCTTCGTCATCACCCGCTTTATGCGGGTGATCCACTTTTCCTTTCAAAAATGGATCACCCGGATCGCGCGCGAAAATGCGCGCGACCGTGCGATGACGAAGTGTGTTGGCGCGAATTCAGGAATTCCGCGGCTTCCTGAGATACACGTACAGCGCGCCATCGCCGCCGTGTTTGCGGTGGGCGGTGCGCACATCGGCGATGAAGCGGGCAAGCTCGGGCTGGGAGAGCCAGCGCGGCGTCATCTGTTTCAGCACGCCGCGGCGTTCGTAATCCATTTCGAAGGGTTGGTCGGGAGCGGGCTCTTTCGCGCCCTTGCCGGTGATGATGACGACCAGGCGAAGCCCGCGTGCGGAGGCGCCGCGCAGGAAGGTGGCAAGCGCGCGATGGGCATTGGCTTCGCTCAGCCCATGCAGATCGAGGCGGGCCTGCGGTTCCAGAAGCCCGCGTTTCAATCGCGCCTGCGTTTTGCCGTCGAGGCCTGCGGTTGGGGAAACCGGGCGCGCGGTTTTCGGTTTGGGCGAGACTGTGGGCGAACGGATATTCGGATTTTTCGCCGCTGCTTCGAATTGCGCGCGTTCCTCGTCGCTGATCTTGCGCGTCATTGCGGAAAATCCTTGCCGCTGCCCAGCCGCGCGGCGAGCGGCTTGGGCAACAGAACGTAGAGTTTTCCGTGCGCCTTCATCTTGCCCGCAATGTCTTCGGCCTTTTGCCCGAAGCCCCAGAACACATCGCCGCGCACGGGACCGCGGATGGCACCGCCGGTGTCCTGGGCGATCAGCAAACGATTGCCGGGAGCGGGATCGTCGCTGGCGATGAAGAACGGCGCGCCAAGCGGATGCAATCGCGAATCCACGGCCAGGCTTGCGCCCGGCGTGAGCGCGACGTTTTCGGTGCCGGTGCTGCCGAGCCCGGGATCGCCAACCGGCTGTTCGCGGAAGAACACGAAAGACGCATTCGTTTCCATCACGGCGCGCGCCTGATCGCGATGGGCTTTGAGCCAGCCGCGGATCGATTGCATGGAAACGTTTTTCTTCGCGAGCGCGCCGCGGTCGACGAGCGTGCGGCCGATTGCTGTGTAGGGATGGCCGTTCTGGCCCGCATAAGACACGCGCATCACGCTGCCATCCTCGAGGATCACGCGGCCCGAACCCTGCACCTGCAGGAAGAACACCGCGATGGGGTCCCTGGCATAAAACAGGACCGGCGCATCGGCGCCATGGGCATCGATGCCCGCGCGGGTGTCGTAAGGCACGAGCCTTTGGCCGACGATGCGCCCGGCGATGCGTTCGCCTTTCAGCGCATCGCGGAATTTTCCCAGATCGACGCTGATGAGATCGGGCGGCAGGCCATAGACCGGTGTTCGATACGCGCCGTGCCGCGTGCGGCTGGCGCGCAGTTCGGGTTCGTAATAGCCGGTGAACAGGCCTTCGCGCACGCTTCCGGCGCTGATTTGGACGGGCGTGAAATCGGACTCGAAAAATGCGCGCGCATCCTTTGCGCTTTCGGCATCGGCGCAAACGCCGCGCCAATCGCCCACCGTGCCGGCATAGCCTGCCCCGCCCATGGGCGTTGCGACCGGTTTTCTTTGCATCGCCGCACAGGAACGTTTGAACGCGGCGAGTGCGGGGGCCGCATCGCTTTGGTTCCAGCCCGGCAGATCGGGATATCCGGCGGGCCTCAGCCGCAAGGGGCCGGGCACGGATGGCGCGAACAGCCACCATGCCAGCGCAATGGCGATGACGAGAATGAGGATTGCGAAGATCGATTGACGCCCTTGCGGCATTCAGCTTGCGGCTTCGCCGTGGGTCGCCACCAGCGACCAATTGGGATCGCTCGCGCGCGTATCGCGCGCAAACGTCCAAACATCGGTGACATCGCGCACCGCCTTGGGATCGCCTTCCACCACCGCGCCATTGGCATCGGTCGTGGCCGAAATATATTGGGCCTGGAACGATACCGTGATCTCCGCCATGCGGTCTTTCAGTTCGGCATGGGCGATGGACAAATCCTTGAATCCGACGAAGGTGAAATCGGTTTTCTCGTGGCGGTCTTCGCGCGCCTTCATGCCGCTTTCGAAGGCGGCATAGACTTCAGGCGACAGAAGCGGCTTCAGCGTTGCGCGGTCGCCGGCGGCAAAGGCGGTGACGATCATCTCGTAGGCGTGGCGCGCGCCGCCGATGAAATGGTTCTGATCGAAATTGCGATCGGCCTGGGCGATGGCGGCCAGGCCCTGCGCGAGCGGTTCGTGCGCCTCCACGGCGCGCTGGGGCGCGGGCAGCGGAACGACATTGTCCGCATTCGCCTTGCCGGGCCCCCCGCCCAGGCGGGGGAATTCGCGCGGCGGCCGCTCATGGCCCGTGCGCCGGCCCAGCACCGAATAGAGCCGGAACAGGATCACGCCCGCCACCATGGCGATCACGACCAGAAAGAGAAGTTGCGAATTCATCGTTCCGAACGGCCTTTACGGCCCCTTTGGGTTCGTTCCCGAGCGATAGGCCACCCTAACCTCGCCCCGGTTGTGGGTCCAGTGCATACACGGTTAACGCCGGAAATGGGCATTCGTGAGGCGTCTATACACGCGCGGACGCGGATGCGCTTGTCACGATTGGCTGATCCATGGTAGCGCCTGCGCACCTTTCAACAGGCGATGAACGATAATGAGCTACGAAAATCCCGGCGATTTCAGCGACGGCAATGGCGGAAGCGCCAATGGCAACGGAAACGGCGCGGCCGACATGCAGGCGCCCCCCGAAGGCTCGCAAGGCGCGCGCCTGCAGGTGGTGGGCCAATATGTGAAGGATCTCTCCTTCGAAAATCCGGGCGCCGGCATGTCCGACATCAAATCGCGGCCCCAAATCGACCTGGGTGTCGATCTTCAGGCCGGCCGGGTGGAAGGCGACCGTTTCGAGGTGGAACTCAAGCTGCGCGTATCGGCCAAGGCCGATGAACGCGCAATTTTCCTGCTCGAGCTGATTTATTGCGGCGTGTTCATGGTCGAGAACGTGCCCGAAGAGGTGCTCCAGCAGGTGCTGCTGATCGAAGGGCCCCATCTTCTGTTCCCCTTCGCGCGGCGGGTGGTGGCCGATGTCATCCGCGACGGAGGCATGCCGCCGCTGATGATCGAGCCCATCGATTTCAGTGCGCTCTATCAGGCCAAGCAGGCCGAGAGCATGGGCCAGGGCGCGGGCGGCACCGCGACGGCCTAATTCCGGTTCCAGAGGGGATCGTCCCCCAGTTCCGCTGCCACGAAGGCGGCATGGGCCTCGCGTTCGGCTTGGCTCAGCCGCGGGGCCAGCGGTGCGACACGCAGTCGCGAGGGCCGTGCGTCCAGCGCGACGACGGCCTCGCCATCCAGCGGGGCCAGCTTCAGCCGCGTCTGCCGCCCGCCCACAAGCTCCAGATAGACACGCGCGGTCAGTTCGGCATCGAGCAGGGCGCCATGCTTGGTGCGCGAGGACAGATCGATGCTGAAGCGCTTGCACAATTCATCCAGCGAATAGCGCGCGCCGGGAATTTTCGCCTTCGCGATCTCGATGGTGTCGATGGCGCGCGCATAGGGAATCGGCGCGCGGGTGCAGCGGGAAAATTCCGCATTGAGGAATTTCAAATCGAAGCTCGCATTGTGGATTACCAGCGGCGCATCGCCCAGAAATTCCATCAGCTCGCCGGCGACGGCTTCGAAGAGCGGCTTGTCGGCGAGGAATTCATCGGTGATGCCGTGGACGCGCTGCGCCTCGGGCGGGATCGGGCGTTCGGGATTGAGATAGGCCTGAAAGTTTTTGCCCGTGGGCAGATGATCCATCAATTCCACACAGCCGATTTCGATGATGCGGTGGCCGTCGGCGGGATCCAGCCCCGTGGTTTCGGTATCGAGCACGATTTCACGCATTAATCCGGTCCTTCAACGCCGCCACGACCAGTTTCACCTGTTCGAAAGCGTGGTCCAGGCCCTGATCTGTGACAATCACGAAATGGGCTTTTGCACGCTTTTCTTCGTCGGGCATCTGGCGCGAGAGGATGTGATCGAGTTTTTCTTCCGTCATGCCCGGGCGGTTGAGCACGCGGGCGCGCTGGACATGGCCCGGCGCGGAACACACCACCACCGCATCCATGCGCGTGTGGCCGCCGGTTTCGAACAGGAGCGGGACATCGAGCACGACCATGTCGGCATCGGCATTGTCTTGCAGGAATTGCATCTGGCTGCGCGCGACCAGCGGATGGACGATCCGTTCGAGCTTTTGGAAGCCGTCCTTGTCGGCGGTGACGAGGCCGGTGAGCCTGGCGCGATCGACGGCGCCGTTTTCGACCGCGCCGGGAAAGGCCTTTTCGATTTCGGGCACGGCGGCGCCGCCTTTTTCGTAAAGCCGGTGAACCGCGGCATCGGAATCGTAAACCGGCACGCCGAGCTTTTCGAACATTTTGCCCGTTTCCGTCTTGCCCATGCCGATGGAGCCGGTGAGGCCGATCAGAAGCGGCCGCTTCATGACAGCGCCTTTTCCAGTTCGGCGCGCAGCGCGGGCGTGACGCCCGGTTTCACGCCATAAAAGGCTTCGAACGCCGGCACGGCCTGATGCATCAGCATGCCAAGCCCGTCGATGGTCTTGAGCCCGCGCGCGCGGGCCTGTTTCAGAAGCGGCGTTTCGAGCGGGTTATAGACGATGTCGCAGACGGCGGCGGTTTTCGGCAGCGCATCGAGCGCGATGTCGAGCGCGGAGGTACCGCGCATGCCGGCGGAGGTGGCGTTGATCGCAAGCACTGCATTGCCCGCAACTTTTCCCCACTCGCTCAACATGGCAGGCACAAGCTGTGCAGAAATCCGTCCTTCGAGCGAACGGGCCAGAGATTCCGCGCGCGCGGCATGGCGATTGAGGATCGAAATCTTCTTCGCGCCGAGATTTGCCAATGCCAGCACGCAGGCGCGTGCGGCGCCACCCGCGCCCAGCAGCACGGCGTCTTTGCCCTTCAGCGCATCTTTCCCCAATTGCTCAACAAGGCTGGCAGCCAAACCGCTCGCATCCGTATTGCGGCCTTCGATGCGCGCGCCTTCGAACACCAGCAAATTCACTGCGCCCGCGATTTTTGCCGCTTCATCGAGATCATGCGCGATGGCGTAGGCGGATTGCTTGTGCGGCACGGTCACGCTTAGACCGGCGAAACCCAGTTTGCGAAGGCTGTTGACGATCTGTGCAAAATCCTCGCGCGGGGCGGGAAGCGCGATGAATGCGCCGTCGATCCGGTGTTCCTTCAGCCAGAATCCATGCAAGTGCGGCGACAGCGAATGCGCCACGGGAAAGCCGATCACGCCTGCGAGTTTGGTGCTCATGGGATGAGAATACCGCGTTCGCGCAAAGCCGCCAGAAGCGGGAGCAGCGGCAAGCCCAGGATGGCGAAATAATCCCCCTCTACGCGCTCGAAGAGCTGGCTTCCGCGGCCCTCCAGCCGGTAGCAGCCGACGCCCGACAGCAATTCTTCGCCTTCCCCGGCCAGATAGGTTTGCAGGAATGCGTCGCTGAAAGCGCGCATATGGAGCGTCGATATCTCCACATGCCGCCAGATTGCGGCGCCGTTTTGCGCCAGCACCGCGGCGGTGACGAGGCGGTGGGCTTTGCCGCGCAGGCGGCGCAGCAGCCTTGCCGCTTCTTCCATGTTCTCGCTTTTGCTGACGATCCCGCCTTCGAAATCGAGAATCTGGTCGGCGCCCAGCACCAGCGCATCGCGATGGTTTGTGGAAATCGCGAGCGCCTTCAATTCGGCCAGCGCATCGGCGATGTCTTCGGCGGGCTGTCCCGCCATGGATCGCTTGAGGGCGTCTTCATCGGCATGGGCGGGCACGATCTCGAATTCCACGCCTGCGTTGCGCAGCATATGCGCACGGCTCTTGCTGGCGGAGGCAAGGATCAGTTTCATGCCGGCATCGCGCCGCGGTCGGCCAGAAGATTGAGCACGGCGGCGGCGGTTTCCTCGACCGACCTTCGCGACACATCGATGGCGGGCCAGCCTTGGGTTTCGAACAATTGCCGCGTGGCGGTGACTTCGGCGCGCACGCTTTCGACATCGACATAGGATGTGTCGCGCACTTCGCCCAGCGTGTTGAGCCGGTTGCGTCGCACCTGCACGAGCCGGTCGGGCGCCGCCCACAATCCGACCACAAGCGGTTTGGTCGCCGCCAGCAATTCGGGCGGCAGCGTCAGCGACGGCACGATGGGCACATTGGCCGCGCGCACGCCGCGGATGGCGAGGTACACACAGGTCGGCGTTTTGGAGGTGCGGCTTGCACCGGCCAGAACGACATCGGCTTCGTTCAGCGTTTCGCGGCCCTGGCCGTCGTCATGGGCAATGGTGTAATTCAACGCTTCGATGCGGTGCAGATAACGCTGGTCGACTTCATGCTGTCCGCCCGGCCTGTGGGTTTCGGCGGCGCCCCCCAGGAACTGGCGCATGAGCGCGATGGGACCATCCAGAACCGCCTGGCAGGTGACGCCCAGATGCGCGCATTGCGTCTCGAGCTCGTGACGCAGATCGGGATTGACGAGCGTGAAATAGACAAGCCCGGGGCGTTCGCGGATATGATCCACAACCCGTTCCAATTGCCGCTTGGAACGCACGAGCGCATAGAAATGCTGATGAACCTGCACGCCTTCGAATTGCGCGCACACCGCCTTGGCGATGGTGTTCAGCGTTTCGCCCGTCGCATCGGAAACCAGATGCAGATGGAAATCCCTGCTCACGATTCATTCACTCCCACACACAGCCATGCCCGGTTTCAGCCGATACCCACAGGGCGCGCCGTGTTGCGCGCCGCACCCTCTTCATGGATCTGTACGGCATGTGAATCCCGCCCCTTGCGCAGGCCCCGGCCAGACCCTTGAGTCCAAACCGCTTGCGGCCTACAGAAACACCGATTCACCATAGCGTCCACAAATCACAGGCCCAACATCACCTTCATCTTCAGGAGTCCTTTAATTGAAGGAAGATGAGAAGAACAGATTGGTGAGCGTCCTTGAGGGCAAGACCCAATGGCCGCCGCCGGTATGGCTGATGCGTCAGGCCGGACGCTACCTGCCGGAATACCGGGCGCTTCGCACGAAGGCGGGATCGTTCTGGGCGATGTGCATGGATCCGGCGATGGCGGCTGAGGTGACACTGCAGCCGATCAGGCGGTTCGGCTTCGATGCGGCGATCCTGTTTTCCGACATTCTGGTGGTGCCGTTCGCGCTGGGCAAAACGGTGACGTTCGAAGAGGGCACAGGGCCTTCCATGGAGCCGGTTTCGGATGCGGACGGGCTGGAGGGCGACGAACAGGTTTGGGCCGGAAAACTGGCGCCCGTTTATGAAACGCTGGGGCTTGTGCGCAGGGAGCTGGATGGGGGGACGGCGCTTCTGGGTTTTGCCGGCGCGCCATGGACGCTTGCGACCTATATGGCCGAAGGGCACGGTTCGCCCGACCAGCAGGCGGCGAAGCGTTGGGCCTATCGCGATCCGCAATCGTTTGGGCGGTTGATCGACATCCTTGTGGCGTGCGCGTCGTTTCACCTGATCCGCCAGCTCGAGGCGGGCGCCGATGCGGTGCAGATTTTCGACAGCTGGGCCGGCGGTTTGCCGCAGGCGCAGTTCGCACGCTGGGTGATCGAACCCACGAAGCGGATCGTGGAACGCGTGCGCGCCAAAATTCCGCACGCAAAGATCATCGGGTTTCCACGTGCGGCGACGCTGGCCGGCTACGAGCGCTACGCGCGCGAGACAGGCGTGGACGCCCTCTCGGTGGATACGGCAGCGCCGGCGGATTTCATGCGGCGCATGGCGGGCGCTGTGGCCGTGCAGGGCAATCTCGATCCGCAAGTGCTGGTGGTGGGCGGCGCTGCGTTGGATGAGGCCATCGACGCGATCCTGGCCGCGATGAAAGGCGCGCCGTTCATTTTCAATCTGGGCCATGGCGTGTTGCAGCAGACACCGCCGGAGCATGTGGCGGCCCTGGTGCGCCGTGTGAGGGGCCAGTGAAACTGGCCGTGGTGCTGTTCAATCTCGGCGGGCCGGACGGGCCGGCTGCGGTCGAGCCGTTCCTGCGCAATCTTTTTTCCGACCCCGCGATCATCGCCCTGCCCGGCATGTTCCGCATTCCGCTGGCGCGGTTTATTGCGCGCCGGCGCGCACCCGTGGCGCGCGATATCTATGCGAAGATGGGCGGGGGCTCGCCGATCGTCGCCGAAACGCAGGCGCAGGCTTCGGCCCTCGAAGCCGCGCTGGCCGCGAAAGGCCATGAGGCGCGCTGTTTCATCGCCATGCGCTACTGGAAGCCGTTTGCGCAAGAGGCCGCGCGCGCGGTCAAGGCATGGGCGCCGGAGCGCATCGTGCTTTTGCCGCTTTATCCGCAATACTCGACCACAACCACGGCATCCTCGCTTGCGGACTGGAAGCGGGTGGCCGGTGCGATGAGCGCCCCCACTGCGCGGGTGTGTTGCTACCCGTGCGATGCGGGCTTCATCGCCGCCGAAGCGCAACTGATCGGCGAAGCCTTTGCGCGCGCCAAAGCGGGCGTTTCCTATCGTCTGCTGTTTTCCGCCCATGGCCTGCCCAAGCGCACCATCGCGCGCGGCGATCCCTATCAATGGCAGGTGGAGCGGACCGCCGCCGCGATTGTTGGCGCTTTGGGGATGGACGGCCTCGACCATGCCATCTGCTACCAGAGCCGGGTGGGGCCGCTGGAATGGATCGGGCCTGCGACCGATGCCGAAATCCGCCGCGCCGGCGGCGACGGCAAAGGCGTGATCGTCGCGCCCATCGCCTTCGTGTCCGAACATTCCGAGACGCTGGTGGAACTCGACATCGAATATGCCCATCTGGCGAAGCGATCGGGCGTGGCCGATTACATCCGCGTGGCGGCGGTGGGCACGCAGGACGACTTTATCGCCGGGCTTGCGGGGCTTGTCGAAAAGGCGCTGGCGGGCCAGATTGCGAATTGTGGCGAAGGCCGCATCTGCCCGCCGGGGCTTTGCGGATGGGAAACATGATCGGCGTTCTTTCGAATTACATTCTCTGGATCAAATCGTTCCACATCATCGCGGTGATAGCGTGGATGAGCGCCATGCTCTATCTGCCGCGGCTGTTCGTCTATCACACCGAGACCGCGCCCGGCACGCCCGAATCCGAACGCTTCAAGCTGATGGAATGGCGGCTGATCCGGATCATCATGAACCCGGCGATGATCGCGGTGTGGATTTTCGGACTGACGCTGATGTTCCTGACCGCGGCCTATGAAGACACCTGGTTCCAGATCAAATTCGCGCTTGTGGTCGTGATGAGCGGGCTGCACGGCTATTTCATCGGCTGCGCGCGGCGCTTTTCGAACGACGCCAACACGAAGCCCGCCCGGTTTTACCGGATTCTTAACGAGATACCGATGTTGCTTGTGATCGCCATCGTGATCCTGGTCGTCGTCCAGCCCTTTTCCTCTTGACGGCCCGGCACCAATTGGGGGTATAAGACGTTCAGTTCCCCATAATGCCGAAGAGAGCCCGCGCGGCAATCGCGAGGGACCCGTCAGGCGGCAGGTCCGGACAATTTGAAAAGACCGGCGGTTTCCCGCCAAGTCCGGGCAATTCCTTCCCCCCTTCCCTTTTGTCTCAGGTGTTTCCATGACTGTTCAAGCCGGCCTGCAGGCGATGAAACTGCAGGACCTCAAATCGAAAAGCCCGACGGACCTGCTTGCCTTCGCCGAAGAGCTGGAGATCGAAAACGCCTCCACCCTGCGCAAGCAGGACATGCTGTTCGCCATCCTCAAGGAACTGGCCGAACGCAATGTGGAGATCACCGGCCAGGGCGTGGTCGAAATCCTGCAGGACGGGTTCGGCTTCCTGCGTTCGCCGGAATCGAATTACCTGGCAGGGCCCGACGATATTTACGTGAGCCCCTCGCAAATCCGCCGCTTCGGCCTTCGCACCGGCGACACGGTGGAAGGCCCGATCCGTTCGCCCAAGGACGGCGAACGCTATTTCGCGCTTCTCAAAGTTTCGACCATCAATTTCGAAGATCCCGAAGCGGTGCGCCACAAGGTGCATTTCGACAATCTGACGCCGCTTTATCCCACGCGCTGGCTGAAGATGGAACTGGACGATGCCACGCTGAAGGACAAGACCGGCCGGGTGATCGATATTGTGGCCCCGCAAGGCATGGGCCAGCGCGCGCTCATTACCGCCCAGCCGCGCACCGGCAAGACCGTGATCCTGCAGAATATCGCCAAAGCCATCAGCGCCAATCATCCCGAGATTTATCTGATCGTTCTGTTGATCGACGAACGCCCGGAAGAAGTGACCGACATGCAGCGCTCGGTAAACGGCGAAGTGATCGCCTCCACCTTCGACGAACCGGCCAGCCGCCATGTGCAGGTGGCCGAAATGGTGATCGAGAAGGCCAAGCGGCTTGTCGAGCACAAGCGCGATGTGGTGATCCTGCTCGATTCCATCACGCGGCTGGGGCGCGCCTACAACACGGTCGTTCCTTCGAGCGGCAAGGTGCTGACGGGCGGCGTGGATGCGAACGCGCTGCAACGGCCCAAGCGCTTTTTCGGCGCGGCGCGCAATATCGAGGAAGGCGGATCGCTCACCATCATCGCGACCGCGCTGATCGATACCGGCAGCCGCATGGACGAAGTGATCTTCGAAGAGTTCAAGGGCACCGGCAATTCCGAAATCATCCTCGACCGCAAGGTGGCCGACAAGCGCGTGTTCCCGGCCATCGACATCCTCAAATCCGGCACCCGCAAGGACGAGCTGCTGGTGGACAAGGGCACGCTTTCGAAGACCTATGTGCTGCGCCGGATTCTCTCGCCCATGGGCACGGTGGACGCCATCGAATTCCTGCTCGACAAGCTGCGGTCGTCCAAGAACAACAGCGATTTCTTCGAGAGCATGAATACGTAAGCGGTTCAGGCCAGTTTCAATCCGCAATGTTTCGCGAAGTGGCGGAAGTCATTGTCGCGCGCGATCAGCGCGACGTCGTGATCGATGCAGGATTGCGCGATCAGGGCGTCGGCTACTTTTGCTTTGAATCCTTTCTTGCGGAGTTCGCGCCGGTTATTGCCGGCACGGATCCAATAGCCGTCAAGAATCGGAAGCAGCGGAAAATTCGCGACCGTTTGCAGCATTTCGTCGTGTGCCAGCGGATCGCTCAGCATTTCCGTGACGACTACGGCAGACAAAACGATATCTTTCGCATTCAGCGCAATCTGAATGAGTTTTGTGTCGGTATCGTCGTCACCTTTGAAAAAAGCGGACAGAGAACTCGTATCGGCTGCGATCATTCCCGGTCGTGCTTCATTTCCTGCCAGGTCATGGAAAATTTGACCTTGCCGCGCAATGCCAAAGCCTTTTCTTGCGCTCGATCGGAACGCAATCTCTTGAGACCGGCGCGGACGGCTTCGGTCACGCCGGAACCGACATAATCCTGCGCCGCGGCGAGATCGTCGGCGGGCACTTCGACCGTGATTTTCCGCATCATTCCCATACCAGCTTCTATACCAGCTTCGATACTGGGGCGCAAGCTGGCCTATGGCACCAGCACCGTAGCACCCGTCGTCTTGCGGGAATGTAGCGCTTCATGCGCGGCGCGGGCTTCGGATAATTTGAATCGCTGGTTCACCTGCACCTTCACCGCGCCGCTCGCGATCACAGAGAAAAGATCGTCGGCCGTCTGCTGCAATTCCTCCGGTGTGCGCGTGTAGTGCATGAGCGAGGGGCGCGTCAGATACAGCGAGCCTTTCGACGCCAATAGCGCGGGCGCGAAATCGGGCACCGGCCCGCTGGAATTGCCGAAACTCACCATCATGCCGCGCACGGAAAGACAATCGAGCGAACCGTTCCATGTATCCTTGCCGATGGAATCGTAAACCACGGGCACACCTTCGCCGCCCGTGCGTTCGCGCACGCGCGCGACCCAATCGTCCTTTTCGGTGTTGAGCACATGGGCGCAGCCGTTTTCTTTTGCCAGCGCAATCTTGGATTCGCTGCCCACTGTGCCGATGACCGTCGCGCCCAGATGCTTCGCCCATTGGCAGGCGATGAGGCCGACGCCGCCGGCGGCCGAATGGAACAGGATCGTCTGTCCGCACTGCACTGCGAAGGTGCGCTTCAACAGATATTGCGCCGTCATGCCTTTCAGCATGGCCGCCGCCGCGATTTCGTCGGAAACGTTTGCGGGCAGCTTCACCAGCCGGTCGGCGGGCACATTGTTGGCTTCGGCATAGGCGCCCAGCGGGCCCGAGCAATAGGCGACGCGGTCGCCCGGCTCGATGTGCGTGACGGCCGCGCCCACCGCCTCGACCACGCCCGCCGCCTCCAGCCCGATGCCGGTGGGAAGGGGCGCGGGATAAAGGCCAGAGCGGTGATAGGTATCGATGAAGTTGACCCCGATGACGGTGTGGCGCACGCGCGCCTGGGCCGGGCCGGGCTGAGGAAGCTCCACGTCCTGAAGCTCCAGGACCTCCGGCCCGCCGGTCTTGGCGATGCGAATGGCTTTCATGGGATTTTCGTTGCCGCTCAAAGGTTTATTCGTTTTTCGGATTTGGCGGACCCCCCCTCCCTCTAGCTCAGATGCTGGCGGAAGAAGGTGGCGGTGCGGCCATTGGCCAGCTCGGCGCAGGCATGGTCGTAATGGGCGCCGCCTTCGCGGGCGAAGGCGTGGTCCATCTGCGGATAGTGATAGATCGTGACCAGCGGATTGTCTTTCAAGGCGTCCGTTACTTTCTTCTGCGCTTCGGGCGGCACGAACTGGTCCTTGCCGGCGATGTGCAGCATCAGCGGGTTTTTGATGTTTTTCGCCTCGTCCAGTTTTTCGTGAATGTTCACGCCGTAATAGCCGACGCTTGCATCGCTGTCGGTGCGGGTGGCGGTGAGATAGGCGAGCAAGCCGCCCAGGCAATAACCGACTGCGCCCACTTTGCCGGTGCAGCCGGAAACGCCGCGCAAATGCGAAATCGTGGACTGGATATCCTTCGTACCCGTATCGGGATTGAATTTGCCGAAGAGATCGAAGGCCTGCTTCCATTCGGCGTCCGTCTTGTCGGTGATCTGGATGTTCGGCTCGATGCGCCAGAACAGATCCGGACAAAGCGCGAAATAGCCCCGCGCGGCAAACCCGTCGGTCAGGCTGCGCATCACGCCGTTTACGCCGAAAATCTCCTGGATGACGACAATGCCGGGCCCGCGCCCCGAGGCCGGCGCGGCCAGATAGGCGGAAAATTCGCCGTCTTCACCTTTGATGGTGATGTCTTTTCCTGCCATGGCCGCTCTCCCGGAAGATTACCCGGGAGAAACTTAGCGAGTTGGGAAGGCTGCGTCATGCTTTTCCTCCCCCGCACTTTGCGGGGGAGGTGCCGCGCGCAAGCGAGGCGGAGGGGGTGAGTCAGCCGCTAGAACAATTTGCGTTCAGACGGAATCGCGTCTCTCACCCTTCGACAAGCTCAGGGTGAGGGGTTTGGGTTAATCCCTCATGCTGAGCTTGTCGAAGCATGCAGGAACCTGGTTCCCTCTGAACATCCTCTGCTCTAAATATTCGCCAACACTGCCCCCCTCCGTCATGCTCGCGAAGTGCTCGCATGACACCTCCCCCGCGAAGAGCGGGGGAGGAAATGTTGAGCGGGGAGGAAATTTACGCCTGTCCCTGCATGCGCGGCGGCAGCTGAAGCACCTGGGAGAGCGTGACCGCATTGGTGATGGGCGCCGAACAGGTCATGCGCTGGCAGACATAGGCGGTGGGAAGCCCGTTCTCCATCTTCTTGCCGTAGGCGGGATGTTCGGCCGGCAATTCCTGCGTCGGCTCGATCACCATCAGCGTCTTGTTGGGCAGGCTGCGGCCGAGCACGGCCTGGATCAGCTCATGGGTCTTGGGATTGTTGAGATGGCCCATGATCACGACCTGCAATCCGGTGAGCACGGTTTCCAGACCGTTCAGATAGGAACTCATGGATATGAACGCGCGCGGCAATTCGCCCGCGAACGCCTGCACCAGCGCATTGGCGCGGTCGCGATAGGAGGGCTCGGAGGTTGCGAAATGCAGCTTGCCCAGCACCGAGATCATGGTGCCGTTGGCGCAAGGCACCGATTGGTCGAAGATCGTGCGTGGACGCACGATCAGCGGTTCGGCATCGTCGGGCGTGGAGAAATAGCCGCCGTTCTGCATATCCCAGAAATGTTCGTTCAGCACGCGCACCCAGCTATGGGCCTGTTCGAGGAAGCGCTTTTCATGCGTGGTTTCCCACAGCGCCAAGGCCGCGCGGCACATTTGCGCATAATCGTCGGAAAAGCCGGTGTGCTGGCGCTTGCCCGCGCGCCAGGAATGATAAAGCCGGTCGCCATCGCCCAGCGCATCGCAGATGAAATCGAAGGCGCGGATGGCCGCGGCCGTCCAGTCCGGATTGCGGAACACCGCACCGGCATTGGCAAGGGCTGAGATCATCATGCCGTTCCAATCGGCCAGCACTTTATCGTCGCGCAAGGGCGCGGTGCGGCGCTGGCGGGCGGCCAGCAGAAGTTCGCGCTGTTTCTTCAGAAGCGATTCATCGGCATCCGACAGCGGATAACCGAGCGTGGGATGCACGCGATGCAGGATGTTGCGGCCCTGGAAATTGCCTTCGCGGCGCACCGAATAAGCATCCCTGAAACGCTGCACATAGGTGCCCATCAGCGCCGCATCGATTTCGGCTTCGGTCCACAGATAATATTTTCCTTCTTCGCCTTCGGTATCGGCATCGAGGCTGGAGGCGAAGCCATGTTCCACCTTCATCTCGCGCAACAGCCAGCCCAGCGTTTCCTCGATGCGTTCGCGATAAAGCCGCGAGCGATTGTGCTGATAGACCAGCGTCATGACATCGACGATGAGCGCGTTGTCGTACAGCATCTTTTCGAAATGCGGCACGAGCCAGCGTTCGTCGGTCGAATAGCGCGAAAAGCCGCCGCCGATGTGATCGTAAATGCCGCCGATGCACATGGTGGTGAGCGAGGTGATGGCGAGCTGGTTGAATTGCTCCGCGCCCGTGCGCAGATAACCGCGCCACAACAATTCGACGAGATGCGATGAAGGGAATTTCGGCGTGCCGAGGAGGCCGCCGTAAAACACATCGAACCGCTGGCCGATCTTGATCGCCGCCTGGTCGAGCAGGGCGCCATCGAGCGGCCCGCGCATATCGCGGCCCCACAGATTGGCGAAATTCTGCTGCACGCGCGCAACCGTGTTGGCCACCGGTTCGGGCTGCTCGCGATAGATGCGCGAGACTTCTTCCAGAACCTTCTTGAAGGCCGGCTGGCCGAAACGTTCTTCGTTCGGGAAATAGGCGCCGGCGAAATAGGGCTCGCCCTTGGGCGTGAGGAACATGGTGAGCGGCCAGCCGCCCTGATGGCCCATGGTGTTCGCCGCGGTCTGATAGATCTGATCGATATCCGGGCGTTCTTCGCGATCGACCTTCACATTGACGAACAGCTCGTTCATCAGCCTTGCGGTTTCGCTGTCGGCGAAGCTTTCGTGGTTCATCACATGGCACCAATGGCATGCCGTGTAGCCGATCGAGAGCAGGATCGGCTTGCCCGTTTCCTCGGCTTCGGCAAAGGCTTCCGCCCCCCAGGGGCGCCAATGGACCGGGTTGTGCTGATGCAGCAGAAGATAGGGGCTGGTTTCCTGGGCGAGCAGATTGCGGCTCATGGTGCTTCCTGAATTGTGGGCGTTGCGGACGGCCCATCGTTGGTTCTAGCTTTCCTTAGCGTGGGCCCGTGGCAATCCACAAGCACCCGGCAGGAAAAGGCGATGAAGGTCCATATCGAACTCGACATGACGCCGGAAGAGGCACGCACCCTGATGGGGCTTCCCGACGTGAAACCGCTGCAGGAAAAGATGATGGCCGAAATGGAGCGCCGCGTGATGGCGGCCATGGACGCATCCGACCCCAAGGCGATGCTGGAAGCCTGGATGCCGCTGGGCGGGCAGGGCTTCGAGAAATTCCAGCAATTCATGTGGGATGCGGCACGCAGCGCGGCCGGCGGCGGAACCCCGCGGAAGACAGACCCCAAACGCTGATGGATACGATCTATGCGCTTTCGACGGCGCCTGGCCGCGCCGGGCTTGCGGTGGTGCGCGTGTCGGGACCGGGCGCGCTGGCAGCGGCGCAAAGGCTGACGAAGCGCAGCGGCTTTGCACCCAGAAAGGCCCAATTGACGCGGTTTTTCGATGCGTCCGGCAATGAGATCGATCGCGGTCTGGTGCTGTGGTTTCCGGGCCCCGCAAGCTTCACCGGCGAGGATGTGGCCGAATTCCATATCCATGGCGGGGCTGCAATTGCTGCAGCCATGCTGCGCAGCATAGGTGCAGCAAAAGGGATGCGCCCCGCCGAGCCCGGCGAATTCACCCGCCGCGCGGTGGAGAACGGCAAGTTCGATTTGACGCGCGCGGAAGCCTTGGCCGATCTGATCGATGCCGAAACCGAAGCGCAGCGCAAACAGGCGCTGAAGCAATATGGCGGCGCATTGGAAGAATTATATGAAGACTGGCGAGAGCGGCTGGTCGGCGCCAGCGCCTGGGCGGAAGCCTCTATCGACTTCGCGGAGGAGGAAATTCCCGAAGACGCGATGGCGGCTTCGCGAACAGCGATAGGCGAAATTCTCAAGGAAATACAAGCGCATCTGAACGATTCTCATCGTGGCGAGATATTGCGGAACGGCATTTACTTAACAGTGATCGGTCAGCCGAACGCTGGTAAGAGTTCCTTGGTGAATGCGCTGGCCCGCCGCGATGTGGCGATTGTGTCGGAGACCGCCGGGACCACGCGCGATGTGATCGAGGTGCATCTGGACCTTGGCGGTTATCCCGTGATCCTGGCGGACACGGCGGGATTGCGTGAAACGTCCGAGGCCGTCGAATCCGAAGGCGTGCGCCGGGCGCTGGCCCGCGCCGGCGACGGCGATCTGACGCTGCTGCTGCTGGATGGTTCTGCGCCCGATCCCTTTGCCGGCCTGCCCAGCACGAATGCCGATCTGTCGGTGTGGAACAAGGCGGACCTCGACTGGCCCGCGCCCCGCAGCGGCTTCATGATTTCGGCAAAGACCGGGGCGGGGCTTGCGCAACTGATCGAAACGCTGACGGCGCTGGTCGCGGCCCGTTTCCAGCAGAATTCGGGCTCGCCGCCGCTGACGCGCGCCCGCCACCGTCATGCGCTGGAAGAAGCCACCGCGGCGCTGGAGCGCGCGCTAGCGGCACCGGAGTCCGAACTGATGGCCGAGGATTTGCGGCTGGCCTTGCGGGCGCTCGGCGGGATTACCGGGCGGGTGGATATCGAGGAATTGCTCGGAGTGATTTTCGCGGATTTTTGTATTGGGAAGTGAGCGCGATAGTAACCTGACGCGATGATGAAGCCTCGCTCTCTTCACCGAATTCAAGTATGGATTCTAGAACGTAAAGGGAACTCGATTCGATGCCGAACGGAGAAATAATTCTATACCAATCGGAGGACGGACGCTCCGAAGTTCAATTACGGGCAGAAGACGGAACAGTTTGGCTATCCCAAGCCGAAATGGCCGAGCTTTTTCAAACAAGCCCACAAAATGTAACGCAGCACATACGCGCCATCTATGAAGAAGGCGAACTTAGCGAGAACTCAACTTGTAAGGAACTCTTACAAGTTCGCCTGGAGGGAAATCGAGACGTGCGCCGGAGCATAAAACTCTATAATTTGGATGCTATTTTAGGCGTCGGCTATCGCGTCCGGACGTTGCGGGGCACGCAGTTTCGGCAATGGGCGACTACCCGCTTGCGCGAATATTTATTCAAAGGCTTCGTAATCGACGAAATGCGCCTGAAAGGCGGCGAAGACTTTGATTATTTCGACGAACTTCTTGAGAAAATTCGCGAGATTCGAGCGTCGGAAAAGCGATTTTATCAGAAGGTTCGAAGCGTCTACGCCACAAGCGTCGATTATGACGGGCAGTCTGAGCGTGCACAAACTTTCTTCGCGGCCGTGCAAAATAAAATGCTTCATGCCGTCACGGGAAATACTGCGGCGGAATTAATTGTGGCCCGTGCAGATGTGACTAAGCCCAACATGGGTCTTACGGCATGGAAGGGAAGCCGAGTGCGAAAGGGTGATATCGGGACAGCAAAGAACTACCTCACGACTGAAGAGATTCGTGATCTAAACAGGATTGTAACGATGTTTTTGGATGTTGCCGAGGACAGAGCTTCTCGGCGCAAGGCGATGAGTATGGCTGACTGGGAGGCCGAATTGGATCGCTTTCTCGCTTACAACGAACGGCCAGTTTTACAAGATGCTGGATTGATATCTCACGAGCATATGACGCGAGTAGCAGGTCGGCGATATGAAGAATTCGATGCGGCCCGAAAGGCTCTCGAGAACGCTCGTTCCGCCGCAGAGTTCGAAGCTGAGTTGAAGGAAATTGAACGCATTGCTGCTAGCGCGAAATCCAAAAAAAAGGCGCGCAAGCGGTGACTGGACGTCGGGAAGTGATGTTTCACGTGAAACATCTTGTCCGCGCCGGGCTGCGGCCTTAAGGGAGCGGCCATGAGCTACGATGTGGTCGTGATCGGGGGCGGGCATGCTGGCTGCGAGGCTGCGGCGGCGGCCGCGCGCGCGGGCGCCAGGACCCTGCTGCTGACCCACAAGCTCGCGACCATTGGCGAGATGTCCTGCAATCCGGCGATTGGCGGGCTCGGCAAGGGGCATCTGGTGCGCGAGATCGATGCGCTGGATGGCGTCATGGGGCGGGTGGCGGATGCGGCGGGGATTCAGTTCCGGCTGCTGAACCGGCGCAAGGGCCCGGCAGTGCGCGGGCCGCGGGCGCAGGCCGACCGCAAGCTCTACCGGCTCGCCATGCAGAAGGCGCTGGCGGAGACGGCGAACCTCGAAATCCGCGCGGCGGCGGCTGAGGACCTGATTATCGAGAATGGGCGGGTTGCGGGGGTTGTGGCGGCGGATGGTTCGGAAATCCGCTGCGGCGCCGTGGTGCTGACGACGGGCACCTTCCTGCGCGGGCTGATCCATATCGGCGAGAAGAAGATTCCCGCCGGCAGGGTGGGCGAGGAGCCCAGTATTGGCTTGTCCAGGACGCTTTATGGGCTTGGCCTGCGCATGGGCCGCCTCAAGACGGGCACGCCGCCGCGGCTGGATGGGCGCACCATCGATTGGGCCCGGCTTGAGCAGCAGGAGGGGGACGATCCGCCGGTGCCGTTTTCGTTCCTGACGGCCAGGATCACCACGCCGCAGATCGCCTGCCATATCACCCGGACGATGCCGGAGACCCACGCCATCATCCGGGCGAACCTGCATCGCGCGCCGCTCTATTCCGGGCAGATCGAAAGCACCGGGCCGCGCTATTGCCCTTCGATCGAGGACAAGGTGGTGCGCTTCGGGGCGCGCGAGACGCACCAGATTTTCCTGGAGCCCGAGGGGCTGGATGACGACACGGTCTATCCCAACGGGATCTCGACCTCGCTGCCGGAGGATGTGCAGGCGGCGTTGCTGGCCACCATTCCGGGGCTGGAAAAGGCGGCCATGCGCCGGCCGGGCTATGCCATCGAGTACGATTATGTCGATCCGCGCGAGCTTCACCCCTCGCTCGAGACCAAGCGCGTGCCCGGGCTTTATCTGGCCGGCCAGATCAACGGCACGACAGGCTATGAAGAGGCCGCCGCCCAGGGGCTGATGGCCGGGCTGAATGCGGCGCGGGGGCCGGATCCCATCATCCTCGACCGGGCCTGCGCCTATATAGGCGTGCTGATCGACGATCTCGTGACCAAGGGCGTTTCCGAGCCCTATCGCATGTTCACCTCGCGGGCGGAGTATCGCTTGAGCCTGCGGGCCGACAATGCCGACCAGCGGCTGACGCCGATCGGCGAGCGGGCAGGGTGCGTGGGGCCGGAGCGCTCTGCCGCCTTTGCGGAGAAGATGGACCGGGTGGAGGCGGCCCGGGCGAAGATGCGCGCGCTGAACCTGACGCCCAATGAGGCGCGCCGCCACGGTATCGCCATCCGGCTGGATGGCGTTCGCAGGAATGCGAGCGAGCTTCTGAGCCTGCCGGGCGTGGATTTCTCCGCACTCGCCGCGATCTGGCCGGAGCTTGGCGGGTTCGCGCCTGAGGCGGTCGAACAGCTTGAAATCGATGCCCAATATGCCGGGTATCTGGACCGGCAGGAGGCGGACATCATCGCTTTCCGCCGGGATGAGACGCTGAAGCTTCCGGGCGATCTGGATTACGCGGCCATTGCCGGGCTTTCGACGGAAGCGCGGGCAAAGCTGGAGACTATCCGCCCCGCCACGCTCGGCCAGGCAGCCCGGATCGATGGCGTGACGCCGGCGGCGCTGACGCTGGTTCTGGCCCATGTTCGCAATCGCGCGGCCAAGCGGCGGGCGGGATGAGCCTCAGACTTACCTCCCCATCCGCCTTCGCCTGCGGCTACGGCGGACAGGCAAGGGGGAGGTGAGAGGTGAGGCCGGACGATTTCGCCAAGGAATGCTACGTTTCACGTGAAACATTGGCGCGGTTGAAGGCCTATGTCGGGCTGCTCACGGATTGGAACGCGCGGCACAATCTGGTGTCCGCCGCGTCGATGGCGGATGTCTGGAAGCGGCATGTCTGGGACTCGGCGCAGCTTGCCGAATTCATTCCGCCGGAAGCCAAAAGTCTCGTCGACCTAGGCAGCGGGGCTGGATTTCCGGGGCTGGTGCTGGCGGCGCTGAGGCCGGATTTGCGGGTGGTTCTGTATGAATCCACCGCCAAAAAGTGCCGGTTTCTGGAGGCGGCGAGCGAACGGATGGGCCGACCGGTCGAAATCCGCAATGCCCGGATCGAGGAGGCGAAACCGGAGCCCTTCGACGTGGTGACGGCGCGTGCTTGCGCCCCGCTCGACCGGCTTTTGGCCTATGCACAGCATTTCCAGGGGCCGGGCACCGTAAACCTGTTCCTGAAGGGACAATCTGTTGCGGCCGAATTGACCGAAGCCCATAAATCTTGGAGGATGAAGGTCTTGCGGCATGAAAGCCGCACCGATCCATCCGGCGTGGTGCTTGAGATTCGGGAGCTGGCTCATGTCAAACGCTAAAGGCCCGCGCATCCTGGTGGTCGCCAACCAGAAGGGCGGGGTGGGCAAGACGACGACGGCCATCAATCTGGGCACGGCGCTGGCGGCGGTGGGCGAGCCGACGCTGGTGGTCGATATCGATCCGCAAGGAAACGCTTCGACCGGGCTGGGCATCCACCGGCCCGATCGCAAGATCACGATCTATGACGTGCTGATGGGCGATGCCCGGATTTCCGACGCGATCACACCGACCAAAATTCCGGGCCTGGCGCTGGTGCCCTCCACCGTCGATCTCTCCGGCGCCGAACTCGAGCTGATCGACAAGCCGCGGCGCAATGCGATTTTGAAAGATGCGCTCGCGCAATTTGCCGAAGAAGAACCGAACCGGTTTTCCTATGTGCTGATCGATTGCCCGCCATCGCTCACCTTGCTCACAGTGAATGCGATGGTCGCCGCCGATGCGGTTGTCGTGCCGCTGCAATGCGAATTCTTTGCGCTCGAAGGTTTGAGTCAGTTGTTGAAAACGATCGAACTCGTGCGCGCGAATTTGAATCCGTCATTGGAGATTCAGGGAATCGTTTTGACCATGTTCGACAAGCGCAATCGTTTGTCCGATCAGGTGGCGGCGGATGTGCGCGCCAATCTGGGCGATGTCGTTTACAAGACGATTATTCCCAGAAACGTGCGCATTTCCGAAGCGCCGAGCCATGGTTTGCCCGCGCTTGTCTACGATCTTAGATGCCCGGGAAGTCAGGCTTATATCAAACTCGCCGGCGAACTCATTCAGCGCGAACGCGGGCGGATTGCGGCATGACACCGGAAGAACGCCATCGCGGATTGGGGCGCGGGCTTTCGGCTTTGATCGGCGATGAGTCTTCGCCGGCGCCTGCGCGCGGCGCGCGCACTTTGCCGATTGCGTTTTTGAAGCCGAACAGATTCCAGCCGCGCAAAAATTTCGCGAGCGAAGATCTGAACGACCTTGCCAATTCCATTCGCGAGAAAGGCGTGTTGCAGCCGATCCTGGTGCGGCCAACAGGCGAATCGAATTCATTCGAGATCGTGGCCGGCGAGCGGCGCTGGCGCGCGGCGCAGATGGCCAAGCTGCATGACGTGCCCGTGGTGGTGCGCGAGATGAGCGATGGGGAATCGCTCGAACTTGCCATCATCGAAAATGTGCAGCGCGCCGATCTGAACGCGGTGGAAGAGGCCGCCGCCTATCGCGAACTGGTCGACAAGTTCGGCTACACCCAGGACCGTGTGGCCCAGGAGGTCGGCAAGAGCCGCAGCCATGTGGCCAATTCCATCCGGCTGCTGAAATTGCCCGATACCGTGCAGGCCATGATCCGCGACGGCAGATTGAGCGCCGGCCATGCCCGCACGCTGATCGGGGCGGCCGATCCGGAGGCGCGGGCCAGGGAAATCGTGGAAGGATCGCTCAATGTTCGCGAGGCCGAACAGCGTTCGGCAAAGAAAACGGCCAAAGCGCGGAAGGCACCTGCCAAAGACGCCGATACCAAGGCGTTAGAATCAAATCTAACCAATATGTTAGGGCTGAAAGTTGAGATCATGCACAAAGGGCCCACAGGCGGCGAGCTGCGCGTTTACTATAAGACGCTGGAACAATTGGACGATTTAATCCGCCGTCTCAACAATTCACGCTAACCCATTTTATCCACAGAATATTAACAATGATTCGGGAGAGCGTTAACGGCTTCGGCCCCCTCAACCATCATCGCCCGGCTTGTCCCACTGCTGTCCGGTTTAATTTTCAGGTCCATTGGATGGCCATTTGTGCGTGGTTTGCGGCAGGCGGATCGGGGTCGAGCAGGCGGTCGATACGTCGCCTGTGCATGAGGTTTGCGCGCACGAGGCGGGCAAAGGCGAGCGGACTTGGGACTATTTTCTGGGTGGCGTGAGCCAGCCTGAGCAAGAGATAGGCGATAAGGGCTGCGGCGATCTGGATGCGCACGGCGTTTTCGGAGGTGCCGATGAAGCGGCGGATCTTGAGGGTCTGTTTGATCCAGCGGAAGAACAGTTCGATGCCCCAGCGGCGCTTGTAGAGGTCTGCGATCTCTTCGGCGCTGGCCTGCAGATCGTTGGAGAAGATGCGCAGGGTCCTGCCGGTTTCGATCCTGACGCGGATTTCGCGGACCGCATTGCGGAACGGATTTTGGCGGCTGTATTTCTGGCGTTGTGGCAAAAAGCCGATGCGATCGGACAGGATGGGACCGCCCGGTGTTATCTTCCGTTCCTCAAGCGGATAAAACGGCGTGTTCTTCTTGAGCGCGTGACGATGCGGCAATCGGCATCGTCGAGTTCGGCCCACCAGCGATAATCGTAGTAACCAAGGTCAAAAACATAGGTCGCGCCCGGCTCGATGGGCATGGCCTTGGCGGGCGTGATGTCGTTGACATTGGCCGCGCTGACGGCGGCATAGACCGGCACATCGGCATTGGCATCGTAGATCACGTGCAGCTTGGCCCCGCAGGCATCGGCGGAGAAGCGCGCCCACGCTTCGCTGCGCCCATCCAGCTTCAGCCCCGTCGAATTGATCAAATAGGTGGTATCGGCTACCGCGCGGCGCAATCCGCGATGGGCCTGCTTCATCAAAAGCCCCAGCAGGCCCGAGAACACTTCCACCGGCCTCTTCGCATTGGCATCGGCAAAGGTGGACCGGCGCACCGGCTCAGCACCCATGTGATAAAGCCGCGCCTCATGGCTCTGAAGCCCCGTCACGATCTCACGCAACGTCTGAGCCCCGCTCAACTGCCCGTAGACCAGCGCCACAAGCTGGCTTTTGGCCGGCAGCCGGCGAACGTGCTTGTCGGCCCGATACTGCTCCACAAGCGCCTCGAACCCGGCCCAAGGAATATGCTTCAGGATTTGATGAAGAACGCTATTCTCATGGCGCATGGCGTCGGTCCTTTCCGTGTCCAAATCGTCGCGAAACGTTTGAAACACAGAGAATCAACGCCATGCACCTTGTCTACAAAAATAAACCGGACAGCAGTGGGCTTGTCCGGGCGATCCAATTTGGAGCCCCGCAAAAATGGATCACCCGGACAAGCCGGGTGATGACGAAGTGCGGGGCGGTTGCGAGGACAGCTTCAACGCCGCCTTCGCATCGATCCGCCCGTCATAGAGCGCGCGGCCGATCACGACGCCGGCGATCTTCGGTTCGCGGGCGAGTGCTGCGATATCTTCGAGGCCGGCCACCCCGCCCGATGCGATGACCGGGATGGCGGTGGCGGCGGCGAGCGCGGCGGTGGCGGCCACATTCACGCCCTGCAACATGCCGTCGCGGGCGATGTCGGTGAAGACGATGGCGGCGACGCCGGCGTCTTCGAAACGCTGCGCCAGTTCGGCCGCGGTGAGTTCGGAGGTTTTCGCCCAGCCTTCGACGGCCACCTTGCCGTCCTTGGCATCGATGCCCACGGCGATGCGGTCCGGATGTGCCCTGGCCGCTTCCTTCACCAACGCCGGATTTGTCAGCGCCGCGGTGCCCAGGATCACGCGGGTGATGCCGGCTTCGAGCCAGGCTTCGATTGCGGCGCGGTCGCGGATGCCACCGCCCAATTGAATGGGCAGACCGATGCTCCCGCGGATTTTCTTGATGGCGTCCGTGTTCGCGCTTTTACCTTGAAATGCGCCGTTGAGATCGACGCAATGCAGCCATTGAAACCCGGCATCCGCGAACGCGCGCGCCTGCGCGGCCGGATCGGTGTTGAAGATGGTCGCCTGATCCATCTCGCCGCGCTTCAGCCGCACACAGACGCCGTCTTTCAGATCGATGGCCGGGTAAAGGATCATGGTGTCCATTTGAGGAAGTTTTGCAGCAAGCGCAATCCCACCGCCTGGCTCTTCTCCGGGTGGAATTGCGTGCCCACGATATTGCCGCGCCCGATCACGGCGGCGATGGTGCCGTCGTAATCGGTGGTGGCGAGAATATCGGATCGGTTCTTCGCGACGAATTTATAGGAGTGCACGAAATAGGCATTGGCGCCGGTTTCGATTCCGTCCAGCACGGGATGGGCTTGCACGATGCGCAGATCGTTCCAGCCCATGTGCGGCACTTTGATTTCGGGTTTCGTGGGTTCGATGATGACGACTTCGCCGTCGATCCAGCCGAGCCCCGGATGGTCGCCGAATTCTCGGCCCACGGTCGCGAGCAATTGCATGCCCACACAGATGCCGAGGAAGGGTGTGCCGCGCTTCAACACGGCTTCACTCAGCGCATCGACCATGCCCGGAATGGCGGTGACGCCCGCCATGCAATCGGCAAACGCGCCCACGCCCGGCAGCACGATGCGTTCGGCCTTGGCCGCGATTTGCGGATCGGAGGTGACGGCAATCTCATGGCCCGTGCCGCCCTCGCCCGCCGCACGCGCCAGCGCCTTCTCGGCGGAACGCAAATTCCCCGAGCCGTAATCGATGAGGGCGACGGTGGAGGCCATGATCCTGGTACCCCCGTCTGAAACCGGCGTCCCTCTAGACAAACCTGATTTCGGCGGGAAAGAAAGCGGGTATGACTGAAAAAACAATCTGGGGCGTCCATATGGACTGGTCCCTTGAGCTTGTGCCCTATTCAACAGGGTTCATCGCTATAGGATGGGGCGAACTTGGAGACCTGTCGAAGATTGACGCGACCAGAGAAGCGTTCAAGGCGCGCTTAATCTCAACATATAACTCCAAACCAGGTGCAGTGCCGGTTAATGCTGGCGTGCTTTTTCGCTTCGTTCACGAAATGAAGGCTGGTGATTTAATAGTTTATCCATCCAAACCGAACCGGATGGTGAATTTAGGCACGATAGAAGGTGATTACACTTTCGATAGTACAAATGTGGAAAGTTATCCGAATCGTCGCCGAGTAAAATGGTTGCGGCAAATGCCGAGAACGGAATTCTCAGCAGACGCCCTCCATGAAATCGGTTCGTTCATTACACTATTCAAAATTAGCAACAACGCAGACGAGTTTGTAGCAGCATTCGAAGGGCAGGAAATACAACATATAGAGACAGATTTTGAAGTTGCCGAAGCAGTTTCTACACAAGCGGAAGAGTCCGCCGCAGACTTCATCATTAAAAAACTCAAATCGGGCATCAACCCGTATCAGTTCGAAGAATTTGTAGGTCACCGTTCAGAAGCGCCGTTATCACGCCCTCATCAGAACACGGCAGCATCGCGCTCTATCGTGCTCCACAGGATGTTGGGTCGTTCACCGCCATTCATAAGCCGTGGCGCAGAGACATTTCCGAAATCGGCGATCTCCCGCCAGCGATATGCTCATGTCGACCTTCCGATTGGCCGGTTTGTTATGCTTGGGAAATTCACTGCGGACGCTCATCGGATCGAACGCGCAAAAAGAAATTTGCGGTTAACAGATGGTAAGGGCTTGTTGAGTTAATCGTCAAATGACTACGCGCATTTTCAGCCTAATTATCAAGTGCTGTTGCCCCTCGAGTAGATTTATGTTCACTATCTTGCAGGCCGGAGCCAACTCTCGAGACAATTCTTTTCGCCATCAGAAAATACGGATCGCATCCGCCTCGATATTGGCACGATAAGTTGGGCGCAGGCTGTCGCGGATCGCCATATCGGCGTGGCAGCCCAGCATGTCTTCCATCAGAAGCCGCATGCCCGAAAGGTCGATCAATGTGGGCCGCCGTGACATGTCCAGATCGACCAGCACATCCACGTCGCTGTCCGGACGCTCTTCCCCGCGCGCGGTCGAGCCGAACAGCGCAAGCGAAGTCACGCCGCGCGCCCGCAGTTCGGGCTCGGCCTGTTTGAGGATGCGGATGGCGTCTTCGCGGTTCATGGACGGGGATATAGCATATTGCGGACAAAAAAGGTCAGCGTGCCGGGAATTATGCTTGACGTAACGCGGAAATGCGGCCATTCTGGGCCATGATCCTGAGCTATCGCGACGCGCGGACGCAACGCTTCGCTCGTGGCGAAAGGGTCAAGCCGTTCGAGCCGTTCCGGCATCAGGCCGAAAACAGGCTTGTGCGGCTGGAGGTCGCGAAAAGCGTGACCGAATTGATGGCCTTGCGCGGCAATCGTCTGGAAAAGCTCAGCGGCGACCGCAAAGGTCAATGGAGCATTCGGATCAACGATCAGTGGCGCATCTGCTTCAAATGGGCAGAAGGCGCGCCGGGCCCGAGTGACGTGGAAATCGTAGATTACCATTGAGCGCAATCGGAAAAGTGTGAAGCGGTTTTCCGATAAATTGCGCGACAAAAGAAATGAGGTGCAACATGGCGCGTACCCCTATCCATCCCGGCGAAATCCTGCGCGAGGAACTCGAAGAACTCGGCTTGAGCGCCGCTGAATTTGCCCGGCAGTTGAACGTGCCGACAAACCGCATCACTGGCATCTTGAATGAAAAGCGCGCGCTGACGGCCGATACGGCGCTGCGCCTCGGCCATTGGTTCGGCACCAGCGCGGAAATGTGGCTGAATTTGCAAAAGCTCTATGAGCTTCGCCTTGCCGAACAGGAAAAGGGCGCGGAGATCAGGAAGTTGCCGAAGCGGCGGGCGGCGTAGAATGGATTTTGCCAAATGCTAACGCCTGCGCAAGTGATCGAACGCCTTCGAACTTTCAGCGGAACTGATCTCACCTCTACATTGGCCGAAATTGAAGGATCAATCGGCGGTATAACAATGGAAAGTTGCGCTACGTTTTTGATCAATGCACGCGCGTCAAACGACGTGCTATCCGCGGCAGCAGAAATGAAACGCCTTTCCGGGCAGATCAATGTAGTAATCCATGCACTCGGCATTTTGCTTTGCCTCCCGCATATTTTGGAAGACGGCGAGAAAGTCGAGTATGTGTCCCTCGGTGCCGGAAACACGGGGCGGGCCTTCGATCTCGAAACATCCTATCGCGTGGCAGAATTCAAATTTATAAAATGGCGAGGCGGCCCGGAATCGATACGTCAAAACGGCATCTTCAAGGATTTCTTTTTGCTCGCCAATAGCGCTAGCCAAAAGCGCAAATATCTCTACCTCTTAGGAACCGATCACCCACTAAAGTTTTTCAACGGGGGGCGAGCATTGAGTAGTGTGTTGAGTAAAGACAATAAGATTCGCGAGCTATTTTACGCGCGCCATGGGCACCAATTTGCGAAAGTGCGGGACTACTATCAGCAACATAAGCATGTCGTTTTAGTCGAGGATATAACACCTTGGCTTCCCGAACTCACGACAGCGACTTCTGAGGCAGAAGGTTCATCAGAGTTCTCGGAATAGCCATCCTAATCCGCGTCCATCTTCAGCGCCGCGATAAACGCTTCCTGCGGAATCTCCACCTTGCCGAACTGGCGCATCTTCTTCTTGCCCTCTTTCTGCTTGTCCAGCAGCTTGCGTTTGCGCGTGATGTCGCCGCCATAGCATTTGGCGGTTACGTCCTTGCGTAAGGCGGAAATCGTTTCGCGGGCGATGATCTTGCCGCCGATGGCGGCCTGGATCGGGATCTGGAAAAGGTGGCGCGGGATCAGCTCTTTCAGTTTTTCGCACATGGCGCGGCCGCGGCCCTCGGCACGGCTGCGGTTCACGATCATCGACAGCGCATCGACCGGCTCGCCATTTACGAGGATCGACATCTTCACCAGATCGCCTTCTTCATAGCCTTCGATGTGATAATCGAAGCTCGCATAGCCGCGGCTCACGCTTTTCAAACGGTCGTAGAAATCGAACACCACTTCATTGAGCGGCAAGCGGTACACCACCATGGCGCGGGCGCCGGCGTAAGTGAGTTCTTCCTGGCGCCCGCGCCGGTCTTCGCACAGTTTCAACACTGCGCCCAGATGTTCGTCGGGCACCATGATGGTGGCCTTGATCCACGGCTCTTCGATAAAGGCGATCTTCACCACATCGGGCATGTCGGCGGGATTGTGCAGCTCGCGCATGCTGCCGTCATTCATGTGGATGCGATAGATCACGCTCGGCGCGGTCGCGATGAGATCGAGATTGAATTCGCGCTCCAGCCGCTCGCGCACGATTTCCAGATGCAGCAGGCCCAGAAAGCCGCAACGGAATCCGAAACCCAGCGCAGCCGAGGACTCCGCTTCGTAAGTAAAACTCGCATCGTTCAGATGCAGCTTGGCGAGCGCATCGCGCAGATCGTCGAATTGCGCGGCATCGACGGGAAACAATCCGCAGAACACCACCTGTTGCGCCGGTTTGAATCCGGGCAGCGGGGTATCGGTGCCTTTCTTTTCGTCGGTGATGGTGTCGCCCACTTGCGTGTCGGCGACCTGTTTGATGGCGGCGGTGAAATAGCCCACTTCGCCGGGGCCGAGCGCATCGACGGGCGCCTTCTTGGGGCGGAACACGCCCACCTGCTCCACCTGATAGACCGCATCGGACATGATCATGCGAATCTTCTGGCCGCGTTTCAGCGAGCCGTCGATGATGCGCACCAGCACGACGACGCCCAGATAGGGATCGTACCAGCTATCCACCAGCAGCGCCTTCAGCGCCGCGTCTGCATGGCCTTTGGGCGCGGGCAGGCGATGCACGATGGCTTCGAGAACCTCTTCGATGTTCTCGCCGGTCTTGGCGGAAATGGGAATCGCATCCGATGCGTCGATGCCGATCACGTCTTCGATCTGGCGGCGCACGCGGTCGGGCTCGGCGGCGGGCAGATCGACCTTGTTCAGCACCGGCACGATTTCGAGGTTCGCATCGATGGCCTGATAGACATTGGCCAGCGTCTGCGCTTCCACGCCCTGGCTGGCATCCACCACCAGAAGCGCGCCTTCGCAAGCCGCCAGGCAGCGCGAGACTTCATAAGCGAAGTCCACATGGCCCGGCGTATCCATCAGGTTGAGAATATAGGTCTCGCCGTTCTTCGCCTTGTATTCGAGCCGCACGGTCTGGGCCTTGATGGTGATGCCCCGTTCGCGCTCGATCTCCATGGAATCGAGCACCTGCTCCTTCATTTCGCGCAAGCTGAGCCCGCCGGTCACCTGGATCAACCGGTCGGCCAGGGTGGATTTGCCATGGTCGATATGGGCGACGATGGAAAAATTGCGGATATGGGCCAGGTCCGTCATGGTTTTTTGCAGGGTTCGCTTCGCATCTTGGGGCCGGGGGCGCTTGATAGCGGCGCCCGCCCGCCCCGTCCAGCGCATCGCATTTTGCCGCGAAATGAGCGACACTATGGCCTGTCCCGCAAGGGCGAGAGGGGGCCTGCCGCGGGGCGCAAAATCCGGAGGTCCCCCATGCAGCACTCTGCTGAAACTGTCCGGCGCGGCACACTGGTGCTGTCCGCGCTTGTTGGCGTTGCCGTGGCCTTTCTGGCATTCGCCCAGCCCGCCATGGCGCGCATCGCCGATTTCACCGGCCATTGGCGCAATACCAATCACCATACCGACAATCTCACGCGCGCCGATATCTCGTTCGCGGGCTTCAATCACGTCACTGTTCACGCCTTCGGCCAATGCCATCCCAGCGATTGCGATTGGGGAACCGAAACGGGCGTGTTCCAGCACGGCATGGGCGGAACCGTGCGAGTCACGTTCAATTCCGGCTTCTCGATCACCAAGCTCGTCTTCCACAACGCCCCCGGCGACCGGCTGAGCTACGACATGCATGTCGATTTCACCGATCATTCGGGACGCGCCTCCTATGACCGGCACGGCATGCTCGAACGGGCCGGCACCATGGGCGGCGGTGGCGGACCCGGACCCGGGCCGGGCCCCGGACCGGGCGGCGGCTATCACGGCGGCGGCACCATGCTGGGCAGCGAAGATTGCCTGCCCGAAGACTGGCATGCGCTGGCCGTCTCCCATGTGGGCGGCAATTGGAAGATCGTGAACGGGTCCGAATGGGTGCTCGATTTCGGCTCCAACAAAGCGGCCGCGGATCGCTCGCTCGATATCATCCGCCATTACCGTTTCGACCAGATCTGCTATGTGCAGCGGCCGCATGCGGCAATGACCTACTGGAAGCGCAACGGCCATGTTCCGCGCGGCAATATGGCGGGGCAGGATTGCATCAACTTCAATCCGCACACCGCCACGGTTTCGCATATGGGCGGGCTGTGGAGAGTGGTCGATGGCGGCATGGCGCTGCTCAATTACGGTTCGAACAAACCGGCGGCGGACAAGGCGCTGGCCGTCATTCAACATTACAATCTGAACCGGCAATGCTTCGTCGCGCGGCCCAATCCGCCGATGCAGTATTATCTGGCCGAATGAATGGGGAGGCGGCGGCCCTTCGGGGCCGCCGTTTTCATCTGGTGCGGATCACCATTGCGAGCGGAACAAGCGCGAGCAATTCGGCGGCGATCGATACCGACACCAGGCTCACGAACGATATATCGTAGAGCACGCCCAGAAGCGTGGAGCCTGCGAACCAGGCTACCCCGAATATCGCCGAGAACGTGCCATAGGCGCGCGCGCGTGCATGTTCGGGCACCAGATGGGCGACGCCGGCGGTGAGCACGGAGTTCTCCACGCCCAACACCACGCCCCATATGACCGCGCCCAGAACCGCGACCCATCCGGTGCCCAGGAATGTGAGTGGAGCGACAATGGCCGCAACCAGAATCGCCGGGATCAGCACGCCGAAGCCCCACCGGTCGAAGCTTCGCCCCAGCACCAGCGCGCCCGCGCCCGCCCCGCCCATCGCACCGGCATAGAGAATGGGGATCACGGGCGTGGACACGATATGGCCTTGCGCGAAATGGAATGCGATCAGCGACCAATCGGCAAAGCCGAATGCGATCAGCGCAGCACTGGCCGCATAAAGCCAGAAGCCGCGCGAAAGCGCCGTGCCGCTCGCTTGCGCAAGTGTGGGCGCAATGTGACCGGCGAAGGCGAAATTCATGTAAAGGCCAAGCACCGTAAACACGGTGAGGCCGGCGGGAATGCCCAGCCACAGAAAGGCATCGCCATATTGGCCGTGATGCGCCAGCACCAGGGCGGCGATCAAGGGCCCGATCAGCGCGCCGGTCTGGTCCAGCACCTCGTGCAGACCGAAGGCCCAGCCCTGGCCGATCTTCTCGCCCGCGCGGGACATCATGAAATTGGCGGCGGGATTGCGGATGGCTTTGCCCGTGCGCTCGAACACGATCAGGATCGCGGCCACCCACCACAGCCCCGCGAACGCCAGCAGCGGAATGGCCGCCATCTGCAGCGCATAGCCGGCGACGGTGATGGGCCAATAGGCGCGGGTGCGTTCGGCCACCCGGCCTGCAAACAGGCGCAGCACATAGCCGAACAATTCGCCCGTGCCGGCCACGATGCCGACAATGGTGCCCGTAGCACCCAGCGTACCCAGGAACGGGCCGGACACCGAACGCATGCCTTCATAGGCCATGTCGGCAAACAGGCTGACGATGCCGAAGGCGACGATGAAGGCGAGCGCGGTGCGTTTGTCGAACTGGTTCATTTTTCTACCTATTCCCTCTCCCCCATCGGGGGAGAGGGCCAGGGTGAGGGGGTGGTAAACACAAAACGAAAGCCGGGAGTTTGGAGCGGGTTGTATCAGTGTCCGTTTCCAAATTCCGAATTCTCGTTCTGACTTTGCCGCCCCCTCACCCCAACCCTCTCCCCCGGTGGGGGAGAGGGGGAATTATGTGCGCAATGTTCCCCCCGTCGCTTTTGTCACGGCTGCAACGATCTTTTGTGCAATCGTTTCGATTTCGGAATCGGTCAGGGTTTTGTCTTTCGGTTGCAGGCGCACGCTGATCGCGAGGGATTTTTTGCCTTCCGGTACGCCCTTGCCTTCATAGACGTCGAACACCGAAACCGATTCGATCAGATTGCGCTCGGCGGATTTGGCAGCTTTGAGGATTTCGTCTGCGGTGACTTTGGAGTCCACCACGAAAGCGAAATCGCGTTCGACCGCCTGGAATGGCGACGGCGCGAAAGCGGGCCGTGCTTTGCCCTTTGACTTCGATTCGGGAATCGCATCGAGGAAGATTTCGAAACCGGCGAGCGGATATTTGAGATCGAAAGCGGCGGCGATTTTGGGATGCAATTCGCCGAAATACGCAAGCACCTTCGGCCCAAGCGCGAGCGTGCCCGAACGGCCGGGGTGATACCAGCTTGCGGCGCCCGCTTTCACCGGTGCGCTCATGGTATTGCCCATGGCGGCTTCGATGGCTGCCAGCATGTCGGCCTTGGCATCGAAAGCGTCGGCGGCGTGGGCGGATTTCGCCCATGTGCGCGCGGCGTTGCCCATGCGGATTGCGGCTGCGACATTTTTCTGCGCGCCCGGCATGCCGCTGTCGAATTGGGCGCCGATTTCGAACAGCATCAAGTCTGTTGCCCCGCGCGCCTGATTGCGCGCGGCGGCGGCAAGCAGCGACGGCAGCAGACTGGGGCGCAGCGAATCGAGATCGGCGGCGATGGGATTTTCGATTCCGCGCGCCGCATCGCCGCCGCCGAAAAGGCTCGCCTGTTCGCGCGCGATGAAGGAAAAGGAAATCGTTTCGTTGAAGCCGCGCGCGGCGAGCGTTCTGCGGATGATGCGGGTGCGGCGTTGCGCGGGCGTCAGCACGGGACGCGCGATCACATTGGGCCGCGACATCGGCGTGGACGGCACTTTATCGAGGCCGTGGATGCGCACTATCTCTTCGACCAGATCGGCGGAGCCGTCGATATCGCTGCGCCACGATGGCGGGGTGACGTGCAGGGGATCGCCCTCTTCCACCGCGAAGCCGAGATTGGACAGGATCGAAAGCATTTGCGGCATCGCGATGTCGAGGCCCGCAAGCCGCTTCACGGCATTGGGCGCGAATGCGATATTGCGGCGCCATTCCGGCACGTCGCCGCCCACCACGATTTCCGAAGGTTCGCCGCCGCAGAATTCGAGGATGAATTTGGTGGCCAGTTCCAGCCCCGGCAAAACGAATTCGGGATCGACGCCGCGTTCGAAACGGTAACGCGCATCGGACAGAATGCCGAGCTTGCGCCCGGTGCTGGCCGTGCGCGCGGGATCGAAATAGGCCGATTCGACGAAGACATTGGTGGTGGTCTCGGTGCAGCCCGTATCCTCGCCGCCCATCACGCCGGCAATGCCGCGCGCGGTTTTGTCATCGGCGATCACGCACATGGAGGAATCGAGTTTGTAGGTTTTTCCATCGAGCGCGAGGATTTCTTCGCCATCCTTTGCGAGGCGCGCCTGCATATCGCCGCTCAACTTGTCCGCATCGAACACATGCAGCGGACGGCCGCGATCATAGGAGATCAGATTGGTCACATCGACCAGCGCGGAAATCGGGCGCAAGCCGATGGCGCGCAAACGATCCTGCACCCATTTGGGCGACGGGCCGTTCTTCACATTGCGGATCAGGCGGCCTGCGAAAATGGGACACGCGCTCGCGGTATCGGGCATGAAGTTCAGGCGTATCTTTTTGGGCGACGGAAATTTGCCCGGCGCCATATCGACAGCACCGCTTTTCAATTGCCCGATGCCCGCCGCCGCCAGATCGCGGGCGATGCCGTAAACGGATGTGCAATCGCCGCGATTGGGTGTGATGGAAACATCGATGACAGGATCGTTGAGGCCAAGCGCGGTTGCGGCGGGCGTTCCCACCTTCGCATCGCTTGGCAATTCGATGATGCCGGTGTGTTCGTCGGATAACAGCAGCTCGCGCTCCGAACACAGCATGCCGCGCGATTCCACGCCGCGGATAGTGCCGATTTTCAGCACCTCGTTGCTTGCGGGGATGGTGACGCCCGGCCGCGCGAACACGCCCTTCATGCCGGCATGCGCATTCGGCGCGCCGCACACGACCTGCACGGTTTCGCTGCCGGTATCGACCATGCACAGTTTCAGCTTGTCGGCATTGGGATGTTTTTCCACCGACACGACATGGGCGACGATGAAATCGGCGAGGGCGGCGCCCTTGTCTTCGATTGTCTCGACTTCGAGACCGATATCGGTCAGCGCGTCGGCGATGGCGGCGGCATCGGCGTCCGTTTCGAGATGTTCCTTGAGCCAGGACAAGGTGAATTTCATCGGCTCAGCCCCCCATCGAGAGATGGAATGTCGAGCGGCGCGAAGCCGTAATGCTTGAGCCAGCGCAGATCGGATTCGAACATGGGGCGCAAATCGGCAATGCCGTATTTCAGCATGGCGAGGCGATCGAGCCCGCCGCCGAAGGCGAAGCCCTGATAGCGCGCGGGATCGATGCCGCACATTTCGAGCACGCGCGGATGGACCATGCCGGAACCGGCAAATTCCAGCCAGTCATTGCCGGAACCGAATTTGATTTGCCCGCCGGAACGGTCGCAGCGAATGTCGAATTCCACGCTCGGTTCGGTGAAGGGGAAGAAGCTGGGACGCGCGCGCATCTCCACCGCATCCACTTCGAAGAAGGCCTTGCAGAATTCCTCCATCACCCATTTCAGGTGGCCCAGATGGGTGACTTCATCGATCACCAGACCTTCGAACTGGTGGAACATCGGCGAGTGCGTGGCGTCGGAATCGACGCGGTAGGTGCGCCCGGGCGCGATGATGCGGATGGGCGGCTTTTGCGCCAGCATCGTGCGCACCTGCACGGGGCTGGTGTGCGTGCGCAACACATGGCGCGAACCATCGGCTTGCGGCGCGACATAGAATGTGTCGTGCATCTGGCGCGCGGGATGATCGGGGGGAATGTTGAGTTTGGTGAAATTGTAATCGTCGAATTCCACATCCGGGCCTTCGGCGATGGCGAAGCCGAGATCGGCGAAGATGGCGATCACTTCGTCCAGCACCTGCGAAACGGGATGGATCGTGCCTTGCGGTTCGGGGCGCGCCGGCAGCGTGACGTCGATGTGTTCGAAGGCAAGGCGCGCGTTCAGCGCTTCATCGGCAAGTTGGGCTTTGCGCGCGGCGATGGCATCGCCGATGCGGTCGCGCAGGCCGTTGAAAAGCGGGCCTTGCACCTTGCGCTCTTCGGGGCTCATGGCGCCCAGCGTTTTCAGGAGTTGGCTGATCGAGCCCTTTTTGCCGAGCGCGGACACGCGCACCGCTTCCAATGCGGCTTCATCGGACGCGTTGGCAATGGAAGCGAGGATTTCGGATTCGAGAGTTTGAAGGTCAGCCATTGATTCCCCCTTAGCCTCTTTTACTCCGTCATCACCCGGCTTGTCCGGGTGATCCAATTAAATTGGATCGCCCGCATTAAGCGGGCGATGACGGATGGGGACTGGAACAGGTGGAAGGGCGTTACGCGCTGGCCTTTTCCACCAGAGCCTTGAAGGCATCGGGCTCGTGGATGGCGAGGTCGGAGAGCACCTTGCGGTCGATCTCGATGCCCGCCTTGGCGAGCCCGCTGATAAATCGGCTGTAGGTGAGGCCGTGCTCGCGGCAGGCGGCATTGATCCGCTGGATCCACAGCGCGCGGAAATTGCGCTTCTTCAGCTTGCGGCCGATATAATTGTGCTGCAGGGCGCGGTCGGCGGCGGCATTGGCGGAGGTGATCGTGTTCTTGCGGCGGCCGTGGAAGCCCTTGACCTGCTTGAACACGCGCTTGCGGCGGGCGTGGGATGGGACGGCGCGGGGTGCGCGGGACATGGGTGGCGCTCCTCAAGCGTCGTAAGGCATCCAGCGGCGGATGCGCTGGGTTTCGGATGCGCTCATCACGGCGGTGCCGCGCAATTCGCGGATCTGCTCGTTGGAGCGCTTGAGCATGCCGTGGCGCTTGCCCGCCTGTCCGTGCTTGATCTTGCCGTTGGCCGTGAATTTGAAGCGCTTTTTGGCGCTCGACTTGGTCTTCATCTTGGGCATTTCGCATCTCCCTGGAGCCTGGGCTCCGATAGCATTTCGGGCGGCCACGGCATGCCCTTTCGCCGGGCGGCCCCGAAGGGGGTGCGTTATAAGCAACCGCCCCGGTTTTGCAAGCCGATCAATCTTCCAGAATTTTGCCGTTGGCGTCGGACTCGCCGATCACGCCGAAATCCTGCGACTTGCTTCCGTTTGCGGCACTGTCGAAGCCTTCCGCGGCCAGCCCGCGCTTCAGCAATTCGCGGATGGCCGCCGCCCGGCTCGGCATGCGCCGCTCGAAGCGCCAGGTGTCCAGCGCCTGAAGCTCCTGCCCGGTCAGCATGATCTGCAAGCGCTCGCCCCGGTTCCGGTCGTTCATGGGCTGCTCCGAAGAACTGAGTGTATTTCTACTCATTTATACCATGAACTGTATTTGACCAATAGTGAGTAAAACGCTGCAAACCTGCACTGGAACCTATCGGCCCAGAATATGGTCCTGGCACAGAATGAGCAGTTAAGTTTTTGATATTATTGACTTTTTTCTTTTAACGCGGAGGATGGGCGCTTAAGCTGGCGGGCAGAAAGGATATCGTCATGAAGCTGCCCCATGAAGTCGCGCTGGCGCGCGAAGCCAATCACCGGATCGCCAATCACCTGTCCATCCTGGCCGGGCTGATCCAATGCCAGTTGCGCGCGCTGGAGGCGGGGGATCGCCCCGATCCGCGCGCGCTTCTGCGCGAAGTGATGGCGAAGATCGTCTCCATGGGCGAATTCCATCGCCGCCTGGCCGAAGAACCCGGCGAAGACGAAATCGAACTGGGCAATTACCTGATCCGGATTTCCGGCGCGATCCGCACGATGCTGCCGCGCGAGCGGGTGAACACCGTCTTTCATCTCGACAATCACTGTTATGTGCCCCCGGCGGCCGCCCATTGCTTCGGGTTGATCCTGGGCGAGATCACGATGAATGCGATCAAGCATGCGCATCCGGCCGGGCTTCCGGTGGTGCTGAGCGTGTCGTGCAGCTGCGACGAGGGCCGGCTGGACATCGAAATCGGCGATGACGGGGTGGGCCTTCCCGAGCGCTTCGATCCGGCGCGCGACGGCGGCGCCGGATTCCAGATTATCGCGGCACTTGCACAATCGGCCGATGCCCGCCTTGCCATCGATTCCGACGATCTGGGCCTGTCGTTCCGCTTCACCCTGCCGCGCGCCACCTGAAAACCGCCTTGTTGCGCCCCCGTTCGGGGATTAGCGTTCGGCCTCTGGTCTCGGGCAGGAGGCGGCATGTTCCAGGAATTCAAGAAATTCGCCATGCGCGGAAGCGTCATCGATCTTGCGGTCGGCGTCGTCGTGGGCGCTGCGTTCACCGGCATCGTCAATTCGCTGGTGAAGGATATTTTCAATCCGCTCATCGGGCTCCTTCTGGGCGGGCTCGATTTTTCGAATTTCTTCGTGGTGCTGAAAGGCCCGCAAGTGGCCACGCTCGCCGAAGCCGTGAAGGCGGGCGCGGTGACGGTGAATTACGGCGTGTTCGTCAATACACTCATCAATTTCGCGATCGTGGCGTTCGCGCTGTTTCTGGTGGTGCGCCAGATCAACCGGCTGAAAGCGCCGCCGCCGCCGGGCGCGCCCGTGGCGCCGCCGGAAGATATCGTGCTGTTGCGCGAGATCCGCGACGCGCTGAAGGCGAAGGCATGATCGCGCGTGCCTTGTGCGTCTTCGTTCTGGTGCTGCCGCTGGCCGGCTGCACGGCGGACGAAGACGAAATGGGCCAGGTGACGAAGGATTTCTACACCGCCTACATGTCCGCGCCCCATGACGGCATTCCCGATGCCGCAGCGCGCGCGAAGCTTTCGCCGTTCATCACCGCGCAACTGGAGAACCTGCTGGCGGCGGGCGAAAACGCCGAAGCGCGCTTTGCCAAACGCACGCACAACCAGTCGCCGCCCATTATCGAAGGCGATCTTTTCACCTCGCTCTTCGAAGGGGCGAGCGCCTTCAAGGTGGGCGCCTGCAAGGCCGAACGCGGCCGCGGCCGCTGCGCGGTGTTCCTGACCTATGACGACAAATCGGGAAATCCCGTGCACTGGACCGACACCGCAATCCTCAAACACACCAAAAAGGGCTGGCGCATCGACGATATCGCCTATGGCGGCCATTGGCCGTTCGGCAACAAGGGCCGGCTGCGCGAGACGCTGAAATTCGCGCTGCATGCGGCCACCGGGAGCACACCATGAGCGACAATTTTCCCGTCACCAAATCCGACGACGAATGGCGCAAGCAGCTTTCGCCCGAAGCCTATCGCGTGTTGCGCCAGCACGGCACCGAACGGGCGGGCACAAGTCCGTTGAACGCCGAAAAGCGCGAAGGCGAATTCCTGTGCGCGGGCTGCGGGGCGGCGCTCTACAATTCGGCCACCAAATACGAAAGCGGCTCGGGCTGGCCGAGTTTCTACCGCCCCAAGGACGGCGCCATCGAAACCGCCATCGACAAAAGCCTGCTCACCACCCGCACCGAGGTCCATTGCGCCCGTTGCGGGGGCCATCTGGGCCATGTTTTCCCCGACGGGCCCCAACCCACCGGCCTTCGCTATTGCATGAACGGCGCAGCCATGAAATTTAAGCCGACGGACTAACGGCAAGGATGCCCATGCCCGGCGGGCTTACGGGAAAATTGTGGCAGATCGCGATTGTCGCAATTCCCATCATCATCGCGATCACCTTCCACGAAGCCGCCCACGGATTCGTCGCCAAGAAATTCGGCGACGATACGGCGGCGCGCGCCGGCCGGGTGACGTTCAATCCGCTGAAGCATATCGATCCCTTCGGCACCATCATCCTGCCGGCCTTCCTGCTGTTCATGGGCACGGGCTTCGTGTTCGGTTATGCCAAGCCCGTGCCGGTGAATTTCAACCGGCTCTACAATCCCAAACGCGACATGATCTGGGTGGCCGCGGCCGGGCCCGGCACCAATCTGCTGCTCGCGCTCGCATCCGTCGTGCTGATGTGGCTGACGCTGCATACCGGCGTGCTCGCCACCGCGGTGACGGAGAATTTCCTGCTGGGTTCGGTGGAGATCAATCTCGTGCTTGCGGTGCTGAACATGCTGCCGCTTCCCCCGCTGGACGGCGGCCGCGTGATGACGGGGCTTCTGCCCCATTCGCTCGCCGCGCCCTATTCGCGCATCGAGCCTTACGGGATGCTGATCATCCTTCTGGCGCTGTTCCTTCTGCCGATGGTGGGCCAGAAGCTCGGCGTGAACCTGGACGTGTTCGGCTATCTGGTGGCCGCGCCGGTGCAATGGATGCTGCACCATTTGATGGCGGTGATTTAGAACAGATCGCAGGCGATGGCGGAACAACGATCGAAAACGATCGCATCGCGCTCTCAACCAAACCACATCGTCATTGCCGGCCTTGTGCCGGCAACCCATTCCCGGGGCGTTTGGAATGAATCGCGGAAGCGTCGGGACATCGGAGTATGGATGGCCGGGACAAGCCCGGCCATGACGAAGTTGGGAAAATTATAGCAACCATCGAGGGCGATATTCGCACTCACCCGCGCTTGGCATGCGAATGGCTTTTCGCGCGTTCTTCGGCGTCTTTCAGATCGCGGCCCTGTGGGCTGTCATAGGCTTCTTGGGCTTCGCGGCCGAGGCCGGGAATCCTGTCCTTGTTCTTCTCGACGAATTTTTCCTCGCTGCGGCGGAAATTGCGCGCGGCGGTGTAATTGCCTTCGCCGGGAACGTCTTTCTTCTTCTTCGTCATGGGCGTGCTCCGTTTCAATTGATAACGGGCACGCCCCGAAGATGTTCCCTTTGTCAGGCCGCGGGCGCGAGCGGGGGAATGACCGAACGCAACGGCGCCTTGGGCAGAAGATGCGAGGGGATGCGCAGATACTCGGTCAGGAACAGGCGGCGGTCGATGTAATCGCCGTCGAGGGAGGTGACGGAGATGATGTTGTCCACCCGGAAGGATTTCGGCTTGACGCCCAGGGGATGATCGTAGCCGCGCAGGCAAACGCGCCCGTCGGGATAATAGAAGGAGCGCGCGATCTTCGCCGCCAGTTTCTTCGCGCCGCCCTGATGGTCGCGATATTCCAGAACGACGCCGATGGCGGGGTTGTACTGTTCGATCTGGAAAACGCGCCCGCGCTTGCGCCCGGGGATTTCCTCGCCGCCGCCCATTTCATAGATCACCCACACCGCCAGAAAGACGATGAGGAAAACACTGACTTCCAGAAATTCCGAAGACATGGTTGCACCCGCGTGTCCGGTTTCAGCCTCCCATTATGGGGGCCGCGGGTAAGTTAATCGTAAATGGAGGCGCGCAGATTTTAATGCTTTGTGCAGCCTATTCCGCCGCGCCCTTCAGCGCCACATTGTCCTGGAACAGGAAATCGGCCGGGTTCGGGGCGCGGGTGGCCTGCCAGTAATCCACCAGCGGGAAGGGCCAGTTCTGGGTGACGCGGCCCGCCTCGTTCTTGTACCAGCTCGAAACCTGCGGCGCGCCCCAGGCCATGAGCGCATTGCCTTCGTCGATTTTTTTGTTGAAGGCGTCGTGCACGTCCTTCTTCGGCTCCAGCGCGGCGCGACGGGTTTTGAGCAGCATTTCGATGCAGCCCATGATGTAACGGATTTCGCATTCGGAGAAGAAGATGATCGAGCCGTTGACGACGATGTTGGTGTTGGGCCCGTACATCACGAACAGATTCGGGAAATTCGGAACCGTGATGCCCAGATAGGCGCGCGGCTCGCCGTTCCACATTTTGTGCAGGTCGATGCCGCCGCGGCCCTTGAAGCGCATCGGTTCGAGGAAATGGCTGGCCTGGAATCCGGTGCCGTAGACGATGACATCGACGTCGTAGTGCTTGCCGTCTTTCGTTTTCAATCCCGTGGCATCGATCTCGGCAATCGGATCGGTGACGAGATGGACATTGTCGCGCTTGAGGCTCGCGATCCACACGCCATTGTCGCGCACGCTGCGCTTGCCGCCGGGCGGATAGGTGGGGATGACGGCTTTGATCAGATCGGGCCGGTCGGCCATCTGCGCGCTCATGGCCTGGGTGAGCAAATCGCGCAGCATGTCGTTGTTGACGCCGACCGAATCCTTGCGTTCCTTCCAGTCCGGATCGGCCTTGACGAATTCGTAGATGCCATCGGTCAGCATCCAGAACAGCCAGAAGCGATACCATTTGGCGTAATAGGGCACATGTTTCAAAAGCCATTTCATGCCTTCGCCGACATCGTCGTGATAATTGGGCGTCGGCCCCAGCCAGGGCGCGGTGCGCTGGAACACGAACATCTCTTTCACATCGGCCGCGGTTGCGGGCACGAATTGAAAGGCGCTCGCGCCGGTGCCGATCACCGCCACGCGCTTGCCTTTCAGATCGACGGAATGATCCCATTGCGCGGAATGAAAAGCTTTGCCCTTGAATGTTTCGCGCCCCTTGATATCGGGGAATTTCGGACGGTTGAGCTGGCCGACCGCGGTGATGATCGCATTGACTTCGATGGTTTCCTTTTTGCCCTTGTGATCCAGCCGCGCCTTCCAGATCGCGCGGGTTTCGTCATAGACCGCTTCGTCGAGTCCGGTTTCGGTGCGCACCAATTTGCGGATGCCGTATTTCTCCGCCACCTTCTGGAAATAGGAATTCAGCACGGGCTGCGTCGAAAAATGCTGCGGCCAGTCGTGATTGGGCTCGAAGGAATAGGAATAAAGATGGTTGGGATTGTCGACGCGGCAGCCGGGATAGGTGTTCACATGCCAGGTGCCGCCCACATCCTTGTTCTTGTCGATGATGGTGAAGGGGATTTTCGCCTGTTTCAGGCGAATGGCGGCCAGAATGCCGCTCATGCCCGCGCCCACGATCAGCACATGGAAATTCTTCTTGTCCGCATCGGCAACCGATTCGCCGGTGAAGGCGGCTTTGACGTCGGTGCCTTCGAGCGCGAGTTCTTCCATCAGGAAGGGAACGTAACGATCCGGGATTTCCGCGCCCGCCACGAAATTCATCAACTTGCGGATGGCGGCTTCGGATAAAGGTGCCGCAAGCTTTCCGCTGTCGCGATATTTCAAGATCGCGGCGAGCGCCTGTTTCTTCACGCGTTCGCGTTGCGCCTCGTTCAATCCGCCTTGTCCGTCGCCGAAGAAATCGTAGACCGGCTTGATGTCGGCGTCCGGCAATTGTCCCGTCAGATGGGCGATCGCCGCCATCAGCGAGGGCAGATGGGCTTCCTCGATCGCACGCGCGATTTTTGTGTCGTCTTCCCGGATGGGCTCAACCGCGCCCGCTAGCTGCGCCATGTCACGCTCCCGTTGTCGAATATCGTTTCGGCAAGGCTAGGACATTCGCGCGCGCCCCGCGAGAGGGCATTGTTTTTGCGCAAATTCTCGGAAAATTGCGGATTTTGCGGTGCGAAAAAGCCATCGGATTGCCCAAAAATCGCCGGATGATGGCGGAAGAAAGGTCACGATCCATTCGTTGTCTATGGGCAACGAGGGAGATCACCATGACCGGAACATCGAAAGTTGCAGGGCTTTTCGTGAGCGCCATGCTGGCGGCCGGTGCGGCCCAGGCCGCGCCCGGCCTTTCGCCCGATCTTCAGAAGCAGGCTAGCGCCATGCGCCTGACGGCCTGTCTTGTGAAAGCGGCCCATGCCCACGATAACGGGCGGGGCGATCCGCAAACGATCGCCGCGCGCATCGCGCCCTTGTGCCAAGCCGAATTCGCGCGCGAGGAAGCGGCCTATGGCGCGGGCCTGTCCGGCGCCGAACAGGTGAAATATCGCGCCATCATGCGCGGCGAGCGCACGGCGTTTGCGGCTGAAATCGTGGAACAGGAACGCGACGCCTCGCACCGCGTTGCACAATCGGATTAGTTCGGCTTCTTGCGTGCCGATTTGCCGGGCGCTTGCGCTTTCTCCGCGGCGCGGCGCTCGGCCTCGGCGCGTTCGCTTTCTTCCTTGGCCAGTCTGAGTGCGCGCAATTTCGCGGTCTTGGCGGCGATGGCCGCGCGCTCCTTGGCGATCTCCTGCTTGATCGCGATGTCGCGCTGTTCGGACGAGGCGAACTGGCCTGGCGTGCGCCGCCGCGCGGTATCCGGACTGCTCATGGCCGGCTCCTTTTCGGATGGCTGAGTCAAAGCCGATGCTAGCACGTGCAAGGGCGTGCAGGAGAAATAAACCTGCACGGCAGGGTTGCGGCCGTGGCCGGTATCTAACCAATTGTTATTATGAGATTTTCTTGCATTCCGCGAGGAATGTCTTCACCCGGCTGTCGCCGCACAGCGTGACGTTGATGCGCATCCAGGGCGAGGGCTCGAGATTGGGGCGGAAGGCCTTGCCCGCGCCCAGGATGATGCCCAGCTTGCGCGCGGCGGGCACCAGCGTCTCGCAATCCGCGATATGGGCGAAGCGCGCCCACAGGAAATTGCCGCCGGCGGGCACGGTGAAGATCTCCATGCCGGCCTCGGCGAGCAGGGCTTGGGCCTCGGCACGCGCATCGGCCAGGCGCACATTCAGCCGCTCGATGAATTTGCGATAATGGCCTTCCACCAGCATGCCGAACACGAAACGCTCGCCGAATTCCGATGTGGAGATGCAGGAGAGCACTTTCATATTGGTCAGTTCTTCGGCCAGCGCGGGCGCGGATGCGATCATGCCCACGCGCATGCTGCCCGAAAGCGTTTTCGAAAAACTGCGCACATAGATCACGCGGTCGAGCTGGTCGAGGGTGGCCAGCCGCGGATTGCCGCTCAGCGCGAGATCGCCATAGGTGTCGTCTTCGACGATGCGGAAATCGAATTCGCCCGCCGCCTGCAGGATGCGGTAAAGCCCTTGGGGAGGAATGTCGCTGCCGGTCGGATTCTGCAGCGCCGATTGCACGAAGAAAAGTTTCGGCCGGTATTGCGCCGCCGCCGCGCGCAACGCTGCGATATCGGGACCGTCGGCGCAACGCGGCACGCCCACAAGGCGCATGCCGCAATGGCGGAGATAGCCGAAAAGATTGTAATAGCCGGGATCTTCCACCAGCACCGTATCGCCCGGCTGCAGGAAGCGGCGGATGATGAGATCGAACGCATGGCTCGAACCGTGAGTCAGCACGATCTGTTCGGGATCGGCTTCGATGCCGGTGCCGCGCAAACCCAATTGCAATTGATCGCGCAAGGGCAGATAGCCCTTGGGCAGCCCGTAATGCAGCAGATGCGACGCGGGCCCGCGCCCAAGGCTGCGCACCACCGATTGCATCGCTTCGGGATCGAGCCATTCGTCGGGCAGCCACGGCCCGCCGAGCTTCAGGAAATTCTCGCCCGATTCCAGAACATCGCGGATCAGATGCGCCACGTCCTGGCCCTGGCGCGGGGCGGTGTTGCTGCCGGTTGCGCTTCTCTTGCGCCGCGCGCCGACGAAGAAACCCGCACCCGGCCGCGACACGATATAGCCCGACGCCGCCAGCCGTTCATAGGCTTCCACCACGGCGTAGCGGCTTGCGCCCTTCTCGCGCGCGAAAGAGCGGATGGAGGGCAGCCGGCTGCCGCCGGCGCGCGCGCCTGTCTCGATTTCGCGGCGCATTGTATCGACAAGGTCTGCGATCTTCGGGGGCGTGCGCTGCAGCATAATCCGGTCCGGCGGGTTGCAACTGTACCGGAAAATCTTCGGTACAGTTCTGACACCATTGGCTGAAACTGTCAGGGCGCGAGCCTAACCGATCGCGCTAGTTTCATCCAGAGAAGAGAACAGGGAGAACCGGTCATGCTGTCCCGCATCGCGATCTTTCTTTACAGCATCGTCTGCTACACGGCGGGTTTCGTCGCGCTGGTGTATGCCATCGGATTCGTCGGCAATTACGTGGTGCCCAAAACGATCGACAGCGGCATGGCGGCCGATCTGCAAACCGCGCTGCTCTACGACCTGCCGATCCTTGCGCTGTTTGCGATCCAGCACAGCGTGATGGCGCGCCAGGGCTTCAAGCGCGTGTGGACGCAGATCGTGCCCAAGCCTGCGGAACGGGCGACCTATGTTCTGTTCTCCGCACTGGTTCTGTTTCTGCTTTACTGGCAATGGAAGCCGCTGCCCGAAACGGTTTGGCATGTCACCGATCCGGGCGCGGCCATGACGCTGACGGTGGCCTATTTCGTGGGCTGGGGCACGGTGTTCCTGTCCTCCTTCCTGATCAACCATTTCGAACTGTTCGGACTGCAGCAGAGCTTCGCGAATTTGCGGGGCAAAGAGGTGGCGCCGCCGCATTTCCGCACGCCGTTCCTCTACAAGCTGGTGCGCCATCCGATTTACCTGGGCCTGTTGCTCGCCTTCTGGTGCACGCCGCTGATGAGCCAGGGCCATCTGCTGTTCGCCGCGGCCACCACCGGCTATATCTTTATCGGCATCGCATTCGAAGAACGCGACCTGACCGCCTTCTTCGGCGAGCGCTATCGCGAATACCGCGAGGCGGTGCCGATGGTGATTCCGCTGCTGCGGTTTGGCTCCAAGTCGCGCAAGGCGCGCGAAACGGCCTAGACGCTGCGAATTGCCGCGCGCGGATCATGCGTCCGATCTGTGGCGCACCGGGCGCTGCTTCCTGGAAAACCAGCCCGCGGATCGATGGGCGGGCGATTTGTGCCTGCGCGTGACGGGGCATGCGAAAAGCGCGATCCTGTGGGGCGATTCCTTTGCCGCCCAATATGTGCCCGGCCTGATCGACAACGCGAACAAGCTCACCCGCAACATCGTGGAATACACGTTTGCGGGCTGCCCGCCGGTTCTGTCCTATCGTTCCTATGCGCGCCCGGCCTGTCACGATTTCAACGCGCGCATCTTCGCCATCGCCAAACGTTATCGTGCCGATACGATCGTGCTGAGCGCGCGCTGGGACGAGATGGGCCCGCGCGGCCTGGGCGGATTGTCCGATACGCTCGCCAGATTGCGCGCGCGCGGTTTGCGCGTGTTCGTGATCGGCCAGTCGCCGATGTTCGCCGATTATGGCCATTTCTCGCGGCTCGGCAGCGACCGGGCCGTGCGCGCCTATTTCCCGCTTTATCGCCGCTGAGGCGATTGCGTGTTAAGCTTTTGGTTACGCAGATGGGTCGGATGGGCCGCAATCGGGAACAACATTGTTAATGCACGGCCCTTAGAATGCGCGGTCGAGACGGCCGGATCGCGCCGGCGCCCGGGGTAGGCATTCAGCCATGAAGATCGGTTCGAACTTTCTGTTGACCACGATTTTGGGCGCCGGCGTGGCGCTGCCGGCGATGGCGCAGGATGCGCCGCGCTACGCCGCCGACCCCGGCCGTATCCCCCTCAATTTCCAGCAATATCCGGGTGGCGACACGCCCTGGTATGACGGCGACATCCTGTGGCCCGGCGCGCTGGCCGATTTCCTCGAAATGCCGTCCGGCTGCGCCACGGGCTGCCCGGGCGCCCTTGTGAGCGAACAACGCCGGTTCGATTTCAGAAGGCCGCCATCGCCACCGCCGCCGCCGCCGCCGCCGCCACCGCCGCCGCCGCCGCCGCCGCCGCCACCGCCGCCGCCACCGCCGCCGCCGCCGCCACCGCCGCCGCCGCCGCCGCCGCCGCCGCCGCCACCGCCGCCGCCGCCGCCACCGCCGGTCCAGTCACAGACATTCCTGCCCGGCTATTCGGCAAGCTGGTGGGCGCAGATCGGCCTGACCCCCGATATCGAAGCGAGCGCCAATGGCGGCTCCGGATTCGCAATCGGCTTCGTCGATACCGGCGTGGTGCCGACCCAGGAGGACGTCAGCGGGCGCGTATCGGGCTTGTCCAGCTGCGCGGCGCTGACATTCCACTGCCGCCGCGGTTCCTATGACGACAATGGCCACGGAACCTCGACCGCCGCGATCGGCGCGGGCGCGCTCACCTCGACCGGCCAAGGCATGTCCGGGGTCGCGCCCGCCGCCACGATCATCGAAGAGAAGGTGCTCAACAGCCAGGGCAGCGGCTACGACATCGACGTCGCCAACGGCATCGTCAAGGCGGTGGATGCGGGCGCGGGCGTGATCAATCTCAGCCTGACCTATATTCCCACCTCGAGCGTCGTCAACGCGATCAATTATGCGGCCGACAATGGCGTGATCATCGTGTTCGCGGGCGGCAATTCATCGCTGCCGCTCAATGACGGCGCCAATACGACGGGGCTCACGCAGCAGGCGCTGAGCCATCTCGTCTTCGTCGGTTCGGTGGATTCGGCGAACCGGCTTTCCAGCTTCAGCAACACGCCGGGCACGGCGGGCGCCTTCGGCGGCGGCTATTATGCCTCCTACCAGTCGCTGTGGCTGATGGCGCCGGGCGAAAGCATCATCGCGCCGGGTATCCAGTATGGCAGCAACGCGTTCGCCTATTGGACGGGCACCTCGATGGCCGCGCCCATGGTATCGGGCGCGCTTGCGCTTCTGGAATCGCGCTGGCCGATCCTGCGCACCGACGGAACGGCGACCGCGCTTCTGTTCCAGAGCGCGACCGATCTGGGCGCGCCCGGCATCGACGGTTCCTATGGCAACGGACTTTTGAACATCGCCCAGGCCTTCCAGCCGGTGGGCCAACTTTCCATTGCCGAAGAGGCCGGCACATCGGTGCCGCTGGACCGGGTGCGCCATACCCGCTTTCACGGCGGCGCCATCGGGGCGGTGCCCGCATTGACATCGGTGCTTCGCGACTACAACGCCTTCGACGATTTCCAGCGCAATTTCCCCGTCGATCTGAGCGGGCTGGTTTCGCATGAACCGGCGGGCCTGGATGCATCGGCGCCGCTTCTGGCGGCGGCCATCGATGCCGGTTCGGCGCGTTTCGCCGATGGCGGCGCGCTGACCTTCGCGCGCTACGAAGACGCGCGCGCAGGCGCAGCCGATCTCGTCGATGGCATGCGCTTCGCCGGCACCGAAACCGGATTTGCCCATCTGGGCGTGCCGGCGCCGGCCTGGGTCGTGTCGCTGAGCGGAGCAAACGGTTCGCAGATCGCCGCGGGCCGCGGCTTTCCCGCAAGCGCCTCCTTCGCCGACGCGTTGTGGGGAACGCGCTCGCTCGCCGCCGATCAGGCCGATGTGCTGTCACGCGCCAATGCGCTGGCCAATCTGGCCGAAGGCGGAAACTTCCTCGCCATCGGTTCGCCCATGGGCGATCACACCCGCATCGCCTTCGCATGGTCGGATAGCGGCGGCCCCGCCCCGCTCGTCGACGGCGCGGCCTCGCCCACGCCCGAGGCCAGCGCGATGACGGCGGGCCTTGCAACCCGGCTGGGCGCGCATTGGTGGGGCGGGCTCACACTCGATCTTCTGAACGAGCGCAACGGATTGCTCGGCACCACCTACGATCCGGCAAGCGCGTTCGGTCTGGGCGTCCATCATGCGAGCGGATCGATCGGCGTTTCGTCGTCGTTCGGGCTGTGGCGAAACGGCGGTCTTCTGTTCGAAGCCGCCATGGCCACGACGAATCGCGCCAGCGTGCAGGGCGGACTGATCGCCGGCGTGTCGCGGCTGTTTGCGCGCAGCTATGGGATGTCGTTCGTCCAGCGCGATGCGTTTGCGCGCGGCGACCGGTTCACGCTGTCGCTCACAAGGCCCTTGCGCGTGACGGGCGGATCGCTGGACGTGCTCGTGACCGGCGTCGATGCCCAAGGCCGTGCGGTGACAAAGACCGTGGCCGTCAGCCTGAAGCCCGGTGCTGCGGAAACCGATCTTTCGGCCGGCTATCGCAAACCGCTGGGCCAAAGCGCATCGCTCTTCGCCTCGCTCACCGCGCGCAGCGACGCCGGCAACATCGCCGGGCGCACCGATTTCGCCGCGACCTTCGGCGCCGCCTGGCGCTTTTGATCGCGCAAGTCACCGCCGCATTCGCCTTGAATGCAGATGGTATTCACCAACAGTCCCGAAGCCGAAAAGTGTAAAAAGTTTGTACGAATACTACATTCGCGCAGAACCTTATTTCGCATAGTTCATTGATTACTCATAATATCGCCAATTTGGCACAACAATTGCTAACAAGGCCGCAAGACGAGAATCAGGCGACCAAGACGCGCCGTCAATGTCTATTCCGCGACGTCTATGGTGACGCTCGCGAATATTGGGGAATGGGGGACATCATGTTTGGACAGCAAGTTCAATGGCAAAGCGCGCAAGCGAAGATCTTTCGCCTGGCGCGCCGGGCGATTGTGGCGGGGGCAGGCCTCTTCTTCGCCGTTTGCACGCAGGCCCAGGCCACGCCTTCGCCAGGCGATCAATTCGACTACAAGTGGCACTTTGCCGCGATACCCGGCATATACGGCACCGCCTCGGTCATTATCGGACCATTGGATTCGAGCACTTTTTATACCATCCAGAGCTTTGCCATTACCCAGAATGTGGGGTTCTGCGGTCCCTGCGCGCCTGCGACCCAGGACGCATCACTTCAATTTTTCAACGCGGCAACGACGGGCCTGGTGGGCACGGTTTCCGGTACCTATTCCAGTTTCTATGCCCACCAATTTCAATTCACCTTCACCGACCTTGTCGGGGGCATCGGCACCTGGGCTGAAGAAGACAATGGGTACGATTCATTCGGTGTGCTCAAGACGACCAACAACTACCACGGCACCTACACGGCGGTGCCCGAACCCTTGACGCTTTATCTCTTCGGCGCCGGTCTTTTCGGTCTGCTGGCATTGCGCCGCCGGCGAAAGCCGCACGCGACAGCGCAATTGGTGTGAAGGCAGGCCGGTCTGTCCCTATCGCGGGTGCGCCCCGGCGTCGTAAGCTTGGCCGCTCGAAACAGGGAGACGGGTCATGGCGAACGCAATCAAGGGCCTGCACCACAATGCCTATCGCTGCGGCGATGCGGAACGGACGCGCCGCTTCTACGAGGATTTCCTGGGCCTGCCCCTTGCCGAAACGCTGGAATTGAAGCGCAGCAAAACGGGGCGCGCGGTGGAAGCGGTGCACATCTTCTTCGAACTGGGCGACGGTTCCTTTCTCGCCTTCTTCGAAGTGCCCGGCATGCCCTTCGAATTCAAGACGCAGCACGATTTCGATCTGCACATCGCTCTCGAAGTGAGCCCCGAAACGCTGGATGCGATGTTCGCCAAGGGCAAGCAGGCGGGCATCGAAACGCGCGGCATCTCCGATCACGATTTCTGCCGCTCGATCTATTTCCGCGATCCCGATGGCTATGTGATCGAACTCACCGCACGGGTGCCCGAAAAGGAATCCATGCTCGATCCGAAAACGAACGGTGCACGCGAAAAGCTCGATGCCTGGCAGGAATCGAAGCGCAAGGCGAGCGCGGCGTAGAAATCCGAAATCCGGGGACACAATACTCAATTATCCGGCAAACCGATTTCGGCGCGCGGCGGCGCATCAATTAAGTATTGTGTCCCCGGAATTATACGGAATTATATGGCGCACCCGACAGGATTCGAACCTGTGACCTTCGCCTTCGGAGGGCGACACTCTATCCAGCTGAGCTACGGGTGCGTGGGGGTTCTATACAATAGCGAATGGCCAATGGCGAGTGGGGCCTATTCGCCCAGCGCCGCCAGGCTCGCATCCACCACCGTCATCGCGTGGCCCCACACCAGTTCTTTCCATTCGTCCGTATCGGGATAGAAGCCGTCGCGGATCGCGGCCTTGATGGCGGGTGCGCGCGCGTCGTCCGGCGCGGCATGCATGTGCAGCCAATTGTCGTCGCGCAGCGCGCCCAGCACCTGGCGCATGGAGCGGGTGCCCACTTCCAGCGCCGCAAAGGTCAGTTCGCGTCCGTCCATCCAGTCTGCGATGGCCGCATCGACGGTGCCGGTGAGCGGCGCCGACAGCGATTCGCCCGCTTCGCTGGAGCGCACGTAATCGCCCCATAGATTTTTCGCGCGCGCATAAGCGGGTGAGCCGGGCAAATCCTCGGTGATCATTTCGGCGGCGCCGTGTTCGCCCAGCCCGGTGTGGAAATCGATGGCGATGAGCCGCTCCACGCCGGCCAGTTCCTCGCGGAACACGTCTTCGAGCATGTCCGCCGACCAGCTTTTCTTCCGGCCGCCGAAATAGAGCCCGTCGGCATGTCTGTATTGGCCGGCGCTGATCGCTTCCTGCAGCTTGAAAGCGCCATGGGCATCGCGATAGGCGCGCAAGGCATCGTTCGCCGCCTTCACGCTTTCGGGCGAAATGTCCTTGGGCGCCAGCGCGTCGTGCAGAAGATCGTAGGCTTCGTTCACCGGCGGATTGGCGTGATCGACGAAATTGCGATTGATGTCGGCGTTGTCTTCGTTCACGCGCCGGTTCCAGGAAAAACCGTACGGGTTCAGCGCGTGCACGATCACCGCCTTGGCGCCGGGCGGGATGCGCGCGGCCAGCCCCTCGCGCAGCAGGCCCGTCTGCACGCCGCTGCCGAAATAACCTTCCACCCCATGGGTGGCGGAGATCATCAGCAGCGCCTTCTTCGCCTCGCGCGGGCCGATGATGGCGGTGTCGAGGAAAAGCGGCTTGCCGTCGGCGCCCGTCGCATGCGGGTGCAGGCGGGATGTGACGCCGAGGCGCGCAGATTCCGCCGCCCCGATAAAGGCCGAGCGGGCAGAGCGGTAATCGGGGGGAAAATGCTGTGCAGGGCTCATGAGGCCCTTATACTCGAAAGAGGTTACGGAGGCGCTATGTCGATTTTCGCATCCTTGGAGGCGTTGCGCCGCAGGCCCATCCCCGATCAGGCGCCCGCGCGGGCCCGCAAACAGGGCTTCCGGGATTATCCCATCGCCGCCGCCGGCACCGAGGCGATGGTGGAATTGGCCGCGCTCGGCATCGCCGGCGAGAATTATTACTGGAGCGCGCGCAATCCGCCCTATTGGCGGCGCATCGAGGGCGCGACGCCCAAACTGATGCTGCGCGAGAGCGTGGCCGCGCGATTGGCGCGCGTGAATGCGCGGCTGGGCGAAGCGGGGCTGGAATTGTTCGTGTTCGATGCGTGGCGGCCGCGCGCAGTACAAGCCTATTTCCACGATGTGTGGATGCCCGCGGAAATCGCAAAGCGGCGTCCGGATTTGTCCGGCGATGCGCTGGTGCGCGAAGTCGAACGCTATTGGGCCGCCCCCAGCGCAAGCGATGCGCGCCCTGCGCCCCATGCCACGGGCGCGGCGTGCGATCTGTCGATCCGCTGGAAAGGCGCCGATCTTCTCTGGATGGGCTCGATCTTCGACGATGTCACCGAGCTTGCCCATCGCGACCGTTTCGAAAGCGCGCGTGCCGAGATGCGTTTTTCCGACGAAGAAGCGCGCGCCAATCGCCGCCTGCTGCATTGGGCGATGGACGCGGAAGGCTTTGAAGGCCATCCCGACGAATGGTGGCATTTTTCGTATGGCGATCAATTGTGGGCGGCGCTGTCGGGTGCAAAGGCGGCGATGTTCGGGCTGGCGCAAGAGCGGGATTGATGGAAACGGCAGCCGATGTCGCGCGCGGGGTGAGCCGCCTTCTCATTCAGGAAGGCTATTCGCCGATCCTCGAATTCACGCTGGCCAATGGGCGCCGGCTGGATGTGGCGGCGCTTGGGCCGGATGGAACGGTTCTGGGCGTGGAGATCAAGGTGGCGGTTGCCGATCTGAAGGGCGATCTGAAATGGCCGGACTATCTGGATTTCTGCGAGCTGTTCTATTTCGCGATTCCCCCGGATTTTCCCGACGAACTGGTGCCGCCCGAAACCGGATTGATCGTGGCGGATCGCTATGGCGGCGCCATCGTGCGGCCATCGCCGGTGGCGAACATTCATGCCAGCCGCAGGAAGGCGGTGACGCTGTCCTTTGCGAAAGTGGCTGCGGAACGCTTGTCGCGCATCATCGAATTGTCGAGCGAGCCGGCGCAGAGAACTATTGTCGAGGATGAATAGCGAATGAGCCGATTTCCATCGCCGCTTAAGGATCGCGGCAGCCAGAAATGGATTCAACGTTGCGTGAATTCGCATCCGCACATCCTGGACGATGCGATCGTTCCGCTTACCGGCGCATCGCGCATCGCGTGGCGCTCGCCGCTTGCCTCCGACGACTATGCCGAATATCGCGATGGCGCTTTTTTGGAGCGCTTGGGATTATCGCATCTTCAGGGCGCATTGCGCGATTTCTGGCCGGCGCGCGGGCCGCAATGGGATGCGCTGGCGCTGAGCGACAAGGGCGATGTGCTGCTCATAGAGGCCAAGGCGCATATCGATGAAATGTGCACGTCTGGCATGGGCGCGACGGCGCCGGAATCCATCATGCGCATCGAATCGGCGTTCGACAAAACGATTGCGGCATGCGGTGCCGAACCGAAAGCCAAATGGACCGATGCGTTCTATCAACTCGCCAACCGCCTCGCGCATATCCATTTCCTGCGCGCGAACGGGGTTCCGGCATGGCTGGTGCTTGTCAGCTTTGTGGGCGACCGCGACATGAAGGGACCGGATACGAGAGCCGAATGGGAAGCGGCCTATCGCGTCGTGCATCATGTGATGGGATTGCGCGCAGACCATCCGCTGTCGCGCCATGTGCTGCATATCTATCCGGATGTGCGTGCATTCCAGGTGTGATTCACGCGGAGGCGCGGAGTTCTTTTCACCGTCGATAGCGATGCAGGTTTTCAATATTCTTTTGGCGCGCATTCGCGCGCGATTCTCTTCTCCGCGACTCCGCGTCTCCGCGTGCAATTTTTTTTGACGCTGGAAAATGGATGGCCCGGATGGTCCGTAGCGACAGCGTGCGGACGGGCCATGACGAGTGTTGGGTTGAGAGAAAGCGTTACCGCGGGCTCCGTTTCGCCAAAATCCGTTGCAGCGTGCGGCGGTGCATGTTGAGGCGGCGCGCGGTTTCCGACACGTTGTGGCCGCACAGTTCGTAAACGCGCTGGATATGTTCCCAGCGCACGCGATCCGCCGACATGGGATTTTCCGGCGGCTTGGGCTTGTGGCCGGGCGGGGCGAGCAGGGCGGCCAGAATGTCGTCGGCATCGGCGGGTTTGGGCAAATAATCGATGGCGCCGTATTTCACCGCGGCGACGGCCGTTGCGATATTGCCGAAGCCGGTCAGCACCACCACGCGCGCTTCGGGGCGGGTGGAATGGAGAAGCTCCACCACGTCGAGCCCGTTGCCGTCATCGAGTTTGAGATCGACCACGGCATAGGCCGGCGGCGCTTCCTTGGCGCGGGCGAGCCCCTGGGCCACGGTTTCGGCGATGGTGACCGCGAAGCCGCGTCCTTCCATGGCGCGGGCCAGCCTTTCGCGGAAGGGGCGGTCGTCCTCGACGATCAACAGGGTTTTGTCTTCTGTGGCAGTCTGGCTCATCGGGGTCCCTCGCGAGGGGGCTCGCATAGCGCCCTTAGGCGCCCGCGGCAAGCCGAAATGATAATCATTACAACGTGCGAGCTAGAGGATGGCCGCAGTTCCGGGCGGTTTTTCGCCGTCGATGGCGCCCCGGGGCCAGCGCGCGGCCACGATGGCCCCGCCATGGCCGCGATTGAGGGCCTGCACGCGGCCCCCCGTCTGCTCGATCAGGGTCTTGGCGATGAAAAAGCCCAGCCCCATGCCCTGCTGGCCGGAAAAGGCCTCCGAGGGCTCCAGTTCGGTCTCCTGCAGGGCATAGGAGCCGGGCCGCGAGGTGACATAGGGCTCGCCGATCCGCTCCAGGATTTCGGGCGAAAAGCCGGGGCCGTCATCTTCGACGGAAATGAGAAGCTCCTTGTCGGTCCAGGCGGCGCGGACCACCACTTCGGCCGTGGCGAAATCCGCCGCATTGGCGATGAAATTGCCCAGCCCGTGGATCAGTTCGGGCACGCGCCAGATCTTGGGTTCGGGCCCGTCGCCGCCTTCGGTGACGATACGGATTTCGAGGTCCTCGGCGCGGTATTCGGCGGCGATGTCGTCCAGCACCGCGCCCAGCGACATGCGCTGGGTGGCCTCGAGCACGCTGCGTTCGGGGCGCGCCAGCGTGGTGAGGATGCCGCGGCAGCGTTCGGCTTCGGCGCGCAGCAGGCGCATGTCTTCCACTTCGGGCGAATCCGGCGGCATGGCGCGTTCGAGTTCGCGCGCCACCACCGCGATGGTGCCGAGCGGCGTGCCCAGTTCGTGGGCTGCCGCCGTTGCCAGTGCGCCGATGGAAGCCAGCCGCTTCTCGCGCGCCAGCGCCAATTGGGTGGCGGCCAGGCCCGCCGACATGCGCGCGGATTCGCGCGCGATGCGCCAGGCATAGATCGTCGTGAAGCCGATGCCGATGACGAGCGAAGCCCAGATGCCGCCCACATAAAGCTGCGGCAGACGCAGCGTTTCATGCGCCGCCCAGGGCAAAGGCTCGTGCACCACCGCGATCAGTGAAATCGCGAAGAACGCGACGGCGCCCAGAATGATCGTGTTGGAGAGATTGAGGGTCGCCGCCGCGATCACCACGGGCGCCAGGAACATCAGCGAAAACGGATTGGCGATGCCGCCGGTCAGATAAAGAAGGGCCGCCAGTTGCAAAACGTCATAGGCCAGATGAACCGTGGCTTCGCGATTGGTGAGCCGGTGGCTCGCTTCGTAACGCACCGCGAGCAGGATGTTCAAAAGCGCGCTCGCCGCGATGACGCCGATGCAGCGCCACAGCGGCAGGCTGTAGCCCAGCCCCAGATAGACGATGAACAGCGTCGCCGATTGGCCGCTGATGGCCAGCCAGCGCAAATTGGACAGCGTGCGAAGCCTGACGCGCCCGCGCGCGGCGGTGGAGACGAATTCGTCATCTGCCGGCCAGAATCGGGCCCAGCTGCGCGGTTTGGTCTCGTTCATGTTGCTTGCGCTCACGACTCCTGAGTTTATCAATCCTTCGATGATCCGCACAAAAACCGCGCTGATCCCTTACATCCTGGCGCTTGCCGCCATCCTTGCGGGCTGGGCCTGGCATGCGGGCGACCAGGTCTCCGGCCGGGCGGGCATCGGCGGCACCGCCGATATCGGCGGGCCCTTCTCGCTCATAGACCAGAACGGCCAGCCCCGCACCAATGCCGATTTCCGCGGCCGCTATATGCTGATTTATTTCGGTTATTCCAATTGCCCCGATGTCTGCCCGGTCTCGCTGGGGGTGATCGCCGATGCGGTGGAGCGGCTGGGGCCGCTGGCCAAGCGGGTGGCGCCCATCTTCATCACCGTGGACCCCGAGCGCGATACGCCGGCCATCCTGAAACAATATCTCGCCGTCTTCAGCCCCAAGCTGATCGGGCTGACCGGTACGGCCAAACAAATCCGCCAGGTCACCGGCGAATACCACGTCTATGTCGCCAGACATGCCGGCCAGAACGGAAATTATTCCATCGACCATTCCAACATCATCTATCTGATGGGACCGGACGGCCGTTTCGTGGATGACTACGACGAAACGCTGGGGCCCGATGGATTGGCCGCGGCGCTTCGCAAGCATTTGTAAAAGAGGATTCACGCGGAGGCGCGGAGTCGCGGAGTTCTTTTTCATCGTCGATAACTCTGCGGTTCGGCGATTTCTTTGGCGCGCCTTCGCGCGCCGATTTTTTCTCCGCCTCTCCGCGTGCTAAATCTTTGGCGCGGGCAACCCCGCGATGGCGCAAGCCGCGATCAGCGTATTGCGCATCAGACACACGATCGTCATGGCGCCGACGCCGCCGGGCACGGGCGTGATGGCGCCGGCGCGTTCCGACGCCGCCGCATAATCCACATCGCCCACGATCTTCGTCTTGCCGCCGCCGGCATCGATGCGGTTGATGCCGACATCGATCACGGTTGCGCCCGGCTTCACCCAATCGCCTTTGACGAATCCCGGCTTGCCGATGGCGGCGACCAATATGTCGGCGCGCCGCGCATGCCCGGCCAGGTCGCGGGTTTTCGAATGCGCCATCGTCACGGTCGCATTCGCCGCCAGAAGCAATTGGGCTGCGGGCTTTCCGAACAGAAGCGAACGGCCGATCACCAGCGCGTCCATGCCGGCAATGTCGCCCGCATATTCCTTCAGCAGCATCATCATGCCCGACGGCGTACAGGACACCAGATGGGCCCGTCCGCTCAGCAGCAAACCGGCATTGATCGCGGTCAGCGCATCGACATCCTTCATCGGATCGAGGGTTTCGAGTACCGCGGATTCGCGCACCTGGCCCGGCAGCGGCATCTGCACCAATATTCCGTGTACGGATTTATCGGCGTTGAGCGCGCGCACCGCCGAAAGCACATCGGCTTCGCGCGCATCTGCGGGCAGATGTTGGTGCACCGAATGAAAGCCGAGTGCCTCGGCCGTCCTGTTCTTGTTTTTCACATAGACTTCGCTCGCCGCATCGTTGCCGACGAGAACGGTGGCCAGCCCCGGCACCAGCCCGTGTGCGGATTTGAGCCGCGCGGCTTCTTCGGCGACACGCGTGCGAAGCCCGGCCGCAAACGCCTTGCCGTCGATGATCCGCGCCGCCATCACAAATAATAGGCGATGAGATAGGACAGGAACTGCAATCCGATCAGCACGATCAGCGGCGAAATATCGAGGCCGCCGATGGGCGGGATCACTTTGCGCACCTGGCGGAACACCGGATCGGTGACGCCGTCGAGAAATTTCACCACCGAGCGGGCAAACGGGTTGTAGACATTGATCACGCCGAAGGCGACGAGCCAGCTCATCACCACCGCGGCGATCACCACCCAGGTGTAGATCTCGATCAGGGTCAGGACGAGCCAGACGAAGGGATTGGGATACAAGGCGCCATCCTTTGTTCGGGGAGCGAGGTGCCCTTTGTGCCAGCCCCGCCGATGTGGGGCAAGCCGCGTTCGGCCCCGGATTTTGCCGCCTTGACAGGCCAATGCCGCGCTCCCTAGATACCGGCCCCGCTTCGGGGGACGACCCGAAACTGCTGGGGCTGTAGCTCAGTTGGGAGAGCGCCTCGTTCGCAATGAGGAGGTCAGCGGTTCGATCCCGCTCAGCTCCACCAGGCTTGGCTCGCAATAGCGAGGCAAGCCTGCCCGGCGCAGCCCGAAGGGCGAAGCCGGGCCGGTTGCCGCGCATTGCCGGTGGTCCCGCCAGACAGGCAAGCTGATGCCCCAACCTCCCGCCATCGCCTTCGTCACCACCTGCAAGGGCCGGCTGCATCATCTTCAACAGACGCTGCCGCTGATCGCGGCCCAGGCGCCGGACGAAATCGCGGTGGTCGATTACGATTGCCCGCAAGGCAGCGCGGATTGGGTCGAAGCGAATTTTCCCGCCGTGAAGGCGGTGCGTGTTCCGGGCCGGCCCAAATTCAACGCCGCCGAGGCCCGCAACACCGGCGCGCGCGCGACAAGCGCTGCGTGGCTCTGTTTCATCGATGCCGACAACGCCATCGCGCCCGGATTCGTCGATTGGCTGCGGGCCAATCTGCGCGAGGGATTCTTCTACATGCAGGACCCGGCGGGAAAACCGCTGCATGCGCTCTCGGAAGGAATCGTGGTGTGCAACCGCACCGCGTTCGGGCTGGTGGAAGGCTATGACGAGATCATCCAGGGCTGGGGCGCGGAGGATACCGATTTCCACGACCGGCTGTCGCTTTGCGGCGCGCTGAAGACGCATTTCCCCGCGGACCTCGTATCCTCCATCGCCCATGGCGAGGCGGATCGCGTCCGCTTTTACGACACCAAGAATCGCGAAACCCAATTGATGCGCAACCGCGTCTATCGCATCGCCAAGCACCAGCTGATGCAGGCGCTGGGCGTGCGCACCGAACTCGCCATCGATATCCGCCGCCAAATTCATGCCGAGATTTCGAACGCGTTCGAAGCCTGGATGGACGATCCCACGGCCCCGCTGCCCAGCGTGACGATCTCGGTCACGGTCGAGGACCCGCTGACCAGGCCCTTCAAGATCATGAAAACGTCCACCTTCACCCTCGCCCTGCAGTAAACCCGCGATTTACCCTCTCAGCCGATACTGGGCCCATGCGTACGGCCCCTCTCCTTGCCCTTGTGCTTCCGCTTGCGCTGGCGCGGCAGGCGCTGGCCGAGCAGTCGGCGCCCGTGCACAAGGTCACCCAGCTCGAAAGCTTCGTGATGGTGGAGCCGATGTACACCACCATCGTGGATGCCAACCGGCCCATCGGGCTTTTGATGGTGGCCATCGGGCTCAATATTCCCGATGCTGATCTGCGCGGCGAGGCCGAACATGCGCTGCCCGTCCTGCGCGATGCCTTTCTGCGCAGCCTGATGAGCTATACGACCTCGAGCGTGCGGCCCTGGCGCCAGCCCGATGTGACCGCGATCGCCGAACGCCTGCAACGCGTCACCGACCGCGCGTTGAAGAAATCCGGCGCGCGCGTGCTGCTGGCGAACGTCGCGATCCGGATCACGCGCTGAGCGCGCGTTTCCGATCTGCGGTTGCGGCGATCACATCGCGGAAATTCCGCCATCCACCTTCAATTCCGCGCCGGTGACGAATTTGGATTCGTCGGAGGCGAGATAGAGAACGGCATAGGCGATGTCGTCGGGCTCGCCGATATGGCCGAGCGGCACCTGGCGGCCGAGCTTGGCATAGGCCTCGTCCTTGCCGAAGCGCTGCACAAGCCCGTCCAGAATAGGCGTGGCGATGAACACCGGATGCACGGAATTGGAGCGGATGCCGTAGCCCTTCTTGGCGCAATACAGCGCAACCGATTTCGAAAGATGGCGAACGCCCGCCTTGGCCGAATTGTAGGCGGCCATGTTGTGGCCCGCGATGATGCCGGCGATGGAGGAGATATTGACGATGGAACCGCCAAGCCCGCTCGCCTTCACCGTTTTCGCCATCAGCGCGACCGACATTTTGCAGCCAAGGAACACGCCGTCGAGATCGATGGCGTGAACATGGCGCCATTCTTCGAGGGTGATGTCTTCGAGGTCCTTGGTCAGCCCGATGCCGGCATTGTTGACCAGCACATGCAAGCCGCCGAAGGCCTTTTCGGTTTGGGCGAGCGCATTGGCCCAATCGGATTCGCTGGTCACGTCATGCTTGATTGCGATGGCGCTGCCTTTGCGTTTGTCGTTGAGCGATGCGGCGAGCTTCTGCGCGCCCTGAAGATTGATGTCCGTCAGCGCCACGCGCGCGCCTTCGCGCACCAGCATGCGCGCCGCCGCTTCGCCCAGGCCCTGGGCTGCGCCCGTGATGAGCGCGATCTTGCCGTCCACCCGTCCCGTCATGTCGTCCTCCAATGTTGGGAGAACGATGCTCGCCTATTGCGGACAGCCGGGCAACCGGTGTTTTTTCGAATTCACTTTCAACCAAATTCGTCATCGCCGGGCGTCGAATACGCTGTCGCTATCGACCCCGGCGACCCATTTTCCGTGACAGTCGAAGCTTATCTCGCGCGATAGTTCACCCGCTTCAAAGGAAGCGCAAAAGCGTCAGGCGATGGGGTTATGGATCGCTGGGACAGGCCCGGCGATGACGGGGAGGGAAGGGAAAATAAACTCCGCGCCTCCGCGCGCCAACCTTATCGTCCCGTGAATTTCGGTGGGCGTTTTTCGAGGAAGGCTTTCACCGCCTCGCGGTAATCCTCGCTGGAGGTGGCCAGCGCGTATTGGTCGAGGTCCATATAGGTCGTGGCGTAGTTGAGCGCGTTCGCCGCCGCGTTCACCGCCTGTTTGGTCATGCGCACGGGATTGGGCGGAAGCCGCCCCACCTGTTCGGCCAGATCGCGCGCATGGGCGAGCGTGCGTCCGTCGCCGGCGATCTCGTCGATCAGGCCCCAGTCGCGCGCGTCTTCGGCTTCGAGTTTGTCGCCGAAGATCACGAAGCGCTTGGTGCGCGCAGGCCCGATCAGCGAGACCAGCCGCGGAATCGCCTGCCAGCTCATGTTCATGCCGAGCGGGATTTCGGGCAGGCGCAAATGGGCGCCCGCCCCCATGATGCGAAAATCGCAGGCCGCCGCCAGCACCACGCCGCCGCCGATGCAATAGCGTTCGATGGCCGCGATGGTGACCTGCTCCACGCGTTCCCAGGCCTCGCACATGTCGGGGCCGACCTTCAGCATCTGGCGCCGTTCCATCAGGCCCGATGCCTGGCGGCGCGACATGGCCGGGTCTTTCAGATCGGCGCCCGCGGTGAAGGCGCCGTTGGCGGTCAGGATCACGGCCTGGGTTTCGAGATCGTGCGCGAAGCTGCGCGCGGTTTCGGTCAGTTCCAGCATCAACTGGCGCGAGAGCGCATTCCTGCCGTCGCCGCGGTCGATGGTGACGGTGGCGTGCGCGCCCTCGCGTGCGACCGTGATGTAGTTTCCGATTTTCGTTTCGCTCATATGGCTTGCAGGTAGCTGACGATGTTGAGAACCGTGCGGCGCGGCATGAACGGTACCAGCCGCGCCAGGGAACGGTTCATCACGCCGTTGATCACCACGCGCCGGTTGCGGCGGAAGGCGCGATAGCCCTGGCGCGCGACCGCGCGCGACGTCATCATCACGCCCATCTTCAAAAGCTTGATCTGGTCCGATCCGGCGCGCGAATGGAAATTGCTGTCGGTGGGGCCCGGGCACAGGCAGGTGACATGCACGCCCGCATCGCGGCCTTCCTTCCACAAGGCTTCGGTGAAGGACAGCACGAAGGCCTTGGTGGCGTAATAGACCGCCATGCCCGGACCGGGCTGGAAGGAGGCGGTGGAGGCCACGTTCAAAACGCCGCCCTTCTTGCGTGCGATCATGCCGGGCCAGAAGGCGTGGGTGAGTTCGGTCAGCGCGCGCACATTGAGATCGATCATGCCGACCTGGTCGGGGGCCTTCGAGCTGTCGAATTTTCCGACGATGCCGTAGCCCGCATTGTTGACCAGCACATCGACGCTCAAGCCGCGCGCCTTGATTTCGCCGATCAGCTTTTCGGCGCCGCCCGGCGTGCCCAGATCGACGGCAATGGCGGTGGCTGCGATCTTGTTGTCCTTGGCGAGCTTCTCGGCCAATTGCTTGAGGGCGGCTTCGCTGCGCGCGGCCAGGATCAGGCCATAGCCGTCCTTTGCGAAACAATGCGCCAGTTCCAGCCCGATGCCGCTCGATGCGCCGGTGATGAGCGCGGTCTGCCCGTCACCCTTTCGTTTCCTTGCCATGATGCGTTTCCTTCAAATGTTCTTTGCTCTGCCCGTGTGCATCGACGACGATGGCGCGCCACAGCGCTTCCTCCATCGCGTTCGATGTCGTTTCGTCGAAAACCAGTTTTCCGTCATGCACGAATTTGTTGAGTCCGGTGGTCGCGCCCCACAACAGCGCCACGACGAGTGCGGGATCGAGATCGCGCAGCGTGCCGCTGTCGCGTCCCTTGCGCATGAACAACACCGCTGTATCCATGTAGATGCCTTCCATGGCGCGGCTTTCGTCGTCGAGATAGGGCGCGTGATAATGCAGATCGAGAAAGCGCACGGCCCGGTAATGCCGGCGCGCGAATTGCGCCATGCGCCGCCAATAGAGCGCGAAGGTTTCGCGCGCGGCCAGCCCCTCTGGCACCGGCCCCAGAATCTGTTCGTTATAGGCGCTCTTCCAGTGACGGTAGAGCGCGTTGACCAGTTCTTCCTTGGTCTTGAAATGGCGGTAGATCGTGCCGGTGGCCACGCCCGCTTCGCGCGCGATTTCGGGCACGGCCACGCCGTCGAAGCCGCGCTTCTCGAACAGGTCCAGCGCGGCATCGAGGATGCGCTGGCGTTTGTCGTCGACGGCGAGCGCAGCCACGCTGGCGCGCCGGGTATCCATGCGGGCCAAGCGGCCCTCCCTGCCCAATGAATGAACGTTCATTCCTAGCGGCCCCGCGCCACAGGTGCAAGATGTGGCCCTCAATTGGGGCCGTCCTGCAGTTGCAACTCGAAATCGGGCATGACGCGGTCGAGGGACGCGATGGCCTCGCCGGTGATGTCGAGGCCATCGGGAAACGCGACCGCGGCCTTGGTGTCGACGAGCAGGACGGCGCCGCGCTGCTGCATCAATTCCACCAGCACGCGCTCCAGCTTTGCCTCCACGGCATGGCGCGCGTCGAGAACGGCGTTGTCGATGCCGCTCTGCCGGGCCTTGACCTTGGCCTGGAAGGCATCGTTGCGCGCCTCGAAGGCGGCGGTCTGTTCGCTCTGCTGCTTTGGCGTGAGCGAAGACAGCCGGGCCTGCAGCGCCTCGCCATCGGCATGCAGGCTGTCGGATTCGGCCTGGAATTCCGTATCGGCGGCGGCGCTCAGGGCGTTGACCTGCGCCACGATGGACAGGCCCGCCTTCGACTCGGCCAGGATGCGCGCGCGGTTCAGGAACACCATGCCCGCCGGTTTGCTGTCGGGCGCCGCGATGGCGGCGGTGCCGCCGTTCAGGCGCGTGACGAGCTTTTCGGTGATGTCGCAATCCACAAGTCCCAGCACGACGGCGGCGCGGTCCAGAACGAAGGTCGCCTTGTCCTTCAGCATGATGGTCCACAGCAGCGCGTTCACGCGTTTGGCCAGCGCATCGCGGCTGGGCGACGGCACGCCGCGGATCAGTCCGGCCTGGTCGAGCACGAACGGCCTGATCGGCATCGCATGCACGGCATGGGCGATTTCGGGCAGCGGCGCGGCGGCATCGACGGGCTTGTCCGTCTTGTCGAGCACGGCTTCGATGAAGGCGGTGATGTCGGAGGAGGGGCGGAACATCAGCATGGCCGGCTTGTCGAAGACGATGGCATCGGGCGCCTGGCGGCGCGCCTCGGCGGCAATTTCGGCAGCCAGGACATCCTTGCGGGCCTGGGCCTGGGCTGAATCGAGGGCGGGATCGACATAGCGGGCGAAAATCGCATCGCGATCGGCAATCAGAACGGGCGGCGCGGCGCGTGCGCCGGCCGGAAGCGCGGCAGCGAGCGCCGCGGCGAACAACATGGCGTATCGGCGCATGCCCCAAAGCCCCGCAAGTCGCGGAAAGGCTAGTCCGCGGCGGGTTCGGCGATCAATACGGCCAAATGGAACAGCTATTCCGCGGCGAGTGCGGAGGGCGTCATCAGCGATTTGCCGCCATTGAGCGTCATCAGATATTTGATGCCCTCTTCGGCGATGTCGTCGCCCACCATGCGGTCGCTTTCGCCGTGGAGTTCGGCCATGTCGACATAGGCCGCATAAGTGGCGCGCGTGCGATCGGTGATGATGCCGGCCTTGAGCAGCGTCTTGATGAGGACGCGGAAGATGGAGGTGGAATCCTTCAGCCGCTCGCGCAGTTTGGCGTCGGTGAAGGCTTCCATCATGGCCTGTTGCGCCCATTCCCAGCTCATGCCGAATTCGGCATAGAGCCATTTCTTCTGTTCCGGGCTGCCGATGTTGCGAAGAAGCCCCATGAACACTTCGGCTGCCCAATCCTCGATCCTGTCGCGTTCGGCCTGGGAGAGTTTGGGGATGGTGCGGTCGGCCCAGATTTTTCCGAATTTGTGATGGAAGGCTTCGTCGGTCATCACCAATTGGCAAAGCTTTTTCAGCAGCGGGTCCTCGGCATAGGTGTAGAAGGTGGCGAACGCGCCCATGGCAAGGCCTTCGACCAGCATCTGCATGCCGACGAGCTTTTTCCACACGTAAGGCGAGGACACCATTTCGTTCAAAAGATTGCCGAGCGCGGGGCCGACAGGCACGGGCTTGCCCCAGCGCTGCTTCACATAAGCGGAGAACGCCGTCACATGGCGCGCTTCCTCGCGCGTCTGGTTGGCGGCGTATTCCTGCGCGCCCGGATCGCGCAGGATGTGGCACAGCGAAGCCGAAAGCGCGAGTGCGCCCTGCTCGCCATGCAGGATCGAGGAGAGCGAAAACAGCACGCCCGTATTGACGAATTTGATCTTCTGCTTCTCGTTCAATTTGTCGCCGATGGCGCTTTGCAGCTCGATGCTCATCTTTGGCGGAATGAGATAGGCGCCTTCCATGTCCCAGGGTTGGGTGAAGTCGATATATTTCTTGTCCAGCGGATCCCAGAAATGGTCATGCGTGGCCGAGATGATCTTGTCGAAGGCGGTGGAGCGCCGTCCATAGCGCTCCACATCGAGCATGGAGGGAAAATCGTTCGGATCGGCCGCGTCATAGGCCGGATCCTTGGTGATGTTCTGATCCATGGTCTTCTCCGTTCTTTTTTCCTCCCCCCGTTTACGGGGGAGGTCCGGCCGAAGGCCGGGGAGGGGGGTGAGTCAAACGACACTTACCCCCTCCGTCTCGCTACGCTCGCCACCTCCCCCGCTTTGCGGGGGAGGAAAGTTTTTACTCCGCCGCGATCGATTCCGGCGTCACCAAACGCGTGCCGCCATTCAGCTTCATCAGATATTTGATGCCTTCCTCGGCAATGTCGTCGCCGACCATGCGGTCGCCTTCGGCATAAAGTTCGGCCATGTCGATATAGGCCGCGTAATTGCCGCGGGTGCGGTCGGTGATGATGCCGGCCTTCACCAGCGTCTTGATCAGCACGCGGAAGATGTTGGTGGCTTCCTGAAGCTCGGTGCGGATGTTCGCATCGGTCAGCGCTTCCATGAACGCCTGCTGGCACCAGATCGGATCGAGGCCCACGGCCTGATAGATCCACGCCTTCTGGTCCGGCGAACCCAGATTGAACAGCAGAACCTGGAACACTTCCCAGGCCCAATCCTCGATGATCTCGTGTTCGGATTTGGACAGCTTCGGAATCGTGCGGTCGGCCCAGATCTTTCCGAATTTGTGGTGGAAGGCTTCGTCGGTCATCACCAGCTGCATGAGATGCTTCATCAGCGGATCGCGGGTTTCCTTGAAGAAGGTCGCAAACGCGCCCATGGCAAGGCCTTCGACCAGCATCTGCATGCCGATGATCTTCTTCCACACCAGCGGCGAAGACACGAGTTCGTTCAGAAGATTGCCGAGTGCAGGCCCCACCTGCTTGGGCTTGCCCCAGCGCGCCTTGATGTAAGCGGAGAACGCCGTCACATGGCGGGCTTCCTCGCGCGTCTGGTTGGCGGCATATTCCTGTGCGCCGGGATCGCGAAGGATGTGGCAGAGCGAAGCCGAAAGCGCGAGCGCGCCCTGTTCGCCATGCAGGATGGACGACAGCGCCCACCACGTATCCATGTTGACGAGCTTGATCTTGCCTTTTTCGTCGAGCTTGTCGGCAATGGCCGTCTTCAGATCGGCATTGGCGGTCGGATTGATGAGATATTCGCTCTCCATATCGAAGGGCTTTTTGAAGTCGATATATTTGATGTCGAGCGGATCCCAGAAATGGTCGTGCGTCGCGGAGATGATCTTGTCGAACGCGGTCGAACGCTCGCCATAGCGGTTGACGTCGAGCATGGCGGGGAAATCGTTGGGATCGACGGCGTTGTAGGCGGGATCCTTGGTGATATTTTCCATCGGTCGTCTCCAGGCGCACAGGTTGGAATTGGTAAGCCTCAAGATAAGTGACCCATTGCCATTCCGCAAGGAAAATGACGCTAGCGTCACTGAATTGTTAACTTGCTGGCGGATGAAACGTTATATTATAACATTTCTCGCATGGAAACCTTGCTGGAAGCGTCGCAGATCGGCGTCGGGCGGATCGTGGACCAGGTGAGCCTGGCGGTGGGTGCGCGCGAGATCGTGGTGCTGATCGGCCCGAACGGCTCGGGCAAGACCACGCTCGTCAAGGCGCTGCTGGGGCTGGTGCGCCATGGCGGGGCGGTGCGGCGCAAACCGGGCCTTCGCATCGGCTATGTGCCCCAGCATTTCCCGCGCGACGCCAGCCTGCCCATCACGGTGGGCCGGTTTCTGGGACTGTATGGCGGCGATGCGCAGGCGGCCCTTGCGCGCGTGGGCTGCGAGAAATTGGCGGGCCTTCAACTGGCAACATTGTCGGGCGGGGAGATGGCGCGCGTGCTGCTGGCGCGCGCGATTGCGCACAAGCCAGGCCTTCTGGTTCTCGACGAACCCTTCGCCGGTGTCGATCTTGCCGGCGAAGCCGCGCTCTATGCCCTGATCGCGAAATTGCGCGACGACCTCGGTTGCGGCGTGCTGCTTGTCTCCCACGATCTGCATGTGGTGATGGCGCAGGCCAGCCGCGTGATCTGTTTGAACCGTCACATCTGCTGCCAGGGCGATGCGGGCGACGTGGTGAAGGATCCCGCCTTCGTCGAATTGTTCGGCGCGCGCGTGGCAAGCGAGCTTGCGATCTATCACCACCATCACGATCACGAACATGCGCCGTCGGGCGAAGTGGAGCCCGTCGAAGCATGAGCAACGCGGATGGAATGAATGGATGATTTTCTCCTGCGCGCAACGATCGGCGCAGCCCTGCTGGGCGCGGCCTGCGGACCCATCGGCTCGTTCGTGCTGTGGCGGCGCATGGCCTATCTGGGCGAATCCGTCGCCCATATGGGGCTATTGGGCGCGGCCATCGGTTTGCTGATCGGCATTTCGCCCGTCGCCGGGGTCGCAGCCCTTGCCATGGTGGCAGCCCTTCTGATGTCGCGCGCGGGCGATGGCGCCATTCCTTCCGGCACCCTGATCGGGTTGATCGGTCATGTCGGATTGGCGCTGGGTTTCGTGGCGCTGTCGATGATGGAAACGGTGCGCACCGATTTGATGGGCTATCTGTTCGGCGATGTTCTCGCACTTTCGAACGGCGATCTTTATGCGCTGGCGGCGGGCAATGTCGCGCTTTGCGCGTGCCTGTATTTCCTCTGGAAACCGATGCTCGCCATCACCGTCAATCGCGATATCGCCATGGCCGAAGGGCTTAATGTGCGCATTTACGATCTGGTGTTCCTCGTGCTGGTGGCGGGACTGGTGGCGTTCGGCTTGAAGATCGTGGGCGCGCTACTGATCGTGGCGCTTTTGCTCATTCCCCCCGCCGCGGCGCGGCCGTTCGCGCGCACGCCCGAAGCCATGGCGATATCGGCCGCCATGATCGGCGCGCTGTCGGCGCCGCTCGGCCTTGCCGCGGCGTGGTTTTCCGATGCGCCGGCGGGGCCCTCGATCGTACTGGCCGCGGCGGCGATATTTCTTCTCACCTCGGCGGCATCGGTGTTGCGCAAGCCAACATGAAAACCATGTTCCCGCGCGCCCACGATCACAAAAGCTGCCAGGCCGGCGCGCTCGAGGCGGCCGGCCAGCTTGCCGAAGCGCGCGGCGTGCGGCTTACGCCTTTGCGCCGGCGCGTGTTGGAGATCGTGCTGGAAAGCCACCGCCCGATGGGCGCATACGACGTGCTCAAAGTGCTTTGCGCGCCGCGCGCGCAACCGCCCACGGTTTATCGTGCGCTCGATTTCCTGCTGCGCCAGGGCTTCGTTCACCGGATCGATTCGCTCAACGCCTATATCGGCTGCTTTTCGCCCGAGCGCCCGCACCGCTCGCATTTCCTTCTGTGCGAATCCTGCGGGCGCGCGGCCGAAATCCACGATGATGCGCTCGTCGCAGCGCTTGGGGCCGCCGCAAGCGCCGCCGGATTCGCCGTGCGGCGCGAAACGGTTGAAATTTCCGGACTTTGTCCGCAATGCGCATCTTCCATTTCCGCCCCTTAACCGTGCTAGAGTGCCACACAGGGCCCGCAACAGGCGTTGGGACAAACAGATAAATGAAAGTCGGGGCAAGGCCGCTTGCGATATGGGCGTTGCCGCTCGCCATTCTCGTGGCGGCGCTCATGATCGTGGGTTTCGATGCGGGCGGGGTCGCATCGCATCTGCGCGGCGTCGAATTCGATGCCTATCAATATGCCCATCCCAGATCCTATCGCGATACGCGCGCGGCAAGCGGTTTGTCCGTGCGCATTCTCGATGTGGACGATGCAAGCGTTGCGCGCTTCGGGCCGTGGCCCTGGCCGCATGGCGTGCTGGCCAAACTCGCTTATGATCTGAAACATGCGGGCGCATCCATGGCGGTGTTTGCAACGCCGCTCGATGCCGCCGATGCGGCCTCGCCCCAGCGTTTCGCGGCAAGCCTGCCGCCGGGCCCGGCCAGCGATGCCGCGCGCCACGCCCTCGAACATCTGGCCTCGCCCGACGATTCGCTGGCAGCGGCGATGTCCGCCATTCCCGCCATCACCGGCTTCACGCTGGGCGACAGGCCGGGCTTGCGCACGCTTGCGCTAAAGGCGCCCGTGCAATCGGCGGCCAATGGCAGCGTGCAGGCCAGGGTGCCGCAATTTTCCGGCGCCACCCAGCCGCTGGCGAAATTCGAGAGCCCAAGTGCGGGCATCGGCGCGCTCAACCTGGTGCCCGATGCCGACGGCAAGGTGCGCACCATGCCGCTCGTGCTCAGGCTGAACGATACGCTGGTGCCTTCGCTGGAAGCGGAGATCATGCGGGTCGCGGCCGGCGCGCAGAACGCCGAAATCCGCACCGCCGATACCGGCATGCCCGGCATCAACGAGCAAACCGTGATTGCCGGCGTGCGCGCCGGCACGTTCGATGTGCCCACCCGCCGCAACGGCGCGATGGAAATCTATTTTTCCGGCCCCGCGGGCATGCGCCATGTTTCGGCCGCGGCGCTGGATACGGGCGCGCTCGGCGAGGACAGCCTGAAGGACGCCATCGTCTTCATCGCGCCCGCCGATGCCACGGTGCAGACCCCTCTCGGTCCGCAAAGCGAAGCGGGCGTGCGCGCCGAAGCGCTGGAGAACATCCTGCTCGGCGATGCGCTGAAGCCCGTATCCTCGACGCCGGCGATTCTGGTGTTCATCGCGATTTGCGGATTCGCGATCGTACTTCTGTTCGCGCGCGCGGGAACCTTGTGGGCCGGATTGATGACGGCGGGCGCGATTGCGGCCGCGCAAATGTTCACCTGGTACCTGTTCGTCAATTCGCATCTGCTGCTCGATTCCCTCAATCCCACGGTCGCGCTGGGCGCGGTCTTCATCGGCGGGCTCGCCGCGCGCAGTTACGAGATCGCGCGCACGCGCGCGGTGTTGCAGCGCTCGTTCTCCGATGCGCTGCCGGCCGCCGATTTCGACCGCATCGCGCGCCAGCCATCGCTGCTGAAACTCGAAGGCGAGACACGCACGGTAACCTGTCTGTCCTGCGGCGTGCGCCGTTATGCGGCGCTGGCCGATTCCTTCGCCGACGATCCGGCAAGCTTCACGCGCATGATCGGATCGGCGGTGCGCCCGCTGGTCGATCTGGCGATCCGCCACGGCGCGATGGTCGATTGCGTCACCGGCGAAGGCTTCACCGCCTATTGGAACGCCCCGCTCGACGATGGCGAACACGCGATCCATGCCTGCGAAGCGGCCAGCCGCATGATCGTGGCGCTCGCCGAAGTGAACGAGCAATTGTCGCGCGAGCGGCGCGGCGACGGTACCGCATTCGAGCCGATCGAAATCGGCATCGGCATTTCGAGCGGTCCCGCGATCGCCGGCGGCTTCGGCGCGCGCGGGCGCACGACCTATTCGGTGACCGGCGATTGCACCTTTCTCGCCCACCGCATCCGCAGCCTGTCGGCGCAATACGGGCCCGCCATCGTGGCGAGCGACGAGACGCGCAAGGCCGCCGAACGCGGCTATGCCTTCCTCGAAGCCGATTTCACCGCCATCGGCCCCCATGACGAGCCGGTGAAATTGTATGCGCTGCTGGGCAATCCGCTGGTGCGCGCCTCGCCGAAATTCCGCGCGCTGGCGACCTTCCACGATCACATCTTCCAATCGATGCGCACCCAGCAATGGGACAAGGCACGCGGGCTGATCGAGCAATGCCGCCAGCTCTCCGGCGCCAGCCAGAAACTGTACGATCTGCATCTGGCGCGGATCGACTATTGGGAAAAGAACCCGCCCGGCGCCGATTGGGACGGCGCGTTCAGGGCGGTGTTGAAGTAGAACCTTGCGCCCGCTTAGGCGGCAGGCTCCATACGAATGGCGTCGAATGCGCGCTTGCGGCCCTGCGGCCTGACGACAATATCCACTTCGCAGCCCAGCTTCGTCAGCATCCGCATGATCCGCTCGACGGAGACGTCGCGGAAACGGCCCTTCAGCATGCGGGAAAGGTCGGGCTGACTTACGCCGGTTATTCCGGCCGCTTGTGTTTGCGTGAGTTGACGTTCTTCCAGAATATCCTGCACGCGGCTCATGAGTTCCGCCTTAAGCAGATGTGTCTCCGCGTCCGGAAAACCGAGATCGGCAAAGACGTTCTTGGTGCCGCGCCGGATGGAACTATCTTCTTTTTTCGTCATCGCGGTGCCTTCCTGCGCGTCCGATCGTCCTCTTCGGCGATCTTCAATCGGCGGCGAATGAGTTCGATGTCCTCGCGCGGTGTTTTGATGCCCGTCCTGGATTTCTTCTGAAACGCGTGAAGCACATAAATCGCACTCCCGAATTTCACTGCGTATACGGCCCGATAGGTGCCGTGCCGGTCGTCCTCGACCAGTTCGATCACGCCCGCGCCACCGAATCCCTTCAGCGGTTTTGCAGACGAATGCATGCGCCCGATCTGGGCCAGATAAAGGGCATGCCCCATTTCGTCCTGAACCGCGTCGGGAAACGAGACGAAATCCCTGTAGCTCGACCCGACCCATTCGACGGGCTTGATCTCTTTGGTCACCATCTATTTATGGTGCTTTCACCATAATGTCAATGCGGAGAAAAATCCGCCGGCTCGCTGAAATTCCTGCCTGCCCGGCTTACTCCGCCGCCAGCAGCGAGCGGCCGCGGCTGGTATCGCCGAAATTGACGGTCTGGAGGAATTTGATGCCTTCCTCGGCGATGTCGTCGCCGACCATGCGGCTGCCTTCGTTCTTCAACTCGTTCATGTCGACATACATCGCATAATAATGCCGCGTGCGGTCGGTGATGATGCCGGCGTTGAGCAGCGTCTTGATGAGCACGCGGAAGATGTTGGCCGATTGGGTCATGGCCTTGCGGCGGTCTTCGTCGCCGAAGGCTTCGGTGATCGCGGCCATGGCGTCGCGCCAGTCGATGTCGATGCTCTCATAAACAACCTGCATCTGTTCGGGATTGATCAGGTTGAACAGAAGCGTCTGGAAACATTGCGCCGCCCAGTCCTCCACGATGTTGTGTTCTTCGGGGCTGAGTTTGGGGATGGTGCGGTCGGCCCAGATCTTTCCGAATTTGTGATGAAAAGCTTCGTCGGTCATCACCAGCTGGCAGAGCTTCACCAAAAGCCGGTCGTTGGATTTCTGGTAGAGCGTGGCGAAGGCGCCCATGGCAAGGCCTTCCACCAGCATCTGCATGCCGATGATCTTCTTGTAGACTTCCGGCGCCAGCACGATCTCGGTCAGAAGCGCGGACAGCGTCTTTCCCGCCGGCAGCGGCGAGCCCCAGCGCGCCTTGATGTAGGCGGCAAAGGCCGTCACGTGGCGGGCTTCCTCGCGCGTCTGGTTGGCGGCATATTCCTGGGCGCCCGGATCGCGCAGGATGTGGCAGAGCGAAGCCGAAAGCGCGAGCGCGCCCTGCTCGCCATGCAGGATTCCGGAAATCTGCCAGCGGGCGGACTGGCTGGCGAATTTCATTTTCTGCGCCGGCGTCATCTTCTCGCCGATGCGCGTCTGGAAGATGGGAAAGAAATCGTCGGGCAGCATGCGCGAGGCTTCGGGATCGAAGCGCATCGAGAAATCGATATATTTCTTGTCCAGCGGATCCCAGAAATGCTCGTGCGTGGCCGAGATGATCTTGTCGAAGGCGGTCGAACGCCGGCCATAGCGCTCCACCGCCATCATCGCCGGGAAATCGTCCGGGGCTACGGCGTCATAGGCATTGTCTTTGGTGATCTGGACCACGGCGAAACTCCCGCTGGCTGGGCCGGATTCTATAGGCGCGGGGGACGGGAAAAGTCAATGAAAGTGACGCTTCCGTCACTTATTCCGCTTCGCTGAGCCGCCCTTTGGTTGACGGCACCGCCCCTTCCAGCCGCTCGTCGGGCGCAATCGCTTCGCGCAGCGCCCGCGCCAGCCCCTTGTAGCAGCTCTCCACGATGTGGTGGGAGTTGGTGCCGTAGAGGTTTTCGATGTGCAGGCACACCCCGGCATTCTGGGCGAAGGCCTGGAACCATTCCTTGAACAGTTCGGTGTCCATTTCGCCCAGCTTGGGCTTGGGCACCTCCACCCGCCAGATGAGATAAGGCCGGTTGGAGACGTCGATGGCCACGCGCGTCAGCGTCTCGTCCATGGGGATGATGGCCGCGCCGAAGCGGCTGATGCCGGAAAAATCGCCCAGCGCCTTTTTCACCGCCTGGCCGATCACGATGGCGGTGTCTTCGGTGGTGTGGTGGAAATCGACATGCAAATCGCCGCTGGCGCGCACTTTCAGGTCGATCATGGAATGGCGCGCGAAGCTTTCCAGCATGTGGTCCAGAAAGCCGATGCCGGTATCGATATCGCAATCGCCCGTGCCGTCCAGATCGAGCGAAACGGCGATCTCGGTCTCCCGTGTCTTGCGTTCGACGGTTGCGGTGCGCATGGGGCGCGGTTCCCAGAGTTGCGTTGCGGCGTTACTATCCCATTCGGGGCTCAAGGGGTAGTCAGTATGCACCGGGCGATCTTAACGATTGCCGTTCTGCTGGGCTTGGCTTGCGCGGCTCATGCCGATCCGCCGGCGCCCGATCTGGACACGGTCTGTGCCCAAAGCGGCTGCCGGGACGGCGGTTTCGATATTGCCATCGCGGTCGATTCCAGCCGCTACACCACCATCCCGGTCACTCGTTCCCCCTATGTGCCCGACGCGACGTCGGTGCTGATCTTTCCCGGTGAAACGATCGCCGTTCAGTTCACGCCCGAGGGCGACAAGCTGACCAATCCGAAATTCATCGGCCGCTATGCCCCCGCGATGGCTGCGGCGGTGGCCAGCGGCGGCGAAGTGTCCGCCAATCCCGCCGATGCCAAATGGCCGAAGCTCAAGGGCGAACTTGCGCGCGAACAGATGGCCGACCTGCCGCCCAACACGCTGGTGATCTCCTATGGCCAGCTCGATCCGCGTTCCGGCGGCATGATGCTCAAGACCGAACACAATTTCGCGCGCCCGCTCAAATTCACGGCGGTCCTGGCCGTTATCGGCCAAGGCAAATATGTGCAGCACGCCACATCGACCTGTGCGGTATTGCCGGGAATGTTCGGCATGGAGTCTTGGGCCGATCTGCTGGGCCCGCTGGTGCTCACCGATTTCCGGTTCCTCGATTTACCGAAAGCGGCCAACGGCGCGTTCACGATGAACTGCAGTTGACCGCGCCGCGCCGTTTCTCAAATCGACATAAGGAATTGAGGGTTTCATGGGTGTTTTGCTATGAACGGCGCAGTTCCTATATTGGATATGTCATGACAGATGCCAAATGGCGCTCCACCACAATCCTGTCCGTCCGCAAGGGCGGCGAGGTCGTCGTGGCCGGCGACGGTCAGGTGACGATGGGCGCAACCGTGATGAAGTCCAATGCGCGCAAGGTGCGCCGCCTGGGCAAGGGCGATGTGATCGCCGGCTTTGCGGGCGCGACGGCGGATGCCTTCGCGCTGTTCGAACGGCTGGAGGCCAAGCTCGACCAGCATCCCGGCAATCTGGCGCGGGCCTGCGTCGAATTGGCCAAGGACTGGCGGACGGACCGTTACCTGCGCCGTCTCGAAGCCCTGATGGCGGTGGCGGATGCCAAAACTTCGCTCATTCTGTCGGGCACCGGCGATGTGGTGGAACCGGAAGACGGTCTGATCGGGATCGGTTCGGGCGGGCCGTTTGCGCTGGCCGCGGCGCGCGCGCTTCTGCCGCTCGATTTTTCCGCAGAGGAAATCGCGCGGTGCGCCATGAAAATCGCCGGCGATATCTGCATCTATACGAACGAGAATGTCGTCATGGAGAGCTTGAAAACAGCCACTTGATGCCAGCGTGGCGCGGATGTACATTCGCGCTTGAATGTGTACATGAGTGGCATATGGCGCTTCATATCAACAATCCCAAAGCCAATCGTTTGGCTCGCAAGCTTGCCGCACAGACCGGCGAGACAATAACGGACGCCGTGATTCATGCACTTGAAGAGCGGTTGAAGCGCGGCACGCCGTCCAAGCACCTCAATGAGGACGCAAGGGTCGCCGAACTACTGGCCATTGCCGAACGCGCCGTCGGCTTGCGGAGCGAAAAAAAGACCGGCCGCGAACTGATCGATGAACTCTATGATGAGCATGGTCTTCCCATCTGATGGTAATCGATTCTTCTGCGCTTCTTGCCGTACTGAAGTTCGAGCCGGAGCGAGAGCAGTTCGCGAGACTGATACTTCGAGCGCCGATGAAGTTGATCTCTCCGGTAAACTGGCTCGAGGCTGCGATTCGCGCGGAACACGCAGGCCCAGCCGATATTGCGGCTTTGGATGCTTTCGTTGTCGCGGCAGAGATCGATATTGTTCCCGTCGATCAATTCCAGATGCGTATCGCCCATATGGCCTGGCGTGATTTCGGAAAAGGCCATCATCCGGCAAGTCTCAATCTGGGTGATTGCTTCGCCTATGCACTCGCAAAACAGACGGGACAACCATTGCTCTTCAAGGGACGTGACTTTGGCAGGACCGACGTAAAGTCTGTACTTTGAGGTATAGACTCCAAGCCTTCTGAGTCCCATATAACTCTCCATGACCAGCTTCTTCACACCCCGCGAAATCGTTTCCGAACTGGACCGCTTCATCGTCGGCCAGGGCGATGCCAAGCGCGCCGTCGCCATTGCGCTGCGCAATCGCTGGCGGCGCCAGCAATTGCCGGCGGAATTGCGCGAGGAAGTTCTGCCGAAAAACATCCTGATGATCGGCCCCACCGGCGTGGGCAAAACCGAAATCTCGCGGCGTCTGGCAAAACTGGCGCAGGCACCCTTCATCAAGATCGAAGCCACGAAATTCACCGAAGTCGGTTATGTCGGCCGCGACGTGGAACAGATCGTGCGCGATCTTCTGGAAACCGGCATCGCATTGGTGCGCGAACGAAAGCGCCGCGACGTGGAGGCCCAGGCCGAAGCCCGCGCCGAAGACCGCATTCTCGATGCGCTGGTAGGTTCAAGCTCCGGCGCCACGCGCGAGACCTTCCGCAAAAGCCTGCGCGCGGGCGAACTCGACCACAAGGAAGTCGAAATCGAAATGCGCGACAGCGGCGGCGCGCCGATGTTCGAAATTCCCGGCATGCCGAATGCGCAGATTTCCATGGTCAATCTGGGCGATATCTTCGGAAAGGCGTTCAGCGGCGGGCGCGGCAAGCCCCGGCGCATGACGGTGGCCGAAGCGCACGATCCGCTGGTCGCCGAAGAGGCCGACAAGCTGCTGGATAACGACGCCATCATCCGCGAAGCCATCGATACGGTGGAGAACAACGGCATCGTATTCCTCGACGAGATCGACAAAATTTGCGCGCGCAGCGAATTCCGCGGCGGCGGAGACGTTTCGCGCGAAGGCGTGCAGCGCGATCTTCTGCCGCTGATCGAAGGCACGGTCGTTTCCACCAAGCATGGCAGCGTGAAGACCGATCACATTCTCTTCATCGCGTCGGGCGCGTTTCATACCGCGCGGCCTTCCGATCTTCTGCCCGAATTGCAGGGGCGTCTTCCGATTCGCGTGGAGCTGAAAGCGCTGACGCGCGACGATTTCCAGCGCATCCTCACCGAGCCGGAAGCGAGCCTGATCAAGCAATATACCGCGCTGATGGAAACCGAGAGCGTGACGCTCGATTTCACCCCCGAAGGAATCGCGGCCATCGCCGATATCGCCGCCCAGGTGAACGCAACGGTCGAAAACATCGGCGCGCGGCGGCTGCAAACGGTAATGGAACGCGTGCTCGACGATATCAGCTTCAGCGCAACCGAACGCGGCGGCGAAAACATCGAAATCGATGCGCAATATGTGCAAACGCGCGTCGGCGATCTGGCAAAAGATCAGGATTTGTCGCGGTTTATCCTGTAACGCCCCGCCGGCGGTTGACCCCTCGCCCCATTATCTGCAAAACAACGCCCACAAATACGGGATTCAAACGCGTAACGAGGACGAAATATGCGGAAAAACTACCTTTTCACCAGCGAAAGCGTATCCGAAGGGCATCCGGACAAGGTCTGCGACCGCATTTCGGACGAAGTGGTGGATCTGTTTTTCCGCGAAGGTCCGAATGCGGGCCTGTCGCCCTGGGATATCCGTGCGGCCTGCGAAACCATGGCCACGACCAACCGCGTCATCATCGCCGGCGAAACGCGCGGGCCCAAACACATTATGGAAGACACCATCATCGAAGTGGCGCGTCAGGCCATCAAGGATATCGGCTACGAGCAGGACGGATTCCATTGGCGCCACGCCAATATCGAAGTGCTGCTGCATGCCCAGTCGCCGCATATCGCCCAGGGTGTCGATGCATCCGGCAACAAGGACGAAGGCGCGGGCGACCAGGGCATCATGTTCGGTTATGCCTGCAACGAAACGCCGGAACTGATGCCGGCGCCCATCCATTATTCGCACAAGATTCTTCACCTGCTGGCCGATGCGAGGAAATCGGGGCGCGAACCCAAGCTCGGCCCCGATGCGAAGTCGCAGGTCACCATGCGTTATGTCGATGGCAAGCCGGTGGAAGCGACGCAGATCGTGCTCTCCACCCAGCATCTCGATGCCGATATGACGTCCCAGGACGTGCGCGAAATCGTCGAGCCCTATATCCGCGATGCGCTGCCGCAAGGTTTCATCACGCCGACATCGGTGTGGCATGTGAATCCGACCGGCGCGTTCGTGGTTGGCGGGCCGGATGGCGATTGCGGGCTGACGGGGCGCAAGATCATCGTGGACACCTATGGCGGTGCCGCCCCCCATGGCGGCGGCGCGTTCTCCGGCAAGGACCCGACCAAGGTGGACCGTTCGGCCGCTTATGCCGCGCGCTATCTTGCGAAGAACGTGGTGGCGGCGGGGCTCGCCGAACGCTGCACGATCCAGATTTCCTACGCCATCGGCGTTTCCGATCCGCTGTCGGTTTATGTCGATCTGCACGGTACCGGCCAGGTCGATGAAGACAAGCTCGAAAAAATCCTGCCCGAACTGATGAGCTTGAAGCCGCGCGGCATCCGCGAGCATCTGGCGCTCAATCGCCCGATCTATGCGCGCACGGCGGCTTACGGTCATTTCGGCCGCACGCCCGACGATGACGGCGGCTTTTCGTGGGAGCGCACCGATCTCGCCGGACAGCTCAAAGCCGCATTCTGATTCGGCGCAGCGCAAACGCGGTCAATTGTATGGCCGCCGCAAAGGCCCGAAATTATCGGCGCATCAATCCGGCCTGCTCGAAGCGCTGCTGCCGAAGCTGCAATTGCATTTGCGGCCCGGCGCCGATCCGCGCAGCTATTTCGGCTCGCAAGTCGATGATGTCTGGCTCGAAATCGGTTTCGGCGCAGGCGAGCACCTCTACTGGCAAGCCGAACATCACCCCAACATCGGCCTGATTGGCGCCGAGCCGTTCGTGAACGGGGTGGCGAAGCTGCTGGCGAAGATCGAAAGCGGCGGCGCGAACAATATCCGCATCCACATGGGCGATGCGCGCGACATCCTCGAAGCGCTGCCGGATGCGGGCATCGCGCGCATGTTCATCCTCTTCCCCGATCCCTGGCCAAAAACGCGTCATCACAAGCGCCGTTTCATCCGGATGGAAACGCTCGATCAACTCGCACGCGTGATGACGCGCGGCAGCGAATTGCGGTTTGCGACCGACGATCCCGGCTATCTCGAATGGGCGCTGGAGCGGTTCACCGCGCATCGCGCATTCGAATGGACCGCCGAATGCGCGCGGGATTGGAAGACGCGCAGCGAAGATTGGCCGCAGACGCGCTATGAAGCCAAAGAGCTGCACGGCGCCCCGGCGTTCCTGCGCTTTATTCGAAAATAACCGGCCTGCCGTCAGGCGCGCTTGCGCTGTTTGCGGCGCGCGAGCAGCCAAAAGCCCAGAAGGCCGGAAGCGGCAATCGCGATCGAGTCCGGTTCGGGAACCGGCGTGGGCGTGCCGAAGCGGGCGGTGAAGGCGGATTGATAGCAGCAGTGCCACGCCTGCGTGGTCAGCAAGGCCAGATTGGTTCCCGCATTGAGGTAGGCAAAGCCGGCCGGATAGCCGCCATCGCCGTCGACAGGATTCAAAACGCCCCATGTCGCGTATTCGCCGCTGTTCGCATAAAGCATGGCGACATAATCGGTACCGGGCGTGATGGCCAGGTTGGGCGTGATCGTCACCGTTTCGAATGCGCCGGTGTCGGTCAAGCTCTGCAGCGACGAGGTGTAGAGCGCCGAGCCGGTCGCGTGATCGTTGATCGGGTCCCACGCATAGACGTAAGCCGTATAGCCGATCGGCCCGCCGAAGACCTGCAGATGAAAACTGATGCTGTCGAACGTGTCGGTGCCCGCCGGCGCGGTGAGGACCTGGCCGTAGACCGAGGTGTTCGGCTGCGCAAAGCGCGAAATGGAAAACGATCCGTCCCACGTACCCGTGGTGCTCATGATCACATCGGCATGGGCTATGCCCACGGGGCCCAGAAGGCACGCCGCAACGACCGCCAGATACAATTTTCCTGCGCGGATGGATTTGCCGATAGAAGAAAGGGAAAAAGCGCTACGCATGGAACCCACTTTAGCCGAAGCCGGGAAACGAACAAGCAACTTTCACACCAATGGTAAATTGTCTTTTGGATCAATGGCGCCAGGGAAACGGCCGCGCGAACCTGTAAACTATGTGGACAGTTCCGCGCGGGCGCGGCGCCTCGCGCGCACGAACGAAGGGTGAAGGGATTGCAACTGCGTGTTGAAGCTTGGCCGGCCAATGAAACGCGCCCGCGTGCCTAGGTGCAGAGGACGTGCAGACGGAGCCAGGTTCCTGCATGCTTCGACAAGCTCAGCATGAGGGATTAACCCAACCCTGAGCTTGTCGAAGCATGCAGGATTAACCCAAACCCCTCACCCTGAGCTTGTCGAAGGGTGAGAGACACGATTCCGTCTGAACGCAAATTGTTCTAGGTGCCGCCGCCGAACAGGCTGTTCAGGATGTCGTCGAGCGTGCCGGGTTTTTCCGGCTGCTGTTGCGGCGCGGGCGCTTCGGCGATCAGCGATGTCAGCGGGCGCACGGGCAATCCGCTTTCGGCGTCTTCCATGAAGGCGTGGAAGATGTGCGCGGGAATGGTGCCGCCGGTGGCATGTTTCATCGGCGCATTGTCGTCATTGCCCACCCACACCCCGCAAACGAGATCGGCGGTGAAGCCCACGAACCAGGCATCGTGGTAATCCTGCGTCGTGCCCGTCTTTCCCGCGCTCGGGCGTTCGTCGAGACGCGCATTGCGCCCGGTTCCGGTCTTCACGGTCGCGACCATCAGGCCGGTGACGGCGGCGGCGTTTTGGGGGCTCATCACTGCACCCGGTCCCTCCGCCTTGCGCGTGTAGAGAATTTTTCCCGCGCGTGTGCGGATGGACACGATGGCATAGGGCGCAGCCGCCCTGCCGCCATTGGCAAAGGGCGCGTAAGCCGCGGTGAGTTCGAGCGGCGTCACCCCCGATGTGCCGAGCGCGATGGAAGGAAGCGCGTTCAGCGGCGAGGCGATGCCCAGCCGATGGGCGGTTTTCGCGACAATGTCGGCGCCCACTTCCTCGGTCAATTGCGCGGCCACCGAATTGGAGGAATGGGCAAAGGCCGCGGTCAGCGTGATCTCGCCCTGATATTCATCTTCGAAATCCGAGGGCTTCCAGCCATGGATGTTGACCGGCGCATCGTCCATCGTGTCGCCCGGCGCGCGGCCATGTTCGAAGGCGGCGAGATAGACGAACGGCTTGAAGGCCGAACCGGGCTGGCGCACCGCATCGGCCGCGCGGTTGAACGGGCTTTGGGAATAGGAGCGTCCGCCCACCATGGCGCGCACCGCCCCCTCCGGCGACAGCGCGACCAGGGCCGCTTCATGGGCGCGGTATTTCACGCCCTCCTGCGCCAGCGCGAAGGTCAGCGCATGTTCGGCTTCGGCCTGGGTGGACAGATCGAAGGTCGTGTTCACGATCACGGGCTGATCGATTTCGCCGATCTGGCCTTCGATCCGGCCGATCACCCAATCCACGAAATAACCGGAATCGGGCGTGGCCGAGCCGCGCACGATGCGCGGGCGCGTGGCCTGGGCTTCGGCGCAGCGCTGCGCATCGATGAAGCCGGCATCCTTCATCGCATCCAGCACCACATGGGCGCGCGCGATTCCGGCATCGGCATCGGCCAGCGGATTGTAACGGGCGGGCGCTTTCACGCTGCCCGCCAGCATGGCCGCTTCGGTGAGCGTCAGATCGCTCGCCGGCTTGCCGAAGAAGCGTTCGGCGGCCGCCTCGATTCCGTAAACCCCGGCGCCGAAATAGACGCGGTTCAGGTAAAGCGTAAGGATCTGGTCTTTCGAATAGCGCGACTCCAGATAAAGCGCGAGCAGCGCCTCCTGCACCTTTCGGTCGAAGGTGCGGTCGGGTTCGAGGAACAGGTTTTTGGCAAGCTGCTGGGTGATGGTCGAACCGCCCTGCACCACATGGCCCGCCAGCATGTTTTCATACGCCGCGCGCATCATGCCGATGGGATCGATGCCGAAATGCGAACGGAACCTGCGGTCCTCGACGGCGATGAAAGCGTTGGGAACATAAGCGGGCAGGTCCTTCGCATCGACCATCTCGCCATGGGTCAGCCCGCGCCGGGCGATCAGCCGTCCATGCGTATCGACAATGGTGATGTCGCGCGAAGGCCCGTGCGCCAGAAGCCCGTTCACATCGGGCAGGCCCGAAATCCAGTGCGACCAGGCGATGGCTGCGAAAATCAGCCCCCATGCGAACAGAAGCCCCAGCGCGATGGGCCATGTACGCTTTGGCTTCCGGCGTCTGCGCCTGCGCCGCGGCCGTCTCACGGCGGACAACCGCTCGCGAGCCTTGGGGGTGGGTTTGGGTGCTTTGGCCACGGCGTTCCTCGCCAACGGCCCATGATGTAAGGGGGGAAGTGTTAATGGGCGTTAAACATGGCACCGCTTGCGGGCCAGCGGAAATCCGCGCTACTGCACCTTGTTGGCTGGGGTTTTCATGGGCGAAATGCTGCAACTGACGGTTCTCGTGCCGGTCTATAACGAGGCGGGCAATATCCTGCCGCTTCTGGACGAGGTCGATGCCGCGCTTTCGGGCGTGTGCGAATACGAGATCGTGTTCGTGGATGACGGTTCCTCCGACACCTCCTCCGAAGAACTGAAACGGGCTCGGGCCAATCCCCGCGTGCGCGTGTTGCGGCACCGCAAACGCGCGGGCAAATCCGCCGCCCTCGTCACAGGCTTTTGGGCGGCGCGCGGGGCCTGGGTGCAAACGCTCGACGGCGACCGGCAAAACGATCCCGCCGATGTCGCGCGCATCTGGAATATAATTCACAACCCGGCGCCGGATGCGACGCTCGGCATCGTCTGCGGCGTGCGCAAGAAGCGCAATGACGGGATCGTCAAATTCTTGTCCTCGCGCATCGCCAATTTCGTGCGGCGCAGTCTTTTGCGCGACAACACCCGCGACACCGGCTGCGGCTTCAAGCTGATCCGCCGCGATGTCGCGGTGCGCCTGCCCTTCTTCGACGGCATGCACCGTTTTCTGCCGGCGCTGGTGCGCCGCTGCGGTTACGCGACGATGGAAATCCGCGTGGAAGATCGCGCGCGCGTGGCCGGGGTTTCCAAATACGGTTTCTTCGGGCGGCTGGGTGCGGGCATTTTCGATCTCTTCGGCGTGTTCTGGCTGATCAGGCGCGGAACGCTGGCCGAAGCCGACGAATTGCCGAAATGAAACCGCGCCAAAGCCTCTGGCAATCGCTGGCCGAGCCGCGAAGCGTGGCGGCGATCCTCGTTCTCTATTGCGCCGTGCATTTTTTGGTGCGGCTGTTCTGCACGCCCAATTTCACCCTCGACGAAACCGAGCAGATGCTGTTCTCCCAGTCGCTGCAATGGGGCTACCGCTTCCGCCATCCGCCGCTGATCACATGGCTGAGCTGGGCGACATTGCAAGCCACCCATGACAGCCGCGCCGCCTTCTTTCTTCTCAAATATGTGCTGATGGGCGCGGGGCTGGTGGCGTATTTCGCCGCCGCGCGCATCATCATCCGCGATACGAAGCTTGCGGCGCTGGCCACTTTCGCGCTGCTCACAACCTTCGTGATGGGCTTTCTGCCCCATATCGACCTGATGCACACGGTGCTTCTGGCATCGATGCTGGCAGCGTTTCTGTGGGCGGCGGCGCGCGTGATCGATCGCGGTTCGAACGGCGATTATGTGCTGCTCGGAGCCGTGATGGGCTTCGGGCTGCTGTCGAAATATGTGTTCGCCATTTTGCCGGTCGCGTTTGCTCTCGCGGTAGCCCTGACGCCGCGCATGCGCGCGCGCATCAGGATTGCCCCGCTGATCGGGTCGATCGTTCTGAGCTGTTTGATCGTCGCGCCCTATGCCTGGTGGGCGGTGTCCCATGAATATTCGCTGTTTTCGCTGGCCGAAAAAGTCACCCATGGCTCGGGTGCCGCCATCGATCCGCTCGATTGGCTGAAGGGCGCGGGCAATCTGGTGGTCGCGCTGATCGGCTTCGTGATTCCCGCAGCGTTGATCTTTCCGCTGCTTTACTGGCCCGCCTGCAAGCCGCTGAAGGGTGCGGGCGATGAGGAAACCCGTGACTGGCTGCGCGTGCTCGAAATCGCGATGATCGCGGGGGCTGCGATGATGCTGGCAGCGGTGTTCTTCGTCGGCGCGGAGAGTTTCAAATCGCGCTGGATGCACCAGGTGGCGATGCCGTTTGCGATCTGGTTTTTCCTGCGGGTGAAGATTGCCGGGGCGAGCGAAGGCGCGCACAGGACATTCGCCGCCATCGCACTTGCCTTTGCCGTATGCGTGGCCGTCGCGCGGGTTGCGATTTACGAAAGCCATGGGCCCCATTGCCGGAATTGCCGCGAATATTGGCCGATGCAGACATATGCCGATCAGCTTCGCCGCGCCGGTTTCGGCCGCGGCACGATCCTGGCGCCCGATTACGATCTCGCCGGAAACCTGCGTTACCGGTTCTTCGATTCGCGCGTGGTCGCGCCCGGCTTTCCGCGCTTCGCTTTCGGCCCGCCGGTGCCGGGCCCGTGTCTCATCGTGTGGGAAGGCGACAAGCCCTTGCCGCAGGATGCGCGCGATTATCTGACGAATGTGCTGGGCGGCGATTTGAAGGACGCGGTCATGCGCGGCGATATGGAAGCGACGCTGCTGACGACAAAGCGGATGGACCGGATGAATTACATCCTTCTGCCGGACGGGTCGTGCCGTTAGCGTTTTCGATCGAATCAAAATCGTCATGGCCGCCCTTGTGGCGGCCATCCATTAGCACCTTCTAGATGGAGGTTATGGATGGCCGGGACAAGCCCGGCCATGACGTTGATTTTTTATCTTGAAAGCTGTGCGTGCAAATCTATTCCCCCACCTTCACATTCGCCATGCCTTCGCTCGAAAGCTTTCCCCGATAGGATTTCAGTTTCACGGTGCCCGAGCCGAGCGCGCTGATATGCGGGTTCACCGCCACGCCGCCGAAGGTGAAATTGCCCGAGCCCATGATATCGACATGCAGCGGATTGGCCTCGCCATCGGCGATCTTCACCGAGCCGGAACCGGCGATGTCGATATGCACGGGCCCGTTCACGCGCGCCGCGGTCACATTGCCGGAGCCGGCGATGTCGAGATTGAGGCCGTGGGCGATGGGCCCCAGCGCCGCATCGCCGGCGCCTGCGATATCGGCCTTCACGCTGTCGGTTGGTCCGGCGGCGACCTTGCCTGAGCCTGCGATGCTCAGATGCAGGGGGCCCGTCACTTCGGCGATATCGATGTGGCCGGTGCCGTCCATCGCCACATGGGCGCTCGAAACCTTGCCGATGCGTGCCCTGGTGGCGGCGGCCTCGAAATAGAGCGGGCCCATGGTGTCGCCGATGGTGGCATCGCCCACGAGATCGTCGACGCGCAATTCGGCGCCTTTGGGCACCGCCATCTTGATAACCAGATTGCCGCGCGTCCTGGCTTCATGCTGCGAGAAATTGAACCAGTTGCGCCAGTCCCACACCGAATGGGTCTCCGGGCTCGACCCGGAGATGACCAGCTTGCCGCCGTCCGAGGAAATCTCCAAATCGTGGACGCGCTCCCTGGCGCCGGAGACATTCAGCGTCACCGGGCCGGCATCCTTCACGTCCACGGCGAGTGTGCCCACCACATCGTCCACCTTCACGCTGCGAACGTCGAAGCTCTTCTGGGGCAGGCTCATCCAGTTGGTGTCCGCCGCGGCGGGCCAGATCAGAAGGGCGGCGACGCCCGCCCCTGCCGCCATGGATTTCAGTTTCTGCGTCATGGTTCTTCGCCTCTAGGCATCTCTTCCCACACATAGGCGCTGCCCACTGTTAAGCGTATCACGCTCAAATTGCAGGTTAGAGGTGCGCGCGCCGCACGAGAACAAAATAGCGACGGATTTCAGGCCACCAGCCGGTAACCGCCCGATTCCGTCACCAATATCTGCGCCTGGCCGGGATTGGCCTCGATCTTCTGGCGCAGGCGGTAGATGTGGGTTTCCAGCGTGTGGGTGGTGACGGCGGGATTATAGCCCCACACTTCGTGCAGCAAGGTCTCGCGCGCCACCGTGTGGCCGGAGCGGTAGAGGAATTTGAGGATGTTGGTTTCCTTCTCCGTCAGCCGGATTTTCTTGCCGTCGGAATCGACCAGCACCTTGGCGCTGGGACGGAAGGTGTAATGGCCGATGCGATAGACGGCTTCCTCGCTTTGTTCGTGGCTGCGCAAATGCGCATGCACGCGCGCCATCAACACGGCGAAGCGGAAGGGCTTGGTGATGTAATCGTTGGCGCCCGATTGCAGGCCCTCGATGGTGTCGGCATCCGAATCCTTGGCGGTGAGCAGGATGATGGGGCAAGAGACGCCCGAATCGCGCAACTCGCGGGCCAGAGCGCGCCCGTCGCCATCGGGCAGGCCGACATCCAGGATCATGAATTCGTAGAGCCCCTCGCGGGCCTTCTCGCGCCCCGCCGCGCAGGAATCGGCTTCGACGGCGGCATAATCGCCCTCCTGGGCCAGCTGCTCGGCAAGGGAGGACCGCAGCATCGCATCGTCATCGACCAGCAAAACGCGCTTGGCACTCGGCATGGCTTCTCCTTGGGTCAACCTTGGGCGCGGGCGTCGCCCCAACTCTACCCGTATTTGGGGCGGGGGTGTATGTGAAGAGTATGAATGGAGATTTGCGGCAAAACCCGGGCGAAACGGCAATCGCGCGCGTGGAGGAAGCGGCAAGCGCCTTGCGCCGCGGCGCGTTCGTGGCCGTGAAGGACGGCGCGGGCACCAGTGCCATGCTGGCGGTGGAAACCGCGAGCGATGCGGCGATACGCGCGCTGCCGGGCGAAGCGATGCTGCTGCTCACCCATGCGCGCGCGCGCACGCTCAAGATGCGTCTCTATACGGAAACGGTCGTGGCGATGACATTGGCCAAGGATGCGCGCGCGCGCGATCTGCGCGCCATCGCCGATCCCACCGCCGATCTCGCCCAACCGATGAAGGGCCCGTTCGATGCGGTGCGAGAGGCATTACCCGCGCGCTACGCCGCCGCGGTGAAGCTTGCGAAACTGGCGGGGCTGTTGCCGGCGGTCGTGATTTCGCGCGACGCCACGCTGCCAGGCGCGCTCGAAATCGAAAGCGAAGACATCGCCGGTTACGATGAAGCGGTCGCGCGATCCTTGCATCTCGTCACGCGCGCGCGCGTGCCGCTTGAAGGCGCGAAACAGGCCGAGCTTGCGGCCTTCCGCGCAAGCAATGGCGGGCCGGAGCACTACGCCATCGTCATCGACAATCCGCCCACGGACAAACCGGTTCTGACGCGTCTGCACTCCGAATGCTTCACCGGCGATCTGCTCGGCTCGCTAAAATGTGATTGCGGCACGCAGCTGCGCGGCGCCATCGAGGCCATCGAACAGGCCGGCGGCGGCGTGCTGCTTTACCTTGCGCAGGAGGGCCGCGGCATCGGCCTGATCAACAAGCTGCGCGCCTACCGCCTCCAGGACCAGGGCTTCGACACGATGGAGGCGAATGAGCGGCTGGGCTTCGAAGCCGATGAACGGCTCTACGGCATCGCCGCGCGCATGCTCACGCTGCTGGGCTACAAATCGGTGCGGCTGTTGACGAACAATCCCGAAAAACTCACCGGCCTCGAAGCCGCGGGCGTGAGCGTGGCGGAGCGGGTGGCCCATGCCTTTCCCGACAACGAACACAACCGCGCCTATCTGCGCACCAAGGCCGAAAAGGGCGGACACCTGCTTTAGCCCGGCAATATTTGCCGCGGGTCTTTCGATGCGCCTTGAGAACCCAAGCGGACCGCGCCTTTCCGCATGGCGCGGTGCTTGCTTCGGAGCGACCCATGAGCATCGACGCCGTCACGATGAATGCGGTCCAGGCTTCGGCTGCGCACGCGGGCGCGGGCGATGCGTCTGCGCCTGCGAAGACGGACGATGACGGGTTTTCCTTCGACGACCTGCTCGACATCATCAATCCGCTGCAACACCTGCCGGTGATCTCCACGATCTACCGCCATTTGACCGGCGATACGATCAAGCCGCTGGAACAGATCGCGGGCGATGCGCTTTTCGGCGGTTTGACGGGGCTGGTCTCCTCGGTCGCCGATTACGCCTTCGCCCAGGCCACCGGCAAGGATGTCGGCGACACGATCTATGCCCTGCTCACCGGCGAAGACGACAAGCCCACCGCGGTTGCCGCCGCCGATACCAGCCGCGTTGCAACCCATGCGCCCACGCCCTTGACGGGCGCGCAGATCGCGCAAGCGAGCGAACCCGAAAAACCCGGTTCCGGCGCGCTGATGGCGGCAATCCAGCGCCGGGGCGTTTCATCGGATGTCGCCCTGCGCGCGATTTCGGCCTATCGATCCTCGCTGCTGTTGCCGAAAGTGGCCGATGCGGCTGTTTCCGAGCCCGCGATTTCGCATTAGCTTTCCGCTCATGGATATCGTCGTGAAGACAAGCGCGCGCGGCGCGGCGCTCGATTGGGGCGCCGGCAAAAGGCCGTGCGCCGTCGGCCGCGGCGGCATCGGCGTGAAAGGCGGCGAAGGCGATGGCATCACGCCGGTTGGCAGGTTTGCCATTCGCCGCGTGCTCTATCGCGCCGACCGCGTTTCGCTGCGAACCGCACTGCCCGCTTCCGCCATCGCCGAAGACGACGGCTGGTGCGACGCGCCAAACGATCCGGCCTACAACACCCCGGTGAAACTGCCCTGTGCCGCAAGCCACGAGCGGCTGTGGCGCGAGGATCGCCTTTACGATGTCGTGGTCGTGCTGGGGTTCAATGACGATCCGGTGATTGCCGGCAAAGGCAGCGCGATTTTCCTGCACGTCGCGCGCCCCGATTACGGGCCGACGGAAGGATGCGTCGCGCTGGCCTTGCCGGATTTGTCGGAGCTGCTGGCGAAATTATCGCCGGGCGATGCGATTCGGATTACAAACTAATCATACCCCCAAAAACATTCCGTCATCGCCCGCTTCATGCGGGCGATCCAATTTTTCTTTGGCAAAAGAGTAAATTGGATGGCCCAGAAATCCTCGGCTTCGCCGAGGACCGCGCCATGACGAAAAAGAAGAAACATTTAATTCCTTTCCCCGAACAGCGCCGTGCCCACGCGCACATGGGTGGCGCCGAAGCGGATGGCGGTTTCGAAATCGGCGCTCATGCCCATGCTCAGCAGCGGCAGATCGTTTTCCTTCGCAAGCTTGCGCAGCAGCGCGAAATGCGGCGCAGGACTTTCGTCGAAAGGCGGAATGCACATCAGCCCCTTCACCGGCAGGTTCAATTCGCCGCGGCACAGGGACACGAAGGCGGCGGTTTGTTTCGGCGCCACACCCGCCTTTTGCGGTTCTTCGCCGGTGTTGACCTGGATGAACAGCGTGGGCGCCTTGCCGCTCTTCGCGATTTCACCCGCCAGCGCATGGGCCAGTTTCGGCCGGTCGAGCGAATGGATTGCGTCGAAGACTTCCACGGCCTCGCGCGTCTTGTTGGATTGCAGCGGGCCGATCAAATGCAGCGCCGCATCGGGGTAATCCGCCTTCAGCGCCGGCCATTTGGCGCGCGCCTCCTGCACGCGGTTTTCGCCGAACGCGCGCTGGCCCGCCGCCAGAAGCGGGCGCACGGCCTCTTCGCCGAAGGTCTTGGAGACGGCGATCAGTGTCGTCGAAGGCGCAGGCGCAATCGCGCTCTTTCGCGCGGCGTCGATGCGCGCGACAATGGCGGCGAGACGTTCTTCGGCCAGGGACATGCGATGAACAATCGTTTGGCGCGCGCGAAACTAGCAAGGGCCGCGGCCCGGCTCAATTCGGGCGGTTTGCCTGCGCTGATCCTTTTGACGGATGACGAGCGCCTTGCCGATCCGCTGGCGGCCGCGCGCGCCCTGCCCAAAGGCGCGATGGTGATCGTGCGCGCGCGCCAATCGGCCCATCGCGCCCATCTGGCCGAAGCGCTGGGGGCCATCGCCCATGCGCGCGATCTGATCCTGCTGATCGCGGACGATCCGATGCTGGCGATGCGCGTCAAAGCCCATGGCGTGCATTTTCCCGAAAGCCATGGCAGGCGTGCATCCTATTGGCGCGCGCGCCGTCCCGGCTGGCTGATCACGGCCTCGGCGCATTCGCGCATGGCCTGCGCACGCACGCGATACGCCGATGCGATTTTGCTGGGGCCGGTGTTCGCGACGCAGAGCCATCCCGGCGCGCAAACGCTTGGAGCCGTGCGCACGCGCTTGATCGCGCGCGCGATAGCCAAACCGGTTTATGCGCTGGGCGGCATCGATGCAAAGACGCTCATGCAATTGAACGGCGCGCGGCTTGCCGGGGTGGCGGCGATTGGGGCGCTGTCAGTTTCTTCGTAGGCTCACTGTCTATGTTTCAGCCTCTATTCGTCATGGCCGGGACAAGCCCGGTCATGACGATAAAGGAGGTGCGACAACAAGCGGTGTCAAACATGAAAATGCAATTCCAGAAATCCCGCATTCAGCCGGATGTGCCGCTCGCCATTGTAGAACGTGCCGCTGCCGCGCCGGCCGTCGCGTTCCTGGAATCCGGCCGTCAGCTGCATGCTGGCATTGAGTTCGTATCCGATGGCTGCTTCATAGCCCTTCGCATCGAGATGCGGCAGCGCGCCTTCGCGCCCGGCGATGCCGTCGGAATATTCCAGTCCGAAAATCCACGGCCCGCGCGTCAGCGTCGAACCGAGATGCACCGCATGGGTCTGGCCGCGTGCGAAGGCATTGCCGGGGTCGAAGCCGTAGCCATTCGATTGGTGCCAGGCGCCGCCCACTGCCAGCGTTTCCGCGCCGAAATTGTATTGCACCTGCCAGCCCAGCGCGCCGTCATAGAGATTGCCGTGGCGGTGCGTGCGTGCGGCGTTCCACGCCAGCACCAATCCGCCATAGGCGCCCAGCGTCCACGGTCCGGAATGCCGCTCCCAATTGGCCGCACCTTCGAGCATGTTGCGCTGGCGGTCCCACACATGGCGGCCCGCCGAAAGGAACGGCACGACGCCGCCGGCCATATGCGGCGTATAGGATGCGCCGATCTGGATGCCGTAAAGCCGCGGGCTGTAATAGGAAAGCTTCGCGAAATTCGCGCTGGCGAAGGCGCTGGAGCGCACATCGAAGACGGCGAAGGCCATCCCCTGCGGCGTCTTGAAGAAATGCATGGTGGCGTCGTCGATGGCCGGTGCGCCGGCCACCACGGGCCCGGTGATCGCCATGCGATAGGCCGCCCCGTCCTGCTGGCCGATTTCGATGCGGCCATATTTCGTCAGAAGCAAGCCATAGAGCTTCTGCACGAAATCGTTGCCGTAATGGTCGCCGGAAAGACGGTCGTGCCAGGCCAGGAAGCGCGCATGCATCCCCAGCTTCCAGCCATTGTCGAACAGGCGTTCCACCCTGGCGTCGAGCGTGGCGGCGCCCGTCATGCCCAGCCGCGCCGGCCGGTTCGCGCCATAGAGCGCGCCATCGGCCTCGCCGCCCAGCGTCGCCAGCCAGCCCCCGGCGTCATGGCTGAGGGGCAGGATGTTCCAATCGGCGATGGCCGCATGCGCCGGGCTCGCCAGGGCCAGCATCGCGGCCGCCGCGCCGATCTTAACCTCTTCTAACATAAGCGTAACCTCGCCCGCGACCTAAACGCCGCCCGCCGTTGCGCCCTGCGAGCCGGGCCAGTATAAGCCGCATGGATGTGCGAAGCGCGCGCGCACGCGCGCCATGAATTATCAGGATGCCGATTGTGTATAAGCGCGTTGTGACATTGGCCGTTTGTACCCTTTTGCTTGCCGGTTGCGGCTCCGATTCCGACGATATGGCCGACACATCGGGTTCCACGGCGATCAGCGCCGATTCGCCCCATGTTACGCTCGGCGTCAATTCCTATCTGTGGCATGCCTCGCTCGACACGCTGGCCTTCATGCCGCTGCATTCGGCCGATCCCTTTGGCGGGGTTATCATCACCGACTGGTATTCCGCCCCCGATGCGCCGGGCGAGCGGATGAAGGTGACGGTCTATATCCTGGATCGCCGCCTGCGCGCCGACGGCATCAAGCTCAAGGTCTTCCGCCAGGTGGCGCAGAACGGGGTGTGGCAGGACGCGGCCGTCAATCCCGATACCGCCACCAAGCTCGAAGACGCGATTCTCACCCGCGCGCGCGAATTGCGCCTTGCCAGCGGCGGTTCCGGCAATTAGCCCTCACGCGCTATAAGCTTCCTTGCGCCGCCGGGCCAAGGTGGCGCCGGAGGAATGAACGATGGCGCGCTACAACGCCAAGCAATCCGAAGCCCGATGGCAGGCCGAATGGTCCGCGCGCAATGCGTTCGTGACCGCAAACGATCCCGCACGCCCCAAATGCTATGTGCTGGAGATGTTCCCCTATCCCTCCGGGCGCATCCATATGGGCCATGTGCGCAATTACACCATGGGCGATGTGATCGCCCGGTTTCGGCGCGCGCAAGGCTTCAACGTGCTCCACCCCATGGGCTGGGATGCGTTCGGATTGCCGGCGGAGAATGCCGCGCGCGACAAGGGCGTTTCCCCGCGCGACTGGACTTACGACAATATCGCGGCCATGCGCGCGCAATTGAAGCTGATGGGCTTGTCGATCGATTGGAGCCGCGAATTCGCAACCTGCGATCCGGAATATTATGCGCAGCAGCAGAAGCTGTTCATCGATTTCTACAAGGCCGGGCTGGTCTATCGCGCCGAAGCCGATGTGAACTGGGATCCGGTGGATCAGACCGTGCTCGCCAACGAACAGGTCATCGAAGGCCGCGGCTGGCGCTCCGGCGCGCCGGTGGAGCGCAAGAAGCTTTCGCAATGGTTCTTCAAGATCACCGCCTATTCGGACGATTTGTTGAAGGCGCTCGATACGCTGGAGCGCTGGCCCGAAAAAGTGCGCCTGATGCAGAAGAACTGGATCGGGCGTTCGGAAGGTTTGCGGCTTGCGTTTCAGCTCTCCAATGGAACCGCGCTCGATATTTTCACCACGCGGCCCGATACGCTGTTCGGCGCAAGTTTCGTGGCGCTGTCGCCCGATCATCCGCTGAGCGAAGCGCTGGCGAAGAACAATCCCAAGCTCGCCGATTTCGTGGCCGAATGCCGGCGTTTGGGAACGGCGGAAGAGACGATCGAAACGGCCGAGAAAATGGGTTTCGATACCGGCCTCACCGCCACCCATCCTTTTGACGAGACCTGGAAATTGCCGGTGATGGTCGCCAATTTCGTGCTGATGGGCTATGGCACCGGCGCCATCTTCGGCTGTCCCGCCCATGACCAGCGCGATCTCGATTTCGCGCGCAAATATGAATTGCCGGTTCTGCCGGTCGTCATTCCCGAAGGGGCGGAAAATTTCGAGATCGGGACGGAGGCTTATACGGGTCCCGGCAGGCTCGCCAATTCGCGCTTTCTCGATGGGCTCAGCGTCGATGACGCAAAGGCCGAAATCGCCAAACGCATCGAAGCGAAAGGCGAAGGCCAACGCACGGTGAATTACCGTCTGCGCGACTGGCTGGTGTCGCGCCAGCGGCCCTGGGGCTGCCCCATCCCGATGATCCGTTGTGAAAAGTGCGGGCTTCAGCCGGTGCCGGAAAGCGATTTGCCGGTGCTGTTGCCCGACGATCTCGAATTCAAGGCATCCGGCAATCCGCTCGATTCCCATCCCACATGGAAACACGTGGCATGCCCGAAATGCGCCGGCAAGGCTGTGCGCGAAACCGACACCTGCGATACCTTCGTGGATTCGTCGTGGTATTTCGCGCGTTTCGCCGATCCGAAATCGAACGTGCCGGTCAACCGCGAAGCCGCCGATTACTGGCTGCCCGTCGATCAATATATCGGCGGCATCGAACACGCGATCCTGCATCTGCTCTATTCGCGCTTTTTCACGCGCGGGCTGCACAAGCTCGGTTACACCGGCATCGACGAGCCTTTCGCCGGTTTGTTTACGCAAGGCATGGTCTGCCACGAGACATACAAGAACAAAAACGGCGAATGGGTGGAGCCCGGCGATGTCGAAAAGCGCGATGGCAAGGCCTATCTCAAAGGCACCGATACCGAAGTGAGGATCGGGCCGTCGGAGAAAATGTCGAAATCGAAGAAGAATGTGATCGCGCCCGAAACCATCATCGAAAATTTCGGCGCCGATACCATCCGCTGGTTCATGCTCTCCGACACCCCGCCCGAACGCGATATCGAATGGACGGACGAAGGCGCGGAAGGCTGCTGGCGTTTCGTGCAGCGCATCTGGCGGCTTGTGAGCGAAGCGGAAAACCTGCCCGCGCCGGGCGCGGCAATCGGCGATGTCGACGATGCGTCGCTGGAATTGCGCCGCGCCACCCACCGCGCCATCGCCGCGGTCACCGAAGATCTCGACAATCTGCGCTTCAACCGCGCGGTCGCGCAAATCTACACGCTCGCCAATGCCATCGGCACCGCCAAGGCCTCGGGCCCGGTTCGCCGCGAGGCGCTGGAAACGCTGACGAAACTGATCGGCCCGATGATGCCGCATCTGGCGGAAAGCTGCTGGCAAGCGCTCGGCCACAAATCCCTGATTGTGGAAACCGGCTGGCCGAAAGCCGATACTGCGCTCACCCGCTCGGACACGCTCACCATCGCGGTGCAGGTGAACGGCAAATTGCGCGGCACGATCGAAATCGGCCGCGAGGCGCAGAAGGATGCGGTGGAAAAAATGGCGCTCGAAACGGTCGCCCGCGCGCTGGAGGGCAAAAGCCCGCGCAAGATCATCTATGTGCCCGGCCGCATCGTGAATGTGGTGATATGAACGCGCGCGCGCTCATCGCATCCGGTTTCGCGCTGGTGCTGGCGGGTTGCGGCTTTCGCCCGCTTTACGGCACCTATGGCGCCGATCCGGGCGGGCAGCGCGTGTTTTCGTCCATCTATGTCGCGCCCATCGAACTGGAACGCACGGGCTATGAGCTGCGCAACGCGCTGATCGATACGCTGGAAGCGCGCAGCCAGCCGCGCAACGCCATCTATCAGCTCAATGTGAAGCTGAACGAAAAAAGCGAAGGTATCGCCGTCAATTCGACCGGATCGATCACCCGCTACAATTACACCCTGCTCGCCCATTACGAGCTTGTCGACGCGCGCAAGGGCGTCACCCTGGTCAAGGGCAATGAAAGCACGCTGTCGGCCTACAACGTGGTGACCTCGCCCTATGCGACGCTGGTCGCAAAACAGGATGCGCAGAAGCGCGCCGCCGCCGATATCGCCGAACGTTTGCGTCTCGATCTCGGCGTCTATTTCGCGCGCCGGGGGCGGCGATGATCGTCAAATCCTCGGACGCCGAACGCTATGCGGCCAAACCGCCGGCGAACATCGTGGCGGCGCTGATCTACGGCCCCGATTCCGGGCTGGTGCGCGAGCGCGCCGAGACCATGGCGAAAACGATTGTGCCCGATCTCAACGATGCGTTCCGCGTTTCGGAACTGGACGATGCCGCGTTATCGGCGGATGGCGCGCGGCTGTTCGATGAAGCGGCTTCCATTTCCATGCTGGGCGGGCGGCGGGTGGTGCGCGTGCGCGGCGCGGGCAATGGCCTGTCGAAACTGTTCCAATCCTTTCTCGACGATCCCAAAGGCGATGCGCTGGTCGTGGTCGAAGGGGGCGATCTCGCCAAAGGCGCGAGCTTGCGCAAAGTGTTCGAGGATGCGGACAACGCCGCAGCCATCCCGTGCTATGCCGATAGTGCGCGCGATCTGTCGGGCGTCGTGCGCGATGCGTTGAAGGCGGAAGGCCTCACGATTTCGGTGGAAGCCCTGGACGATGCGGTTTCGCGGCTGGGGTCTGATCGCGGCGTCACGCGGCGCGAAATCGAAAAGCTCGCGCTCTATGCGCGCGGCAAGGAAAAGGTCACGCTCGAAGACGTGCGCGCGGCCATGGGCGACGAAGCCGAAGCGCGCATCGACGAAGTGTGCGATGCGGCGGGCGAAGGCGATCTCAAGCGCCTCGATCTGGCGCTCACGCGGTTGATGGCCGAAGACATGTCGCCCATTGCGATCCTGCGCGTGGCCATGGGCCATTTCCAGCGTCTGTCGCTGGTGAAATCGGGCGCCATGCGCGACGGCATCGATTCCGCCATCCGCCGCCTGCGCCCGCCCGTGCATTTCAAGCGTGCGGCATCGTTCAAGGCGCAAGCCGCGCGCTGGAGCGAAGAGCGGCTGGCAAACGCGCTCGATCTTCTGCTCGAAGCCGAACGGCTGTGCAAAACCACCGGCGTACCGGCCGAAGCGGTGACGGGACGCGCGCTCTTCAATGTCGCCGCATTGGCGCGGGCGCGAAACTGATGCTCAAGATCCGCATCATTCCCTGTCTGGACGTGAAAGACGGCCGCGTGGTCAAGGGCGTCAATTTCGTGAATTTGCGCGATGCGGGCGATCCCGTCGAACAGGCCATTGTCTATGACAAGGCCGGCGCGGACGAACTGTGCTTTCTCGATATCACCGCATCCCATGAAAAGCGCGGCATCCTGCTCGATGTCGTGCGCCGCACGGCGGAAGCCTGTTTCATGCCGCTCACGGTCGGCGGCGGTGTGCGCGGCATCGAGGATATCCGCGCGCTTCTGCTGGCGGGTGCCGACAAGGTTTCGATCAACACCGAAGCGGTGAAGCGGCCCGAATTCGTGCGCGAAGCCGCGCAGAAATTCGGCAGCCAGTGCATCGTCGCGGCAATCGATGCCAAGCAAACCGCGCCCGGCACATTCGAAGTCTTCACCCATGGCGGGCGCAACGCCACCGGCATCGATGCGGTGGAACATGCCAAAAAGCTGGTGGGTTACGGCGCGGGCGAAATCCTGCTCACCTCTATGGATCGCGACGGAACGAGAGTGGGCTACGACCTCGCGCTCACCCGCGCCATAGCCGATGCCGTTTCGGTGCCGGTGATCGCCAGCGGCGGCGTCGGCAATCTCCAACATCTTGTGGATGGCGTGCGCGAAGGCCATGCCAGTGCCGTCCTCGCCGCGTCGATTTTCCACTTCGGCGAAGCCACGATTGCCGAAGCCAAGGCGAAGCTGGCCGCGGCCGGCCTTCCCGTTCGTGATTTGATCCGGCTCAATTGAAGCGCGTCCCGATTCATGGAAAATGGGACGCGGTTGGGGAAGGGATTGCGTCTGCAATATCGGGCGCGCGAGGCATGGGCCAGCAATACGAATTCAAACTCGGCAGCGACGACACCCCGCCAAGGCCCGTATTTCCCAAACGCGCGGCGCTGGAGCATGCCCTGCCTGCGGTGATCGCCGCCGATCTTCCCCATCCGCACAATGGCAAGCCCCATGCGGTGAAGGCCGAAGCCGCGCTGGTGCCGCGCGATGCCGTGGCCGAAGATGCTTTCAGCCTCACGCTGGCCCAATGCCGCTGGCACATCGCCGCCAACATTCCCGCCGTCGCGCAGGCGCGCGAGATCGAAGGCGTGCATCAGATGCGCGTCGCGCTTCGGCGTTTGCGCGTGGCGCTGGCGGCCTTCGGCGAGGAATTCCGCACCCCCGTGCTCGAGAATTTGCGCGCCCGCGCGAAAATCTTCGCCCAGTTCCTGGCGCCCGCGCGCGACATGGATGTGTTCGTCGATGAATTGTTCGAGCCCGCGGCGCGCGCCAACGGTGCATTGGAAGCCTTTTCGGTCTTGCGCGAACGCGCGCAGGAGGCGCGCCGCGCTGCCTGGGAAGATGCGGTCGAATGCATTTCGAGCCGCGCCTTCATGGATTTCGTGTCCGATTTGGCGCAGGCCATCGACGGGCGGGTGTGGTATCACTCCGCCCGCGGCCGCGCGCCGGCGCGCGGGCTCGTGGCGTTCGAAACGCCTGCATCGGTGCTGGCCGCGCGCATGCTCGATCACCGCTACGCCCAGGCGAAGAAGCGCGCCAAGCGCCTCGAAACGCTCAACGACGCCGCCCGCCACCGCCTGCGCATCGCGCTCAAGAAGCTGCGCTATTCCGCCGATTTCTTCGCGCCCCTTTACGACAAGAAAAAGGTCGCCAAGTTTCAAACGCGCCTGTCGAAGATGCAGGACATTCTGGGCGCGCTGAACGATGTGGCCGTCGCGCGCTCCACGCTCGAGCATCTGGTGGCGCTGGGCGGCGCAGGGCCGATGGCGACGGAAGAGGATTTGTCCTTCGCCGCGGGCATCGTTTATGGCTGGCATCTGGACCGCGCCGCGCGCTCCTGGGAAGATGCGGTGCGCCGCTGGAAGAAATTCGCGCGCACCGGGCAATTCTGGGAAACGGCTCAATAGAATCTGTCATCCCGGGCAAGCGGCGAAGCCGCGTAGACCCGGGATCCATATCGAAGCCTTCCCAATGGGTCGCGGCTCTCGCATTGCTCGGCCGGGATGACATCAGAGGATAGATCAACTAAGCGTATTGCATGCGCCGCACCGTCGATTCCGCAAAACCCGAAGATTATCCGCCCAACATCCAGGCCATCCTGAAGCGCCGCGCGCCCTGTTCGGCCTGGCTGAACCAGGACGTTCTCGAAATCGATTCCGACGAAGGCTGGGTGAAAATCGCCTACGATCTCGGAGAGCCGCATTTCAACCGCTTCGGCGCGCTGCATGGCGGGGCGATTGCGTGCGTGATGGACGATGTGCTGGCGATTGCGGCGGGGCTGGTTCTGCAATGGGGCGAGATCGCGCCGACGCTGGAAATGAAAGTGAGTTATCTCGCGCAAGGCAGCGCTGGGCGGCACATCGCAGAAGCGCGCGTCATCAAGCGCGGACGCCAGATCAATTTCCTCGAAGCCAGCCTCGCGAACGATGCGGGCAAAGTGATCGCGACAGCGTCGGCAACGATCATGATTGCGGCGATGAAGAAATGACTTTCCTCCCCCGTTTACGGGGGAGGTGGCGCGAAGCGCCGGAGGGGGTGAGTCTGCGATGACTTACCCCTTCCGCTTCGCTCGCGAAGTGCTCACTCAGCACCTCCCCCGCGAAGTGCGGGGGAGGAAACCTCAACTCCCAATATTCTTCTTCAGAAATGTCTCCAACTCCTTCAGCACCTCGATCCGCGTATCGGCGGCGTTGAGGTAATGATCCTCGCCCTTGAAGCGCACGAAGGTCACGTCCTTGCCGGCGGCCTTCAGCGCGTCGGCTTCGTTTTCGCTCTGGTCGATGCGCACGGTGGTGTCGCCTTCGCCGTGCATCAGAAGGATCGGGCATTTCACCTGCTCGGCGTGGCGGGCGGGGCTGGTATTGTCGAGCTTGTCGGGATCGTCGAAGATCGAACCGATGCGCGAATACCAGAACGACAGCGTCTTGGAATCCGGCCCGTTGTCGAGATTTTCGTTGTGCAATTGGCCGCGCAAATCGGACACGCCGGCAAAGCTGGCGGCGCAGGCATAAAGATCGGGCGTAAACGTCGCGCCCGCCAGCGCCGCATAGCCGCCGTAACTTGCACCCACGATGCAGATGCGTTTGGGATCGGCGATGCCGTCTGCGATCAGTTTCTTCACGCCGTCGGAAATGTCGTCCTGCATCTTCAGCCCCCATTCCCTCAGCCCCGCATCGGTATATTTGCGGCCATAGCCGATGGAGCCGCGGAAATTGGGCTGCAACACGGCATAGCCGCGATTGGCGAGGAATTGCACCCACCAGTCGAAACGCTCCATGTCGCGCTCGTCCGGTCCGCCATGGGGCATGATGATGGTGGGAAGGTTTTTGGCTTCCTGGCCCGGCGGCAGTGTGAGGTAGGCGGGAATCCGCAAGCCGTCGCGCGCCGTGTAAGGATAGGGCTTCACTTCGCCCAGATCGCTGTCTTTCAGTTGCGGATAGGTCGGCGCGATCGCGACGGGCTCGCTGTCTTTGGTGTAGTAATAATAGACGGGCGGATGGCGCGGGCCTTCCGCCTCCACGATCCACGAATTATGCGCCGCATCGGCCGAAACCGGATGCACGCTCAGGCCCGGAAACAGCGTTTGCAGCTTCTTCTCCAGCGCCTGCCGCTCGGGATCGAAATAGACATATTCCATCTTGTCATCGGCATAATTCGCGCCCACCACCGCGCCGGTCCATTCGTCATGGATCACGCCCAGCACATCGGCGTTCGGCGCGGAAAAGAGCGGCGTCTCCGGCTTGTCCTTGTCCAGCGGCATGCGCACCAGCGCGCGATAGCCTTGGCTGTCGTCTTCCACGCGCACGATGGCGCCCGCATCTTCGGTCAGGCCCATCACATGGGCGCCCTTGTCTTCATTGGCGTCGTAATCGCCCAGCAGGTTCCATTCGCCATTGTCGTAGGAATAGATATCGTCGCGCAGGGGCCGCATGGATTCGTCGAGCCGCGCCTTGACGTTTCCGTGCCCGTCCATCAGGAACATGATCGTATAGGGCCCGCCGCGCACGAATTGATGGCCCTCGCCGGTCGTCACATCGACTTTCTCGATGTCGTATTCGGCCTTGCCTTCGTTGTAGCGCTTGAGGTCTTCGAACGGCATGCGCTGCGGCTGTATGCGGCCCACGAACAGCGGCACATAGATATAGGTCGGATCGTCCAGATCGGCATCGGCGATCACCCCGGCATAGGTGTTGGAATCGAAGGTCACGTTGTCGCGCAACAGCACATGGGGGTCCGAACCGTCGGCGGCCACCGTCACCGCGCGCACCCAGGTGCGCATGCGGTTGTCGAGGAACTGCTTCTGGCTTTTCTTGAGCGTGACGACCAGCCGGCCGTTCTTCACCCACACCGCATCTTCGATGAAGCCGTCTTCGGTCGGCACCACGAAGGGCAGCGTGCCGGGGGCCGCGCCCACCGTATAGATCGCGACCACGGGCTTGCCGTTCAGCGACTGGATGGCGGAAAAGCGTTTGCCGTCCGGCGAAAGATGAGGATGGGAGATCAGCGGCAATTGGCCGAAGGCTTCGGGCGAGGGGTGGTCCTCTGCCATTGCGCCGGTCGATAAAAGCAGCGCTGCCGCGAACGCCAATCGTGAAAACATGTTTTCCTCCGTACACCCCATATCAGATTAGCGTCGTTTGTTTTCCGTTGAAATACCAACTTCACCGTCATGGCCGGCCTTGTGCCGGCCATCCATAACCTCCGTCGGTGATCGTGTTAATGGATGGCCGGGACAAGCCCGGCCATGACGGATGTGGGGATATTGAATTTCGAAAAACCGCAGCGTCTGCGAGCCTGCGCAACTATGTCTCCAGCGTCACCACCACCGGCACATGGTCGGAAGGCTGCGTCCAATTGCGCGCATCCTTCAGGATGGCGTGTTTTTTCGCGGCGCCTTTCAGGCCGGGGCTCAACCAGACGTGATCGAGCCTGCGCCCGCGGTCGGAGGCTTCCCAATCGGCGGCGCGATAGCTCCACCACGAATAGATCTTCTCCTCCGGGGCCACAAATTCGCGCGTCACATCGGTCCAGTCGAAAGCTTCTTTCGCATGGCCGAGCAATTCGGTTTCGATCGGCGTGTGGCTGACCACGTCGAGCAATTGTTTGTGACTCCACACATCGTTTTCGAGCGGGGCGACATTCAGATCGCCCACCAGCACCGCGCGCGCCGATCGCTTGCCCCTGCGCCTGGCGAACAGGCTTTCCATCTCGCGCAGGAACTGAAGCTTGTGGGCGAATTTTTCGTTGGCCTTGGGATCGGGAATGTCGCCGCCGGCCGGCACATAGAAATTGTGCAATTCCAGCCCGTCCTCGAAGGTGACCGAGATATGGCGGGTATCGGTCTTGCCGCAGAAGGCGCGGGCGTCCTGTTTGGCGAAGGGGCGCTTCGAGAGGATGGCCACCCCGTGATAGCCCTTCTGGCCGTGGATGGCCTGGTGGACGTAACCGGCCTTGGCGAAGGCCTCGGCCGGGAAAAGCGGGTTCATGACCTTGGTCTCCTGCAGGCACAGGACATCCGGCTTTTCGGACTTCAGCAGCTTCAAAACCAGGTCCAGCCGCAGCCGGACCGAGTTGATATTCCAGGTGGCGAGCTTCATCGGATAGGTATTCCTCCTATGCATTTTTTGCACGAGATTGGCGGTTCCTGAAATATGCGCGTAATTTCAATATGTTAGCCGCATCTCCAGCCATGTTGCACCGCATTAGAAACGATGAACAATGAATTCTTCCAAAAATATTCATTGAAATGCCATCAGCGCTCACCTATCTTCCACTCGTGAGACCGCAAGGCCGGTCCATCGAATTGAAACAGCCCAAGGGCCCATCGAGGCCGAGGGGCATAGAAAGGAAGAAGGCCATGACACATTTCACGCACCACACCCAGGGTTCGCAGCTGAACCATATCGTCGTCACCATTTTCTCGGCGGCGATTGTCGTGTTGGCAGGCATCCTGTCGCTTGCCCAGTTCGCGACGATCTAAGACCGCCGCTTCAAGGCTTCGCGGAAGCGCCCGTGGTTTGGCTCCCCCCAACCGGCGCGACCTGAAGCGGCCAGCGGGCTCTCGGCGCCACCCCCAACCCGTCGAACAAGCCAAGCTGGCCATACTCCACCCCCGTCCAGGCAACCATCGCCGCATTGTCGGTGCAAAGCCTGGGCGGGGGTATTTTTATCCGGAACGCCCGCGCCTCGCATAGCGCGCCAAGCGCGCTGCGGATCGCGGCATTGGATGCGACGCCGCCCGCCACGACGAAAAGATCCCCGTGCGCAAAATCAGCGCGGAACATGTCCATCGCCGCGCCCGCGCGATCGATCAGGCTTTCCACCACGGCGGCCTGAAACGATGCCGCAAGATCGGCGGTCTGCGAAAAATCCGCGGCGCGCGCGATCTGGCGCACCGCCGTCTTCAAGCCCGAAAACGAAAAATCCGCGCCTGCGCGCCCGCGCATCGGGCGGGGCAGGGCGAAGCGTCCGGCATTTCCCGCAAGGGCGGCCTTTTCCACGCTCGGCCCGCCGGGATAGGGCAGGCCCAGCAATTTCGCGGTCTTGTCGAAGGCTTCTCCCACCGCATCGTCGATGGTGGTGCCGTAAAGCCGGAACCGGCCCACGCCCTCCACGCCCAGAAGCTGGCAATGGCCGCCCGAAATCAGCAGCAGCAGGAACGGGAATTCAGCACCTTGCGTCAGCCGCACCGTCAGCGCATGGGCTTCCAAATGATTGACGGCGATGAGCGGTTTGCCCGCGGCCATCGCCAGCGCCTTGGCGGTCGTCAGCCCCACCATCACGCCCCCGATCAGGCCAGGCCCGGCGGTGGCGGCGATGGCATCGAGGTCCGAAAGCGCCACGCCCGCCTCAGCCAATGCGCGTTCGACGATCGCATCGACGGCCTCGACATGGGCGCGCGCGGCGATCTCCGGCACCACCCCGCCATAGGGCGCATGCTCGGCCAATTGGCTGAGCACGATGTCGGACAGGATCGTGCCCGGCCCGGGCGCGCGTCCGCGCACGATCGCGGCTGCGGTTTCGTCGCAGCTGGTCTCTATGCCCAGAACGGTCAAATCGCGCAAAACGCGTCTCACTTGTATAGATTCGTCCGAGCCTCTAACCCGAACTCTATCATGGCGCAAACAACCATCCGCATCGGAACGCGCGGCTCGCGGCTTGCCCGCGTGCAAAGCGATATGGTGGCCGCCGCCCTTGGCGGACCATGCGAAATCGTGGTCGTGAAGACCAGCGGCGACCGCATCCAGGACCGCGCGCTGGCCGATGCCGGCGGCAAGGGGCTTTTCACCAAGGAGTTGGAAGAGGCGCTGCTTTCGGGCGCCATCGATCTGGCCGTGCATTCGATGAAGGACGTGCCGGCCGCCTTGCCGGACGGCTTGGCCATCGCCGCGGTGCTGCCGCGCGAAGATCCGCGCGACGTGTTCATTTCGCACAAGGCGCGGACATTGGCCGAATTGCCCAAGGGCGCGCGCGTCGGCACGAGTTCGGTCCGCCGTCAGGCCCTGGTCGCGCGCGCGCGCCCCGATCTTCAAACCGCGCTGTTGCGCGGCAACGTCGATACGCGGCTGCGCAAACTCGAAGACGGCGAATATGACGCCATCCTGCTCGCATATGCCGGATTGAAACGCCTGGGGCTGCAATCGCATGTGACATCGTTCATGCCCATGGACACGTGGTTGCCGGCCTTGTCGCAAGGCGCCATCGGAATCGAAATCCGCGCCAGCGATGCGATTTCCGCAAGGATTGCCGGCATGAATCATGCACCCACCGAAATCGCACTGGCCTGCGAACGCGCCTTTCAACTGGCGCTGGATGGTTCGTGCCGCACGCCCATCGGCGGGCTTGCGACATGCGAAAACAATCGCCTGTCCTTCCGCGGCGAAGTGATCGCGCCTGACGGAAGCGATTTCGTCGAAACCGCTTTCGATGCCGCCCTTGGCGATGCGCACCAAGCCGCGCGCCTGGGCCGCGAAGCGGGCGAGGCCTTGAAACCGCGTGCCCAAAAATGGTTGGTTCTTTAGATGCGTATTCTCATCACCCGTCCTCTCGAAGATGGCGAAGCCACCCTCGCCAGGCTCAAAGCGCTTGGCCATGAGGCCATCGCGGCCCCGCTTCTCGATATCCGTTTCCGCGAAGAGGCCAGTGTCGATCTGGCCGGCGTGCAGGCGATCCTGGCCACCAGCGCGAACGCCATCCGCGCGCTCGAACGCGCGACGCAATCGCGCGACATCCGCGTGCTGGCGGTGGGTCCGCAAACCGCGCAGGCCGCGCGCATGGCCGGCTTCGCCAATGTCGAAAACGCGGCTGGCAATGCCGCAACGCTTGCCGAAGCCGCCGCGCGCTGGGCCAAACCCGAAGACGGCGCGCTGCTGCATGTGCAAGGCCAGGAAACCAGGGGCGGGTTGCCGGAGCGCCTCGGCGCGCTGGGTTACGATGTGCGCCGTGCGGTGCTCTATGACGCCGCCGCGGTCGAAAGCCTGCCCGAGGATGCGGCCGATGCGCTGCAATCGGGCAACCTCGATGCGGCGATGTTCTATTCGCCGCGCTCGGCGCGCGTGTTCTTCAAATGCGTCGTCAATGCGGGCCTTGCGCAGACCACATCGGCCATTTCGGCGCTGTGCATCAGCAAACCCACCGCCGAAGCGCTCAAGCCGCTGGTTTTCCGCGAAATCCTGACCGCCGCCCGGCCGGATCAGGAGGCGATGTTGCGCCTTGTTGCGGAGGCCCGGCGTCTATAATTTCGGCCTTCCGTCGAGGAGCGCCATGGCCGATCCAGAGCAGCAGGAATTTTCCGCCCTGCCCAAGCCCGCCCCCCAGGACGAGCATGAGCCGCGCAGCCGCATCCGCGGCGTCGCCGATGCGCTTGGCATATTCGTATTGCTGGTGGTGGCGGCGCTGGCCGGCGGGCTGGCGGCGACCTACTGGCCGTGGGCCATGAACGGCGCCGAGAATTCGGATGTGGGCGAGCGGGTGGCAGCCCTCGAAACCCGCGTGGGCCAGATCGCGGCCGGTCATGCGCCCAAGGCCGCGGCCTCGGCCTTCGAAGCCGAACGCGCCGATCTCGCCGCGCTCAAGATGCGCGTCGATACCGATGAGGCGCGCCTGGATTCGCTCGAGAAGAACGGCAATGTGCCCCCCGATGTCGCAGCCCGCCTCGATGCCGACGAAAAAGCGATTGCCCAGTTGAATGCTGCACTCGCCGCCGCGCAGAAAGCCCAAGCCGATGCGGGCGCGCGCATCGCCGCGCTGGAAGACAAGGTTCCCGCCGATCTGCCGCAGCGGCTGGACAGCTATGCGGCCAAAACCGATCTCGCCGCCCTCGATGCGCGGGTTGCCAAACTGGAAGCGCGCGATACCGCGGCGGCGATGAAGCATGCGGCGGCGGTCCTCACGCTGGCCGAACTGGTGCGCGTCAGCGAAACCGATGCACCGTTCGAAAACGAGATCGATGCGTTGCGCGCGCTTTCGCCCGCGCCCGAACTCGATACGCTGTCGCACTACGCAAAGGGCGTTCCCACGCGCGCCATGCTGGCCGATCGCTTCTCCGGCACGGCCGATGCGATCCTGGCCGCCGAGCGGCGCAGCCACGCCACGAACTGGCTCTCCCGTTTGTGGGCGAGTTTCGAGAATCTCGTTTCCGTGCGCCGTGTCGGCAATGTGAAAGGCACCACCACCGAAGCCCATGTGGCCCGCGCCGAATTCGATCTGAAATCGGGCGATCTCAAAGGCGCGGTGAACGAAATCGATGCGCTCAAGGGCTCCGCGCGCGCGGCCGCCGCCCAATGGCTTGCCGATGCGAAGGCGCGCCTTGCGGTCACGCAAGCGACGGCCGCGCTCACGGGCCGCATCGTCTCCGATCTGGCGCCCAAGCCATGATGCGGCTGATCTCCATCCTCATCGGTGCGGCGCTGATTGCGCTTGCGGTCGCATGGATCGCAAGCCGGCAAGGCGAGCTCGTCTATGTCATCGACGGCTACCAATTGCGCACCAGTGCCGGTGCGGCCATCGGAATTGCCATCGCGTTCGCGGCATTGATCGCCATCCTCACGCGGCTCACCGCCAAGCTGCTGGCGGGCCCCGGCGCCTTCGGCCGCTGGTTCGCGTTGCGCCGTTCGCGGCGCGGGCAGGAGGCGCTGGCGCGCGGGCTGGTGGCGGCGGCGGCGGGCGATGCGCTCGAAGCCAAACGTCTTGCGAAGAAAGTGGATTCGCTTTTGGGCGTCCAGCCTTTGTCCTTGCTGCTCACCGCGCAGGCCGCACAGCTTGAAGGCGATGATTCCGGCCAGGACGAAGCCTATCAGGCCATGCTCACCCATCCCGAAACCGAGTTTCTGGGATTGCGCGGGCTTTTCATGAAAGCCATGCGCCACAATGATTCCGACGAAGCGATGCGTCTGGCCGCCCGCGCACATGCGTTGCGGCCGCGCGCGCCCTGGGCGGCCAATGCCCTGTTCGATCTCAAATCGGCGCATCATCAATGGGGCGACGCCAAGGAAGTTCTGGAAAATGCCGCGCGCGCGGGCCTGATCGACAATGCGATCGCGCGCCGGCGCCGCGCGGTTTTGCTCGCAGCCGAGGCGCTCGATGAAGAAGGCCGCGGGCAGGGCGAACGCGCGCTTAAACTTGCGCTCGATGCGCTGGAATTGTCGCCCGCGCTTGCGCCTGCCGCTGCATTTGCCGCGCGCAAGCTGGCCTCGCAGGGCCGCGCCTGGCGCGCGCAGGACATTATCGAAGCGGCCTGGGCGCAGGCGCCCCATCCCGATCTCGCTGCTGCTTACGCGGCCATCAAGCCCGCGGAATCGGCCGATGCGCGCGCGCGCCGGCTGATCGGCCTTGCCCATCTCAAGCGCGATCATTTCGAAAGCCGCATGCTGGAGGCCGAACAGGCCGTCAATCTCACCGAATGGGCCGAAGCGCGCCGCGTGCTGGCGCCGCTTGCGCGCGGCTTTGCCAGCGCGCGCGTCTGCGCCCTGATGGCCGAGATCGAGCAGGGCCAGTATCACGATGCCGCCGCGGCGCATGCCTGGCTCGCACGCGCGGTGCGCGCACCGGCCGATGCGCAATGGCGCTGCACCAATTGCAGAGCCGCTTCGGCGCATTGGCATGCGGTGTGCAAAAAATGCGGCGCCTTCGATACGCTCGAATGGTCCGCGCCCGGCGCAGAACTGGTGGAAGCCTACGATGCCGGACCGGAGGCCGAATTCAGCGCACCCTTCCTCGAAGACGCCGCCGCCCGCGAAGAGGAAACCGCGCGCGAACGGCGCAAGGCGAAACCGAAATCGTTGCAGAACGAATCCTTCGTAGTCTGGCCGCGCCCGCCGGACGATCCCGGCCCCGAAGGTCATGATTTCGATGTCGAGAAACCGGTGGAACGCAGGAGGCTTTGATGCGCAAGGTCGTGATTGGATTGCTGGTTGTGATCGTGGCGCTGGCCGGCGCCTTCTGGTATGTCAGCACGCCCGATATTCCGCGCAGCGAACTCATCAAGAAATATGCCGGCCGCGCATCGCAATTCACCACGCTGCCCGATGGCGCGCGCGTGCATTTCCGCGATCAGGGCCCGCGCGATGCGCCGGTGCTGCTGCTGATCCACGGCTCCAATGCTTCGCTTTTCACCTGGGAGCCCTGGGCGCTCAGGATGGACAAGACGTTCCGCGTCGTCACCGTCGATATGCCCGGCCATGGGCTCACGGGTGCGGTGCCCAACGGCGATTATTCGCAAGAGGGCATGGTGAAGTTCACCGACGAATTCGCCGACAAGCTCGGCCTCACCACATTTTCCATCGGCGGCAATTCCATGGGCGGCGCGATTGCGGCGCGCTATGCCGAAGAACATCCCGGCCGGGTCACGCATCTGATCCTGGTCGATGCCGGCGGCATGACCTCCAAACAGGGCGATCACGTGCCGCTGGCCTTCAAGCTCGCGCGCATACCGGTGGTCAATCAGTTGACGCTCTACATCACGCCGCGGTCCATCGTGAAGGAAGGCCTCGACGACGCCTTCTATCACAAGCGGCTGGTCAGCGACTGGATGATCGACCGCTATTGGGATTTCGCGCGCATGAAAGGCACGCGCGAGGCCACGCTGAAGCGCTTCGAACTTCCGTGGAACACCGAGGTCAAGGATCACATCAAGGATATCAAGGCGCCGACGCTGATTATGTGGGGCGCGCAGGATCAATTGATCCCGGTCGCCGCCGCGCATGAATATCACGACGCGATCGCGGGCTCGAAGCTGATCGTCTATCCGGATGCGGGCCACGTGTTGCAGGAAGACGCCCCCGACGCAACGGTAAAGGATGTGCGCGCGTTTCTGGCGCCCGCACCCTCCCCTTGAGGGAGGATCGAAAAATTCGAGCGGAGCGATAGCGACGCGAGGATTTTTCGGGGAGGGGTAAGGCGCGCTGCCGCGACCCCTCCCCGAAATTTGCTCGGTCCTTCGCTTGCGCTGCGGACACGTCGCAAATTTCGACCCTCCCTCAAGGGGAGGGTGGTTATTATTTCGCGAATTGCGCCAGCGCCGCGCCCACCTGCGGCATCAATGCGTTCCAGTCGCCGAAATTGTCCGGCATGAAGACGCGGGCGTTCGCGTACCACGGGTAGCGATCGGTGCCCAGTTGCGGCCAGGTGCGCCCGGCGGTGAGGAACCACACTTCGGCGCCCACGCTTGCCGCGGTGGCCGCAGCCGCGGTCGGTGCGGAGATCACCAGGTCGAGCGCGGCCGAAAGTGCGGCTGCCCCGTCGATATCGTTCTTCAGGTCGAGATCGCCGAACACCTTGATATCGACGCCGTGCTGTTCGCGCGCGCGCGCGAGTTCGGCTGTGCAATCGCCGTATTGCACATTGACGAAGGTTGCGCCCGGCACTTTCAGGATCGGGCCCCAGGCGTCGAGCGCGCTGTAATATTTCTTGCGCTTGGTGCTCATCATCATCGAACGCCAGCAGATGCCGACATAGGGGCCGGGCCCCATCGCCTCCAGCCGCTTGCGGAAATCGGCCACGCGGGCCGGGTCCGGCACGAGGAAGGCTTCGCCGCGGAAATCGTCGAGGCTCTTGCGATAGAATTGCAGCGCCGATCCCATCGGGCAGATGAAATCCACGTCGCGCGCCCAGGGCACGAAGCGCAATTCCTTGACGCCGTCGGGATCGCTGAGCGTGCGGTCGTCATAGGTGCCAACCTCGGCGCGCGGAAAGGAGCGCTGGAACAGGCTCACGAGTCGGGGATCGACGCAGATCAGCAATTTGCCGTCTTCGCCCACCGCGCGCTGAAGATCGGGCAGCACATTGGCGAACATGAATTCGTCGCCCAAACCCTGTTCGCCGGACACCAGGATTCGCTTGCCGCTTAAATCCTCGCCGTGCCATCTCGGCGCATCGACCATGTAATGCACATAGGCGCGGAAGCGTTGGGAATTGCGGATCTCGTATTCGCGGAAGCCTTCTTCCAGCCGCCCCATGCCGATCAGGCAGATGCTGCGCGAATGGGTGCCTTCGATGATGTCCTTTTCGTCGACCGCGCGTTCGAGCGCGTTGTCGTAACATTCCAGCGCCTCGGCGAGGCGGCCCAGATGCGAATAGGCGTAGCCCAGATTGTGCCACGGCCGCGAAAACCCCGGATCGAGGCGCACCGCTTCGTGATAGAAGGTCAGGCTTTCTTCGGCGCGGCCTTCCTCGGCCAGAACCGTGGCCAGCGAATTCCACAGCATGGATTCGTTCGGCATGCGATAGATCGCAGCGCGCAGGGTTTCGATGGCTTCGTTGGCCTCGCCCATGTCGCACTGGATCGAGCCCAGATTGTTGTAGCCCAGGGGCGAATTGGGACACGCCTCGATATAATGGCGGAACATGCGCGCCGCACCGTCATTCATCTTCATGTTCCAGGCCGTCAGGCCCAGATTGAGCAGCAGATCGGGATCGTCGGGATCGAGCGCAAACGCGCGTTCGTAGGTCACCAGCGCCTTGTGCATGTGGCCCATGCGTTCCAGCGCCATGGCGAGCACGTGAAAGGCCTGCGCATTCTCGCCGTCCACATTGGTGGCTTCCAGCGTCAGCTGGCCTGCGCGCACCACGTCGCCGCGCCGCCACGCCTTGATCGCGCGGCGCACGAGCCCGTTGGATTTCTTGCGCGCCTGCGCCGCATGGGCCTCTTCTTCGGTTTCTTCGAGGCGGGCGAGCGCCTGGGCCTGCGCGCCGCGCCCTGTCTTGGAGGTGAGCCCGGGTGCGAAAGCGAAAGCCGACATGCGCCAAAATCCCCATTGCGGAAGCTTCGCAGTAAGCCTTGGTCATGCCTAATTTTCGGTGAATGGCGGCGGCCTCATCGCAAGGCTTTTGTTAAGAAATTAAGCCTATCCTCGCCGGCGAATGACTGAAGAACGCGGGCAAAATCTGCCGCGCTTCCTTAAAGGGTTCACCAATGCCGCTGAAACTGTCGCTGAAACCGGGCGAAAAATTCGTGCTCAATGGCGCGGTGATGACCAATGGCGACAAGCGCGCGAGCCTGGTGCTGCAAAATCGCGCCTGCATCCTGCGCGAAAAGGATATCATGCAGCCCGATGCGGCCGATACGCCGGCCAAACGGATCTACTTTCCCATCATGATGATGTACCTCGAACCCGACGACAACGAGGAGCACTACAACGATTTCGCGCTGCGCATGACCGAGTTCATGGGCGCCATCCGCGACAAGCAGGCGCTGTCGGCCTGTATCGAAATCAGCCGCGACGTGATGAGCGGCGCCTATTACCGCGCGCTGATGCTGTGCAAGAAACTTTTCGAGTTCGAACGGGAGCGTCTTTCCTATGAGCCATCAGGCCTACAAAAACACGCAGCGGGTTACTGAAGATCCGCGCACCACCGAATACCGGCTCTTCGGCCAGGTCACCGGCGCGCTGATCGACGTGCAGAAGAACGGCACCAAGGGCGGCCGGCTCGCCGAGGCGCTCGATTGGAACGGCCGGTTGTGGCGCACGCTCGCCGCCGACTGCATGGACGACCGCAACCAGTTGCCGCGCGAAACCCGCGCCAAGATCGTGTCGCTGTCGCTGTGGATCGGAAAATATTCCAAACAGGTCACGCGCGAAGGCGCCCCCGTCGAACCGCTGATCGAAATCAACCGCACCATCATGCAGGGTCTGCAGGGCGCGGCCTGAACCGTTTTTGCGGGGCGAAGTGCGAAACGCCGGCCCGGACGGGCCGGCGTTTTTCGTGGCCGGGGCAAGTTCCGCCACAGCCGCAAGGGCATCATGTGCCGGGCGGCAAAATGTGCCCCGCTCCGGCAATCGTGAATTCAACCATAACCCAATGAATTCAGTATGTTACAGCCAGCCTCTGCGGAGGTTTCTGGCATATCCATTGCGACTGTTCCTGCGGGACGCAAATCCCCTGCGTCCTCCCGGCGGGCAGAAGGCACGTCAGGACACAGAACGTGACGGAGAACGAAGATGCTTACAGTCAACACCAACACCGGCGCCATGATCGCGCTGCAATATCTCAACCAGACCAACAGCCAGCTTCAGATGACCCAGAATGCCATCAACACGGGTCTGAAGGTCGCCACCGCAAAGGACGACGGCGCAACCTATGCCATCGCCCAGGACATGCGCGGCGACGTGGCCGGCTACCAGTCGGTCATGGACAGCCTCAATCGCGGCTCTTCGGCCGTGGATGTGGCCCTGTCCGCGGGTCAGTCGATCTCCGATCTTCTGATCCAGATGAAGCAGAAGGCTCTTTCGGCTTCCGACGCCTCTTTGGACACGGCGAGCCGGGCGGCCCTCAACGAAGACTTCCAGGCCTTGCGCGATCAGATCACATCGATCGTCAACAATGCGGTCTTCAACGGCTTCAATCTGGTTGACGGTTCGACAAACATGATCACGGCGCTGGCGTCTTCGGACGGCACGCGCAAGATCACGGTGTCGGCCGAAAACATGAGCCTGAGCGGATCGGTCGTCACCATCTCCACGACGGCATCGATCTCCACCCAGGCCTCGGCCTCCACGATGATCTCGACGGTCGAAACTTCACTGACCAACGTCAACAGCGCCCTGGCCCGGTTGGGCAGCGGCGCCAAGAAGTTCTCGATCCAGATCGACTTCGTCCAGAAATTGTCGGACACGCTGACGGCGGGCATCGGCAATCTGGTGGATGCCAATATGGCGCAGGAAAGCGCGAAGCTTCAGTCCTTGCAGGTCAAGCAGCAGCTCGGCGTGCAGGCTCTGTCGATCGCCAATCAGGCGCCGCAGGTCGTGCTCTCGCTGTTCCGCTGAGGGCTTCGCAACCGGCCGAAGGCGGCTGCCGGGGAAAACCCCCGCGCCGCCTTCTTTTTCGGCCGGCACCCGGCAAGAATTGCCCACCGCCATGCGGAAAATTTTGCCCTAAGCCGGTAAATTCTGCCCGGCAAACGCCGCGGGTGGACAATTCCTGCCCGGCAAGATTCCGCCTCCAAACGAAAAATCGAGCGTTAGTAAATTCTGAATCGCCTCCGGCACGCGCGCTGCACAAGGACCAGCGGGGCAAAACGCCCCTTGAGCAAAACGCTCGTCATCACGAGCCAGAACGGAGGCTATAATGCTTAGCGTGAACACCAATGTCGGCGCGATGGTTGCGCTGCAGAATCTGGATTCCACCAACTCCCAGCTTCAGGGCGTGCAAAGCGCCATCAACACGGGGCTGAAGGTCGCTTCCGCCAAGGACGACGGCGCCGCTTACGCCATCGCCCAGAACATGCGCGGCGACGTCGCCGGTTACGCGGCGGTCGGCGACAGCATCAATCGCGGCATGTCCGCGGTGGATGTCGCGCTTTCCGCCGGTCAGTCGATCTCCGATCTTCTGATCCAGATGAAGTCGAAGGCGCTTGCCGCTTCCGACTCTTCGCTGGATACCGCCAGCCGCGCGGCCCTGAACGAAGACTTCACGGCCCTTCGCGATCAGATCAGCTCGATCGTGAACAACGCCGTGTTCAACGGCTACAACCTGGTCGACGGTTCCACCAATCAGATCACTGCCCTGGCTTCCTCCGACGGCTCGCGCCGCCTGACGGTTTCGGCCGAGAACATGAGCCTGAGCGGTTCGGTCGTGACCATCGCTACGGCCGGCAATATCTCGACGCAGGCTGCGGCTTCCACCATGATCTCGACCGTCGAAACCTCTCTCACCAACGTCAACGCGGCTCTGGCGCGTCTGTCGAGCGGTGCGAAGAAGTTCTCGATCCAGGCCGATTTCGTGCAGAAGCTGTCGGACACGTTGACCGCCGGCATCGGCAACCTGGTCGACGCCAACATGGCGCAGGAAAGCGCGATGTTGCAGTCCTTGCAGGTCAAGCAGCAGCTTGGCGTGCAGGCACTGGCGATCGCCAACCAGGCGCCGTCGATTACCCTTTCGCTGTTCCGTTAAGCATCTCCGAAGCGGCGGAGCAGAACGCTCCGCCGCCCGTCTTTGCCGGAAACAGCCCAAGGCAGGGTTGTGGGGTACAAAAAGAGAAACGCAGGCGGGCTTTCCGCCTGCGTTTCCGTTTTCAGACGGTCAGATGGCGCTTCAGCGCGTCGGCCACATAATCGGCGTCGCTTTCGCGCATCGAAGCATAAAGCGGAAGGCTGAGCGCGCTTTGGTAATAGCGTTCGGCGCCCGGCAGATGCGTCTGTCCATGGCGCTTCGCATAATAAGGCTGGCGATGCACCGGGAAATAATGCACCTGGGTGCCGATGCCGTCCGCCGCCAGCGCGCGCATCAATCGCGCGCGCGATGTGCCGGCCTTTTCGAAATCGATCCGCACGACATAAAGATGCCACGCCGGAAGCGAACGCCGCGTGCGCCCGAGCGGGCGAAGCAGCGGCGCAAGCCCGGCCAGCGCCAGATCGTAACGGGCGGCGATGGCGCGGCGCCGCGACACGAAGCGCTCGAGCTTGGAAAGCTGCGAAAGCCCCAGCGCGCATTGGATATCGTTTGCGCGCCAGTTGAATTCGGGTTCGCCCAGTTCGTAATACCAGGGATTGGGCTGGCCGTCCTCGAAGGCATCGTCCGGGTTCGCGAACATCGCGGAATCGCGGATCATGCCGTGATTGCGCGCCAGCGCGAGCCGCTTTGCCAGTTCGGGATCGTTGGCCGTCACCGCCCCGCCTTCGCCCATGGCGACGGTTTTCACCGGGTGGAACGAAAATACGCTGAGATCCGAGAACCGGTTGGAGCCGATGGGGCTGACCGTGCCGTCCTTCGCCACATAGGATGTGCCGATGGCGTGGCAGGCATCGTCCACGATTTTCGCGCCATGGCCGCGCGCCACATCGGCAATCTCTTCCAGCGCGCCGCATTGGCCGTTCAGATGCACGTTGAACACGGCGTCGGCCCGTCCTGCGCGCGCCAACGCGGCTTGCAGGTCTTCGGGGCGCATCAATCCGGTTTCGGGATCGACATCGGCGAACACGATCTCGGCGCCGTTCAGATGCGGCGCACTGGCGGTGGCCAGGAACGTTATGGCCGGCACGATCACGTTCGTGCCCGGCCCCAGGCGCAATGCGCGCGCCGCCATGTGCAGCGCGGCGGTGCCGTTGGCGCACACAACCGCGTGCAAGGCGCCCGTGGCCCTGGCGAGCGCGGCTTCGAAGCGCGAAACATAAGGCCCGGTGGTCAGAAGATCGCCGCGCAGCGCCTCGGTGACGGCGGCGATATCGTCGTCCTCGATGAGCTGGCGGCCGTAAGGCAGAAAACCGCGCGCGATGCGAAGCGCGGGCGCGCTCATGCAAAGGCCTGTGTCAGAAGCGTCTGCAAACCGCGCGCGTCGAGCTGTTCGGGATTGTTGTCGCTGGAATAGGAAAAGCCTTCCTGCACCGGCGTCGCGCCCCGATTGAGATAGGCCTCGCGCGCGGCCGCCGCGAACGAAGCCAGGATCACGAAGCGGTCTTCCAGTTCCACCGTCCAGCGCGAATCGTCGGCCGGGATCATGGTTTCGTGCAGCTTTTCGCCGGGGCGCACGCCCACGACCTTCTGGCCCAGTTTGGGCGCGATCAGCGAGGCCAGATCGGTCACCGTGGTGGAGGCGATTTTCGGCACGAAGATTTCGCCGCCGCGCGACATTTCCATGCTCGACAGCACGAAATTCACGCCCTGCGTCAGCGTGATCCAGAAGCGCGTCATGCGCGCGTCGGTGATGGGAAGTTCGCTGGCGCCGTTTGCCGCCAGGTTCTGGAAGAACGGCACGACCGAGCCGCGCGAACCGACCACATTGCCGTAGCGCACCACGGCAAAGCGCGTGCCGTCCGCACCGGCCAGATTGTTGGCGGCCACGAAAATCTTGTCCGACGCCAGCTTCGAGGCGCCATAAAGATTGACCGGATTGGCCGCCTTGTCGGTGGACAGCGCGATCACCTTGCGCACATTGCGCCTGAGCGCCGCGCTCACCACATTCTCCGCCCCGAACACATTGGTGCGGATGCATTCGAAGGGATTGTATTCGGCCGTCGGCACCTGTTTCAGGGCCGCGGCATGGATCACATAATCGATGTCGCGCATCGCAAGTTCCAGCCGGTCGCGATCGCGCACGTCGCCGATGAAGAAGCGCAGGAACGGATGCTGCTCCATGGGGAACAATTGCTGCATCTCGAACTGCTTGAGTTCGTCGCGGCTGAAGATGACGAGCCGGCGCGGGCGGTATCGCTCGATCACCGTCTTCACGAAATGCTTGCCGAACGAGCCGGTGCCGCCGGTGACGAGCACGGCCTTGTCGTTCAAGTCGAGCCAGGGCTGCGTGAAATCGCGAAAGCCCGGATTGATCGGCGTGATTTTGGCCCGGTTGTCCTCAGGCAGATAGATCTTCTGGGCGCGTTGCGCCATGGTGGGATGCCCCTTCGCGACGGCCGCCATGGTTGCAGAACGTGCTTAAAAATAGGTTGAAGGAGCAACCGCGGACATACCAAAACGGAAGCGGCGCGGGCCTTGGCTATAGGCGCAAGGCTTGCGGGTTTCGTCCAGTTCCAGCGCCGACAGCATAAGCTGGCAGAACAGGCTGCCGCCGATGCGCCTGTGGGTCAGAAGGCCCAGAAGCGGCGCGGTTGCGCGCTCCACATGCACGCGGATGCGCGTGTTGGCATCGCCAAGCTCGGCCCAGCCTTCGGTCATGCCCAGCCCGTAGGACGACGACACCAGGAACGAAACCGGCGCGCCATGCTCGATAATCTGGTCCTTAAGCGCAAAGCTTTCCGCTTCCTTACCGCCATTGTGCGTCGTTAACGAAAGCTTCGTCCAGTCGAACGCTTCCGGCAGCAGGGTGATATGGCCCAGCCTCAGCGAACCGCGTCCCCAATCGGCCCAATGAAAGGTGAGATCGAAATCGACGCGCGGTTCGCCCGCATGGAACCGCAAAACTTTTTCAATCGGCCCGCGCGGCGTCTCGATTAAAGAGGCGACGGCAATGTCGCCCGTCTCGTTTTGCGAGACATGCGCCTCGCACCATTCCAGATCGGTGATCTTGTGTTCGCCCGGCGCCTCGAACACGCAATCGCCGGTGTACCAATCGGCCTGCAGCGCGATGTCGTCGAAATGGCCATGCGGCAGCCCCCCGATGACGGGCTGCGTGTTGTGCGCAAATTGCAATCTCTCAATCGCCAATCCACGGCGGCGATCGAGGCGCGCCGACAATTTCGAAGTCTCGACACTTATATAACGCTCTCCCTCTCCCCCCTCGGGGGAGAGGGCGGGGTGAGGGGGCGGTGCCGCACGTCCAAAATTTCCAGCAAACAGAAGCGGCGCCGCCCCCTCACCCCAACCGTATTTTTGTTCGGCATCCTTCAACCGTTCGACGAACCCGTCCCACCGCTTCCCGGTAATATGTGTGCGGAAATCGCTGGACCAGAGATAGCAAAGCTCTTTCCACGCCGCTTCATCCGCATCGCGCGCAACCAGCGCCTCATAAATCCGCTGGCATGCCGCATTCACGCCGATATCGTCGCGCCCCGTCACCGCCCAGCGCGAGAGATTGTATTTGCGCTGCTTTTTCACCGGAACCGGGCAGGCCGGCGATTCCAGCCGCAATGCCTGTCCGGCCTGCGGCAGTTTCAACAGCGACAGCGCATCCGATGGCGCAACGAACCGGCAACCGGCTTCTTCGTGCAGCGCCGCAAAGGCTTCGCCCAGCCGCGCCCATTCGCCGCCCGAGATGCGCTCTTCGGTGCGGTAGCGCCCGGGCCGGAAATCGAAAATCTCCGCATCGTTGGCATAGACGCACAGCGCGCGGGGATGTCCGTTGCGCCGCGCGCGGATATGTTCGAGATAATCCTCGCGCCCGATATCGCCATGGGCGAAACGTTGCAGTTTCTGGAAAGCGACCGTGCTCGTCCACAAAAGCGCGATTTTTCGTCCGTCATTGCCCAGCGCATATTGCGGCAGATGGCGCGTATCGGCGCTCCATTCCGGATGATGCGCGGCCGGATTGTCCCAATCCATCAGGATGGCGCGATAGCCGGCATCGAGGTAAAGCCCGGCCAACCCGGCCGAATAGGCCTGCTCGTTGACCAGTGCGAGGTCCGGCTGCACGCCCAGCAATTCGCGATAGATGCGATTGCCGATTCGAAGATTGGCCGCGCTCACCCGCCACGGCACCAGCGGCCCGATGATCTGCGCATACCCCGAACCGATGGATTCGATGCGGCCTTTTGCGATCAGCGTTTTGGCGCGCGCGATCCAGGCCGGATCGAGCCGCGCGATTTCCTCCAGCGTGTAGCCGGTCGCTTCGATGCCGATGGGGCCGTGCTTTTCGGCCAGTTCCAGAAGCGGCCAATAGCAGCGCGCGATCACATCGGTGCGCTGTTCTTCCTCGATGGCGGAAAACGCCAGGTTGAGATGGAACAGCGCAAACAGGTGCACCGTCGCATCCTGCGCGCGCAAATCCCGCGCTTTCACCGGCGCATTCATGCGGTTTCGATCCGGATGTGCGAAAGCGCGTCATTGGCCGCGGCCAGGGCGGCATCGCGCGTCTCGCCGGTCGCCAGCACCATCGCGCCCGATGGCCGCTTGTCGCCGGCCTGCGGGATCACGTCGCCGGGCTTCGCCGTCACGATCACATCTTCGATGCCGGAAATCTTGCGCGCTTCCTCCGCGCCGCTCACGCGCGTCACGCGGCCGGGATCGGGAAAGGCATAGCGCTGGATCACGGGCGTGAATTTCTTCGGTTCCAATTCTTCCGGCGAAACGGTTTCGCCCAGCGCCAGCCTGATGGCCGCGCCCACGAAATCCACGCCCGTATTGAGCGGTATCTCGCGCGTGCAGAAGAAGCCGCCCGAAAGCCGCGCCGCCAGCTCGATCACGTAGGGCTCGCCATTGTGGATGACGATATCGCCTTTCACCGTGCCGTTGGTGATGCCCAGCGCCATGGCAGCCTCAGCCACCACAGCCTTCACCTTCGCCTGAATGTCTTCGGGCAAATGGCTGGGCAGATCGCCGCCATTCTCGATGAAGAAGGGCGCATAGCGCTCCAGATATTCGTAGTTGCGGTCGGAAAATCCCGGCGTATAGCATTTGCCGTTGACGACAATGGATTCGGTCGAAACCTGCGGACCGCTGAGATATTCCTCCACCATCACGCGTTCGCTCGGCGAATGCCGGCGGGCGAGCGCGAACGCGTTTGCAAGATCGGCCGCCCCGCTCACGCGCTGCACGCCGCGAGACCCGCGGCTGTCCACCGGCTTCACGACCAGATCGTGCCCGCGTTCCACCGCCATGCGTTGCAGCGCCTGCGGCGTGGCGACGGGCGAAAACCACGGCACAGGCACGCCCGCGGCCAGGAATCGCTGTTTCATCGCAAGCTTGTCGGTCGCGAGTTTCGCGCTATCGGTGGAAATGCCGGGAAGATTCAGATGCTGCGCCACCGTTGCCGCGGTCAGCGGCGCGTCCGCGGCCACGCAGATCACGCCGTCGATCTTGCGCAGCTTCAGCGCATAGCGGCGCGCGGCAGCCAGCGTGTCTTCGGCGCGATAAACATCGGCGATGATGCAGGAATCGGCATGGGCGAAACCGGGCGCCTGGGTGTCGCGGTCGGAAACGACGACATAAAGCCCCATCTCTTTGGCGCGCCGCGCCGCATCGGCCGCTTCGATCCCGCCCGAAACGATGAGAAGCGTCTTTTCCATCAGAAATAAAGCCCGCCATTCACATTGATCGTCTGCGCGGTGATGTAGCCGGACGCATCGCTTGCCAGAAACACAACCGCATCGGCCACGTCGCGCGGACTGCCCAGGCGTTTGAGGACGATTCCCTCTGCGGCCTTCTGCACGCTCGCCGCAGCCAGTCCCGCCGCGGCCATGTCGGACGCGATCAATCCGGCCGCAACGACATTGGAACGCACATGACATTGGGCGCCGAAGCGCGCGATGACTTGCGCCAGCGAAATCAGTCCCGCTTTGGAGGCCGCATAATGGGCCGTGCGCGGGCCGCCATATTGTCCGCTCACCGAACCGATATGCACGATCGATCCGCCGCCCGCATCTTTCAAAAGCGGCAGAAAGACTTGCGCGCAGATGAACGGGCCTTTCAGGTTGGTGGCGAGGATATTGTCCCAATCGGAATCGGTTACCGCGTCGAAATCGGTGGGCTTGTTGATGCCCGCATTGTTGACGAGGATGGAAACCGGCCCGAAGGCGCGCGCATCCTTCGCCGCCGCTTCCACGCTGGCGCGATCGGTCACATCCATTTGCAGGGCCAGCGCCCGGCGGCCCAGCTTTTCGATTTCGCCCGCGGCCTTGTCCGCTTCGTCGCGCCGCTCGCGAAATGTGAGCACCACATCGGCGCCCGCCTCCGCCAGCCCTAGCGCGATGGCCCGGCCAATGCCGCGGCTGGCCCCGGTGACGACGGCGTTCTTGCCGGCAAGCGAAAAGCGCGGATTCATTTTCTGCCCTTGCGCTTGATCGCGCGCCTTGCGGCTTCGGCGATGGCGCCCGCGCCGATGCCGAACAGAACGGCCAGTTCCTCCGGCTCGCCCGATGCGCCGAACACATCCTTCACGCCCACGAATTCGATTGCGCAGGGCCGGGTGGCGGCCAGCGCTTCGGCTACCGCGCCGCCCAGCCCGCCATAAATATTGTGATCTTCCGCCGTCACGATGGCGCCGGTTTCCTTGGCGCAGCGCGCCAGCAGGGTGCGGTCGATGGGCTTGATCGTGGCCATGTTCACCACGCGCGCATCGATTCCGTCTTTGGCCAGCATTTCGGCTGCTTCCAGCGCGCGCGCCACTTCCACGCCGCAGGCCACGATGGTCAGATCGCCGCCGTTGCGGACGATCTTTCCCTTGCCGATTTCGAATGTATGGCCGTCGTCGAAAATGCGTTTTGCCGGGCTTCTGCCGGTGCGCATATAAACCGGCCCGTCGAATTCCAGGATCGCGCGCGTCGCCGCCGCGGTTTCGGCCGGATCGGCGGGCGAGATCACCGTCATCCCGGGAATCGCGCGAAACGCGGCCAGATCTTCCAGCGCCTGGGCCGAGCCGCCGTCGGGACCCACATCGATGCCGGGGTGGCTGGCCACGATCTTGGCGTTGCGCCGGCAATAGGCGAGCGAAAGACGCGCCTGTTCCACCGCGCGCAAACAGAACACGGCGAAGGTCGTGACCACCGGAATCAATCCGGTCGCGGCCAGTCCGCCGGCCGCCGCCATCATGTTCTGCTCGGCGATGCCGAATTGCAGAAAGCGCGAAGGATGGCTTTTGCGGAAATGATGCGCGCCCGTGCCGCCGGCGATATCGGCGTCCAGCACGACCAGTTTCGGAAATTCGTCGGCCAGTTTCGAAAGCGCCTTGCCGAACGCTTCGCGCAAGGAATCGCCGCTGGTGCCGATCAGTGCGGGGGCCTCAGACATCGAGAAGCTCTTTCATTTCGCCGCGCGTGGCGCCCAGCGCCTCCAGCGCCTCTTCGGCCTGCTCGCGCGTCAGTTTCACGCTGCCGTGCCATTGGGGGATGTTTTCCATATAGGGCACGCCTTTGCCTTTCACGGTATGGGCGATCAGAAGGCTCGGCCGGCCATGGGTGGCCGAAGCGCGGCGCAGGCTGTTCAGGATTGCGCGGATGTCATGGCCGTCGATTTCGGCCACGGCCCAGTCGAAGGCGCGGAATTTCGCGGCCAGCGGTTCCAGCCGCATGATGTTTTCGTTGCGGTCGTCGCTTTGCAGCTTGTTGTAATCGACAATGGCGCAGAGATTGTCGAGCCTGTGATGGGCCGCGCACATGGCCGCTTCCCACACTTCGCCTTCCTGCAATTCGCCGTCGCCGAGCAGCGTATAGACGCGCGCGCTGTCGATCTTCTGGAGCCGCAAGCCCATCGCCATGCCGAGCGCGACGGAAAAGCCCTGGCCGAGCGATCCGGTGCTGGTCTCCACCCATGGCAGATCGCCGATATGGGGATGGCCCTGAAACGCGCTTCCGATCTTGCGCAAACTGAGTGCGGCCTTGGGCGGGCAGAAGCCGTGATAGGCCCCCACCGCATACAGCGCGGGCGCGCCATGGCCCTTGGACAGCACGAAGCGGTCGCGGAAGGGATCGTCGATGGCGCTCGGCCAGAAATTCAGTTCCGCGCCGAACAAACACGCCAATATGTCGGCGGACGACAGCGCGCCACCCGGATGGCCCGAGCCCGCGTGATAGATCGAGGCGATGGCATGCATGCGCGTGAAGCGCGCGGCGCGGGCGATTTCGCCGGCCAGTTCGTCCAGCGGATCGATTTCCTCTTCGCGTCTGGCATATCCCATCTCAGGCTGCCTTCCGCGCGCGATTCAAAAGATCGCTGTAGAGAATGATTTCGGCGCGCGGGGCAAGCGCTTTGGCTTCGGCCGCGATCTCGTCGGCAAATCCGCGCGACATCACTACGACCACGCCGGGATCGGCCTCGCGCAACGCTTCCGGCCCCGCCAGCGCGCAGCCATAGCGCGTGGGCACATGCTGTTTGAGATGTTTGTCGATCAGAAGCGACAGCATGTCGGGCGCGAATTGCCCATGGGTGACCAGCGTATCGAACAGCCGGCCCGCGCCCCACATCGCCACGCCCTTGGGCGCCAGCCGCGCAATTTCCGCCGCCATCGCCGTCAGCGCGGCCAGGTTGCGCGCCCGGCCGGCGATATAGGCGGCCATCAGCCGTTCGGCCGCGTTCACTTCGAGAGGATCGGATTCGCGCACGCCGTGGCCGATTCGCGATTTGCGCGCCACGATCAGCAGGTTTTCGCGGTCCTTCAGATCGGGCGCCGACACGATATCGAAGCCCGCCGCCGTCACCATGCGCATCAGGGTGCGCACCGAGAAATGATAGAGATGCTTGTCGATGAACCATTCCTCGACGATGTCGTCGGATTCGACGATGGCGATGTTGGGCGCGTCCAGCACCAGCAATCCGTTCGGCTTCAGCACGCGCCAGTGATCGATCAGAACGTTCATCGGCTGCGCCAGATGTTCGATGGTGTGGCAGGAATGCACGATATCGAAGCGTTCCGATTCCAGCGCCGCATCCTCGATGCGCGACACCATCAGATCGGTGCGGTCCAGATCGCGGGACGATTGCGCCACGCGCTCGTCCGGTTCGACGGCCACGATATGCGCTTCTGGCGCGGCTTCCAGGAAGGCGCGCGCGAAGCTGCCGCGGTTGGAACCCACATCCAGAAGCGAAATCGCCTCGTGCAGCACCGCATAGCGCTTGAGCAGCGCAAGGGCCGCGCCCGTGCGAAATCCCTTGCCGTAACGCACATTGCCCCAATCGGCGCCGCCCGAAACGGCGGCCGGGGCGCGCGCGGCGCGATCGATGCGCGGGCTGCTCTGCACGAGCCCGCAATGGGCGCAGATATGCACCTTCAACCGCCGCGTCGATCGTTCAGGTTCGTAAACGGGTTCGCCAAGTTCGTGGCGGCAGAGTTCGCAATCGTTGCTCATAGGGCCGGCCCGGAAGTTCCCGGTAACCATCTTTGGCCAGCCGCCGTTAATAATTCACTACGTATTCCGCACGTTGCGCGTATCCCAGTTCGTCCATCATCGCGCCCGCGATGGCGTCGAACGCCGATGCCTGATCCGGCTCGAGCAATCTGTCTTCGGGGCGGTTCACATTGTGGGGGCGCGCGAACATGGCGCCGATGCCGTCGCGGCAGGAAAGGTTAAGAAAGCGGAAAAGCGCGCGCACCTCTTGTGCCGAGGTGTACAGATCTTCCAGCCGCACGAAATGTTTGCGGCTTTGCGGCAGCGCGCCAAGCGAGTCCAGAATCGCGCGGTTGATCTCGGCCCAATGCCAGGCGATGCGCTCGAACTGGGTGTAGGTGCGAAAGGCGGGATCGGCCGCAATCGGCCACCAATATTTCTTTTCCGGCGGCGGGGCGGGAAGGGAGGGATCGTCCAGAAAAGCCTGCAAAACCTGCACGGAACGGTCGTCATAGCATTCGCCGGCGAGCTTCCTGAAATAGGAGCCCGCCACTTTGCGCCCGTCGCGCACCAGGTGCACGAACTTCGCCTGCGGCAAAAGCGCGGCCAGTTCGGGGATCAGCCAGGAAAGCTTGTTGGAGGAATCCCCCCAATGGGCGCGCGCGCAATAATGGATCGCCGCCCCATGGGTTTCGCGCAAAACCGCGGTGGCTTGGGCGGGCGATGCCAGCCCGCGATAGCGCAGCACCCCCAGCTTCTGAACGATGTGCACCATATATTCGTGGTGCATCTCGATGTCGCCGGCCGCGGCCAGCGCCTTGCTCAGCATGGCGGTGCCCGAACGCCCGCTCGAAACGATGAAGAAAGCTTCGGCCATGGTTGCTGTGCGGGCTCCCCGTTAACCAACTCTTAGCCATGCGCTCTTTAGAAAGGGTTAAGGACGGACGATTCGATGAGCCCCATCTTCATAGCCGAAGCCTCCTCCAACCACGCCCGCGATCTGGGCCGGGCGCTGGCCTTCGTGGATGCGGCCGCCGATGCGGGCTGCGATGCGGTCAAATTCCAGCTTTTCAAGATCCATCGCATGTTCGCGCCGGAGATTCTGCTGCGCAGCGAAAAGCATCGCGCCCGCAAGGAATGGGAATTGCCGCCGGCCCATCTGGCGCCTTTGGCCGAACGCTGCTTCGCGCGCGGCATCCAGTTTTCCTGCACGCCGTTTTATCTCGAAGCGGTGGAGGAACTTCGCCCTTACGTGCATTTCTACAAGATCGCCTCATACGAATTGCTGGTCGCGCCGCTGCTCGAGGCTTGCGCGCGCACGGCCAAGCCCATCGTGCTGTCCACCGGCATGGCGACGATGGATGAAATCAAGCACGCCGCCGAAACGCTGAAGCGCGCCGGGGCGAAAGACATCACGCTGCTGCATTGCGTGTCGGCCTATCCCACGCCGCCGGAAGAAGCGAATTTGTCCGCGATTTCCGCGATTCGGCTGGCCACCGGCTGCGCGGTCGGCTGGTCGGATCACACCCGCAAAGCATCGGTCATCGAGCGCGCGGTGCATCGCTGGGGCGCAAGCGCGGTCGAATTCCATCTCGATCTCGATGGCAAGGGCGCCGAATATGCCGCCGGCCATTGCTGGTTGCCGGAGGAAATCGCCCCCGTCATCGCGCGCATCCGCGAAAGCCTGGCCGCCGATGGCGACGGCTTCAAAGGCCCGCAAGCCTCCGAACTCGCCGACCGCGACTGGCGCGCCGATCCTTCGGACGGCATGCGCCCGCTGCGCCACATTCGCAAGGCATGGGAAACCGCGGCATGAGCGGGCGTATCGTCGCCGTCATCCAGGCGCGCATGGGCTCCACGCGGCTGCCGGGAAAAGTGCTGAAACCCGTCGCGGGCAAGCCGCTGCTGTGGCACATCGTGCATCGTTTGCGGCAATCGAAAACGATTCATCAGATCGCCATCGCCACCTCCACCAATCCGCGCGACGATGCCATCGTCGAATTCGGCCGCGAGCACGGCATTACTGTGGTGCGCGGCCCCGAAGACGATGTGCTCGCCCGTTTCGCGCGCGCCGCCGATCTTCTCGATGCCGATATCATCGTGCGCGTGTCGTCGGATGCGCCCTTCATCGATGCCGGCTTCATCGATCATCTGGTGGAGCATCTGATCGCGCAGGATGGCGATTATGTGTTGCTGGAAGACGGCGCCGTCACCGCCCATGAAGGCGTTGACCCGTTCACGCGCCGCGCGCTCGACAAGCTGATGATGGATGCGCGACACGATGCAAGCGCGCGCGAACATGTCACCGGCTATTTCAAGCTGCATCCCGAATTCGTGCGCATCGTGCGCGCGCCGGAATATGCCGAACTGGCCCGCGAAGGCGGCCGCCTCACCATCGATACGCCCGACGATCTCGCTTTCGTCGAAGCCGTGCACGAACGGCTGGAAGCCAAAGCGGGCGAAGCCTCTCTCGCCGATCTGTTGCTGCTGCTCGAGCGCGAACCGCATTTGAAAAGCCTCAACGCCCATGTGCGGCAGAAGGCGATTGCCAAACCGGGCGCGCTCGCCCTCATCCGCTGCGACGGCGGCGGCAAATACGGTTATGGCCATGTCAAGCGCATGGTGGCGCTGGCGCGCGCGCTTCGCGACCGCGAAGGCATCGGCGCGATCTTCGCGCTGAACGGAACCGCCGATGCGCAAGAACCCATCCGCGCCGCCGGTTTCGAAGTTCTGGAAACGAAACTGGCGTGCGATTTCGCCACCCTCGAATCGGTCCTTGCAGCGCATCGTCCCGATCTTCTGATCTGCGACATGCGCGAAGGCATCGGGCGCGGCGAATTGGCGATATTGTCCGAATCCGTCGCCATCACGGCGGTGATCGACGACGGCACCGATCGCAGGCTTGCCGCCGATCTCGCCTATTATCCGCCGGTGCCGCAGGCGTTCCGTCTCGATTGGGCGGGCTCGCATTGCGCCGCGCGAACCGGGTGGGAATGGGCCTTGCTCGGCTTGAGCCGGTTGAAGCCGCCGCAACAGCGCATCTCGCCGCGCCCCACTTTGCTGGTCGCGATGGGCGGCAGCGATCCGTTCGGGTTGACGCTGATGGCGGCGCGCGCGCTCGCCAAACTCGATCCGGTGTTCCGTGCGCGTTTCGTCATCGGTCCGGGCGTGAAGGACGCTGCGGCGGTCGCGCGCGAGGTCGTGGCGCTTGCGCCGCATTTCGAAACGCTGGAAGGGGCCGACGATCTGGCCACCGAATATGCCGCATGCGATCTCGCGCTGGCCGCTTTCGGCGTCACCGCTTATGAACTCGCCGCCTATGGCGTGCCCGCGCTTTATCTCTGCCTGAACGAAGACCACGCGCTGTCCGCATCGGCCTTCGAAGATGCGGGCATCGGAATATCGCTCGGATTGGCCGAACGCGCGCAGGACGCCGATATTTCGCAAGCCGTGTGGGCGCTGCTCGGCGATTCCGCGCGCCGCCGCGACATGCGCGCCGCCGGATTGATGACGGTGGACGGCGAAGGCGCCGCGCGCATAGCGTCGGATCTTTCGCGGGAATTGGCGCGTGCGCGCAGTGCACCGAAGCGGGTGGCGGTATAAGGTCTTTTGATTTTGGAAAAAATATTCGTCATTGCCGGGCTTGTCCCGGCAATCCATACACTTAATTTCAGAAGTTTAGAGCCGTTTGCAGTCAGACGGAATTGCGTCGCTCCCCCTTCGACAAGCTCAGGGTGAGGGATTGAGCCAATCCCCTCATGCTGAGCTTGTCGAAGCATGGGCCAGAGCGCAGTTCCGCTTGAACGTCCGATGCTCTAGCTGCGAGAGTATGGATGGCCGGGACGGGCCCGGCCATGACGATTGGGGGGACAGGATTATCTTGAAACCGCGGCGCGCGTTCTCCCAAACACATCCGCCCAATCGCCCGCGCGCGCAGGCGTGATGCAGCGGCATGACGGCGCGAAGGGTTCGTAATCCAGCCCGAAGCTCGTCCAGCTTTTGTCGTAGAGAACCTTGTACACCGGCACGCCCGCGCCCGCCGCCAGCCACGAAACCGCGGTCGGCGCGCTCACAACCGCATCCAGCGCCGAAAGCAGCGCACAGGCGCGGTCGAGGTCCTGTTTCTGGTCGATCCCTTGCGGCACGATGATGTCGCGCCTGCTCAAATCGCGCAGCCGCACGATTTCCTCCGGCGCGGCATCGTATTGCACGCACACAACCGCGCCCGGAATTTCGCGGATGAACGCGGCCCAGGCTTCCAGCGGCGCATATTGCAGATTGCGATGTCCCCCCTGTTTGCCGCTACGCCAGCAAATGCCGGTGGCGCTGCCGAAAATGTTTTTCCAATACGCGCGCTCTTTTGCATCGGGCATCAAATAGGCGTGCGGTTTGGGAAATGCTCCCGCGTCGCTGCGCAGCCAGCGCGGCAGATTGCCGATTTCGACGGCCGCATTCGCCCCGCCGGCCATCTTCAGCCAGCCATATTGCGACGTGGACACCCCGCCTTTGGTCTCACGCACAAAAGGCTTCACCGTCACATTGGCAAACGAGCGCTGGAACAGCGGCACAAGGCGGGGATCGCATTCGAGGATGATGCCGCCGCCGTCTTGAGCCGCGCGTTGCGCAAGTTCGGGGATCGCGCTTGCGAACATCAACTCGTCGCCCACGCCCTGTTCGGCGCTGACGAGCAAGCGTGTGCGCTTCAGCGTGCCGCCCGCCCATTTCGCAAGACGATGATCGGCCACCGGCACTTTGCCGGCCACTTTCAGCCGCGCCGCATAATCGCGCCAGCCCTCTTTGAGATTGCCGCGTCCCAGATGCAGGATGGCGCGGTTCAGGCGCGCCTGGGCATTGTCCGGCTCGCGCTTCAACGCGCGGTCATAGAGCGCAAGCGCCTCATCGCTCTCGCCGCGGTCCGCCAGAAGATCGGCCAGATTGCCCAGCGCCGCCGCATAATCGGATTTGATTTCAAGCGCCGCGCGATAATGGGCTTCGGCATCGGCGGCATGGCCCAATTCGCGATGGATGGAGCCCAGCGTTAATTGCAGCGCTGCGCTTTGGGGATTTTGCGCGGCCGCCGGCGCGATCAGCGCGTGTGCAGCTTCGCATTGCCCGCCCGCGCGCAACAGGTTCGCCAGATTCACCAGCGCCTCGATGCGCCCGGGTTCGGCCGCCAGAACCCGGCGGTAGAATTCTTCGGCCACCTTCGGCAAACCGATTACCCGCGCCGAATTGCCCAGCGCAAACAAGACCCGCGTGTCGGACGGGTTTGCGGCATGGGCCGCTTCGAAGCGCGAAATCGCCTCGGCATGGCGGCCTTTGGCCGAAAGCCGCAAGCCTTCCCGGTAATGTGCGGCCGCGTTCATCCCCTGCTTGTGGAGCCGCGCCCATTAAGACCGCGTTAAGCATGGTATCGGTTAGCGCATCCTTAAGGCGGATTTTGCGAAAATCGCGCGCATGAGCAGTGCGGGCATTTCGCTCACCGGCTTCGATCCCTCGTTGCTGCTGAGCTATTACAATTCGAAGCTGCCGGTAGCATCCGGCCAGCAATCGCTTTTGCCTGCCGCAAACCCGAACAGCGCCACGGCGAATGACGTAACGCCGTGGAGTTCGCTCACAAATCCCGCGCAGGAAAGCGAAGATGCGCGCATCCTGTCGCTCACCGATTTCATCGATCTGTCGAAGGTTCCCAAAACCGCCGGCAGCAAACCGGACCAGCAGACCGAACAGGACAACCAGAAGCTCTTTGCGCTTTATCAGGCGGTGAACAATCTCGCCTATCTCGCAAAAATGTCCCAGCGCGACGGCATGACGGCGGGCCAGCTCGCCGGCTTCGACACGCGCTTCCAGGCGGGCATGGCCCAGGTGCAGGATTTCATCGCCACCCAGAAATTCAACAATTTCACGCTGCAGGCGAGCGCGCCCAGCGCATCGGTCACCAGCGACGTGTCCATCGCGTTCCCGCCGATGAACTATGTGGGCGCGAAGGTGGCCACCGATTCCCAGCTCGCCGATCCGCTCGCCAATGTCGGCGCCAGCGACAGTTTCACGATCTCGGTAAAGAAGAACGGCGCCACCTCGAACGTCGCCATCGATCTTTCGCAAGTGGCTGGCCCGCTCACGCTCGACAACATCGTCGCCTATGTGAACCAGCAGCTTTCGGCCGCCGGGTTTTCCACCCGCTTCAAACGCGTGATGACGAGCGGCTCGATAGACGATCCCACCAAGGCCACCTACGGCATTTCGATCACCCAGGCTCCCAGCGAGGCGATCACGCTGTCGTCGCCCGCGGCAAAGCCCGCGCTTTATTTCGCGGGCAATTCGGGCTCGGCCACGGGCACGCCCGGCATCGCCAGCGCCAATGGCGCGATCATCGGGGCGACCGCGCCCGATCAGCAGGGCCGCCTCGTCAAGCTCACCGATCTGGGCACCTCCGCGCGCGGCGTTTTCAACGTCTCGGCCAATCCCGATACCGGCACCACCACCGCGCAATCGACGGTGGTGGATTCGAACGGCAATGTCTATGTGCTGGGCAACGCCACCGGCGATTTCGCAAACCAGCTCAATCAGGGCACGCAGGATGCGGTGCTCTCGAAATACGATTCCGCCGGCAATCTGCAATGGTCGAAGCTTTTGGGAAGCGCGGGCAGCGCGAATGGCGCCGCTCTCGCGCTCGATCCCAATGGCGGGGTTGTGATCGCCGGTTCGACCACCGCCAATCTCACCAGCGCCGGCATCGGCGACGGCAACACCCAATCCTTCGCCGTCAAATACGATGCGCACGGAAACCAGGTCTGGACCCGGCAGATTCCCACCCTGTCCGACAATCAGGCCCTGTCGGTCAGCGTGGATTCGTCAAGCAATGTCTATATCGGCGGCCAGGTCACCGGCACCATCGGCGCAGGCCAGACCAACCAGGGCGGCGGCAACTCCTATATCGCCAAGCTCGATTCCAAGGGCGCTATCGTCTACGAGCAGCAATCGGGCACGAGCGGCGCCGACCAGGTCAGCGCAACGGCGATCGCATCCGATGGCGGGCTCGTGGTTGCGAGCGTGCAGAACGGCCACGCCATCATCAGCAAATATGCCAATGGCGATGCCACGCAGGCGGCTGTGTGGCAGGTCGATCTCGGCGATCTGCAGAACGGCGGCGCCATCGGCGGGCTCACGGTTTCGGGCGGCAATATCTATGTGTCGGGCACGACGTCCAACATGGCGTTGAACGCAAGCGTCGCAAACGCGGGCAGCGGCGGGCAGGACGCTTTCGTCATGGCGCTCACCGATTCGGGTTCGAGCGTCAGCGCCGATCACGTCAGCTATGTCGGCACGTCGGCCACCGATCAGGGCGGCGCGGTGAGCGTGGCAAGCGACGGCACCATCTATCTCACCGGCACGACCAAGGGCACATTCGCAGGCCAGACGCGCAACGCGACGAACACCAACAACGCCTTCGTCGCGGCGCTGGGCGCAAACGGCAGCGTGTCGTGGACGCGGCAATATGGCGGCGCGGACGGCCAATCCACGGGTGCCGCCATCGCCGTCGATCCCACAGGCGCGAGCGTGCTCGATGCGCTGGGCCTGCCGCGCGGTACGCTCGATCTCAGCCAATCCATCGATCTCGCATCGAACACCACCTTGCGCACCGGCGACAGCTTCCAGATCGAAATCGCGGGCGCCTCCACGCGCACGGCGACCGTCACCATCGACAATGGCGAAACCATGGATTCGCTGGCGCTGAAAATTTCGAGCGCGCTGGGTTTCGCCGGCAAGGCCACCGCCACCTACGCCCATGGCGGCAAGGCGCTGATGATTTCCGTCAATCCCGGCATCACCGCCACGCTGATCGCAGGCCCGCAGGATTCCGATGCGCTCGCACGGCTCGGCATTTCGCCCGGCGCAATTTCCAATGCGCCGAAGGACGGATCCTCCACGGCTTCTTCGGGTTCGTCGAACGTGTTCGGGTTGGGCTTTTCCGGAAAGCCGCTCGATATCGCAACCCGAATCGATGCCGGGGCCGCGCGCGCGCAATTGCTGAACGTGCTGTCGTCGATCCGAAATGCCTATCGCACCACAAACACGCCCGCCACCGCGGCCACGGCCGCGCAAACCGGCGGGGCGGCGCCGGCTTATTATTCGTCGCAGATCGCGAGTTACCAGACGGCGCTCAGCGCGCTGACGATGATGAATACGACCGCCGGCACGACGAATTCGAATACGAATGGGTTGTTTTGACCTCGAGGAACTGCGCTCAACAAAAAAGATCGTCATGGCCGGGACAAGCCATGACGGTTATGGATAAATGAATTCCGGCAGGTACTACACCACGCTATTAAAAACCATCGCCGCCGGCTGTTTCGCATAGGCGTTTTTCGGCGCATAGGGCCGCGCCGCAACGCGCCTGCGGTCCACTTCCTCGGCGACCGCGCGGATCATGCCTTCGCTGGCGTGTCTGATGCGGGTGAGCACGCGGGCATGCTGCAACAAGGTTTCGCGCAGCCGCGCGGTCACCGTTTTCAGCTTCGCATGCAGCGGCCCGTCCTTGCGCAAGGCATCGGGCGCAAGTGCGGCCGCCTCGCGGCCATATTGCGCGCTCAATTGCTGGATGTCCGGCGCGATGGAGCGCATCTCGCCGGGCGCGCCTCTTTCGAGGGCTGCGATATCGGCGCCAAGCGCTTCGATCAGCCGCTCGGCCATGGCGATCACGCGTTCGATGCGCGCCTCGTTCATGACGCGGCCGCTTCCTGATGCGACAGCAGCGAGCGGGTGATGGCGTCCGACAATCCGAATCCGCCGCGCGATTCCATTTGCTTGCCGTATTCGTCCAGCATCAGCGAGCGGAACATGGCTTCGCCCGGCCCGCCGCCGAAAGGCCCGTCGGTGGGGATATCGGCGAACATGGAGCCCAGAAATTCCGAGATGAACACCGATTCATAAGTCTTGGCCGCCTTCTTCGCCGCTTCGATATTGGCGGTGGGCGCGGGCGCCTTGGCCTGCGCGCTTTGGGCAAGCGTGAGGGCGCCGGTGATTGCCGCGTCGTTCATCCGATCACCTGGATATCGGCCTGCAGCGCGCCGGCCGCCTTGATCGCCTGCAGGATGGAGATGATGTCGCGCGGCCCCACGCCCAGCGCGTTCAGCCCGTCCACCAGCTTCTGCAGGCTCACGCCCTGGCTCAGCACGGCCATCTTGTTGCCCTTGTCGTCGTCGACCTGGATCTGCGTGCGCGGCAGCACCTTGGTCGAGCCGCCGCGGGAGAAGGGCGCGGGCTGGCTGGCCACAGGGGTTTCGGTCACGCGGATGGTGAGATTGCCTTGGGCGATCGCAATCGTGGACACGCGCACATCGGCGCCCATCACGATCACGCCCGATTGCTCGTTGATCACCACCTTGGCCGGCTGGTCGGGATCGACCTTCAATTGCTCGACATCGTTGAGCAGCCCGACGGCGCCGCCGGTGTAATCGGCGGGCACGCGCAATTGCACCGTCGATGGATCGTCGGTGGTTGCGACTTCGGTGCCCAGGAAACGGTTCACCGCTTCGGCGATGCGCGTGGCGGTGGTGAGATCGGGATTGCGCAGGGACAGTTTGAACACGTCCTTGTTGGCAAGCCTGTATCCGATTTCGCGTTCCACGATGGCGCCGTTGGAAATGCGCCCCGCCGTCGGCACCCCGCGGGTCACGCTGGCGCCCTGTCCGCCCGCGCTGAAGCCGGAAATGCTCACAGGTCCCTGCGCCAGCGAATAGATCTGTCCGTCCGCGCCGAACAAGGGCGTTACCAGCAGCGTGCCGCCTTGCAGGCTTTTGGCGTCGCCCAGCGCGCTCACCGAAACGTCGATGCGCGTGCCTTGCCCCGCGAAAGGCGGAAGATTGGCCGTCACCATCACGGCGGCGACGTTCTTGGTCTGCATCGTCTCGCCGCGCGTGTTGACGCCCAGCCGCTCGAGCATGGTCTGCAGGCTCTGCTGGGTGAAGGGCGCGTTGCGCAGCGAATCGCCCGAGCCGTTGAGGCCGACGACCAGCCCGTAGCCCACCAGCATGTTGTCGCGAATGCCTTCGACATCCACGAGGTCCTTGACCCGCGAGAACGCCCAAGCGGGCGAGGACGCCAGCATCAGGGCGGCGAGGGCGGCAAAGGCGCGATTCAATAATGTATGACGGGGCATGGAGCGGCTTCTGCTCTGGTTATTTCCGGACCCGTCCTTGCCAGTTCCGTGCCGCGGCTGCCGCCAAAATATCCTAATGAAATCAATAGTTTATCTTGCGCCCGGACGGTCGTCCGCGCCCTCCCGGCAAGAATTTCCGGGCATGATTGGACAGGGGCGCGGTCGCTTTCTATGTTCCGGGCTCGATCCTTGGAGACGTCTGGTTTTCGGTTGAAACATACCCTCAACCGTCATGGCCGGGCGTCGAATACGCTGTCGCTATCGACCCCGGCCACCCATACTCCCTTCGCTCGACAGGGCGTATGGATGGCCGCCACAGGGGCGGCCATGACGGTTGTAGGTAGATGGGAACTGAAACGATTCCCATAAACATGAAAGAACTCCTGTGCCCCCCGCCAAAGACTGCCAGCTTGTCATCCTGCGCCACGGCGAAAGCGAGTGGAACAAGCTCAACCTGTTCACCGGCTGGCGCGATGTGAAGCTGACGGCGCAAGGCGAATCCGAGGCGCGCGAAGCCGGCCGGCTGATGAAGGAGCAGGGCTTCGCCTTCGACATCGCCTTCACCTCGCTTCAGACGCGCGCGATCCGCACGCTGTGGCTGGCGCTCGAACAGATGGACCGGATGTGGATCCCGGAAATCAAGCATTGGCGGCTGAACGAGCGCCATTACGGCGCGCTGCAAGGCAGCGACAAGCTGGAAGCGGTGAAAAAATTCGGCGCCGAACAGGTGCATTTGTGGCGGCGCTCCTATGACGTGCCGCCCCCGCAAGTCGCCCCCGATTCCCCCGATTATCCCAAACACGATCCGCGCTACTGGAATCTCAGCGACGAAGAACTGCCGCGCGGCGAATGCCTCAAGGACGTGCTCGCCCGCGTCATGCCCTATTGGGACGATGCGATCGTGCCCGAATTGAAGGCAGGCAAGCGCGTCCTCATCGCAGCCCATGGCAATTCGCTGCGCGCGCTGCTCAAGCATCTGGAAAATGTCAGCGACGCCGATATTCCCGATGTGAACATTCCCACCGGCGTTCCGAAAGCGTATCGTCTCACCGCCGATTTCAAATCGGCCGACACGTTTTATCTCGGCGACCGGGCCGAACTCGAAAAGAAGATCAAGGCGGTCAAGGAGCAGACGAAGGGCGCGTGAAGCACGGGGCGTTTCTGATAGCGGTTTTGCTGGCGTTTTCGCCCGCTTCGCGCGCGTTCGCCCAGAACGCCGATTCCGATCTCACCGGTGCGGTGCCCGCCGACAAGGCGAACACCCTTCCCACCACCGAAGAGCAATATCGCGCGCTCAGACAAAAGGCCGAAGAGCAGAAACCGGCCGTCGAAAGCGCCAAATCGAAAAGCGAGGCGCTGAAGGCCGAAGCCGAAAATCTGCGCAACCGTCTCATTCAAACGGCGGCGCGCGTGCAGCATCTGGAAGCGGAAAAAGCCAGGCTCGACGGCGAAATCGCAAAGCTGTCGGCGCGCGAAAAAAAGCTCGCCGAAAGTTTTTCGCACGATCGCGTCAAGGTCGCGCGCCTGCTCGCCATCCTCGAACGCCTGCAGCACGACATGCCGCCCGTCATCGCCTATCGTGCCGACGATGCGCTGGCCGCCGCCCATGGCGCGATGCTGCTGGGCGCATCGCTTCCGCGCGTCTATGGCGCGGCCGCGGCGCTGGCCAGGCGCCTCGATGCGCTTCGCAAGACCCGCGCCGAACTCGTCCGGCGCCGCGAAGACGGCGTGAAGACGGCCAGGGCGCTCGCCTTCGCGCGCCGCGATCTCGATCAACTTCTCGCGATGAAAGAACAGGCCGCGGCCCGGGCTTCCGCCGACTACGGAAAAATGCAGAGCGCCCTTGATCGTATTGCAACCCAGGCCGCCAATCTCGGCCAATTGCTCGCGCGCGTGGCGGCGCTCCGGCAGGGTCCGGCAAAGCGCAATATTGTTGTCGTTTCGCCGTCCGGCGGAGAAAACGCAGGTTCCTTGCGGCGCGGCGCGCTGGCGCGCCCAGTGGTGGGCGCGATCGAGACGGGCGCGCTCGGCGGCGGGCGTGCGCCGGGTGTCAGTTTTTTAACCTCGCCGGGCGCGCAGGTCGTCGCACCGGCAGATGGGCGCGTGCTTTTCGCAGGGGCTTACCATAAAACGGGCCAAGTCTTGATATTGGAAATGTCGGACGGCTACGATCTCGTCTTGGCGGGGCTGGGTCGTATCGATGTAAGATCGGGCGATCAGCTTCTGGCCGGCGAGCCGGTGGGAAACATGCCGCGTGAGAGCGGTGGAAAGCTTTACTTCGAACTGCGCCACAACGGTAAGGGCGAGAGTCCCGCCCCATGGCTCAAGGTCGATCTGAGGAAGGCAAAAGGATGAAAAAGCATCTCGCATTGGTCGGCGCAGGCGTGGTCGCAGGGTTCGCAGGCGCGGTGATGCTGTTCCCCGCCGCACAGGGCGCGGCCAACATGAGCGCCTACAAGCAGCTCGATCTGTTCTCCGACGCCTTCGAACGCGTGCGCGCCAATTATGTGCGCCCCGTCGACGATTCCAAACTGATCGACAACGCCATCGAAGGCATGGTTGCCTCCCTCGATCCGCATTCCAGCTACATGGACGCGAAAGCCTTCGCCGACATGCAGGTGCAGACCAAAGGCGAATTCGGCGGCCTCGGCATCGAAGTCACCATGGAAGACGGCCTCGTCAAGGTGATCTCGCCCATCGACGACACGCCCGCCGACAAGGCCGGCATCAAGCCGGGCGATTACATCGCCGCCATCGACGGAACCCCCATCCAGGGCATGTCGCTCGGCGATGCGATCTCCAAGATGCGCGGCGCGCCGGGCACCAAGATTTCGCTCACCGTGCTGCGCACCGGCGAGAAGAAGCCGTTCGACGTTTCGCTCACCCGCGCGGTGATCCATGTCGAAAGCGTGAAATATCGTCCTGAAGGCGATATCGGTTACATCCGCATCACCGCCTTCAACGAACGCACCGGCCCGGGCCTCGAAAAGGCGGTGCGCGAATTGCGCGAAAAGATCGGCGGGCGCATCAAGGGCTACATCATCGATTTGCGCAACAATCCGGGCGGCTTGCTCGACCAGGCCATCGAAGTGTCCGACGATTTCCTGCAATCGGGCGAAGTCGTTTCCACCCGCGGGCGCCATTCCGACGATACCCAGCGCTATAACGCCAAGCCCGGCGATATCACCGGCGGCAAGCCCGTCGTGGTGCTGATCAATGCGGGCACCGCATCGGCCTCGGAAATCGTGGCCGGCGCGCTGCAGGATCATCGCCGCGCCACGATTCTGGGCATGACCTCGTTCGGCAAAGGCTCGGTGCAGACCATCATTCCGCTGCAGGAAGGCGGCGGGGCGCTGCGTCTGACCACCGCGCGCTATTTCACCCCGTCCGGCCATTCCATCCAGGCCGAAGGCATCCAGCCCGATATCGCCGTCGCCCAGGGCGACGAGGACGACGTCTCCAAGCTCGCCCGGCCCACCGAAGCCGATCTTCCGGGCCATCTGACCTCGTCGAATCTGGAAAAGCATGACGCGGTGCCCGTCATTCGTGCGGCGCCGGGCACCAAATACAAGGATTTCCAGCTCTCCTATGCGGAAGATCTGCTGCATGGAAAGCTGACGGTGAACGCGGTCACGACCAAGAGCGCGGACGCCAACTGAATTGCAGCGGGGGAGGGGCGCCGGCAAATGCCCCTCACTCACTTTTGACCGGGAGTTGGACGCTCCCGTTCGTCTAAGTAAGTGCAAGGGTCGAAGGGCGGGCGCATATGAAAAAACTTGCACTCATCGGCGCGGGAAGCGTCGCGGGTTTTTTGATGGCCTGCGCCTTGAGCCAGGCCCTGTCCTCCCATGCCCAGGCCCAGGGCAGCAAAGTCTTCGCCCAGCTCAGCCGCTTCGGCGAGGCCTATGGCCTGGTCCAGGCCGATTACGTGGTGCCCACCAGCGATCGCGGCCTGGTCGAAGGCGCCATCTCGGGCATGCTCTCCAGCCTCGATCCCCATTCCAGCTATTTCGATCCGGAAATCTTCGCCGAAATGCAGGTCAAGACCGACGGCCAATATGGCGGCGTCGGCCTCGTCATCGGTTCGGATAACGGCATCATCACCGTCATCAATCCCATCGACGGCACGCCCGCCGACAAGGCCGGGCTGAAGGCGGGCGACCAGATCCTCGCGGTCAACGGCACCTCGGTCACCGACATGCAGGTCGACGATGTCGAAGACAAGCTGCGCGGCGATCCCGGCAGCAAGGTCACCGTCAACGTACTGAAGAAGGGCCAGACCAAGCCCGGCGACGTGGTGATCGTGCGCGGGCTGGTTTCGGTCGAGGCCGTCACCTGGCGGCGCAAGGGCGATGTCGGCTATATCCGCATCCCCGCGTTCAACGATCAGACCGATGGCGGGGTGAAACACGCCGTCGAAGACCTCAAGAAACAGATCGGCTCCGGCATCAAGGGCTTCATCATCGATTTGCGCGACAATGGCGGCGGCGTTCTGGATGCGGCGATTGCGGTGTCCGACGAATTCCTCGAAACCGGCGAGATCGTGTCCACGCGCGGGCGCGATTCCTCGGATGTGGAGCGCTACAACGCCCATCCCGGCGATATTGCAGACGGCAAGCCCGTCATCGTGCTGATCAATGGCGGCACCGCATCGGCATCCGAAATCGTGGCCGGCGCGCTCAAGGATCACAAGCGCGCCACCATCGTGGGCATGACCTCCTTCGGCAAAGGCTCGGTGCAGACCATCATTCCCCTCGATGGCGGCCAGGCCGGCGCGCTGCATCTGACGACGGCGCGCTATTACACGCCGTCTGGCCAGTCCATTCAGGCCACCGGCATCATCCCCGATGTCGCCGTCGAGGAAGGCAGCAACCGCCCCGACGAGCAGGCTTCCGCCTTCCAGCGCGAATCCGATCTGCCCCACCATCTTCTGGCCGAAGGCATCGTGCCGCCGTCGATGGCCAAATCGGCGATCAACACCCCGCCGGACGGCCGGCAGTTCCAGGACTACCAGCTCACCTATGCGCTGGGCCTTCTGGAACCCTCGCTCGCCGCCGCCATCAGCCCGCGCCCGAAGCCCCCGCACGTCTAGGCCGTTAACCTCGCACTAACCATGGGCTACGCTAAGTGGCGTGATGGGTGCGGATAGCGCAATCGAACAGGGTCCGGCCGGGGGGCGGCGCATCGCCCATCCCCTTGCGCTCGGCTGGTTCGCCTTCGCCGCCGCCGTGCTGGTGGTGATCGGCGCGGTCGCGGTTTTCGGCCGCTCCTCCGACGGCAACCCCGGCGCCAGCCTCGATCTGGGCCCGCGCCCGCACAAAACGCACCATGCGCCCGCGCACAAACCCAAGCCTCCGGTCCAGGCGCCGGAACAGGCCGAAGCCCCGCCGGTGCCCACCCCGCCGCCGCCCGCTGAGGATGCATCGGAACCCACGCTTCCCCCCGATGTCGTGCCCGACACGATCACAAAACCGGTTTACGCCGGCAACGCGCTGATCGCCGATCCCGCGCTCATCCAGCAGACCGATGACGGCCCGCTGCCGCGCATCGCCGATGACGGGCGCACGCCCATGAGCGCCTATGCTCCGCCGGTCAAGGCGGATTCGCGGCCCAGGATCGCGCTCGTGCTCACCGGGCTGGGCATCAGCGCGCATGCGACCGCCGATGCCATCGACAAATTGCCCGCCGGCGTCACGCTCGCTTTTGCGCCTTACGACAACGACGTGCAGCGCTGGGTCAGCGCCGCGCGCGCCAAGGGCCACGAAGTCCTGCTCGAAATTCCGATGGAACCCTACGATTTCCCCGACAGCGATCCGGGTCCGCACACGCTGCGCTCGGGGGCCAGCGAACAGGCCAATATGCAAAAGCTCACCTGGTCGCTCACCCGTTTCACCGGCTATGCGGGCATAACAAATCTTCTGGGCGGCCGCTTCATGGACAATCGCGAGGCGCTGGCGCCGGTGATGGTGTTCCTGCAGCGCCGCGGGCTGATGTTCTACGACAGCGGCGACAGCACGCGCTCCGCCGCGCCGGGCATCGCCCACACGCTGGGCGCGCCTTACGTGCAAAGCAATTCCAGCATCGACACCATCCAGACCGGCATGGAGATCGACCGCAGGCTTTCGGTCCTGGAAACGCGCGCGCGCAGCAGCGGTTCGGCGGCGGGCACCGGTTTCCTCTATCCCGTCACCATCGATCGCGTCAGCGAATGGGCCAAGGGGCTGGAAGGCCGGGGCTTTGTTCTGGTGCCCGCTTCGGCCATTATCGGTTCGGACAACTGACCGAACCGTCCCATGAAACGTCACGATCCGAATCTGCGTCACGACGACCTGCCTTACCGGCCCTGCGTGGGCGTCATGCTGATCAATCGCGACGGGCTGGTGTTCGTCGGCAAGCGCATCGACCAGACGGTGGAAGGCTGGCAGATGCCGCAAGGCGGAATCGATGCCGGCGAAACCCCCGGCGAGGCGGCCTTGCGCGAACTCGAAGAAGAAATCGGCACCAACAAGGCGCGGATCCTGCGCGAGCATCCCGACTGGCTGTGTTACGACCTGCCCCGCCATTTGCTGGGCGTGGCCCTGCACGGGCGCTATCGCGGCCAGAAGCAGAAATGGATCGCCATGCGCTTCACCGGCAGCGATTCCGACATCGACGTCGCCACCGCCGAACCCGAATTCGCAAGCTGGAAATGGCTGGCGATCGAAGCCCTGCCGCGGCTGATCGTGCCGTTCAAGCGCGATACGTATGCAAAAGTCATAGCCGATTTCCGCGACCTGGCGGGGCCCATACCCTCCCCTTGAGGGAGGGTCGAAAAATCCGCAGGATTTTTCGGGGAGGGGTCACGGGCAAGCGGAGAGGCATCGACCCCTCCCCGAAATTTGCTTCACTGCGTTTCGCAAATTTCGACCCTCCCTCAAGGGGAGGGTAGTTTTCAATTCGTCGCCACCGGCGCGTCGTAGCGCTTGCGGAAATCCTTCATGAAGCTTTCGAGCGTATCGAGCGATGCGATCTTGCCGGCCATGTCGCGGAAGGCGGTGCCCTGGTCTTCGATCTTCTGCGTCACCACCTGGAAGGCGCTGGCATCGGGGCTCTCGTCCATCTTCCGGGCGAAATGATCGCGCAGCCGGTCGAGGCTCGGCTGATCGCTCGCCAGCGAATAGGCGATGGCCGCGCGCATCACATCCTGGCGTTCGTCTGCCGACAGGGGTTTGTCGTCCTTCCAGCGCGCGCCCAGCAATTCTTCCTGCTTCTGGCCGGCCACCGCCCAATTGCCGCTTTCCCAATAGATGTCGGCGCGCAAGCGCCGCGTATCGGGGGCATCGTCCACGGCGATGAGTTCGAGGGCCTGATCCCATTGCTTCAATCCCGCCAATGCGCGCGCCTGCAGCAGCAGCCGCTTGTGGGCCACGTCTTCGGGCAGGTTGGAAATCTGCGTGGAGCGCAAGGCTTCCAGCGCATCCTTGGGCTTGTGATCCATCAAATCGATCATCGCCAGGCGCGTGGCCACCTGCGCGCGCGCCACGCCGTCCAGCCGCTTCGACACCTGATATTTCAGAAGCGATGCGGCGGGGTCGAGCAGGTCGACGGCCACCAGCCTGTCGGCCATGCGCCGGATCATCTCGTCGCCGTCGGGCCCGATGGGGGTCAGGTCGATGAAATCGTAGAACAGCGACAGCGCCTCGATGGGCGGCATCTTGTCGGCCTTGCCTTTCAGGAAAAGATCGCTGAAGGCGTTGCGCATGTCGTCCTGGGCCTGGCGCGCCATGTCGTCGTTCGGGAAATTGACGGTCGCGATGCGCAGGCGTTCCAGCCCGTCGCGCCAGCGCGCCTTTGCGAAATACAGCGCGCCCAGTTTGCGCAGGGTCTTCAGTTCCAGCGCATCGCCGCGCCAGCGATAGCGCAGCTTCTCCAATCGATCGATGGCCGCATCCGGGGTGATCGCGCCCGCCGCGAGGCCCGCCGATACATCGGCATAGATGGCGCGCGCGGCTTCGCGCGCATTGCCGCTTTGCTTGACCGCGTCGAACAGTTTGGAAGCGTCGCGATAGCGGCCTTCCTTGGCATAAAGCCGTGCCCGCGTCAGTTCGCTTTCCAGCATCAGCGGCTCGGGCAGGTTTTCCGGCACCCGCGACAGCGAAGCATCGGCGGTTTCGAGCGCGCCCGTGGCAATCGCTGCGCGCGCTTCGGCGATGCGTGCGCGCGCCTGCCATTCGTTCGGATAGCGGCGGAACACCGGTTCGGCCTCGGCCAGGTATTTCGCGGCCGCGCCCCAATTCTCCAATGCGGCTTCGCTCAGCCCGCGCCAGAACGCGGCATGGCGGTCATTGTCGAAGGCGGCGCCGGAAAGATCGTTATGGGCGTCGCGATAGCGGCCCATCATGTATTCGGCGGCCGCGCGGATGGTCTGCAATTGCGCATCGCCCGCCAGTCTCGGATCGCCCGCCTGCATCAGGTTGACATAGCCCAGCGCCTCGGCGCCGAACTGGTTGGCGATGTAGAATTTGGCCAGCGCAAGGCGCGCGGGCGTCGCATCGGCGGCGGAAAGCTTCGCCGCATTGGCGCGCAACTGGCGCTCCTGCGCCAGGAAATTTCCGCTCGCCGGTTTGCTCCAGCCCGCGAAATCGATGTAACTCGGCCCGTCGATGCCGCGCGCCAGTGCGGCGGGCGTGTCGGCGGCGGCGATTGCGGGCGGCGTCAGCGAAAGCCCGCCCGGTTTGGCGATGGTCACGCGCGCATCGTCGATCCTGGCCGAAACATCGTCGGAAAAGGGCGTGAGCACCAGTCCCGCCGCGCTGGGCAGGACGGCGAATTCCATATAGCGCCGCGCATCCAGGCTGGCGCGTCCCGGCGCGCCGGGCACCACGATCAATGTGTCGCCCGCATCGGGATCGCTCAGCCGCAGCGCATGGATGGCGCCGGGCAGAAGCGTGGTCAGATCGGCCTTGTCGCCGTTGCGCGCAAAGGCGATTTCGGTGGCGGACGCGCCGGCATGCGGGCCCAGCATCACTTTCAGATCCGCGCCTTCGCCGCGCACCGCGATCTTTTCGTCCTGGGCAAGACCGATGCGCAGCACCGCATAGCCGTCGCCGTTCGAAACATCGACGGATGTAGGAAGATCGCCGAGCGCCGCCTTTAAATGTCCGGCATCGATGGCGGGTGCGCCGTCCAGCACGATCCACGCGGTCGTGCCGCGAATGAAGGCGGCCACGCCATGGCCCGCCGCACCCGGAAAATTCAGCGTCGCGCCGTCCTTTGTGCGCGAAGCGCCGGCCTGCGGAAGCTGTGGCGCGGCAAGCCCGGCCGTTGCCGGTTTGGCGCTGGCGTCCTTCGCATCGGCCTGCGGCGTCAATGGCGCGGGCGCTTTGGTGGCGTCGTCGTTTTGGTCCGGGGCTGCGTTCAGCTTCGCCGCGGTATCGGCAATCGCTTCAGCCTGCGTCTGAGCCTTTTGCGTGTCCGATGGCAGGGTTTCGACCGAAACCTTGTTGCCGCCCGGCGGACGATAGGCGTCCGCATCGGTTTTCGGCGCGAGGATGTCGAGCACCACATGCGTTCCGTCGCGGAAATCGTGATAGCCGCTTGCCGCATCGGTGTCGAAATCGACGGTCAATCCGCCGTTTTCGATCTTCCATCCGGCTTGTTTCACCCAGGGCGGGGAGACGCGTTCGAGGCCGGTGAAATCGGGGCGCGCTTGCGCCTCGAAGCGGATCGTGATGCGGCCCGCGCCGGGATAAACGGTGTAGGGCACATCCTTCGGCCAATCGAACACCAGCCGGGTGAATTTCGGATAGGCGCCCGCGCGCACCGCAAGCGGCGCAAGCTTTGCGATATCGACTGCAACCTTCTTCGCCGGCGGCGGCGGGGGAAGATCGGGCGGGGTTCCGTCATACCCTTGCGGCACCAGATCGACCGCGAAGCGGTTGCCCGAGGCGCTGGTATGCAGGCGCACATCCTGGACGAGCGCGAAGCGCAGCGTCTTGCCGTCGGCATCGGCGCGCGCGCTCGAAACATAGCCGCTCAGGCCGCGCGAAATCTCGTCCGGCGAAAACGAAGCCTTCGAATCGAAGCTGACCGTCAGAACGCCCGCCGCGATGCTGGCCTTGGGGTGCGCGGCCGCGTCGAAGCTGAAGAGGATGCGCCCATAGCCATCGCCATCCGATGTCTTCACCGAATCGGCAAAGGCCGGATGCGCCAGAACCAGGCACGCGGCCAGCAAGGCGAGGCTTCGAATGGGCGATATCCGCATTCCGTCCCTCGATTCGATCCTCTCTATATGTGCGCGATTCGCGCGCCCGCGTCAGCCGCCTTGCGGCGCGGGCGGGGCCGGCGCGGCGGCGGTTTCGGCAGGCGCAGCCGCCTCGGGCCTGGCGCGGTTGGCAAGCTTCACGGTCAATTTCTCGGCCGCCTCCGGGCTCATCGCCGCCAGCACCGCGCCCAGAACGTCGGGTTTCATCTCGCCCGCCACCGACAGCAGCACATGTTCGTCCAGCGTGTTGAAGATGCGTGCCGCATCGCGCGGCTTCATGGCGGAATAGGTCTTGACCAGCGCGTCGAGCTGTTTCTGCGCGGCCGCATCGCGCTGGCCCAGCATGTCTTCGATATGGGTCTCAAGCGCCTTCAGATCGGCGATCTTGCCGTCCACGCGCTTTTCGGCGGCGTCGAGCAGGGCCTGCCGGTTGGCAAGGTCCTGGGCGCGCGCATCCAGTTCGGCGCGGCGTTTGGAAAGGCTGGTCAGCACATCCACTTCGGAGGCGCTGGCGGTTTCGGAGTCTTCGGCCACCGGATCGGCGGGTTTGGTGTCGGCGGGCGGCGGCGGCTGCACATCGGCCTGGGTTTGCGCGCCATCGGCGGCGGCGCGCGCATCGATGGCGAAGCCCACGCTCTTCACCGCCAAAAGCATGCCCGCCACGGCGATCACGGCGGGAAGCAGGCGCAGATGCCGGGTGAGCTTTTTCATCTGACGGCCCGCAGATTTTCCATGCGCGGCTTGGCGGGAAGCCCGCGTTCGATGCGCTCGGCAATGCGCTCGCCCGATGCCAGCAGAAGCGAAAGTTCGTCCACCAGGCTTTGACCGCGCGACACGCGCTGCTCGAGATTTTCGCCCGCCGTGGCCGCGGCCGTCTTCAGCATGCGCATGGAGGCGCCCGCCGAAACGATGGCCTCGTTCAATTCGGCGATGATCTTCTTCAGGCCGTCCTGGCCCGAGCGCAATCCGTTCAGCTTGCGCTCCAGGATCGCGCAATAGATCACGGTCGCGGCCAGAAGCGCGCTCAGCGCGATTTCAACGATCAGCGAAAGGCTCATGGTCGATCCTCCTTCAAAGCCCGCGGCTTGCATCCACACGTTCGATGGCCTCGTCCACGCGCACCGAAACGGTGCTGCCCACGCGGCCCATGCGGCCCTTCAGCAGGGGCACGCCGCCGGCGCGCAATTCGATCTTCGAATCGGGGGTTGCGTTCAGCATCATGGTGTCGCCCACCTGCAGGCTCATCACCCGGTTCAGCGGCATGATCTGTTCGTCGAGAATGGCTTCGATATCCACCCGCGTGCACCACAATTCGGTGGCCAGATGGCCTTCCCAGATGGAATCGCGGCCGAATTTCTCGCCCATGAATTGCTGCAGCAGCAATTTGCGGATGGGTTCCAGCGTCGCGTAAGGCAGAAGCAATTCGATGCGTCCGCCGCGGTCTTCCATGTCGATGCGCAGCTTCACCAGGATCGCCGCATTGGCGGGGCGCGCGATGGCCGCGAAGCGCGGATTGGTCTCCAGCCGATCGAGCACGAAATTCACCGGCGCCAGCGGCTCGAAGGCCTGGCACATGTCCTGAAGGATCACTTCGGTCATGCGCTGCACGAGCGAGCGTTCGATGGTGGTGTAGGGCCGGCCCTCGATGCGCATGGCCGCCGTGCCGCGGCGCCCGCCGAGGAGCACGTCCACGATGGAATAGATCAGGTTCGAATCCACCGTGAACAGGCCGTAATTGTCCAGTTCCTCGGCGCGGAACACGGCCAGGATGGCGGGCAGCGGAATCGAATTCAGGTAATCGCCGAAGCGGATGGAGGTGATGTTGTCCAGGCTCACTTCGACATTGTCGGAAGTGAAATTGCGCAAGCTCGTCGTCATCAGCCGCACCAGCCGGTCGAACACGATTTCCAGCATCGGCAGGCGTTCATAGGAAACGAGCGTCGAATTGATGATGGCGCGCACGCCGCTTCTGTCGGTCTGCATCTCGTCGCCGGCATCGAAGCCGAGCAGGCTGTCGATTTCCTCCTGGTTGAGGATGCGCTCTTCGCCGGATTCGCCGGCCGGCGCTTCGGCGATGTCTTCCTGGACTTCGGTTTCGTCGGTCATTGCACGATCATCTGTTTGAGGAGCACGTCGCGCACGCGATAGGGCGCGGCCGCCACATTGATCCGGCGCAGCAATTCTTCCTTCAGCCGCAGCACGCCTTCGGAGCCGCGCAGATCGTCCACGCGCAATTCGCGCAGGTAACTCTGGAACTGGTCCACGATGCGCGGCATCAACACCTGAAGCCCCGGCTTTTCCTCGTCGGTCGCCAGTTCGAGCGACACCGACAGTTTCAGATAGGCCGGCGATCCGTCCGGCGACTGAATGTTCACGACGATGTCGGGCATGTTGAAAAAGGAAACCTGCGGGGGAACGATGGGCGCGGCCGGCTTGGCGCCGGCGGTTCGGGTCTGGGCCGCGTCGTTCGTGTTGAACAGGAAGAACCATGCGCCCGCGCCGCCGCCCGCGAGCACGAGCACAAGCCCCGCTGCGGCGGCGATCAGCATCTTGCGATTGGAGAGAAGTTTCTTAACGAAACCTTTCTTCGCTTCGCCCGCCTCTGCGGCGTCGGTTTCGGTTTCTTCGCCGTCTTCCGGCTCTTTAACGACGTCCTTGGCCATCTGCCCGCAATCCCTGTACGCGACTGGCGGAAAAACTAGGCGCGACGTGGTTAAGGAGTGGTTCAAATCGCCCGTTCGGGCAGGTCCGGCCCGGCAAATAATTCCGCGCCCCCGCAGGAGCCTCGCGAAAAATCCGGCAAAACCGGGCTTTCCGGTTTGGCACGCAGGTTGCGGTTGTGTGCGCATGCCGGACCAGAAGGGAGCCGGAAACGCCATGGACAACACGCTGCTCGTAGGACTGTCGCACCAGCTTGCGTCCTATCGCACGATGGACACGATCGCGAACAACCTCGCCAATCTTTCCACGCCCGCCTTCAAGCGCGAACAGGCGCAGTTTTCGGAATATGTCGAAACGCTGCCGCCCGCCGAAGGCCAAACCGAACCGCAGACGTTGTCCTTCGTGCAGGATGCCGGCATCGTGCGCGATACCAGCCAGGGCCAGCTTCAGCGCACCAATGCGCCCTTCGATTTCGCGATCAACGGCAAGGGCTATTTCGTGGTCCAGACGCCGAACGGCGAACGCTACACCCGCAACGGCCATTTCGCGCTCGATGCGCAGGGAACCCTTGTCGATGCGGCCGGCAATCAGGTGCTGGGCGAAGGCGGACCCGTCACCATCACCCCCGACGACGGCGACATCCATGTCTCCGAAGACGGCACCATCAGCGGCATCCACGGCCAGCTCGGCAAGCTGCGCCTCGTCGGCTTCGACGACGACAAGAAACTCACCAAGGAAGGCGCGAGCCTTTATGCCAGCGACCAGCCGGCCACCCCCGTCACCGACCGCCATATCGAGCAAGGCACCATCGAAACCTCGAATGTCGAGCCGGTGGTGGAAATCTCGCACATGCTTCAGGTGATGCGGGCCTATCAGGCCACCGCCAATCTGACCCAGGCGCAGGAAGACCTCATGCGCGAAACCATCGACAAGCTCGGCTCGACCCCGGCTTAAAGGAGAAGACTATGCGCGCCCTTTCCATCGCAGCGACCGGCATGCTGGCCCAGCAGACCAATGTCGAAGTCATCGCCAACAATCTCGCCAACATGAACACCGCCGGTTTCAAGCGCCAGCGCGCCGAATTCCAGGATCTGCTTTACCAGAATGTCGAGCAGCCCGGCGCCCAGTCCTCCGACAGCGGCACGGTGGTGCCATCCGGCATTCAATTGGGCGCGGGCGTGCGCACCGCCGCGGTCTATCGCGTTACCAGCCAGGGCGATCTGCAATCGACCTCCAATCCATACGATCTGGCGATTCAGGGCCCCGGTTTCTTCCGCGTGCAGATGCCCGACGGCACCGATGCCTATACCCGCGCAGGCTCGTTCCAGCTTTCGCCGGAAGGCCAGCTTGTCACCGACAAGGGCTATACGGTGGCGCCGGGCATCGCCATTCCCGCCAATGCGTTGTCGGTCAGCGTGAATGCGCAAGGCCAGGTGCAGGCCAGCGTCGCCGGCCAGACCCAGCCCCAGGTGCTGGGCCAGCTCGAACTCGTGCGCTTTCCCAACGATGCGGGGTTGAACGCGCAAGGCGACAATCTCTTCACCGAAACCCAGGCCTCGGGCGCGGCCCAATCCGGGCTTCCCGGTTCGGCCGGTTACGGCACCATCCAGCAGGGCTTCCTGGAGACCGCCAACGTCAATCCGGTGGAAGAGATCACCTCGCTGATCACCGCCCAGCGCGCCTATGAAATGAATTCCAAGGTCGTCTCCGCCGCCGACCAGATCCTGCAGATGACCGCACAGCTCGGAGGCCATTGATGAAACGCTTCGTCTTCTTCGCCGCCCTTCTGATCGCAAGCCCGGCCATGGCCGATGGCGCGCGCATCGTGGTGCCGGCGCGCGATATCATGCGCGGCGAAACCATTTCCGATTCCGATCTGATGTACCAGACGGTTTCGGGCGATCGTCCCGGCGCCGTCACCGCCATCGCCGATCTCGCGGGCATGCAGGCGCGCCGTTTCCTGCACGCCGGCGAAGCGGTGCGCGCCGCCGATGTGCGCAAACCCGTCCTCGTCGCCAAGGGCTCGACCGTCACCATGACCTATGAACAGCCCGGCATCACGCTCACCGCCACCGGCAAGGCCATGACGGAAGGCGGCATGGGCGAAACCGTCACCGTGCTCAACCCGGTCTCCTATCGCCAGATTTCCGCGGTCGTCACCGGCGCGGGCCAGGTCAAGGCCGCAAGCCCCGCCTCCACGCTCACCGCTTCCGCTGAACAGGCTACGCCATGACACTCGCGAAATTCGCCACCCTGCTGTTTGCCGCCGTCTCGCTTTCGGCCTGTTCGGCCGTCGACCGCCTCGAGCATATCGGCGAGCCGCCGGACCTTGCGCCCATCGCCAATCCGGTGCAGCAGCCGAATTACAGGCCCGTGTCGCTGCCGATGCCGCAACAGCCGGCAAGCACCCGCGAGCCCGGCTCGCTGTGGACGGCCGGCTCGCGCAGCTTCTTCCACGATCCGCGCGCAAGCCATGTGGGCGATATCCTCACCGTCGACATCTCCATCGCCGACGCCGCCAAGATTTCCGACACCACCGCGCGCAGCCGCAAGAATTCCGACGACGCCAATCTCACCAATTTCTTCGGTCTGGAAGGCCAGCTTGCCAAGGCGCTGCCGTCCGGCGCCGATCCCACCAGCCTCGTCAATATGGGCTCGAACACGTCCAATCTGGGCTCCGGTTCGGTGGACCGTTCGGAAGACATCAACCTCACGCTGGCGGCGCTGGTCACGCAGGTCCTGCCCAACGGCAATCTCGTCATCAGCGGCCATCAGCAGGTGCGCGTGAACAACGAGCTGCGCGATCTGCAGATCACCGGCATCGTGCGCACCGAAGACATCACGAACGACAACACCGTCAGCCTCGCCCAGATCGCCGAAGCGCGCATTTCCTACGGCGGCAAGGGCCAGATCACCGACGTCCAGCAGCCGCGCTACGGCAGCCAGCTTTACGACATCCTGATGCCGTTTTGAGCGGAATACGGATTTCAGAAAACAGGAATCGGAACGGGCATCTTTCCGATCCCCGTTCTCCGTATTCCGTCTTCTGAATCAATCGTCCCGATACACCTTCTCGCGCCGCTCGTGGCGTTCCTGCGCCTCCAGCGACAGGGTGGCGATGGGGCGGGCGTCGAGGCGCTTGAGCGAAATCGGCTCGCCGGTTTCTTCGCAGAAACCGTAGGAGCCGTCTTCCAGCCGGCGCAGCGCCGCATCGATCTTGGCGATCAGCTTGCGCTGGCGGTCGCGGGTGCGCAGTTCCAATTGCCGTTCGGCTTCGGTGGCCGCGCGGTCGGCGAGGTCGGCATTGGGTGTGGTTTCGGTTTGCAGGTTCTGAATGGTCTCGCGGCTTTCGCGCAGGATCTCGTCTTTCCAGGCGAGCAATTTGCGGCGGAAATATTCCCGCTGCTTTTCGTTCATGAAGGGCTCGCTTTCCGTCGGCTTGTAGCTTCGCGGAAGTTCTATACCCATTGGCACACCCCGGTTGGTTGACGCCCCAGTCAGGCGGGCGGGTTATAACCGCGCGCGCCAGCCGCATCAATCGGAATCCCGCACCGGCACGCTTACTGAAATCGCTGTCAGTACAAGAGCTTAAGCGGCGCGTTCCTCTGCTTTTTCGAGCTTGGCGAGTTCCACCCGGGCCCTCAGCTCGATCTCGTCCAGCACGCTTTGCAGCTTGGGATCGACGAAATTGTCCTGCTTGCGGGTGAGGGTGGCGGCCAGCCGGTTCAGCGTCGCGCGCGGCACCCCACCCGACAGAAGCCCGTCGCGCACCTGATCGAGCATTTCGAGAAGCTGTTCGCCATGGGCCAGCCCCTTGGAGCGGCCCGAGGTCGAATCGTCGATGCCCTGCAGCATCAGGATCGAATCCACTGCCGCAATGGCATTGGGGCCGGTCACGGTCTGGGCATGCGGCTGCTCGGATTCGCTGACGGAAAACGCACCGCCCGTCTGCGAGGAGGCGCGCGATACGCGGCGCACGCCGCTCGAATCCACGCGTTTGGGGCCATTGATTTCCATGGGGCCTATCCCACTTCGACACACCACACTGACGCGCGCATGGTTAAGGATCGGTTTCTCCCCCCGCTCTTGCGGGAGGAGTGCCGGCGATGTGTCCGCCGAAGCTCGTAGAGCGAAGGCGGAAGCCGGCGAGGGGGGTGAGCCGATTCCACTGCCCCCCTCCGGCGCTTCGCGCCACCTCCCCCGTAAACGGGGGAGGAAAATTATGCGCGGTGATAGGGATGTCCCGCCAGGATCGTCATGCCGCGATAGATCTGTTCGGCCAGCATCGCGCGCACCAGAAGATGCGGCCAGGTCTGCGATCCGAAGGCCAGGCTTCTGCCCGGCTTCACGCTTGCGCTCACATCCAGCCCGTCCGGCCCGCCGATGAGGAACACGAGATCGCGCGCGCCGGCATCGCGCATGGCGCCCAGCATCTCGGCGAAGGCTTCGCTTGTCATGCCTTTGCCCTTGGCATCGAGCAAAATGACATGGGCGCCTTCGGGAATGCGCGCACACAAACGTTCGGCCTCTTCGGCGATCCGCGCGCGCGCCTCGCGCAATTTGGAGTTGGCGACTTCGTCCACCTGCACCGATGAAAATCCCAGCCGCTTGCCGAACACCCGCGCGCGGCCCGCATAGTCGTCGCAGAGCGCGCCTTCCGGCGTGCCGCGCCCATGACCGACGGCGAGAATGTGAAGCCGCATGGAATTAATAGGCCGCGGCGCGTTCGGGTTTCGCGTCCGGTTCGGGCACCGACCACATGCCTTCGAGATCGTAATAGTCGCGCACTTCGGGGCGGAAGATATGCACGATCACATCGCCCGCGTCGACCAGCGCCCAATCGCCTTGCGCCACCCCGTCCATCGGGCGCGTGCCATAACCCGCTTCCTTGAGCTTGCGGGCGAGATGCTCGGCGATCGCCGCGACATGGCGCGCCGAACGGCCGGATGCGATCACCAGCGCATCGGCCAGCGAAGAGCGGCCGGCAAGATCGATGGTCACGATATCTTCGGCCTTGTCGTCGTCGAGCGATTTGAGGATGCGCGAAAGAAGCTGGTTTTCGGGCTTGGGAGCCTTTTTGGGCGTGCGGGTCAGGGTTTCGATCCTCCGTTGCCTGGGAACGCGAGCGGCGTGGACCTGTTTTGCAATGCGCGCACGCTCCGTGAATGCCTCATGAGCTTACCACGTCGGAATCGCCCCGACAAAGTCCGCGGACGTCCTGGCGCGAATGGCGGTTGCGCTTTGCCCGCATCGCCGCCCGTCGATCACGCTCAGCGCGGGCGGTCGGCATAGCGCAAAACCCGGGCCGGGGGCTTTGCGCGCATCGGCCAGAAACCGCGCGGCCGGCGCCGAAAGCGGCGCCAGCGTGGAACCGGGCCTGAGAACCACCGCAATGGGAACGCTCTGCGCGATCTCGCGCCAGCGCCGCCAATGATGGAATCCCGCCAGATTGTCGCTTCCCATCAGCCACACGAAATGCACGCCGGCAAAGCGCCGCTTCAGCGCGGCCAGCGTGTCCGCCGTATAGCGCGTGCCGAGAGTGGTTTCGACATCGACCACGATGATGCGCAGATTGTGCTCGTATTTGCGCGCCGCTTCGCACAACCGTTCCTCCAGCGGCGCCATGCCGGCGACCGGCTTCAGCGGATTTTGCGGCGCCACCAGCCACCACACGAAATCGAGCCCCAGCCGCTTGATCGCGGTTTCGCTGATATAGAGATGGCCTTCATGCGCCGGATTGAACGAACCGCCCAGCAGCCCGATCTTGAGACCGGGCGAGCACGGGCCGGGTGCTGCCAGCCATTCAGTCACGAATCTGCCCCGTGCCGCGCACCACATATTTGAATGTGGTGAGCTGTTCCACACCCACCGGCCCCCTCGCATGCAGCTTGCCCGTGCCGATGCCGATTTCCGCGCCCATGCCGAATTCCGCGCCGTCTGCGAATTGCGTGGAGGCATTCCACATCACGATCGCGGAATCGAGCGCATTCAGGAAATGGGCCGCGGCTTTCGCATCTTCGGTGACAATGGATTCGGTGTGATGCGAGCCGAAGGTTTCGATGTGGCGGATGGCATCGTCCACGCCATCCACCGCCTTCACCGCAATGATCGCATCCAGATATTCGGTGCGCCAGTCTTCTTCGCTGGCCGGTTTCGCATCGGGGAAAATATTGCGCACCGCGTCATCGCCGCGAATTTCGCAATGCGCGCGTTTCAGATCGTTCAGGATGGGAAGCCCATGCGATTGCAGAATTGCGCGGTCGATCAAAAGCGTCTCCGCCGCGCCGCAAATCCCCGTGCGCCGCATCTTGGCATTCAGCGCAATCCTGCGCGCCATTTCCGGATCGGCCTTTTCCTGCACATAGACATGACAAACCCCTTCCAGATGCGCCAGCACGGGCACGCGCGCTTCTGCCTGCACGCGGCCCACAAGGCTTTTGCCGCCGCGCGGAATGATGAGATCGATGGTGCCGTTCAAACCTTTGAGCATGAATCCGACTGCCGCGCGATCTGTGGTGGGCACCAGTTGAATGGCGCTGTCCGGCAAACCGGCCGCGCGCAAACCTTCCAGCAACGCGCCGTGAATCGCGCGCGAGGAATTGAGCGATTCCGATCCGCCGCGCAGGATGCAGGCATTGCCGGATTTCAAACACAGCGCCGCCGCATCCGCCGTCACATTGGGCCGCGATTCATAGATGATTCCGATCACGCCGATGGGCGTTGCCACGCGCGCAATATCGAGCCCGTTGGGCCGCGTCCAGCGCGCCAGTTCGCGCCCCACCGGATCGGCCTGCGCGGCCACGTCCTCAACGCCCTTCGCCATCGCTTCGATGCGTTTGCCATCGAGCGCTAAACGATCCTTCAGGGCGGGCGTGAGGTCCGCCGCCGCCGCCATATCCTTTGCATTCGCCGCCAGAATATCTTTCGCATGCGCGCGAATCGCCGAAGCCGCGGCGCCCAATGCCTTGGCCTTCACCTCCGGCGAAGCCTCGCGCAACACGCCCGCAGCCGCATGCGCGTTCGCGCCCAGCCCATTCATCTCCGTTTCGAGCGTCGTCTCTCTCACATTCATCGTTCTTCGCCCGTCATCGCCAGATCGTCGCGATGGATCATTTCGCTGCGCCCAGAATAGCCCAGAATGGCCTCGATTTCGATTGTGCGCCGCCCGGCAATGGCGCGCGCTTCCGCATCGGAATAGGCGGCCAATCCGCGGGCAATCTCGCGCCCATCCCCATCGCGCACCACCACCGCATCGCCGCGCTCGAAGCGGCCCTCCACCGCTTTCACGCCCGCGGGCAACAGGCTTTTGCCGTCCTTCAACGCCTTCGCAGCACCCGCATCCACGCTCAGCGCACCTTGTGGCTTGAGCACGCCCGCGATCCAGCGTTTGCGCGCTGCGGCCGGCGTGGTCGAGGCGGAAAACCGCGTGCAGCGCGCCCCATCGCGAATGGCGCAGAGCGGATGGGCGTTTCTGCCTTTCGCGATCACCACTTCGCTGCCCGCAGCGGTTGCGATTTTGGCGGCAATCAGTTTGGACGCCATGCCGCCGCGCCCCATCCCGGAAACGGAATCGCCTGCCATGGCTTCGATGGCCGGCGTAATCGCGGAGACTTCCGCGATATGTTCGGCATGCGCATCGCGCGTGGGATCGGCGCTGTAAAGTCCGTCCACATCGGAGAGCAGAACCAGGCGATCCGCTTCCATCATCGATGCCACGCGCGCCGCCAGCCGGTCATTGTCGCCGAAGCGGATTTCGGTTGTCGCCACCGTATCGTTTTCATTGATGACGGGCACGGCGCCAAGGCCAAGCAGCGTCTTCAATGTCGCGCGCGCATTCAGATAGCGCCGCCGTTCTTCGGTATCCTCCAGCGTCAGCAAAATCTGCGCCGCCACGATCCCTTCGCCCGAAAGAATATCGGCGTAAGCTTCGGCCAGCCGCACCTGCCCCGCCGCCGCCGCCGCCTGGCTTTCTTCCAGCCTGAGCGCACCCGCTTTCAATTTCAGCGCGCGCCGCCCCAGCGCAATGGCGCCGGAGGACACAAGAATGATCTCCTTGCCCTCGCGTTTGAGCGCGGCCACATCTTCGCACAAAGTTTTCAGCCAGGCGCGGTTCAACCCGTCCGCATCGATCAACAGCGACGATCCGACCTTCACCACAATGCGTCTGGCCTGCGCGAATACGTCACTCATAGCAACACCTCGTCGTGCTTCGGGGCTCCCCCGCAACAGAAGCGGGGTCGCACCTCAGCATGACGGTCGCGCAGCACAAGGCTCGTCATCCTGAGGTGCGAACCGGAGCGAAGCGCAGGTGAGCCCCGAAGGATCATGGCGCCCATGCCTTTTGCGTTTCGCTGTTGCCCCGCGTGCGCCGCTTGACCACCTCGCGAGCAAGCGCGCGCAGCACATCGTCCACGCCCTCGCCGCTGACGCCCGAAATGAGAAACACTTTCGTCCCGCTCGCTTTTTCCAGCGCCGCGCGCTTGCGCGCTATTTGCGCCTTCTCAATCGCGTCGATCTTGTTGAGCGCCAGAATTTCCGGCTTCTCGCTCAGCCCATGCCCATAGGCTTCGATCTCGCCGCGAATGGTGCGATATGCTTTCACGATCCCGCTTTGCGTGCCGTCGATCAGATGCAGGATCACATTGCAACGTTCGGCATGGCCGAGAAACCTGTCGCCCAATCCCGCGCCGTCATGCGCCCCCTCGATCAGGCCGGGCAAATCGGCCAAAACGAAATCGGTCGTATCGATGCGCACCATGCCCAATTGCGGCACCAGCGTCGTGAAGGGATAATCGGCAATCTTGGGCCTGGCCGCCGATACGCGCGAAAGGAATGTCGATTTGCCGGCATTGGGTAAACCGATCAGCCCTGCATCGGCGATCAGTTTCAATTTCAGAATGATCGTCTTCTCTTCGCCCTTCTGGCCGGGATTGGCATGGCGCGGCGCCTGGTTCGTCGCGCTTTTGAAATGCGCATTGCCGAAGCCGCCATTGCCCCCGCGCAGCAGCATCACGCGCGCGCCCGGCATTGCCAGATCGGCAATGGGCGTTTCGCCATCTTCCTCGAACACTTGCGTTCCCACCGGCACTTTCAAAATCGCGTCCGCGCCGTTGGCGCCGCTCATCTGCTTGCCCATGCCCGCTTCGCCGGGTTTGGCGCTCAGATGCTGGCGGTAGCGGTAATCGATCAGCGTATTCAAATTCTCCACCGCCTCCGCCCACACATCGCCGCCCTTGCCGCCATCGCCGCCCCAGGGCCCGCCGAACTCGATGAACTTCTCGCGGCGGAATGCGACGCAGCCATCGCCGCCCTTGCCGGAGGCGATATAGACCTTGGCGACGTCGAGGAATTTCATGCCGCGTCCTTCCTGCGCCCGAAATTCTCGCGGGCCAGAACCATCCGGTGGCAATAAACGGCGTGTCCGCGCGCAAGGCAATCGCGCGGCCCGCCGCCCGCGGCCCCGGCCCCCAGTTTTTCCAGCACGCGGCCGGAGCCGGGATTGTCGTGGAAGAAGCCCGCGTCCAGCCTTTCGGCCTTCAGATCGTGAAAGGCGAACCCGGCCAGCCTGCGCGCAGCCTCCGTCGCATAGCCTTTGCCCCAATAAGGCTTGCCCAGCCAATAGCCCATCTCGAACACGCCGTTTTCGAGATGCAGCCCGCAGCCGCCGATCGTGACGCCATCCCATTTGCGCTGGATCGCAAAATTGAATCCCGTGCCGTCCGCGCGATTGCGCGCGGCGCGCGCCAGAAAATCGCGCGCATGATCCACCGTGTAGGGATGGGGCACGCGGGCAAGGTTCTTCGCCACCTCGTAATCGCCGATCAGCATGATGATCCTTGGGATGTCGGCGCTTTCGGGCGGGCGCAAGAGCAGCCTGCCGCTTTCCAGTCTCGAACAGGACATGTCGTTTCCTCCGCGAGGGAAGAAAAAAGGGAAGATGGCGGAACCATCTTCCCTCGCCCCGATGGGCCGCCAAGTGGTTGGCGGCCTGTAACGAAACCGCCTGTTCAGCTCGCCGTCTTCGCCGGCGCGTTGGTCGCGAGCACGGATACGAAGGTGCGGCGCTTGAGCCCGGTGCGGAAATTGACGAAACCGTCGGTCTTGGCGAACAGCGTATGATCGCGGCCCATGCCGACATTCTGGCCGGGATGGAATTGGGTGCCGCGCTGGCGCACGATGATGTTGCCCGCTTCGATGGCCTGGCCGCCGAACTTCTTCACGCCGAGGCGTTGGCCTGCCGAGTCGCGCCCGTTGCGCGAAGAGCCGCCTGCTTTCTTGTGCGCCATGGTCTGGTTCCTTAACTCGCGATTTCGGTGATCTTGACCGTGGTCAGGGTCTGGCGGTGGCCGCGCTTTCTGTGCGTGTTCTTGCGCCGCTTCTTCTTGAAGGCGATCACCTTCTCGCCCTTGGCGGTGGCCACGATTTCGCCCGTGACTTTCGCGCCCGAAACCAGCGGATTGCCGATGGCCGCATCCAGCATCAGCACGTCGAAGGAGACCTTCGCGCCGGCCTCGCCGTCGAGCTTCTCGACCGCGATCACGTCGTCCTTGGCGACCTTATATTGTTTCCCGCCGGTGCGGATGACCGCGAACATGCGCTAAATCCTTGAATTCATTACATTCCCGTGGGCCCAGCGCCCACGCGGAAGCGCGGCAATATACGGAAGGCGGGGGCTGGGTCAAGCAGCCTATTTGCGAAACAGGGATTCGGGCAGACCGGACTGCCGGATCATCGATTTGAGCGTGCCCGGTTTGATGTCGTCATTGATATTGTGCGGGGCCACGGTCACGAAACGGACCTGTCCATCGATTACGCCGCGATACCGGCGATGGCTACCCTTGGCCACGCGCTGCTCAACGAAGCCGTGGCGGAGCAATATGTCTATGAATTCGCGAAACGTGCATTTCAGGCGTGGCAAGTGACGGGAAATCCGACCGTGGAATCATTACTGCCACTTCTACCCGAAACTGTCGCAATGAAGAAGCGCAGCGCCCATCGCAGCCGAAGAAGAAATGGCGCGCGGCGGCTGAGTAATTGCGTGCGGGCCGGGTCGGTTTCCGCCATTGCGGCCTGAACGTAGTCGTCGATTGCGTCTTCCAGACGGTCGCGCACGTCGGCCAGCGATTGCCCTTGCACCGCAAGATCGAAATCGAGGCAGAACGCCTCCCAATCCTGCCCATGCCCGTGCGCCACGCACACCAGAACGGCTTCATTGCTTGCGGAAATTTTTTCCTGAATACCCATCGCGCTTTTCTTGAAGGCTCTGTCCTATTGAATCAGCGGGCGAATCACTCGTCAAGGAACGCGACTATCTGAGCCAGTTTGCTATTTTGGTGCCGGCGATCACCAACCTGTTCTAAGCCATTGAAATTGCTTGGGCTCCGGGAAGCGTGGCAATATGCGGAAGGCAGGCGCGGGGTCAAGCGGCCAATTACTTTTCGGGCGGGACGTCGAGTAGCCTCGTATTAACGAGGCATTATCCAGCTATTTCCGTTTAATTGGATAGGAACAAGGATGCGGTGAGAGCGGCCATTGTTCCGGAAGGGAGGGCGACATGAAGGCAGTCACGATTGCTGGAATCTTAATAGTGGCCCTTTGGATCGTTTGGGCGACAAAAGAGATGATGGACATCAAGGCCATCGCATTAGAGGCGTGTGACATAGCAACCGGAGAGAAGACGGACTATCATGGAAAAATGCCGTGGCCAGTCTCATGCCCGAATTTTTCTCTCCACGATGCGCGTTGGATTAACGGACAAAAATCAAAGGGGCTGACGTAGATAAGGGGATTATCTACGGTGGCTGAATGGGGATTAAGCGTTGCAAATTGGGCAAAAAGCAGCAGTTGCGGCTGCTGGAATGCTTTGTCCTGGAGGTGACGGCGCGATCGGCGGCGGACGTGCTGGGAATGCAAGCCAACACGACGATGCTGTTTTATCGCAAGGTGAGGCAGCTGATCGCCGGGAAGCTGGCCGAGACGTTCCCTGAGCATGGCGAGTTCGAGGTGGACGAGAGCTATTTCGGCGGTGCGCGCAAGGGCAAGCGCGGGCGCGGCGCGGCTGGCAAGGTGCCGGTCTTTGGCATCCTCAAGCGTGGCGGCAAGGTCTATACCAAAATGATCGCCGATGCCTCGTCGAAGACGCTGCTGAGGGCGATAAAAAGCAAGGTTTTACCGGACTCCATCGTCTATACCGACAGCTTCGGAAGCTACGACGTCCTGGACGTGTCGGAGTTCAAACATCGGCGTGTCAATCATTCCAAGACCTTCGTCAGCCCCAAGGGGCACCACATCAATGGCATCGAGAACTTCTGGAACCAGGCCAAGCGCGTGCTGCGGAAATACAACGGCATTCCGCGCAAAAACTTCTATCTCTTCCTCAAGGAATGCGAGTTCCGCTTCAACTACGGATCGCCGAAACAGCAGTTCGCACAGCTCAGAAAATGGGCTAACCTCTAACCCTTATCTACGTCAGCCCCAAATCAAATTAGCCCCCTTGAACCGCCCCGCACCTCTCACCATATCGCCCATATCCCGACATTTGCGCAGTAAAGCGCCCGGCCCGAAAGGCTGGATCGGGATCGCATTGCTGTTGGCCTTTAAAAAAGGCGCGAAATGATGGGGGCTCGGAGTCTGTCCGGAAGGGAGTGATTTTTTGATTTTCCTCCCCCGCACTTCGCGGGGGAGGTGCCGACCCCGCACTTGATGCGGGGGAGGCGGAGGGGGTGAGTCAGGCGGCGCGAAATATCCGCGCTCCACGCACCCCCTCCGTCATGCTCGCGAAGTGCTCGCATGACACCTCCCCCGCTTTGGCGGGGGAGGAAATTAAAAAAAACGCGAAAATGATGGCGGCCCGGAGTTTGTCTGGAATGACCTGCAATTTTGAATTTGCAGCTTCAAACCTCCGCCTCAGCTTTCTTGCGCGCGCGCACGAACAATCCGATCACGCCGACCAGCGACATGAAGGCGCCGACATAGAAACACACCAGTTTCGCGGTCGTGGCGGTGTAGGCGATGGCGGCCAGCCGGTCGGTGGGCTGGCCCACGATCATGGCGGTTTCGAGCGCGTTCTCGGCCATGTCGAACAGCGCGCCGGCCAGCGGTACGGCGGCGATGATGGTCATCAACCGGCGGGCCGTGCCGGCGCGCGGGGTGAAGCGTTCGCGCGCGGCGACGGTGCCGTAGAAAAAGGCGAAGCCGTAAAGCGGCATGAAGAGGTAATCGAAACCGAGATTGAACCCGGCCATCAGCGCATGGCGCCGCGCGAACCACGCCCCTGCGATGCGCGAAACGCCATCGGCAGTCCACACCGTTTGCAGATCGACCGTGCCGAAGCCCGTTTCGGATTTCAGTTTGAGGTCGATAACGGCCAGCACCGCGAACGTCGCGATAGCCGCACCGGTCGTCCAGCCCCAACGGGCATGAAGCGTTTTGAGATTCATGGTGGCCCCTTCCGTCGCATCCCGCCCGGCAGGTTAGTCCGGGCGCGCGAAGGCATGAAGCGCCAAAAGCGTCGTGCCGGACGGGATCGACAGGAAAGGCGGGGTGGGGAAGCCCTCATGCTTCCGGACCAAGTAAAGCAAAGTCTAGATCAACGATTGAACGATCAAATCCTATTATATCTTCTCGAAAATTGGAAATAGATGCCATCAATACAGGTAATCGAAATGCGAATTCATTGTCTAAACTTTTGTTTAACCTTTAGCGATCGGCCCCGGCCCGGCTTGCAAGGCGTGCGGCTTTGGCCGCCAATGGCGAATCGGCCGGGGTATGCGATGCGAAGGTGGTTGGGATGTCTGGCGATCGGGCTGTGTGCGGCGGCCGCGCCCGCCCGCGCCGAAACCGGCATCGCCACCATCCTGTTCGACAACGACGTCTTCTATGACACCGACGAGGATTACACCAATGGCGTGCAGCTCGCCTGGACGACGGCGCCGCTGGCCGCAAACAATTGGGCGGTGCGGTTCGCGCAGATGTTTCCGTTCTTCTCGCCCGGCACCGAAGTGCGCAAAACCTATGCCCTGGGGCAGGATATCTTCACGCCCTCGAATATCGCGCTCAAAAATCCGCCGCCCGGCGATCATCCTTATGCGGGCTATCTCTATGGCGCGCTCGGCCTCATCGCCAAAACCAAAGCGGGCGGAAGGCTGGTGCGTCTCGACCAGATTCAGTTGCAGGCCGGCGTGGTGGGCCCCGCATCGCTTGCCAGGCAAACCCAGACCTTCGTGCACCGCATCCTCAACGATACGATTCCGCAAGGCTGGCACACCCAGCTTCGCAACGAACCGGCGATCGAACTGACTTATGAGCGCACCTGGCGTTACACGCTGGCCCAGGCGCTGGGCTTCACGCTCGATGCAGCCCCGCATCTGGGCGGTGCGGCGGGCATCGTTTACGATTATCTCAATGCGGGCGCGATGCTGCGCTTCGGCGAAAACCTGCCCGACGATTTCGGGCCGGTGCGCGTGGATCCCGGCCTGCCCGGGTCCTATTTCTTCGAGCCGGCCGCCTTTCCGGTGGGCTGGTATCTCTTTGCCGGCGTCGATGGCCGCGCGGTGGCGCGCAACATATTCCTGGACGGCAACACCTGGGTGCGAAGCCGCCATGTGGACAAGAAGAATTTCGTGGGCGATTTGCAGTTCGGCGCGGCGCTGACCATCGGGCCCACGCGCATCACCTATACCCATGTGATGCGTTCGCGCGAGTTCACCGCGCAGCACCGGGCCCACCAGTTCGGCGCGCTCAGCCTGTCGTGGCGCTTCTAGTGCGGTCCCTATAAAGTGCGCGCCATGCGGCCCCTGTCCGACCTGTTCTACAATTTCCACTGGATCGCCGAGCGCGAGGCGGCGCGTTCGGCGCAGGCCTATGCGGGTTTTTTGGGGCCGTTCCTGCGCAAGCACGGCATCGGCGCGCTGATCAATCTGCGCGGGCCGAACCCAAGCTGGAGCTGGTGGCGCTATGAAAAGCGCGTCTGCGCCAGGAACGGGATCGAGCATTACGATGTCATGCTCAGTTCCAAGCGCCTGCCCACGAAGAAGATGCTGGAGATCCTGTTCGATGCCTTCGATGCGGCGAAGCAGCCGGTGCTGCTCAAATGCTCGGGCGGCCAGGACCGCACGAGCTTCGCGGCCGCGCTGTGGCTGATCCACAAAAAGGGCTGGGGCGCGTTTGCCGAAGCCCAAGCCCAATTCGCGCGCTGGCCTTATCTGCATCTGCCCAAGCCGCATCAGCGCTGGCTGAAACTGTTCCTGGAATTCGCACGCGAACAATCGGGCGGGGGCGCGCTGTCGCAATGGGTGCGCCAATCCTATTCGCCCGAAGCGCTCAAGGCCTGGCTGGAAGGGCGCGGCGCCCAAGACAGTTTCAAGGGGCTTTACGACGTGCCCGGAACGGCGCCGGGTATCTGATGGGCGCGCTCGATATCGCACCGGGGATACGATCGTGGCCGGGCAGGCTGGACGATGGCGATCAAAAGAAACTGATCGGCGAAATCTTCGCGGGCATCGAAACCGCGCCGTTCTACAAACCGCAAATGCCGGTTTCGGCAAAACCGTTTTCGGTGGAACAAACCAATTTCGGAACGCTGGGCTGGGTGTCGGATGTCAAAGGCTATCGCTACGAACCCGTCCATCCGCGCACGCAAAAACCATGGCCGGCGATTCCGCAAATGCTGCTCGATCTGTGGGGCGAGACGACGCAATATCGCGCGGCCCCCGAATGCTGCCTGGTCAATCTCTATCGCGGGTCCGCGCATATGGGGCTGCACCAGGACCGCGACGAAGCGGCGATGGATGCGCCGGTCCTGTCGCTGTCGCTGGGCGATGAAGCGATTTTCCGTATCGGCGGCGGCACGCGGCGCAATCCCACCCGGAGTCTGAAATTGCGCTCCGGCGATGTGCTGATGTTCGGCGGTCCGGCGCGGCTGGCCTTTCACGGCATCGACCGGGTGATCGAAGCCACCTCGAAGATCGTGCCCGGCGGCGGGCGCATCAACCTCACCCTGCGCCGGGTCACGGCGGCCTGACGGTCAAAAAAAGACGCCCGACCAGGGGGCTGATCGGGCGTCGCATGCGCCGTTACGCGCTGGGTGCCGGGAGGGGATGACCGGCACCCTTGAGAAAGGATCACCCGGCGTGCGAGCGGGGGGGCAGTGCCTGCCAGGCAGCTCCTTCCTCACCGAATAAGCTATGCATTCGGGCAACAGGTTTCAACTATTCTTTTGATCCCCAACGAAAATGTCATGTTTACTAGTGACAGTGATGTTTATAGCACATGGTTTGGCACGGAAATTCAGGCACCTAGACCAGCCTTTTTGCCGCACCCTGGCGCCAGTTTTCGGCCAGGGCCGGGCATGCCACCACCCGGGCCACCAGTTCGCGCGGCGCTGCCGGGTCGTGGCGCGCGAAAAAGGCCTCGCGCACGCTCGGGGCATCGCCGGTGGCGATGCGCACGAAATTCGCGCCCGCCCGTCCCGGCTGCAGCACCCGGCAATACCAGCCGGTGCGGCCCGACAGCGTCATGATCTGCGGCGCGCGCGGATTGCCTGTATGGATGGCAAGCTTGAAACAGGGCCCGCGCGGCTGCGCCACTTCCAGCACCGCCTCGCCCCATTGGAAACGGTCGCCGATGCGCATTTGCGTTTCGTCCGCGCCTTGGAGCGTCAGGTTCTCGCCGAAGGTTGCGGGCGCGCAGGCAAGATTGTGCTCGCCTTCCCACCACGGCCAATGGTCCGCCGGGTACACATAAACCGCCTTGTCCGGCCCGCCATGTTTCAGCCTGTCGGCCACCTCATCGCCTTCGATTCCGGTTTCGCTGACGAACACGGGTCCGTGCACCGGCCGTTTGCCGATGGCAGACATCACCGCTTCGCCGTTCACAGTGGCGATGATCTTCGGCTTTGCGATGTTCACCGAAAGAAGTTTGAGCTGCATCACATTTTCCCGAAATCGCGCGCGGTGCGGTCGATGGCGTCTTTCGCCTTGGCCACGATCTCTTCGACTTCGACTTCGCTGACGATCAGCGGCGGCGCGCATACCATGGTGTCGCGGATGGCGCGCATGATGAGCCCGCTCGCAAAACAGTAATTGCGGCAATGCGTGCCCACCATCCCCGGATCGGGGAAGAAGCTGCGTTCCGGTTTGTCGGGCACAAGCTCGATGGCGCAGAGAAGCCCCGTCCCGCGCACTTCGCCCACCAGCGGATGATCCACGAATGTCTCGCGCATGCGCCGCTGCAGATAGGGCCCGATCTCGTTCTTCACCCGCGCCACCAATCCGTCGCGTTCGATGATCTCCAGATTCTTCAGCGCCACCGCGCTGGCCACCGGATGGCCGGAATAGGTATAGCCATGCACCAGTTCTTCATTGGCGTTGGCGATCACGTTGTCCATTTCCGCGCCCAGCGACACCGCCGAAATCGGCTGGTAGCCCGACGACAATCCCTTCGCCATGGTCATGATGTCGGGCGCAATGTCATAGGTGTTGGCGCCGAACCATTCACCAAGGCGCCCGAAGCCGGTGATGACTTCGTCGAGATGCAGGATCACGTCGTATTTGGCGCAGATGCGTTGCACTTCCGGCCAATAACTCGCAGGCGGAAAGATCACCCCGCCCGCGCCTTGCACGGGTTCAGCCGAAAACGAGGCGACGTAATCGGGGCCCAGTTCCAGAATCTTTTCTTCCAGCCGGCTTGCCACCACCGCGCCGAATTCGTCTTCCGAAAGATCGCCGTAACCGGCCGCTTTCGCGCCGAACCAGTAAGGCGTGGGCACTTTCTCGAAACCGGGCAGCGGCAGATCCCATTGCGGATGCATCGGCGTCAGCCCGGAAAGCGATGCCGCGGCCATGGTCACGCCGTGATAGGCGTAATCGCGCGACAGATGGATTTTCTTGTCGGGTTTGCGGCGCAGGTTCCAATAATACCGGATCAGTTTCAGCGCGCTGTCATTGGCTTCGGAACCGGAATTGGCGAACAGCACGCGCGTGTGGCCGGCGGGCAAAAGCGCCGCCAGTTTCGCCGCAAGCTCGGCGGTATAGGGATTGGTGGTTTTGAAGAAATGATTGTAATAGGGCAGCGTGTTCAGCGCCTCGCATCCGGCCTGCGCAAGCTCGCGATTGCCGTAGCCCACCTGCACGCACCAAAGCCCGGCCATGGCATCGATGATCCTGTTGCCGTCCGAATCCCACAGATAAACGCCTTCGCCGCGCGTGATGACGCGCGCGCCTTCGCGATTGAGCGCGGCGGTGTCGGTGAAAGGATGGATGTGGTGGGCCGCATCCAGCGCCTGCCAATGCCGTGTGCTGTTCGAGGTCATCTTACACCCAGCGGCGCACGCGCGCGGTATAGGCGTCGAATTCCGCGCCGAACTGGCGGCGCATCTTTTCTTCCTCGAAGGGGATATGCACCATGTTCGCGGTGACAAACACCGCAACAGGCACCGCGAACATGGGAAGCGATCCCGTCCAGAATGCGATGCCGAGGCTGAACAGCGTCAATCCGAGATACATCGGATTGCGCGTGATGGAATAGGGGCCGTGCTGCACGAGCATCTTGTTGGTGGACGAAAGCGGGTTCGCCTCCGTGCCTTCGGCATAAAATGTGTAACGTCCCCACGTCGCGATCAGCACGCCCACGGCCACGAGCGCAATGCCGAGCGGAACGTTGGTCCAGTCCGAAACCGATTTCCACGGCCGGGCCATGCTCGCGGCGCCCGCGATTGCCAGATAGAGGAACATCCAGATCGGCGGGGGGATTTTCAGCATCGGCGTCTCCTCTTCGCCACCAGCTTAGATCAGGGCGCGGCCGCGTGCGATTCCGTTTTTGGGGGCTTGATGTTGAGATCGGCGTCGATCGTGCCTTTGGCCGTGAAATCGGCCAGGAAGCCGTTGGCCGTCCAGGTCAGGGTGGGCGGGCCGAAGGACCGGATTTGCCCGGCGATGATCACCCCGCGTGCGGCGCGTTTCACAAGGGCCGTGCGCAGGTCGTTTTGCAATTTGAGAATGTCTTTTGAAACGTCGAACACGAGTTTGGTTTCGAGCGCCTTGCCCAGTTCGCCGCCGGCCAGCGCGCGCACCGCCGCCAGCATCGCGTTTTCGCTGGCGATGTCGTAATGCACATGGGAAATGCGGATGGTCTCGGTTGCTGGATCGAATTCGGGCGCGCCGCGCAGATAGGCCTCGCCGCAGGCGTCGAACCAGCCGAACGGATCCCAGCCTTGCGCCACGCAGAAATGCGCCGCCACGATCACGTCCTCGCCCGATGGCAGAATCCGAAGTTGGTCGAAGCGCACATTTGCGCCGCGCACGCGCGGGGGCCGTTCATGCAATCGCTTCAGCGCAAGGGCTGCGGCTTCGTCATAGGGCAGCAGCACGGGCACCGAAACGGCAAAGCTGTTGGGCTTGGCCTCGATAGAAGACGGCGAAGGAAGCGGCGCGGGTTTCACCTGCGGCGGCGCCTCGGCAATCACCACATGGGGGCGTCCTTCCACCGTGATCGCTGCGGAAAGCGAATTGTTCTTCGTCATCGGACCGGCGATGGCGATTTTTTCGGGCGCCAGCACCAGCCAGGCCGTCGGTGCCTTGCCGACACGGATCGGCCGCTGCAATTTCAGCCACAACCGCCTGGCCTGATCCTTGATCCTCAGCGATTGCGCGATGCGCCGGTCCATCTCCTTGAACAGGGGGGCGGAGATTTTTTCCTGATTGTGATTGAACAGGCTCGCCACATGCATGCGCAGCTGGCCGATCTTCAAATCGCCGTTGGAGAGCTTGATGGTGCCTTGCGTATGCGCGTCGAGCTTCCAGTCGGGCCCGAGCGCGAGCGCGGTTTCGGTCTGCGCCACGCCTTGCGCGCTGGCATCGCCGCCGCTCTTGAACATCGGCCCCTTCAGCTTGAGATGGGATTTCACGGTGAAGGGCAGCGTCAGATGGATTTTCCCGTTCGCCAGATGTCCGGAGAAGCGGCCGTTGCGCGTGGCGACGAAATCCACGCGGCATTTGGCGAAACCGCATTGGGCCTTCTGGTCCTTGCTGTGCGCGATTTCGGTTCTGGTCTTGTCGTCCAGCAGGGCCAGGATTTCGTCCATCGTCAGGGTGAAGGTCGCGCTCACGGTGGAAACGGGCGGGGCCGGCGCCTTGGGCGGCGGTGTGCGTTTGGGCGGCGGCGCGCTGAAGCCGCAACCGGCAAGCATCAGCGCTGCCATGAAAACGGCGGCCCGCTTCATTGCGCCTCCATGGCGGCGGCGAAGGCGGAAAAGATTTCGCGCGACACCGGATTTTCCGCCCAGCGCCATTCGGGATGCCATTGCAGGCCGAGCAGGAATCCCTTCGCGCCGGGCATGGACACCGCTTCGATAATCCCGTCCGGCGCAACCGCATCGGCATGCAGCGAAAGCGCAAGCCGGTCGATGCCCTGGCTGTGCAGCGAATTCACCTGGAATGTTTTTTCGCGCACGATGCGGCTAAGCAATCCGCCGTCGATCACGCGCACCGCATGGGCCGGCCCGTATTGCGCCTCCAGATCCGCCTTTTTGTCTTCACGGTGATCGCGCTTTCCCGCCACTTCATGGACGTGCTGATGCAGCGTGCCGCCCAGCGCCACGTTCAGTTCCTGGAACCCGCGGCACAGACACAGCACCGGCTTGCCCGCATCGATCGCCGCTTTCAGAAGCGGCAGGCTGGTCGCATCGCGATGGGCGTCTTCCATGACCCCTTCGCGCAACGCCGGGCCGCCATAATGATGGGGCGCGACATTGGAGGGCGAACCGGTGAACAGCAAACCGTCGACGCCGGCCAGAATTTCGTCCGGCGCCATGGGCGGTTCCAGAACCGGGATCAGCAGCGGTACGGCGCGCGCGCCGTCGCGCGTGGCTGCGATATATTTCTCGCCCGCCATGTGAAAGCCATGTGCGCCCACCATGCGGCGGTCGCAGATGATACCGGCAATTGGCTTTTTGGAGCGCATGGGGCGGTTTTCCGCCCTTGGCGTAGCACCGGCTCAAAGCTGCGGCAAGCGGGCTTTCAATGAACGGCGCAGCCGGCCGTTGCGCAATCGATATCGCTGTCGCGGCGGATCTGTTCGGCAAAGGCCAGGAGGCGCTGCGAAAGCCCGCGGTCCATGGCCGGATGCGCGATCACCGTACGCGCGATGCGTTCCAGTTCTTCGGCCACGGTCTTGTAGTAGCGCGAGGGATCTTCGTCGTCGATCTTGGCGGACATCGTTTGCGACTCGAATGCGAAGGCAGGCCCCGGCATTCCGGAGCGGCTTCATCGATAGCACCGGGCGGACCGCGGCGGTATAAGGACTATCCCTTAGCGTCCTGCTTCTTCGGCAGCACGAAGAGCGAGGATTGAAGTTTCACATTCGGCCGGATGTCGTGCAGGGAAACCGTGGTCGAAAGCCCCTGATCGTCGATCACCGTCCATTGCCGAAGTTCCACTTCGGGCCACGTGAAGGTTAGCGTGATGTTGGCTTTGGAACGGGTGCGCGTCGAGCGCGCCTGCACCACCAGCGTGCCGGATTGCTCCACCACATCGGTGATGAGTTCATTGTGTTTCAGATTGACATGGTCGGCGAGCAGAAGTTTCAGCGGCGTCGTCCACAGCGGATAGGAATCGATGGTGTTGAGCCGCTTGTTCTGCACCGCGACGGTGGAACCGTCCGACACCACCAGAATGGGCGCGGGCGGTTCGTATTCGAAGCGCATGCGTCCGGGCTTGTCGATGAACACTTCGCCCTGGTCGATCTGGCCGTTGGGATCGATCTGGATGAAGCCGCCTTGCAGCGAATGCATCGCGTTCAGATAGTCGCTGACCTTGTCCAGATCGGCCTTTTGCCGGTCGTCCAGATAATAATGCCGCCCGTTCATGGGCATGCCGGCACCGGAAAGTCCGATGGCGGCTGCGGCAAGAAGGGCTGCAACGAGGGCGCGGCGCATGAGGCCTGTCTAGGCGGGGTTTGTGGCGGAATAAAGGGTTCAGGCCGCGGCGCTTTCGCTCGGCTTGCGCGCGCGCAAGCCGTCCACGATCAGGTTCAAGACGCCTTCCAGCTCGCGTTCGAGCTTGGGCAGGCTGAGCTTGGACCAGAGCTGCGGATAGCGGAACTTCATCACCGCCGCCTGGATCATTTCGGCGGCGATCGCCGGATCGTCGAAGTCGAATTCGCCGCGCTTCTTGCCGTCGTCCAGCAGGCCGACAAGGATGGTGCGTTCGTTGGCGAGCATCCAATTGGCGTAATCGGGCCGTTCGCGCGCGATGACGGTGGCCATTTCATAGGCGCGCGGATCGCGTTCCAGCTTGTTGTAGGTGCGCCGCAATTCCTCGAACAGCAGATCGTGCAGCCGTTCGCGCGCGGGCCGTTTCTGCTGGGCCGCCAGATGCGCGAGTTCCTTCAGGTGATGTTCGTAATCTTCGGTCGCGATGGCTTCGGCGATGTCGAGCTTGCCCGGGAAGAAGCGATAAAGATTGCCCGGCGACATGGAACAATCGGTGGCGATCTCGGCCATGGTCGTCTTGCCATAGCCGAAATGCGAGAAGCGGCACTTGGCGGCTTCCACAATTTGCTCGCGGACGGAATCCTTGGCAGACATCTGGCGCGTTTCCCGTATTTTCTCGTTGTGGGTCTAAGATAGTCGTTTTTTCTGAATATTCAACAAATCGTTCAATCTTTCCGCATCGCACCATGGGGCCCGGTTTGACCGAAGTTAAAGGAAATTCAGAAGCTTATGCCCATATTGGGGTGGTGGGCGCCGGGGCCTGGGGAACCGCGCTGGCCCTTGTCGCCGCCGAAGCCGGACGCCGGGTCACGCTGTGGGCGCGCGAGCCCGAGGTGGTCGCCGCGATATCGCAATCCCGCGAGAACACCCGCTTCCTGCCCGGCATCGCGCTTTCCACCGCCATCGCCGCCACGGCCGATATCGCCCAAGCCGCCGCAGCCGATGCCGTTCTCGTCGTGGTGCCTGCCCAGCATGTGCGCGAGACGCTGGGTGCGATGCGCCCGCGCGGCCCCGTCGTGCTGTGCGCAAAAGGCATCGAACGCAGCACCGGCAAATTGCTGAGCGAAGTCCTGGCCGAATGCGCGCCCGGCACCGAAGCGGCGATCCTGTCGGGCCCCTCCTTCGCGCGCGATGTGGCGCAGCACCTGCCGACGGCCGTCACGATCGCCGCGCGACACGAGGTTGCCGCCGCGCTGCAAGCCGCACTCGGCCACGGCACCTTCCGCCCTTACGCCAGCGACGATCTCACCGGCGTGGCACTGGGCGGCGCGGCCAAGAATGTTTACGCCATCGGCTGCGGAATCGTGGCGGGGCTGGGCCTCGGCGAAAGCGCGCGCGCGGCCTTGCTGGCGCGCAGCTTCGCCGAATTGTGCCGCTTGGGCGCCAGCATGGGCGCGCGTTCCGAAACGCTGATGGGCCTGTCCGGGCTTGGCGATCTCGTTCTCACCGCCACAAGCCCCACTTCGCGCAATTTCAGCTACGGATCGGCACTGGGAAAGGGCGTGGCCCATGCCGCGGCGCTTGCCGAAGGCGTCGATACCGCGCCCGCGCTGGTGGCGCGCGCAAAACGGCACGGCATCGAACTTCCCATCGCCGAAGCCATCGCCGATATTCTGGCCGGCCGGCTGGCCTTGCACGATGCCATCCCGCGGCTGATGTCGCGGCCCCTGAAAACGGAGTGAAACATGCTGTTCGTGGTGAGCGCTTTGGACAAGGACAATGCATTGGCGCTGCGCATGGCCACGCGCGAGGCCCATTTCGCCTATGCGCGCGAAACCGGCGTGATCCGGCTAGGCGGCCCCTTCCTGGATGCCAAGGGCGATATGAACGGCAGCCTCATCATCATCGACGTGCCCGATCTCGAAGCCGCGCGGGCGTGGCACGAAAACGATCCCTACAAGAAGGCCGGCCTGTTCAAATCCTCCGATGTGCGGCCGTGGAAGCCGACCTTCAATCCGTCGAACGCGGCGTTCTGAGATGGCGTATTGGCTCTTCAAAAGCGAGCCCGAAACCTGGTCATGGGACCAGCAAAAGGCCAAAGGCGCCAAGGGCGAACCGTGGAGCGGCGTGCGCAATCACCAGGCCAAGCTCAACATGATGGCGATGAAAAAGGGCGATCGCGGCTTCTTCTATCACTCCGGCAAGGCGCGCGAGATCGTGGGCACGGTGGAAGTCATCGGCGAATACCGCCCCGATCCCACCGACGAAACCGGCAAATTCGGCATGGTGATCGTGAAGGCGCTCGAGGAATTCAAAAGGCCCGTCACACTGGCGCAAGCCAAATCCGATCCCGCGTTGAAGGACATGGTCCTGGTGAATTTCACGCGGCTGTCGGTTCAGCCCGTCAGCGCGGCGGAATGGAAACACATCTGCAAGCTCGGCGGGGTCAAGGCGTGAATTAGCATGCGAGGATATCGACACCCGAATAATGCGAGAAAATGCGGTCGCTTGTGATGATGGTGAGGTTTTCCTCGATGGCTTGTGCGATCATCAGCCGGTCGAAGGGATCGCGGTGATGCATCGGCAGGCGATAGGCGCGCGCGATATGGGCGAGCGCGACGGGCATCTCCTGAAAATTCGATTCCAGCAGTGCGTATTCCAGCGCGCCGGGCCCGCGATCCATGATGGCGGCGAATTGCGGCAGTTTTCCCTTGCCGGCCTTGTCCGCCAGTTCCCAAAGCCCCACCACGCTCACGAAGAGCGCGTTTTGCGGGTCTTCGATGGCTTGGCGCGCTTCTTTGCGGAGCGTTTGCGGGTTGCCCTTCGCCCAGATGAAGGCGTTTGAGTCGAGGAGGTATCGGCCCATTTGAACTCCTGCGGCGCCTCGCCGGCATGCGCCGGCCAGGGCTCGATCGGCTGGTCGATCGGCCGGTTTATGCTTTCCTCAAAATCGCGTTCGATTTCGGCGTCGGCTTCCTTCCAGCGGCGCCACCAATCCTTGGAGCCGAAATCGGCCAATTGTTCCGGGGTCAGATATTTCGCCCATTGTCCAAGTTCGCGCTTCTTGGGCTTTTCGCCGTTTGCCGGCGCGCGCGTCAGCCTCGCCAGCGGCTTACCGTTCTTGGCGATGACGATGTCCTCGCCCTTCGCCGCGTCTTCGACGAGCTGGGAAAGGCGGGTTTTGGCTTCGTAGAGATTGACCTGTCTGACCATGACGCAATCCTGACCAGGTTGGTCAAGTTGGTCAAGTCAGCGGGTGGGCGGCTTGCGCAGGGCGCGCGGCACCGCGCCCTCGGCCAGCAGGCGTTCGAGGCGCGCGTCGGCGGCTTCGAATTCGGGCGAAATATTCGCGCGCCGTCGCGTTTCGCTGCGCCGCGTCGCGGCATTGCGCTTGGCGGGAACCAGGCGGGAAACCACTTCGCCCCCTTCGGCAATGAGGACGGTTTCGCCCTTGCCCGCGCGTGTCATCAATTCGGCCAGACGGCCCGGGACTTCGTTTCGTTCGTAGATGCGCTGAACCATGATTTGCAAACGCGCGAGATTGCGGAAAGTTTCTAACTCCGTCTCTGGTAGAGCACCGTGCCGTCGCCCTCGGTGACGCTGTACAGCGCCACGCATTGCGAATTTTTCAGATTGCGGCAGATGGCGTCCGCGAGGATGGCGTATTTGGATGCGCCCGTCGCCGCCCCGCACAGATAGCGCCCCTTCACGTCGCTTTCCTTGGGCGTATAGGCGGTCAGTTGGGCGAACGGCGCGATGATGCCGAAATTCTTGGCGTTGGCGAGCGCGGTCTTGCACAGATCCTGGCCGGCCTGGTTGTTGGCGTCGTCCTTGTCCTGCAGCGCCTGCTGGGCCTTGATGTCGGCCAGCGCGTGCTCGCGGTGGGTCGTCACCATCTCGCGCGCCTGCCAGGCGAAATAGCCGCCCGCGCCCAGCGCCAGCACGAAACCGGTGATGACGACGATGCGAGCGGCCATCCATTCGCGCGAAATGGCGCGAAGATCGTATTCCTGATCACTCATGTGCCCGGCCTCACTTCATGGTTGGTATGACGAAACTCGGATTCTCGCGCACGCCCCCTTTCGGCCAGCGCGCCGTCACCGTCTTGATGCGGGTGTAGAAGCGCACGCCCTCCGGCCCGTGCTGGTTCACATCGCCGAAGGCCGACCGCTTCCAGCCGCCGAACGTGTGATAGGCGAGCGGCACCGGAATGGGCACGTTGATGCCTACCATACCAACTTTTACGCGGGCGGCGAACTCCCGCGCCGCATCCCCGTCGCGGGTGAAGATGGCAACCCCATTGCCGTATTGGTGGCGCGAGGGCAGCGACAGGGCCTCCTCGAAATCGGCGGCCCGGGCCACTTGCAGCACGGGGCCGAATATCTCGTCCTTGTAGGTCTGCATGTCCGGTTTGACCCGGTCGAACAGCGAGCCGCCCATATAGAAGCCGTTCTCATAGCCCTGCATCGCAAAGCCACGCCCGTCCACCACCAGTTCGGCGCCTTCCTTCACGCCCATGTCGATATAGGTCTTCACCTTGTCGCGATGGGCCGCGGTGACCAGGGGGCCATAGGCTGCTTCCGGATCGGTGGGAAGGCCGACCTTCAGGGTTTCCACGCGCGGCTTCAGGCGGGTGACCAGCGCATCGGCAAGCTTGTCCGTCACCGGCACGGCCACCGAAATCGCCATGCAGCGCTCGCCGGCCGAGCCATAACCGGCGCCGATCAATTCGTTGGTCACCTGGTCGAGATCGGCATCGGGCATGATGATGGCGTGGTTCTTGGCCCCGCCCATGGCCTGCACGCGTTTGCCGTTGGCCGTGCCGCGCGAATAGACATATTCGGCGATGGCCGACGAACCCACAAAGCTCACCGCCTGAATATCGGGATCGTCGAGGATGGCATCGACGGCTTCCTTGTCGCCATTGACGACCTGCAACACGCCCGCAGGTCCGCCCGCTTCCATGAAAAGCTCTGCAAGGCGCAGCGGAACGCTGGGATCCTTTTCGGAAGGCTTGTTGATGAAGCAATTGCCGCACGCAATGGCCACGCCGTACATCCACATCGGAATCATGGCCGGGAAATTGAACGGCGTGATACCGGCGACAACACCAAGCGGTTGGCGCATGGAGTAGATATCGATGCCGGGGCCGGCGCCTTCGGTATATTCGCCTTTTTGCAGATGCGGGATGCCGCAAGCGAATTCGATCACTTCGAGCCCGCGCTGCACATCGCCTTTCGAATCGGCGATCACCTTGCCGTGCTCGGACGACAGCATTTCGGCGAGCTGGTTCATATTGTCTTCGACCAGCCGCTTGAAATTGAACATCACGCGCGCGCGGCGCTGCGGATTGACGGCGCGCCATTCGGGAAAAGCCTTCAGTGCGCATTCCACCGCTTTGCGCATCTCGGCCTTCGATGCAAACGCCACGCGCGCCTGCACTTCGCCGGTGGCCGGATTGAAGATGTCGCCGAAGCGTCCCGATGTTCCCTTGCGTCTTTCCCCGTCGATGAAATGCGTCAGTTCTTTCATGAGCCTGATCCTTCTGTTGACGCTGGTTTAGCCAAGCGAAGGTGGCCCCGCAAATGAAAAGGCCGCACCCTTCCCGGGCGCGGCCTCATCACATTCCTTTATGCTTTGTCAGCGGCTGAGCGCGACCTTGCGGCCATCGGCAAAGCGGGTGCCGACATAATCGTCGCCTTTGGGCTTCAGCAGCGCCACGAGATTGCCCGACGGCGACAGAAGCTGCAGGCTGGAGCCCACCGTCTTCCAATGGCCGATGGCTTCGAGCCCGCCGGGGCATTCGGGGCCCTGGTCCACGCTCCCCACGCGGTTCGAAGAGGCATCGGCGGTGAGGGTCAGCGAGCAGGGCTCTTCGCTGCCCACTTTCATGGTCCATTTCCCCGTCAGAGTGGCGTCGGCATGGGCCAGCGTGACGCCGGCGAGCAGCAGTCCGGCCATGACGCTCAGAGCGCGAATTCCTGTCATGTGAACAACTCCTTCAACATTTTGCGTTCACTATATAGGGACCCGAAAGGCATCTGTGTAGTGTCAAAAGCGCATGGTTGAAATGTTTTAAGGCGGGGTCTCGCCGGACACCGTCTTGGGCCCGAAAAGCCAGGCGGCAAAAGGCGTTATCGCAATCGCCGTGGCTAGCTGGACGGCCACGAAGCCGATCACATCTTCGGGACGGATGCCCGCGAAGCTGGGGGTAAAAGCCCGCGCAATGGTCACCGCCGGATTGGCGAAGGAGGTCGAGGCGGTGAACCAATAGGCAGCGGTGATATAGAGCCCGACGGCCGCCGCCACCTCGCGGCGCCCGCTGCACCCGAAAATCGTCAGCAGCAATCCGCCGGTCGCGATGGCTTCGGCGATCCACAAATGGGCGCCGGTGCGCGCCGTGGTTCCAACCGCCACGATCTTCATCGCGAACATCGCATGCGCCGCGACTGTGCCGAGGATTCCGCCGGCGATCTGCGCGGCCGCGTAAGCGAGCGCGCGGCGCGCCGTCATTTGCTTTCGAAGCGCGAATGCGAGCGTCACAGCGGGATTGAAATGCGCGCCGGAGACGGTCGCGAAGATCAGAATCAAAACCGTCAGCAGCGCGCCCGTCGCAACCGCATTGCAGAGAAGCTGAAGCGCAACATCGTCCGTCAATCGCTGCGCCATGATGCCCGAGCCCACGACGCCGGCAACGAGCATCGCGGTGCCGAGGCCTTCGGCGGCAAGTTCGCGCTTCACGATTTGCCGATCTCATCGAGGTTCTTGCGCAGCTTAAGAGCGTCGAGCTTTTCAAACGGCAATGCGGTGAACAGCCGGATGCGGTTGGTGAGCATGCGGAACGTGTCGCGGAAGGCGCGCTCCTTTTCCGCGCTGTCTCCTTCCACCGCCGCGGGATCGGGCATGCCCCAATGCGCCGTCACCGGCTGGCCCGGCCAGACGGGACATATCTCGCCCGCCGCGTCGTCGCAAACCGTGAAGATGAAATCCATTTGCGGCGCGCCGCCAGTCGCGAATTCGTCCCAGCTTTTGGAACGCAAATCCTGTGTCGGAAAATCGAGCCCCTTCAAAAGCGCGATGGCATATGGATTAACTGCGCCTTTGGGAATGCTGCCCGCCGAGAAGGCGCGGAATTTTCCCTTGCCTTCGGCATTCAAAATCGTTTCCGCCAGAATGGAACGCGCCGAATTTCCCGTGCAGAGAAAGAGCACGTTATACGCCGCGCTCATCAACACGCGCCTCCGCAGCAACCCGATTGCGCCATCGGCTTCACATCCGGCTTTGCGGATTCCGCGCGCGTCTCATCGGCGCCCACGCCATAGGTGGTGAGGTTGTCTTTGGTGAAGAACGTTTCCCAGCGCACGCCTTGCGGGTCTTCCGCCCAGGCCTTGTCGCCTTTGGCGTAGCAGCAATTGGCGCCGCGCTCGATCAGGATGGCGCCGGCCGCATCTTTCGCGCGCGCCGAAACATCGGCGAGTTCGCCGTCATCTTCCACCTGAATGCCCAGATGGCTCAACCCCGCTTCGCCATGCGTGGAGATCGCGAAATTCACTTTCGGATCGTCGAGCATCCATTTGGCGTAATCGGCTTCGAGCCGTGCGGGCTCCGTGCCGAACAATGCGGTGTAGAATTTCACCGATTGGGAAATGTCACGCACATTGAGATGAACATGAAGTCTCGACATCGCCGTTCTCCGTTGGGGTGAATGCGCAAATCTCGGGCCGGCCGCCGCAGCAATCCTGCATCAGAAAATCGAGCAGCGCGCGCATGCCGCCATATTGGGCGGCATAGATGACGTTGCGGCTTTCGCGGCGCTGGGCGATCAGGCCCGCGCGCTCCAGTTCCTTGAGATGGAAGGAGAGCGTGGGGGCGGGAATCCCCAGCGCCTCGCCGATGATGCCGGCGGCCTCGCCATCGGGACCGGCGGTGACCAGGCGGCGGAAAATGGCGAGCCGGGTTTCCTGGGCAAGGGCGGACAGGGCGGCGAGGGCGTCTTTTGATTCCATAATTCCAAAATAATAGAACTATTGGCCCCGTCAAGCCCTTTGCGGGCGGGCGGCGGCGGGGCCATCATCGCCGGCGACGCTATCCGGGGATGCCCCCATGAAAATCACCACCCTCACGCCCACTATCGGCGCCGTTCTGGAAGACATCGATCTGTCCCAAAAACTCGACGACGAACAGATCGCCGATATCCGAAAAGCGCTTCTCAAACACCGCGTGATCTTTTTCGAGGACCAGCACATCACGCCCACACAGCATCGCGATTTTGCGGCCCGCTTCGGCAGCTTGCACACCCATCCGCTTTATCCCGGCGTGGGCGAAGCGCCCGAGCTTTTCATCCTCGACAATCACGCCACCAATCCTACCGACAACGATGCCTGGCACACCGACGTCACCTTCATCGAAACCCCGCCTTTGGGCGCGATCCTTTACGCCAAGCAATTGCCGGCCGAAGGCGGCGATACGCTGTGGTGCAACATGCGCGCGGCTTACGAAGGCTTGAGCCCGTCCTTCCGCGAATTCCTCGCCGGTCTCGATGCTGTGCACGATTTCGCGCGCGGCTTTCCGGCACGGCGCACGGTGGCGCAGGCCGCGGGCGAGGACAAATACAACAAGGCGCTCGACGAACATCCGCCCGTCATCCATCCCGTCATCCGAACCCATCCCGAAACCGGCGAAGATTCGCTCTTCGTCAATTACGGCTTCACCGCGCGCATCAAGGGCCTGCGCCACAAGGAAAGCGCCGCCATCCTCAACATGCTGTTCGAACACATCCAGAAGCCGGAATTCCAGGTGCGCTGGCGGTGGAAGGAAAACGCCATTGCCTTCTGGGACAATCGCATCACCCAGCATTATGCGGTGAACGACTACCTGCCCAACCGGCGCATCATGCATCGCGCGACGATATTGGGCGACAGGCCCTATCACCGCTCGCGCATGGCGCAAGCAACAAAGGTTGCCGCCGAATAATGCTCAACCCCGCACTCGACCGCGCCGCGCTGGCCGAACGCTACAGGCAGAAGAACCGCATCCAGATCCGCGAGGCGCTCAGCGAAGGGGCCGCCAACGATCTGTTCGATATCCTCACGCGCAACACCGAATGGAGTCTGGTATGGCGCGAGGCCGACGGCCATGTCGAAACCAAACGTCTGCCCGAAATGGCCGCCATGCCGCCCCAGCAGCGCACGCAAATCATCAATGCAATCTACGCACGCGCCCGCGAGCAATTCGCTTTCATCTACCAGGCCAATCTGATGGCGGAGAATTATGCCTCCGGGCGCAACCCCGGTCATCCGCTCCACCGCGTCTTCGAATCGCTCAACGGCCCGGATTTCATCGACCTGATCCGCGCAGTGACGGGCATCGAAACGATCGTCAAGGCCGATGCGCAAGCCACCCTCTACGGCCCCGGCCATTTTCTCAACACCCATGACGACAAGATCGCCGGCCACAAGCGCCGCGTGGCTTACGTGCTGAACATGACGCAGAACTGGAATCCGGATTGGGGCGGGCTCTTGCAGTTCTATGACGACGATGGCGGCGTGGAAGACGCATTCGTGCCGCGCTTCAATACGCTCAGCCTTTTCACCGTGCCCCAAAGCCATGCGGTGAGTTACCTGCCGCCGTTTGCGCCGGCGCGCAGGCTCGCGATCACGGGATGGTTTATCGATCCTTAGTACGCTCCTACTTTCCCGCCCCTATCCGTCATGGCCGGGCTTGTCCCGGCCATCCATACACTGCGTCGCCCAGAGGCGTTAATGGATTGCCGGCACAAGGCCGGCAATGACGAAAAAGAAGAAGGATTACAAAAGCGAGCCGCCCTCACGTCGGCGGCGGCGAATGCAGATAACTTTCCACCAGCGATCCCGCCACCAGCCGCCAGCCATCGACAAGCACGAAGAAAATCAGCTTGAACGGCAGGGAAATGATTACCGGCGGCAGCATCATCATGCCCATGCTCATCAGGATGGAGGCCACCGCCATGTCGATGATCAAAAACGGCACGAAGATCAGGAACCCGATTTCGAAGGCGCGTTTCAATTCGCTCAGCATGAAGGCGGGCGCCAGCGTGGCGATGGAAACGTCGTCCGCCGTTTTGGGCGGTTTGGCGTGGCTCATGTCGAGGAAAAGCTGCAAATCGGCGTCGCGCACATGGGCGAGCATGAATTTCTTCACAGGCCCGCTTGCGCGCGTCAGCGCCTCTTCGGTGGAAATCTGGTTGTTCACCAGCGGGGCCACGCCTGCCTGATAGGCGTCGTGCAGGGTGGGCATCATCACGAACAGGGTGAGGAACAAGGACAGGCTCACGATCACGCTGTTGGGCGGGCTTTGCTGGATGCCGAGCGCGGTGCGCAGCAGCGACAGCACCACCACGATGCGCGTGAAGCTCGTCATCATGATCAGGATCGACGGCGCCAGCGACAGCACCGTGATCAGCGCGATGATCTGCATCATGCGGTCGGTGAAAAGCCCGCCGCCGGAAAGATCGATGTTGAGGCCGCCCGGTTGCGCGGCCGCCGCCGCGGCGAACGCCGCGCCCGGTATCAGCGTCGCGCCGAGCGCCACGACAATGCCGAGCACGCGCCTATTCATTTGAGTCCACCGAAGCGGGCAGGGTTTCGAGCACCGTGGCGCCTTGCGGCGATATCATCACCAGATGTTCGCGTTCGTCGCGGCGCAGGATGAGAAGCTTGTGCTTCGGGCCGATCATCAGCGTTTCGGCGACTGACAACCGCTTCGCCATTTTGCCTTGCACGATTCCGGCAAGCCCATAGCGGCGCGCGGCCAGCCAGGCAACGCCGATCAGCCCGCCCACAAGAAGCAGCGCCGCGAAGTATCGCCCGAAATCGATCATGTCCATGGGCGCACATATCGCGCCGTCAACCTTAATCCCCGGTAAAGAAGCGGCAGGTTTTGCCGGGCAAAAAGGTTCCTCACCGTTAAGCGATGCTTAAAGCTTCTGGCGCAGCATGGCGCTGCGTTCATCACTAATTTTCGGTTACGGAGCGAACGATGAACTTCACCGGCATTCCGCTACTGGGCCTTCTGCGCGAGCGCATGTCGTGGCTGAATGCGCGCCAGGGCGTGCTTTCGCAAAACGTCGCCAATTCCGATACGCCCGGCTATGCGTCGCGCGATCTGAAGCCGCTCGATTTCGAAACGCTGCTCAGGCAGACCACGCAATCCGACCGCTTCCATGGCGGCCTGACGACGGACAATCCGCGCCATATCGCGATCAACGGCACCGCATCGGGCTTTTCCGGTGCGGATTCGCCCGACCTGCAAACCGACGTCACCGGCAATTCGGTGTCGCTCGAAGAAGAAATGATCAAGGTCGCCGATACCCAGGCGCAATACCAGGCCGCCGCCAATCTCTATTCCAAGGCGGTCGAAATGATGCGCACGGCCATCGGCCGGCCGGGAGGATAATCATGGATTTGTCGACCGCCATGGCGGTGGCCGCTTCGGGCATGCGCGCCCAATCCAGCCGCATGCGCACGATCTCGGAAAACATCGCCAATGCCAATTCGACCGCGACAACGCCGGGCGCCGATCCCTATCGCCGCAAGGTCGCGACCATGCAGACCGAATTCGACCGCACGCTGGGCGCGACCATGGTCGAAGCGGGAAAGCCCGTCGAAGACATGAGCGATTTCCGCGAGCAATACGATCCGGGCAATCCCGGCGCCAACAAGCAGGGCTATGTCAAGATGCCCAATGTCAACGCGCTCATCGAAATCATGGACATGCGCGAGGCGCAGCGCTCTTACGAGGCCGACCTCACCGTGATGGAAGCCTCCAAGACGATGATGTCGCGCACCGTCGATCTTCTGAAGCGGTGAGAGATGTCCATGCCCGGATTCACCGCCCCTTTTCGTCATCGCCCGCTTCATGCGGGCGATCCAATTTTCTTCGCGGAAAATGGATGGCCCGGACAAGCCGGGTCATGACGGCGTAGCAGGAAAAAGGAGCCACAATGACCATCGCACCCGCCGCGGCAACGGCCGCCTATCAGAGCATGCAGAATATCGGCACAGCCGCGCCGAAATCCTCCGTCGTCATCGACGGCGACCAGAAGACGCCCAATTTCAGCGACTTCCTGTCGGGCGCGGTGAAGGACGCCATCGGCACGCTGAAAGGCGGCGAGCAGATGGCGGCGAAAGCCGTTTCCGGACAGGCCGATATCGTCAATGTCGTCAATGCGGTGAACCAGGCCGAACTGACGCTCGATACGGTCGTGGCCGTGCGCGACAAGGTGATCGCCGCCTATCAATCGATCATGCAGATGCCCATCTGATTTTTGCGTACCTCACCCTTCGACAAGCTCAGGGTGAGGGTTCGGACCAATTCCTCATGCTGAGCTTGTCGAAGCATGAACACGGTAGAAAAATGACACCGGCCGAATCCATCGATTTCGCAAGAGAAGCGATTTATGTGCTGCTGGAAATCTCCGCGCCCGCCATGCTGGCCGCTCTCATTGTCGGGCTCGGCATCGGCTTGCTGCAGGCGCTGACGCAGATCCAGGAAATGACGCTGGTCTTCGTGCCCAAGATCATCGCGATCTTCCTGGTGCTGCTGGTGTCGCTGCCCTTTGCGGGCGCGGCCATGCACGGGCTGATGAGCGACATCGCCGCCAAGATTTCGGCCTATTAGGCATGTCCGTCCATATCCCCGATCTGTCCGGAATCTTTCTCGTCTATTTTCTCGTTTTCGCGCGCGTGGGCGCGATGATCATGCTGCTGCCGGCGATCGGCGATGCGGGCGTGCCGCCGCGTGTGCGCCTGGCGCTGGCGCTGGCCGTCTCCTTCGCGCTCGCGCCGGTGGTGGCCAAATCCTATCCCGATACCGCGCCTGAGAACGTCATCGCGCTCGGGCTTCTGATCGCGCAGGAATTGACCGTGGGCGTGCTCATCGGTGCGATCGCGCGCATCATCATGAGCGCGCTGTCGGTGGCTGGCGAACTCATCGCCATGCAGACCGGTCTGGCCTACGCCCAAAGCTTCGATCCGGGCATGGGCGCGGAAGGTTCGATCTTTTCCACCTTCTTCACGCTTCTGGGCGTGGTGCTGATTTTCGCGACCGATCTGCATCATCTGGCCATCGGCGCGATCGAAGGCAGCTATTCCATGATCCCGCCGGGGGCGGCGCTGCCCACCGCCGACATGGCCGAACTTGCGATCCGGCTGACCGGCGGCGCCTTTGCGCTCGGCCTGCAATTGGCCGCGCCCTTCATCGTGTTCGCCTTCGTGGTCAATGCCGCCATCGGTCTGCTCGCGCGCATGATGCCGCAATTGCAGGTCTTCTTCATCGCCATGCCGGTGAACATTCTGGCCGGGCTGTTCCTGCTGCTTCTGCTCATCGGTTCGCTGATGACGCTGTTTCTCAATTACTACGCGACCCAGATGGGCCATTTCGCATGAGCGACGACCGCGACGATTCCCAACGCACCGAAGAGCCGACACAAAGACGGCTCGACGACGCGCGCGAACAGGGCGACATCGTCAAAAGCGCGGAGGTCACGACTTTCGCCGCGCTGGCCGGCGGCGCGCTGGTGCTCTCGGCGCTGGGCCGGGGTGCCGCGGAAAATTTCGCCGCCCAGTTCCGCATCTTCCTCGAACAGCCCGATCAGTTCCTGATCAATTCGCATTCGATCATGGAATTGATGCGCCATGCGGTGATCGGGCTCGGCATCGTGCTGGCCGCGCCGCTTGCGCTGATGATGGGCGCAGGGCTCGCCGGCCATGTGTTGCAGCACCGCCCCCATCTCGCCCCCGAACGCATCAAACCCGACATTTCCAAGCTCTCCCTGGCCAAAGGCTTCAAGCGCATGTTCGGCCTCGACGGCATCGCCAATCTGGTGAAAGGCCTGATCAAGATGTCGATGGTGTCGGCTGCGGTGTGGACCACGCTGTGGCCGGAGCGCGGCGCCATCGGCGCGGTGCTCGATCAATCGCCCGAACAGGTGGCGGGCGAAATGATGCATCTTCTGATGAAGGTGATATTGGCGACGCTGGCCGTTCTGGCCGTGATGGCGGGGCTCGATTATTTCCTGCAGCGCTTCCAGTTCCTCAAGCGCAACCGCATGAGCCGCCAGGAGATCAAGGACGAATTCCGCCAATCCGAAGGCGATCCGCAGGTCAAGGCGAAGATCCGCCAGATCCGCACCGAACGCGCCCGCCGGCGCATGATGGCCGCGGTGCCCGACGCCACCGTCGTCATCATGAACCCGACCCATTTTGCCGTCGCGCTGAAATACGAAGCCGGCGAAACGCCCGCACCGGTCTGCGTCGCCAAGGGCGCCGATGCGCTGGCCCTTCGCATCCGCGATGTCGCCAGGGAAAACAATGTGCCGGTGGTGGAAAACCCGCCGCTCGCACGCGCGCTCTATGCCGCCGTCGATATCGACGACGCCGTTCCGCCGGAGCATTACAAGGCGGTGGCGCAGGTCATCTCCTATGTCATGCGGCTGTCGGGCAATCTCAGGGCCCATTGACGTCCCAAACCGCTTGACTTCCTTGACCGGTTTCCCTCGGAGCGGGGGCGAGGGTACAAAGGGCGGATGATTCGCGAATCGGAGCCATGAACGCTGCCGTTCCCGCACGCCCCGGCGTTGCTCCCGGCACCTGGCGCTGGGCGGCTATGGGCTTGGGCACACTTGCGATTCTGGCGGCCGTGCTGGCCATCGGCGCACCGGCCGAGGCGGCCTGGGCCGGAGTGGCGTTGCTGGCCGGAATCGGCGCGGTCGCATGTCTTCTGCTCTATGCAATCTGGCCACGGATGCACGCAGACGACGCGCGCCTTGTCGCCGAAGCGGCGGCGCGCGCCAATGTCGCCTGGGCGGTGACGGGGCCGGACGGCGCCATCCTCGATTGCAACGATGTCTACCGGCGCATGGCCGGAATCGGCGATGGCGAAGCCCCGCCCCCGCCGGAGCTTGCGCTGGCCGGCGAACCCTCCGCCGAAGTGCTTTACCGGCTTGCGCGTCACGCATCGCAAGGTTCGGCGCGCGAGGAATGTTTTTCCATCGGACATGGAATCGAACTGGCCGCCGCGGTGCGCCCGCTCAAGAACGGAAACACCGCATGGTGGATATCGCCGCGTCTTGCCGCGCCCGAAGCGCCCAAATCGCCGGCAGCGGTTGAGCAGCCCAAGGAACCCGCAATCGCCGCGCCCGCATCGCTCTCCGCCTTGCTGCGCGATGCGCCCGTGGGCGTTGCGCTGGCCACGAAGGACGGGCGCATCCTGGAAGCCAATGCCGCCTTCAACGCCTTTTTCGGCGGAGCGGTGCAATCGCGCATCCTGCCCGATCTGGCTGATGCGGGTGACCGCGCAGGCGTAGCCGATGTGATCGCCAAAGCCGGTTCAAGCCAGGCGCCCGCCGAAGTGCGCCCCGCCGATCACGGCGCGGCCGGCGAAAGGCTCGGCGAACTCTATGCCAGCCCGGTCAGCGGCGGTCATGTGATTCTTTATCTCGTCGATGTGTCGGAGCAGAAAGCGCTCGAAACCAAGTTCGCCCAATCGCAGAAGATGCAGGCCGTGGGCCAGCTCGCGGGCGGGGTGGCGCATGATTTCAACAATCTCTTGACCGTCATCATCGGCAATTCGGAATTCCTGCTGATGCGCCACCAGGCAGCCGATCCCAGCTTCAAGGAGATCAACGAAATTCATCAAAATGCGCTGCGCGCCGCCACGCTGGTGGGCCAGTTGCTGGCGTTTTCGCGCAAGCAGACGCTGCAGCCGCGTACGCTCAATCTGCGCGAAGTCATCGGCGAACTGGCGCTGATGCTGCGCCGTCTTTTGCGCGAAGGCATCGATCTCAATCTCGAACACGGAACCGATCTGTGGCCCGTCCATGCCGACGAGACGCAGATATCGAACGCCATAATCAATCTCGTCGTCAATGCGCGCGATGCCATGCCCAAGGGCGGCACCGTCACCATCCGCACGGCGAACGAAACGGTCGGCCAGGCCGCCGCCTTCGGCACCGCCATCATGCCGCCCGGCGATTATGTGCGCATCGAAGTCAGCGATACCGGACAGGGCATCGCCAAAGAGCATATGGGCAAGATTTTCGATCCCTTCTTCACCACCAAGCCCACGGGGCAGGGCACAGGCCTGGGGCTTGCCACCGTCTACGGCATCGTCAAGCAGACGGGCGGATTCATTTCCGTCGAATCCGAACTGGGCAAGGGCACGAATTTCCGCATCTTCCTGCCGCGCCACAATGTCGATACCGCAGCGCTGGCCGAACCCGAACGCGCCGCCCCGCGCGATATCACCGGCCAGGATACGATCCTGCTGGTGGAAGACGAAGAAGCGGTCAGAAGCTTCGCCGCCCGCGCGCTGAAACTGCGCGGCTACAATGTGCTCGAAGCCAGCGGCGGCGAAGAAGCCCTCGATCTGGTGAAAAGCCACGCCGGCAATATCGATCTCATCATCACCGACGTCGTAATGCCCAATATGGACGGCCCCACGCTGGTGCGCGCGCTGAAGCGGCTGCGCCCCGACATCCATGTCATCTTCATGAGCGGCTACGCCGAAGAAGCCTTCCGCCGCAATGACGAGAAAGCGGAAGAATTGCACTTCCTGCCCAAGCCGTTTGGACTCAAGCAATTGGCCGCGAAGGTGAAAGACGTGCTCTCCAGCGCCCCGCCGGCGAAGCGGGCGGGCGAATAGGCGGGAATTTCGACTAGCGCTGTTGGCCGACCACCGCGACAACAGCTTCGCGGACAGGTGCCGCAATTTGCTGAAGCCCGGCCAGAACATGCTCGCGCCACGCCCGCCCGCGCCCCAGGGCTTCGTTCCACACCGCTCGTAACGCGTCCGGCCGTTTTTGCGCGAGAATGTCCAGCAAAATCTGCGCCTGCCTGATGTCCTTTTCCCGCTTGGCGGCGCCGGCCGGCCGGCGCTGCGAAACGATGAGTTTGTGGACCGCGTAGCGCTCCGGCTGCGGAACGGCGACAAGAATGCCTGTGTCGTGAAGGATGACGGCCTGTTCGGGTTCGTGGATCAGGAAATCGAGAAAGCGAAGCGGCTCCGCCGCCGTCTGAAGCGCCGCAAGGGTTCGCGGTCTGGCGCTTTCCGCGCCGAGATTGGGCGTGAGAAACTCCACCCTAAGCCCGCCTTTGGCGATATAGGCGGTCGATTTGCGGCTGTCGCCCTGGCTGGGAATGTCGCGAAACGTCGGGTCCACCGCCTTGAGGATTTCCAGAGGCGGCGGGGCTTGGTCTTCCACCGCAACGGACACGTTCGAGAATTGGGCGATATCGATATCGCCGGTCTGCAGCGCCGCCGATGGAAAGCGCGTGCCCAGCATTGCCGGATAGGCCTGAAACGCGATCGTTCCGGCCAGTACCGCGCGCAACCGGAAAACGCCTGCCTCGGACAATGCGCCAAGCACGGCTCCGATTTGTGTTGCAGGCCGGGGCAGGCCGAACGAGCGCACCAATGTGGAAACGAGCGCACGCCGCTCGCTTTGATCGTCGCGCGCTTGCCGATGCGCAGCGATGCGCTCCAACAGTTCCGGCGTCTCCGGACCCACATATTTTTGCGCGCGTCCCTTGCCGGCCGGTTCCTGAAAATACCAGTAGGTTTTGCCTCTGACGGTTTTGGAAACGAAGGAACCGCTTTGCGCAAATGCGGCAGCAAAGGCATCCGCCATGCAGCGCTCGCGCAATTCGGCATAGACCGTTTGGATGACAAGATCGGGGGCGGGCATATCTGTTATACGCAGTTCGCGGATTGCGTATAACACGGGCTTCGCGCGCCCGCAACGAAGGGCGCCGGCAAGGCGCTGACCCCGCCCTTGCATTCCCGCGAACGATAAAAGAACAACACATAGTATTCTCAAGCGATTTCATATCACTAGCTGGTATCTTGCCATTCGGAACGAATAGTGTACATATGCCGTCATTGCGGCCCCGGCCGCTGTCGGCTAAGGAGGGTTGGAGACCATGGCACAAGCGATTCTCAAGGTGGTGGAGAAGGCGGAAAACAGCGACCGCAAGCGGGCGCTCGAGGCGGCGCTCAGCCAAATCGACCGCGCCTTCGGCAAGGGCTCGGTGATGAAGCTGGGCAGCCGCGAGGCGGTGGTGACGGACACGGTGTCCACCGGCTCGCTGGGGCTGGATATTGCGCTGGGCATTGGCGGGTTGCCGCGCGGCCGGGTGATCGAGATTTATGGCCCTGAATCCTCGGGCAAGACCACGCTGGCGCTGCATGCGGTGGCGGAAGCCCAGAAAAAGGGCGGCATTGCCGCTTACATAGATGCCGAACACGCGCTCGATCCCATCTATGCCAAGAAGCTGGGCGTGGATATCGACGAGCTGCTGATTTCCCAGCCCGACACGGGCGAACAGGCGCTTGAGATTGCCGATACGCTGGTGCGCTCGGGCGGGGTCGATATCGTGGTGATCGATTCGGTGGCGGCGCTCACGCCCAAGGCCGAACTCGAAGGCGAAATGGGCGATCAATTGCCGGGCCTTCAGGCGCGGCTGATGAGCCAGGCGCTCAGGAAGCTCACCGGCTCGATTTCCAAATCCAATACCATCGTGGTCTTCATCAACCAGATCCGCATGAAGATCGGCGTGATGTTCGGCAATCCCGAAACCACCACCGGCGGCAATGCGCTGAAATTCTATGCCTCCGTGCGCCTGGATATCCGCCGCATCGGCGCCATCAAGGATCGCGACGAAGTGGTGGGCAACCAGACCCGCGTGAAAGTGGTCAAGAACAAGGTCGCGCCCCCCTTCAAGCAGGTCGAATTCGACATCATGTACGGGCAGGGCGTGTCCAAGCATGGCGAGCTGCTCGATCTCGGCGTCAAGGCCGGGATCGTGGAAAAATCCGGTGCCTGGTTCTCCTATGACGGCCAGCGCGTCGGCCAGGGCCGCGAGGCCGCCAAGGCTTTCCTCGCCCAGAACCCCGATATCGCCACCAAAATCGAGAAGGCCATCCGCGAAAATGCCGGCCTGATCGGCCAGAGCCTTGTCCATGGGGAGGAAGAAACTGCGTCCGCAGACGATTAAAGCTCGTTCCTGTTGGCATGGGAACGGCTCCAGAAGGGGCGTCTCGAAAGAGGCGCCCCTTCGCGTTCTTACCTCCCCCTTGTGGGGAGGTCGGCCCGGCGAAGTGCGCGCAGCAAACGAAGCCGGGCCGGGTGGGGGGACGGCAGCCATGGACACCGAATCCATCCGAAGGGTACAAGCGCGGCTATGAAAAGCCTGACCGAGATCCGTTCGAGCTTCCTCGCCTTCTTCCGCGAACGCGGCCACGAAATCGTGGCCTCCTCGCCGCTGGTGCCGCGCAACGATCCGAGCCTGCTTTTCACCAATGCCGGCATGGTGCAGTTCAAGAACGTCTTTACCGGCGCGGAAAAGCGCCCCTACACCCGCGCCGCCTCGGTGCAGAAATGCGTGCGCGCCGGCGGCAAGCACAACGATCTCGACAATGTCGGCTATACCGCGCGCCACCACACCTTCTTCGAAATGCTCGGCAATTTTTCCTTCGGCGATTATTTCAAGGAAGAGGCCATCGCCTTTGCCTGGGATTTCGTGCGCAAGACCGCAGGCCTTTCCAAGGATCGCCTGTGGGTCACCGTCTATCCCTCCGACGATCAGGCCCGCACGCTGTGGAAAAAAATCGCAGGGCTCTCCGACGATCGCATCGTCGGCCACGAAGACAATCTCTGGGCCATGGGCGCCACGGGCCCGTGCGGCTATTGCTCCGAAATCTTCTACGACCAGGGCGACAAAGTCATGGGCGGCCCGCCCGGCAGCGCCGATGAAGACGGCGACCGCTTCCTCGAATTCTGGAATCTCGTCTTCATGCAATTCGAGCAGGTGGACGAAGCCACGCGCCGCGATCTGCCGCGCCCCTCCATCGATACCGGCATGGGGCTGGAGCGCATCACCGCGATCCTGCAGGGCGTCAGCGACAATTACGACATCGATCTGTTCCGCCATCTGATCGCGGCATCGGCGGAAAGCTCCGGCACGCGCGCCGATGGCGGCCATGCGGCCAGCCACCGCGTCATCGCCGATCACTTACGTTCGTCATCCTTCCTCATTGCCGATGGCGTGCTGCCGTCCAATGAAGGCCGCGGCTATGTGCTGCGCCGCATCATGCGCCGCGCCATGCGCCATGCCCATCTGATCGGTTCGAAGGAACCGCTGATGCACCGCCTCGTGCCCACGCTGGTGGCCGAAATGGGCGCGGCCTATCCCGAGCTTCGCCGCGCCGAAGCGCTCGTCACCGAAACGCTGAAGCTGGAAGAAACCCGTTTCCGCGAAACGCTGGCGCGCGGGCTGAAACTGCTCGACGAAGCCACCACGAGCATGCGCAAAGGCGACAAGCTTGCCGGCGAAGTGGCCTTCAAGCTTTACGATACCTATGGCTTCCCTCTCGATCTCACCGAAGATGCTTTGCGCATGCGCGGGATTTCGGTCGATACGCAAGCCTTCGCCGCCGCCATGGCCAAACAGCGCGAAGATGCGCGCAAGGCCTGGAAGGGCTCCGGCGAAACGGGCGATGACACGCTGTGGTTCGAACTGCGCGAGGAACTGGGCGCCACCGAATTCCTCGGCTACGACACCGAAGAGGCCGAAGGCAATATCGTTGCCATCGTCAAGGATGGCGCGCGCGCGAATTCCGCAAACGCAGGCGAGACCGTTTGCATCCTGACGAACCAGACGCCCTTTTATGCCGAATCGGGCGGACAGATCGGCGACCAGGGCGCGATGTTCTCCCATCATGGCGCGCAAGGCGCGGTCACCGATACGGAGAAGAAGCTCGGCGCGCTGCATGTCCATATCGTGCGCGTCACCGGCGGCGAATTCCATGTCGGCGAAACCGTCGAATTGCGTGTCGATGGCGAACGGCGCAGGGCCACGCGCGCCAACCATTCGGCGACCCATTTGCTGCATGCCGCGCTGAAGCGCGTGCTCGGCCCGCATGTTTCGCAAAAAGGTTCGCTGGTCGCGCCCGATCGTCTGCGCTTCGATTTCTCCCATCCAAAACCGCTCAGCCAGGACGAACTTTTCTCGATCGAAAACCAGGTCAACGCCGTCATCCGCCAGAACAGCGACGTGCTCACCCGCCTGATGCCCACCGATCAGGCGATCAAGGCCGGCGCCGAAGCCTTGTTCGGCGAAAAATACGGCGATGAAGTGCGCGTGCTTTCGATGGGCGAAGACGGCGAAAAGAATTACTCGGTCGAACTGTGCGGCGGCACCCATGTGCGCCGGCTGGGCGATATCGGGCTGTTCACGATCCTGTCCGAAAGCGCGGTCGCCGCCGGCGTGCGCCGCATTGAAGCGCTGACGAGCGAAGGCGCGCGCCGCCATCTCGCCGATCAGGCGGAACTGGCGCGCGAAGCCGCCGCCGCGCTGAAAACCGCGCCCGCCGACCTTCTGGCGCGCGTCACCCAACTGGCCGAAGACCGCCGCAAGCTCGAACGCGAATTGGCCGATGCGAAGAAGGCGCTGGCGCTCGCAGGCCCCGCGCGAAACGAAGGCGACAGCGCCAAAGACATCGCCGGCATCAAGACGGTGTTGCGCACGGTCGAAGGCGTCGCCGCGAAAGACCTCAAAGGCCTGGCCGACGATGCCAAGGCAAAAATCGGCTCCGGCGTCGTCGCCTTCGTGGCGGTGGCGGATGGCAAAGCCTCGCTCGTGGTCGGTGTCACCGACGATCTCAAAACCCGCATCGACGCCGTCGATCTCGTCAAGCTCGGTGCGGCGTCGCTCGGCGGCAAGGGCGGCGGCGGGCGGCCCGATATGGCCCAGGCCGGCGGTCCCGATGCGCACAAGGCGGCCGATGCGCTCGCCGCCATCGCGCGCCGCCTCGCCGAGCTGGCCCAGGCATGACCGCGGGGCGGCCGCGCGAAAGCTTTCGCCGGCGCGTCTTCGTTGCGCTCGAAGGCAGCCATGCCGGCGGTGAAATCGGCACCTTCATCGAAGTCACGCTGATCGCGCTCATCGTCACCAATGTCGTCGCCTATACGCTGCAAAGCGTGCCCGCCATCGAGCGCCATTTCTGGCGGCAATTGATCGGCTTCGAAATCGTTTCCGTCGCCATCTTCACCATCGAATACGCGCTGCGCCTGTGGACGGCGCCGGAAGACCCGCTGGTGCCCGAAGGTGGGCCGCTCAAAAGCCGCCTGCGCTATGCGCTGAAGCCGATGATGGTGATCGATTTTCTGGCCATCGCGCCCGCCTATGTCACGTTCTTCATTCCCTTCCTGGATTTGCGCTTCCTGCGTCTGGTGCGGCTGCTCAGGCTTCTCAAGATCGCGCGCTATTCGCCGGCGCTGTCCACGCTCGGCCATGTCATCAAGGAAGAGCGCCGCGCGCTGATCGGCACGCTGCTTCTGCTTCTGTGCGCCACCATTTTCGCCGCCGCCCTCATGCATGCGGTGGAGGGCAGCGTGCAGCCCAAGGCGTTCGGCACCATTCCCGATGCCATGTGGTGGGCGATCGCAACGCTCACCACGGTCGGCTATGGCGATGTCGTGCCGGTCACGGTGCTGGGCCGCATCGTGGCCGGGCTCACCATGATCGTCGGGCTCGGCCTTTTCGCGCTGCCCGTCGGCATCGTGGCCACCGGCTTCGTCACCAATATCCACCGGCGCGATTTCGTCATCACCTTCGGCATGCTTTCGCGCGTGCCGCTGTTCGAAGGTTTCGAGCCGCGCATCCTGGCCGAAATCATGAATCTGCTGCGCGCGCAATTGGTGCCGCCGGGCACCATCATTTCGGCGCGCGGCGATGCGGCGGCGGCCATGTATTTCATCGTCTCGGGCGATGTCGAAGTCGAACTCAGCAATCGCGCCCTGCGCTTCACGGCCGGCGATTTCTTCGGCGAGCTTGCGCTTTTGCGCAACACCATGCGCTCGGCCACGGTCGTCTCGCTCACCCAATGCCGGCTTCTTACCTTGTCGGCCGACGATTTCGCCCAGCTCCTGCGCCAGCATCCCGCGCTGGAAAAGAAGATGCGCCACGCCGCGCGCACCGCCGTGAAGGCCTTTTCCGATGCGGACGAATTCGCCCAAGCCGAAATCGACGCCACGGGCTATTGGCGCGAGGAACCGAAACCTTAAGCCTTGCCCAGCAGGTGATCGAGCTGGCCGCGCGATGTGGCGTAGCATTCGCAGGCTTCGTTTTCGAGGCCCGCGCGATCCACGATCGTCACCCGCCCGCGCGTATAGCGGATGAGTCCTGCGCGTTGCAGCGCGCCGGCCACGATGGAAAGGCCCGAGCGCTGCACCCCCAGCATCAGCGCCAGGAACTCATGCGTCAGCGCGAAGGTTTCGGTGCCCGCGCTGTCATGCGCGAGAAGCAGCCAGCGGCAGCAGCGCTGTTCCAGCGAATGCAGCCGGTTGCAGGCGGCGGTCTGCGAAAGCTCGCCCAGGAAAATGCCGGCGCGTTTCTTCACCAGATCGGCCAGCGCCTCGCTGCGCTCCATTTCGGCGAGCACGACGCTGCGCGCGATGCGGTAGCCCGCGCCCGATCCCTGCACCACCGATTCCCACACCGCGCGCTCGATCCCCAGAAGCGACATCAGGCCCACCGCACTGGTGGCCCCGACCGCGCCGATCTCCACCATGCGCCCGTCGCGCATGGATTTCACCAGCGAGGCAAAACCGCGGTTGAAAAAGAACAGGTGTTCAACCGTCGAACCCGCGCGGATCAGCACATCGCGTGCTTTCACTTCCACATATTCGAAATGCGGGCTCAATCGTTTCAGGCAGGAATCGGGCAAGGCCAGAAGAAACCGGTTTTCGATCTCCGGTTCGCCATTCATACGATTCATTGCCCGCTGATCCCGCTTTGATGACCCCGGACGTATCGAAAGGTAAGCGCCGGGGTTTATTGTACCAATGGAGCGTTCCCCGCGATTCTTGTCTGTGCGATTCCGGACTCAGTCCGGTACCGAACAAAAGGCAAGACTAGACGGCGAAGCGCCAAACAAACCGCGGGCCGGCACTAGCGGTTGGCAAGTATTAAAGTGCAAAGAGCGAATTCGCACAACCGGAAATATAGTTATCGGCATGACTTCCCCGCGATGCCGTCCGGCCGGGCAATTTCCGCAAGGGCGCGCGTGCATGGACGCAATTTTCTGCAATGGGGCAGCGCGAATCGGGCGGATATTCCGCGTGCGCGGACAAGACGCCCCGGCCGCCCGAGCGCGGTCGAATCCTGTTTAGGACGCGACGGCCTTTTTCAGATTCTCATCGACCTTGTCGAGGAAGCCTTCGGTGGTGAGCCATTTCTGGTCCGGCCCGACCAGCAGCGCGAGGTCCTTGGTCATGAAGCCTGATTCGACGGTCTCGACGCACACATTCTCGAGCGTCCCCGCGAAATTCGCCAGCCGCGCATTGCCGTCCAGCTTGGCGCGATGGGAAAGCCCGCGCGTCCAGGCGAAGATGGAGGCGATGGAATTGGTCGAGGTCGGCTTGCCTTTCTGGTGTTCGCGGTAATGGCGCGTCACGGTGCCGTGCGCCGCTTCGCTTTCCACGATCTTTCCGTCGGGCGTCATCAGCACGCTCGTCATCAGCCCCAGCGAGCCGAAGCCTTGTGCCACCGTGTCGGATTGCACGTCGCCGTCGTAATTCTTGCAGGCCCACACATAGCCGCCGCTCCATTTGAGCGCGGATGCCACCATGTCGTCGATCAGCCGGTGTTCATAGGTGATGCCGGCTTCCTTGAATTTGGCGGCGAATTCCTTTTCGAATACTTCGGCGAACAGATCCTTGAAGCGCCCGTCATAGGCTTTCAGGATCGTGTTCTTGGTGGACAGATAGACCGGATATTTGCGGTTCAATCCGTAATTCATCGAGGCGCGCGCGAAATCGCGGATCGAATCGTCGAGATTGTACATCGCCATGGCGACGCCGGAGCCGGGGAAGTCGAACACCTCGTGCTCGATGGTCTTGCCGTCTTCGCCCGTGAATTTGATGGTCAGTTTGCCCTTGCCCGGCACCTTGAAATCGGTGGCGCGGTACTGATCGCCGAAGGCATGGCGGCCCACCACGATGGGCTGGGTCCAGCCGGGCACCAGCCGCGGCACGTTCTTGCAGATGATCGGCTCGCGGAAGATCACGCCCCCCAGAATGTTGCGGATGGTGCCGTTGGGCGATTTCCACATCTTCTTGAGATGGAATTCCTCCACCCGCGCCTCGTCCGGGGTGATGGTGGCGCATTTCACGCCCACGCCGTGCTTCTTGATGGCCTCGGCCGCGTCCACCGTCACCTTGTCGCCGGTGGCGTCGCGATTCTGGACGGAGAGGTCGTAATATTCGAGGCTGATGTCCAGATAGGGCAGGATCAGCTTTTTCTTGATCAGGTCCCAGATGATGCGGGTCATCTCGTCGCCGTCGAGTTCGACGACGGGGTTTGCTACCTTGATCTTGTCCATTGGGTCCTCGGAATCTGGGGCGCGGCACGCTATAGCGAGGCGCACCTTTCCCGTCAAAGCAGCAAATGAGCGCCGCCCCCGCCATCATCCTCTCCCGCCCGCAGCTTGGCGAAAATATCGGCGCCGCCGCCCGGGCCATGGCCAATTTCGGGCTGTCGGACTTGCGCCTCGTCGCCCCGCGCGACGGCTGGCCCAACCGCAAGGCCGAGGCCATGGCGGCTGAAGGCAAAGCCGTGCTCGAGCAGGCGCGCCTGTTCGCCACGCTGGCCGAGGCGCTTGCCGATCTCCGGTTCGTGCTCGCCACCACCGCGCGCGACCGCGGCATCACCAAACAGGTGCTCACCCCGGCCGAAGCCGCGCGGCGCATGCGCGCGGGCGGCGCGCGCTGCGGTATCCTCTTCGGCAACGAACGCTCGGGCCTCGACAATGAGGAGGTCTCGCTGGCAAGCGCGATCGTCACGATCCCCACCACCGAATTCTCCTCCCTCAATCTCGGCCAGGCGGTGTTGTTGATGGCCTATGAATGGTTCCGCGCCGGCGATGAAACCGCGCCCGTGCGCATCGATCACGGCCCGCTGGCAATGCCGGCCACCAACGAGGAATTGCAGCACCTGTTCGCGCATTTCGAAGCCGAGCTTCTGGCGTCGGGCTTTCTCTATCCGCCCGACAAGGCGGTGCAGACGGTGCATTACCTGCGCGCCATGCTGCAGCGGGCCCAACTCACCGGCCAGGACGTACAGACTTTGCGCGGCGTGATCGTGGCGCTCGCGAAAGGCAAGCACCGCAGGCGGCCGTTGAAGTCCTAATCGTCACACCGGTTGTCGTGGCGGTCGATGTGGTGGCCGTAGCCTTTCCAGCAATCGCGGTGCGCGACGATGCTGTTGCCGGCGATCACCGCCGGGCCGCCGTCGGAAAGATCGAAACCGTAGCGCACGCCGACGATCTCATTGCCCGTCACATGGGCGAACTTGCCCAGGAGGTAATCCTCCGACGCTTCGGGCCGCCAATGGGCGCAATGGAACAGCCGTTCCCAGAAATCCGGCTGCCAGCGCGAAGGCGGCGCCAGCGCGATGCCGATGCCTGCGCGGCTGATATGGCTGGAGGTCAATTCCGTGCGCCCGCCATAGAGCGACACCGCGGTGCCGCGCGCGCCGTCCACGGAAATGTTGTGCAGCCGCACTTCGGTGCCCGGCGACACCAGCACGCCTTCCAGGCTGTTCGTGATCCGCACATCCGCGACGCGCACGCTGCCCTGTTCGCCGTCATGGATCACCAGCGCGCGGTCCGTCTTGTCGATCTGAAGCCCGCCGATCTTCAGGCCATGGGGGCCGGCCGATACCCACGCCCCCACCTTGCCGCCCAGAATGCGCCCGCCGCTGACGACGCCGTCGGTGCGGTCGAGCGCCAGGCCCGCGCTCTGGCGGTCGTCGCTGCTCTCCTCCACATCGATCTCGACATTGGTGAGTTCGACATCGGCGCGGCTTGCCTTCACGCCCGAACCGTCGGTTTCGATGCGGCTGTCGGCGAGGTCCAGTTCGCCCGACTGGCCCACATCGAAGGCCCAATCGGTGTTGCGCGAATCGATGTGCACATCCTGCATCGCCACCGTGCCCGCCTGCACCTTCACGCAAGGCTCGTCGTGCCCGCGCGCGATGAACTTCACATTGCGCACCACCAGCCTGTCGCCCAGCGGAATATCGGCGATCAGGCAGGGCTGGCCCGGCGGCGCCTGGATCACCGCCGGCGTGCGCCCGGACGATACGATGGTCACCGGCCCCGGCGCTTCCAGCGTCTCCACGCAGGTCATGCCCCGGCCGGGCGGGCGGATGACGATGGTGCCGTTGGGCGGGGTGTGCCGCGCGGCCTCGCTCACCGAGCGATACGCATCGGGATCGCGGCCCGAGCAATCGACCAACGAGGTGTTGGGAATCGGCCGGCGCGGTTCGCAGCGCCCATGCCTGCAATCGCCGCGGCGGCAGCCGTCGCAGCCCTGGCGCCCGCACCAGTCCGAGCAGCGCGCATGGCAGCCGTCATGGCAGCGCACCTTGCGGCAACCCTCTTCGCAACGCACCGGGCGGCATCCCTCGCAACGCGTTGTGCGGCAGCCGTCTTCGCAGCGCGCATGGCAATGATCGTGGCAGTGCTCGCGATGGCAATCCTCATGGCACCGGCTTCTGCGGCATCCCCCGCAGCGTTCGTCCCGGCATTCGCCGCAATGGCCGCAATCGGTGCGGCAGCCATAAGGATAACCGATCTGGGGCACCGGATCGTTGGGATCGAGCGCGATGGCCAGCGCATCGCCCGAGCGCAGGTCGGGCACGCTGTCATAGGACCCGGCAAAGGATGCGCGCGCCGTCAACAGCAGGGCCGCAAGCCCGATGCCCATCAAGACGGCCAATCGGGCCGCGCGCGCCTTCGAGAACATCGTCATCTCCTGTGGTGGCCGCGGTGGTGATGGTCTTCACCATGCACGTGGTAGGGCGGTGTCAGCATGTCGAGCAGCAGGTTCTTCGAAGGGTCGTAGCCGCGCAGCGCCGCTTCTGTGAAAAGCCGCGCGGCCTTGTCGCCGTCATGGGGAATGCCGTCCACGCCCACGCGGAACAGCACGCCCATGTAATAGGTGGCTTCGCCCGAGCCCTGGCGGTCGGCCTTGTCGAACCAGTAAAGCGCGCGCACGTAATTGCGCGGCACGCCGATGCCCTTGGCGTACATCACGCCCAGGAAAATCTGCGTATCGACATCGCCGTCCACCGCGCCCATCTGCATCAGGCGCACTTTTTCGCGCGGGCTCAGCACGCCGGTGATATCGTCCTGCAGGAATTCCTGGAAATGGCGCACGGCGGCGTCGCAGGCATTGCGGTCGTCGTAAGGCGGGCGCAGCTTGCCCGGATTCTGCAGCGAAAGCGCATGCCAGATCGTCATTTGCGGAATCTCGTCGGCGCGCATCAGCGCCAGCCGGTGCGAGGTATCGGCGATGCATTCGTCGGTGTGCAGCGTGCCCCCGCGCGTCTGGCCGGTATAGTATTCCATCGGCGCCGACCAATGGCTGGCGCGCGCGCGCGTATCGGCGATGATCTCGTCGGCGCGGGTGTAGTTGCGGTCCTTGATGATCTGTTCCTGCTCGCCGATATAGGAATCGGCCAGCGGATGATGCTCCTGCTGGGCGATGAAGAAATACATCAGCAAATCGGCATTGCCCGGCACGATGGCCGAGGCGTCCGGCGCGCGGCATACGCTGGAATCGTAATAGGCGGTGTTATCGTAGCCGGCGGGGGCGGTGTCGCCGCCGCTGTGCCGGCACCACCAGCATTTGTGCGACGGTTCGGGCGGCCGGCACACGGCACTGTCCGGATCGTAGCGGTCGCGATGCAGCCGGCCCAGCGTGATGAACCCTTCCGAGCCCTGGCAGGACAGGATGTAGATCAGCCGCTTGCGCGCTTCCAGGCGCTGATCGAGCGACATGCCGGCAAACAGATCGTCGCGGCGGCTGGCGGCATGATCCAGGATCCGGTCCATCGCCACATCGGCGCCCGCGCCGGTGTTGTAGACATGGCCCGGGCGCAGCGCCATGAAGTACCAGACATAGGCTTCGACCGGATCGTAGAAACTGTCGTCGCGCGCATAGAGATCGCCGAGCGTGATCTGCGCGAAGATGTCGTCGCGCTGCCAGGCGGCCTGGCGCCATGCGCGCACGGTTTCGGGCAGCGGGCGTCCTTGCGCGGGCTGAAGGCCGGCGGGCGCCTGTTGCGGATCGCCGCCCGGATCGGTCTGGTCGGTGGAACCTTGCGTGCTGCAATCGCCGCTCGCATCGCAATCGACGCAGCCCGACGCGGCATTGCAACGATCGCCCGGCGTGCAGAAATACAGAAATCCGATTGCGACGAGAATCACCACGACGATCGCGGCGAACACCTGCGCCGTACGCCTCACGCCATCGTCATACCCGCGCCAATCCCCGGATCCCGCCATAACTGCCCCCGCCATGGCATGTATTTGTTGGGATGTTTTAAATAATCGGTAACCTTAATCTTTAACCATTCTTAACAGCAAGGAAAGCGCTTTCTCGGTCACAATATGGCGGTACGCGAAGTGTTGCCGATTTCGCGCCCTGTATTCATGGTTAATGTCGCGGCGTTTTGCATCTGCTCTGCAACCGCATGCGCCGCGCCGAACCGCGACTCGCAATTGGCGGCGAACCGACTTATATGCGGCATCGGGAGTCCGGCCTGCGGGCGGCGCGCTCGCTAACCCGGTCAGGTCCGGAAGGAAGCAGCCGTAACGAATCCGCTCCGGGTCGCGGCCGGGCTCTCACCTCCAAAATTTCGATGTAAAGCACCCTTGACACACCGCTTACGCCCGCATATGTAAAGCACGCTTTACAAAAAGGAGCCTGCCATGCCCGGTATGCCCACCATGTCCGCCAAGGCTGCGGAACGGACTTATGTCGCCGAACTCGCCATCGCGGCAGTGGCCTATGTGGGGCTGCTGTATCTGCGCCCGCCGCTTCTGGCCCAGACCGCCGATCCGAACCTCGACACGGCCATCAAGCTGATGCCCGTCGTGCCGGTCTATCTGATGGCGCTGGCGGTGTGGCGGCATTACCGGCGCATCGACGAATATGCGCGCCTGAAACTGCTCGAATCGCTGGCGCTGGCCGGCGGGTTCACCGCGCTTGCGGCCACAACCTACATCTTCCTCGAGGATATCGGCTTTCGCCATCTCTCGCTGTCCTGGACGCTGCCGGTGTTCGGCGTGTCCTGGGCACTTGTCACGATCCTGCGCGAGGCGGCGCGGTGATGAAAAATCTTGTGCGCGAATTGCGAAGCGCCGAGGGGTTGACGCAGGCCGATCTCGCCGGCCGGCTCAATGTGTCGCGCCAGACCGTCAATGCCATCGAAACCGGGCGCTACGATCCCAGCCTGCCGCTGGCCTTCGCGATTGCGCGCGTGTTCCGCCAGCGCATCGAGGACATCTTCAGCGACGGGGCCTGAGGCGCTTGCCCGCGCGCCATGGGGACTTGCTATAGTCCGTCCATGGACAAGACCACAGACGATACCGGCGATAACGGCCTCGGCCTCGATCCGCCCGCAAAGCCCGAGGCCTACCGGGTGCTGGCGCGCAAATACCGCCCGCTCGATTTCACCGGCCTGATCGGGCAGGAGGCGCTGGTGCGCACGCTGTCCAACGCCTTCGCTACGGGGCGCATCGCGCACGCCTTCATGCTTACCGGCGTGCGCGGGGTGGGCAAAACCACCACCGCGCGCATCATCGCGCGTGCGCTCAATTGCGTGGGCCCCGACGGTACGCGCAAGGAACCCACGATCCATCCTTGCGGCGTGTGCGAGCCCTGCATGGCCATCAGCGAATCGCGCCATGTCGACGTGCAGGAAATGGATGCGGCATCGCGCACCGGCATCGACGATATCCGCGAGATCATCGAAGGCGTGCGCTATGCGCCCGCCGCGGCGCGCTACAAGGTCTATATCATCGACGAAGTGCACATGCTGTCGAAACAGGCGTTCAACGGCCTGTTGAAGACCCTGGAAGAACCGCCGCCGCATGTGAAGTTCATTTTCGCCACCACCGAAATCCGCAAAGTGCCCGTGACGGTGCTGTCGCGCTGCCAGCGCTTCGACCTGCGCCGCGTCGATACCGCCGAGCTTGCGGCGCATCTCAAGACCATCGCCGAAAAGGAAAAGGTCGATATCGAGGAAGGCGCGCTGGCGCTGATCGCGCGGGCCGCCGAAGGCAGCGTGCGCGATTCGCTGTCGCTGCTGGACCAGGCGATTGCCCATGACGAAGGCAAGATCACCGCGCTCAGCATGCGCGCCATGCTGGGCCTGGCCGATCGCGGGCGCGTGCTCGACCTGTTCGAGAACGTGATGGGCGGAAAAATCGCCGACGCGCTGAGCGAACTTTCCGAACTTTACGGCCGCGGCGCCGATCCGCTGGCGGTGATGCAGGATTTGCTCGAGATCACCCATTTCCTGACGCGCCTGAAAGTCGCCCCCGCCGCCGAAGGCTTTTTCGACGGCGGCTCATCGGAAGCCAAACGCGCCAGCGAACTGGCCGCGAAACTCCCCGTCTCCGCGCTCACCCGCGCCTGGCAGATGCTGTTGAAGGGCCTGCTCGAAGTGCGCGACGCCGCCAAGCCCTTGGGCGCCTGCGAAATGGCATTGATCCGCCTCGCCTACGCCGCCGATCTTCCGCCGACGGACAAATTGGTGCGCGATCTTATGAGCAACCCTCCCCTTGAGGGTGGAGGTAGCGGCAGCGTGCCGACCCCGAAAAATCCGCAGGATTTTTCGGGGAGGGGTAAACCCTCGCCACCGGCGATGAACCCCTCCCCGAAGATGACTTCGTCATTTTCGACCCTCCCTCAAGGGGAGGGTATGGCCACCGCGCCGAAACGCGATGAACACAACGCACCGACGTTGCGTTCCCTCGAAGACATCGCAGCCCTCGCCAAGGCCCATGGCGCGCAGATGCTGCGCGTGAACATCGAAAACGATATTCATCTCGTGCGCCTCGAACCGGGCCAGCTCGAATTTCGCCCGTCAGCGCGCGCGCCCAAAAGCCTGGCCGGCGATCTCGCCCGGAAGCTGAAGGAATGGACGGGCGCGCGCTGGATCGTCACCGTTGCGCGCGAAGGCGGTCGGCCCACCATCGCCGAAAAGAAGAAAATCGCAAACCAGGCCAGGCTCGAAAGCGTGATGCAGGAACCCATGGTGCGCGCGGTGCTGGACCGTTTTCCCGGCGCCGAAATCGTCGCCGTGCGCGAGATGGCGGAAGACGACATCGCAACCGCGCCGGAAGAAGAAACCGAATAGATGGCCTCGCACCCCGCCGGCCCCGAAATCGAAAAGCTCATCCAGTTGCTTTCCAGGCTGCCCGGATTGGGGCCCCGTTCGGCGCGCCGCGCCGCCCTGGTGCTGCTGAAGAAACGCGAGCAATTGCTGGAGCCGCTGGCGGGCGCCATGCGCGATGCGGCGTCCGCGATCCGCATCTGCGAAACCTGCGGCAATCTCGATACGACGTCGCCTTGTGCGCTTTGCCGCGATCCGCGACGCGATGATCAAATCTTGTGCGTGGTGGAAGATGTCGCCGATCTGTGGGCGCTGGAACGCGCCGGCATTTTTCGCGGGCGCTATCACGTGCTGGGCGGCGCGCTGTCGGCGCTCGATGGCGTGACCCCGGAAAAACTGAACATGGCGGGCCTGCTGGGCCGCGTGAACGCAAGCGTGGACGAAGTCATCCTCGCCATGAACGCCACCATCGAAGGCCAGACCACGGCGCATTACCTGATGGATGCGCTGGCGCCATCGGGGGTGAAAGTCACCCGCCTCGCCCATGGCGTGCCGGTGGGTGGCGAGTTGGATTACCTGGACGAAGGCACGCTGAGCGCGGCGTTCAAGGCGCGGCGGTCGATTTGATTTCCTTCTTCGTCATGGCCGCCCTCGTGGCGGCCATCCATAACCTCCGTCTGGCACGGTGTTAATGGGTCGCCGGGACAAGCCCGGCGATGACGAAATAAGGGTTATTGCGACGGCAATTGCGGCATTTCGGGCGCCGACAATTCCACCTTCTCGATTCTGTCGCCGCGGCTCAGGATCTTCTCCGTCGATGTCACGATGGTCTTGATGTCGCCATCCACCTGGCCGAAATGCGTTTGCAGCTTGCCCACGCGCTCGCCCAGCCGTTCCACGTCCTTTATCAGCAGCGCCACTTCCTTTTGGATCTGGCTGGCCTGTTCGCGCATGCGCGCATCCTTCATCACAGTCTGGATCGTGTTCACCGCCAGCATAAGGATATTGGGCGACACCACCACGATCTGCGCGCGGTGCGCCTTGGCGATCACATCGGAAAATCCGTCATGCAATTCGGCATAGATCGATTCCGACGGCACGAACATCAAGGCCGGCGTCTGCGTTTCGCCCGGAATCAGATATTTCTCCGAAATGTCGCTGACATGTTTCAGCACATCGGTGCGCACACGCGCCGCGGCCAGCTTCTTTTCCTCGTCGCTCGCGGCGCGGCGAAGCTGCTCGAAACATTCCAGCGGAAATTTGGAATCGATCACCAGCCATGCTTTCGCGCCGGGAATGCGGATCACGCAATCGGGCCGGTTGCGGTTGGACAGCGTGAACTGGAATTCGTAGAGGCTGGGCGGCAGCCCGTCGCGCACGATGTCTTCCATCCGGGTTTGCGCAAAGGCGCCGCGCGCCTGTTTGTTGGACAAAATCTCCTGCAAGCTCACCACCTGCCCGGACAATGCGGAGATATTCTTTTGCGCCTCGTCGATCACGCTCAGCCGCTCGCCGATGCTGCCCAAAGTGGCCGCCGTCTTCTCCGCGCTTTCGTGCAGGGAATCGCCCAGCCGTTTGTTCAGCGCATCCAGCCGTTCCGAAAGCGTGCGCTGGAGCTGGCTTTGCGCCTCGATGGTCTGCTGGAAGCGTTCGGAAATCGCGCCCTGCTGGGCGATCACATTGTCGAGCCTGGGATCGGCTGTGGGCGCGGGTGCGGGCGCGCGCCGCATGGCAAACGCCACGATAGCCGCTGCAATCAGCAGTGCCGCCCCGAAAATGATGATGGCAAAATCCATGGTCCTCGCATTCCCTTGACCCAAAGCGGGCGCTCGCCTATCTCCGGCGCATGACGATACGCCCCATCCTGACCGCGCCCGATCCCCGCCTCAAGGCCGTCTCGGAGCCCGTGGCCAAGGTAGATGATTCGATCCGAAAACTGGTCGCCGATCTGATCGAGAGCATGTACGAGGCCAATGGCATCGGGCTGGCCGCGGTGCAGGTCGGGGTGCCCAAACGCGTGCTGGTGATGGACCTCGCCCAGCAGGAAGGCAAGAAGGACCCGAAGGCCTATATCAATCCGAAAATCCTGTGGGCCTCGGAGGAACGCGTCACCACGGAAGAGGGCTGCCTGTCCGTCCCCGAAATCTGGGACGATGTGAAACGCCCCGCCCGCATCCGCGCCGAATATCAGGACGAACACGGAAGGCACCACACCATCGAGGCCGAAGGCCTGCTCGCCTGCTGCCTGCAGCACGAGATGGATCATCTGGACGGCGTGCTCTTCATCGATCACCTCTCGCGGCTGAAGCGCTCCATGGCGCTGAAGAAACTTGCCAAGGCGAAGAAGCTGAAAGACGCGAGCTGATGATCATGCTTCGACAGGCTCAGCATGAGGGGCCCCTCACCCTGAGCTTGTCGAAGGGTGAGCCGAAATGAGTCTCCGCCTGGCCTTTATGGGAACCCCCGACTTCGCAGCACCCACGCTGGCCGAGTTGGTGGGGCAGGGCCACGACATCGCAGCGGTCTATACGCAGCCTGCCAGGCCCAAAGGCCGCGGGCTTGCGGCCGAACCCTCGCCCGTCGCCAGGCTTGCGCAAGCCTACGATCTGCCGTTGCGCACGCCCGCGACATTGAAAGACGCAGCCGTGCAAAAGGCATTCGCCGATTTGAATCTCGATGCGGCGGTGGTAGTGGCCTATGGATTGCTTCTGCCCAAGGCGGTTTTGGATGCGCCGAAACTGGGCTGCTTCAATCTGCACGCCTCGCTTCTGCCGCGCTGGCGCGGTGCGGCCCCCATCCAGCGCGCGATCGCAGCGGGCGACGAAGAAACCGGCGTGATGGTGATGCGCATGGAAGAAGGCCTCGATACCGGCCCCGTGCTGATGGGCGAACGCACGGCCATCGGCCGCAAGAGCTTCGGCGAATTGCATGACGAGCTTGCCCGCCTTGGCGCCGATCTGATGGCGCGCGCATTGTCCGCGCTCGAACGCGGCAGCATCGAAGAGCAACCCCAGGCCGGCGAAGGGGCGACTTACGCCGGAAAAATAACAAAAGAAGAAACGCGCATCGATTGGTCGCGGCCGGCGCGCGAAATCGATTGCCAAATCCGCGCTCTTTCGCCCGTGCCCGGCGCCTGGGCTGAAGCCGATGGCGAACGGATCAGGATTCTCCAGGCCGAACCCGCGCCCGGCAAAGGCGCGCCGGGCGAAATACTGGACGCCAAATTGACCGTGGCCTGCGGCGACGGGGCACTTCGTCTGTTACGCTTGCAAAGGGCGGGACGTGCGCCCATGGGCGCGGAGGACTTCGCGCGCGGATTCAGGCTCACGCGATTTTAAAAGGATTTCAGATGCCAAATGTCATGCAACGATTCCTGCGCGAATGGCGCATCGAGCGCCGCCGCAAACGCCAGCGCCCGACCGTCGATCTGAAGGGCGAGGAGATCGTCTATACCCGCCGGCGCAAGGCCCAGCGCGTCGGCTGGAATGCGATCACCCGCATCGATGCGGGCGTGCTGGCGCTGGTGTCCGGCGATCTTTTGTATGTTGCCATCGAGGCACCCAATCTCAACTGGGAGATCGACGAATTCACGGAAGGATTCGCCAATCTCGAAACCGCCATCCAGTCGCGCTTTCCCGATGTGCGCGCGAAATGGCTGGAATTGCACCGCGCCCATGCCCATAACGATATCCGCGTCACGCTGTGGACGCGCGATTGATGCGCTACCGCCTGACGCTCGAATATGACGGCGGCCCGTTTGCGGGCTGGCAGCGGCAGGAAAACGGCCCTTCGGTGCAAGCCGCGCTGGAAGAGGCGGTCTTCAAGCTTTCATCCGAACGCGTGACGGTCACAGGCGCGGGCCGCACCGATGCGGGCGTGCATGCGCGAGGGCAAGTGGCGCATTTCGATCTCGAAAAGGATTTCCCGGCCGATACGGTGCGCGACGCGCTCAATTATCATCTCAAGCCCGACCCCATCGCGGTGCTGGATGCGCAGATTGCGCCGCCCGATTTCCATGCGCGCTTTTCGGCCACCGCGCGGCATTATCTCTACCGCATCGTCTGCCGCCGCGCGCCGCTGGCATTGGCGCGCGGCCATGCCTGGCATGTGGTGCGCGATCTGGATGCGGCCGCGATGCACGATGCCGCGCAAACATTGATCGGTTGCCACGATTTCACCACCTTCCGCGCTTCGGAATGCCAGGCCAAATCGCCGGTGAAGACGCTGGACAGGCTCGATGTCGCGCGTAACGGCGACGAAATCCGCATCGAAGCCTCGGCGCGTTCCTTCCTGCATCATCAGGTGCGTTCCATGGTGGGAACGCTGAAGCTGGTGGGCGAAGGCAAATGGACGACAGCCGATGTTTCGCGCGCGCTCAAGGCGTGCGACCGCACGCAATGCGGCACCGTCGCCCCGCCCGACGGGCTTTATCTCGTGCGCGTGGATTATTGATTGCGATTGAAGCCCGCAAACCCGCTTCGTCATTGCCGGGCTTGTCCCGGCAACCCATACTCCCCTCGCTCAACGCTTGTACGACGCATTCCAACCGTCCGGGGAATGGATGGCCGGGACAGGCCCGGCCATGACGAATTTGAAATCGAAGCAGTGCAAACGTCCGCGCCTTACAACGGCGTCGAAAAATAATCGGCCAGGATCGCTTCGTAGATATCGGCGAGGCGCAGAATTTCCGCGACGGCCACGCATTCATTGGCCTTGTGCATGGTGGCGTTCGTAAGCCCGAGTTCGGCGACCGGGCAATGATCCTTGATGAAGCGCGCATCCGAAGTGCCGCCGCCGGTGGAAAATTTGGGCCGTTCGCCCGTCACGCGCTCAACCGCCTTGCTCAGCACTTCGGTGAAGCGGCCGGGTTCGGTCAGGAAGGCAACGCCGCTGACGCGCGAAGCAACCGCAATCTCGCAGCCCGCTTCGCCGCCGATGATCGCGGCCTTTTCTTCAGCCGTCTTCAACAGCGAATCCGGCGTGTGCAGATCGTTGAAGCGGATGTTGCAGGCGGCAAAGGCTTCGGCCGGCGAAACATTCGCCGCCGCGTTGCCCACATCGAAAGTGGTGAACACAAGCGTCGACGGCTCGAAATGCGCCGTGCCCGCATCGAGCGGCATGTTCGCAAGCTCGCTCACCAGCCGCGCCAGCACCGGAATGGGATTGAGCGCATTCTGCGGATAGGCGGTGTGGCCTTGGGCGCCCTTCGCGGTGAATTCGATTCGCATGCTCCCGCGCCGGCCGATCTTGATGGTGTCGCCGGTCAGCGCCACGCTCGTCGGCTCGCCCACAAGGCAATGATCGATGCGTTCGGCCTTGCCCGTCATCCATTCCAGCACCTTTTTCGTGCCGTTCACGGCTGCGCCTTCCTCGTCGCCGGTGATGAGCAGGCTGATTGAACCTGTCAGGCCCTTGGCGATCTGGCGCTCCGCGGCCGCGGCGAAGGCGGCAATGGCCGATTTCATGTCGGCGCTCCCGCGCCCATAGAGCGTGCCGTCGCGAATCTCCGCCGCAAAGGGATCGCTCGCCCACAATTTGGCATCGCCGGGCGGCACCACATCGGTGTGACCGGCAAAGCAGAAATTGGGCGAACCGTTGCCCACCCGCGCATAAAGATTTTCCACATCGCCGAAGCTCAGGCGGTAGCACTGGAAACCCAGCGGCCCCAGCGCGCTTTCCAGCACATGCAGCGCGCCCGCGTCCTGGGGCGTCACCGAAGGACAGCGGATCAGGCCTTGCGCGAGTTCGACCGGATCGATCATCTAATCCCTGAGCAGTTCGTTGATCGAGGTCTTGGCGCGCGTGCGTTCGTCCACGCGCTTGACGATCACCGCGCAATATAGCCCCGGCTGGTCAGGCCCGCGCGGTTGGGTGCCCGAAACCACCACCGAATAGGGCGGCACGCGGCCGAAGAACACCTCGCCGGTGTGCCGGTCGATGATCTTGGTCGATTGGCCCAGATACACGCCCATCGAAAGCACCGAGCCTTCGCCCACGATCACCCCTTCGGCCACTTCGGCGCGCGCCCCGATAAAACAATTGTCCTCGATGATGACGGGTGCGGCCTGCAAAGGCTCCAGCACGCCGCCGATGCCTGCGCCGCCGGAGATATGGCAATGCTTTCCGATCTGGGCGCACGAACCCACCGTCGCCCAGGTATCGACCATCGTGCCTTCGTCAACGTAAGCGCCCACATTCACGAAGCTCGGCATCAAGACCACGCCTTTGCCGATGAAGGCAGAGCGGCGCACGATGGCGCCCGGCACTGCGCGGAAACCGGCCGCGCGGAAGCGCGCCCCGTCCCAACCCGCGAATTTGGAGGGCACCTTGTCCCACCACGCAGCGCCGCCCGGCCCGCCCGCAATCGCTTCCATGTCGTTGAGGCGAAAGGACAGCAGCACGGCCTTTTTCGCCCATTGGCGCACCAGCCATTCGTTCCCGAATTTTTCGGCCACGCGCAATTTGCCCGCATCGAGCGCATCGAGCGCGGCATCCACTGCCGCGCGCACCTCGCCTTCGGTTGCGCCGTTCACGGAATCGCGCGCATCCCACGCATCTTCGATGATCTTTTCGAGGTCCATGTTCAAATCCTGATGGAATGGAGAAATCGGGCCAGGTTTTCGGTTTCGTAGTGAATGTGGCCGGGTTCGGCGCGCGGATGTCCGGGCCCCTGTTTCGACCATTCCGAGCCGTTCTTCAACCACACTGTCGTCATGCCCAGCCCATGGGCGGGCACAAGGTTGCGGGCGAGGTCGTCGAACATGGCCGCCTGAGCGGGTTGAAGTCCGTGGCCCGAAAGCACAGCGCGATAGGCGCCCGGATCGGGCTTGGGCCGGAAGCCGATTTTGCGGATGTCCCAGATCGCGTCGAAATGGCCCGAGAGCGCAAGCCGGTCCAGAACGCGCGCGGCGTGGTTGGCGCAGCCATTGGTGAAAACGATGCGCGTTCCCGGCAGCAGCGCGACGGCTTCGCACAGCGCACCATCGGGTTCGAGAATCGAAAGATCGATATCGTGCACGAAATTCAGGTAGTCCTCGGGATCGATGCCGTGATCGTGCATCAGCCCGTTCAACGTGGTGCCGTGTTCGCTGTAATAGCGCTTCTGGATTTGCCAGGCTTCGTCTGCGCCCACGCCGAAGAAGTCGCCGATATAGCGCGCCATGCGCGCATCGATCTGGCCGAACAGATCGGCGCGCGCCGGATAAAGCGTATTGTCGAGGTCGAAAATCCACCCCGTCACGTGGCGGAAATCGGCGGCATTTTCCGAAAATGGAGCGTTTTGGGCCGTTCGCATGGGGCGAAAAAATGCGCGAAGCCCGCCCGTTAAGCAAGCCTTGCCGCCAATGCCGCCGATGGCCGCAATCTTGCGCTAACCAAGCCGCTTTAAGGCCCGTTAAGGGAAGATTGCGGAAAATGGCGCCAACCCGCCAAAAGGGGCAAGGCGCCATGAACACCGTATTCCGCCGCAAGACCGATCCGGCCCAAATCCTCAGCCAGGACGATATCCTGCGCGTCTTGCGCGCGCGCGACCGGTCCAGCGAAGAGCTTGCGCGGCGAAGCGATATCGGTCCCGAAGTGTTGTTCGTGCTGGCCAGCGAAGGCAACACCATCGTGCGCCGCGCGCTGGCCGGAAACCCGGCGACGCCCGCCCACGCCAATCGCCTGCTCGCCGACGACAAGGACGACGATGTGCGCGTCGAGCTTGCGCGCAAGATCGGCCGGCTCTTGCCGGAGCTTTCCCGGGAGCAAAGCGAAAAGCTGCGCGATCTCACCATGGAAACGCTGGAATGCCTGGCCCAGGACCAGCTTCCCCGCGTGCGCCAGATGCTGGCCGAGGAAATCAAGTCGATGGATTGCGTGCCCAAGCACATCGTCGACAAGCTCGCCCGCGATGTGGAGATCGTGTCGGCGCCCATCCTCGAATATTCGCCGCTGCTGAACGACGACGATCTGGTGGACATCATCACCACGGCCGAAGCCCGCCACGCGCTCACCCATATCGCCAAACGCTGCCCCTTGAGCGAGAACGTCTCCGAGGCCATCGCGACGGCGCTCGATATTCCCTCCGTGGCAGCCCTTCTGTCCAACAGCCACGCCAAGATCCGCCAGCAGACCTTCGACAAGATCGTCGATCACGCCGAAAAGATCCGCGAATGGCACCAGCCCCTGGTGTTGCGCAACGACCTGTCCCAGCGCGCGGTGCGCCGCATCGCCTCCTTCGTCAGCGCCTCGCTGATCGAACAGCTTGCGGCCAATCACGAGATCGACACCGATACGCAAAGCTTCCTGCGCAGCAAGATGAAGGAACGTCTCGACGCCGGCGAATCCCAATCCGGCGACGACGAGAACGCGCCCGTCAACGAGGTGCAGGCGCGGTACCGCGCCGGCCAGCTCGACGACGCCTATGTGATCGAAGCCGTGGCCCAGGGCCGTCGCGAAATCGTCATCGCCGCGCTGTCGCTATTGAGCGACGTGCCCGCGGAAGTGGTCCATCGCATTTTCCAGTCCGCTTCGGCCAAGGCGGTGACGGCGCTGGTGTGGCGCGCAGGGCTTTCCATGCGCGCCGCGTTCAAGATTCAAAGCTACATGCTGCGCCTGCCCGCCCGCGAACTGGTGCCCGCCCGCGAAGGCATCCACTTCCCCCTCTCCGAAGACGAGATGCGCTGGCATCTGAGTTATTTCGGCGTCGATGCGTGACACGGCTGCTGTTCAAGCAACCCTCACGAAAACCCAACGCCGTCATCGCCCGGCTTGTCCGGGCGATCCATTTTCCTTTGCGAAAGGAATCGCACGCTGAGCCGCGGAGTGCGCAGAGATTCTTCGCGTCTTCACGTGCAAAAAATTGGATCGCCCGGATCGCTCGCGAAAATGCGAGCGACCGGGTGATGACGGAGTGCTGATTGGAAGAGAGCTATTCTAGAACAATTTGCGTTCAGACGGAATCGCGTCTGTCACCCTTCGACAAGCTCAGGGTGAGGGGTTTGGGTTAATCCCTCATGCTGAGCTTGTCGAAGCATGCAGGAACCTGGCTCCGTCTGAACGTCCTGTGGTCTATCTCTTCCCCATCCCCGGCAGCAAACCGTTCTGCCCTATATGGGCGGCATAACCGCTGAGCCCATGGGTATCCGTCGCGGCGAAGCCCGTGGCGCTCAATCCCTGTCCGGCGCAATTGTCCTTGCCCGCCACTTCGAAGGCGATGTCGGTGGTGCAGAACTGCATCTTGCCGCTCACCAGCGCATGATCGCCATGGCCTTCGGCATGCAGGTAAATCGTGTCGGCCGACAGCGGATCGGTGATGGCGTGGGCGCAGGCGCCGGGCTCGATCTTCCACCAGCCGCGAGATGTCCAGCGCTTGCCGCTTTTCAGGCCCAGCGCCGCCCAGATCGCGCTTTTGCTGTCGTTACAGATGGAATAGCCGGCCGGTGCGCCCTGTTTCATCGCATCGGTTTCCAGCGCGTCGAACAGCGCGCCGGTGCCCGCATCGTCCGGCAGCTTCATGCGCGCGCGAAATTGCGCAAGCCCATCTTCGCCCTGATAGCCATTGTCGCCCAGAAGCCGCTGCACGCCCGCATCGCGCGCGGCGGCCAGCGAGCCGATCTTCGCCGATTCGGTGAAGGTCGTGATCCAGTTCTTCTCGCCATGGGTTTCGATCTTGCCGAAGGAGCCGGCATAGGAATCCCCGCCGCAGGCCTGCAATCCCGTCTGCCGCGCCAGTGTGAAATCGCCCGGCCTCACGCAGAATTCCTCGCCCCCGCCCCAGATATGGGCCGGCCCCGAATGCGCATCCGATGTACGCGCGTAAACATAATAGGCCGGCGCGCTAAGCGTGCCTTCGATCGCGATTTTGCAGGCGCCCGGCACGATGCGCGTCCAGCCATGACTCACCACATTGGGCGAGGCGACAAGGGCGGTCGCGGCATAGACGATATAACTCGTCTGGTTGCACAGTTTCAGCGCGGCATGGGCGGGCGCTGCCAGAAGCAGGAACGCGAACGCAACTCCGGCCGCAACCTTCATTCCGCCGTAATCATGGTGCCGGCGCCATGCTCGGTAAACAGTTCGAGCATCAGCACATGGGGAATGCGCCCGTCCAGGATGACGGCAGCCTTCACGCCGGCTTCCACCGCATCGATGGCCGTTTCGATCTTGGGGATCATGCCGCCGGAAATCGTGCCGTCGGCGATCAGCGCGCGCGCTTCGGACACCGTGAGCCGCTGGATCAGCTTGCCTTCGCGGTCGAGCACGCCTTCGACATCCGTCAGAAGCAGAAGGCGCGCGGCATTCATGGCGCCCGATACCGCGCCGGCCACCGTATCGGCATTGATGTTGTAGGTCTCGCCCTTCTTGCCCACGCCGATGGGCGCGACGACCGGAATAAGGTCCGAGCGCGTGATCATGCGCAGCACTTCCGGGTTCACCTTTTCCGGCTCGCCCACAAAGCCCAGATCGACGGGCACGCGCTCCAGCGTTTTCGGATCGAGCTTGTAGCGTTCGAGCTTGCGCGCCACCACGAGATTGCCGTCCTTGCCCGAAAGCCCCACCGCGCGCCCGCCCGCCGCATTGATGCCGCTGACGATCTGCTTGTTGATCGAACCGGTCAGTACCATCTCCACCACTTCGACGGCGGCCGCATCGGTCACGCGCAACCCGTCCACAAAGGTGGACGGGATCGCGAGCTTGTTCAGCAATTTGCCGATCTGGGGCCCGCCGCCATGCACCACGATGGGTTCCACGCCCGTCTGCTTCATCAGCACGATGTCCTGGGCGAAATGTTCGGGAATGCCGGTTTCCATGGCGTGGCCGCCATATTTCACCACCACGGTCTGGCCGTCATATTTCAGGATGTAGGGCAGCGCCTCCACCAGCACGCGCGCGGTCTGCCGCCAGCGCGCCATCTGGCGCAAATTGCGATCCTGGGATGTGTCGTCCTGAAGGGCCATTACGCGGTCCAACCGAAAATCGCGGGCCTTATAACCCAAACATCAGGGTACAGCCATAGCCGCGATATGCACCCGCAAATCGTCGAGGCCGGTGCCGTCCCGCGCCGACACCGCGAAAATGGCGGGATAGGCGGCCGCATGCGCCGTCAGCGCCGCCTCCAGGCTCTGCCGCACCGCGGCCAGTTCGGCCGGTTTCACCGTGTCGGTCTTGGTCAGCACCGCCACCGTGGAAACCGCCGCCTTGTCGAGCAGCGCCAGCGCCTGTTCGTCGTTTTCCATGAGGCCGCGGCGCGCATCGATCAAAAGCACGACGCGCTTCAATTGGGCGCGGCGGGAAAGATAGGCAAAGATCGCGCGCTGCCATTCGTCCGCTTGCGTCCGCGACGCCCTGGCGAATCCGTAACCGGGAAGATCGACCAGCATCAGCCGCCCGCTCAAGGCAAAGAAATTGATCTGCCGCGTGCGCCCCGGCGTCTGCGACACCCGCGCCAGCGCCTTGCGGCCCGTCAGCGCATTGACGAGGCTCGATTTGCCGACATTGGAACGCCCCACAAACGCCACTTCGGGCAGCGCGCTGTCGGGCATCGCATCCACCGCCCCGAACACGAATTCGCAAGGCCCGGCGAAGAGGCGCTTTGCGTCTGCGAGTTCGGACGCGGGATCGTTCATAACCCAATACCTCGTCATCGCCGGGCTTGTCCCGGCGATCCATACTCCCAGCGCGCGACCGTTTTGCGATTCATCTCAACGGGATGATTTCACCGCGCGCGATCGAGCTTCGACTATCGGGGGAATGGATGGCCGGGACAAGCCCGGCCATGACGGGTGGAGTGGGCCATCCAAAACGCAAACAGCGCAAACAACGGGGAGGCGCTCACTCCCCCGCCGTCAGCCGCTTGGGCAGTTTCAAATTCTCGAACAGATGCACCTTCACCCCCTGCCGTCGCATGATCACATATTGCTGCGTCACCGAAAGCAGATTGTTCCACGTCCAGTAGATCACCAGACCGGCCGGGAACGTCGCCAGCATGAAGGTGAAGATCAGCGGCATGAAGGCGAACATGCGCGCCTGCACGGGGTCGGCGGGCGCGGGATTCATTTTCGTCTGCAGCCATTGGGTAATGCCCATCAGCACCGGCCATACCCCGATGCTCAGGAACGCCGGAATGAAGGCGGGCGGATGGAACGGCAGCAAGCCGAACAGGTTGATGATCGACGTCGGATCGGGCGCGGACAGATCGTGGATCCAGCCGAAAAACGGCGCATGGCGCATTTCGATGGTCACGAACAGCACTTTATAGAGCGAGAAGAACACCGGAATCTGCAACAGCATCGGCAGGCAGCCCGAAACCGGGTTCACCTTCTCGCGCTTGTAAAGCTCCATCATCTCCTGCTGCTGGCGCATGCGGTCGTCGCCGAAGCGCTGTTTCAGCCGTTCCATTTCCGGCTGAAGCTTCTTCATCCGGCTCATGGATTTGTACGAGGTGTTCGCCAGCGGGAAAAAGATCGCCTTGATCGTCACGGTCAGAAGCAGGATCGCCACGCCGAAATTGCCGATATAATGATAGAACAGGTCGAGCAGCCAGAAGATCGGCTTGGTGATGAACCAGAACCAGCCCCAGTCGATGGCCAGGTCGAATTTCTGGATGGCGTATTTCGTTTCATAACCGCGGATGATCGACACCACTTTGGCGCCGGCAAAGAGCCGGCTGGTCACCGTCCGGCTCGCGCCCGGCCCGACCGTCACGCCGTCCATGCGGTAATCGGAGAGATACGTCTCGTGGCCCTTCTCGCCCGAAACGCGGTATTCGCCGGAGAATTTCGCGTTCTGGTCGGGAATGGAGGCGGCCATCCAGTATTTGTCGGTGATGCCGAGCCAGCCGCCGGTGGATTCGAAATCCTTGGTCTCGCCCGGTTTCAGGTCGTCATATTTGGTGTATTTCGCGCTGCCGTCGCCCACACCCACGAAGCCTTCATGCAGCACCCAATAGTGCTGCGTCTTGGGTACGCCCTTGCGCACGACGGAGGCGAAGGGAAACAGCGTCACCGCCGCGCCGCGCGCATTCTTCACCGTATCGGCGATGGAGAACATGTATTGATCGTCGACGCTGATCGTGCGCGTGAAATCCAGCCCCGCGCCATTGTTCCATTCGAGCACCACCGGATGGCCGGGCGAAAGCGTTTTGCCGCTCACCAGTTTCCATTGCGTGTCGTTGTCCGGCACCGCCACATGGGAGCCCGGTTTGGCCAGCCAGCCCGAATAGGCGAAATAGGGATATTGCGTGCCTTCCGGCGCGAACAGCGTGATCTCCGGGCTCTTGGGATCGATGGTCTCGTGATATTTCTTCAGGTGCAGATTGTTGAAGCGCGCGCCTTTCAGCCGGATCGATCCGTCCAGCGTCGGCGTGTCGACGGCAATGCTCGCCCCTTCCGCCTGAAGCGCCTGGGCGCGGCTCATGGTTTTCGCAGCCTGCGCCACTTCGGGGGCGGCGGGCGGTTTTTCCGGCGCCTGCTGTTTCATCTGCTCGCCGTGATGGGCGCGATCGGCATGCATCTGCGGGCCGGCCACGAAATATTCCCAGCCCAGCCAGACGAGCAGCGACAGGGAGATGGCGAGAATGAGATTGCGGTTTTCGTTCATGACGTTCTATCTGACGGGCGGTACGGGATCGAAGCCGGACGAACCGCCCAGCCAGTGAATCGGATGGCAACGCGCGATGCGCCGCGCCGCCAGAAGAAGGCCCTTCACGGGCCCATGTTTGTGCAGCGCCTCCAGCGCATAGGCCGAACAGGTCGGTTCGAACCGGCATGCCGGCGGCAGCAGCGGAGACAGGAACAGCCGGTAGAACCGGATCGGCAGCGCCAGCACCGTCACCATCGCCGTGCGTAAACCGTTCATCAGGCGCTTCGTCACCGAAGCCCTCCGCTGTTCGACCGGCCGAGTTTGGCGTGGGCCGCGTGGAGCGCTGCTGTCAGGTCCGCAAGAAGGCCGTCGAATGGCGCCTTCACCGTCGCCGCGCGCGCGACCAGAACATAGTCATTGCCTGCCTTGCCCAAAAGGGGGAGCAAGGCCGCAGCCGCCGCCCGAAGCCGCCGTTTGGCGCGATTGCGTTCCACCGCGCCGCCCACCTTGCGGCTGGCGGTGAATCCGACCCGCAAATGGCCCGGCCGGGGCTGCGGCGTGGGCGCCATTTCCAGCGTCAGGGCGCTTTTCGGGCAGCGGATGGTGCGTGCCGCGCGCAGGAAATCGGCGCGGCTCTTGAGGCGGCCGATCACCAGCTCAGGCGGAGAGTTTCTTGCGGCCATGGGCGCGGCGGCGCGCCAGGATCTTGCGGCCGTTCTTGGTGGCCATGCGCGCGCGGAAGCCATGACGCCGTTTGCGCACGAGGCGGCTCGGCTGATAGGGGCGTTTCATGGGCCAACTCCTTGGGACGCGCGGGGTGCGGGCTATCTAAAGAGGGGGCCTGGGCCTGTCAACCGCGGGCCCGCGGCCGCTATGATACAGGCCATGGAGAGCGAAACCGCACCCCCGCCGGCCCCCCGATGGCGGCGATTTGTGCCGCTTGTGCTGCTGGCGGCGGGGCTTGCCGGCTTCTTCGCGGCGGGCCTGCACCATCAATTGACGCTTGGGGCCCTGCGCCAGAACCGGGCGGAGATTGCCGCCTGGGTCGGGGTCCATCCCGTCCTCGCAGGCGTCATCTTCGTCGTGGCTTATATAGCCGTGGTCGCCTGCTCGATCCCGGCGGCTTCGCCCATGACGCTTGCGGGGGGATTTTTGTTCGGAACGCTCGAAGGCGGCTTGCTGGTGGTGGGCGCGGCCACCATCGGCGCGACCATCCTGTTTTTGGCGGCGAAGACGGCGCTGGCCGATCTCATCCGCGCGCGCCTGGGTCCGCGCGTGGCGAAGATGGAGGAAGGCTTCCGCGCCAATGCCTTCAACTATCTGCTGGTGCTGAGGCTGGTGCCGGTGTTTCCGTTCTTCCTGGTCAATCTCGCCGCGGGGCTTCTGGGCGTGCGCCTTTCCACCTATGTGCTCGCCACCCTCATCGGCATAATTCCCGGCACATTCGTCTATGCCGGATTGGGCAACGGATTGGGCGCGCTGTTCGACAAGGGCGTCGAGCCCAACCTGGCGCTGATCTTCGAGCCGCGCATTCTGCTGCCGCTTCTGGGTTTGGCGGTGCTGGCGCTTCTGCCCGTCTTTTTCGGAAAGCGCCGCTGATGGAAGCTTGCGACATCTGCGTCATCGGCGCGGGCTCGGGCGGGCTCAGCGTGGCGGCGGGTGCGGCCCAACTGGGCCGCAAGACCATCCTGATCGAAAAAGCCGAGATGGGCGGCGATTGCCTGAATGCGGGATGCATTCCCTCCAAGGCGCTGATCGCGGCCGCCGCGCGCGCGCAGATGATGCGCGAAGCTTCCGCCTTCGGCATCGACGCCGAAGCGAAAATCGATTCCACGCGCGTGCATCTGCATGTGCGCGGCATCATCGACGCGATCGCGCCCAACGATTCGCAGGACCGCTTCGAAAAACTCGGTGTGACGGTGATCCGCGCGCCGGCCCGCTTCCTGGATGGGCGCACGCTCGAAGCCGGCGGCCGGCAAATCCGCGCGCGCCGCTTCGTCATCGCCACCGGCTCGCGCCCCGTGGTGCCGCCCATTCCGGGGCTTGCGGATGTGGCGTATTTCACCAACGAAACCGTCTTCGATATCGATTTCATTCCGCTCCATCTGGCGATCATCGGCGGCGGGCCGGTGGGGCTGGAACTTGCCCAGGCCCATCGCCGGCTGGGCGCCAAGGTGAGCGTCATCGAAATGGGCCGCATCCTGCCCCACGAAGACGAAGCCGCCGCCGCGGTGGTGCGCCAGGCGCTGGTCCGCGAAGGCGTGCGCATCCTCGAAAACGCCCATGCCACCGCGATCCGGAAAACCGAAAGCGGCATCGCCATGCAGATCGTCACGGCCCATGGCAGCGAGGTGATCGCGCCCAGCCACATCCTCGTGGCCGCGGGGCGCAAGCCCAATATCGAAGATTTGAATCTGCAGGCCGCCGGCGTTGCGGCCGGCGCCAACGGCATCGAAATCGATCGCAGCCTGAAAACGTCGAATGCCCGGATTTACGCCATCGGCGACGTCACCCCGGCGCCGCGCTTCACCCATGTGGCGAATTATCACGCCGGACTCGTGATCCGCCATGCGCTGTTCCGCATGCCCGTGCGCGCCGATTACACCGCCATTGCCCGGATCACCTTCACCGATCCCGAATTGGCGCAAGTGGGCCTCACCGAAGAGGAAGCCCGTCACACACGCGTGACTGTCGCGCGCGCCGATTTCGCGCAAAATGACCGCGCGGTGATCGAGCGGGCGGCCGAGGGTTTCGCCAAACTCGTTCTCGATCCGAAAGGGCGCATAGTGGGGGCGACGATCGTGGGGGCGCATGCGGGCGAATTGATCCAGCCCTGGGCGATGGCGATTGGCCGGCGCATCAAACTCTCCGCCATGGCCGCGATGACGGTTGCCTATCCCAGCTTGAGCGAAATCTCGAAACGCGCGGCGGGCGCGCATTTCGCCCCGCTCGTCTTCGGCAGGCGCGCGCGCCTGCTGGCGCGTTTGCTCGCGCTGTTCGGGTGAACCGATGCAATCTTTCGGCGCGGGCCTGAGCGGCATCTGGAAGCTGGTGGCACACAGCCTGTCCGGCCGGCTGCTGCTGCTCACGCTGATCTACATCATGATCACGCAGTTCTTCATCTTCGTGCCCTCCATCGGGCGCTATTACGAAAACCTGCTCGAACAGCACATCGAATCCGCCGAAATCGCGATCCTTCCCTTCACCGAACCGGGGGGAAAGCAATTGTCGGCGAGCCTGCGCAGCGAGCTTCTGCAGCGCGCCGGCGCCAATGCGGTGATGCTCAAGCGTCCCGAACAGCGCGAACTCTTTCTCGTCTCCGAAATGCCGGCGAAGATCAACGTCACCATCGATCTGCGCAAGGCCGGTTTCTTCGGCGAAATGAACGGCGCGGTCGATTCGCTGCTGCATGGCGGCGGGCGCATCCTTCATGTCATCGCCTCTACGCGCATCAAGGGCGCGCAAGCCATCGAGGTGATCGTGGGCGATACCGCGATCCATGAGCAATTGCTGGATTATGCGCGCCGCGTGGTGCTGCTGGCGCTGCTGATTTCGCTGGTCACCGCGCTTCTGGTGTTCGCAAGCCTCTACCTCATTCTGGTGCGCCCCATGCGGCGCATCACCACCGCCATGCTGAATTTCCGCTCCAATCCGGAAGACGCCAGCCGCATCGTCGCCGCCTCCAACCGCCGCGACGAGATCGGCATCGCCGAACGCGAACTCGCCGCCATGCAGCGCGATATCTTCGCCTCCCTCCAGCAAAAGGCCCGGCTGGCGGCGCTGGGTTCGGCGGTCGCGAAAATCCAGCACGATCTTCGCAACATCCTGTCCAGCGCGCAGCTGGCGTCGGATCGCCTGTCCACCATCGCCGATCCGGTGGTGCAGCGTCTGGCCCCGCGCCTTGTCGCCTCCCTCGATCACGCGGTCGCGCTGGCCACCAACACGCTGCGCTTCGGCCGCGCCGAGGAAACCCCGCCCGAGCGCCGCCGGCTTCACCTGAAAGCGCTGATCGACGAGGCCGGCGAAGCCGCGCTGGCAAGCGCGCGCGAGCCTATCGCCTTCATCGACGAATGCGATCCCGTTCTGGAGATCGACGCCGATTCCGAGCAATTGTTCCGCATCGTGCTGAACCTGTTGCGCAACGCCGCCCAGGCTTTGGAGAAAAGCGCCGCCCCTGAAATCGTCGTGTCGGCAAGGCGCGAAGGCGGCCATGTGCTGATCGACATCGCCGATAACGGCCCCGGCGTGCCGCCGGCCTTGCGCGAACGGCTCTTCCAGCCCTTCGCCACCTCGGCGCGCCCCGGCGGTTCGGGCCTGGGGCTTGCCATTTCGCGCGATCTGGCGCGCGCGCATGGCGGCGATATTTCGCTTGTGTGCTCGAACGAAAACGGCTCCCGTTTCCGCATCGATATTCCCGACCGCGAGGCCCAATAATGGCGTGGGATCCCCAAACCTATCTGAAATTCGGGGCCGAGCGCACGCGCCCGGCCGCCGAACTGCTCGCCCGCATCGATGCGGATGCGCCCGCGCGCGCGGCCGATCTCGGCTGCGGCCCGGGCAATTCCACCGCGCTGCTGGCCGCGCGCTGGGCGCATGCGCAAATCGATGCGCTCGACAATTCCCCCGAAATGCTCGCCCAGGCGCGCGCCGCGAATATCGGGGCGAATTTCATCGAAGCCGATGTTTCCGCTTGGTCGCCCGATGCGCCATACGACGTGATCTATTCCAACGCCACGCTGCAATGGGTGGGCGATCACGCAAATCTTCTGCCGCGGCTGATGTCGTTCGTTGCACCCGGCGGCTGGCTGGCCTTCCAGGTCCCGCGCAATTTCGCCGAACCCTGCCACACATTGATCCGCGAAATCGCAAATTCCGGCCCGTGGTCGGCGAAACTGCAAGGCGTCCGCGACTGGTGGAACGTGCGCGAACCGGAAGAGTATTTCGACATTCTGGAAGCCGCATCGTCGCAGATCGACATCTGGGAAACGCGTTATGTGCAGGTGCTTCAAGCCGAAGACGCCGTTTTCAACTGGATGAGCGGCACGGGCCTGCGCCCCTTCGCCAATGCGCTCCAGGGCGCGGAACGCGAATCCTTCCTCGATGCCTACAAGACACGCCTGCGCGAACATTATCCCTTACGCAAAAGCGGCAAGGTGCTCTATCCGTTTCAGCGATTGTTTGCTGTGGCGAGACGGTAAATAATTCGGCCCTCCCCTTGAGGGAGGGCCGAAATTTGCGAAGCGTCCGTAGCGCAAGCGGAGGACCGAGCAAATTTCGGGGAGGGGTCGCGGCGGCGAGGTCTGACCCCTCCCCGAAAAATTCTTCGCTTCGCTCGAATTTTTCGACCCTCCCTCAAGGGGAGGGTGGTTCTATTCTCCCACCGCAACCCCGTCGCGTCTGGGATCGGTCGCGCCGATATACCCGCCTTTCACGCGCTCGATAATGTTGAGCCCGCTGTCCATATGGGCGATCTCCACATCGTGGCCCATCGCTTTCAGCTTCGGCGCAAGTTTCACGATGGGCGTGTCCTTTTCCAGAACCGTGAAGCTGTTGGGATTGGCGTGATGGGGCAGGGCTGCCGCCTGTTCCGGCGTCAGCCCGCCATCCACCATGCCCACAATGGTTTCGGCCACGTAAGGTATAATGATCGGCCCGCCCGGCGAACCGAGTGCGATTTTGAATTTGCCGTCGCCGGTGAACATGATGGTCGGCGACATGGCGCTGAGCGGGCGTTTGCCCGGCGCGGGCGCATTGGCCACCGGTTTACCGTCGATCACCGGATCGGAGGAGAAATCGGTCAATTCGTTGTTCAGAATGAACCCGCGCGCCATCATTTCCGAGCCGAAGGCGAATTCCACCGTCGTCGTCATCGAAACCACTTCGCCATTGTCGTCGACGATGGAGAAATGGCTCGTGCCGTGAAGCTGCGGGCTGCGCTGGGGGCTGAGCAGCAGCGCATGTTTCATCGGCGGATGGCCCGCTTGCGCCTTTCCCATATCGCGCGTGGGATTGATCAGCATGGAGCGCCGGTGCAGATAGGCGCGGTCGAGCAAGCCCTTCACCGGCACGGGAATGAAATCGGAATCGGCCATGTATTTGGCGCGGTCGGCAAAGGCCAGCCGGCTGGCTTCGGAAAACAGATGCACCTCGCTCAGCGTATCGGGCTGCAATTTTTCGGAAGGAAACCGCTCCAGCATCCCCAATATCTGCAACACCGAAATCCCGCCCGAACTCGGCGGCCCCATCGAGCAAAGCCGGTAGATGCGGTAATGGCCGCAAACCGGCGCGCGTTCCTTCGCGGTATAATGCGCAAGATCGGAAAGCCGCATGCCGCCGCGGTTCACCGGCGCATTGCGCACCTTGGCCACGATGGCCTGCGCGATGCGCCCGGTGTAAAACGCCTTCGCCCCGCCTTTGGCCACGATGCGCAGCGTATCGGCCAGTTCGGGATTTTTCAGCACGTCGCCTTGCGACAGCGGCTGGCCGTTGCGCTTGTACAAATAGCGGCGGATATCCGGCATCTTCTTCATCTGCGGATAGGCGCGAATGGTGCGCGCCAGTTTCTCGCCCACCGGCGTTCCCTGTTCGGAAAGCCTGATGGCGGGCGCGAACAATTTCGCCCAGGGCAATTTGCCGTATTTCTCATGCGCCAGTTCCAGCATCGCCACCACGCCGGGAACCCCCACCGAAAGCCCGCCCGGCACCAGGTCGAAATGCGGCCGCGGCTTTCCGTTCGCATCCAGGAACATGTCCGGCGTAGCCGAGGCCGGCGCCGTCTCGCGCCCGTCGAAACTCGTCACGCGATGCTGCTTGGGATCCCACAGCAGCATGAACGCCCCGCCGCCGAGGCCCGAGGATTCCGGCTCCACCAGCGTCAGAACCATCTGGGCCGCAATCGCCGCATCCACTGCCGATCCGCCTTCGCGCATGATCTCCATCGCCGCCGCCGCCGCGCGCGCATCGTCCACCGCGATCATGCGATGTTTGGCGGGCGCGGCCATGCCCGGCGGGGACAGGCCGAACAGGATTGCTGCGCTCAAAACGGCGATTGCCGACAATTTCATGGCGTGTCTCTTCCGGTCGCTCGCGGCAAGGGCTACCGTTCCAGCGATGATCGCGCAGGGCAAGCATAATCTCATCACCGATGTGGCGGGCCTTGTCGTGGGCCAGGCCGAAGATGCGCGCGCGCGCACCGGCGTCACCGTGCTCACAAGCGACAAGCCCTTTGCCGCCGCCGTCGATATGCGCGGCGGCGCGCCCGGCACGCGCGAAACCGATGCGCTCGATCCTTCGAACCTGGCCGGTGCGGCCGATGCCATCGTGCTGTCCGGCGGATCGGTCCACGGGCTCGATGCGGCAAGCGGCGCCACGGCCTGGCTCGCCGCAAAGGGCCGCGGCTACAGGCTCACGGCCGAAGCCCCGCCAGCGCCCGTCGTGCCCGCCGCCATCCTGTTCGATCTCGCCAATGGCGGCGAAAAGGATTGGGGCGCGGAGCCGCCCTATCGCGCGCTCGCCATCAAGGCCGCGCAATCGGCAGCGGAAATCTTCGCGCTCGGCAATGCCGGTGCCGGCTTCGGCGCGGCCGCGGGCATCTATAAAGGCGGCATCGGCAGCGCATCGGCACGCACCGACGAGGGCTTCGCCGTCGGCGCGCTCGTTGCCGTCAATTCGGTCGGCTCGCCGGTCATTCCCGGCACCGATGTGTTCTGGTCCTTCCCCTTCGAGCAGCACGACGAATTCGGCGGGCGCAGGCTCGATGCCCTGTTTTCCAATATCGCGCTCGATCTGCCGGCCGACATGAAACCCGGCGCGCGCGCGCGCGAAAACACCATGATCGCCATTATCGCCACCGATGCCGATCTCACCCGCACCGAACTCAAGCGCATCGCCATCATGGCCCATGACGGCATGGCCCGCGCGGTCAGGCCCGCCCACACCCCGTTCGACGGCGACACGGTGTTTGCGGTATCGACCGCCCGCCACGGCCTCGGCCCCGCGCGCGAGCGCACGGTGCTGCTTCTCGGCCACCTCGGCGCCGATTGCCTCGCCCGCGCCATCGCCCGCGGCGTCTACGAAGCGCGCACGCTGGGACCGTTGCGCAGCTATAGAGACGTCTTCGGCATATGACTTTCCGCCCCCGCAAAGCGGGGCGAAAAATTTTCCCGCACCCCCTTGAACCGCCCCGGTCCCATCGCCATATGCCCCATATCCCGCAAATTGCATCATGCAAAACCCGGCCCAAACGCCGGGGCGGGAGAAGCGCGTTCGTTAGAAGGAAGGTGAAGACTTACACCGCACCGTCATCGCCGGACTTGCTTGCCCGCCGAAGCTGCAAGCGTAGGCGGGTTCCGGCAATGACGGTTTTTGGCTTGTAAAAGAGCCGCGCTTTCAAAAAAGACGAAAATGAGGGTGAGGCGGAGTCTGCCCGAAACGAGACGCATTTTTCCTCCCCCGCATTTCGCGGGGGAGGTGGCGACCCCGCACGTGTTGCGGGGGAGCCGGAGGGGGTGAGTCAACATCCAAAGATTTTCTCTGTCCGACTCCCCCCCTCCGCTTCGCTCGCGAAGGGCTCGCTCAGCACCTCCCCCGCAAGCGGGGGAGGAAAAAAAACGCGAAAATGTTGGAGGCTCGGACTCCGTCCAAAACGACGTGCAAATTCGAAATTCAGTGCACGAACACGCGCACTTCGCTCGACGAAATCGTCGGATCGGTCGAGGACGAAATCCCGAGCCTGGAGGCCGGCACGCCCATGTCGGTCATGGTGCGCATGACGTCCTGGGCGTGGCGCTGGGCGCTCGATTGCGCGCGCTGGACCGCGGCCAGCGTTCCGCGCGTGGGCGACACGGCCACGATGTCGAAGGCCGCGCTTGGGCGCACCTGAAGCGCCTGGGAGACGGCGGTGTAGAGGATCTGCTGATATTGCACGTCGGGATGATCGAATTTGATGGTCACAAGCGGGGCGCCCGCGCCCATCGCGCCGACCGGGCTGGGCGCGCCCGTCGCCAGCATGGTCGAGCCCAGATCGGCGCCGTAAAGCTCGCCCGTCTTGATGGCGGATGCGAGCGTGGTCAGGTTGGCGCGCTCGTTGGCGACATAGGTCGTCTGGCGCTGGACGTCGTCGGACACTTCTTTCAGGAGCCGGTCGATGATCACGATGATCTGCCCGGTCTCGTCTTCCAGCACGGAGAGCTGGCGGTGGTCTTCATCGACGGCGCCGGAAACATTGTAGGTCGCCTGGATGGTGTTGAGTTCGTAATGGGCCTTGGAGGAATCGTTGGCGATATCGGTGCCCAGCGCGTTGAGCGCATTGATATTGGTCGTCAGCGCATCGAGCGCGCCCTGCGCCCCGTTCCATTCCTTGACGAGATCGGGATTGCCGCGCGTGGTTCCAAGCTGCAAATGGGTGGTGATGTGCGCCTTGGCGTCGTGATAATAGCCGGTCGATTTGGCCGCATTGCTGCGCAGTTCGCCCAGCCGGCGCGCGCTCGCCAGCACATGGTTCTGCAGCGCGATCAGGTCGCTCCGGAGCCCGGCCACCTGGGTGCTGACGGCGGTGCCGGTATTGGCGCCGGGCTGAATGGCGACGGGCGTTATATAAGTGCCGGCCACGCGCACGGGCTGCTGGCCATAGCCCGGCTGGCCATAGCTCTGCTGCTGGCCATAGCTCTGCTGCTGGCCATAGCCGGGTTGGGCGCCGTTCTGGCCCGCGATCGGCTGCTGGGGGGCGAGGCCCTCATCGGCGTTGGAAGAGCCCGTTCCCGCATCGCCGCCCCCGAACAGCGCATCGTCCAGCGAACTGCAGCCCGAAAAGCCGAAACCCATCACGAAGACGGCGGCAAGAAACACCGCAGACCGCCTGGACCCAGAAATTCCCGACATTTTTTGATCTCTCCGCTCCGGCGGCCGACCCCCGCCATCCGGCGCCCGCGCCCGCGCAATCGGTCCCCCCACAAAAAGCGGGACTGCGGCCAGAAGTCTTAACCAGCGGGCCGCACCGGTACAAGTGCGCTCGATGCGGCAAATCGGGGAAAAACCGCTGCGCGACCGGGCCTTACGGGCTTGTGACGCGCGCCTGTCCGAAGGCTTCGCGCCGCTGTGTCAAAGCGGGCCGCCCACCCCCCGCGCCCGCCCCGGCCCAAGCCGGGCCCGGCCCCCGCGCGCCGGGCAAAATTGCATATGCCGCGCTTGCCATTATGTATGTGTCTGAATAGGTTCACCGCCCGCTTCGGCGGCCACGCACCGGTAGCTCAGCTGGATAGAGCACCAGACTACGAATTTGGGGGTCAGGAGTTCGAATCTTCTCCGGTGCGCCATTCCCGAACAAAACTGCGAACTTCGCCCAGCTTGTCGGGAGAAGTTACGGCTGCGGCGAGTGCAAGCGGCGGGCCTGAGATTATGGCCCTTTCGCCATCGATGATGATTTCAGAAACCAGTCCTTGAACGTAGCGCTTTTGCAGGGGCCGGGGCGCATCCATGAGCTTGCGTTTCAGGGCTTCCGCTATCGAGACGGCTTGTTGCTTGGAAAGCGTTTGCCGAAGTTCGGGAACTTCCGCGCCGAGCGCTGACAGAAGCCTCGCACATTCGTCCCGATCCTTGGCCAATTCGTCCATGCGGGCGCGCAACTGGTCCATATCCGGCAAAGTTCCTTCGGCCACGGCGGTAATCAGCCGTTCGATTTGCCGCTCTGTTTCCTTGCGCTGTCTTTCGAGGGCGGACCTGCGGGCGCGGGTCTCAGATGTTGCCGAACGCCGATGGCGAATAGCCTCGCGAAGCAACGTCCCCAAGCGTTCAGGCGTGAGCAATTTATCCGCCAGCGCCGATATGACGAGTTTGTCCAATTCATCCTCGCGCACGGCTATAGGTCGCTTGCAGGTCGATGCACCTTTAAGACGATTGGCCGAACAGGCGTAGTAGCGGTAAGTGCCGCCCATGCCCTTGCCGGTGCGAAGCATCATCGGACTGCCGCAACTGTCGCAGCGCGCCAAACCCGTAAGCAGAACGCCGCTGCTTGTGATCCGGGACGGCGTCATATCGGGCCGACGCGCCCGCAAGCGCGCTTGCACCGCGTTAAATTCTTTCTCTGGGATGATTTGCGGGACGGGAACCGCAACCCACTCATTCTTGGGGCGCGGACGGCCAGCACGGCTATCATGGGTATTGAAGTAATAGGTTCCGGCATAAGCGCCGCGCGTAAGGATGGCATACACGATGCTCGTATAGAACGGATTGCCGTTTCTGTTTCGGAATCCATTGCGATTCAGCCATGAGGCGATTTCCTTGACGCCCATCGGGCCGCGCGTCTTGTCGCCTTCCAGAGACAGCTTGAATATCTGCCGCACAATAGCGGCCTCGCGTTCTTCGATTGCCAAACGCTTCTTGATCTTCTGGCCGCGCTTTTCCGCATCGACGGTGCGATAGCCGAAGGGCGGCATTGATCCGTTCCAGAATCCTTGCCGGGCATTTTCCAGCATGGTCCGTGTGACATGCTTGGCGGTTTCTTCGCTGTGATACTGGTCGGCTGCCGCAAGAACGGTTTCGGCGAAATTGGCGCTCGTTCCTTCCCCGAAACTCTGCGTGATGGAAACAAGAGAAACGCCATGCTTTTCGAGTTTGCGTTTCCAGAACGTATATCCGGCAACGTCCCGGAAAAACCGCGAAATACTATGAACCAGAATTACGTCGAAAGGCGAAGGGTCCACACAAGCTACGTCCATCATGCGCTGAAATTCCGGCCGCTTGTCATCGCGCGCGCTCGCGCCCGGATCGACAAATTCGCGAATCATATGCCAGCCGCGCGAGCCGCAATATTTTCGGGCTTGGGCCAATTGATCGGGAATCGAAATATCGTTTTCCGCCTGCCGTGCGGTGGAGACGCGCGCATAAACCGCAACCCGTTTGCTCATTTCCGATTATTCCTTGTCGGACTCGACCAGAAGTATATCCCAATCATCCAATAGGGCGGCGATCACTTCAATCTCAGCCTGAATTATCGGTAAATCCTCGGCAATCAGCACTTCGGCGCGCAATTTGGGGCGGCGGGGAAGTGTAGCGGGATGGGATTGGCCGGATGGCGAGTTCGGGGCGTCAAAGTACGGCTTGGACCGTTCGGGCGCGCGAGAAACACGCAGATTGCTGGTACGCCTGTACGCCACAAGGGGCTCCACAACTCTACTCGATGCGCGCCCCTCGCCCTCCCTAAAGCCGGGCGGCATTAGACGTTGAAGCGTGCGACAGCGCAGCAAAATCCGCTGGCAGGATTGAGCACGAAATTCGCGCTCAAATTCCGTGGGAAGATTCCGGGTAGAGATTATTCGGTTTATTGGCGCGAATTATTTGGTATGCCGCGTGCTTTTTCCGAGGCTATTTTGATTTTCCGGCGAATTTCTTTTTCGGCGCGCATGGCGGTGACAATTTCGGTGTCGGAAATGCGATTATTCAGCCGCAATGCGAGCATACGAATAAATTCAAAGGATTTTGTCGTGCCGGTGCCCTTGTGCTGGTCGATAGTGAATTTCTGGTGTAATTCATAAATCCAGAAATTCGCCGCGCGCCGCACCAGTGTTTCCAGCGCAAGATCGATTTTGGGGCCGGGCTTGGCCGAATAATTTTGTGCGCCATATTCGGCGGCGGAAACGAGCAAATTCACGAGCCGGATTAATTCGCTATAGTCGCCGGATATGCCGCGTTGGATTGCGCCATGATCGCGAGATATGAAAGGCGATTTATTCGCAACCAAATTCATATACGCAGCATATTCTACGTCGCTATCAATTCCGATGTTCTTGGCATTTTCCAGAATTTTCAGGAATTTCCGGGTATTTTTTGCCAATTGAATATATTCGCGGCGGGCCTGCTTCCGGGTATCCGCCAAATCGGGCCGCAGCAGCACTACAAAATAGCCTTCGGCGACGTTCCGAATTGATTCCGCGATTCGCGGGGTTGCCCCGTCGAACCCAAATTTCTCGCCCAGCGATTTCAGAAATTCGTCGGAAAATGCCGAAATAGCTTTTTCCTTCGGCGATAATGATTTTCCGGGAATTATTTTGAGAGCAGGCATTTTGACCGCCTACCTTAGTCCAAGACCTATTCCTTGCGCGATTTTACCTGCCGCTTGCGGTGGGTCCGATTGGGGCTTACGGAGCTTGACGGCTTCGCCAGCCGCACCCCTTCACCCCAATTGGGGCCTTCGGCCAGGAATTCAATTCCGGCCTTCCGCAAGGCGCGCTCAAGGGCGGAGACGGTACTCATGCGCGGATCGACTTCGCTACGTTCCAGCCTTGTGACCGCATTGAGCGAGATAATGGCCTTGTCTGCCAGTTCTTGCTGGGACCAGCCCAGAAGGGCGCGAGCGGCCCGGATTTGTCGCGGGGTGACCATGACCCGCAACCATCGGCAACAGGGAAATTTCCGCTACAAAGAGGGTATTAATAGACCTTATTAGGGTCTTATTTACCCGTTAGCAGCCCATAATCGTCCCGTTTAGGGTCTTTGGTGGGAGAAAAATATGGCCGCGAGCGAATCAGCCGCGCAGCCGCTTACGATAGTCATTCAACATCGCGGGCGTCCCGGATTCCTTGCCGGTGTTCTGGCCTGCATTTTCGGTGTGCTGGGGATTTTCGTCTCCGGAATCCTTTTCGTTCCACTGGCCGCGATATGCAGCATCGTCGGGCTTTGGCGCGGCATTGCAGGCAAAAGCCCCGAAGGCATAGGCACGTCCTTATTGAGCGGGTTTCTCAGCGTTGTCGGCTTCGCGGTCTCCCCTACGCTCTGGCTCTTCACGGGCGCGCTGTTTCTCACACATGAAATTGCGACTGCCACACCGCCCGCCGCCGTTAGTCCGGCCCAATTGCAAGCACAGAAAGACGTGCAATTCGCGTCAAGCGTCGAATCGCTGGTTCAAAGGATGCAGCGTTTCGACGGTATGGCCGAAACCGATGCTACGGCGTTGCCAGCCTATCGCTCGCGCATGCAATCCATCACAGACAAAATGGCCGACTATCTTCGTCGCGAGCGGGCGTTGGGAAGCGACTTTCACAGTGCCGGAACACGCGGCCAGCTTTATGTCGCAGTTATTCAGGGAAGTGTCGCAACGGATCAATTGCGCGTTCAGGTGCAACCGCTGGAATCAGAGTTTCAAGCTAAAGCAGGACCTCTTGTACAGTTGGTAAGTCAGACCGCCAATAATTGCCGCTCCGCGATCCGGTCGGGCGATGATTCAAGTCCCAAACTAAGGGCGTGCCGCGATCTTTCCGAGGCAGTGCCGATATTCGCGCGCGATATGCGGAACCTGCAAGCCGAACTTGCGGACTACAGCGCACTCGACGCACGCACCAAAGATACGCAACAACGGCTCATCGATGCGGCGGAGGCGGCGCAATAGCATGAGTCGTAATCGAAAAATGGCCTACGTTGCGCCTGAGCAGTTCAAATTGGCAATTCGTCCGGTTCCAAGTCCGCTCTGGTACAAGAACCTTCGCCATGAGCTTGGACAACATCGCTGGGGGAAATTCCGCGCCGCGATCATCGCGCAGCGCGGAATGAATTGCCAAATCTGCGGAAAGACCATCACGGAGTCGAAAAACGTAAAAGCTCACGAGGAATGGACTTACAGAGTTTCAGGAGTTAGTGGTGTAGCCAAGCTTGAAAATATCGTTCTGTGCTGCTGGCATTGCCACCATAGCGAACATTTTCTACTGACGTTGAAACTTGTTGACCAAGGTGTACTGACCGAACGGGCCATCAACGATACGGTTGCGCATTTTTGCCGTCTGAATGGCGTCAATGAGAAACAGTTCGACGACCATCTTTACGATGCCAAAGCGGAATGGCGTGAGCTATCGTCCAAAGAGTGGGATGTCGATTGGGGCAAATATTCAGGTCTCATCCGTGACTATAAAGCCGGGCGGCGACTCGATATTCCGGCGGCTTTGCTAAATTAGACCGTTCACTCAAATCACATGATGTTTTGCCTTGCGGTTCGCCTTTGGTGAAAACTCAATGGAAGTGGCGAGATTGGTTGTTGAGATACTCTCCGTTGGATTGGTAGTAGGTTTCCCTCCGTCAACCTTGTTATTTGTCCCCATTCGCCGTGTGGGTGAATCGATTTTCTTCAACTTGGGACTCGCGCCGCGTTGCCGATGTTTCTTGCGTAGCCCGGAACGCCTTCCCGAATAGGTGCGATTGTCAGGGTCGAATACAGCAATCTCCCCTTCTTCCAATTCCGGCGGCGTTTCCGATCCGATTTTGGAGGCGTCCTCCGGCACATCTTCGGCGTCAGTTTCGTCTCCGGCCCATGAGCCACCCTTCGCCAGTCCAAGGTAACCGAGCAGTACATTCGTGAGTGCATCAACCATGCGCGCGCTGCCTGCATTCATCGGTCCCGGATGCTTTTGCAAAACGGCATCTGTAATTGTCCCAAGCACAATTTGCATGGCGATACGAATAGATGCGGGAGGTTGCCGTAGCTTGTCTGATAGCAAGTCAACAGAAAGATCGGTCACGGTTGACCTGTAATCCTCAAATGGCTCTAACGCTAACGGCTTAACGGTTGCGAGTTTCAATGTCGCCCGAATTACGCCCGCCGCACGCGGCGCGGTCATCTGTGAAATCATATGACTTACAATTTGCCGCACAATGGCTTTGGTGGATGCGCGCCGCAAGCCATTTAGATCAAGGGCTAGCTTCGCTCTGTCGGCCATGTTGTTAAAGGCGTGTGCGATGACGCGATAGAGATAAGATTCCTTGTCCGAATAGCGATCATATACAGTGCTAATTGAACAGCCCGCCTCCCGCGCGATTTCAGCCATCGAAATTGCGTCGTAATCTTTCCGGGCGAGTAGCCTCATGCCGGCATCACTCAGCGCTACAGATAAGCCATCCTGGGCATTGCGCCGCCGGCGTCTGCCGGTTTTGCGGAATAAAGGTGACATCGTGTAACCCCGAAATCTGGATTCCTCAACTATATTGCCATTTTTGGACGCATCAGACGAATCAGAATTCTGATTCTACCTTTATCGGGTTTGGAAGGGCTGTGCCCGCCAATTTTGGGAGATTCTAGGGAACCGCTGCGCTCTCCTTATCTATCCCAAGCTCGGCAACACGGTAATCGGATTCGCTATCCACTTCGGAGTGAAGCAACTTCGCCCAAGTCCCGCCCTTGTCGCTTGTTTGATAGATTCCCACGGCGCGCGCGGTGGCTAGTTCTCCGTTGATCCATTTGAGCAACGGCTCAAATAGATGATCCACCCAAAGCGCTTCGCGGCTCGGAAAGATTTCATGGGCTTCCGGCTCGCACTCGCGGCAAATGTAGCCGCTTGTCGTTCGCACAGGCAACACTTCCAGACAGAGCAGAATATCCCAGTTTTGACCCTGCCAATCGACAGAAATGATGACCTCGCCGCCGGATATTTTCCTCACGGTGAACTGTTTTTTGCTCGTGTTCAGCGAGCGCTGCCAGCACATATAATCGAAGGTCAAATATCCCCGAATCGCCGCCGGAATCCCGACAAACGAGAATATCACATCCTTGTCGGTTCTTTTTTCTATACGAAGCGGAATCTTGAGGCGTGGGGTCGCCTCGTTAAGCCATGCAAAAAATGCCCGCTGCGCGCGCGAGCGGACCTTTGGGATTCGGTGTTTCATTATTCGCTTGTATCGCACCGGTGCGACAGAAACGGGCGCATCAAGGAACGAACGCAATCACAGCGGACATTCATGCCTCACCGGCCTGTGCGGAGGCGAGCAATTGCCGATACATGACCCGCAGTTTCTTTGGCCGGAGAACTTCAACGGCTTCGCCCCACGTAAATAAATGCCAGCACATCTCCAGCATCCCTCCCGCCTTGAAGGTCACAAGCAGGGAGCCGTCCTCCTGTTCGCTGAATTTCTGCGTCGGATGAAACAGAAACCTTCGCGCATCCCTCGCTGCGTCCGGGCTGAAACGCCAAACAACCTCCATCGGTTTTTCCTGAAACACCCCGAATGATTGCCGGGCGTAATCGCTTATCGAAAAGCCGCGCGGTCGGGCAAACGGCTTGCTGGTGATTTCCACATCTTCGATCCGGGCTAGCCGAAAGAGGTGAATGTCGCCATGATGGCGGCTTCGTCCGACAAGATAGCGTCGGCCAATTGCATAAAGCAGCCCCAACGGCTCTACTTCATGTCCCCGGCTTGGCCGCGAGGCTGTCGCCGTCCAATGTGTAAGCCGGATAACCGAGCATCCCTTGATCGCCTCTCGCAGCGAGGAAATTATGCCGGGCTTGACGACTTCGCGCGGCCCCGGTCGTGAGGCGATGCCCTCGGCTTCCGCGATAGCCTCAATGTCCGGCTCGGCACGTAGAAGGTCATTCCATCGGATCGATGCCCGGACTGTATCGCCCACGCGCCGGAGCGAGGCGAGAAGATCGCCGTTCATGTCCCGCTCTAGGAGCTTTCCAATTGTCTCAAGGGCGGCAAGATCATCGCTGCCGACGCCAGTAGCGGGCATGAGTACGCGCTCCTTGAGCCGCCAGCGCTTTGTGCCGTCATCAAGACGAACTTCCTCAACCTGTATGAAGGCGTCCAGAACAGCATCGCGCATCCTCTCGGCCGTGCGCCGCGAAACCTCAAAGCGCGATTGAATGTCGCCAAGCGATATGCCGCCTGCGCTACCCTGCATCATGTGAATCAACGCCATCAGATCGCGAAGGCGCGGATAGCGCAAACTTCCGCCTGCCCCTTCGATGGAATCGCTTCGTGCGCGAGGGCGCGCGGGTTTCTCAGGCTTTGACCGTGCCCGTTTCTTTCGATCCATCTGGAAAACCTCTCAGACACAAGCCCAGCCAAGCATACACCGCCGCATAGGCATTTTGGGAAACGCGCGCATTGCCCGGCCCACGCAGTTCGCAAACGCGCCAGATTCCATCATCGCGAATCAGAGACAAGGTTGCCCGTTCCGGTGCGGTGATGCGGTAAAAAGCCATCGTCCCATCCGCCGCCGAATCATAGAGGGTCGCCACGCAATTCCGCATGGCGCTTGCTTCATCGAGCAGGTCTTGTCCGGTGCGGAGCGGAACGATATTCGGCGTCCCGGCAACCGGCGGCGATGGCAATTGGAGTTCGGGCGAACATACGTAATTGTTTCTCCCGCGCGCAAAATAACTCTGCTGGAAATCCAAAAGCTGCGCCAGCGAATCGAATACGCAATTGGGACTATCCCTGAATACTCCGGGTCCCGCCGCCCAATCAACCACTGGCGAGAACTCGCCCCAGTTGGAAGCGCCTTCATGCTTTGCAAGGTCCAACAGGAATCGATTCGAGAAGCGATCATGGAGGCAGGGGCGCGTAGCAATCATCACGGCAGTCGCGGAAACAGATGGACAATGCCGAAGGAGTCTCACCGCATCGTCGTTCCAAAGCACATCCCGGAAATAAAGCAGCGTTTGGATCGACACATCGTCAATCCGCAATTTTCGGAGAAGATGAATAGTGGAGGGCCGTGCGGGGAAACCAAGCCAGTCACAAATTTCTACCTGCCGCTTGGGCAGAAGCGCGCGTGCGGAGCGCAAGGGCTGAGTCACGGCCTTGGGTGTGAACACCCAATTTGATGCAAGGGCAAAGGCCAGCGCAGGCGTTGACTTCACAAGATCGAGCGCACCGGGACACCGCGCAAGAAGCGCCATCATGTGCCATTGCCGTTCGCTGAATCTGGCGATTTCATCTCTTGCATCCGCCGGGACCGGGGCCATGAAGGTTTGCAGCGCCAGCCGTATCCGTGCCGCCATTGCGTCATAGGGACAATCCTGATCTTCGTCGGCAAGCAACAGAACGGTCTTAGGCCGCACAGGGCGGAATGGCCTCCGCGTGGTTCGCCGCCATGCCAACGGTTTCGGCCACGGACGCATCACCGTTAGCGAATAACGCGTGAATTCAAGGAGCTTGTCGTCCTTGAAAACACAACCAGGGTGAAATACGTCTGCCTTGCTCCGGCTTGTTTCGGTCCCTTCACGCCGATTCGACAATTTAGACCAAACCAATGTGATTCAGCTTCATGTTCAATCTTGCAATGCCTACACGTCAAATCTGGACGCATAAGATATTGTGTGAGGTGAAGCGCTTAACGACGCCCTCACAGGATGATATATTCCAACATGGAAAACTTGAATTTGGAGAGAGCCCTTATGCACTATATTCGCATCCGCATTGAACCGACGATAGATAATCCGGAGGAAGCGCCAATACAGATTTACGCATTCGTAGATGATACAGACAACATCGTAGAGCGTCTTCCCTTGTTCGGCATTTTCGGGGTTTTGCGAGGTGAGGATTACTGCCCATTTGTGCAGGATGGAGATACGATGGATTTTGGAACTGGGTTTGGGGATGGCGAGCGATACGCTACGTGTGATCTGGATCGTGGACCGATAGTGCGAGACCGAATTTTGACTTTGTCTTCGGGAGCGTTTGGAATAAAGAAATACAAAATCAGGGCTATTGATCGTTTGGCATGAAGATAGTCTTTTTTGCTTCGTTATCGATACAAATTTAATTCAACTTATCTAAAAGGAAAATAGAAATGTCCTTCGAGATTAAATGCACAAGTCAGTGTGGCTGCAACGGCGTTTGGGCTGCCAATATCATTGACCTTCTAAGAAGGCGCAACAACCAAGGATACTTCATGGCCAAATGCGGCCATTCTGGATATGTCGAGAAATCATTCCGCCTTCAGGAGCAAGGCGAAACTTGGGAGCCGTTTCTTCGCGGCGCGATCTCACTAGGGATACCAACCGATACATACCAGCCGTTCGTATATCTTGTAAGTAATTCGCCCGACGGCCCAATCAATGATTTGTGGTTCGCATACTACAAGGATACACGCCCGATGGGAGGGCGCTTGAAATTAGGATACGGTCCGGGAGGCCCACCAGTCCTCGGATCGGAGGACCTTCTGACGTTATTGGTCCATTTGATTTCTATTGGCGTGTTATCGCGAGAAAGTGTAATGGAAAAAATCGCCAACTAGAGCTGGGCGCTCGGGCGAGCGTGCACTTCATCGATTCTGGTCATGCTACACAAGGCTTCGTGCGCTTTTGCCATCGCTAATGTATCTAGCTGACAATAAGTGAGCAGTGCATGGCGGAGCGCGCGCTCTGTCTCTCCCTGAAAGAGACTGGACGTAGCTAAGCGCATAAACGCATCCGATGCTTCCATCCCCTCGGTTATTCCGTCTAGGTTTGTGTAATCGATCTCCGACACCAGAGCCGGTGCAACGCTCTTGATAGAGAACGAGCCGCCAAACACCGATAAATAAACGTGACTGCGAACGACCGGCAACAAATCCCATAATCGATCCTCAATGCTGCGAAGCGCAGGTGCAAGATCGCCGTGAAGCTCTGCCAATTCACGGATAACACTTCCCTCGAAACCCTTGTTGTAAACGACAATCTTTTCGTTTGTGGAACCAAGATGCTCGACCAAAGACACCGCCAGCACCCGGCGGGGATCACCCGAACTATCCGCGAGAAATTCAGCATGGGTAAGATCGCCAGCCCCCGTCATGCGGTGCAGAGACCATTGGAAGGGAATGCGCTGGAATGGATAGGTGCCCGGCCAGAGAGGGACGGCAGGATTCACGGTCTCGAAATCGAGATAGATTACCGGAGCTTGAACTTCCGCCAATGCGTCGGCCAACCCCGGACCGACGTAAGGTTTGCCAGACCGCAGAACATCCCGGATGCGAGCCTGTAGTTCGGTGAGGCTGAAATCGTCGGGTATGGCGCGAATGGACTCGATACCGCGCGACCGCAATTCATCCCACCGTTTGCCCAGCCGTGGGAGATAGAAAACCCAGTCATCCGGCTTCTTCTCGGTGCAGCGCCCCCAAAATTCGCATTCGTAAGGATCATGGCAATGAGGGCCGGGCTCTACAGTAGGAGGGGAACCGAGAAGCAGTACTTTCTGCGCGGCAAGACGTTCATCGATACCGGCGAGATATTCCTCAACGCGCGCCTTCTCATCTGAGAATGCAAACAACCGTTGCACGTCCAGTTCCGCGCCGCGTTCATATTCCTTGTTGATATAGAGGATTCCCGTTTCATCGATCACAAGACCGCTTCCGCGCGCGACATGCACTTGGAATGCCAGATCGGGAATGTGCTGGTCCTTGACCTCTCCGGTGCTTTTGACTTCGTACAGTCCGAACGCGCCGGATGGCTTGCGCTTCAAAACATCCGCGCGCGCATGAAGTCCGTCATATAAAAATCCAGCCTCAAAAATCGCCGGTACGTTTGGGTCGGCGAGTAGCGCTTGGGTTCTGGCAACGGATTCGTCGCGCTCCCAAGGTTCGGCTTCTACAAGAACGCCGCCCGGAAAAAGTTGATGTGCGAGCAAGCCAACATCGGTGCCCACCCGCATCGCTGACGTTTCCGTGCGATCCTCGTAAGGGATCGGCGCATGGTGACGATTCCAGAGCCGCAACGGGCACTAAATCCCTGCGATGAAATCGCTCTTTGTAATGGGCCGGGACATTTGAGGAATACCCCTTTTGGGCTGAAACGATCACAAAAAAAGAGTCGCGCGGTTTTCGCTCCGTAGTAGCATGTAATCCAAGCATGTCAGAATCGGACGCGAATAATCGCCGAAAAAATATCCACGCGAACGTCCAGTTCTGACGCATCGCCAAAGTACATCTTCGCCTGATTTGAAGGAAAAGAGAAGATGTCTCAATCTGATCCATTGACTATTGTGGTCGCGATTTATGCGGTCATTGCTGGTTTGATTTGTCTCCCGCTCGTGCGACCGCCGCTCGCAAAATGGTATCGCTCCGGCTTTTGGTTCATCGGCGGCAGTGGCCCGGTTGAGATTCTACTCAAGCAGGTCGGCTACCGGCTGGGATTCGAGCTTTTCATTTTCGCGCTATCATGTGTTTTCGGAGCGCTCGGCGGCTGGATTCTTGCGCTCTATAAAGTCAGTAACCGTACTCAAGGAAGAGAGGGCCACGATAGCAACTCGGGATAATTATGTCTGCCTATTATCAGCCGTTCTTATCACAGCAAATCTCACATTAGCGCGGTTTACGTCGTTTTTGTCTTTTACAGGTTCGACATTTACGCCCGTACCCGTGTGCCAGATTCATATCACGAAATTCTTCGACTGATTTTATCTCGCCGCATACGGAGCATTGCTTCATATCTCCGTTCGCAACGGCGTTAGCCTGTTCCCTAACCTCCTCAACCAGTGCATGAGGCTTCGTCGATAGGATCGCGTCCTGCGCGATCCTGGCGAGGCGCTCATCAAGTGTTCTGATTGGGTTTCTCCCCAAGTTGAAACGATTGATACGCAAGAATCTATATCCATACGCTTCAAGATTTTTCTGCCGCTCCACATCCTCAGGCTTCTGATAAACGCCATAATTCAACGCATCTACCGACTCTAAATGCGTGAAATGCTCCTTGAAACCATCGTATTCAATAATAATTTGGATTGCTTTGTCGGGCGTCGTGATCTGCAACAGAAAATCAACTTTGTAGTTGGGGTGCCGATATGTCGGATCGAGTTGCCTGAGATACTCGCCAACGGGAAATTGAGCATTTATTTGTATGTGATGCTGAAATCTCTCTACGAACTGAGTCTGGCGAAGCCACGATAGTACTTGCTTTTCCATAGGTGATTTTGGATCGGTGTCCGCCATTTGAGGACCCGCCATTTCTCGATCCAAAGTTGATTTGAAATGTTGAATTGCCTTACCAATCGCACCCAAAAATTCTTCCACTGGCTTAGATAGAAAAAAGTGAACGCGCTCTTTGCTGCGTGAAAAGCCGACATTTAGCCGTTGCAGACGCAGAACATCATCAACATTTTCCGCACCTTCAAGCGACTTGGGAAAAACGTAATTCAATTTATCTGCAGATTGGGTCGCCACCATTGAATAGATAATGATATCCCGCTCCTCACCTTGGCACGTATCAAAGGTCATTATCTTGAGGTTGAGTGTGTCCGATACTCGCTCGGCATCCGGCTGACGCGCCAGAAATTGCACTAGAAATGCCTGTTGTTCAGTATGCGGTGTGACAATGCCGACGCTCGGCGGCTCATTTTGTTCAGCGAGGCGACGCAATTCTGCTAAAATCGCTTCGGCTTCCGGAACATTTGTGTTTTTTACAAGGCCAAGTTTCCCGTCATGTTCGACAAACTCGAAACGAATGACGTCCTCGATTCGCTTTGCTCGAATCTTAACCGCCTGCAGTTGACCATGATAGAACGTCTTAGACGAAAACGAGATAAGTTCGGGGTAGCCGCGAAAATGCTTTTTTAGCAGCGCTGTATAATTTGCTATTCGTTCCACAAATTCCAGAACGCTCACTTTGATGTTGAACATCCGTAGTCTATTCAATGTGTCAACGTCGAGAGTTGTCATGTGGCGAAAATTTTCAATGATGTCGTGCGCATACTTCGCGTTGATTTCGCGAGATGCGTTCGCTGTTTTGACATTGGAGAATTGCTTTCGATCGCCAAGAACGACAAGCTGCCTAGCCCTAATGAAAGCAGGAAATGCTTGGGCGATAGAAACTTGAGATGCCTCGTCTATGATAACTAAATCGAACAATCCTTGTTCGAGAGGCACGTACTCGGCGTAATCACGTATTCCCGCAATCATGCAGGGAAATGCCTTTTTCAGATGGTCGAAGGCATCTTTGGGGAAGCGCTGATGCTTTTTAATTATATCTCGCAACGCCCGCGCTAGATTTTTGTGTTCGTCCGCAAATTCGACAACACGTTCATCTATAGTTTGTGCCAGTCGTTGAGTGTGCAAACTTTCTAAACGACTTTTCTGGCCAACATAATCGAACTCTGGAAGTTCGAGGAAACGCCGCTTGGTATCCATATACAATGTCACAAAATCCGCAACACGAAGAAGAAGTGAATCGTCTGTGGTTGCGGTGTGAATCCATTCCATGTTTTCCGAGCTGAGGCCCAATTCGGTTGCAAGGGAAATATCAGTTTCAATAAAGTCCCTAAGCCGCCGCATCCTTTGCAGGATAATTGGCCCATCATCTGGAACGGAGTGCGCATCATCTATGATCTGCTGAAAGGCCCAATGCTGTCGATCTTTGGTGATGCCATGTTTGGTGAACTTGACCCTTAAAGACGATAGAACACTTGCAGCATGGGTAAGCTGGTCGAGCTTGCGATGGGCTTCGAGACTAGATTTGCATGGCAGCTTTTGACCTAATTCACGATCAATCGCACGCGCCTTGGCTCGTGAAAATAGGAAGCCAATAATCGGTTTTTTTAACACATGATATCCGCGAATGCATTCTTCAAGGGATTCGTGATGATCCGGCGTAAAGCCAAGAAAAAAGGAAACTGCGCTGTAATCATGTTGACTGATTTTTGGAACGAGCAATAGCGGGGCCTGTATTTCAAGAATTTTGATTAGATCGTCCAGACGCACACTGGACGACGTAGCCCGAGCAATCCGTACAATTGCATCTCCATTGTTTACGCACCAATTTGCTATAGCAGTAGCGTCACAAATCGCGGCTAATCTGCTATCATCTGTTAGGGCATTCTCCAATCCTCTGACGAACGAAAGGCTTGCTTCCAGTCGTTGCGCTTGGGCTACCTGTTGAATATGGATTGACTGGCCCTTGGAGATAGATGCATTTATTTGTGAACGAAGGTTGCCCTCTTCTGCCTCAATCTCGGAACGCAACTCCTTCTCTCGCGCCTCGGCTACGCGGTGATGTGTGCGAATGGCATCGAGCGCTTGAGCATTTAGAATTTTTCCATAGGTATTTCCCGATTTTCCTAACCTGAGAATTGGGTTCTGAAAGTTCCGTTCGACTCGAACGGAATTGAGTACATTGGTCAGCTTATCTTCGACGACATCCAAAGCCTCCTTTTTGTCTGAAAGCACGAGGACACTTTGGCCGCGCAAGATTGCCTCAAAGACTATCGCCACGATGGTATGGCTTTTGCCGCAACCTGGGGGGCCTTCGATGGCGATAAAGCGACATGTCTCGTTACGCAATGCTGTGAGAATTTTTCTTTGCTCCTCATTCAGAGGAATTGGCGAAGCAAAAACGAGCCGATTATCTATGGGTGTTTCTAGCCACTCACGTTCCACAATTTTGTCGGAACTCACAGGGTCTTTAGATAGAAAAGAAAAAACAATATCACTGAAATCCAAAGCCGTAGGTTGCTCCGTTTTGAGCAAACTCAAAAGCTCCTCATAATCGTTTAATAGGGCTTCGTCGGATTTGTCGAAGGCGGCGAAGTGGAGGGCATTGCTGAATGCGATCTGGCTTCTTTCTACTTTCTGATTTCGTGTCTCGCGCAAATCGAGCGGCGGCATTGCAAGAGTACCACACCATTTGTCGAGATGTGTTTGCATCACATCGATAAAATTCTGATCGGGTTCTAGATAAAGTATGCGCTCACTGACTTTCAGCGTGTTGGCCGTTTTCGTTTCGCGCGCAATTTCCTGCGCGGCAAAGTCAAGGGCTCGTTTGTTGATATAAAGATGGGAATCGGTCGAAATGCGGAACGATCTATCCTCATGTTCGATGCTTATAGGAAGGTAGAAAAGGGGATAGGCAGCGCGATTGAATCGAATTTCACTCAGGTAGAGGTAGGTTTCAAAATTTTCCCGGAGCTTTAGTGTTGAATTGAGAATGTGAAGTTCATCAAAGAAGTCCGTTGTCACAAACGTATCGAAATACGAAAGGAGCTTTTGTTTGAAGGGCTCCACTTGGAGAGTGTCTTTCAGTACTTCGTCTAGCTCGCTGAATGAATTCTCTGCCAAAGCTGACGCAAGTGCCGATACAATGGGCTCGCGTCCTGCTTCAACTAATCTGTCACCTAATTCTTCTTCGATGTTATATGCTGCTTCGTATGCATCGCCTTTGGCCTGTTCCAGCGTGGCCTCTAATCGCTTCAACAGTGGCACTACGACTGTGCGGACTATGTCGTTTTTTAATCGCTGGATAATGGCTTCTGTATAGCGCTCCGGGTCATTTTCCAAAGATGTCTTTAATTCGCGGGCGCTCACAGAGATACGATCTGCAACTGCTAGCAAATCGTGATCCGCGAGTACCTCCACTTGCTTTTCGATGAATGTCAAAAGCGTTCTATTAATCCGGCCACGGTACTTGTTGCGCGGGACCACAAAGGAAAACCCAAGGCCGTCACCAATAGGTTTATTCAAGAGATGCCAAATTTCGTTTGTGAGTACAGGATATTTGGCGAGGTCAATACCTGTGAGATTTCCGGTGGCGTCACGCAAAGATATTCCGCGCTTAGGCGCGCTCTGGCGCTTGAAATCTGTATCGAGAAAATCTCGGAAGTACGCACAGATATCTTTCAAAAATCCCGTTTTCTCGCCGGGCGTTTTCGATGATTTTTGTGGATCGTCTGCCCCTTTTATCATTACTCGTCGGCCAAAGGTCCGTCCTGTACCAGCACTTTGCAGTGAGGAAATTTCACCCGACATGACACCGAACCAAATTTGCTTCGGTGTAACCCTAGGGATGGATACTTACCCTTTCTTTAGTTTCGCATCTACTCGACCGAAGAAACTCTCGCGATGGCCTTCAAGGCTGCGGCTTCTGTAAGCGCGATGACTGGCTTGGATCTCCATAACTGCTGCCCCAGCAGCCACATATAGTCGAATTATATGCCAATTGTCTACTTTAAGGTCAAATGGTATGTAAAGAGACATTATGAACGATTATCCGGTTCGGTGCATGTCTAATTCCAGCATAGAGGTCCGTCTAACAGGCCCACAGCTACGTGCGGCTCGGGCGCTAGTACGAATGACGGCAAGAGAATTAGCCGACATAACGAAGATCGACGTAAAGACAATAAGGCGTGCCGAACAGGAGGATGGACCTGTCCGTATGACGCGCGCGAACATGGCACATGTAGTGGAAGCGTTAGAGGCGCGGGGGGTTGTTTTTCTGCCTGCTAATGGCGATGGGCCGGGCATCCGCTTGCGCGGCCATCGTGGCGATTAGCAGAGCGAGCAATTACAACCGTCCAGTTCTTACCTTTCCAGTCTCCGGTGCGCCATTCATTCCTGCTCCAAACTGAATTCCGAGAGCCGCCCGTGGAATGGCGCGCATTGCCGTGCATTTCGCGCGTTGTTATGCGCCGAAGTGGGCGTAGAGACACGCCAAACAGGGTAATTCCCAAGTCTACAGCCCGCCAGTCTCCAAGTTGAGAGACGCGACCCCCAGTTTGGGTCTGCATGGACTGGCGGCATCTGGACGAGATCCTGCGCGCCGGAAGAGCCGTCTATACCGAATTCAAGAACCTCTGCGTCTGGGCCAAAACCAATGCCGGTATGGGCAGCTTCTACCGCTCCCAGCACGAGCTGGTCTTTGTCTTCAAAAAAGGTACCGCCGCCCACGTCAACAATCTCCAGCTGGGCAAGCATGGCCGCAATCGGTCCAATGTCTGGATATACGCCGGCCAGAACAGCTTCGGCAAATCACGTGACCAGGAATTGGCTTCTCACCCCACGGTTAAACCGATCCGTATGGTGGCAGACGCAATCGCAGATGCCTCGCATCGCGACGAGATCGTGCTCGATGCCTTCGCCGGCAGCGGAACGACATTGCTAGCTGCTCAAAAGGTGGGTCGGCGAGGCTTTGGGATGGAAATCTCGCCCCACTATGTCGATCTGGTGATCAAGCGGTTCCAGGAGAAGTTCGGGATGGCCGCCGAACATGAAGAGCTTGGACTTGGCTTTGACGGCGTCGCTGCAGCCAGAGTGCAGGGAGCCGCGGCATGACGGACCCGGCCAACTACGAAGTCGGCTACCGCAAGCCACCCAAATTGGGGCAGTTCCAGAAGGGCCGCTCCGGAAATCCGACGGGACGGCCCAGAAAGCCGGCCCAGCCCTACACCCCGATCATCCGGCAAGCGTTCGACACGGTGATTACGATCAACGTGGGCGGAAGGCGTCAGCGGATGCGATTAGGCCTCGCAATCGGAAAGATGCTCCTCAAGCGTGCCAAAGAGGGCAACGTGACGGCGACGAAAGTGCTTCAGAGGTACCAGGGCTTCAATTTTTCGAAGAAGCTGGAGAAACAGCTGCACATCATTGTCAGGCGTTTTTCCCAGACTTCGATGCTCAAGTGACGTTGTCTCATGCGCAAGTCCAAATCCAAATCCAAGCCTGGGTGGAGATACCGGTCCGTTCCAGACCTCTTGGATCAACGAGAGGTCGCCTACCTTCTTGGCCGTAAGACGCAGATGAGCCAAAAGGAGCTGATTGTATGGCGGCACGCGGCGCAGGCCCTTCAGGGTAACCTGTCATCCCTGCAGACCTTGCTGTGGCTGGCGAATCAGGAACCGGACAAGGATGGCGGCACATCCCACTCCATCAAGGTGAGCAATTAGGAAATTCCGCTCTCCGGCGGTTCAACCGCGAGCCGGCAATGGGTGGTGCAGATGCCGGGCCCTGACTGCCTTGTTTTCTCACCCCCGAGGCCTAGTAGCCAAATTCACAACGAGCGGTTATTTTGCCGAAGCATAGTAGCGATAATAGAGAATTATCTTCGCTCAAGAATGCCTTGCGTCATTGGGTATTGCCGATAATTCACAGTTATCGCTAGTACCGGGCGCTTACGATTATCGTCAGTTGGCCGTACATCTATACCTGAAGTTATTGCGCCAATCGCGGGCGGGCGACATGTAAGCAGCAGTCGAAAAGAAAATTGCGCAAATCTGATTTTGCGGCGCACTACGTCGAAATTCCCGCGCCGGGCTACCAGGTTCAAATCGGCCAGTAATCCGCTAGAATCCGCCAAAACCCAGCCGCGCGAAGAATTTCGCACCCGCGAGCATAAAAGTTTGTCCGGCCACCCCCCAAATTTCTCGCCCTGTTTCGTCTATTGACCAGTCCTACACTTCAGCTCGTTCCGAGAGGGGGAAGCTGACGGGGATGGCAAAGAACTTGGAAACACATGGCGAAGGCACGGAGCCTGGTCGGAGCGCGCACATGGCTGCGTTCGACCTAGGGCAGTGGTTCGTTCGTGAGGTGTTTCCCTACGAAGGAGCCTTGATGCAGTACCTGCATCAAAATTGGCGCGACAAAGGCGACATCGAAGACCTTCGTCAGGAGGTCTATCTGCGCGTCTTCGAGGCGGCGCGTCACGAAGTTCCCCAGCACCCCAAGACATTTATTTTGCGGACCGCGCACAATCTGCTTGTCGATCGCGTGCGGCGCGAGCGGGTCGTGCCGATTGCGGCGGTTGCCGATCTCGATGCGCTCGATGTCGCCGCGCAGACGCCCAACCCAGAACGCGCGGCCATGGGCAAAGACATTCTGCGCCGGTTGCAGGCGGCATTGGACAAGCTTCCGCCACGTTGCCGCGAAGCCGTGACGCTGAAGCAGATCGAAGGACTGACGCATCGCGAAGTCGCCGTGCGGATGGGCATCAGCCAGGACACGGTTGTCGAACATCTGTCCAAGGGCATCGCGGCCCTTGCCGAAGCTCTCTATGGCGATCTGGCGGATCTGCGGAGGGGGCAATGAGCGGCAATAAACGCGTAGCGCCGTCCGTTTCCGCGAAGCTCATCAATGAGAAAGCGGCATCCTGGGTTGCCCGTTCGCTTCACGAGAATTGGAACGAGAGCGACCAGCAGGCGCTTGATGCGTGGCTGGCTGAATCGCCGTCGCATCAGATTGCCTATTGGCGGCTGGAAAGCGCCTGGCGCGAAACATATCGATTGACGGCGTTGCGGCCCGTCTCGCCGCAGGACAACGCGCCAGCCGGGTCGTCTCTGCGATCCACGATTTACAAGGCCGTTGCCGCCCTCGTGCTCATGGCCGGCGTGGCGGGCTTTGCTACCCAATATTACGCAAAAGCCCAGCACCGCGCCGCGACCTACTCGACCGCGCTGGGCGAGCGCAAGCTCCTCACGCTGGCGGACGGATCGCAGATCGAACTCAACACGAATACGGTCATCGAAGCCTCGACGATCGGCAACGAACGGAAAATTTGGGTCAAGCAGGGTGAAGCCTATTTTCACGTCAAGCATGATCCCTCAAGGCCCTTTGTGGTGGTTGCCGAGGGCCGCAAGATCGTCGATATCGGTACCGAATTTGTCGTGCGCCGCGCGCCGGATTTCCTGCGCGTCGCCGTGCTGGAAGGCCGTGTCGGCTTTGGTCCGCTGAAAGGCGACGTCAGCCGGGATTTGACGTCTGGCGATGTCGCCACGGCGCAAAAGAACGACGTGTCCGTAAGCCGCGAACCGGTGGCCGATATCGCCACCGGGTTGAGCTGGCGCGAAGGCAAGCTCGTTTTCCATCATACGCTGCTGGTCGACGCCGCGGCCGAGTTCAACCGCTACAACAGCGAAAAGCTTGTCGTGGCCAGCGCCGCGGCAGGTCAGATCACGATCAACGGAACATTCCCGACCAACGACGTGCATGCGTTCTCGCGTCTGGCGCACGCCGTTTTGGGACTTCGCGTCGAGGATCGCGGGACAACGATTGTGATTTCGCAAAGGTGAGGCAACGGAACGGATCGAAAGATCTGCTCGGGGAAATTTGAACCGTAAGGGGGGATTATGACAAGCTTAAACAGATTGCGGGTTGCACTTCTCGCGTCGATACCGGCGGCTTTGATCGCGACCGGCGCATCGGCCGAGAACTTCAACATTCCCGCGGGTCCGCTGGAGACGGCGCTTGACGCTTACAGCGCGCAGACCGGCATCCCCATCATGGTCGCCAATCAGGAAATCCGGGGGATCCGCACGCGCGGCGTGAAGGGAGATTTGTCCACCACCGCGGCGCTCGCGCGCATTCTGACGGGGACCGGCTTTGAATCCGTTCGCGATCCGTCCGGCAGCGTCGGCATTGCCCGCGCCGAGCAGCATTCCGATGCCGCCCCTGTCACGCGGCTGGCGGACGCCGTCGCACCTGTACACGCGGCAACATCGGTCGAAACGGTTGTGGTCACGTCATCGAAGATCAAGGGCGATATCCAGACCGTTCCTATCGCGATTACTGCGCTCAGCCAGGAGCAGCTGACATCGCGCCAGATCGCAGGTGGTCCCGATCTTGTGAAGGAGGTGCCCAATCTCACCTTCACCAAAACCAATTTTACCGGCTACTCGATTTCCATTCGCGGTATCGGTACCCAGGCGATATCGGTGGCGACCGATCCGGCGGTGGCAGTCGCCTTGAACGACATTCCGTTCATCAGAAATCATTTCTTCGAGCAGGAATTCTACGACGTCAATCAGGTTGAAGTCGTGCGTGGTCCGCAAGGAACTCTTTACGGACGCAATGCCACCGCGGGTGTGGTGAACGTGATTTCCGCGAAGCCCACCGATCAGTTCGAAGCCATGCTCTCGGCGGATTGGGGCAATTACACCAACCGCCGCTATGAAGGCATGGTCAACATTCCGATCGTCGAAGACCGCCTGGATCTGCGTGTTGCCGGCGAATGGACCAAGCGCGATGGGTACACGACGAATTCCGAAAATGGACAACAGGTCGATGGCCGCGATCTGTGGTCTACGCGCGTCACGCTGGGCATCAAGCCCATGCACAACATGCAGGCTTATCTCGTCTGGGAACATTTCCAGGAAAGCGACGACCGCATGCGCACGGCCAAACAGCTGTGCCACACCGACCCCGGCCTGCCGAGCATCCTTGGCCAGTCGTTGCCTACGCCGCAATCCACGGGCGGCGGAATCAGTCTGGCATTCTCGCTGACACAGGCCACGTTCGGCCAGGGTTGTCTTCCGGCCTCGATGTACTCGCCGGAAGCGTTCGAAGTGCCTAATGGTTATTCTCTGCCCTATATTACCGCAGGCGAACTCACCGGTGCTGTAAAGGGCAGCGTCGATCCTTACGCCAGCATCGATCACAAACAATCGCGGGACTTGAGGGTGATCGAAACCCAGATCAATCCTCGCTACGACGCCAAGAACAATACTTTAGAGTTAAATGTCGATTATACCGTCACGCCTGCGCTGACGATCTCATCGCAAACGGGCTATAATCAGGATTTTCTGTGGTCCACTGAGGATTACAACCGGTTCAACACGTCACCTGGCATTTTTCAGGTACCGTCTTTTCCCTATCTAAACCAGCCCGTAAGAACTCCAACTCTCGTTCAACTCAACACAACAACTGGCAACTACGAATTCTGCGATCCCCAGCTCGGCTGCAGCGATCGCATTGTTGCGCAGGATTTGTCGAAGGAGCGTGCCTGGCAGTTGAGTCAGGAATTCCGGCTAGCTTCCAACTTTACAGGCCCGTTCAATTTCAGTGCCGGCGGCAATTACATGCACTATGAGACGGTAGAGAACTATTACGTCTTCGCCAACACGCTGACGGAGCTTGCCGCCGTCTCAGGAGGAGGGTTCAGCACGTGCAACGATACGCCATGGGTTGCTGGCGTCACGGACAATCACGAATGTCTGGGCGTTAACTCGCCGTTCGGGTATCAATACCACGACGCGAAAGGTACTCCTGGCACGCTGGGAATTTATTATATCGATCCCAATCCACTTGGTGGCCTCAATGACAAGGGGCACAGCTATTTTCTCAGTCAGAATCCTTATGTGCTGAATTCCTACGCCGCGTTCGGGGAAGCCTATTACAACCTGCTCAGCGATCTGAAGCTGACCGGCGGCATCCGCTGGACCGACGACCAGAAGCACTTTATCGATATTCCGAGCGAACTTCTGGTCAGCGGCTATGGCTATTCGTCTTCGGGCACCGTCGATCAGCAATGGAACCAGCTAACAGGGCGGCTTGCCGCAAACTGGACGCCCAAACTCGATTTCACCGATCAAACGCTGGTCTATGGATCGTGGGCGCATGGCTACAAGGCGGGCGGCGCCAATCCGCCGGGCGCCATCATTGCCGACTATTCCTATCAAGCAGGCCATGGCATTCCAATTCACCCACTGACGTTCAAGCCGGAATTCATCGATGCCTATGAACTCGGTACCAAGAACACGCTACTCGATGGCGGGCTGACGCTGAACGGCGACGTCTTTTTTTACAATTATACAGGCTATCAGATTTCACGCATCGTCGACCGCACTGCGATCAACGACAATTTCAATGCCACCGTGCGTGGCGCGGAACTGGAAGCGAGCTACGAACCGCTTCCGGGTCTGAAATTCAATTTCGCCGGCGGTTACGAAGCCACTCGGATCAAGGATGGTCAATCCTCCGTCGATTTGATGGATCGCACGGACAAGGCCAATCATCCCGATTGGGTCCTGATGCGGCCATTCATTACAGTTCCATCGAGCTGCATCTTCCCGGATTATGTCGCAGCTGCGTTGATCAAAGGCTACGGTGTCTATTACCAGGGAAATCAGGGCGTTTCGGCCTGCGGCTATGCGTATAACACCCATCTCGATCCGGCGACGGTAGCGCCGTACACGCCTTATCCGACTGCGGCGGATTTTGGATCCAACACCGGAGGGGCAGCTGGTGCACTGGCAGGCACATACCCGGGCTATGATCCGTTGGCTGGATCTGTGGACCCTCTCACTGGTACTATCACGGATCCCTACACCGGCCAGAATACCTACAACGGCCATGATTATGGGCCGGCGCCAAACAATGGCGCAGGTTTCGCCAAGAATGTCGGCGGCAACCAGCTTCCTAATGCGCCGCATTTCACGGCATCCTTCGCGGCGGAATATACTCTCCCCGTATCGGAAGATTGGGCAGCGTCGTTGCACGGCGATTTCTATTGGCAATCGCAAAGTTACGCGCGTGTCTTCAACGACAATCCCTACGACAAAATTCGAGGATATTCGAACGTCAACCTCGCGCTGATCCTGACAAGCGCGAGTGGATGGCAGGTGATGGGCTATCTCAAGAACGTCTTCGATACCACCGCCATCACCGGCACGTTCCTGAACAGCGATGACTCAGGGCTTACAACCAACGTCTTCTTGACCGATCCACGCCTTTATGGCGTGCGCATCACGAAGAACTGGTGAGGGGGATACGACAATGAGCGAACTGATTCACTTCAACGACAACAGCGCCACCATCCGCTGGAAGCTGTTGACTGGCGCATCGGCCATGGCGCTGGTTGGCTATATCGCATCGGCCAATCTGGCTAAAGCGGACGACGCTGGCCGTCCCACGCTCTGGATCGAGTTGGGCGGGCAAATGGAGCAGATGCAGGGCTTGTACACGCCGTTCACCGCGCCGTTCATGTCGGCCCCGACGCCGCAAGCTGGAATTTATCACGGAAATTCGCTCTTCAAACTCTTTGCGGATCAGCCTGATGTTTACCAGGGCGACTTGCCGGGCGCAGCACAGCGCCCGTCTCGTTTTGCCTTCGGCGGGGAAGGCAAGATTACATTCCAGCCGGAAGATTCGGACTGGGTCTTCTCCGCGGGGATTCGTTATGGCCGCTCGCACAGCAAGCGGCATACTCATCACCAGACCGCCGGTCAAACCGTGGCAGTGTACGCCATTGGCGGCGCAGTTTACCTCACATATATATACACCAATGCCGAAGCATTTCTTGATGCCGATGCGCCTTCCAGCGAGCATCATATGGTGCTCGATTTCAGCGTGGGCAAGGACGTTGGAATCGGATTGCTGGGACGCGACGGCTCGTCCAACATCAATGCTGGTGTACGAGTTTTTGATCTTGCCGAAAGCTCGAGGCTCACGATCTACGCGCGGCCCGCAGTGAGCATCACATATAAGGCGCCAAAGTATCTGCTTCCGCGACCCAAGTTCGATCAATATGCGATGACGGCTCATGCGGAGCGCAGTTTCAGAGGCATTGGTCCGTCGCTGTCGTGGAACGCATCCTCCGCCATCGCTGGCAACAAGCAGGACGGAGAGCTTATGTTGGATTGGGGCGTCAATGCGGCGCTACTGTTCGGCAGGCAAAAGGCAAAGACCGCCCATAGTACGACGGGCACACGGTTTTTCTCCAACCACTATGTTGGAGCTCTTTATCCGTCGCGCAGCGCGCATGACACTCGGTCTCGCCGCATCACTGTGCCAAACATCGGCGGGTCCGTGGGATTGTCTCTCAAATGGAACAACGCCAAGGTCAGCGTCGGATACCGCGTGGATACGTTCCTGAAGGCGATGGATACTGGCATCGACGCGCGCAAAACCTCGAACCTGACATTAAACGGTCCCTATGCCAGCATCAGCATCGGATTGGGGGATTAGAGAAGAGCACAACAGTAATGGAGGCCATCGAAGAAGACGGCATCATCTTCCGGCCTGCCTGGCAGCAAAACGATCCGCAGATTATCGCGGATGCCAGGCGGCTGTGGGCGGCCGAAGGATTGCCGCCTTCGATGACCCAGGAGAGAGAAAAGGAAATCTGCGCCGTTGCATATCACGATGGCGAGCCGATCGCCGTGTCCACGGTGAACCTCTATTACGACCCCACAATGCGCAACAACATGTTCGGCTATCGCTGCATGACAGCCGCGCATTTTCGCCAGCACAACATGGCCTGGCGGATCACGGCCTATTCGGTGAAGGTGCTGCAGGAATGGTGCGCCCAGAACCCCGACCAGAAGGCCCTGGGACTGATGATCGCGGTTGAGACCGACAAATACGAGAAAGGCCTTCGCCGGCCCGCACGTGACGGCTTCGGCATGACGCTGCACTTCATCGGCTATTCGCAAGCAGGGGACCAGTTGCGCGTTGTCTGGTTCGATGATGCGACGCTCGACGACCGCGCCGTCAAACGCGGCAAGGGCCTGCCGGTCGGATAGTCCCGTCCGTAACCCGGGCGTGGCGTGGGGTCATGGCGTCCGCGCCTCTTTCGCAACTGCGTAATGCCAATGCTTAAGTGCGCTGCGCCGCGCCAAACGCGGCGAAAATCATTTTTCCCCACCCTCCGGAGCCTATGCTCGTCCTATCAGGTGTAACCTGAAGGATGGCCCCTTGAACGCGGAAAGCTGTGGGGGATGGGCAACACACCGGAATCTGGTTTCGAGAACGAAGGGTTGCGGCATGCGAGTGCGGCTGTGAATTCGGCCGACCTGCAAGGCTGGTTTGTGCAAAAAATTCTGCCGTTGGAGGCCGCTTTGACGCTCTTTCTGCGCCGCAATTGGCGCAACAAAAGCGATATCTCCGATCTCGTGCAGGACGTCTATGTGCGCGTCTATGAGGCCGCGAGCAAAAGCCTGCCGGACAATCCGAAATCCTTCGTCTTCAGCACCGCGCATAATCTGCTTGTCGATCGCTACCGCAGAGACAAGATCGTTCCGATCGAATCCGCCGCGCAGCTGGAAGATTTTGGCATACCGCTCGATGAGCCCGGCCCGGATCGCAGGGCGATGGCGCGCGACGAATTGCGCCGGTTGCAAAAGGCGTTGGACGAACTTCCGCCGCGCACCATGCCCCGCCGCGTGCAACCGCGCCATCAATTCCCAACATCCAATTTTCGTCGGCTCGCTTTCGCGGCTGCACAAGTTCTGCTGCGCTGCACTAGCTCTCCCCCGGCCTAAAAAAATACCCGGACATTTGGACATCTGAGGCGTCTGCCCAGATGTAAACTGTCGGAGCCCGTCGAAAGGCAGGACGCTGGCGGGATGACCGAGACAACAGACACCGGAAATGACGACTCGAAGCGGCGCTTTGCGGGTCAGGCCGTAGCCATGCCCGAAGTCGACGCTTGGTTCGCGCGTGAGGTGTTGCCGCTGGAGGCGGTGCTGATGCAATTCCTGCGTCACAATTGGCGAAACCGGGACGAAATCCCCGATCTGCTGCAGGATATCTACGTTCGCGTCTATGAAGCGGCGCTGAACGAGATTCCGCAGAGCGCGAAGCCGTTCGTGTTCCAGACCGCGCGCAACCTCATCATCAGCCGGGTGCGCCATCAACAAGTTGTCTCCATCGAGGCGGTCGCCGATCTCGACGTGCTGAGCATCGCCACCGATGAACCCGGCCCGGATCGCGCGCTCGGCGCGCGCGACGAATTGCGCCGGCTTCAGGCCGCGCTCGACAAGCTGCCACGGCGCGCGCGCGAAGCATTCCTGTTGCGCCAGATCGAAGGGCTCTCGCGGCGCGAGATCGCCGCGCGCATGGGCGTCAGCGAGAAAACCGTGCGCTGGCACCTGAATGAGGGCCTGCGCGCGCTCGCCGATGCGTTCTACAGCGAACCCAGACATTTGAAGGGCTGAGACATGGGTGTTTCGGAAAATCGAATGTCTGCGGCCAAGGTTCAGGCGGTGGCCACCGATTGGGTGGTCGAACGGCACACCAGCGACACGTGGGATGCGGCCAAGCAGGCGGAGCTGGAAGCCTGGCTTGCACAATCCATTGCCCATCGCGTCGCCTATGTCCGATTCGAAGATATCTGGACGCGCAGCAATCGCTTGGCGGCGCTCGGCGGCGCATCGCGCACGCAAGTTCTCATGGACACGTTGCGCGATCTGCGGCCGCTGGCCTTTCGCTTTGCGGCGGCTTGCGCCTATGTCGCGGTGATGGGCGGGCTTCTCTATTATTTCCTGCAGCCCGGTTCCAACGAACAGACCTTCACCACGCCTGTCGGCGGCCATGAAACGATCATTCTGGCGGATGGCTCGCAGATCGAGCTGAACACCGACACCGTCGTGCGTGTCAGCGAAGCGCGCGGCGAGCGCGACGTCGCGCTTGAAAAAGGTGAAGCCTTTTTCCGCGTCAAGCACGATCCAAAGCGTCTGTTCATCGTTACGTCCGGAAAGCGCCGGATTGTGGACATCGGAACGGAATTCGTCGTGCGCAACCGCGCGAACACATTCGAGGTCGCGCTGGTGCAGGGCCGCATTGCCTTCGACAATGATGGCACCCATCAGGCGAGCCTGACGCCCGGCGATCTCCTGGTCGCGAATGCAGACTCGGTATCGATGCGGCAGATGACGGACACCCAAATGTCGGACATGCTGGCATGGCGCAAGGGCCTGGTGGTCTTTCACCAGACGCCGCTTGCCGCCGCCGCCGCGGAATACAACCGCTACAACCGCCAGAAGATCGTGATTGCGGATTCCGCGATCGGGCAACTGGCCATCAGCGGCACACTGCCGGCAAACGATCCGGACGAATTCGCGCGCGTTGCGGAGAATTTCTTTCACTTGAATGTCCGGCATGAGGGCGGGGCAATAGTTCTATCGCACTGAATTACGAGCACGGAACGGCGCGCACACGCGCGCGAAACAGGGGGGCAAATGAACAGGCTCAAAACATTCAAGGCGGCGCTGGTGGCAGGTGTTTGCCTCGGTGTGGCGGTTCCGATGGCGGCCTATGGCCGGCAATTCGATGTGCCTGGCGGCGATCTCGAAGCGGCGCTTGCACTCTATACGCAGCAAGCCGGCGTCGCACTCGCCGTTCCGAGCGATGCGGTGCGGGGCGTGCATACGAAGGGTGCCAGGGGCGATCTAACGCCGGACGTCGCACTCGCGCGCATTTTGAAAGGCACCGGTTTTGCGGCGCAAAGAGACGCGGCGGGCGTCATCCGGGTGATGCCGAAACCGACCCTTACGGCCAGAACCGTGACTTCCATCATGCGCGTGGCCGACGCCGTGCCGGCGCATGCGGCCTCCAGCGTGGAAACGGTCGTCGTCACATCGTCGAAAATCAAAGGCGACATCCAGACGGTTCCGATCGCCATCACGGCGCTGTCGCAGGAACAGCTTACCTCGCGCCAGATTGCCGGCGGTCCGGATTTGGTGAAGGAGGTCCCGAACCTCACATTCTCGAAAACGAACTTCACCGGCTACAACATCGAAATCCGCGGGATCGGCACACAAGCAATCTCCGTTACGACCGATCCGGCGGTTGCCGTGGCATTCAACGATGTTCCGTTCATCCGCAATCATTTCTTCGAGCAGGAATTTTACGATGTCAGCCAGGTCGAAGTCCTGCGTGGGCCGCAAGGCACGCTTTACGGCCGCAACGCGACCGCTGGCGTGGTGAATGTCATTTCGGCCAAACCAACCGATCAGTTCGAGGCGATGCTCTCCGCCGACTGGGGCAATTTCACCAATCGCCGCTACGAGGGCATGGTGAACGTTCCCATCCTGGACGATCGCATCGATTTGCGCGTCGCGGGCGAGTGGACAAAGCGCGACGGATATTCGACCAACGAGATCACGGGCGATCCCATAGACGGGCGCGACTTGTGGTCCATCCGCGCGACGCTCGGATTTCATCCTACTGCCGAACTCCAGGCCTATCTGGTGTGGGAACACTTTCAAGAAGACGATGATCGCATGCGCACGGCGAAGCAGCTCTGCCACCGCATGCCGATTCCGGACATTTTCGGCGGCGATGAAGCGGCGAAAAATCCGTTCGGCGCGAGTACCGGTATTTTCGGCGGTGTTCTTTATACCAGCCAGGGCTGTCAGATGGGCTCGCTTTATTCGCCCGACGCTTTCGAAGTGCCGAATGGCTTTTCCTTGCCTTACTATTTTGGCGTATCCGCCATCGGTGCGCCTATTACGCGGAACGATCCCTATCTCGGCACAATGCAATCGCGCGATCTCAGGGTAATCGAATCGTCCATCGATCCCATTTACCGCGCGAAGAACGATACGCTGGAATTGAACGCGGACTATGCAATCAGCCCGGCTTTGACGCTCACGTCGCAGACGGCCTATAACCATGACTTCCTCTGGTCGACCGAAGACTTCAACCGTTTCACGACAGCGCCGGGCGCGTTTGCGGCATTCGAAGGCGACAGCGCACTCACGCCCGATGGCGGCAGCGTTTGCGATCCGGTTGGAGGCTGCCGGCCCACCGGCGTTTTCTGCGACCCGCAGGTTGGATGCAGCGACAGGCTCACAGCCGCAGACTTGTCCGACGAACATGCCTGGCAGTTCAGCCAGGAATTCCGTCTGGCCTCCAGTTATAAGGGCCCGCTCAATTTCAGTGTTGGCGGCAACTATCTGCACTACGAAACCCTCGAAGACTATTATGTCTTCATCAATGCGCTGACGCTGGCTCTTGCAGAAAATGGCGGCACGAGCTGCGGCTCCGGGGGCGGCTGCACGCCCTGGGTACCGAACGTGTCGGACAATTCGTCCTGCCTGTTTGCCGGGCTCGTTTTTCCCGATCCGACCGCACCGCATAGCCCGGGCAAATGCGACTACATCGACCCCAACCCGATCACCAAACTCGACGGCAATGGGCACAATTATTTCCGCAGCAAAAACCCTTACGTCCTGAATTCCTACGCCACCTTCGGGGAAGTCTATTACGCACTATCGCCAACCTTGAAATTCACCGGAGGTGTGCGCTGGACAGACGATCAGAAGCATTTCACGGATATTCCAAGCGAGTTGATCGTGGAAGGTTGGGGCTATCCTTCGGTTGGCGTCGTAAACCAGGAATGGCGCGAACTGACAGGCCGTGCGGTTGCGAATTGGACACCCAAGCTGGACTTCACCGATCAGACGCTGGTCTACGGCTCCTATGCGCACGGTTACAAGGCCGGCGGCGCCAATCCGCCGGGCGCGGTCCTGCTGTCCTATGGCGGCGGACAACAGACCGAGATCAGCACGCCGATACATCCCTTGACGTTCAAACCGGAATACATCGATGCATACGAACTTGGCACGAAAAATACGCTGATGGACGGCGCTGTCACGCTGAATGGCGACGTCTTCTATTACAACTACAAAAGCTATCAGATTTCGGAAATCGTCGATCGCACATCGATCAATCTCAACTTCGATGCCACCGTCAAGGGCGCCGAGCTGGAAGCCATGTGGGAGCCTGTTCCCGGTCTCCGTCTCAATTTCGCCGGCGGCTATGAAGATGCACGGCTGGCGAAGGGCTCCAAGGCCGTCGACCTGATGGACCGTACGGCGGGCAGGCCCGGCTGGATGGTGGCGAAGCCCTTCGTAACGCAGGCGTCCAACTGCATAATCCCCATTTATGTTTTTCTCGAACCAACCGGCGGTGGCTCGGGTACCTGCGGGCTTGCGTACATTGCGCACACTGATCCCGTAACGGGGCGGCCTTATCAGCCATATCCCGCAACCAACGGTCACTGCGACCACGGCTCCGGCGGCGATCTCTACTGCAAGGGCGATCCCATTACGGACGGGTATCCCGGATACGACCCGCTCAGTGTCGATCCCAATGCGCCGGCCGATGTCAACAACGGTCTTGGCCTGCCGGGCAACGATGGCGGCGGCTTCGACAAGGACCTCAGCGGCAACGATCTGCCGAACGCGCCGCATTTCACGACCTCGCTGTCGGCCGATTACACGGTTCCCCTTTCGCAGGATTGGGCGGGTACGCTGCATAGCGACTTTTATTGGCAGTCGCAGAGTTTCGCGCGGGTCTTCAACGACAGGCCCTACGACAAGATACGCGGTTATTCGAACGTCAATCTGGCGCTCATCCTGACCAGCGCATCGGGTTGGCAAGTGATGGGCTATCTCAAAAATGTCTTCGATACCACGGCCATTACCGGCGACTTCCTGAACAGCGACGATACGGGGCTCACGACCAACGTGTTCCTCACGGACCCGCGCCTCTTCGGTGTGCGCGTCACGAAGAACTGGTGAGGGGGATACGACCATGAGCGAACTGATCAACAAAAGCGATAATAGAGCCGCCATTCGCTGGAAGCTGCTGACGGGCGTTTCGGCCGTTGCGATTTTGGGCTGGGCCGGCGGTGCATTCGCAGATGACGCCAAGCCCGTCCTGTGGATCGAAGCGGGCGGGCAATTCGAGCAACTGAGTGACAGTCAGGAACCTTATGCGCCGCCATTCGTGGCGCAGATCTTGGATAATCCGTTCACGCCGCCGGCGGAGGTTCAGGCGCCACCGCGGTTCTCCATCGGCGAAGAGGCCCGCATTTCCTTCACGCCCGAAGATTCGAGCTGGACGTTCTCGGCCGCCATCCGCTATGGCCGTGCGACCCGGAAAGGCAATTCGCACGAAGAGACGTCACCCGGCTCGGCGCAGATAATTCTGAGTATTCCGATATTCAACCAACATGGTTCAGCGGTTGTTCCGCCGCTCGGCAGGCGCTATGCGACCAGTTCGTCGCTCACGCACGACAGCGATATCATTCTGGACTTCCAGGCGGGCAAGGATGTCGGCATTGGCGTTTTCGGCGGCCATTCGACAGTTGGCGCCGGTGTGCGATTCGCGCAATTCAAGTCGCACGCCAATGTCAGGCTTGATGCCGATCCCAATTTCGCGATTACATACAAGTACCAGACCACTTTCTATGGGTTTCCGGCATACATAAAGATTCCCAACCAGAGTTGGGACTTATACCTTGGGCGCGTAAAGGCCAGCCGCAGCTTCAGCGGCTTCGGCCCTTCACTGGAATGGGACGGCTCGGCCACGTTGGCCGGGCAGACCGATACGGGCGCAATCGCCTTCGATTGGGGCGTGAACGGTGCCGTTCTGTTCGGCCATCAAAAGGTTCGCGCGCACCATCAAACCACGGACCGTTATGCATACCACCTGGCCTCTCACGGTCCGTTGCCCATCCGATATCAGACCACACACGATGTGGCGCGGTCACATTCGGTCACTGTGCCGAATATCGGTGGATTTGCGGGACTGTCGCTGCGCTATCCCAACGCGAAGATCAGCATCGGATACCGCGCCGATTTCTTCTTTAACGCCATCGACGGCGGCATCGATGCGCGAAAATCCGAGAACCGCGGCTTCTATGGGCCCTTCGCCAGTATCAGTATTGGCGTCGGCGGCTCTTCAAATTGATGACGGGGGGACAGATGTATAATCCGGACAAGACGACATCCCACGCGGCGCGGAATCGTTTGATGGCGACCGTTTCCACGGTGGCGCTCATCGCATCCGTTTGGGGATGCGGGCCGGCACTTGCCGCAAACGCGGGCAAGGAGGCATCGCTGTGGGTCGAACTCGGCTGGCAAGCGGAGGATGTCCAGTTTTCCGACAATAACGTCGCGTTGCCGGTCGGCGGCCTGGTGCCGCAATCCGGCTTCACAGCGCCGCTGATGCAATCGCTCAATCCGGCACGCAGCAACGGCGTCGAAGGCGCGATCATATTCAAACCGCATGGCAGCGATTGGAATTTTTCCGCCTCGATCCGTTTCGGACGTTCGGGCCGCAAAGGTAAGCTCGACCAGACGGGGGACACGCTCCCCACGAAATGGTTCCAGTCATACGTGCGGAGCTATCCGCTTTTTCCGTCATTCAACATGACCGATTACAGACCTGTTCCCAAAACGCAGGAAAAACTGCATGCGGACACGAGCAGCACCGAGTCACACGTTATTATCGATTTTCAGGCTGGAAAGGATGTGGGCATCGGCCTGTTCGGACGCGGAAGTATATCGACATTGAGCGCAGGCATACGCTTTGCGCAATTCAAGGCGTCGCGCAAAATTTCCGGCTTCCAGCAGACACAGGGGATGCATTTCCAGACGTCTCACTTTACGACAATTATCACCCCCGGGGGAGGCAACTTCACCCAAGTCCGCGAGATCTGGACCTCCATTACGGCAAACGGGAGCAGCTCGCAAAAATTCGATGGCCTCGGACCTTCCATCAAATGGGAAGCCTCCGCACCGCTATGGAGCGATCCGCGCGGCGGGAGCGTCTCTCTGGATTGGGGCATCAATGGCGCGCTTCTGTTCGGCAAGCAGGCAAAAAAGCTGCGGCACCAGACGGCGAGCGGTTATATGTGCTCCGCACAAGGTGCTTATAACCGTCCACAGCGCGCATGCGCGACCTATGCTCAGATCACGAGCAACGTCAACGTCCGGACATCCCGCAACGTTATGGTACCCAATGTCGGCGGCTTTGCGGGCTTGTCCTTGCGCTACCAGAATATCGAAGCGAAATTCGGCTACCGCGCCGATCTGTTCGTAAAGGCTTTCGATGGTGGAACAGATGCACGCGTGTCCTCCAATATGCTCTTCCATGGTCCATTCGCCAGCCTCAGTATCGGCCTGGGTGACTAACGCCCACACGCAACCAAAACGTCCACCATCTTTTCTGCCGCGTAATCTGCGTTTTGGCCTGCGGCTTTCACGGGCCAAAAGCATTGCTCAACACGCGTCCCCTGGGGGCACTGCACCGCATTGCAACCTTTCGCGCTCGCACAAAAAATTCCTTACCGGCAAAGCCCCTTCGGGCTGCATGATTTCGTCCAACCTGCCTCTTAGAGGGGTAGGGCCGCCATGCCGCGGCTGGGACAATTTGCATGAGCAAGGACATACAGACCAGCCCGTCCGCCAATGGCGATCTCCAAGCCTGGATGCTCCGCTATGGGCCCGGGCTGAAGCGCTATTTCCAGAAGCGCGTCAGCGCAGCCGAGGCGGAAGGGCTCGTGCAGGACGTGTTCCTGGCCATGCACCGCCGTGGAGCGGACGCCCCGGTCGACAACGTCCAAGGATACCTGTTCACGGTCGCGGCCAACCTGCTTGCCCGGCGCCGGACTCTTGCCGCATCGGCGCTTGATGATGACCGGCCCCCACCGAGTGGTCCATTCGCAATGTTAGTTCAGTGACGCGGTTTGCGCCACGGGTCTGCTGGCCGGCTGATCAGCCGGCCAGCAGATTGCTTCTGGTGCTGGTGGCCGATAGCCGAGCGAGGAGTGGGGCCGGATGGTGTTGTAGTGCCGTCTCCAGGCTTCGATCATGATCCTGGCCTCCTTGAGCGTGTAGAAGATCTCGCCATTGAGCAGCTCGTCGCGGAGCTTGCCGTTGAAGCTCTCGCAGTACCCGTTTTCCCAGGGGCTGCCGGGCTCGATGTAGGCGGTCTGGGGGCCTACGGCGGCGATCCAGTCCCGAAGTGCCAGGGCAACAAACTCCGGACCGTTGTCAGTACGGATGTCGGCCGGGACGCCACGCTCGACGAACAGATCGCATAGCGCCTCGATGACGTCCGTCGCCTTCAGCTTTCTCGCCACCCGGATGGCGATCGCCTCGCGTGTGAACTCATCAATGATGCAGAGCATCCGGAAGGCCTTTCCATCGTGGGTGCGGTCGGCGACAAAGTCGTAGGACCACACGTGGTTGGGCCGCTCTGGCCGAAGACGGATGCACGATCCGTCGTTGAGCCAAAGTCGTCCCCGTTTGGGCTGCTTTGCCGGAACCTTCAGCCCCTCACGCCGCCAGATGCGTTCGACCCGCTTCTTGTTCACCGCCCATCCGGCTGCTCGCAGGAGCGCTGTGATCCGGCGATATCCGTAGCGGCCAATCGCACCGGCTAGGTGTAGCAGCCGCGCCGCCTGCTTGGCCGGACTTTTTGCATCGCAGCAAAAAATAATTTTGGGCGGGCCCTAAATCCCGTGGGGCTCGCGTGTCTATGAGCGCACAGTTCTGAATTGAAGGCCTCGAGAGCCGGTGTGAATGGTCGAGATACCCGCTCGCGTTCGGTCACGGTGCCCAATGTCGGCGGATCTTTGGGGCTCTCGGTGAAATACCCGAATTTCAAGGTGAGTGTCGGCTATCGCTACGACACGTTCCTAAACGCTATGAATACTGGCATTGACGCGGCGAAGAAGTCGAATCTCACCTTCAACGGCCCCTATGCCTCCATCAGCATCGGGTTGGGGGATTAAGCGAGGGTGGGAAATATTTACGGGTCCGAGCCGCCCCCCCGGCTCACCCCGTAGAACTTGAGGGCGGCGGCGCAATCCGCCGCTTTTTCTTTGCGCGCATGATCCACCAACTGTCCATTATGCTTCTTCACGACTGCAAAAGTATTCGCAACAATCTTGCCGAAAGGCCAGCCTTCAGGCTCAGAGAACTTTTTTGCCAAACGGACTAGCCCGGTTTGGCCCCCTCAACCGTGGGAATAGATGTAGCCTTGGGTAGGTAACCCTCGGTTGGGCGGGGGGAATGGTCGAAACACCGGACACCAGACGCAAAACGGACGATCCACATCCAGAGGATGCGGATGTGAGTACGCATGACGTGAAGGCCTGGTTCGTGCGCGAGGTGTTACCGTTGGAGGCATCGCTAGTGCAGTTCTTACGGCAAAGCCGGCTCCATGGCGAAGACGTCGCCGATTTGCGGCAGGATGTCTACGTCCGCATTTACGAGAGAGCAAACAAACAGATCCCGCTATCGGCAAAGCCTTTTGTTTTTGCGATTGCGCGGAATCTGGTGGTCGACTGGTATCGCCGCAACAGGATCGTTCCGATCGAGGGCGTGGCCGATCTCGAGTCCATCGAGATCGCAAGCGATGAGCCCGGTCCGGACCGCCGCGCCATCGCGCGTGACGAGTTGCGCCATTTGAAGAATGCGCTGGACCGCCTGCCGCCACGTTGCCGGGAGGCGCTTCTCCTGAAGCGCGTTGAAAAACTCACACGGCCCGAAATCGCGCAGCGCATGGGGATTGCCGAAAACACGGTGAAGGTTCATCTGGCGGCTGCAGCACATCTCATGGCCGACATACTTTACAGCGACAAGCCCGATCTGGAGGCAAATCCATGATCGCGGGGGCGGATCACAAGAACAACGCCAAGGCCATCGAAGCGCAGGCAGTCGAATGGCTGATCGCGCGCGACGAGCACCAGACCTGGACCGACGAAGACCAGAAGCGGCTGGACGCCTGGCTTGCGGAATCGCCCGCGCATGCAACAGCGTTCTGGCGGGTCGAGGCAAGCTGGAATCGTACCGAATTGATTGCCGACATTCCGCCGTTTGGTCTTGGCAGCAAGGAGCCTCCATCCCGCGCGCTTCCATGGGTTCGATTTTTTCGAATAGCGGCGAGCGTGGGTTTCTTTGCTGTTCTTGGCCTCGGCGGTTACCTCTATTTTGCCCGGCCGGACGTTCAGACGTTCACCACGCCCATTGGTGGCCGCAAAATTGTGATGCTGTTCGATGGCTCGCAAATCGAGTTGAACACCAACACCGTCCTGCAAATCAGCAACAATCAGCGCGATGTCGCGCTGGTTCGGGGCGAGGCGCTGTTCCAGATTCATCACGATGCCGCCCATCCATTCACGGTATCGGTCGCCGGTCACAAGGTCACCGATCTGGGAACGGAGTTCCTGATCCGTACATCCGGCACAAAGCTCCGGGTCGCGCTGGTCGAGGGCCGCGCGCGCGTTGAATCGGACATCAGACAAGACCAGTCAGCCACCCTGGTGCCGGGCGATGTCGCGCTGGCAACCAGCACCTCGCTGGCCGTCACCAAAAAGCCGGCGCGGCAACTGCGCGACGAACTGACGTGGCGCAAAGGCATTCTGGTCTTCGACGATACGACGCTTGCGGAGGCTGCCGCGGAATTCAATCGCTACAACACCGTCAAGGTCGTGATTGCCGATCCGAATGCGGCGCAATTGAAAATCAACGGCGCCATTCACGCCAATGATGGCGCGGAATTCGCGCGGCTGGCGAAGAATCTGTTTGGGCTCCGTGCGGGGCAAGTTGGAAACGAAATCATCATAGGAACGCCGAACGCGCAGTGAGGGTGAAACGTTGAAGTTCATCGCGGCCGGTATCAAGGGGGAATCATGTTGAAATTGAAATTTCTGGGTTCGGCAAGCGTCTTGGCACTTGGCGCCTTCGCAATGGCTTCGGGCGCGGCGGCCAGGACGTTTGATGTCCCGCCTGGCGACCTTAAAGCGGCCTTGAACAGCTACGCCTCGCAGGCCGGCGTGCTCGTGGTTTCGAGCGATGCCGTCAACAGCGTGCGATCGAGTGGCGCGCGCGGCGACATGTCGGCACCCCAGGCGCTTGCGGAAATTTTGCGCGGCACCGGATTTGTCGCCACGGAAACGTCCCCGGGCCAGATCGAAGTCCTCAAGCAACATCAAGCACGAACCGTGAAGGATACCGCGGCTCAAACCGCGCCGACGCGGCTGGCCGCTGCCGCTGCAACCGGCGTCGAAACCGTCATTGTCACATCCTCGAAGATCAAGGGCGACATACAAGTGATCCCCATTGCGATCACGGCACTCAGTCAGGAGGAGTTGACGTCGCGGCAGATCGCGGGCGGCCCCGATCTCGTGAAGGAAGTTCCCAACCTCACCTTCACGAAAACCAACTTCACCGGCTACAATCTGGAAATCCGCGGCATCGGCACGCAGGCGATCTCGGTGACCACCGATCCGGCTGTCGCCGTTGCGTTCAACGACACGCCGTTCCTTCGGAATCATTTCTTCGAGCAGGAATTCTTCGACGTTTCCCAAGTCGAAGTGCTGCGCGGACCGCAAGGTACGCTCTATGGGCGCAACGCCACCGCAGGCGTGGTAAATATTGTTTCGGCCAAGCCGGTCGATCATTTCGAAGCCATGCTGTCGGCCGATTGGGGTAATTACAGCAACCGCCGCTACGAAGGCATGGTCAATGTCCCCATCGTGGGCGACAAGCTCATGCTGCGCGTGGCGGGCGAATGGACCAAGCGCGATGGCTACGCCATGAACACGCTCTCGGGCCAGCCGATCGACGGGCGCGATCTGTGGTCGAGCCGCGCGACGCTGCGCTGGGTGCCCACCGAAACCGTCCACGCCGATTTGATCTGGGAGCATTTCCAGGAAGACGATGACCGCTTGCGCAGCGGCAAGCAGCTTTGCCACACCGATCCCGGACCAGCGTCGCTACACTATGACAATGGGCATGGCCAGATGACGGATGTGACGCTTCCGGACAATGGTCAGGATCTCGTCTTTAGCGTCAACAGGGGCAGCTTCAGCCAGGGCTGCCTGCCAGGCTCGCTTTACGACAAGGGCAACCCGGCGAATGGCGATTATGGCGCCTTTGGCGTCGTCAACGGCTACTCGCTGCCGTTCGTTCAGGTCATGAGTTACACTGGCGTTTTCAGCGGCGCCAATCCTTACGCGAGCGCTTTTCAATCGACCAATCTGCGCGACATCGTCTCTCAGGCGCCGACGATCTATCGGGCAAACAATGACACGCTGGAATTGAACGCGGAGTGGAACGTCACGCCTTCGCTCACCTTCAGCTCGGATACTGGTTACAACCGAGATTTTCTCTACTCGACAGAAGACCTCAATCGCTTCGAAACCGCAGCGGGCATCTTCGGCGGTGCGGGCCATGGACAATTCCCGGGTCCCGGCGGCGCAATATACGGCCAGCCCGGCTACGTGGGCGGGGCGTTCAGCGAGCTTTATTCTTACAATGACCCCTACGATGCGGCAGCCAGCATCGATCCGATCACCGGCCAAACCGGTGTTTACAATTACATCTGCGATCCGCAGCTCGGCTGTTCCAGTCACGTCGTCACGCAGGACATTTCACGGGAGCATTCCTGGCAGGTTAGTCAGGAATTCCGGCTGGCCTCGGATTTCAAGGGACCGTTCAATTTCAGTGTCGGCGGCAACTATCTCCACTACGAGACGTATGAAGATTTCATCGTTCTGTCCAACGGGCTGTCGTCCTTTGCCCATGGCAGTGATTGCACGTATACAGCAAGCTATTCCGAGCAAGAAGTCTGCCGTCCCAATGGTCGTTCTTTCATAGCGCCCGACAAGAATGTCGGCCTGCCGTCTCTTGTGCCCACCGATCCTAACGTGCTCGCCAATCTCAATGGATTGGGCCATAATTATTTCGACAGCAAAAACCCGTATGTTCTCAATTCCTATGCCGCATTCGGCGAAGCCTATTACCAGATCACCAAGGAGCTGAAGTTCACCGGCGGGTTGCGCTGGACCGACGACGAAAAGAATTTCGGCTTGATTCCCACCCAGACACTGACAAGCGGATGGGGCTACCCGCACGATCCCGATGTCAACAAGTCTTGGCACCAGCTCACCGGCCGCGCCGTATTGAGCTGGGCCCCGAAGCTCGACTTCACTGATCAGACATTCGTCTATGCCTCCTACAGTCATGGCTACAAGGCTGGCGGCCAGAACCCGCCCGGACCAGTCTTGATTACCTATATCGCGGGCAGCAACCATCAGCCGACGCATCCGGTGGACTTCAAGGCGGAATTTGTGGACGCGTACGAATTAGGGACCAAGAACACCGCACTTGACGGTGGTCTCGTCTTCAATGCGGATGCCTTTTACTATGACTACAAGAACTACCAGATCTCACAGATCGTGGACCGCACCTCGGTCAATCTGAATTTCGATGCGACCGTCATGGGCGCGGAAGTCCAGGCGACATACTCGCCGTTGCCGGGCCTGAAATTCGGCTTCAACGGCGGTTATGAAGATACCCGCGTCAAGGACGGCCAATCCGCTATAGACTTGATCGATCGCACCTATGGCCACCCCGATTGGGTCGTGATGAAGCCTTGGGTCGGCCAGTCCTCAAACTGTGTATTTCCAGAATATGTCGCAGCCGCCATTCTTGCGAAATATATCAACCAAGGCGAAGGCAATTCCGGCAGTTCCGCTTGCGGCGCAGCATATTCCCCGGCAACCGGTGGCTACGGCCAATATGCGCCCGTCGCCGGCATGAGCGTGGATCCGGTCACTTTCGGATATTATGAGTCGTCTTATGGCCCGGATTCGCCCGGCTATCACAGCAGTTCGTCCTACAACACATCACACCATCTTTCGGCAGGAAATCCCTATTATATCTCTTCCGATAACGGCCAGCCGTTCGGCTATCCCGTTACAATCTCCTCGCAGACATATCGTACATGCACAGGCTCGCCAGGCTGCCCTGTCACCACGCCAGCGTTGACCTATTATGGCTTTGATCCCTCGACCGCGCCCAATGGCGGCGAAGGTTTCGCCAAACCGCTGGGAGGCAACCAGCTTCCGAATGCGCCGCATTTCACAGTATCGCTTACGGGCGAATATACCATGCCGGTATCGGCGGACTGGGCGGCGACGTTCCATACGGATTTCTACTGGCAGTCGCAGAGCTTCGCGCGAATCTTCAACGACAATCCGTATGACAAGATACGCGGCTATTCCAACGTGAATCTGGCCCTAATCCTGAACGACGCCAGCGGTTGGCAGATCATGGGCTACGTCAAGAATGTCTTCGACAGAACGGCCATCACCGGCGACTTCCTGTATAGCGACGACACCGGGCTCACTACCAACACGTTCCTCACCGACCCGCGACTCTTTGGTGTGCGCGTTACCAAGCAGTTCAGTGGCGGTTCGGATAGCGATGACGGGCTGGGTCTTTTCCCGGCCGATGGCAAGAGACCGACATTCTGGCTGACGGTAGGCGGAAATTATTCGCTTCTGTCCGCGAAACAGGATCCTTATCTGCCGGACGAAACCGACTTCGTGGATATGAACAGCGACAATCCGCTTTATTGGCCGAACAAGGATCAGTCGTTGACGCCCCAGAACGGCCAGAAATGGCCCAGCGGCAGTGTGGATTGGGAAGGCGCGCTTGCGTTCCAGCCGACGGATTCAGACTGGAAGTTCAAGATGGGTGTGCGCTATGGCCGCTCGTCGAAGAGCAATAACAAGCATCTGAGCCTGGACAAGAAGGTCCCAACCAAGTTCAGCGGCTTGCCCTGCACCTATATCACACAGTTCTTCCCGAGCTATGCGCGCTTTTGTTCCGCGGCGGTGTATGGAACCTTCTCCGACGCCCTCGGCTCGGCGAGCGAAAAGCACGTGATGCTTGATTTCACGGTCGGTAAAAATCTCGGCATCGGTATTGCCGGACGGGAAGGTACCGGTACATTGGCGGCTGGCATGCGTTTTGCCGAATTTACCTCACGCAACGGTTTCAACATCAATATGGACCCATATTATAACCTCCCACCCGGCTTCCACGACATCTTTGAAGCGCAAACGAACGAGAGGCGCAGCTTCCATGGGGTAGGGCCCGAACTCACTTGGGATGCATCCAATGTCCTCTGGGGTAGCGTTACGGACGGTGCCATTGATGTCGATTGGGGCGCGAATGCCGCCATGCTGTTCGGCCAGCAGAACGTGCATATCCTGCGCAACCACATGTTCCATTGCCACTTGCGGTCCAGTAACGCGCCCGGCTTCTGCTTTGCGGGGGGTACGATCACGACGAAGGACGATTACACCATCACGCGTTCGCAGAACGCCACGGTGCCGAATCTCGGCGCACATCTGGGCTTGTCGTACAACTACGCCAACGCCAAGATCAGCGCCGGCTACAAGGTGGACGCATTCTTCAATGCGATCGATGGCGGGCAAGAAACCACCGACAAATTCGACCGCATGTTTTATGGCCCGTACCTGAATGTGAGCATCGGGTTCGGAGGGTAGGAGTAAAAAGAGCGATGGCGTCCGCTGCCGTAGAACCGGTAGCGGACGTCATCGGCTTTGTGGTATCACCCGCTTGCATGACGAATGTTTCGCATAGACCCGGCGTAATCTCCCGGAGTGATCCGCCGCCCGGAGAGGAAACCCACGGCATCCTCTGGCTCGCCTCCTATCCGAAGTCCGGCAATACCTGGACGCGCAACTTCCTGCACAATCTGCTCAACATCCTCGAAGGCGTGGATGAGGAAGAGCAGAACATTAACAAGATGAATGAGCTCACCTTCTGGGAAATCTCGGGCCATCTTTATGAGAAGCAGCTCGGCAAGCCCATCACCGAATGCACGCGCGAGGAAATCGCCGCCGTCCGCCCCAAGGTACAGGAAGACCTCGCCAACAAAGTGGATGGACTGGCGCTGGTCAAAACCCATCATGCGCTGGTGATGAACCGCGGCCATCCGCTGATCAATTTCGAAGTCACGGCCGGCGCCGTCTATATCGTGCGCAATCCGCTGGATGTAGCGGTTTCTCTCGCAAACCACATCGGCGGCACCATCGATGAAGCCATCAATTGGATGGCCAAGGTCGGCATGGAAACTGCGATGGGCGAGAACGCCGTCTATGAGGTCTACAGCGCCTGGAGCGAGCATGTCGAAAGCTGGACGCGCAAGCCGCACGAGGCCATCTATGTTATGCGTTACGAAGACATGTTGGATAGTCCCACACAAACCTTCCGAGCGCTGGCAGGCCATCTGCTACTCAACCCGAGCGAGAGCGAACTCAATCTTGCCATCGAACGCTCGTCCTTCGACAAGCTCAAGAAGCAGGAGGAAGAAGGCGGTTTCGCGGAAAAGCCCAAAAAGGCGGAAGTCTTCTTCCGTTCGGGCAGGGCAGGCGATTGGCGCGACAAGCTCACCGTCGAACAGATCGAACGCATCGTCCGCCGTCATCACAAACAAATGGCCCGCTTCGGTTATCTTACCGACGAATTGAAGCATCTGGTCCCGAGCGCATAAGCCCGCAATCGCGCCGATGTGATTCCGGCTCGGGCCGAATGCATGGTTTACTGCCGACAGCATCGCGGCAAAACTTCCGCCAGGTCAGGATGAAACGCACGGCTCTTATTTTTTCGACCTCGCTGCTTTTTATCGGTGGCGCGGCCCTTGCCGACCCACAACAGGCTGACCAATCATACAAAGACACGCCCGATTATCAGGCGGGCTATTCAGACGGGTGCGGCAAGGCCGTATTTGGCAGTGGCCCCGACCAGCCCCGATCCGACCGTCCTGTCGCATATCGGGCGGGTTGGGTCGATGGCTTCAACACCTGTCAGCGCGGCGGCAGCATGCATACCGCCGGGGGCAAGGCAGATAATGTCGGTGGAAACGTGCCAAATCCGAACGGCAATTGAAAAAAGCTAAATCTCTGCCTGCTTTGAACCCTGGGGCGGCGGCGATGTACCCCACACATTTCGTTTGCAACGCAAAATTCTTCCGCGATTGAACCCGCAATTTCCGTCTGAAAGCGGATATTGCACTGCCGCATCGAAATTATTTTCCCGAAGAACCCCGGCGGCGCCCGCATTCCGTGTCTACCCAGATGTAGGCGTAAGCTTCAACCCTGGATGCAGCGGGAAGCGCGCGGGGGATGGTCGAGATATCGGACACCAGTCGAAATGACGCTGGTCTGGCGGGCGCGGGCATGACTGCGCCTGACGTGCGCGAATGGTTTGTCCGCGAAGTGCTGCCGCTGGAGGCCGCTCTGATGCAGTTTTTGCAGCACAATTGGCGCAACAAGAGCGACATCGCCGATCTCAGGCAGGAAATCTATGTGCGCGTGTTCAACGCGGCGAAGAAGGAAATCCCCGTCCGCGCCAAGCAATTCGTCTTCGCCACGGCGCGCAATCTTCTGATCAATCGCATACGCGACGAAAGAGTCGTTCCGATCGAAGCCGTCGCCGATCTCGAAGCGCTGGAGATAGCACAGGAAGAGCCAGGTCCGGAGCGTCACGCCATCGCGCGAGACGAATTGCGTCAGCTGCAATCGGCGCTCGACAGCCTTCCGCCGCGCTGCCGCGAGGCCATTCTTCTGGGCCGCATCGAAGACCTGCCACGCCGCGAGATCGCCGCGCGCATGGGCATCAGCGAAGACACCGTGACCGAGCACATATCGAAAGGCATGCGTGTGCTGGCCGACATTCTTTATGGCGCACCGGCCGATTTGCGGAGGCAAAAATGAGCATCGTTGCTTCCGAACCCACGACTTTGACGGATGCCGGCGCGATCGAGGCGCAGGCCGCGCGCTGGCTGGAGCGCCGCAATTTCGGACGCTGGGACGAAGGCGCGCAGGCGGAATTGAATGCCTGGCTGAATAAATCGTCGGCCCACGAAGTCGCTTTCCTGCGGCTGGAAGCCGCCTGGGCGCGCACCGAACGTTTGGCCGCGTTGCGCGGCACCGCTTCCGGCGATTCGAAGATTTCGTCGCGCGTTCGCATGTTGCCGGCGATTGTCGGCATTGCCGCATCCATTGCCGTTCTCGCGGTTGCCGGGCTGGCGGCAGGCAAATTCCTTCAACCGCATTCGCAGATACGAACCTATGCGACGCCCGTTGGCGGCCATAAACTCGTCCACTTCGCCGATGGCACCAAGATCGAGCTGAACACCAACACGGTTCTGCGCGCGGAAATGACGACGCGGAACCGCACGATCTGGCTGGACAAGGGCGAAGCCTATTTCCAGGTGAAACACGATGCGGCGCATCCGTTCACGGTCTTTGCCGGCGATCATCGCATCACCGATCTGGGCACCAAATTCCTGGTCCGGCGCGACAGCGGGCGCCTCGAAGTCGCCGTAGAGCAGGGCCGCGTCGCATTCAAAACCTCCGACGCAAAAGCGCCGCTTCAGGCCGCGCTGCTGTCGCGCGGCGATGCGGTCGTCGCAACGCCCAATTCGACAATGATGAACAAGATGTCTCCGGCGGAACTGGCCAACGAACTGACATGGCGCCGCGGCGTGCTGGTGTTCAAGCATATGCGGCTGGCCGACGCCGCCGCCGAGTTCAACCGCTACAACCGCATCAAACTGGTCGTCGCCAATTCGGTGGCGGCCAATCGTCTGATCGGCGCGACGTTTCCGGTCAACGACGTCGATCGCTTTGCGCGCGTGGCGCGCGATGTTCTGGGGCTACAGGTCGTTTACGGGAACAACCAAATCGTGATCCGGCGCTGACATCCGGGCTGGTCTTGAAAACAGGCGGTTGATCGGAAAACCGCGAGAGAGGGGCAAATGATCAGGTTCAAATCTCTGAAATCGGCGGCACTGGCCGGCGCCAGCACGTTGGTCATGGCGACGGGCGCGCACGCGAACGAATTCAATATTCCGGGCGGCGATCTGAAAACCGCGCTGGATGCCTATATGAAGCAGGCGCGCGTCGCGCTGATGTATCCCGATGACGAATTGAAGGGCGTGCATACGAAGGGCGCCAGGGGCGAATTGTCGGCCTCGGCAGCCTTGTCCCACATTCTGTCCGGAACGGGCTATGTGACGCAGCTGGAATCCGGCGCGGTCGCGATTGTGCGCGCCCACGATGCGCCGCGCGCCGCGGCGAAACCTACAGCCGAAGTTGCCCGGACACGTCTGGCCGCGGCAGCGGCAACGAGCGTCGAAACGGTTGTCGTCACGTCGTCGAAGATTAAGGGCGATATCCAGGTCATCCCCATTGCCATCACCGCGCTCAGTCAGGAGGAGTTGACCAGCAAACAGATCGCGGGCGGTCCCGATCTGGTGAAGGAAGTTCCGAACCTCACCTTCACGAAAACGAACTTCACCGGCTACAACCTCGAAATCCGCGGTATCGGCACGCAAGCGATTTCGGTGACCACCGATCCGGCGGTGGCGGTTGCATTCAACGACACGCCCTTCATCCGCAATCATTTCTTCGAGCAGGAATTCTACGACGTCGGCCAGGTCGAGGTTTTGCGCGGCCCGCAGGGCACGCTTTATGGGCGCAATGCCACCGCCGGCGTGGTGAACGTCGTTTCGGCCAAACCGGTCGATCATTTCGAAGCGATGCTGTCGGCGGATTGGGGCAATTACAACAACCGCCGCTATGAAGGCATGGTCAATATCCCCGTGGTAAGCGACAAGCTGATGTTGCGCGTGGCTGGCGAATGGACCAAGCGCGACGGTTACGCCATGAACACGCTTGCGGGCAAGCCGATCGACGGGCGCGATTTGTGGTCGAGCCGCACGACGCTGCGCTGGGCGCCGGCCGAAAGCGTACACGCCGATCTGATCTGGGAACATTTCCAGGAAAACGACGACCGCATCCGCAGCGGCAAACAGCTTTGCCACACCGATCCGGGGCCGTCATCGCTCACCTATGACAATGGGCATGGCCAGGTGGTAAATATACCGCTCGACTACGGCAGCGGTCATCAAGGCAACACCGACCTCACCTTCAGCGTCAACCGGGGCAGTTTCAGCCAGGGCTGCGTGGCCGGCTCGCTTTACGATCACGGCAATCCCGCCACTGGCGATTATGGCGCCTACGGCGTCGTCAATGGATTTTCGCTGCCCTTCGTTCAGGCGCTTGGATTTTATGGGTTGTTCAGCGGGGGCAACCCTTACGCCGGCGGCAGTCAGTCCACCAATCTGCGCAATATCGTCTCCCAGGGCCCGACCCTCTATCGCGCCAAGAACGATACGGTGGAACTCAACGCGGAATGGAACATCACGCCCACGCTCACACTCAGTTCGGATACCGGTTACAACCGGGATTATCTCTATTCGACGGAGGATTTGAACCGCTTCGAAACCGCACCGGGCGTATTTTCTGCGGGACCCTTTTCCGGTGTCCAAGGCGTATACGGAAATCCGAGCTATATTGGCGGTGCAGGACATGGCCTGTATTCCCCGAACGATCCGACCGATCCTGCGGCGAGCGATGGAGGGCAATATTGGTATACCTGCGATCCGCAGCTTGGTTGCTCGGACCGGCTCGTTCTTCAGGATGTCTCGCGCGAGCATTCCTGGCAGGTCAGCCAGGAATTCCGGCTGGCGTCCGATTTCAAAGGGCCGTTCAATTTCAGCGTCGGCGGCAATTACATGCATTACGAGACCGAAGAGGATTTCATCGTTCTCTCCAATGCCTTCACCGCCATCGCCAGCGGAGGCACCGATCTTTTTACCGCCAATCCATTCTGCCAGGCCTATCAGCCCGGCGTCTCGAACGAGCCTTGCCTGCCTTATGGCCGGCAATATGCGCTCACCAACAGAGCCGGCTATCTGCCGGGCCAGCGCGTGGCCTATGTCGATCCCAATCCGCTTTCGAAGCTCAACGGGCAGGGCCACAATTATTTCGACAGCAAGAATCCCTATGTCCTCAATTCCTATGCCGCCTTCGGTGAAGCCTATTACAACATCACCAAGGATCTGAAATTCACAGGCGGGTTGCGCTGGACCGACGACCAGAAACATTTCATCGAAATCCCGACCCAGACTCTGACGCTCTATTACGGCTATCCGGTCAATTCGCTCACGCCGACGGTTGACAAGAAGTGGAATGAGCTGACCGGCCGCGCGGTGTTGAGCTGGACGCCCAAGCTCGATTTCACCGATCAGACTTTTGTCTATGCCTCGTATGCGCATGGCTACAAGGCCGGCGGCCAGAACCCGCCCGGCCCCATTCTGATTCAATACGGTACATCGAATAATACGCAGCCGACGCATCCGAAGGATTTCAGGCCCGAATTCGTCGATGCCTATGAACTCGGCACCAAGAACACCGCGCTCAATGGCGGCGTGGTCTTCAATGCCGATGCGTTCTATTACGATTACAAGGATTACCAGATTTCGCAGATCGTGGACCGCACCTCGGTCAATCTGAACTTCAGTGCAAAGGTGTGGGGCGCGGAAGTGCAGGCGACATATTCGCCGCTGCCGGGGCTCAAATTTGGCTTCAATGGCGGCTACGAAGACACGCGGGTGAACAATGGCCAGTCGGCCATCGACCTGATCGACCGCACAGCCGGCCATCCGGGCTGGGTGGTGATGAAGCCGTGGATCGGCCAGTCCTCGAATTGCGTCTTTCCGGATTATGTCGCTGCCGCCATCATTACCCAATATGGCAACTCGTCCAGTCAGGGCAATTTCGGTCCGCAAGCCTGCGGCCTCGCCTATTTTCCGGCCAACACATACCAAATGCCTGAAGCGGGCCAGAGTCTCGATCCCGTCGTGTTCGGCTTCTATGAACCCTCTTATGGTCCGGATTCCCCCGGTTATCACAGCAGTTCATCGTTCAACACTTCGCACAATCTTGTTGCCGGGCAACCCTATTATCTTGATGCATCTGGCGGGACGCCGCATGGCTATCCCGTCACGATTGGCGGCCGCAACGGCGAGCCGACGCTCAGCTATTACGGTTACGATCCATTCCACCCCGATGCGCTCAACAATGGCTATGGGCCCGCGCCCAATGGCGGGCAGGGCTTTGCCAAAAACCTTGGCGGCAACCAATTGCCCAATGCACCGCATTTCACGGTCTCGCTGTCCGGCGAATACACCATGCCGGTATCGGCCAACTGGGCAGCGACGTTCCACACGGATTTCTACTGGCAATCGCAGAGCTTCGCGCGAATCTGGAACGACAAGCCCTATGACAAGATTCGCGGCTATTCCAATATGAACCTCGCCTTGATCCTGAATGACGCCAGCGGCTGGCAGGTGATGGGTTATGTCAAGAATGTCTTCGATGTCACCGCCATCACCGGCGATTTCCTCTACAGCGACGATACTGGCCTCACGACCAACGTCTTCCTCACCGATCCGCGGCTCTTTGGCGTGCGCGTCACCAAGCAATTCAATGGCGGCTCTGACAGCGATAACGGCCTCGGCATCTTCCCTTCAGACGGCAAGGCGCCGATGTTCTGGCTGACGGTCGGCGGAAATTATTCGCTGATGGCCGCGAAGCAGGATCCCTATCTGCCGGACGAAACCGACTTCGTGGATATGAACGGCGGCAATCCTGTCTATTGGCCGAACAAGGATTTGTTCCTGACGCCCGAAAACAGCCAGAGATGGCCCAACAACGGCGTGGATTGGGATGCCGCCCTCACGTTCCAGCCGCCGGATTCGGATTGGCAATTCAAGATGGGCGTGCGTTACGGCCGCTCCAAGCGCGGCGATACCAATCATCGCAGCCAGGCGAGGAAGAATCCATCCACCTTCTATAATCTTCCTTGCAGCTACATAACGAAGAACTTCCCGACGTTTGCGAGCTATTGTTCGATAGCGTCGCGCGCCAGCTTCTCCGACGTCATCGGCTCGTCCAGCGAAAAGCATGACATTCTGGACTTCACGGTCGGCAAACAATTCGGGATTGGCCTTTTCGGACGCAAGGGTACCGGCACGCTGGCCGCCGGCGTGCGATATGCGGAATTCAGATCGCGCAATGGCTTCAATTTCAACGCCCTTCCATATTATACCCTGGGTTATTCCAGCAAAGACGTTTACGAGGCGCAGACAGACGAAAAGCGCGGCTTCCACGGCTATGGTCCCGAAATCACCTGGGACGGCAGCAACGCCATCTGGGGCGACGTGACGGGCGGGACGGTCAATGTCGACTGGGGCGCCAATCTCGCCATGCTGTTCGGGCAGCAGAGCGTGACCATCAATCGCAGTCAATTGCGCCACTGCCATTTTGTGGATAGCGGCCGAGGCGCGCCGACGGCGTGTCCTGAGGGTGACGCTAATGGTGTGCCTAGGAACAACAGCGACTACATAGTCATAAATCCTGATTACACCATCACGCGCTCGCAAAATGTCACGGTCCCGAATGTCGGCGCGCATATCGGCCTGTCGTATAATTACGACAACGCCAAGATCAGCGCGGGCTACAAGGTGGACGCCTTCTTCAATGCCGTCGATGGCGGACAGGAGACCACCGACAAGTTCGACCGCATGTTCTATGGCCCGTATCTCAATGTGAGCATCGGGTTCGGAGGGTAGATTAACTGCGATGGAGCGATAATGTCCGCCGCCAAAGGCTGGCGGCGGACATCATCACAATATTGGCATAGCTAATGTTGCGGACGGAGTGAAATTCACGCGCGCCGCGACACGACACGCAAGCTTTTATGGCCCCGTGGGCATTTTTCGCCCGCAATTGTGCGAGCGAACGAAAACGGACCGCGCTCCGACCGGGCAAAAGGCAGAATCGATGCAACAGGCCCATATGATGTAATCGGCGGTATGCCGGAATTGTTTAGTGATATCCGGCATCTGTCCGGCTGAGCTGCTCCGCCGCAGCCATGGAACGAGAGCAAAATACGGTTCCGACTGCGCCCCGCGCCATTTATTTTCCGACGAACTGTCTGACTGAGACCGCCCGCGCAAAACCCGCGCTTTGCGGCGCAATGCGCGCGTAGTTCGCCGGTGAACTGGGCGTAGAGACTCGCCGAACAGGGAAAATCTCGCGTGTTGAGTCCGCACGTCTCCGTTTTCGGAGACGCGACCCCCAGTTTGCGGGCAAAGTGGGGATGGCAGGTTTCTGTGCGATTGGTTGCGCCATTTCGAACTTCGCTCTCGCGCTAATAGGCGGCAGGAAAAATACAGGAGACATTTTTGCTTCCAGTTTGACATGGCGTGGGCGTTGTCAAGAACTGTCAGCCGCTGCAAGTGGTTAGGGCCAACTCACCCGCTCATCAACGTTCCAAATAACAGGGGGTATTTTGCGCGATAACAGGGACGCGAACGCGCAGTAACAGGAAGGCCGTCGCCCCCTTTCCCTGCATTTTTGCCGGCAAACACGCAGCCCCGATTTATTCCGCTGCAGGTGCCCCCCCAGAGGTGTCTTCGCAAGGTACTGCGATCGGATGCATGCAGATTAAAGACTGCCTACCTATCCTGCTGATCGCGCGAATCCCGGCTATTGCCGCGATCGTGCGAATCCTGGCCTTTATCGCGATTGCGCGAATCTTGACTATTGTCGCGATCGCGCGCCCGATCATCGGCCTTGATTGGATTGCCGCCCTGGAAGCGGTCGCGGCGGAAATGCCGGCCGTCGTCGCGGTGGTATTTGTGGCTCTTGTCCATGTAGTAGAAATAGCCGTCTTGCGACCAGTAGCCGCCACTATAGGCGCCGTAATAGCCATCGTAGTAACCGCCCAAATAGGCGCCATTGTCGTAGGGAGTACCGTTGTGGCCATAGCCACGATCGGCGACACAGCCGGATAGAAGCAAGATCGCCGCGCCGCTGCAAAGTATCGTTGAGAATGCTTTCATGTCGTCCTCCACCGCGGTTTGCGCGGGTGTTGGGGCGGCGATACTGGCCAGAACCGCGGGGCCACCCATGTCATTGCGGAAACCGGCACGCGCTCAAGAGTGCCTCGAGGCTGGCAAGACTGCCTTGATGCAGGTCAACGGCGATACCGGGATTGCCGGCGAGCCGGCCACCGGCTCGATCAGATGATGCGAGCACATCTGCAGGAAGCGGCGATTGTACTGGCGCGCCCTGCCGACGAAGATCGCTTCCACCGCCGTCTTCATGTTGTCGTAGATGCCGCGCCGGCAGACGCCGCCGTAAAACCGGAACGCCTTGTCGTGGGCGTCGAACACCAGCTCCTGGGTCTCGCGGAAGTAGGCGCACACAAATGGCATGCGGCTGTGCGACAGCTTCATGTGCGCCGCTTTGATCGTCAGTGGCAGACCTTGCAGCGTAATCGCTTCGTGGCTCCAGTCGAACTGGTAGGCCTCGCCCGGCGCAAAGCTCATCGGCACATAGGCCTGGGCCGGAACCCCGGCACGTTCATCGCGCCAGGCCTTCACAAAGCGATGCACACTGTCGTGGGCGCCGTCATAGCCGCGACCCCGCAACTCTTCGAACAGCCGCTACGTCGAGCGCCGCTCCCGCCGCGGCAGTCGGGCCTCCTTCTCCAAAATCTCCGTCAGAACGTCGACCCACTCGCCAAGCTTGGGCGTGGGCTGCACAGCGCGCTCGTATTTGAACTCCGTCTTGTGGCTGCGCGCGACCTTGCGCACCGTCGCTCGCGACACCGACAGCGTGCGCACAATCTCCTTGATCGGCCGGTATTCCTCAAAATGCGCCCGCCGGATCGCTCCGATCATGTCCACGCCAATCATCCCCTCCAGTCCTTCCCAGCCGCCAAGGCCAAAGGAAGGACGCTGACACAACTCGTCAGAGGGGTCGCAATTGGACGCGAAAATCACCCCTCAGGGCGTCGCTATTGCAAGCGAATTCACAATCATCGCTCCGGACTTCCGGGAATTTCGGGCATTGATATGATCGTTTTCACCGGCGGCATCGGAGAAAACGATGCGCAGGTGCGCGCCGGCATTTGCGCCGGTCTGTCATGGATCGGCGAATCCATCTCGCGCCCCACGGTACTCGTACTTCCTTCGCTGGAAGACGAACAGATCGCGCGTCATGCGTGGGAAATACTTTCGCGAGTGTCTTCCCGCTAACCGCCGGCAATACGCTTCGCTGCCGGATGTTACGCGTGCGGGGCGGTTTGGTCGGCGTCCAGCGTGCCTTGCGCCGCAATCGTTCCCGTCCTGGTGGGCGGGCCTTTCAGAATCCACTCAAACGCGACGGCGATCATGGCTCCGGCAAGCGGCCCAACCAGATAGATCCATGCCGTGGAAAAATCGCCATCGAGCAGAGCGGGAGCCAGCGAGCGCACCGGATTCATGGACGCGCCACTGATAGGTGCTGCCCAGAGTCCCGCAAGCGCGATGTAGCCGCCGACCGCAATGGCGCCATTGGTTCCGATGTTGCGCGCGCCCGATGCGGTGCCCAGCACCGTATTCACCAGGCCGGCCGTGAGCAGCACCTCCATCGCCAGCGCTTGCAGTGCGCTGATGCCCGGGCCCGGCACGGTGGCGCCGAGATGGCCTGCTTTCCCGAACATTTCGAGCAGGAAGAACGCAGCCACTATTCCGCCCGCGATTTGCGCCACGATGTAGCCTGGCACCCGGCTCCAAGGGAAGTTTCGCCGCGCGGCAAAGGCGAGCGTGACGGCCGGATTGAGATGGGCGCCGCTGACCGTGCCCATGAAATAGATGATGACCATCACCATGAGGCCGGGCGCCACCACTGCCATGGCGAGCGTAACCGCGCCATTGCTCTTCGCCGCCACGACATCCGCGCCGGCGGCCACGACGACCAGCAGAAATGTTCCCCAGGCTTCGGAAAAGATGCGCCGCCATTCGAGGGATGAATCCAGGAAATTCGGCGCCGAACCCTCCAGCAACATGCGGTGCTGTTGGCCCATGTCGAGGGACTTTATGCGCGGCCTCATGTCGGCCTCCGTTGCGGATGCGTCGGCAAGTGTACGCTGGGACAGTCCGTTCGCAAAAGTGCGACGCCGCTGCGCGTGGCAGGTTTTCCGGCGTTTACTTTTCGAGCTGCTTGCGGATCGCCAGCAATTCCTTGCGGCGCCCGGCGGTTGCCTTGGGATAGGCCATCTTCAGATCGTCCATGGTGTCGAGAACGATCTGCGACACGATCAACCGGGCGTTTTCCTTGTCGTCCGCGGGCACGACATACCAGGGCGAATATTCGGTACTTGTCGCGCCGATGCATTCCTCATACGCCTTCATGTAGTCATCCCAAAAGCCGCGCTCGGTTATGTCGTTGGCGCTGAATTTCCAGTTCTTCTCCGGCTCGTCGATGCGCGAGAGAAAGCGCTTTCGCTGCTCGTCCTTGGAAAGATGGAGGAAGAATTTGACGATGCGCGTTCCATTGGCGTGAAGGTGTTTCTCCAGATCCACGATCGAGCGGTAGCGGTCGTGCCAGGCCTTTTTCTCGTCGTGCAGGGCATCGGGAAGACCTTCGCCGCGGAGAATCTCGGGATGCACGCGCACGATCAGCACTTCCTCGTAATAGGAGCGATTGAAGATGCCGATTCTGCCGCGCTCCGGCAGATCGCGCGTGGTGCGCCAGAGGAAATCGTGTTCCAGTTCGGTAGCGCTGGGATGCTTGAAGCTGAAGACCTGACAGCCCTGCGGGTTGACGCCGGACATCACATGCCGGATGGCGCCGTCTTTCCCCGCTGCATCCATCGCCTGAAAGATCAGCAGGATGGCGTGGCGGTTGTCGGCGTAGAGAAGCTGCTGCTGCGCGCTCAATTTATCGACATGATCTTCCAGAAGTTTTTTGTATTGGTGTTTCGACTTGTAAACGGGATCGACCTTCGTCGGCCATTTTTTGAGATCGACTTTGCCGTTTTCTGTCACGCGAAAGTTTTTGGTTTGTATTTTCATGGTCGACTCATTTTGCGATTTGCAATGTTGAGGTGTGGGGAGCCGTTGTTCCGGCGGCGCGTATCGGCGCGGCCTCGGCACGGTCGAGAATACGGTAAGCGAGAAGTTTCACGCGGTCGGTTACGAGGAACCACACAATCGCATAGCCCCAAACGAACCCGGCCCAACCCCAGCCCAGCGGCGTCATAAAGAGCCCATACACCGCGATCAGCGTGGCTATGGCCTGTGTGCCGAACACGGCGATCAGCAATATCCGCGCCGGGCGGATCGACCAGAAGGGTCCGCGCGTGCGCGTGAGAAAGATCGTCAGATGCCCGGCGACGGATAGCTTTAGATACATCAGCGTCTGAACATGCGCGTGGTCGAGATGAAAAACGCGATCGCCGAGAAAAAACAAACCGAACGCAGCCGCGACGCCGAACAACCCCATCACCGTGGAAATTCCCAGCACAAGGCGCATGTTCCATGCTTCGGGCGCATCCTTGTAGTGGACGTTGTCGTAGGCGATCGAAAGGATGGCGCCATCGTTAAGCAGCGCCAGCATCACGATCATCACCGCCGTCACGGGATAAAAATTGAAGATCAGGATCGCCAGCGTCATGAACAGCAGAACGCGAATGGTCTCGGCGATGCGATACATCGAATAGCTGTTCATGCGCTGGAAGATGCGCCGGCTCTCCTTGATAGCGTCGATGATAACCGACAGGCCGGGCGTCATCAGCACGATGGAGGCCGCGGCGCGCGCCGCGTCCGTCGCCCCCGATACCGCTATGCCGCAATCGGCTTTCTTGAGCGCGGGCGCGTCGTTCACGCCATCGCCAGTCATGCCCACGATGTGGCCATGCTTTTGCAGAATATCGACAATGTGGAATTTGTGTTCGGGAAAAACTTGCGCGAAACCGTCGGCTTTCTCGATGTCGGCGGTTTGTGCCACCGTCTCCTTATGTTTGGCGTCGCCCAGGACACTGGCACTGAGAATATTCGCGCCCATTCCCAGTTTCTTGGCCATTTCCTTGGCGATGGCGATGGCATCGCCCGTCACCATCTTGACTTTCACGCCCATCTTTTCCGCGGTCGCCACCGTCGCCTTGGCATCGTCGCGTGGCGGATCGAACAGGGGCAGCACGCCCTGAAATTTCCAGTCTCCGCCGCCTTCGGCCCGCGCGACACCCAGCGCGCGAAATCCACGCGCCGCGAAATCGTTAACCGCCTTGTCAACGGTGGACTTCACTTTGGCTGCGTCGGCCGACAGCGCCAGGATCACCTGCGGTGCGCCCTTGGTGACCTTGAACTGCTTTCCATCCGGGCCCGTAACGGTTGCTTCGGTGCGCTTGTGAACCGGATCGAACGGCTGAAAATGAGTCACCTTGTAGGTCTTCAAGGCGGCATCGTCCTTCAGCCCGCCAATGACGGCCAGATCGATGGTGTCCTTATCGTCCGCGCGCGAGGCCAGTGCGCCGTCGAGGATCAGTTGTGCCGCTTGGATATTGTCCACGCAGAACGGATCGCCCAGGGTGAGTTTGTTCTGGGTCAGGGTGCCGGTCTTGTCGGCACACAGCGTATCGACGCCCGCCAATTCCTCGATGGCCACCAGCTTGCTCACGATCGCCTGCTTTTTGGCCAACAGGCGCGCGCCGACGGCCATGGTGACCGACAACACTGTCGGCATCGCCACGGGTATCGCGGCCACCGTCAGCACGAGCGCGAACTGCAATGTGGTGAGGACCGCATCGCCGCGGAAAATGGCGACGGCGACGATGACGGCCACCAAAGCGACCGCCAGAACGATCAGGTAATTGCCGATCTTAAGCACGGCCTTTTGGAAATGGCTGACGGTATGCGCGGTCTGCACCAGTTCCGCGGTCTTGCCGAAATAGGTGTTGCTGCCGGTGGCATAGACGAGCGCGCCAATCTCACCGCGGCGAACGATCGAGCCGGAAAAGACGGCGTCGCCCGGTTTGTGCGTGGCCGGCAGCGACTCTCCCGTCAGCGCCGATTCATCGACCTCGACGGGATCGCCGGCCAACAGCCGCGCATCCGCAGGCACGATGTCGCCCAGGCGCAGGCGAATGGCGTCGCCCGGCACCAGCTCGCGCGCCGGAGGCGTTACCCATTTGCCGTCGCGTTTCACACGGGCGTTGATCGCAAGCTTCGCCTTCAGGGCTGCAATTGCGTTGCCCGCCTGGCGCTCCTCCCAGAAGCCGACGACGGCATTCGACAGGAGAAGAACCAGAATGATGAAAAAATCCGGCCAATGCCGAACCACGCCGGACAGAACCACCGCGATTTCGATCATCCACGGGATGGGACCCCAGAAATAGGAAAGGAACTTCAGGAACGGATTGGTCTTCTTTTCCTCGATCTCGTTGGGACCATATTGGGCCAGCCGCTTCTGCGCCTCGGCTTGGGTGAGCCCGTCCGGGGACGAATTCAGCTTCTTCTCCACCTCCGCAATGGGCAGGGTCTTCAGATCGTCTTTCGCATCGGGGGTTGCTTTGGGCTTGGTATCGGGAGCCGCAGGATGGGCTGCTTTGGGAGGCATAATTGGTGCTCCTTCTGCGTTGCATGCCGACTTTGGGCGATATGCTCCGCGCCGAGTATAAGCCGATTTGCGGCATTCTGTTCGTCCGCTCCAAGCGAAGAAGGCAGCGCTGGGCTATGCGTCTGGAGCCACAACAAAGACACCCTTAACGTGAAAACGCGCAGAACGCCGGAATAGCGCAATTTCTATCAGAAATTACATGATGTGATATGCGCCATGTCATATCCGCGTCTTACCCCAGAACGATCTGCACGCGGTGCGTGGCGCCATCGTCCTCCAGGGGGATGAGCGATTTCTTGTCCGCTGTCAGCATCGCGCCGTCCAGCTTGGCCGCCAGAATGCCCCGGCAGACGCCAAGTGGATTTTCAACGGAAATGTCGTAGCGCGCCGAGCGATGGCGGAAAGAAATCTCGAAACCCGGCCAGCCATGCGGGATGCAAGGGTCGAGCGCGAGATTTGCACCCTGTACGCGGAACCCCAGAATCCATTCCAGCGCCACGCGATACATCCATCCTGCCGAGCCTGTGTACCATGTCCATCCGCCGCGCCCGACATGGGGCGGCTCGGAATAGAGATCGGCGCACGCCACATAAGGTTCCACCTTATAGCGATGCATTTCCGTGTTGTTGTCGGAATGATGGATCGGGTTCAGCATCGAAAATAATTCATACGCCTTGTCGCCGTCGCCCTGCATTGCGAATGCGAGCGCCGTCCACAGCGCGCCGTGCGTATATTGCCCGCCATTCTCGCGGATGCCCGGCGGATAGCCCTTGATGTAGCCCGGATCGCGCGCGGGATTGTCGAAGGGCGGGGTGAACAGCAGCAGCAATTTCTCGTCGCGGCGCACGAGATATTTGTCCACCGCCGCCATGGCGCGCGCTGCCCGCGCCGGTTCGGCGGCATGCGAGATAACGGCCCAGGATTGCGCGATGGAATCGATGCGGCATTCATTGTTGGAAACCGAACCCAGTGGCGTGCCATCGTCGAAAAAGGCGCGGCGATACCAGTCGCCGTCCCAAGCCTGCCTTTCGAGCGCGCCTTTCAAATTCGCGGCGTTCTCGCGCCAATCGGCGGCGTGTTGAGCATCGCCATGGCGTTCGGCCAGCGCGGCAAACGGCATCAGCGTCGAATAAAGGAACCAGCCGAGCCACACGCTTTCGCCCTTTCCGCTTTCGCCGACGCGATCCATGCCGTCGTTCCAGTCGCCCGTGCCCATCAGCGGCAGGCCGTGGACGCCGGCCGCGAGACTCTTGTCGAGCGCCAGCGCGCAATGATCGAACAGGCTCGCGCACTTTTCGGAAATCGCAGGCTGGAAGAAAGCGTCGTGTACGCCTTCGCGCAACACGGGGCCTTCGAGAAAGAGGATCATCTCGTCGAGCACCGCAACATCGCCGGTGACCTGCACATAATGCGCGACCGCGTAGCCAAGCCATACGCGATCGTCGCAGACGCGCGTGCGGATGCCGCGATCGGATTCCGGGAGCCACCAATGCTGCACATCGCCTTCGATGAACTGCCGCGCGGCGGCGCGCAGCAAATGTTCGCGCGCGATGCCGGGCCGCGCCACGCACAGCGCCATCACATCCTGCAACTGGTCGCGGAAGCCATAGGCGCCGCTCGCCTGATAAAAGCCCGCGCGCGCCCAAATGCGGCAGGCCAGCGTCTGATAGGGCAGCCAGCGGTTCAACAGAATGTCTAGCGCGCGGTCCGGCGTTTTTACCTGCACCATTTCCAACGCCTCGTCCCATTGCCGCGTGACTTCGGCCAACACCGCATCGAGATCGGCGTTGCGATATTTCGCGAGCAGGGTTTGCGCTTCTGCTTTCGTCGCGGCCTGACCGAGGAAGAAAACAATTTCGGTGGTGCCGACGGCGCTCAATCGTATTTGCGCTTGCAGCGCGCCGCAAGGATCAAGACCGGCGCCGACGCGGTTGGACAACACGATTCCTTTGATAAGACCGAGCGGGCGGTCGAGCGCGCCATCGCGGCCGATGAATTCGGTGCGGTCGGCGGTCCAAGCCGTTTGCCGCCCGTTCAGATCGGCAAACGCGATGCGCTCGCCGAACTGATCGCTCCACGGGTTCTGCGCAAACATCGCGCCGGTTTGCGAATCGATTTCGGTCATGATGAACGGCGCGGTTGTGGTGCGGCTCGTCCCCAGAACCCATTCGACATAGGCGGCGATGGAAAGATGCCGCTCGCGTCCGGAATGATTGATGATTTTCAGCCGCGAGATTTTTACGGAATCGCCAACCGGCACATATTGCAACAGGTCTAGCGCCATTCCGTGCGAAGAATGTTCGAAGCGGCTGTAGCCCTGTCCGTGCCGCACCGAATAGGACGATGTCTTCTCGCGGATGGGAAGGGCTGTCGGCGTCCAGACCTCGCCGCTGTCCTCGTCGCGCACATAGATGACTTCGCCGGGCGCATCGCCCACGGGATCGTTCGACCATGGCGTGAGCTGGTTCTGCTGGCTGTTGATCGACCATGTGAAGCCGCTGCCGTCGGTGGAAACCTGAAAGCCGAACGCCGCATTGGCGATGACATTGATCCACGGCGCGGGCGTGCGCTGATTGCCTTCCAGTATCGTGAGATATTCGCGGCCGTCATTGGCAAAACCGCCAAGCCCGTTGAAGAATTCCATCTCGGGGCGGAGCAGGGGCGCTTCGGGATATGCGGCCCCAAGCGCGCGCCGTGCCGGAGGCGCGCTGCCGGGCCTGAGTTCGCGCGCGCGATTGATCTGCTCGGCCAGCGTTCCGCGATTGCCATGAAGCACCGCGCGCGCGCAGGCCTGAAGCGCACCGCGGATTTCCGGCGAAGCAAGATCGGCGCGCAAGACGAACACCGCGCCGCGCGAATCGTCGCTGGCGATCTTGGGCATCGACTGGTTCATCCGCAGCAGCGCATCGAGCGCGCTCTGCAAATCCTGAAGATAGGACGCGGGGCGCTCGTTGAGGATCACCAGATCGACGGCAAGCTGCTTGAGCCGCCAATATTCGTGCGCGCGCAGAAGCTGGCGCACCGGTTCCAGATCGCCTTCTTCCTCGATCCGCATCAGAACGATCGGCAAATCGCCCGAGATGCCCTGCGGCCACAGCGTCGATACCTTGCGGGCGCAACGCCGGAGAATGTCGGCGGAGGGGCGCAGCGTCGGATCGGAATAAAGAACGTGATTGGCGAGCCGCTGAAACAGATGGGCTTCATTCGATGCGATGCCGAGATGGCGAAGTTGCATCTGCGCCTGCGTCCAGGCGAGCGTAGCCGCCCGCTCGAACGCCATCGAGTCATGATGCTTGTCCGCAAGATCGAGCACGTCTTCGCGCGAAGCAGCCACCATCGTCCAGAATGCAACACGCGCGGTCGCCCCCGGCGGAATGCGCACGCGGCGGCGCAAACTGAAGATCGGATCCAGAACCGGCCCCACCGTATTGGACAATGGCCAGCCTTCGGCGATTGCCGCGGGCGAACGGATGGTTTGCCCGCGCCCCAGAAACCGCGCCCGGTCCGTCTCGAATTGCACATCGCCGGAGCTTTCGCCTTCGAGCACCGAGAGATGCGCCGCCCATACCAGCGGATCGCCGGACGAACGCCGTCTGCGGGTCGCCAGGATCGCGCCCAGATCGGGCGCGAACTCCGTTTCCACGAACAATTTGGCGAAGGCGGGATGGGCCACATCGTCGGCCTGCCGCGCCAGCGCAAGCTCGGCATAGGAGGTCAGTTCGATTTCGCGCGTGCGGGTGCCGTGATTGGTGATGGAAACCCGGCGCACCTCCGCGTCGTCCTCCGGCGAAACCATGATTTCAAGAACGGTTGTAAGCGAGCCGTCGCGGCGGATGATTTCGGCGCGGTCTTCGGAGAATGTCACTTCGTAGCTGTCGGGCTCGGCCACACTGGGCTGGTATCCGGCCGACCAGACATCGCCGCTGCGCACATCGCGCAGAAAGATATAGGCGCCCCAACAGTCGCAAGTAATATCCTCGCGCCAGCGCGTGATCGCGATGTCGTGCCAGCGGCTGTAACCGGATCCTGCCGCCGTCACCATCGCCGAATGGCGTCCGTTCGACAGCAGATGCGTGCGCGGAATGCGCGAATGGGGCGATGTGTAGCGGCGCTGGATTTCGGGAACGATGCTCGCGGTATCGGCGGGTTGCGCAGAGCGTTCCGGCGGCGGCCGCGCCACGGCGACGTCGTGCGGCATGCGCTCTTGCAGAAGAAGTTCCGCCGACTGCACAATGGGTTCGGCATGGAAGCGTGCGCGCATCGCACCATTGTCCAGCGCGTTGGCGATGCTCACCAGTGTCATCGCCTGATGATGCGCCATGTAAGCGCGGACGATGGCGAATTTCGCGCCGGCGGGCAGGCGCGTGCGCGTATAGTCGAGTGCCTCATACCAGCCATAGGCGCCGCGCGCACCGATGGCGGTCATGCGCTTATAATTGCGCGCCGCGGAGGCGGGATCGACCATGGCGGCCAGACCGCTTGCATAGGGTGCGATGACGATGTTCTCGCTCAGGCCCCGCTTGTATCCGATATCGGGAACGCCAAAGCTCGAATATTGATAGGTCTGTTCTATGTCGCGCGCATAATATTCCGATTCCGACATGCCCCACGGCACGCCGAGTGTGTTGCCGTATTTCTCCTGCCGCCAGACAACCAGACGGTTGGTTTGCTCCAGCAGGCTGCCGGCCGGCGCACGCATCACCAGCGACGGCATCAGATATTCGAACATCGATCCCGACCAGGAGATCAATCCCGATCCGCCATCGATCGGCGTCATGGTGCGGCCGAGGCGGAACCAGTGCTTGGCCGGAATATCGCCCTTGGCGATCGCAAAGAAACTCGCCAGCCGCGCTTCGGAGGCGAGCAGGTCGTAGTAATTCGAATCAAGGCTGTTGTCGGCGCTGCGGTAACCAATGGAAAGAAGCAGACGATCAGCATCGAACAGGAAGCCGAACTCCATGGCCATCGCCATCGATTTGGCGAGATCGGCGAGCGTCGCGAGGCGATGGGTCAGCAATCGCGCCGCACGCATGGATTTTTCCAACGCATCGGTCAACGCATCGAAGTTCTCGGATTGAGCGCCGCGGCGGTGTGCGATTGCCTGAAGTACGGCCTCGCAATGCTCCGGCAGCGTCGCCAGCATCGGCATCGTATCGAGCAATTGTACGCTTGCACCGCCGGGAACGGCGGGGCCGGAAAGGAAATTTACCCAAGGCATCAACAATTCAACATCGCGTTGTTGTGCAAGGACGCTGGCGTGCAAGGCCTCTGCCCACATGATGATTTCTGCGGCCACATCGCCATATTTCTTCGATGCGACGCGAGCGAGTTCGACCAACGAATCTGCCTTTTGCGTCAGATCCGTCAGGCATTGCGCAATGCCAAGCGGATTTGCCGGCGCATTGCGAAGCGATGTGGCGAAGCTGTCGATGGCGCGATCCAATTGCGCTCGCGCCGCGCTGGGCGGGTTTTCGACTTGAGCGCACGCGGCCTCGCGCACCAGCGCCAGATTGTCGGCGATACCGGCGCACCAGCGCGGGTTTACAATGGGCGCGGCGGTCATCTCGCGGCATGCATTGCCGAGCGCAATCAGATGACCGGCGAGGTTACCGCTGTCCACCGATGAAATATACGCGGGTTCCAGCGCGCGAAGATCGGCAGTGTCATACCAATTGTAGAAATGGCCGCGGAAACGTTCGAGCTTTTCCATCGTCGAGAGGGTCGCTTCGAGCCGCTCCACGGTGCCGAGCGTTCCAAGCCAGCCGAAATCCCGCGCCGCTACGACCGAGAGCAGATAAAGACCCATATTGGTCGGCGAGGTGCGATGCGCGATGACCGGTTTGGGATCCTCCTGAAAATTGTCCGGCGGCAGCGTGTTGTCTTCCGTGGTGACGAATTGTTCGAAGAAGCGCCAGGTACGCCGCGCGATCAACCTGAGTGACAGCGCGTCGTCGGGCGTGATGGAAAGATGGCCCGTCGCGCGCGGCGGCAAACTCGTCCAGCGCGCGACGAGCGGCGATAGAACCCACAAGATGCCGAACGGCACGGCGATCTGCCAACTTGATTGCCTGGAGAAAGCGAGTCCCACTATGACAAGTCCGGCAAAAGTCATGCTCGCCGCGATCTGCGCGAAGAGCGTGCGCGAATCGAATTGCGCATCGTCGATGGTCTGTGCGGCGGTGGTCCATTCGAGCAATCGGCGGCGGTGGATGAAAAGGCGGAATAGCGTGCGCGCCACTGCATCCACCATCAGCCATGCCTGATGCGCGAGGAACGTAATAAGAAAGATGCTTTGCAAAATGCCCAGCGCGAAATCGCCGCGCAGACCGCGCAGATGATTGCGCAATGTCACGCCCGCGCGGTGCGGTACCATGCCGGTAATCGCCGACAGCAGAGGCGGAAGCGCGACGGTCAGAAGAATATAGGCCGTCCAGATTAACGCCGCCGCTATCGGCAGCACCCAGCCGAGCAGCATGGCGAGAAGCGCTGCCGGCGCTGAGAGCGAACGGCGCAGATTGTCGAGCATCTTCCAGCGTCCCATCAGCGGGATCGCAGTTTTGCGCGAGCCGTCGCGTGCCTCGCCGCCGAATCCGAATATCCATGGCAGCAATTGCCAATCGCCGCGCACCCAGCGGTGCTGGCGCGCCGCAGCTACGCTGTAGCGGGAGGGAAATTCCTCGACAACTTCGATATCGGAGGCCAGCGCCGCGCGCGCGAAAATTCCTTCCAGCAAATCGTGGCTGAGGACCGCGCTTTCCGGAATTTGTCCCTCGACCGCGGCCTCGATGATATCGACTTCGTAAATTCCCTTGCCGCAATAGGAACCCTCTTCGAAGAGATCCTGATAGACATCGGAAACCGCGAGCGCGTAAGGATCGAGCCCATTGGGGCCGGAAAAGACGCGCTGATACAGCGATCCCCCCCGGCCGATGGGCAGCGACGGTGTTACGCGCGGTTGAAGAATCCCGTGACCTTGCACGACCAGTCTGGTCTGTGGATCGAAGCGAGGGCGATTGAGGGGGTGGGCGATCTTTCCCACCAGGCGCCTCGCCGCTCCGATCGGCAACCGCGTATCGGCGTCCAGGGTGATGACATAGCGGATGCCGGAAGGCATCGATGGCGCTGCGCCATCGATGGGCAGAAATGTGGTGTCGGCGGCCCCACGCAGCAGCCGGTCCAGTTCGTGAAGCTTGCCGCGCTTGCGCTCCCAGCCGATCCATTTCCGCTCGCCTTCGTTCCAGACTCGCTTGCGATGCAGCAGGAAAAACCGCACGCCATTGGCGGTGGGACCATATCGTTCGTTCAGCCGCGCGATCCCGCCGATGGCTGCGTCGAGAAGCGTATTATCGTTTGCGTTGTGCTCGGTTGCGCTATCGCCCCAATCGGATAGCAGCGCGAAGGTGAAATTGTCGTCCGGGTTGGAAAGATGATGAACCTCCAGCCGTTCGATCTGTTCCCCGATCGCGGAAAGGCCGGTGAGCAGCGTTGGTACGACGATGATGGTGCGCAATTCGGCGGGCACGCCGTCGCGAAGTTCGAGACCCGGCAGAAGCATTGCGCCCACACGCCTTGTGATCGAACGGTTCACGACGGCCACCGCAATATCGGAAGCGGGAACAAGCCCGGCAATCGCCAGGGTAAAAAGAATCCAGCCGCCGATTCCGGCATGGGAGAGAGCAACAAGCGCCAGGTCCAGAACAATCGCGCTGACAATCGCGATCATGCCCACATAACTCATCACACCGATATCGGAATTGAGCCGGAAGAGTCTGGTCCTGAGCGGTACGCTACAGATGAGATCTTTCTCGAATTCAGGCCGCCCTTTGGCGATCAGGTAATATCCTGGATCGCCTTCCCGGCCGCTGCCCGCACGTTTGGCGGATGCAATCGCGCGCCGGGCGATTTCGGGTTCCTCGCGGCCCGAACCGCGCGCAAGTTCCTCTATGGCGCGGCGGTAAAGATCGCGCGTCGGAAAATCCATCGCCGCGAAAGCGCTGCCCTCGCGCATGATGGCATCGACAGGGCTGACACTTTCGAAGAACTCCGCCCAATTGATCGTGGAAACGAAGCGCATGCTGGTGATGATGTTGCGTACAGTCACGTTCATGGCGCTCTGGCGCTGGACTTCCTCACGCACGATGTTGTCGGTCGTCGTGTTTTCCGCGCTCAGCCTTTCATTCAGCCAACGCAGGGCCGGCGTCGTATCGGGATCGTGGTCGCGCAGGCGTTGCGATAGCTGGACCGCGAACGCGGTTGACCACGGAACCTGTTCGAGGCTTGCCAGAATGGCGGCGGCCGGTTCGGGATCATGATCTGCCGTTCTCAGGATGCGGTCGGACAGCGTGTCGGCAAGCAGACCGGCAGACAGCCGCACCACAATCGCCTCGGCCAGACGGCGCAGATTTTCCACCAGCGTAATGCGAATGGTGATTGCCAGCGCCCAAAGCTCGCCGATAGTCAGCGGCTGCACGCGTTGATAGGCCTCCACAAAGCGGGTCAGCTTTTCGATGTCGAAGGCGCTGTCGGTGTGGGCGACAAGCGCCCATGCGATGCCCATGACGCGCGGATATCCTTGCAGCGGCCCGTCTGCGAGTTTGGGGAGTTTGCGATAATAGCCGGGCGGAAGATCGTGCTTGATCTCGCGGATCTGCTCGTCCACGACATGGAAATTGTCGAGCAGCCATTCCGCGGCCGGCGTGATCGGCTGATGGGCGTATGTCGCCCTGACGATGGCGCGATAGGTCCCGGTCAATACTTTGGTGTTGTCGTATAAGCGCGGGGAGAGCGTGCGTCCGCGCCTGAGTTTCGGCGCGACGTGCTGCGCCACCGCCAGACTCTGGGCGTGCTGCTCAAGCCGTTCGACACTGAAGAGTTCGGATCGGATGGGCGCTTCAGGCGGACGCGACCCGGTGTGCCGGAGCGCGCGCAAGCGTAAAATGTTCAAAGCACATTGTCCCGTACATGGAAAAGACCGATGCGACCGGGAAGCAGTCGGCCTATCGTACGCCTCTTAGATGGCAAAGCCTAGTGCTGTGCCTATCGCAATCGCGCCAAGCGCCAAGATCATGAACCAGCCAAAGGATGTCAGAACCTTTGCCTTCTTCGCGCGGCCGAATGCGGGGATGGTCAGGGCGGGCCAGTGAATTTGACCCGCCGATGCACGCTCGGAATTGGTAAGCCAATACATACAAACCTCTCGATCCGGGAATGCAGCTCCGGCTTAACGCACCAATGCCGCGTCAGGCCCGCCGCACCAGCTTCGCGATGAGCAGCAACACGACGGCGCCGATGGTGGCGCTGGCGATAACGCCGACAAGACCGGCACCCAGTTGAACGCCCAGCCGCGGCAGCAGCCAGCCGCCGATGAAGGCGCCCAAGATGCCGATCACGATATCGCCGAGCAGGCCGAAACCGCCGCCCTTGACGATCACGCCGGACAGCCAGCCTGCGATCGCGCCCACGCAAAGCCAAATGAGCAATGTTTCTACGGGCATAATGGTTCTTCTCTCTTCTGTGTCTCGCATCCGTTCGGTGATGCGGTTAAACCTGCGCGGCGGATGTCGCCGCCCGCGCAGGTTCAGGTTCAACATGCTTCATTCAGACCGGTCGAACCCGATCGTTTAGTTCAGATACCAATTGCCGTCATTGTGGCGGCAGGCTGTGCCGCTGCGGTCATAACGATGACCGCTGCGATAGGATGTGTCCTTGAATTCGCGGCAGGTGTTGCCGTTGCGCGAATATTCGCGCACGGGCGTGAAGCTGCCATAGCTGCCGCTATTGTCGTTACGCCAGCGATAACGATGGCCGATGCGGCCTTCGAAGCCGTCTCTATAGGACACCAGGGCATAACGGCGATCGTTGCAATCCATGTTGCTTGCGATGGCATTGCCGGCAACCCCGCCCAGGATGACGCCGCCGACCGTGGCTGCGGTGCGGCCGTTGCCGCGTCCGAACTGATTGCCGATCACCCCGCCCGCCACAGCCCCGGCGATGGTGCCGAAAGCGGCATTGGTGCCGCAATCGTTTCCGTAATAATAGGTGCCGCGCGCATAGGTGCGATCGGATACGGGGCGATACGCGTCGGCCCGGTAATGATCGTTGCGATCGCGGCGGGCGTAGCCGTCGTCGTACCCATAATTATAGGCATTGCCGTAGCGCGCCTGATCCTGATCGCTGATGGATTGATGACCGTTGTTGTACTGACCCTGATCCCGGCCATGATCGTAAGGGTCGGCATTTGCCGCGCCCGCGCCGATGGCGACAAAAGCCGCGGCGAGCAACAAGCTCGATGTATTCAACATTACTTTTTTCCTTGAGAGATGCCTGCGCGAGGTTCCGAAGGGAAATAGCGCCGGATAGGGAGAGCGCCTTTGCGCCCACTCATTGTGATAACGCTTTGGCGCGGGGTTGGGTCCAATCATTGGTGCAATGATCCGTCGTGATGCCGCGGGCCCTGCATCAAAGCGCTCAGTTGCGCCAATATATCGGCGGCGGCGGCGCTTGCATGAATCCGGCCGCAAGGTGGCAATGGCTCGCCGCCATTGAGCGTCTTGTACAATGCGGCGCGGCCGCGTGCGACACGGCTTTTCACCGTACCCACCGCTACGCCACAAATTTTCGCACCGTCCTTATGGGAAAATCCTCCGGCACCGACGACCAGCAGGGCTTCGCGCTGATGTTGCGGCAATGCGCGCAAGGCGCGGGCGGCATCGGAAAGTTCGACGGCCCATTCCTGCTCGTTTGGCGCGGCTGCGATGCGCCCGCCCTTTTCGGCGTTCCAATGGGTTTCGCGCCAGGCGCGGCGCGCGTGGGAACTGGCCTCGTTGCGAAGAATGGTGAAAAGCCATGCCTTCAGATTGGTTCCGGGCTCGAAGCGGTCGCGTGCGCGCCATGCCTTCATCAAGGTTTCCTGTACCAAGTCTTCGGCAAGCACCTCTACCCTGCACAGCTTGCGGGAAAACGCGCGCAAATGCGGAATAAGAGCAATCAGTTCGGACTGGAACTGGGAGCAATCGCGCGCAGACGGCAATTCCGGTGTACCGGATGTATTCAGGGCTTGCGCATGCATGTCTCTCTCCTCGGCGTGCATCGTGCCGGTATGGCTTGCTGCGGAAAAGCGCAGGAAAATCCCGTGGAATCTGGCTCTTCAGGCACCTTGCCCGGCAACCCGACGATACGCTTGCGGTCCTGCAGAAAAAGGCTCGGAAATTACCCAGATGTGTCAAAACCCTGCGAATGCAGCCATCCGCAACAGGCATTTGCCCGGCCACGATCCTGCCGATCGGTGTAGAAAATCAGGCGGCTGCTTGCAGCACGTTCCAGGTCGCGATTTCGGGACATTTCAATCCGAGCCGAGCGATCTGGCGCTGGATTTCGAGAATGGAGTCCTTGGGGCAGGCGATGGTGATGGCTTTACCTGCGTCCGTAAGGATGCGCATCTCAACGCAATGCTCGTCCAGAAGTGCCGCGAACTCCATCGCGATTGCGCGGTGCCGTGTTGGCGCGGCTGGCGTGTGCGAAAGGTCCATCGCCGGTTTGCCTGAAGAGACAATTTCCGCGCAGGATAGGGCCCCGCCGCGGGACCGCGCCAGAATCGGAAACTACGGACGCGCTTTGTGCTGCGTCGCCATGGCGGCCGATTCGCGTTGGGCGGCCGGTTCGCCGGCGCCGGTCCAGGAAGCGGCAAGTGCGAGCCTTGCCAGCGCCGGAAGGGATTTGGAGCCTGTCTTGTGCATGATCGCGGCGCGATGGCTTTCCACCGTGCGTTGGCTGATGCCGAGATCCAGGGCGATGTTCTTGCTGGGCTGGCCCGTCAGAACCATGTCCATGATCGTGCGTTGGCGCGGGGTCAGTCTTGCGATGCGGTTTGCCGCGGCTTGCCGCCAGGCGGACAGCTTGCTTGCATCCGTCGAGCGTTCGAGCGCGCGCGTGACGCTGGCCAGAAGAGCGGCGCGGCCGACCGGCTTTTCAATGAAATCCAGTGCGCCTGCTTTCATGGCCTGAACCGCTATGGGTACGTCGCCGAAACCCGTAATCATGATGGAAGGCGGGCGGTTGCCTGAATCGTTCAGCCGCTGGAGCAATTCCAGCCCGTTCATGCCCGGCAGGTAGGCATCGACCAGCAGGCAGGCTTCGCGGCCGGGACGATAGGCTTCAAGGAACGCCTCGCCGGTCGCATAGGTTTTGACGAAGCGGCCGCCTTCCTCGAGCACGCTGCGCATCCCCTCGCGTATGTGGCTGTCGTCATCGACGACGAAGATAATGGGCTCGTCCGGATGGCCGTCTTCTTCATCGGCGTGCGGAACGTGCGCATGTGCTTCGGCTCGCGGCTGGGGAAGGAGCTTCTGGATGATTTGCGTCAGTTCCGCCAGCTTCACCGGCTTGTTGAGCCGCATGCAATTGCCGAGCGTGATTTCGCGCAAGGTGCTGGTCGATATGTCTCCGGTCAGAATGATGACCGGGATCTGGCGGTACAGCCGCTCGCGCAGCTTTGCCGTGACCTGAAGTCCGTTCATGCCGTTCGGCAGATTGTAATCGGCCAGGATGAGATCGGGCTGAACGGTGCCGTGCGCCACCAGTTCGAGTGCCGAAATGCCGTCCGCGGCTGCGGTCGCGCGATAGCCTTCGTCTTTCAGAAGAAGCTCGAGAAGATCGCGCACCTCCGGATCGTCCTCAATGACGAGTATCTCGCCGGTGCGGCGAATGCCTTGAACGTTTTCGGCTGTGGCGCCGTGTTGATCATCTTCAAGCAGCGCCAACTTTTCGCTTGGCGGGGACGAGACCTCGATTGCGAACACCGAACCCTTGCCAAGCTGCGAGCGCACGCTCACCCGGTATCCCATTAAATTTCCCAAACGCCGCACGATGGAAAGCCCAAGCCCCAGGCCGCGGCTGCGTTCACGCGCGGTGTTGTCGAGTTGATGGTATTCGTCGAAGATCGCCTGAAATTCGCTTTCGGGAATGCCGACGCCGGTGTCCCAGACCTCGATGCTCAGCATTGCCTTGTGCCGCCGGCAACCGAGCAGCACCTTTCCGTGCCTGGTGTATTTCAGGGCATTGGAAAGCAGGTTGCGGATCATCTGTTCGAGCAGGCGCGGATCGCTGTGTATCGACAGGCCGCACGGTACGACGCGCAAGCTCAGTCCCTGCGCCTGGGCGTGATAGGCGAACTCGTCGCGCAACCGTTCGAGCAGATCGTTGACGGGGAAGGTGACGGTTTCGGCGCGCACCGCGCCTGCGTCGATCTGGTTTATGTCGAGAAGCGTGTTCAGCATGCTCGACATGACATTCACCGTTTCGTCGAGCCGCGCGACCAGCTTCTGCGCCTTCTCGCCCTCGACGGTCTTGGCCAGCAGCCCCTGAAGCAGCACCAGCGTTTGCAGCGGCTGGCGCAGATCGTGGCTTGCGGCGGCTAGGAAACGCGATTTGGCGACATTGGCAAGCTGTGCCTGCCGGTTGGCGGCCTCCAGCGTATCCGACACATGCCGGCGTTCGGTGATGTCCACAAAGGTGATCACGACGCCTTCAACTTCGCCATCTTGCGTGCGGTACGGCAATATGCGCCGCATGTACCAGGCACCGTTATGGGCTTCGATCTCGCGCTCGACGGGGGCATGGGTTTGCAGCACCGCTTTTGCGTCCTCCAGCAGCGCGCGATCGGCGGCCAGCGAATTCAAATCCGCGAGCGGCCGGCCGACATCGCTGGGAATCACGTTGAAGAGCAATTTGGCGGCCGGCGTGTAGATGCGGATGTTCAGCTTGGTGTCGAGGAAGATCGTCGCGACATCGGTGCTGTAAAGCACGTTCTGCAAATCGTTGGAGGTGGTACGCTTCAGTTCGAGGGTTTCCTGAAGCTGGCTGTTCAGCGCGGTCAGCTCTTCGTTGAGCGATTGCAATTCTTCCTTGGAGGTTACCAGTTCTTCGTTCGTCGATTGGTATTCCTCGTTGATCGAGAGCGCTTCCTCGTTGACCGCCTGCTGCTCCTCGCCGGATCGTTCGAGGTCGCGGATGGCGCTCTGCAACTCCGCTCTGGTGGATTCCAGTTCCTGCTCAAGTTCGGCAACCCGCGAAACATCCGCCTGAGGGATCGGGCGATCCTGTCTGCGCGCCGGCTCGCGTTCCTCGACAAAGCAGACCAGCAGCAATTCCTCGCCGCCGTTTGCCACCGGCCGGGCTTCGATACTGAACGCATGCACCTCGCCATTGCGGCTTGTGCGTCCGCCCGCAACCGTGATTTTCTTGTTCTCTTTCCACGCCTGCTGGATTGCCGACCTCAGCCTGGTGCGCACATCTTCGCGCACCATGGAAAGCAAATCGTGGGTGGGCGCGCCGGCCGCCAGCCGCAAATAATCTTCGGTCGGCCCGGAGGAAAAAAGGCATTCGTGCTTGCGATTGATCAGCACCGCTGCGGGCGCGTAAGCCTCCGTCACAAGTTTTTGGCAAAGCTCGGCGAGGGTTGGCGAAGATGCGTGCCCTTGCGCCAGACGCGCGAGCCCCCGCATGCCGGTGTTCATCGAAAAGCCGAGTTCTCCGGGCCCGCTGCGGCCGATGTGGCGAAAGATCCGCTGCGATTTCGAGATCGCTTCGAAGCTGGCTTCGGCGCCGCCGACCGTTTCCGAACTGCCGAGCAGCAGAATGCCGCCTTCGCGTAACGCGAACTGGAACAGCGAGATGACTTTTGCCTGCGCTTCGGGCCGCAAATAGATCAGGAGATTGCGGCATGAAACCAGATCGAGACGCGAGAACGGAGGATCGGCCAGCACGTCCTGCACGGTGAAGACCACGGCTGAGCGCAGCTCCGGCGATACGCGATAATTGTGACCCTCCTTCGTGAAAAAGCGGGCAAGGCGGGCGGGCGATACGTCGGCCTCGATCAATTCCGGGTAAAGGCCTTCGCGCGCGCGGGCAACCGCATCGGGATCGACATCGGATGCGAAGACCTGAAGCTTGACGTTTCGCGCCGCCGCAGTGATCTCCTCACGAAAGAGCATCGCGAGGGAATAGCTTTCCTCGCCTGTGCTGCATCCCGCTATCCAGATGCGCAGCGGCTGATCGGGCGTGTGGCTGCGGACAAGGCTGGGCACGATCTTCTCCGCCAGAAGATCGAACACTTTCGGATCGCGGAAGAAGCTGGTGACGTTGATGAGTAAATCCTTGGCGAGAAGATCGAGCTCGCCCGCGTCGCTGCCCAGAAGTTCGAGATATCGAACGATGCCGCTGGGCTCGATACCCGCCATCGCCATGCGCCGCTCGATGCGGCGCTGCAATGTACCCGGTTTGTAGAGCGTGAAATCATGGGCGGTTTTGGTGCGCAGAAGATTGATGACCTGCGGCAGCCAATTCGGCTCCGGGCCTTTCGGCAGCGTCTCGTGTCCGTCGCCTGTCCGCCGGCTGTATCTGACGAGCGCGTCCGCGATTTTAACGATCGGAAGCACAAGGTCCACCGCGCCCGTCAGAATCGCGCTGCGCGGCATGCCGTCATAGCCGGCCTCATCGGGATCCTGCGCGATGACGATCCCGCCTTTTTCCTTCACCGCTTTCAGCCCCAGGCTGCCATCGGCGCCGGTTCCCGAAAGGATCACGCAGATCGCGCGCGCGCCATATTCCTGCGCCATCGCGTGCAACAGAAAATCGAAGGGCAACCGCGCACCGTGACGCGCCTTGGGTTGCGAAAGATGCAGCGCGCCATTTGCAACGGAGAGATACACACCGGGTGGAATGACATAAAGATGATCGCGCTCGACCGGCATTCCTTCGGCCGCCTGGCACACGGTCATTGTTGTGTGACCGCTCAGCAGGTCCACCATCATGCTTTCGTGCGTGGGATCCAGATGCTGGACGAGAATGAATGCCATGCCGTGCCTGGCGGGCAGTGCGCTGACGAGCTTCTTGCAGGCATCGAGGCCGCCGGCCGAAGCCCCAACGCCCACGACGGGAAAATCGCCGGAGCCGCGCGGAGGACCGCGCGCCGGTATCGAGCGCTTCTTCGAGCGCGGCCGGACAGTTTTGGCCGGTTTTGCGCGGCTTTTTTTCATTCTCTGTTTGTTCTCGAGTTACCGCCTCAAAAGGCGCAGCATCAAACGACACTATCACATATTCAAAGCTGCCGCGATGCGAGAGCGAGCATTCAATTTGAAATAAGGCACACTTGTCGTGCGTATATTCCGATTCTGTCAATGCGCTTCGATCTTCTTATCATAGCAACGAACAGAAATCCGCGACGGATCGTACGGAGTTTGCTCACCACTCATCTCAGCCGCATGTCGAACGAAACCGGCAGAGAGTCGAGCCCCCGCAATGCACGATCCAACCAAGGTGTTACCATGAGACGTACGCTTCTTCTTGCAACAGTCGCGGTGCTTGCCGCGGGTTGCGCCAGCCCAGATCATGATCGTGTTGCATACGATCATCGTCAGGATCAGGATCTTACAGGTCCGCGTGGCGAAACGGGTCCTGCCGGTCCTGCCGGCGCACGAGGTCCGACAGGTGCCACAGGCGAACCGGGCGATGCGATGAGCGGCCCGCCAGGCGCGGCCGGACCTTCCGGTCCGCGTGGTTCGCGAGGCGTCACCGGCGCCACCGGTGTTCCAGGCAATGTTGTTGTCGGCGCGCGCGGAGACACCGGCGCGATGGGTCCGGCCGGCCGCGAAGGCGACGTTGGCTATACCGGTGCCCAAGGATCGAGTTATGCCGGCCCCGCCGGTCCGATGGGTCCTCGTGGACCTGCCGGTGAGCAGGGCGCCACGGGTGACACGGGCATGCAAGGTGCAACGCTCGTCGGCCCGAAGGGGCGCACCGGCCGCACCGGTTCCGCCGGTGAGCAAGGTGTAGGCGGAGAGACCGGCAGCCAGGGTATGATAACGGCCGGCATTGCCGGTGAGGCCGGACCTTCCGGTTATCAAGGCGAACGCGGATATACCGGCGCGACAGGCGATCAGGGTGCGGTCGGTATCGTCTACAAATGGACGGCCTATCGGGAATTCAACTTCGATCGGGACCACGCGAACATTCCGGCGTCCGAGATGGACGGTATTTCCGAAATCGCCGCTTATCTGGCCGAGAATCCGTCCCTTGAAGTCGGAATCGACGGCTCCCTGGACACAAGCGATTCCAGCCAGCGCCAGCGCGATTTGAGTGACCGCCGCGCCAATTCCGTCAACGATGCATTGCTGCAGGCCGGTGTACCGGCTTCCCAAATCCGGATGGGCGCGTTCGCTGATCCGGACCGCAGGCATCAGGGCCAGATTCAGGTCTTGATCAAAACGCGGTCATAACCGGCACGCGAAGTCATAGCCTGCGTTCATAAACGTCACCGTCCGTTCTCTTTCGCGCGCACAGCGCGAAAGAGAACGGCGGTTTGGCACAACACGGCAATCCGAAGCCATTGAGAAAATTCCATGCGCAATCTGGCTCTTCTGGGCGTCGTTTTTGTCGTGCTGGGCGCCGGCGGTTTACTGCTGGGCCAATTCGGTTATTCCGATACCAAGCCCGTGCTGGATGCCGGACCCATTCACGTCACCGCGCAGGTGGAGCATCGTGTGTCGATCCCGACGATTGCCGGTATCGCGATGATGGTTGCCGGATTCGGATTGATTTTCATTGGCCGGAAAACAGCGTGACCGGGGAGGAACAACCGCCCCAACTCGCCGACGCGCCGCTTTGCCCTGTTCGCAGGGAAAATGCCTGTAAAAACAAGCGGTCCGCCGGATTGCATGGGTATATTCCGATGCTGGCGCGCCCGGTTCGCCAAGCCTAGACATGTAAGCCAACGAAAATCTCATCCACAGGATGCGATAGCCGAGGACAGCAGCATGAAACGCATATTGACCGCCGCATTGGCACTCACGCTTCTGAACGGCACCGCCGTTCTTGCGGCTCCCAGCGGCCAAAACCACGGCAACCAGAGCGACACGCAAGACAAGCGGGATCGCAAGGACAAACAGGATCGCAAGGATCAAAAAGGCAACCACAAGGCCAACCGGCATAGTACACCGGCCAGCCAGGCTGCGCCCGCGCCACATGGCAAGCCGGGCGCACAGGTCCGCAAGGCCAAGCCCGCGCGCCGTCCGGCGCGCAACGAAAAGGATGTCAGAGAACGCGCCGCGCCGTCGGTGCCCATCTTTCGTGACCAGAGCCACAACCCGATCTTTCGGAACAGATCCAACGTGCGCACGAGCACGCCACGCTGGTCGCGCGGAGACCGGCTGCCCAACCAGTACCGGCAAAAACAATATTACGTCAGCGATTGGCAGCAGCATGGCCTGCGCCGGCCGCCGCGCGGCTATCACTGGGTGCGCGACGACAACAATGATTTCTTTCTCGCCGCAATCGCGACCGGTGTCATCATGACCATCGTTTCCCGCGACAACCGCGACCGAAACTGGAACCGGCACTATTCGCGCACCTATACTTATAATGACGATCTCTATTACCGCGAATGCCGCAACAAGCCCGATCCCGCCGGAATTCTCGGCGGTGCGATCATCGGAGGGTTCCTTGGCAATGCGGCCGGACATGGCAATCGCGGCGCGACCATGGCGGGCGTCATTTTCGGCGGTGCGGCCGGTGCTGCATTGACGAGCAATATGGATTGCGAAGATCGCAGCTACGCCTACCGGACCTATTACGACGGCTTCAATTCGGGGCGTTCCGGCAGGTACTACGATTGGAACAATCCGCGCAACGGCCATCGCGGCCGGTTCCATGTGCGCTCTTACTACAACGATCCCTACGGCTTCCGCTGCGCCCGGTTCACGCAAACGACCTATGTCCGGGGCCGTTCCCACAACGCAAAAGGTGTCGCGTGCCGTCAGCCCAACGGATCGTGGGCGGTCGTGAACTAGCGTCCGGTACTTAACATTCACGCGACCCCGGCCTGCGCCGGGGTCACGCTCCATTCGGAAAAAGGAAATGAAAATGACGAACGCACGCAAAATGTTTCTGGCGTTGGGCCTTGCCGCTGCATGCGCCATGCCGGTTTCCATCGCCACCGTTGAACGCGCGAATGCGGCGACGGCGGAGGATCTCGACAGGGACGCCAATCAGGCGCTGCAAACGCTTTACAGAACCAACCCGCTGGCCGAATCCATTTCGCACAAGGCCCGCGCCATTCTCATTTTCCCCAATATCGTCAAGGCCGGCCTTGTGTTCGGCGGCGCCTATGGCGAAGGCGAGCTGAAATCGGGATCGAAGGTCGACGGCTACTACAATTCCGTCACCGCATCGTGGGGCTTTCAGGCGGGCGCCCAATCCTATGGGTATGTCGTGTTTCTGATGACCAAAAAAGCGGTGAATTACGTCCACAACACCCAAGGCTGGGAAATCGGCGTGGGACCGACGGTGGTTGTCGTGGATCAGGGTGTTGCCAAAAATCTTTCGACCTCGACGCTGAAGGACGACGCTTATGCCTTCATCTTCAGCCAGCAGGGATTGATGGCCGGTATCAGCCTCGAAGGCACCAAGATTTCCCGTATCAGACGCTGAACGAAGACGTTCGAATCTCCGCTGCTTTACTCCACATGCCAGGATGGTTGGCCGGGATCAGTAGACCCGCCAGCCATGCGGACGTTGATTGCAATTGACGTTGTGCAGAATTCGCAAGCGCCTCGTCGATTGCGTGATTAATGCAGAGCGTTAACACGTTCTTTTGGTTTCCGGCGATCGTGGAATTCGCGGTGCGGAAGGCCGCGGAGGAAAATTGCTCCGGCTTCAATGACAATTGAGAGCAATGTGAGGGCCATACTGCCCCCTGCGCCATTCCCGAACAAAACTGCGAACTTCGCCTAGCTTGCCGGCCGCGGCCGCGAAGCGATGCGTTCGGCGCGGAGTTTCGAGCGCCGGACCTTGCCGGCGTCGTCGCGCAGATCGTCTTGCGTGAATTCGTAGGAGCGCGGATTTTTGTAGAGCGCAAGCCGCTCGCGCACAAAGGCGGACAGTTCGCCTTCGTCGATGCGCGCCTCCCACCCTTTGGCCGGTTTTACGATTGCGTGCACTGCCGCCCCCAGATCGTCATGCGGCAGACCGATGACGACGGCGGTTTCCACGGCCGGATGCGCCATCAGCGCATTTTCCACTTCGGCGGGATAGATATTCGCACCCCCCGATATTATGAGATCGGTGCGCCGGTCGGCGAGATAGAGATACCCATCGCCATCCATCCAGCCGTAATCGCCGACGGATTCATAGCCTTGCGCGGTGCGCTTCGCCTCCGCGCCGAAATAGGAATAGGTCGTTCCGGGGCCGGAATTGGGAAGGAAATGGATTTCGCCGATCTCGCCCGCCGGCAATTCCTCTGCGTTCTCGCCGAATATTTTGATCGTGCAATTGGGCGAAGCGCGGCCGACCGAACCCTTGCGCGCCAGCCATTCATCGCCGCGGATGATCGTGTTGCCGATGGCTTCGGTGCTGCCGTAATATTCCCAGATGCGCTCCGCGCCCAGCCAGGAAATCCAGTTTTCCTTCAGCTCCGGCGGCATGGGTGCCGCCATGTGCCAGATCGTTTCAAGCGAGGAAAGATCGTATTTCGCGCGAATCTCGGCGGGCAATTGCCAGATACGCGTCATCATGGTCGGCACGAAATTCACCCAGGAAACTTTGTGCCGGTCGATCAACGCCAGCGCCTCTTCGGCGTCGAATTTGCGCATGCCGGCAATCGCATTGCCGCGAACCAGCGCGATCACGGTCAATGTCAGCGGCGCGTTGTGATAGAGCGGACCGGGATTGAGGATCGTGGCATCGCGCGGCAGAAACAGAAACGGATCTTCGGGATCGAATTGCGCCGGCGCCGGCGCCACGATGATCTTCGGCCGACCCGTCGATCCGCCCGACGACATCGCTTTCCAGCGCGTGGATATTTCCGCCGCCAATGCGCCGCGCCGTGTATTGTCCAGGCCGAACGACGGCGGTTTCGACGACATGCCGGCCGCCGCGCGCCCATCCGCCGCAATCAGAAGTCTGGGCCGCGCCAGTTCGAGAATGGCGGCAAGTTCGGCTTCCGGCAATCGCCACGATACGACATGCGGCGTGGCGCCCAGCTTCCAGATCGCAAAAAGCAGCTCGTAGAATTCATTGCCGTTCGGCACCGCGAGCGTCACGATATCGTCGCGGGCCACGCCTTCGGATTTTATGGCCCAGGCGCGTTGCGTGGTGCGCATGTCGAGTTCGCCCCACGAAAGCACATCGCCGCCGTGGCGCAGCGCCCAGCGGTCCGCGCCCAGCCTGTTTGCATTGAACGCGGGTATGTCCGCCAGCGGGATCGTCGCCATGCCGTCCTCAACCGCGCGCGGTGTTGATGATCGTGAGCTGCAGAAATTCGCGCAAGCCCTCATGGCCCAGTTCGAGCCCGAAGCCGGATTGCTTGGCGCCGCCGAACGGAATCTCCGGCGAAAGCTCGCCATGTTTGTTGATCCAGACCGTGCCTGCGTCCATGCCGAGTGCAAGCGCATGGGCGCGCGCCGGATTGGAAGACCAGATCGAGCCGCCCAGCCCATAGGGCGAGGCATTTGCGCGCGCCAGCACATCTTCGGGATCGGAGAATCTGATCACCGGCAGCACGGGGCCGAATTGTTCTTCGTCCACCAGCCGCGTTCCGTCCGAAATATCCCGCACGATCGTGGGCCGGATAAAGTAACCGGGATTCTGCGGCGTGCCGCCGGCGATAATGCGCCCATGCGTTTTCGCATCGGCAATCAGATCCAGCACTTTTTCGTATTGCGCCTTGTTCTGAACCGGACCCAATTGCGTGCCCTGTTGCAGCCCGTCTCCGATAATTGTGCGCTCTGCAATACCGGCCAACGCGCCGCACATCGCATCGTAAATGCCGTCTTGAACGTAAAGCCGCTTGAGCGCGATGCAGACCTGGCCGCTGTTGCGGAAGGCGCTGTGAAAGACAAGAGGCGCAACGGTTTCGATATCGGCATCGTCGAGCACGATGCCGGCGTCGTTGCCGCCCAGCTCCAGCGTCACGCGCTTCAGCGTGGCGGCTGCGCCGGCCATTACCTTGGCGCCTGTCGCCGTCGAGCCGGTGAAGGAAATCTTGGCGATGTCCGGATGGCTCGAAAGAAGCCCGCCCAGATCGTTTGCATCGGCGATTACATTGAATACGCCCGGCGGAAAAATGTCATGCACCAGTTCGGCAAATTTCAGCGTCGTCAGCGGTGTGGTCGCGGCGGGCTTCAGAACAACGGTGTTTCCCGCCACCAGCGCCGCGGGCACCTTGAAGCCCATCAAGGCAAGCGGAAAATTCCACGGCACGATCGCGGCCACCACGCCAAGCGGCGCATAATGGGCTTCTATTTTCCGCGCATCGCGATCCTCGAGAATCCCGCCCGGCAGATCGAGCGTTGCGAAATGCCGGAAATAGCCGGCCGTGCCCAGAATTTCGCGGATGGCATCCGCAATCGGCTTGCCCTGTTCGAGCGTCAAAATGCGCGCCAGCGCATCCTTGTTTTCCGTCAGGCGTGCGGCGGCTTCCACAAGCATCCGCCTGCGTTCGGCAAGCGGTGTGGCGCGCCACATGGGAAAGGCCGCCTTGGCGGCGGCCACGGCCTCATGGAGTTGGGCGGCGGACGCGCGCGGCGCGTGCGCAACGATCGTTTCGTTCGCGGGATTGATGACATCCATGCTGCCGTCGCCCGCAACGAGATTGCCCGCGATCAACAGCCGGTATTCGTCCATGTCCGCTTTCACCGCGTCACGCGCAGATAACATTGACAAGCGCCTGCCGTCCATCGGTCTCCACGGCGTCGAGCGCCCGCCGCAACGCGCCTTCCAGTTCGCCGCGCGCGCTCACGCGTTCGCCGAAGCCGCCCGACGCGATGCTGTATTGCTCATAGGCGGGGGCGGGCGAAAGATCGGACAGCGGATGAACCGCGTATTTCGCAAGATGTCCATTGGGATAGACAAGCCGCGCAGTGGAATTCACCGCGTTCCAGCGCGCATTGTTGCACACGACGCTCAGCACCGGCAGATTGTGCTTCTGGCTGGCGTGATGGCATGCCGCCGGATTGGAAAACAGATATGTGCCGTCGCCGATGGCCGCGACGAAGGTGCGATCCGGGGCGGCAAGTTTAGCGCCAAGTGCGGCGGGCAGCGCCCAGCCTAGGCCGCCGGTTGCGGGCAGATAGAAATAGGAAGACGGCGCATCGAATGCGAACTGATCGCGCACCGCCCAGTATTCGTTGAAGAGCACGCAGTTTTCGTTGAGCACCTTTGCAAGCGTGGCGCTCAGAAAAAGATTCGTGATCGGTCCGTCTTTCGCCAGTTCGGCTTCACCGGCCGCTCTGCGCGCCTCGCGTGTGGCGCGCGACATTGCGGCGATCCGGCCGAAGCGGTCTTTCGGGATGCGCGCTCTGCGCGCGGAAAGCGCCTCCGCCAACGCCGCATAAAGCGCGCGCGCGCCGGTCGTGACGAACAGATCGGCGCGATGGGTGCGGATCGGATAGCGCGAAAAGACAGGATCGACGCCGCATTGCGCCACGAAGGCATCGGCGCGCGGCTGCGCGATATCGGGAATCCACGGCACATCGGATTCCACGAAACACAGCGCATCGGCTTCGCGCAAAATCGGCGGCAGGCTGTGTCCCAGATGCATGGGATGGCTGGCGGGAAGATTGACGTATCGCGCCTGATCGTCGGCATAGGCGATTGCGTAATTTTCGCAAAGCGCCGAAAGGGCCGCGACCGATTCCGGATCCGCGCCGCCCGACAGCGAAGAGATCGCGGGAAGTTCGGCCGCCGCCAGTCTGTCGGCCAGCAATTCGACCGCGCTCGCATCGGGCTGCGGCGGCGCGGGCACCGGCGGGGCCATGTTTGCGGCGAAGCCGGCCGGTTCGGGCAGGGATTCCGCCAGCACTTCCCGGGGCAGGGTGAGATAGGCTGGCCCCTTCGGATCGGTTTGCGCAATCGTCAATCCGCGCCTGACGATATCTTCCACCTGATGCGGCCCGCGCAGTTCGTATTCCCATTTTACGATGTCGCGCAGCAACCCGGCCTGGTCGTACATTTCCTGCGCCCAGGTCACGCGCGTGTTGCGCGCGCCCGTCTTGCCATATTCGAAGAGCGGGCTGCGTCCCGCGCACACGAGAATCGGTACGCGCTCCGCCGCCGCATTGATCGCGGCGCAAACGGCATTGGCGGTTCCGACATTCACATGAAACATCACCGCTTGCGGCTTTCCCGTCATCAGATAGGAGCCGTGCGCCATGCCCATCGCGAGATTTTCATGACCGGCCACGCAGACTTTCGGAAAGATGTCCGCATTGCTCTGGCGATAGCGCGCATAGGCCTCCACCAGCGGGGCGAAATCGGTGCCGGCATTGACGAAGAAATGCTCGATCCCGCATCCGCGCAAGATTTGCAGAAAGGCTTCGGCCACGGTTTCCGCCGGCGGGGTTGCCGCACGCGCGGGCCGGATCTTTTCGGCCGGTTCTGCTCCCGGACCCGTCATGCGGATTTCTCCCTTGGCGGCAGGCTCTGCGGCGCGCCTTGGGTTACGTTACAAGCTATTGACTGGTAGTCAACACCCGCTACACTCGCCATTGCCGCCGCGCGCACGAAAGTGCCCATCGGCTTGATGCAAGACGCGCGCCCGCGGCGGGAGGGTCTCATGGTTGCACCAAGCAGATTCTGCCACGTCGTTTACCGCAGTCACCGTTTTGAAGAGATGGTGGAGTGGTACATCCGCGTCTTCGAGGCGCGCGTGCAGCATCGCACCGGCAATGTCGCCTTCCTGACCTATGATGACGAGCATCACCGTTTCGCCATCGTCCGGCTTGCAGGCGAACCGTCGCCGGACATGCTGGGGCCCGGCCGCGTGGCCCATGTCGCCTATGCGTGGAAAAATCTCGACGAGCTTCTAGAGAACTACAAAAGGCTCAAAAGTATTGGCGTGCTGCCTGTGCGCCCGACACGTCATGGGCTTACGCTGTCGATGTATTATCAGGATCCGGATGGCAACGGGCTGGAATTCCAGATCGACCTTCTCGATGAAGATGCCGCCAGCGCCTACATGAAAACCGAGGAATTCGCGCGCAATCCATCTGGCGAACTATTCGACCCGGACGAGCTTGTCCGCCGTTATGAGGCCGGCGAAGCCGTGGATTCGCTGATCTTCCGTCCGGGCCAGCAGGAACGGCTGGGCACGCGCTATGTGCGCGGCAAGGTTCCAAAGCCGGCCGGGCTGAGCGATGCGGCCAAACGCGATCGCCATATGGCCTGATCCCGCTTCATCGAAAGATACGGACAATGCCATCCAGTTCCCATAGCGGCCCCGAACGCTTTCCCATGCTTTCGCACGATGACATGACGGCGGAGCAGCGAGACGCCGCGGCCGCCATGCTGGCAGGTCCCAGAAAGGATCTGGGCGGGCCGTTTCATGCGTGGTTGCGCAGCCCGCAAACGGCCATGCGCATCGCCGCCTTGGGCGAGCATCTGCGGTTCAAGGCGCCGTTTCGTCGCGATATCAAGGAACTCGCCGTACTCATCACGGCGCGTTATTGCAATTCGGATTATGAATGGCGCGCGCACAAGCCCTGGGCGCTGGAAGCCGGCGTTCCGCCCGAAACGATCGACGCGATTGAAGCGGGCCGAAGTCCTTCTTCTATGGGCGCGGATCACGCCGCCATCTACGATTTCTGCACCCAATTGCACCGCGACAAGGCGGTGGACGATGCGGCCTTCGCGGCTGCGCGCGACGTGCTGGGCGAAGCGGGTGTGATCGATCTGATCGTGTTGTGCGGTCTTTATACAGCCATCGCCATGACGCTCGGCGTGGCGCGCGTGAAGCCGCGCGTCTAATCGGCGCCAAGCAAGGCCGCGCGCGCCGATGCCTTGGCGTCCGGCTTTTGCTTGCGCGAGACGGCGCGCACAGAGCCCAGCAAATGATCGCGGCCCACTATTTCGTAATAAAGCTGCACGCACGTCTCCAAAACGCCCTCGCGGCTGATATTGCGGTTTTGCAGCCAGGCCAGGGAAATTTCGCCCATCAAGCCGATCCAGGCGCGACCCAGAATCAATTGCTGTTGCGTGGGCGGTCCATCCGAAAAATATCCGAGAACTTCGCGCACGCCGATCATGCGGAACTTTTCCGCTTCGGCCAGCACCGTGGCCGGCGCGCCGCCGCGCAGCAGGAACATATACGAGCCGGACCATTCGCGGACATGCTCGATGTGAATATCGATGAATTTGCGCAAGCGCTCGTCCGGCGTGCCATGGTTCACCTGCAATTGCCGCCGCTTCAGGATTTCGAGGCGATCCTGCTTGTATACTTCGCGATAGAAGCCGAGTTTCGATTTGAAATAGTGGAACAGCAGGCCGTGGGCGACGCCCGCTTCCCGGGCAATGTCGTCGATGGCGACCTCTTCATACGGTTTCATCGCGAAAAGCTTGCGCCCTGCGGCCAGCAGCCGCTTGCGTGCGGAATCGGCTACAACCGGTTTCGATCTCTTCTTCATTTGCGTCGACTATGCGCTGGCCCCGGTAAGTCTTTTATCAGCAACGGGTCGGAATTGAAAAGCGCCCGCCGGCCGGGTTCGATTGACACGCGCCAACCGGCAAAAGGGGTCCGATTCCGGAGCACGTGGCGCCAAGGCCAGGCTGTATTGACTGACAGTCAATCGCTGTTACAGTGGGCCGCGAAAAGTCGCGAAATGCGCGCACGATCGAACGGCGCGATTGTCCAAACCGGCGACCTTCGAGACTGGGTGCGGCAATGCGGGTGGGATTCATAGGATTGGGAAAACAGGGAAAGCCCCTCGCGCGCAACCTGGTCGAAGCCGGGCATGAACTTGCCGTTTACGATCTTGTGGCGGAGCCTGTCGCCGAACTCGTTTTGTGCGGTGCAATCGCCGCCGCCTCGCCGCGCGACGTGGCCGGGCGCAGCGATGTGGTGTGCATCTGCGTCGTTGACGATGCCCAGCTCGATTCGGCGATGATCGGGGCGGATGGCGTTCTATCCGGCCTTCGTCACGGCGCCATCGCCGTCATCCACAGCACGGTTTCGCCGCACAGCATCGAGGTCATGTCGCGCAGCGTGGCGGCGAAAGGCTGCGAGCTAGTCGATGCGCCGGTCAGCGGCGGGGAGCGCGGCGCCCGCAACCGCACCATGTCGTATATGGTGGGCGCCAGCGCGCACGCATTCGAAAAATGCAGGCCTCTTTTTGAAATCTCCGGTGCCGTCACCCATTGCGGTGCGCCCGGCATGGGCATGCGCGCCAAGCTCGTTCATCAGATCATCATCGCGATCAACCGGCTGGCGGCGTTCGAAGGCATGCGTGTGGGATTGGAAGCGGGTCTATCGAAGGACATCCTGCAAAAGATCGTCCATGAGGGCGGCGCGCAAAGCCGCGTCGCCGACGACTGGTTCACGCGCACATCGGGCGGCCATGCCCGGCCCCTCTACGAAAAAGATCTGACGCTCGGCATCGATTTCGCGGCGGGGCTCGGCATCGAATTGCCGGGGGCCGCGATGGCAAAACAGTTTCTGAACGAGATCGTATCCTAGGGAGGCATGCTCATCATGAGCACCGCGGCACTGAAAAACAAAGCGGCCGGCGCAACCGGCCGGTATCACAAATATATCGATGAAAAAACGTGGGAAGTGGACCGCGATATCTATGTCGATCCCGAAATATACAAGGCGGAGCAGGAGCAGATCTTCGCGCGCGCCTGGCTCTTCGTCGGCCATGAAAGCCAGATCCGCGAGCCGGGCGATTTCATCCTTTCGCGCATGGGCGAGGAATCGGTCATCGTCGTGCGCGGCAAGGATCGCAAGATTCGCGTTCTGCTCAATTCCTGCCGCCATCGCGGCATGAAGGTTTGCCGCTACGACGAAGGCAACACCAACAAATTCTATTGCCCCTATCACGCATGGACCTACGACATTCACGGCGCGCTGGTGAATGTGCAGCTTTACAACGAGCTTTATCAGCCGCCTTTCGACAAGGCCGAATGGGGCCTGGTGCCGGTCGCGCAGATTGCCACCGTTCACGGCACGATCTGGGCGACATGGGATGCGAATGCCGTGCCGTTCGATCAATATCTGGGCGGGGCGCGCGCCACGCTCGATGCCGCGTTCCGGCCCTTCGACGGCAGCGAGGATGGCGAGATCGAAATGATCGGCGGCATCCAGAAATGGGTCATCAACAGCAATTGGAAAGTCGTCATCGAAAACGCCATGGGCGACAGCCTGCATCAGCCCAGCCATGCGTCCGTCGATATTGCCGGCATTGCGCCCTCGAAGGACGGCCGCGGCCGCAAGGACGATCTGGGCAAATTCGTGCTCAGCGCCAATCCGGAAGGGCATGCCTTCATCTACAATCTGTGGCCCATGGAAATGGAGCGCAGCGATTACCAGCGCGAACCGGTCGTGGCCGAGTGGTTCAGGGAAAAATGGCGCAAGCGGCAGGAAAACATGGGCGCCGCCGCGGGCGTGTGGCCGCGGCTGGGCGCAATCTTTCCCAATACCGGCTTTCTCTCCAACCAGCCGCGTACGATCCTGATGGCCCATCCCGCCGGTCCCGAGAAATCGGAATTGTGGCGCATGTATTATGTCGATCGCGATGCGCCCGCCGAGGTGCGTGCGTGGCTGCGGCGCTACTATCTCAGCTATTCGGGTCCGGGCGGCATGACCGAGCAGGACGATATGGAAAACTGGCAATACGCCACGAAGAGCTGTTCGGGCGCGGTTTCGCGGCGTTATCCGTTCCATTACAAATCGGGCCTGGGCATGGAAGGCGCCAGCCGCGAAGTTCCGGGCATGTACAAGGAAGGACGCGGCAGCGAGCAGAATGCGCGCGTTCTCTTCAGCCGCTGGGCCGATTTCATGGATGCGAAAGACTGGTCCGAACTCGAGCCGGAGGGGGGCTGGAAGTGAGCGCGGCACAGCACATGAAGACGCCGGAATTCACAGGCGAAGATCGGCTCGCCTATATGCTGCTGATGCGGGAAATCGAGGATTTTCTCTATCTGGAGGCCGACGTTCTGGACACCCGCGATTGGGAGCGCTGGCTCACCTTTTTCAGCGACGATCTCAGATACTGGATGCCGATCCGCAAGAATCTGGCCTATCGCGAGCGCGATCACGATATTGCCGGTGACAATGAAACGGCCTGGTTCGACAACACCAAGGATCTGCTCGAACGCCGCGTCAAACAGATCATGACCGGCATCCATTGGGCCGAAGAGCCTCTTTCGCGCGTGCGTCATCTGGTAAGCAATATCCGGCTTCCGGCGCCGGTAACCCGGGTGGGTAAGGGCGAAACGATCGAGGTACGCTCGAATTTCTTCGTTTACCGCAACCGCCTCGAGACCGAAGTCGATATCATGGTCGGCTGCCGCGAAGATGTCCTGCGCCGCGTGAACGGCTCCTTTCAGATCGCGGCGCGCAAGGTGATCCTCGACCAGAACGTGCTTCTGGCGAAAAATCTGTCGTTCTTCTTCTAGAAGCGGAACCATGAATGTCGTCAACGTTCAGGAGCTGATCGACCGTCAGAGGACGAGACCGCTTCACATCCTGATCCTGCTGTTGTGCGCGGCAATCATGACCGTGGACGGCTACGATCTGTTCATGGTGGGCGCGATTGCGCCGGTCATCGCGTCCTACTTTCACAAAGCGCCGGCCGCGATGGTGACCGTTTTCTTCGTGCAGCAGGTCGGCATCGCCATCGGCTCGATCGTCATGGGCCCGATTTCGGACCGCTATGGACGCAAGAATATTCTCACGATATGCGCGGCCTGCTTCGGCGTGCTGATGATTGCCTGTGCGCTGGCGCAGAACCTTTATGAATTTGCGGCCTTGCGCGGCCTTTCCGGCATTTTTCTGAGCGGCGTGTTTCCCATCGCGACAACCCTGACCTCCGAATTCGCGCCCAAACATGTGCGCGCGCGGTTCCTGTCGCTGCTCATCGCGGGCTATGTGGCCGGTGCGGCGGGCGGCGGCGCGATTGCCGCCTTCATGATCGATTCCTATGGCTGGCAAGGCGGCTTCTGGCTCGGCGGTCTCATTCCGCTTGCCTGCGTGCCGCTCTTTCTGGTGCTGCTGCCGGAATCCATCCAGTTCCGGGCGCGCGGCAATGGGCGCGATCTGTCCATTGCGCGCGCGCTGAAGCGGCTGGTGCCCGATCTTGTGTTCGATGGCAGCGAAGTGTTCCTCGCCGATGCCGCGGCGGCGCCCTCCACGCGGGCCCGGCTTGGAGACGTGCTTCGCGGCGGGCGCGCCGTGCCGACATTTCTGCTCTGGTGCACATTCTTCCTCGCCATGGGAAATGGCGCGCTGGTGTCGTCATGGACACCGACCTTTTTCAAGACCATGGGGCACATTTCGGTTCAGGAATTCGGCCGGGTTCTCATCTGGGGTTCCCTGGCGGCCGTCCTCGGCACGCTCGCGGTCGGCATGCTGCTGGACCGGTATCGTCCGCCCACGGTGATGATGTGCGTTTACGCGCTCGACGCCGCGGCGCTGGTCTTCATCGGATCGCTGCCGTTTGCGACGCCGGCCTTCATGGCCGCTCTCTTCGTGATGTATGCCTGCATGTTCGCAGGCACGGCGGGCCTTATGATGATCTCCACCGCCTATTACCCGCCGGCCATCCGGGCAACCGGTTTTGGCTGGTCGATTGCGGCCGGGCGCTTCGGTTCCATCGTCGGGCCCTTGCTGGGCGGAGTCATTTTGGTGCGCGGATTGAGCTTGCCGCAAATCTATCTGCTCGTTGCGGTTCCCCCGCTTATCGTTGTGTTGCTGATCCTGACCTTTCGCATCTGCACACATGCGATTGAGCACGCCGCAAAGCAGCAGAACGCGCGATAATCCCGCATTGCGGGAATTGCGCGAGGCCGACGGTGCGGGGGCGATTGACCTGCGCGACATGGGCGCGACGTGAATGCAACACTGCGTTTGTCACTGCGCCGCGATCCATTGACCACGGGTCAAATCTGTGCTGACCTGAAGTCAATCCGGCATCAACAACAACGGGCAGGGGCAGAAAATGACACTCAGGAACTGGTTGCGCGCCACGGCGTGCGGTCTCGGCGGATCGATTGCGCTCGGCGCCTTGGCCGTTCAACCCGCATTCGCAGACGACCAGAGCGGCGTCGAAACCGTGGTGGTGACCGCGGAAAAGACCGCCGAAAATATCAACGATGTCGGCATGTCGATCAACGCCATCTCCGGAGACGATCTGCTGACGATCGGCATCTACGATCCGTCATCGCTGTCGAAAACGGTGCCGGGCTTCGTCTATGCGCGAAGCGCCTATGGCCAGCCGGTTTATACGATGCGCGGCATCGGCTTCTACGATACCGCCTTCAATGCCTCGCCGGGCGTGAGCGTCTATCTGGACGAAGCGCCGCTTCCCTATTCGGCGATGACCAGCGGCATCATGTTCGATCTGCAGCGCGTGGAAGTTCTGAAGGGACCGCAGGGCACGCTGTTCGGCGAAAACTCGACCGGCGGCGCGCTTAACGTCATCGCGGCCAAGCCGACCGACGCGTTTGAGAGCGGCATCGACGTGAACTACCAGCAATATGGCGAGGTCATTGCGCAAGGCTTCGTAAGCGGGCCGCTCGGCGATACGCTCAAGGCGCGCCTTGCGCTTGCCACCGATGAAGGCGGCGCCTGGCAAAGGAGTTTCACCCGCGACGCATCGACTGGCGCAACCCGGCGCGTTGCCGGCCGGTTGCTGCTCGACTGGCAGCCCACCAGCGACTTTACGGTTCGCCTCAACGCGAATGCCTGGCAGGACGGTTCCGATTCGCAGGCCGGCCAGTTCCTTGCGATTACGGCCGCCCATCCGAAAGCGGCGCTGCTCTCCGCCGTCACCATCTATCCGGTGCCCCCCACCCACGCGCGCGAAGCCGATTGGGATCCGGGCGCGCCTGCGCTCAAGCAGCACAATGAGTTCTATCAGCTCAGCGTGCGCGGCGAATACAACATCGACAATTCCACGACGCTGACATCGATCTCGACCTACGAATATCTCAAGGAAAAAAGCGTCGTCGATACCGACGGCACCTACCTGCACGTGTTCGACGTCTATAATGGCGGCCATATCCGGACATTCGCGCAGGAATTGCGCCTCTCCGGCCAATCGGAATCGCTGCGCTGGCTGATCGGCGGCAATTTCGAAACCGATACGATCTACGAATACGGAAATCCGACAACCGACACGACCTATGGCTCCTTCCCGTTCCCCAAGGCGGTTACGGGCACTTATGAGCATGTCGGCACCGGCGCGTTCTTCGGCAATGTGAATTACAACATCACCGATGCCATCATGCTGCAGGGCGGCGTGCGTTATACCATCACGAACATTCACAATCGGGGCTGCACGCTCGATCCCGGCACAGGGCAATTGGCCAGCGTATTCGAAGGCCTGGCGGCCAGTCATGGCGTAACGGTCTCGATTCCCGACGGCGGCTGCGCAACCCTGGACGCCGTGACGTTCCAGCCCGGATGGGTGCGCGGCAAGCTCGATCAGGACAATGTCTCGTGGCGCACGGGCATCAACTGGAAGGTCGCCGACAATTCGTTGCTCTATGCCAATGTCAGCCGCGGCTACAAGGCGGGCGATTTCTCGCCGGCCGGCGCGATCTATTCCGCCACGCTTGCCCCTGCGACGCAGGAAACCGTTCTCGCCTATGAAGTGGGCGCGAAACTTGCGCTTGCAGACAACAGGCTGCAGCTCAATGGCGCGGTGTTCTACTACGACTATGGCAACAAGCAGTTCCGCGGCAAGCAGCCGAGCCCCGTCATCGGTTCGCAGAACGCGCTGCTCAACATCCCGAAATCGCGCATCGAAGGCGTGGAATTGGCGGCCACGTGGGTGCCGGTCGATCATCTTCGTCTCAGCGCGGGCACCAGCTACACGGATTCGAAAATCCAGGGCAGCTTCTTCAACTACACCGTGCTTGGCACCTACACCGACCTCGGCGGCGAAGCATTGCCGCAGACGCCGAAATGGCAATCCACCGCCGATGCCGAATATGATTTCGAACTTTCGGACGGCTGGGGCGCCTATGCCGGCGCGCATCTGACTTCGCAGAGTTCCTCGAACTCCGCGCTGGGAAATCTCGCGCTGTTCAAGGTCAATGGCTACACCAATGTCGATCTGCGCCTCGGGGTCACGTCCGATGACGGTCATTGGGGCGGATCGGTGTTCGTGGACAATGTCGGCAACACCTATTCGTGGAACTTCGTGAATCTCTCGGGCTCGGATGCGGTTTCGCGTTTCGCCAACCGCCCGCGCATCTGGGGCATCAAGCTGGATTACAGGAATTGAACTGACGCTTCCCTCCTGACTTCAAGCCCGCGGCGCCTTCTTTCTCCCGGACGCCGCGGGCGAATTTTCCCGGCGCCGCCGGTGATTGCGGCCCCTGCAAGCCATGACGTCGAAAGCAGTCCCGATGCGTCGAGAAAATTCTTCAGGAGCTTGACAGGCGTAAAGGACCGGCAATGACCGTCGATATCAGCACACTCGATCGCTCCAACATCCTCGATATCGATATCGGCAGTCCCGAGACCAAGAAGCGCATGCGTGCGCTCAGCGCGGAATGGGCCCAACGTCCCCCATTCTATGTTCTGCGCGACGGTCATGTGCTGGTGATCTGCTGCCGCCACGCCGATGTGCTCGAAGTGTATCGCGACACGACGCGATTCCTCACCGAAGTGCCGCGCAAGCCTGGTTATGAGATGTTCGACAAGTTCATGGGCGTGCGGGTTCTGGCACAGATGGATGGCGAGGCCCATGCGCGCGTGCGCCGGCTGATGGCGCCCGCCTTCGCGCCCAAATCGATTGCACGCCTGGAAGCGGGCATTACGCGCGCGGTGGACGGACTTCTCGACGCAATCAAGGCCAATGGGCCGGAATTCGACGCGATGTCGAGCTATGCCTCGCGCCTGATCTCGGAGACGCTGCTCACGGTCATGCTCAGGCTTACGGAATCCCAGAAGAAGATCTTCTTGCGGATGCATGAAGTCATTCCGCTGATTACATACACCAGGGCCGGCGATAGCTATCCCGAAGAATGCGTGCGCGCCTTTGCCGATGCGCGCGTGCTCATCAATGAAATGATTGCCGATCGCAGGCGCGCGCCGCAGGAGGATTTCATCACCGATCTGGTCGCCGCCCGCGACAATGACGACCGGCTGAGCGACGAGGAATTGTTCGACCAGATTTTCACGGTTTGCGCCGGCGCGCTCTCGGCGACCACGCAATCCTTCGGCGGCACGATCTATGCGCTCTACAGCCATCCCGAAATCGTGAAGCAGCTGCAAGCGAGCCCCGAACTCATTCCCCAGGCCATCGAGGAATCGCGCCGCTGGCAATCGGGCGGCTATCTGACCTTCCCGCGCTTTGCGCAATGCGACACCGAAGTGGGCGGCACGAAGATTCAAAAGGGCATGGTCGTGCGCGTTTCCAATCAGGCCGCCCATTACGATCCGCTCGTCTATCCCGACCCGCTTCGCTTCGATATCTACCGCAACGCGAAGAACATTTCGTTCGGGTCGGGCCCTCATCTCTGCGTCGGTCAGCGCCTGGCGAAGATGGCCACCCAGATTGCGGTGGAGCGGATTCTTCGCGTGCTTCCCGATGCGCGCATGAAAGACGTGAATATGGAATTGAGCTTCGGCGGCTCGGTGGGCGAGCTGCGCATCGAATCTCTTCCGATGCTGGTGAATTGATCCCATGCCCGCCACGCCCGCCATTCATTCGCCGAACATCGCCGAGGGCGATCTTCTGTGGATACCGGATGAGGGGCGCATCGCGCGCGCGGGGCTTACGAAATTCATGACCTGGCTGGAGCGCAACCTTCATCTGAGCTTCGACGATTACGATTCCCTGTGGCGCTGGTCGGTGATGGATATCGATGCGTTCTGGCGCGCGATCTGGGATTGCTACGGCGTGATGTCGGATGCGGAGCCCAAATCCGTGCGCTCTGGCCATGGCATGCCGGGCACGGTGTGGTTCGAAGGCGCGCGGGTGAATTATGCCGAGCATCTGCTGCGCCATGAGCGCGAAGCCGCACCCGGCAAGCCTGTATTCTTCCACAGTTCGGAAACGCGTGCGCTCGCATCGATGTCGTGGCAGGAACTGGGTGCGAAGGTGCGCGCGCTTGCCACGCGCCTGCGCGCCATGGGGCTGGAGCCCGGCGACCGCGTTGTCTCCTACATGCCCAACATTCCCGAAACGGCCATTGCGATGCTGGCGACGGTGGCTATCGGCGCGGTCTGGTCTTCCGCGGCGCCCGAATTCGGCGCGCAGACGGTGATCGACCGTTTCGAACAGATTGCACCGAAGCTTGCCTTCTTCGCCGACGGCTATTCCTTCAACGGCCGGATGTTCGACCGCCGGCCGGAAATCGCCGCTATCGCGCAACGTCTCGAAAGCCTGAAAACCGCGATCTGGTTGTCCTACACCGGTCACGCGCCCAATCTGCCGCATCTGGATGTTCATTCGTTCGATGATCTCGTTTCTGCGCCGGCGCCCGGCATCGATGAATTCCGCTTCGCGCGCGTCGCGCACGATCATCCGCTCTGGGTGCTTTATTCCTCCGGCACCACGGGGCGGCCCAAGGCCATCGTGCACAGCCATGCCGGCATGGTCGTCGAACACATGAAATCGATGAACCTTCACACCAATCTTCGCCCCGACACCTGCATGTTCTTCTACACCACCACCGGATGGATGATGTGGAACGCGGTAATGTCGGCGCTGATGGTGGGCAGCGCCGCGGTGCTGTACGACGGCAGCCCCGTCCATGGCGGTCCCGATATGTTGTGGCGCATGGCGTCGAAAGCGGGCGCGACGTTGTTCGGCGCCAGCCCGACGCTGGTGCAGAACATGAAAAAGGCCGGCGTTCGCCCGCGCGAGATCGCCGATTTCCCGAAGCTGGAAACGATCCTGGTGGGCGGCGCGCCGTCGAGCCCGGAGGTGTTCCAGTGGTTCTATCAAAATGTGAAGGAAGATGTCTGGGTCACCTCGCCGTCCGGCGGCACCGAATTGTGCAGCGCGCTGATCGGAAGCGTTCCGATCCTTCCCGTGCGCGCCGGCGAATCGCAAGGCCCCACGCTCGGCATGGACGTGCATGCCTGGAGCGACGATGGCCGCGAACTGATCGGCGAAGTGGGCGAGCTTGTGGTCAAGCAGCCATTTCCCTCCATGCCGCTGTATTTCTGGGGCGACGCGAACAACGAAAAATACATCGAGACCTATTTCAGCACCTTTCCCGGCGTGTGGCGCCATGGCGATCAAATCAAGATCAACAAGCGCGGCGGCTGCATCATCTATGGCCGCTCCGATTCCACGCTGAACCGCTTCGGCGTGCGGATCGGGACCGCCGAAATCTACCGCGTCGTCAACGATGTTCCCGGCATCGCCGACAGTCTGGTGATCTGTTGCAGCACCCCGGATGGCGGCTTCTACATGCCATTGTTCGTTGCGCTCGAACCGGGGCGCAAACTCACCGCCGAATTGACGCAAACGATCCGTGGCGCACTCGCAAAAGAAGCAAGCCCGCGCCACGTGCCCGACGAAATCCATCAGGCGCCCGCGATCCCCTACACCTTGACCGGCAAGAAGATGGAAGTGCCGATCCGCAAAATCGTTTCCGGCATTCCCGCGCGCGCCGCCGCCAGCCGCGAGGCGATGGCCAATCCCGCGGCACTCGACTGGTTCGAGGAATTTGCGGCGCGTCCCGAAATCGCCGCGCGCATGAAACCGGCAACGCGATAAAGGTCCAAACGCCATGACAAGACCCAAGCGCTTCTCCCATGTGGTTCTGCAATCCTACGACATGCCGCGGCTCTACGCCTGGTATCAAGCCGCTTTCGATCTCGACGTGCTGGCGCGAAACGAACGCGCCGTCATCGCCACCTATGATGAGGAGCATCACCGCTTCGCCTTCACCCAATTGCCGGGGCCCGCGCCGGCGGAAAAGCAGATTTCGCCGCTGAAGCATGTCGCCTACGCCTATAGCGCGCTCGAAGACCTGATTGCGCAATACCGCCATCTGAAGGCGCTGGGGCACAAGCCGGTGGAATGCGTCAATCACGGGCCGACGGTTTCGTTCTACTACGAAGACCCCGACGGCAATGGCGTGGAATTCTTCGTCGATCGCTTCGCGACGATGGAAGAATCCAAGGCCTTTATCGGTTCGGCCGCGTTCCAGAAAAATCTGTTCGGCTATCTCGTCGATCCCGAATTGATCTGCCGCCAGTTCGATGAAGGCGTGCCGGCCGACATCATCATGCAATACGACCAGAAATCTGCCGACGCGATGCTCGAAAAAATGCGCGCGAAAAAATAGCAAAGGGAGGAGGCGCCCCCGCCTCGATCGACCATGGCCTGCAGCATCTGCACCAAAGTGACCGAAATCGGCGATGCCGCGCTTTATCGCGACGCCCAATGGGTCGCCATGCCGTCGGGTGACAAGCCCGGCTGGGTCATGCTCGCCACGCGCGAACATATCGAATGGACATGGTCAATGAGCGGCGCGCAGGCGGCATCTTTCGGCCCGGCGGTGGCGCGCATCAGCGAAAAAATCCGCGCAACCGCCGATGCGAGCAAGGTCTATCTCGTCGGTCTCGGCGAAGCGGCCATTCATTGTCATTTCCTGCTCATTCCGCGCGTGGAGGGGCTGGGCGATGACATCCGCGCATCGCTGCGCAAATGGGGCGAGGCGGTCGGCGATGATGAAAAGGCAAGCCGCCTGGCAAAGGCGCTCCGGGGGGAACTCGCGCAATGAAGATCGCGCGGCTCGAATGGAAAGGCACCCCGCTTTGGGCCGTGATCGATCCGGCGAAGAACAATGCCGTGGCGCTGAACGGCGGCGTCCACGACTGGGGCCCCGATTGCGCGCGCGGCAATGCGAGCCGCCACCTCGATCGCACCCGCAATTTCGCGCTTCGCGATGCGAAGCTTCTGGCGCCCGTCGAACCCACGGCGAAGATCATCTGCATCGGGCTGAATTATCGCAAGCATGTCGAAGCTTTCGGGCGCACCATGCCCGATGGGCCGATGGCCTTCCTGAAGGCGCTGACCGCGATCATCGCCCATGATGAGCCGCTGGTGAAATCGAAACTCACCGCCATGCTCGATTACGAGATCGAATTGACGGCGGTCATTGCCAAAGCCATGGCGCCCGGATCCCCGCCGCAGGATGCGATACTGGGCTACACCATTGCCAACGATGCAAGCGCGCGCGATTTGCAGCGCGCAGGCCCGCGCGGCGCCGATCTTTATTCGGGCAAATCGCTGAACGCCATGTCGGGCATCGGGCCGTGGATCGTCACGGCCGATGAAATCGCCTATCCGCCCGATCTCGCCATGACACTGACGGTGAATGGGCAGACGCGCCAGAGCGACCGCTCCGGCACGATGGAATGGAATCTCGATGTGCTGCTGCCGTTTGTGAATGAACGCACGCGGCTTCTGCCCGGCGATCTTGTGCTCACCGGCACGCCGGCCGGCGTGGCGCTCGAGGATAATCGCTTTCTCGAACCGGGCGACACGATCGAGCTTGAAATCGAACGCATCGGCACATTGCGCCATCGCGTTGTCGCGCCGGATGAGGCCTGAGCGATGCGCCGTATCCGCACGCAGGTTCTTGTCGTGGGCGCGGGCGGAAGCGGGCTGAGCGCCGGCATATTTCTGGGCGATTTCGGCATCGAGGCGCTCACCATCGAGCGCCATGCCTCCACCTCGCATCTGCCCAAGGCGCATTATCTCAATCAGCGCACCATGGAAATCTTCCGCCAGCATGGTTTTGCCGGCGATGTGTATGCCCGTTCGGCGCCGCGCGAAAATCTCGGCCGCATCCGCTGGATGACCTCCATCGGCGGCAACGGGCCGCTAGACCGCATCAAGATTCACGCGCCCCCGATCATGGGCGCGGGCGAACTGGCGCCGCTCTACGATGCGAAAGGCACGACGCATCCCACGAACATCCCGCAGATCAGGCTGGAGCCGGTGCTGGCCGATGTTGCCGAGCGCCGCCGGCCGAACCACATATTGTTCGAGCATGAATTGCTCTCCTTCGCGGAACGCGACGGGCGCGTGATCGCAACGGTGAATGACATCAAGGCCGGCGAAACGATCGAGATCAAGGCCGATTACATGCTCGCCGCCGATGCGGGAAAGACAATCAATCCCGCGCTCGGCATCGAAATGGTGGGCGATACCGGCCTGGGCGATTTCTGCACCATCTGGTTTTCCGCCGATCTCAGCGAATGTCTCGACGAAGACGATGTGCCGATGCGGCGCATCTATCATCCCGCCACGCCGTTCCGCTTCGCATCGCTTCTGACGTTCGGCCCGAAACATTTCGACCGCCATAGCGAGGAATGGGCTTCGAGCTTCACCATCGGCCCGCGCCTGCTCAGCTCCAACGAAGAATTCTTTTCGATTCCCGAAGAGGACCTCGTCAAGCAGGGCCTCGAACTTCTGAAGATCGATGTGCCGGTCCAGGTTCACAAGATCAGCCGCTGGACGCTGGAAACCGTGGTGGCGGACAAATTTTCGGTGGGCCGCGTCTTTTTGATCGGCGATGCGGCGCATCGCCATCCGCCCGGCGCGGGCCTCGGCCTCAATTCCGGATTTCAGGACGCGCACAATATCGCATGGAAACTGGCGCTGGTTCTGAAGGGCCGCGCCGCTCCGGCATTGCTTGCGAGCTATGAGGCCGAACGCCGTCCCGTCGTCACGCATAACGCCCAATGGGCGATGCATGCGATGGCCAACGGTTTCGTGCTCATGGCGGCGCTGGGGTCCGTGCCCGGCGAAACGCCCGAACAATCGGCCAGGCGCTTCGGCGTCCTGATGTCGGATACGCCGCTCGGCGAAACGCGCCGCGCGCAATTGCACGAAATCTTCAAGGTGCAGCGCGTCGAATATGCCGCCCACGATATGGAGATGGGCTTCACCTATCCGCAAGGCGCAGTCGTTGACGATGGCTCGCCGGCCGCGTGGCGCGATCCCATGGGCGCCGATTATCGGCCCAATACGCGGCCCGGTTCGCGGCTTCCCCATGCATGGTTGCATCGCAATGGCTGCAAGCTCTCCACCCATGACCTGATTCCACCCGGCGGTTTTGTTCTGCTCACGGGCGAAGAGGGGCGTGACTGGTGCAATGCCGCCGCGCGCCTTGCCGGCGAAACCGGTATTGCAATTCACGCGGCCCGGATCGGCGGCAATGAAGAAATTTCCGATCCGTCCGGCGTGTGGAAAGAGCAATGCGGCATCGGCAATGACGGCGCGGTGCTGGTGCGGCCGGATGCCCACATCGCGTTCCGCGCGCGCACGCGCATGCCGGATGCCTATGCGGCGCTGCGCGCGGTGTTTTCGCAAATCCATGCCGGAGCCGCGCCATGACCCGCCTGCCCCTGAAACAGGACGACGCGCTCGACGCCGAAACGCGCGCGCTGTTCGAGCGCATTCGCGCGCGCGGCGGCGAGGTGCCGGACCTTTACCGGCTGCTCGCCAATGTGCCGGAGCTTTTGAAGGCATGGACGGATCTTGCCTGGCCGCTGCGCAGCGTGAACTGCGCGGATCGCGGGTTGCGCGAACTGCTCATCATGCGCACGGCCCAATTGACCGGCGCGGAATATGAATGGGCCCATCACTGGAAGATGGCGCTGGCCGCGGGCGTCCGCGAGGCGCAGCTTGCGGCGCTCGAACGCTGGCACGGCAGCGATTGCTTCGACGAAGCCGAACGCGCCGCCCTAGCCATGACCGATGAAATCGTGCCGGGCGCGGCCATGTCGGATGCGGTCTTCGGGGCATTGCGCGCGCACTTTTCCGGCGAAGCCATCGTGCAGCTTGTGCTGAGCGTATCGTTCTATTGCTGCGTGGCGCGGTTTGCGGGCGGCCTCGCGCTGGATGTGGAAGAGCAATATCGCGGCATCCCGCCGATGACCGCGCGCAAAGGACGATAACCATGCCCGCAACGCTGTTGTCGCATCGAATCGACGGCGCCGATCTGCCGACGCGCGAACGCATCCTGTGCGCCGCGCGCAGCATCATCGTGGCCGATGGCGAAGAAGCCGCCAGCATGAAGGCGATTGCCAGGGCCGCCGGCATATCGCGTCAGGCCGTGTATCTGCATTTTGCCGACCGCGCGAAGCTGTTGCAGGCGCTGGTCGATTATGTGGATGAGATCGCCGGGTTCGCCAATTGGCGCCAGGCGGTGCTGCGCGAACGCGAAGGGCATTTGCGCCTGCGCCGTCTGGCCGAGATGCGCCATGCGCGCTCGGGCGCGCTCAAATCGCTTGTGCGTGCGGTCGAAGGCGCGCGCCATCGCGACAGCGCGGCGTTGCAGGCATGGCGCGATCACTTTCGCAGCAACGTGACCTGGATTGCCGAGCATATCGTGGGCCGCCTCGCCGAAGAAGGACGCATGCATGAATCGTGGAGCCGCAAGGATGCCGCTTCGCTGCTGGTGGTGATGCTGTCGTTCCGCGCGTGGGACGACCTGACCCACGATGCCGGCTGGAACGCCGCGCATTACATCGAAACGCTCACCGCCGCCGCGCTGTCCGCGCTCGAAGGTCCGGCAACCCGTCAAAACGGAGATATGAGTCAACATGGAACATTGTGAAGTCCTGATCGCCGGCGGCGGCCCTGTCGGCCTGGCATTGGCGCTCGATCTGGCATGGCGCGGCACGCCGCCTGTTCTCATCGATCAGGGCGACGGCACGGTGGATCATCCGCGCGCGGGCGGCATTTCCATCCGTACCATGGAACATTGCCGCCGCTGGGGCATCGCCCATGATGTGCGCCATTGCGGCTTCAATCTTCATCTTCCGCTGAACCAGCGCTTTTGCGTTTCAGTGATGGGCTCCGAACTTGCCGTTGCGCGCTATCCTTCCATCGCGGACATGCCCGCGTCCGAAACGAGTCCGGAGAATCTGCAACGCTGCCGGCAGATGTGGTTCGATCCCATTCTCGCAAGGGCCGCGCGCAAGCACGGCGCGGATCTGCGCTACCGCCGGACGCTGGAACATTTCGAACAGGCCGATGACGGGGTGATCTGCAAGATTGCCGACGCGCAAACCGGCGCGCGTTCGGAAATTTTTGCGCATTATCTGGTGGCCTGCGACGGGGCCACCAGCGGCATTCGCGAGATGCTGAAGATTCCCATGGAAGGTGACGTGCTGGGCCGCTCGGTCAGCATTCTCTTCCGCGCCAATCTCCGCGATCTTCTGGATGGCGAGCCCGTGGAACGTTTCATCCTGATGCGCACAAATGGCCCGCTCGGTACGATCACCGCGATGGATGGTTACGATCTATGGCGTCTCATCGTGCGCGAGCCGGGTGAATTCCGCGTCGAGACCTTCGATGCCGCCGCCCAAATTCGCGACGCCATCGGTTCGCCCGGCGCGGAAATCGAAGTTCTTTCCGTGCGCCCGTGGAAACGGCAGCAGGTTCTGGCGGCCGCCTATCGCAGCGGCAATGTGCTGCTCGCCGGCGATGCCGCCCATGTGATGGTGCCGACAGGCGGCTTCGGCGCCAACACCGGCATCGGGGATTCGGTCGATCTCGGCTGGAAGCTGAACGCGATTCAGGCCGGCTGGGCGCCGCAAAAGCTGCTCGACACCTACGAAACCGAACGCCGCCCCATCGCCGCACGCAACATGGCCGCGGCGTTGCGCAATTACAAGGCATGGACGCCGGGCTCGGCGCTGTCGCTTATCGAGGCGGATTCGGCCGAGGGCACCATCGCGCGCGCAATCATCGGCACAGAACTGGTGGAAGGCACGCGCGCGGAATGGGAATCCACCGGTGTCGCACTCGGCTATTCCTATCTGGATTCGCCGCTCTGCGTGCCCGATGGAACGCCCGTGCCGCCCGACGATCCCGCCGATTATATCCCCACCGCGCGTCCCGGCAGCCGCGCCCCCCATGCCTGGGTGGCCGAGGAGTGGTCGACGCTCGATCTTTTCGGCCATGGATTCACGCTGCTGCGTTTCGCGGGCAAGACGGCCGTGGAGCTTGAGCCGCTGTTGCATGCCGCGGAAATGCGCGCAATGCCGCTTCATGTCGAGGACATCCGCAACAACCGGATCGCCGCCCTTTACGCCGCGCGCCTTGTGCTGGTGCGGCCAGACGGCCATGTCGCCTGGCGCGGCGAGACCATGCCGGCCGCCGGCGAATTGCTCGCCAGGGTCACGGGAGGCTGAATGGCGCGCCTCGCGGGTCTGGACGAAATGCGAGAGCCGCCAAGGCCGGCGGCGCATTTTCCGCCGCGCGCGCATGCGATTTTCGTCATCGCCATTCTGATGGTGGCGACGTTTCAGGCGCAGCTGGATCGGCAATTGCCGTCCTTGCTGGTGGCGCCGATCCGGCATGCCTTTACGATCAGCGACACGCAAATCAGCTTCTTTCAGGGTGCGGCGTTTGCGGTCTTCTATGCCGTGATGGGGCCCGTTTTCGGCGCGCTGGTGGATCGCTCCAACCGCCGCAATCTCATCGTAACCGGCGTTCTGGCGTGGTCGGCAATGACGATCTGGTCGGGGCTCGCGACAGATTTCTGGCAACTTCTCATCAGCCGGATGGGTGTGGGCATCGGCGAGGCGGTGCTGGCGCCGGCCGCCTATTCGCTGATCGCCGATTATGTCGAGCCGCAAATTCGCGGCCGCGCGCTCACAATATATATGGCCTCTGTCGCCGTGGGATCGGGCGCTTCGCTCGCGCTGGGCGGCGCGGTGATCGGTTCGCTTTCGAGCGTGGGGCCGGTTGTTCTTCCCGTGCTCGGCGCGCTTGCGCCGTGGCAACTCGCGTTCATCATTGCCGGCGCGCCGGGTCTGGTCGCGGCCCTGCTGGTGCTTCTGGTGCGCGAGGCGCCGCGCCTTGAAACCGGCAGCATCGCATATGGCAAGGCGCGGCGGGGCAGCTTCGCCGAGTTCATCGGCTATGTGCGCGCGCATTCCGCCGCCTTCGCCTACCTCGTGATCGCGCAAATTGCCGCGCAATTCACGGGCAACGCCTTGTTCGCATGGCTGCCGACCTTTTTCCTGCGCACTTATCATTTGCCCGTCCGCAACACGGGCCTCGTGCTCGGATTGATGCTGGCCGGTTGCAGCGGTTCGGGATTCATCCTCAGCGGCGCGCTCAGCGACTGGCTCAGCAAGCGCGGCGATGCGGCCGGGCGGTTGCGGCCGATGGTGCTGGCGGAACTCGTCATGATTCCGCTCCTTATCGCCTGGCCGCTTGCCGGAAATGCCATGCTGAGTTTTGTGTTTCTGGGAATATTGATGGTGGTCCATGCCGCCGCGCTCGGCACATTGCCCACCACGCTGCAAGAGATCACGCCCAATCGCATGCGCGGACAGGCGGTGACCTACACATTGATGATCGCCATGCTTCTGGGCTGGGGCTTCGGGCCGACGGTGACGGCCCTCATCACCGATTATGTCTTCCACGATGACGCGGCCATCGGCTATTCGCTCGTGCTGACCACCGTGCCGGGCACGCTGATCGCGCTTTATTGCGCGTGGCGGGGCATGAAATCCTATGCGCGCGCGCGCGCGGCATTCATGTCGGCGCAGTAAGGCTTCAGCGCCTGTTGCGAAATTCCACGGATGACGACCTCGCTAGCCCATTGCAATATGGTGGAAAGTGTTGGTCGGCTTCTTGAAAGACCGGCAATTGGACCGCCTGACCGGCCAATGCGCTTGCAGATTTCCGGCGGTGGCGCGGGCTGCCGCCGCGTTTTCATATAAGGCCGCTCCGGCCGGTTTCACCGAAATCTTGACTGCGGAAAGGCCGCGGCTTTTGTGCTCTCGCCTTGGCCACTTGACCCGAGCATGATGACGCCCGACTGCCCCCTGCGCCACTCCCGAACAAAACTGCGAACTTCCCTAGTTTGTCTGGCCCGCTGACGGCCGCGGCAATGGCGAGCGGGTCGCACCCTGATCGCCGAGGTAATTAAGTATTGTGTCCCCTGAATTCCCAAAGGACTTTGGAGCTTTCTTCTACAATCTAAGTCAGTCCACAGGGCCAGTCTCGACTGAGGGATTATTTGGACGCTCCGACGACGGAACATATCCAGTATATGGCGGCGGGCTAGCGGTCGGTGTTGGTGAAGGACAAACAAGTTATCGTGGGCCAACGTATACAACAACCTGGGACATTCCTGAAGGAGCCTATGTAGTATTGCCGGCCCTTATGATATTACCCATCGCAAGTTCAGCCGTTACAGGCGCATACAACCATTTGAAGAAGCTCTAGCAGATAAAGCACATGGCCAGGCGCCTAGAAAAAGAACGGATCGCGACACGCATAGGCGTTATTGGCGGAATTATTTTCATTATTATGTTTGTGTATTCTTTCAGTTTCTATGCAACTGGTTCGCTTCAACCGAATCCGCAATCTGGTCGAGTGTACGGTATAGAGATGCATGGTCTTCTCTACGTGACAAAACTCCAAGCATACATTTTTTACGGTGGACTGGCGGTTGCTCTTGGTTGCGCCCTGACCTCCGCTCTTTTATTTATACGCTCGCGACGACAATAGTTGCTTTTTTATATTGCGTCTTAGTATGCGGATTTCGACCAGAGCTACGATCCCATCAACGGGCTGACCTACAATTCGGCGCCCTCGCAATACACGGTGCAGTCGGGCGACACGCTGCAATCCATCGCCTATCAGCTGTGGGGCGACTCTTCCTATTGGTACCTGATCGCCGAAGCCAACGGGCTGACATCGGCATCGACGCTGGTGGCCGGCCAGACGCTCATCATCCCCAACAGCATCCACAACGCGCACAACAACGCCGACACCTACCGCGTCTACGATCCCAACGAAGCCACCGGCTCGACCTCGCCAACCACGCCGAAGCCCAAAAAGCATCATGGCGGATGCGGCGGGATCGGGATGATCATCATGATCGTGGTGGCTATTGCGGTGAGCATCGTCACGGCAGGTGCTGCCCCCTGCGCCATTCCCGAACAAAACTGCGAACTTCCCTAGTTTGTCTGGCCCGCTGACGGCCGCGGCAATGGCGAGCGGGTCCCACCCTGATCGCCGAGGTAATTAAGTATGGGGCTGACGTAGATAAGGGGATTATCTACGGTGGCTGAATGGGGATTAAGCGTTGCAAATTGGGCAAAAAGCAGCAGTTGCGGCTGCTGGAATGCTTTGTCCTGGAGGTGACGGCGCGATCGGCGGCGGACGTGCTGGGAATGCAAGCCAACACGACGATGCTGTTTTATCGCAAGGTGAGGCAGCTGATCGCCGGGAAGCTGGCCGAGACGTTCCCTGAGCATGGCGAGTTCGAGGTGGACGAGAGCTATTTCGGCGGTGCGCGCAAGGGCAAGCGCGGGCGCGGCGCGGCTGGCAAGGTGCCGGTCTTTGGCATCCTCAAGCGTGGCGGCAAGGTCTATACCAAAATGATCGCCGATGCCTCGTCGAAGACGTTGCTGAGGGCGATAAAAAGCAAGGTTTTACCGGACTCCATCGTCTATACCGACAGCTTCGGAAGCTACGACGTCCTGGACGTGTCGGAGTTCAAACATCGGCGTGTCAATCATTCCAAGACCTTCGTCAGCCCCAAGGGGCACCACATCAATGGCATCGAGAACTTCTGGAACCAGGCCAAGCGCGTGCTGCGGAAATACAACGGCATTCCGCGCAAAAACTTCTATCTCTTCCTCAAGGAATGCGAGTTCCGCTTCAACTACGGATCGCCGAAACAGCAGTTCGCACAGCTCAGAAAATGGGCTAACCTCTAACCCTTATCTACGTCAGCCCCAAACGATTTTCCCCACCCTCTGGAGCCTATGCTCGTCCTATCAGGTGTAACCTGAAGGATGGCCCCTCGAACGCGGAAAGCTGTGGGGGATGGGCAACACACCGGAATCTGGTTTCGAGAACGAAGGGTTGCGGCATGCGAGTGCGGCTGTGAATTCGGCCGACCTGCAAGGCTGGTTTGTGCAAAAAATTCTGCCGTTGGAGGCCGCTTTGACGCTCTTTCTGCGCCGCAATTGGCGCAACAAAAGCGATATCCCCGATCTCGTGCAGGACGTCTATGTGCGCGTCTATGAGGCCGCGAGCAAAAGCCTGCCGGACAATCCGAAATCCTTCGTCTTCAGCACCGCGCATAATCTGCTTGTCGATCGCTACCGCAGAGACAAGATCGTTCCGATCGAATCCGCCGCGCAGCTGGAAGATTTTGGCATACCGCTCGATGAGCCCGGCCCGGATCGCAGGGCGATGGCGCGCGACGAATTGCGCCGGTTGCAAAAGGCGTTGGACGAACTTCCGCCGCGCACCATGCCCCGCCGCGTGCAACCGCGCCATCAATTCCCAACATCCAATTTTCGTCGGCTCGCTTTCGCGGCTGCACAAGTTCTGCTGCGCTGCACTAGCTCTCCCCCGGCCTAAAAAAATACCCGGACATTTGGACATCTGAGTCGTCTGCCCAGATGTAAACTGTCGGAGCCCGTCGAAAGGCAGGACGCTGGCGGGATGACCGAGACAACAGACACCGGAAATGACAACTCGAAGCGGCGCTTTGCGGGTCAGGCCGTAGCCATGCCCGAAGTCGACGCTTGGTTCGCGCGTGAGGTGTTGCCGCTGGAGGCGGTGCTGATGCAATTCCTGCGTCACAATTGGCGAAACCGGGACGAAATCCCCGATCTGCTGCAGGATATCTACGTTCGCGTCTATGAAGCGGCGCTGAACGAGATCCCGCAGAGCGCGAAGCCGTTCGTGTTCCAGACCGCGCGCAACCTCATCATCAGCCGGGTGCGCCATCAACAAGTTGTCTCCATCGAGGCGGTCGCCGATCTCGACGTGCTGAGCATCGCCACCGATGAACCCGGCCCGGATCGCGCGCTCGGCGCGCGCGACGAATTGCGCCGGCTTCAGGCCGCGCTCGACAAGCTGCCACGGCGCGCGCGCGAAGCATTCCTGTTGCGCCAGATCGAAGGGCTCTCGCGGCGCGAGATCGCCGCGCGCATGGGCGTCAGCGAGAAAACCGTGCGCTGGCACCTGAATGAGGGCCTGCGCGCGCTCGCCGATGCGTTCTACAGCGAACCCAGACATTTGAAGGGCTGAGACATGGGTGTTTCGGAAAATCGAATGTCTGCGGCCAAGGTTCAGGCGGTGGCCACCGATTGGGTGGTCGAACGGCACACCAGCGACACGTGGGATGCGGCCAAGCAGGCGGAGCTGGAAGCCTGGCTTGCACAATCCATTGCCCATCGCGTCGCCTATGTCCGATTCGAAGATATCTGGACGCGCAGCAATCGCTTGGCGGCGCTCGGCGGCGCATCGCGCACGCAAGTTCTCATGGACACGTTGCGCGATCTGCGGCCGCTGGCCTTTCGCTTTGCGGCGGCTTGCGCCTATGTCGCGGTGATGGGCGGGCTTCTCTATTATTTCCTGCAGCCCGGTTCCAACGAACAGACCTTCACCACGCCTGTCGGCGGCCATGAAACGATCATTCTGGCGGATGGCTCGCAGATCGAGCTGAACACCGACACCGTCGTGCGTGTCAGCGAAGCGCGCGGCGAGCGCGACGTCGCGCTTGAAAAAGGTGAAGCCTTTTTCCGCGTCAAGCACGATCCAAAGCGTCTGTTCATCGTTACGTCCGGAAAGCGCCGGATTGTGGACATCGGAACGGAATTCGTCGTGCGCAACCGCGCGAACACATTCGAGGTCGCGCTGGTGCAGGGCCGCATTGCCTTCGACAATGATGGCACCCATCAGGCGAGCCTGACGCCCGGCGATCTCCTGGTCGCGAATGCAGACTCGGTATCGATGCGGCAGATGACGGACACCCAAATGTCGGACATGCTGGCATGGCGCAAGGGCCTGGTGGTCTTTCACCAGACGCCGCTTGCCGCCGCCGCCGCGGAATACAACCGCTACAACCGCCAGAAGATCGTGATTGCGGATTCCGCGATCGGGCAACTGGCCATCAGCGGCACATTGCCGGCAAACGATCCGGACGAATTCGCGCGCGTTGCGGAGAATTTCTTTCACTTGAATGTCCGGCATGAGGGCGGGGCAATAGTTCTATCGCACTGAATTACGAGCACGGAACGGCGCGCACACGCGCGTGAAACAGGGGGGGCAAATGAACAGGCTCAAAACATTCAAGGCGGCGCTGGTGGCAGGTGTTTGCCTCGGTGTGGCGGTTCCGATGGCGGCCTATGGCCGGCAATTCGATGTGCCTGGCGGCGATCTCGAAGCGGCGCTTGCACTCTATACGCAGCAAGCCGGCGTCGCACTCGCCGTTCCGAGCGATGCGGTGCGGGGCGTGCATACGAAGGGTGCCAGGGGCGATCTAACGCCGGACGTCGCACTCGCGCGCATTTTGAAAGGCACCGGTTTTGCGGCGCAAAGAGACGCGGCGGGCGTCATCCGGGTGATGCCGAAACCGACCCTTACGGCCAGAACCGTGACTTCCATCATGCGCGTGGCCGACGCCGTGCCGGCGCATGCGGCCTCCAGCGTGGAAACGGTCGTCGTCACATCGTCGAAAATCAAAGGCGACATCCAGACGGTTCCGATCGCCATCACGGCGCTGTCGCAGGAACAGCTTACCTCGCGCCAGATTGCCGGCGGTCCGGATTTGGTGAAGGAAGTCCCGAACCTCACATTCTCGAAAACGAACTTCACCGGCTACAACATCGAAATCCGCGGGATCGGCACACAAGCAATCTCCGTTACGACCGATCCGGCGGTTGCCGTGGCATTCAACGATGTTCCGTTCATCCGCAATCATTTCTTCGAGCAGGAATTCTTCGACGTTGGTCAGGTGGAAGTCGTGCGCGGGCCGCAGGGCACGCTCTATGGCCGCAATGCGACGGCGGGTGTGGTCAACGTCATTTCGGCCAAGCCGACCGACCAGTTCGAGGCAATGGCCTCTGCGGATTGGGGCAACTATGCCAACCGGCGTTACGAAGGCATGGTCAATATACCCATCGTCGATGACCGTCTCGATCTGCGCGTGGCGGGCGAATGGACCAAGCGCGACGGGTATTCCACGAACTCGCTGACCGGCAGTCCGATCGACGGCCGCGATTTGTGGTCCACGCGCGTCACCATTGGCTGGAAGCCGTTCGAAAAGCTGCAGGCGTACCTCGTCTGGGAGCATTTCCAGGAATCCGACGATCGCATGCGCACGAGCAAACAGCTCTGCAAAACCGATCCAGTTCCCACCGCCGTCGGCGGCGAGGCTGTTCCGGCGGCCGGCGGCGGTGCAGAAGCCAAGGCCTATGGGGCTGTCAATTATTTAAGCCAAGGGTGCGAGGCAGGTTCACTCTACGCGGCAGACGCCTTCGGCGTGCCCAACGGGCACGCCCTGCCGTACTTCCTGCCCCTTTCGATAGTGGCTGGCCAGGGGATTCAAGCGCCCGGAGGTGCGGAATTCAACGTCTATGGCACTACGGTGCAATCACACAATTTGCGGGTGATCGAATCGGAACTCAATCCCATCTACAAGGCAAAGAATGATACGCTGGAATTCAACGCGGATTACAATGTCACGCCCACGCTGACCGTAACATCGCAAACTGGCTACAATGCTGATTTCCTCTGGTCCACAGAAGACTACAATCGGTTCAATTCAGCTCCCGGCATTTTCAAACCGAATGGCGGCCTTGGAACAACGACGCCGGATCCAAGTGGAGAGGGCGTTTGCGGTGCTCAATCCGGATGCAATGGCATTGCCTATGAGCAGACATGCAATCCTGCCAGCGACGGTGTGGACTGCCTTACCTATGGCGTCTTCTGCGATCCGCAACTGGGGTGCAGCAACCGGCTGCTCGCGCAGGATTTGAATGACGAACATTCCTGGCAGCTCAGCCAGGAATTCCGACTGTCATCCAAATTCAACGGACCTTTCAATTTCAGTGTCGGCGGCAATTATCTGCATTATGAAACCGAAGAAAACTACTATGTGTTCGTCAACACGCTGACACTGGCCACCTATGTGTGGTCGCGCCCCCCCGGTATTCAACAACCGTTACCCTGGAACCCCGGGGTGTCGGACAATTTGAACTGTCTGACGGCTTCCAACGATGTCAATCTGAAGAACTCCCAGCACTTGTACACAGAGGGCCAAAGCGCGTGCCAGTATCTTGATCCCAACCCTCTGGGAAGCCTCAACAATGAAGGTCACAACTACTTTCTGAGTCAGAATCCATACACCCTGAATTCCTATGCCGGATTCGGAGAGGCGTATTACAATGTCACGCCGGAATTAAAGCTGACGGCCGGTCTTCGCTGGACCGACGACCAGAAACGTTTCATCGATATCCCCAGCGAGCTTCTGGTTGACGGCTACGGATATCCCGTAACGGCTGTGATCGATCAGGAATGGAAGAAGTTCACCGGAAGAGGTGTGGTGAACTGGACGCCGAAGCTCGATTTTACGGATCAGACGTTGGTCTATGGTTCCTATGCCCGGGGCTACAAGGCCGGCGGCGCCAATCCGCCGGGCGCAACGCTACGTAACTTCGGAACCGATCCGCACAGGTACGGACCAACCAATCCGATACATCCGCTGACCTTCAATCCGGAATACGTGGATGCCTACGAACTCGGCACCAAGAATACGCTGCTGGATGGCGGGCTCACGTTGAACGGCGACGTCTTCTTCTACAATTACAAGGGCTATCAGATTTCGCGCATCGTGGACCGCACCGCGATCAACGACAATTTTGACGCCACGGTCAGGGGCGCGGAACTAGAGGCGATGTGGCAACCCCTTCCCGGCCTTAAATTCAATTTCGCGGGCGGCTACGAACATACCCGCGTGAACAATGGCCAAAGCTCGGTCGATCTGATCGACCGCACCGACCAAGCCAATCACCCGGACTGGGTCGTGGTCAAGCCGTTTCCGACGCGGGCGTCCAACTGTGTTCTGCCCGCTTATGTCATAGCCGCGGACATGGACATATCGCATTACGGAGGAGGCATTCCAACTCCGTCGCCCGGAGCCGCCAACAGCGTCAGCGGTGCTTGCGCGTGGGCGATATGCCACGGGGTGGGATCCGGTTACGGCCCAGCCTTACAGCTCGGCCACAGACATACTTATGCCGAACGGGATGCACTATTACGGCTTCGATCCCTCGACTGCGCCCAACAACGGTGAAGGTTTCGGCAAGAATTTGAGCGGGCATGAATTGCCCAATGCGCCGCATTTCACCGTATCGCTCAGCGGCGATTATACGATCCCGGTGTCCGAGGATTGGGCGGCCACATTGCACAGCGATTTCTATTGGCAATCGCAAAGCTGGGCGCGAATCTTCAATGACCGGCCATACGACAAGCTGCGCGGTTATTCCACGACGAATGTCGCGCTGATTCTGACAAGCGCAAGCGGATGGCAGGTGATGGGTTATGTCAAGAATGTCTTCGACGTGACCGCCATTACCGGCGACTTCCTGAATTCGGACGACAGCGGCTTGACCACCAACGTGTTCCTGACCGATCCGCGCCTCTTCGGCGTGCGCGTCACGAAGAACTGGTGAGGGGGAATACACCAATGAGCGAACTGATCCACAAAAACGACAATCGCACCACCATCCGCTGGAAACTCCTGACCGGTGCTTCCGCGCTCGCACTGACTGCGTATGTTTCAGCCGTCGGCCCTGCCAAAGCCGAGGATGCCAGCCGTCCGCAGATATGGATTGAATTCGGGGGGCAGCTGGACCGTATCGGCGGCAGCGAGGACAGATTCGTTGCTCCGTTCATCCTGGCGACGCCGCGCCCGGCGCCGGAAGAGCATTCGCCGTTGCGGGTCCGGGGCATGTCTCCATACGCGCTAGGGGAAGAGGCCAAATTCACATTCGAGCCGAGCAATACCGACTGGACCTTCTCCGCGTCCGTCCGAATTGGACGCTCAAACGGGGCCAAGCACGACCACCAGCAATCCAATCCGGTCAAGCCCAACATTGCGACGACCGCAATCGAGCCCTATGCGGCACAATTTGTCGATGCTGAAGCGCAGGACGGCGAGAGGCATGCAGTCCTCGATTTTTCGGCGGGCAAGGATGTCGGTCTTGGCCTTTTCGGCCATGACGGAAAATCCGTTCTGAGCGCGGGCGTACGCATTGCGCAGTTTTCAACACACACAAACGGTTCCTTCAAATCCGATCCGGACTGGCATTTTTCGTACAAATATGTTGCCGGCGTAAAACATGAAAAAATTGCGCTCTGGCACACCAATTTTGCGCAGTTCAGCGCCGAGCGAAGGTTTCACGGCATTGGCCCATCTCTTTCCTGGGATGCATCGGCCGTGGTGGCGGGCAATACCGACAATGGCGAGATTACACTCGATTGGGGCGTCAATGGTGCGCTGCTCTTTGGCCGGCAGCGGGCGCGCGTCTATCATCACAGCTCCAGTGTTTATCATCGCTACAAGAATGTGTTCTTCGGCACGGGACCCGTTGTAAGAGGCGCCCATTACACGAACGCACCGGTGAGTTATACGCGCTCGCGCAAGATCACCGTGCCCAATGTCGGCGGGTTTACAGGTATCTCCTACCGCTACAGTAATGCCAAAATCAGCATCGGCTATCGCGCGGATTGGTACTTCAACGCCATGGATGGCGGTTTGGGTGCTCTGAAGAAGGAGGATCGCAGCTTCATGGGGCCCTATGCCAGCATCAGTTTCGGACTGGGGGATTAGCTCTCGCGGAGTACGGCAGCGGTGAACGCGGTCGGTGACGATGTCGTTTTCCGGCCAGCATGGCGTCCTCGACGATCCAAAAATTGTCGAGGACGCAAAGCTGCTCTGGCTATCCGCAGGCTTGCGCCCGCAAGGAATTGAAAAGCGCGTGAGCGAATTATGCGCGGCAGCCTATTGCGGCGATGAGCTTGCGGCTATCTCCACCGCTTATGTCGTTTATGAGCGCAGCCTGCGCAACAAATTCTTCGCCTTTCGCAGCCTGACGGCTCCCAAGTTCCGCAAACGCAATCTCGCATGGCGGATCACGGCTTATTCGTTCAAGGTCTTGCAGGACTGGAGCGCACAAAACCCCGGCGAACGGATATTGGGACTGATCGAGAGCATCGAGACGGATTTATACAAGGACGCCGCACGCAGTCCCGTCCGATGGGTTCGGGATAACCTTGCACTCGTGGGATACAGCCGGGCGGTTACCAGTTGCGCGTGGCGTGGTTCGATCATGCGATGCTTGATGACGACGAAGCCAGGCGCGAAATGTTTCCGGCGAGCAGATCAAGTCGGAATGATCCGGGCGGGATTGTGCTTCTTACGGGCCAGCCGCCCCCCGGTTCATCCCGAAAAACTTGAGAGTGGCGGCGCAATCCGCCGCTTTTGCTCTACGCGCGTGATCCACCCACCGTCCATTATCCTTCTTCGCGACTGCAAAAGTGTTTGCAACAATCTTGCCAAAAGGCTCGCCTTCGGGCCCAGAAAACTTTTTTGCAATCGGACTAGCCCGGTTTGGCCCCCTCAACCGTGGGAATAGATGTAGCCTTGGGTAGGTAACCCTCGGTTGGGCGGGGGAATGGTCGAAACACCGGACACCAGACGCAAAACAGACGATCCACATCCAGAGGATGCGGATGTGAGTACGCATGACGTGAAGGCCTGGTTCGTGCGCGAGGTGTTACCGTTGGAGGCATCGCTAGTGCAGTTTTTACGGCAAAGCCGGCTCCATGGCGAAGACGTCTCCGATTTGCGGCAGGACGTCTACGTCCGCATTTACGAGAGAGCAAACAAACAGATCCCGCTATCGGCAAAGCCTTTTGTTTTTGCGATTGCGCGGAATCTGGTGGTCGACTGGTATCGCCGCAACAGGATCGTTCCGATCGAGGGCGTGGCCGATCTCGAGTCCATCGAGATCGCAAGCGATGAGCCCGGTCCGGACCGCCGCGCCATCGCGCGTGACGAGTTGCGCCATTTGAAGAATGCGCTGGACCGCCTGCCGCCACGTTGCCGGGAGGCGCTTCTCCTGAAGCGCGTTGAAAAACTCACACGGCCCGAAATCGCGCAGCGCATGGGGATTGCCGAAAACACGGTGAAGGTTCATCTGGCGGCTGCAGCACATCTCATGGCCGACATACTTTACAGCGACAAGCCCGATCTGGAGGCAAATCCATGATCGCGGGGGCGGATCACAAGAACAACGCCAAGGCCATCGAAGCGCAGGCAGTCGAATGGCTGATCGCGCGCGACGAGCACCAGACCTGGACCGACGAAGACCAGAAGCGGCTGGACGCCTGGCTTGCGAATCGCCCGCGCATGCAACAGCGTTCTGGCGGGTCGAGGCAAGCTGGAATCGTACCGAATTGATTGCCGACATTCCGCCGTTTGGTCTTGGCAGCAAGGAGCCTCCATCCCGCGCGCTTCCATGGGTTCGATTTTTTCGAATAGCGGCGAGCGTGGGTTTCTTTGCTGTTCTTGGCCTCGGCGGTTACCTCTATTTTGCCCGGCCGGCGTTCAGACGTTCACCACGCCCATTGGTGGCCGCAAAATTGTGATGCTGTTCGATGGCTCGCAAATCGAGTTGAACACCAACACCGTCCTGCAAATCAGCAACAATCAGCGCGATGTCGCGCTGGTTCGGGGCGAGGCGCTGTTCCAAATTCATCACGATGCCGCCCATCCATTCACGGTATCGGTCGCCGGTCACAAGGTCACCGATCTGGGAACGGAGTTCCTGATCCGTACATCCGGCACAAAGCTCCGGGTCGCGCTGGTCGAGGGCCGCGCGCGCGTTGAATCGGACATCAGACAAGACCAGTCAGCCACCCTGGTGCCGGGCGATGTCGCGCTGGCAACCAGCACCTCGCTGGCCGTCACCAAAAAGCCGGCGCGGCAACTGCGCGACGAACTGACGTGGCGCAAAGGCATTCTGGTCTTCGACGATACGACGCTTGCGGAGGCTGCCGCGGAATTCAATCGCTACAACACCGTCAAGGTCGTGATTGCCGATCCGAATGCGGCGCAATTGAAAATCAACGGCGCCATTCACGCCAATGATGGCGCGGAATTCGCGCGGCTGGCGAAGAATCTGTTTGGGCTCCGTGCGGGGCAAGTTGGAAACGAAATCATCATAGGAACGCCGAACGCGCAGTGAGGGTGAAACGTTGAAGTTCATCGCGGCCGGTATCAAGGGGGAATCATGTTGAAATTGAAATTTCTGGGTTCGGCAAGCGTCTTGGCACTTGGCGCCTTCGCAATGGCTTCGGGCGCGGCGGCCAGGACGTTTGATGTCCCGCCTGGCGACCTTAAAGCGGCCTTGAACAGCTACGCCTCGCAGGCCGGCGTGCTCGTGGTTTCGAGCGATGCCGTCAACAGCGTGCGATCGAGTGGCGCGCGCGGCGACATGTCGGCACCCCAGGCGCTTGCGGAAATTTTGCGCGGCACCGGATTTGTCGCCACGGAAACGTCCCCGGGCCAGATCGAAGTCCTCAAGCAACATCAAGCACGAACCGTGAAGGATACCGCGGCTCAAACCGCGCCGACGCGGCTGGCCGCTGCCGCTGCAACCGGCGTCGAAACCGTCATTGTCACATCCTCGAAGATCAAGGGCGACATACAAGTGATCCCCATTGCGATCACGGCACTCAGTCAGGAGGAGTTGACGTCGCGGCAGATCGCGGGCGGCCCCGATCTCGTGAAGGAAGTTCCCAACCTCACCTTCACGAAAACCAACTTCACCGGCTACAATCTGGAAATCCGCGGCATCGGCACGCAGGCGATCTCGGTGACCACCGATCCGGCTGTCGCCGTTGCGTTCAACGACACGCCGTTCCTTCGGAATCATTTCTTCGAGCAGGAATTCTTCGACGTTTCCCAAGTCGAAGTGCTGCGCGGACCGCAAGGTACGCTCTATGGGCGCAACGCCACCGCAGGCGTGGTAAATATTGTTTCGGCCAAGCCGGTCGATCATTTCGAAGCCATGCTGTCGGCCGATTGGGGTAATTACAGCAACCGCCGCTACGAAGGCATGGTCAATGTCCCCATCGTGGGCGACAAGCTCATGCTGCGCGTGGCGGGCGAATGGACCAAGCGCGATGGCTACGCCATGAACACGCTCTCGGGCCAGCCGATCGACGGGCGCGATCTGTGGTCGAGCCGCGCGACGCTGCGCTGGGTGCCCACCGAAACCGTCCACGCCGATTTGATCTGGGAGCATTTCCAGGAAGACGATGACCGCTTGCGCAGCGGCAAGCAGCTTTGCCACACCGATCCCGGACCAGCGTCGCTACACTATGACAATGGGCATGGCCAGATGACGGATGTGACGCTTCCGGACAATGGTCAGGATCTCGTCTTTAGCGTCAACAGGGGCAGCTTCAGCCAGGGCTGCCTGCCAGGCTCGCTTTACGACAAGGGCAACCCGGCGAATGGCGATTATGGCGCCTTTGGCGTCGTCAACGGCTACTCGCTGCCGTTCGTTCAGGTCATGAGTTACACTGGCGTTTTCAGCGGCGCCAATCCTTACGCGAGCGCTTTTCAATCGACCAATCTGCGCGACATCGTCTCTCAGGCGCCGACGATCTATCGGGCAAACAATGACACGCTGGAATTGAACGCGGAGTGGAACGTCACGCCTTCGCTCACCTTCAGCTCGGATACTGGTTACAACCGAGATTTTCTCTACTCGACAGAAGACCTCAATCGCTTCGAAACCGCAGCGGGCATCTTCGGCGGTGCGGGCCATGGACAATTCCCGGGTCCCGGCGGCGCAATATACGGCCAGCCCGGCTACGTGGGCGGGGCGTTCAGCGAGCTTTATTCTTACAATGACCCCTACGATGCGGCAGCCAGCATCGATCCGATCACCGGCCAAACCGGTGTTTACAATTACATCTGCGATCCGCAGCTCGGCTGTTCCAGTCACGTCGTCACGCAGGACATTTCACGGGAGCATTCCTGGCAGGTTAGTCAGGAATTCCGGCTGGCCTCGGATTTCAAGGGACCGTTCAATTTCAGTGTCGGCGGCAACTATCTCCACTACGAGACGTATGAAGATTTCATCGTTCTGTCCAACGGGCTGTCGTCCTTTGCCCATGGCAGTGATTGCACGTATACAGCAAGCTATTCCGAGCAAGAAGTCTGCCGTCCCAATGGTCGTTCTTTCATAGCGCCCGACAAGAATGTCGGCCTGCCGTCTCTTGTGCCCACCGATCCTAACGTGCTCGCCAATCTCAATGGATTGGGCCATAATTATTTCGACAGCAAAAACCCGTATGTTCTCAATTCCTATGCCGCATTCGGCGAAGCCTATTACCAGATCACCAAGGAGCTGAAGTTCACCGGCGGGTTGCGCTGGACCGACGACGAAAAGAATTTCGGCTTAATTCCCACCCAGACACTGACAAGCGGATGGGGCTACCCGCACGATCCCGATGTCAACAAGTCTTGGCACCAGCTCACCGGCCGCGCCGTATTGAGCTGGGCCCCGAAGCTCGACTTCACTGATCAGACATTCGTCTATGCCTCCTACAGTCATGGCTACAAGGCTGGCGGCCAGAACCCGCCCGGACCAGTCTTGATTACCTATATCGCGGGCAGCAACCATCAGCCGACGCATCCGGTGGACTTCAAGGCGGAATTTGTGGACGCGTACGAATTAGGGACCAAGAACACCGCACTTGACGGTGGTCTCGTCTTCAATGCGGATGCCTTTTACTATGACTACAAGAACTACCAGATCTCACAGATCGTGGACCGCACCTCGGTCAATCTGAATTTCGATGCGACCGTCATGGGCGCGGAAGTCCAGGCGACATACTCGCCGTTGCCGGGCCTGAAATTCGGCTTCAACGGCGGTTATGAAGATACCCGCGTCAAGGACGGCCAATCCGCTATAGACTTGATCGATCGCACCTATGGCCACCCCGATTGGGTCGTGATGAAGCCTTGGGTCGGCCAGTCCTCAAACTGTGTATTTCCAGAATATGTCGCAGCCGCCATTCTTGCGAAATATATCAACCAAGGCGAAGGCAATTCCGGCAGTTCCGCTTGCGGCGCAGCATATTCCCCGGCAACCGGTGGCTACGGCCAATATGCGCCCGTCGCCGGCATGAGCGTGGATCCGGTCACTTTCGGATATTATGAGTCGTCTTATGGCCCGGATTCGCCCGGCTATCACAGCAGTTCGTCCTACAACACATCACACCATCTTTCGGCAGGAAATCCCTATTATATCTCTTCCGATAACGGCCAGCCGTTCGGCTATCCCGTTACAATCTCCTCGCAGACATATCGTACATGCACAGGCTCGCCAGGCTGCCCTGTCACCACGCCAGCGTTGACCTATTATGGCTTTGATCCCTCGACCGCGCCCAATGGCGGCGAAGGTTTCGCCAAACCGCTGGGAGGCAACCAGCTTCCGAATGCGCCGCATTTCACAGTATCGCTTACGGGCGAATATACCATGCCGGTATCGGCGGACTGGGCGGCGACGTTCCATACGGATTTCTACTGGCAGTCGCAGAGCTTCGCGCAAATCTTCAACGACAATCCGTATGACAAGATACGCGGCTATTCCAACGTAAATCTGGCCCTAATCCTGAACGACGCCAGCGGTTGGCAGATCATGGGCTACGTCAAGAATGTCTTCGACAGAACGGCCATCACCGGCGACTTCCTGTATAGCGACGACACCGGGCTCACTACCAACACGTTCCTCACCGACCCGCAACTCTTTGGTGTGCGCGTTACCAAGCAGTTCAGTGGCGGTTCGGATAGCGATGACGGGCTGGGTCTTTTCCCGGCCGATGGCAAGAGACCGACATTCTGGCTGACGGTAGGCGGAAATTATTCGCTTCTGTCCGCGAAACAGGATCCTTATCTGCCGGACGAAACCGACTTCGTGGATATGAACAGCGACAATCCGCTTTATTGGCCGAACAAGGATCAGTCGTTGACGCCCCAGAACGGCCAGAAATGGCCCAGCGGCAGTGTGGATTGGGAAGGCGCGCTTGCGTTCCAGCCGACGGATTCAGACTGGAAGTTCAAGATGGGTGTGCGCTATGGCCGCTCGTCGAAGAGCAATAACAAGCATCTGAGCCTGGACAAGAAGGTCCCAACCAAGTTCAGCGGCTTGCCCTGCACCTATATCACACAGTTCTTCCCGAGCTATGCGCGCTTTTGTTCCGCGGCGGTGTATGGAACCTTCTCCGACGCCCTCGGCTCGGCGAGCGAAAAGCACGTGATGCTTGATTTCACGGTCGGTAAAAATCTCGGCATCGGTATTGCCGGACGGGAAGGTACCGGTACATTGGCGGCTGGCATGCGTTTTGCCGAATTTACCTCACGCAACGGTTTCAACATCAATATGGACCCATATTATAACCTCCCACCCGGCTTCCACGACATCTTTGAAGCGCAAACGAACGAGAGGCGCAGCTTCCATGGGGTAGGGCCCGAACTCACTTGGGATGCATCCAATGTCCTCTGGGGTAGCGTTACGGACGGTGCCATTGATGTCGATTGGGGCGCGAATGCCGCCATGCTGTTCGGCCAGCAGAACGTGCATATCCTGCGCAACCACATGTTCCATTGCCACTTGCGGTCCAGTAACGCGCCCGGCTTCTGCTTTGCGGGGGGTACGATCACGACGAAGGACGATTACACCATCACGCGTTCGCAGAACGCCACGGTGCCGATCTCGGCGCACATCTGGGCTTGTCGTACAACTACGCCAACGCCAAGATCAGCGCCGGCTACAAGGTGGACGCATTCTTCAATGCGATCGATGGCGGGCAAGAAACCACCGACAAATTCGACCGCATGTTTTATGGCCCGTACCTGAATGTGAGCATCGGGTTCGGAGGGTAGGAGTAAAAAGAGCGATGGCGTCCGCTGCCGTAGAACCGGTAGCGGACGTCATCGGCTTTGTGGTATCACCCGCTTGCATGACGAATGTTTCGCATAGACCCGGCGTAATCTCCCGGAGTGATCCGCCGCCCGGAGAGGAAACCCACGGCATCCTCTGGCTCGCCTCCTATCCGAAGTCCGGCAATACCTGGACGCGCAACTTCCTGCACAATCTGCTCAACATCCTCGAAGGCGTGGATGAGGAAGAGCAGAACATTAACAAGATGAATGAGCTCACCTTCTGGGAAATCTCGGGCCATCTTTATGAGAAGCAGCTCGGCAAGCCCATCACCGAATGCACGCGCGAGGAAATCGCCGCCGTCCGCCCCAAGGTACAGGAAGACCTCGCCAACAAAGTGGATGGACTGGCGCTGGTCAAAACCCATCATGCGCTGGTGATGAACCGCGGCCATCCGCTGATCAATTTCGAAGTCACGGCCGGCGCCGTCTATATCGTGCGCAATCCGCTGGATGTAGCGGTTTCTCTCGCAAACCACATCGGCGGCACCATCGATGAAGCCATCAATTGGATGGCCAAGGTCGGCATGGAAACTGCGATGGGCGAGAACGCCGTCTATGAGGTCTACAGCGCCTGGAGCGAGCATGTCGAAAGCTGGACGCGCAAGCCGCACGAGGCCATCTATGTTATGCGTTACGAAGACATGTTGGATAGTCCCACACAAACCTTCCGAGCGCTGGCAGGCCATCTGCTACTCAACCCGAGCGAGAGCGAACTCAATCTTGCCATCGAACGCTCGTCCTTCGACAAGCTCAAGAAGCAGGAGGAAGAAGGCGGTTTCGCGGAAAAGCCCAAAAAGGCGGAAGTCTTCTTCCGTTCGGGCAGGGCAGGCGATTGGCGCGACAAGCTCACCGTCGAACAGATCGAACGCATCGTCCGCCGTCATCACAAACAAATGGCCCGCTTCGGTTATCTTACCGACGAATTGAAGCATCTGGTCCCGAGCGCATAAGCCCGCAATCGCGCCGATGTGATTCCGGCTCGGGCCGAATGCATGGTTTACTGCCGACAGCATCGCGGCAAAACTTCCGCCAGGTCAGGATGAAACGCACGGCTCTTATTTTTTCGACCTCGCTGCTTTTTATCGGTGGCGCGGCCCTTGCCGACCCACAACAGGCTGACCAATCATACAAAGACACGCCCGATTATCAGGCGGGCTATTCAGACGGGTGCGGCAAGGCCGTATTTGGCAGTGGCCCCGACCAGCCCCGATCCGACCGTCCTGTCGCATATCGGGCGGGTTGGGTCGATGGCTTCAACACCTGTCAGCGCGGCGGCAGCATGCATACCGCCGGGGGCAAGGCAGATAATGTCGGTGGAAACGTGCCAAATCCGAACGGCAATTGAAAAAAGCTAAATCTCTGCCTGCTTTGAACCCTGGGGCGGCGGCGATGTACCCCACACATTTCGTTTGCAACGCAAAATTCTTCCGCGATTGAACCCGCAATTTCCGTCTGAAAGCGGATATTGCACTGCCGCATCGAAATTATTTTCCCGAAGAACCCCGGCGGCGCCCGCATTCCGTGTCTACCCAGATGTAGGCGTAAGCTTCAACCCTGGATGCAGCGGGAAGCGCGCGGGGGATGGTCGAGATATCGGACACCAGTCGAAATGACGCTGGTCTGGCGGGCGCGGGCATGACTGCGCCTGACGTGCGCGAATGGTTTGTCCGCGAAGTGCTGCCGCTGGAGGCCGCTCTGATGCAGTTTTTGCAGCACAATTGGCGCAACAAGAGCGACATCGCCGATCTCAGGCAGGAAATCTATGTGCGCGTGTTCAACGCGGCGAAGAAGGAAATCCCCGTCCGCGCCAAGCAATTCGTCTTCGCCACGGCGCGCAATCTTCTGATCAATCGCATACGCGACGAAAAAGTCGTTCCGATCGAAGCCGTCGCCGATCTCGAAGCGCTGGAGATAGCACAGGAAGAGCCAGGTCCGGAGCGTCACGCCATCGCGCGAGACGAATTGCGTCAGCTGCAATCGGCGCTCGACAGCCTTCCGCCGCGCTGCCGCGAGGCCATTCTTCTGGGCCGCATCGAAGACCTGCCACGCCGCGAGATCGCCGCGCGCATGGGCATCAGCGAAGACACCGTGACCGAGCACATATCGAAAGGCATGCGTGTGCTGGCCGACATTCTTTATGGCGCACCGGCCGATTTGCGGAGGCAAAAATGAGCATCGTTGCTTCCGAACCCACGACTTTGACGGATGCCGGCGCGATCGAGGCGCAGGCCGCGCGCTGGCTGGAGCGCCGCAATTTCGGACGCTGGGACGAAGGCGCGCAGGCGGAATTGAATGCCTGGCTGAATGAATCGTCGGCCCACGAAGTCGCTTTCCTGCGGCTGGAAGCCGCCTGGGCGCGCACCGAACGTTTGGCCGCGTTGCGCGGCACCGCTTCCGGCAATTCGAAGATTTCGTCGCGCGTTCGCATGTTGCCGGCGATTGTCGGCATTGCCGCATCCATTGCCGTTCTCGCGGTTGCCGGGCTGGCGGCCGGCAAATTCCTTCAACCGCATTCGCAGATACGAACCTATGCGACGCCCGTTGGCGGCCATAAACTCGTCCACTTCGCCGATGGCACCAAGATCGAGCTGAACACCAACACGGTTCTGCGCGCGGAAATGACGACGCGGAACCGCACGATCTGGCTGGACAAGGGCGAAGCCTATTTCCAGGTGAAACACGATGCGGCGCATCCGTTCACGGTCTTTGCCGGCGATCATCGCATCACCGATCTGGGCACCAAATTCCTGGTCCGGCGCGACAGCGGGCGCCTCGAAGTCGCCGTAGAGCAGGGCCGCGTCGCATTCAAAACCTCCGACGCAAAAGCGCCGCTTCAGGCCGCGCTGCTGTCGCGCGGCGATGCGGTCGTCGCAACGCCCAATTCGACAATGATGAACAAGATGTCTCCGGCGGAACTGGCCAACGAACTGACATGGCGCCGCGGCGTGCTGGTGTTCAAGCATATGCGGCTGGCCGACGCCGCCGCCGAGTTCAACCGCTACAACCGCATCAAACTGGTCGTCGCCAATTCGGTGGCGGCCAATCGTCTGATCGGCGCGACGTTTCCGGTCAACGACGTCGATCGCTTTGCGCGCGTGGCGCGCGATGTTCTGGGGCTACAGGTCGTTTACGGGAACAACCAAATCGTGATCCGGCGCTGACATCCGGGCTGGTCTTGAAAACAGGCGGTTGATCGGAAAACCGCGAGAGAGGGGCAAATGATCAGGTTCAAATCTCTGAAATCGGCGGCACTGGCCGGCGCCAGCACGTTGGTCATGGCGACGGGCGCGCACGCGAACGAATTCAATATTCCGGGCGGCGATCTGAAAACCGCGCTGGATGCCTATATGAAGCAGGCGCGCGTCGCGCTGATGTATCCCGATGACGAATTGAAGGGCGTGCATACGAAGGGCGCCAGGGGCGAATTGTCGGCCTCGGCCGCCTTGTCCCACATTCTGTCCGGAACGGGCTATGTGACGCAGCTGGAATCCGGCGCGGTCGCGATTGTGCGCGCCCACGATGCGCCGCGCGCCGCGGCGAAACCTACAGCCGAAGTTGCCCGGACACGTCTGGCCGCGGCCGCGGCAACGAGCGTCGAAACGGTTGTCGTCACGTCGTCGAAGATTAAGGGCGATATCCAGGTCATCCCCATTGCCATCACCGCGCTCAGTCAGGAGGAGTTGACCAGCAAACAGATCGCGGGCGGTCCCGATCTGGTGAAGGAAGTTCCGAACCTCACCTTCACGAAAACGAACTTCACCGGCTACAACCTCAAATCCGCGGTATCGGCACGCAAGCGATTTCGGTGACCACCGATCCGGCGGTGGCGGTTGCATTCAACGACACGCCCTTCATCCGCAATCATTTCTTCGAGCAGGAATTCTACGACGTCGGCCAGGTCGAGGTTTTGCGCGGCCCGCAGGGCACGCTTTATGGGCGCAATGCCACCGCCGGCGTGGTGAACGTCGTTTCGGCCAAACCGGTCGATCATTTCGAAGCGATGCTGTCGGCGGATTGGGGCAATTACAACAACCGCCGCTATGAAGGCATGGTCAATATCCCCGTGGTAAGCGACAAGCTGATGTTGCGCGTGGCTGGCGAATGGACCAAGCGCGACGGTTACGCCATGAACACGCTTGCGGGCAAGCCGATCGACGGGCGCGATTTGTGGTCGAGCCGCACGACGCTGCGCTGGGCGCCGGCCGAAAGCGTACACGCCGATCTGATCTGGGAACATTTCCAGGAAAACGACGACCGCATCCGCAGCGGCAAACAGCTTTGCCACACCGATCCGGGGCCGTCATCGCTCACCTATGACAATGGGCATGGCCAGGTGGTAAATATACCGCTCGACTACGGCAGCGGTCATCAAGGCAACACCGACCTCACCTTCAGCGTCAACCGGGGCAGTTTCAGCCAGGGCTGCGTGGCCGGCTCGCTTTACGATCACGGCAATCCCGCCACTGGCGATTATGGCGCCTACGGCGTCGTCAATGGATTTTCGCTGCCCTTCGTTCAGGCGCTTGGATTTTATGGGTTGTTCAGCGGGGGCAACCCTTACGCCGGCGGCAGTCAGTCCACCAATCTGCGCAATATCGTCTCCCAGGGCCCGACCCTCTATCGCGCCAAGAACGATACGGTGGAACTCAACGCGGAATGGAACATCACGCCCACGCTCACACTCAGTTCGGATACCGGTTACAACCGGGATTATCTCTATTCGACGGAGGATTTGAACCGCTTCGAAACCGCACCGGGCGTATTTTCTGCGGGACCCTTTTCCGGTGTCCAAGGCGTATACGGAAATCCGAGCTATATTGGCGGTGCAGGACATGGCCTGTATTCCCCGAACGATCCGACCGATCCTGCGGCGAGCGATGGAGGGCAATATTGGTATACCTGCGATCCGCAGCTTGGTTGCTCGGACCGGCTCGTTCTTCAGGATGTCTCGCGCGAGCATTCCTGGCAGGTCAGCCAGGAATTCCGGCTGGCGTCCGATTTCAAAGGGCCGTTCAATTTCAGCGTCGGCGGCAATTACATGCATTACGAGACCGAAGAGGATTTCATCGTTCTCTCCAATGCCTTCACCGCCATCGCCAGCGGAGGCACCGATCTTTTTACCGCCAATCCATTCTGCCAGGCCTATCAGCCCGGCGTCTCGAACGAGCCTTGCCTGCCTTATGGCCGGCAATATGCGCTCACCAACAGAGCCGGCTATCTGCCGGGCCAGCGCGTGGCCTATGTCGATCCCAATCCGCTTTCGAAGCTCAACGGGCAGGGCCACAATTATTTCGACAGCAAGAATCCCGATGTCCTCAATTCCTATGCCGCCTTCGGTGAAGCCTATTACAACATCACCAAGGATCTGAAATTCACAGGCGGGTTGCGCTGGACCGACGACCAGAAACATTTCATCGAAATCCCGACCCAGACTCTGACGCTCTATTACGGCTATCCGGTCGATTCGCTCACGCCGACGGTTGACAAGAAGTGGAATGAGCTGACCGGCGCGCGGTGTTGAGCTGGACGCCCAAGCTCGATTTCACCGATCAGACTTTTGTCTATGCCTCGTATGCGCATGGCTACAAGGCCGGCGGCCAGAACCCGCCCGGCCCCATTCTGATTTAATACGGTACATCGAATAATACGCAGCCGACGCATCCGAAGGATTTCAGGCCCGAATTCGTCGATGCCTATGAACTCGGCACCAAGAACACCGCGCTCAATGGCGGCGTGGTCTTCAATGCCGATGCGTTCTATTACGATTACAAGGATTACCAGATTTCGCAGATCGTGGACCGCACCTCGGTCAATCTGAACTTCAGTGCAAAGGTGTGGGGCGCGGAAGTGCAGGCGACATATTCGCCGCTGCCGGGGCTCAAATTTGGCTTCAATGGCGGCTACGAAGACACGCGGGTGAACAATGGCCAGTCGGCCATCGACCTGATCGACCGCACAGCCGGCCATCCGGGCTGGGTGGTGATGAAGCCGTGGATCGGCCAGTCCTCGAATTGCGTCTTTCCGGATTATGTCGCTGCCGCCATCATTACCCAATATGGCAACTCGTCCAGTCAGGGCAATTTCGGTCCGCAAGCCTGCGGCCTCGCCTATTTTCCGGCCAACACATACCAAATGCCTGAAGCGGGCCAGAGTTCGATCCCGTCGTGTTCGGCTTTTATGAACCCTCTTATGGTCCGGATTCCCCCGGTTATCACAGCAGTTCATCGTTCAACACTTCGCACAATCTTGTTGCCGGGCAACCCTATTATCTTGATGCATCTGGCGGGACGCCGCATGGCTATCCCGTCACGATTGGCGGCCGCAACGGCGAGCCGACGCTCAGCTATTACGGTTACGATCCATTCCACCCCGATGCGCTCAACAATGGCTATGGGCCCGCGCCCAATGGCGGGCAGGGCTTTGCCAAAAACCTTGGCGGCAACCAATTGCCCAATGCACCGCATTTCACGGTCTCGCTGTCCGGCGAATACACCATGCCGGTATCGGCGAACTGGGCAGCGACGTTCCACACGGATTTCTACTGGCAATCGCAGAGCTTCGCGCGAATCTGGAACGACAAGCCCTATGACAAGATTTGCGGCTATTCCAATATGAACCTCGCCTTGATCCTGAATGACGCCAGCGGCTGGCAGGTGATGGGTTATGTCAAGAATGTCTTCGATGTCACCGCCATCACCGGCGATTTCCTCTACAGCGACGATACTGGCCTCACGACCAACGTCTTCCTCACCGATCCGCGGCTCTTTGGCGTGCGCGTCACCAAGCAATTCAATGGCGGCTCTGACAGCGATAACGGCCTCGGCATCTTCCCTTCAGACGGCAAGGCGCCGATGTTCTGGCTGACGGTCGGCGGAAATTATTCGCTGATGGCCGCGAAGCAGGATCCCTATCTGCCGGACGAAACCGACTTCGTGGATATGAACGGCGGCAATCCTGTCTATTGGCCGAACAAGGATTTGTTCCTGACGCCCGAAAACAGCCAGAGATGGCCCAACAACGGCGTGGATTGGGATGCCGCCCTCACGTTCCAGCCGCCGGATCTGGATTGGCAATTCAAGATGGGCGTGCGTTACGGCCGCTCCAAGCGCGGCGATACCAATCATCGCAGCCAGGCGAGGAAGAATCGATCCACCTTCTATAATCTTCCTTGCAGCTACATAACGAAGAACTTCCCGACGTTTGCGAGCTATTGTTCGATAGCGTCGCGCGCCAGCTTCTCCGACGTCATCGGCTCGTCCAGCGAAAAGCATGACATTCTGGACTTCACGGTCGGCAAACAATTCGGGATCGGCCTTTTCGGACGCAAGGGTACCGGCACGCTGGCCGCCGGCGTGCGATATGCGGAATTCAGATCGCGCAACGGATTCAATTTCAACGCCCTTCCATATTATACGTTGGGTCATTCCAGCAAAGACGTTTACGAGGCGCAGACAGACGAAAAGCGCGGCTTCCACGGCTATGGTCCCGAAATCACCTGGGACGGCAGCAACGCTGTGTGGGGCGATGTGACGGGCGGGACGATCAACGTCGATTGGGGCGCCAATCTCGCCATGCTGTTCGGGCAGCAGAGCGTGACCATCAATCGCAGCCAATTGCGCCACTGCCATTTTGTGGATAGCGGCCGCGGTGCCCCGACAGCTTGCCCTGAGGTGACGCCCATAGTGTGCCTAGGAACAAAAGCGACTACATCGTCATAAATCCTGATTACACCATCACGCGCTCGCAGAGCGTCACCGTGCCGAATGTCGGCGCGCATCTTGGCTTGTCGTATAATTACGAGAACGCCAAGATCAGCGCGGGCTACAAGGTGGATGCCTTCTTCAAGGCCGTCGATGGCGGACAGGAGACCACCGACAAGTTTGACCGCATGTTCTATGGACCGTATCTCAATGTGAGCATCGGGTTCGGAGGGTAGATTAAGTGTGATGAAGCGATAATGTCCGCCGCCAAAGGCTGGCGGCGGACATCATCACAATATTGGCATAGCTAATGTTGCGGACGGAGTGAAATTCACGCGCGCCGCGACACGACACGCAAGCTTTTATGGCCCCGTGGGCATTTTTCGCCCGCAATTGCGCGAGCGAACGAAAACGGACCGCGCTCCGACCGGGCAAAAGGCAGAATTGATGCAACAGGCCCATATGATGTAATCGGCGGTATGCCGGAATTGTTTAGTGATATCCGGCATCTGTCCGGTTGAATTGCTCCGCCGCAGCCGTAGGGCGTGAGCAGATTGCGTGCCAGCCTGCCCCCTGCGCCATTCCCGAACAAAACTGCGAACTTCCCTAGTTTGTCTGGCCCGCTGACGGCCGCGGCAATGGCGAGCGGGTCCCACCCTGATCGCCGAGGTAATTAAGTATGGGGCTGACGTAGATAAGGGGATTATCTACGGTGGCTGAATGGGGATTAAGCGTTGCAAATTGGGCAAAAAGCAGCAGTTGCGGCTGCTGGAATGCTTTGTCCTGGAGGTGACGGCGCGATCGGCGGCGGACGTGCTGGGAATGCAAGCCAACACGACGATGCTGTTTTATCGCAAGGTGAGGCAGCTGATCGCCGGGAAGCTGGCCGAGACGTTCCCTGAGCATGGCGAGTTCGAGGTGGACGAGAGCTATTTCGGCGGTGCGCGCAAGGGCAAGCGCGGGCGCGGCGCGGCTGGCAAGGTGCCGGTCTTTGGCATCCTCAAGCGTGGCGGCAAGGTCTATACCAAAATGATCGCCGATGCCTCGTCGAAGACGTTGCTGAGGGCGATAAAAAGCAAGGTTTTACCGGACTCCATCGTCTATACCGACAGCTTCGGAAGCTACGACGTCCTGGACGTGTCGGAGTTCAAACATCGGCGTGTCAATCATTCCAAGACCTTCGTCAGCCCCAAGGGGCACCACATCAATGGCATCGAGAACTTCTGGAACCAGGCCAAGCGCGTGCTGCGGAAATACAACGGCATTCCGCGCAAAAACTTCTATCTCTTCCTCAAGGAATGCGAGTTCCGCTTCAACTACGGATCGCCGAAACAGCAGTTCGCACAGCTCAGAAAATGGGCTAACCTCTAACCCTTATCTACGTCAGCCCCTTAAGTATTGTGCGCCCTGAATTCCTTGAATTATTGAATTTATACCCTATTAGGCTAGGTTGTTTTGTTATTCTGGGAGTGAAGAATGCGCCTGGATTTTGTTTTGTTCGCGGTTACATTAGCCGCGTGTAGCGGTGCTGCTGCGGGTTCTGCTTTGCAACTATCGCCAAAGACCACAATGAATGACGTCCTTATCAGCTGTAGCTCGAATGATCCAAACGAGTTGGCTACAAATTGTGGTGATGTTTTTGACGGTATGTTGATAGCGATCTACGATGCTGCGGGAGGTCCTAAGCAGGACGCTACTCACCCGATTTGCCTTCCTGACGTTCACGAGGCGATGAAGACCTTTCGGCCGAAAGTACTGGCTTTTCTACGTAGTCACCCTGAGCTTCGGGCACTCACAATAAACGCCGCATTGTACCGTCTAACGACCGGTATCTATGGTTGTAAATGAAGATATTGGATGCTGAGTTTCGGATTTGTCTATTGTGCTGTTGTCCTTACTAAAACTCCATCCGGTTCACTTCCGTCCATATCGATGATGCAATCCTGTCCCTTGTCCCTACCAAAAACTCCATCCGGATCAGATCTGGCTGTATCGATGATGCAATCCTCCGAGAATTGGCCGTGAGACGATAGTGCCCTTGGCTTCGACGGCGCGTGAACGGGGCGCGTCCTTGTCCAGGCCAAGATGTGTGCGGTCATTGTTGTAGTAATCTGCATGCTCTTTCAGCGCGCGGCGCAAATCATAGGCAGAGAGCGGTATGATCATGTCCGTGCATTCGCGCCTGAACGTCTTCCAACTCACGGGCCGCCCACCCGGTCGCCGCCGCTTCATGTATTTGGCCACAGTGGCCTCGGAAATCTCCTCGCCCGGCTTCAGCAATTCGCCGTGAATGCGCGGCGCTCCCCACAAAGGATTTCGCGACATAAACGATGGATTAGCTCGACCAGTTCGCGCCTTTTCGGCGGCCGCCCACCGCGCGACCGGGACTTCCACCGCCAAAGAAGACGAAAGCCCATGCGATGCCAGCGTCTCACGGTTTCGGGCTTGACAAGAACCAGTGCATCCATCGCCGGACGGACCCACCTGTGGAACAACACGAAAACGATTGGTCCCATCCGGTCAGGCGCGGCTTTCTGGCGCTGCGCGTGGCGATATAAAGCTGGTGCCGCAACAGAACATTTTCCGCCCGCAACTGCGCATGCGAACGGAAACGGTCCATGCTCCCGCTGAGCAAAAAGCAGAACAGGTACAAAAAGCCGAGATATCCCAATCGGCACTATGCGGGAATTGTTTAGCGATATCCGGGATCTGCCCGGTTGAATTGCTCCGCCGCAGCCGTAGGGCGAGAGCAGATTGCGTGCCAGCCTGCCCCCTGCGCCGTTCATTCCTGGACGAACCGGCATGAGAGAACGGGCTGCGCGATAGCCGCGCATTGCGGCCCAATCCTCGTCATCACCACCAATAGACTTCACAAGTGCTACGATTAAGGCTGAAATCGCGCAGAGCAATCAGCGACGAGACCTCTATAACTTTGAGGCCATCAAACTCCAACCGGTCAACTATGGACTGAGTTAGGACGTTTTGCCTCGTAGAGAGCATATACCCGGCGCTGCAGCCGAGCCAAACGCGCGGCGACTATCTCCCGGGCAAGCTCTATTACCTCACCTACGACTGGGGCATACCAAGCTGTGACAAGCGTCGTGCCGCGTCGAATAAGATGGCGTCCGCGCTTAGCAGTCGAGAAAACCCCTCCAAATCTTTTGTTCCGTTGCCCACAGTCATGCTCGTCTTCTAATGCGGATTTGTGGCCGCCCGCGCCGACGAGCGATCAAGTACGCCAGCCTCATCCCAACGGCCCTCTGGCCGCAATATAAGATAAGGATCGCCAAGCATCGTGATCGGATGTCATGCGGCGCAAATTCGCCTTCGATTTCGACATACTGATGATCGGAGAAGATAAGTCTGCGATTATTAGGAATCGCCCGGAACCCAAACCTGTTCCAAAATTTGACCGCGTGAATCTGCGAATGACCGTAACCTTTACGATATCCCTTTCGCGAGCAGAATGCGATTGCCGCTCGACTATATCGCGGCTGACAGTCGTCGTTGTTCGGAAACGGGGTAATACCGTCATGCGCTCGAACTTGACGAAGTCTGCAAAATAGCGAACACGCAAGGTGCCGGCTGGCTCGGCGCCAACAAAGCCCAAGAAGGTGGTGCCACAATAATCGTTGCCGTCGTACTCTTCGAAGTAAGGACACCTCTGTTCGATGAGGTATACCGCGCGAATGCGCATGGCCATTTCCATTTCGGATGGCGCAGAAACAACCTTTACCTCAATGCGTGGACGCGGCCGCTGGGAGCGCGATGCCACATCATGTTCCGACAACTTCTTGCGGAATTCATCGAAGCCGGGATAGCGCGCCATTGAAAAGAGGTCGCCCATGCCATCGCGCCCTGGCGTTAATGGCTTGTAGTTTGAGCGCTGTACGCGCTTGAGCCCCGCTTCGGTGGTAGGACGCACATAGAGGGGCACGTCCGCATACAAATCTCCCATGGCAATGATGATCATCGGACCGGCTGGAATTTGAGGCTCGGCCACAATAGCCCAGTAGTAGATCGCAAAGGGACGTTCTCCTGGCCTAACTAGGAGATTTACATCCGGCTCGCGCGTGTTGAATTGATCGGCTCTGACCAACCGCGCGCCCTCCTCAGTTAGCAACAGCATACAGAAGAAACCTAGAATTTCTGCGCCGGGCGTGTTTTCCTCACCCCGCCGGTAAATACCCCAGATCGAATTTGGATTCCAGCCTGGACCCTATAAATCGCGTCATCGCTAGCTCTGGCCGCCGGAATCTTCGCCCGCAGCAACAAAATCGCCGAATCAAGCTCCTCCACCTTCATGCGGCGAACGGCCAGGTTCTTGGAATTGGGACCATTTCTGGAAATATTCCAACGCCTTAGATCGCAAGTCCGAGTTGGCGGTCCCCTGCTCGCTCATCGTACATCCCTCACCCAACTGAATTAGAATTTCCGAGGCGCCATCCATTTGCTCGGGCGGGTCGAAGGATAGGAAGCAGGTCTCAAAATTAATATGTCTAGAAACGTATCCACCGAGACCAAAATCAAATCACTGAGCGGCAGCGGATCGCCGAATTGGGACGACTATCGAATGTTCATCACGGTAGTACGTGCCGGCAACTTCTATCGCGCGGCTACAGAGCTCGAGACCACGCAGGCCACGATTTCTCGACGCATACGGGCCCTCGAAGAGGCTTTAAAGGCCAAATTTTTTCGACCGGCCGCGAGGTCGAGGCACAGTTGAACTGACCTGCGACGGAAACGAGTCTTCCAAGAGGCAGTGTCGGGCGAGCTTTGCCTGAGCCGGACGCAGAGGCCAAGCGGAGACCGTGACAACATAGAAGGCGACTGCAAGCTTCTCGAGACCGAGGGGCTCAGCAATTTTTGGATGCCGTCTTTTCTAAATACTTTCGTATTCAGATATCCAAATATTCAGCTAAAGTATTTTCTCACGACGGAGCCCGCGCGCAATTAGCGACCGCCATACGACTTGCAAAAGCAAACTCGCCGGCACAGAGGCGGATGACTGTCGCCCTACAATTGGCTACGATTTACTTCACCTTCCTGGCGTCCAAAGAATATCTTTCAACATTTGGATACCCACGAACGCTTCGCGACCTGCAACAGCACAGAGTGTTCAAGTATTCTAGTTCGATCGCTGACGAAAATAGTTGGGCAGAATACACTGTTGACTTGGCCCATCAGCGGGCCGCGCTCTACTCAATTCGAGCGCCATGCTGGGCGAGCTCGTGTTGACCGGCGGCGCCATCAGCATGCTACCTACTTATGTTGTAGCTGTCGAACCGAGTGTGGTTGCCGTTTTGCCGGATTTCCGTTTGAAAGCTGGTCTCTTCCTCAACTTTAGCCGCGAGGTTTCCAAAAAACCCGCCGTACGTACAACCGTAGACTTCCTCAAGGAAGTGGCTTTCGATCGGCGAAATATGCCTTGGTTCCGCGATGAGTTCGAAGCGCCGTCGTCGGAATGGCATGACGTTTACGCATCCTTTGTCGGCGAAACTACTCAAACCACACCAAAACGTATGGTGGGTTGACATAATGGCCGCTCGACATCGCATATCCTGGATTGACGCGCATGTCGGTGCCAAGTTGCGCCAGGCGCGTCAAATGACTGGTAAATCCCAACAGACATTAGCGAAGGCGCTGGAGGTATCTTTTCAGCAAGTCCAAAAATATGAAGCCGGGACAAACCGCATTCCCCTCGCGAAGATTTTGGCGGCATCCACGTTACTCTCGAACCGCTCGAATTCTTCCTTCCTGTACTTGACAAGTCTCAAGGTTCAGACGGGCGTGATGACGAACCGGACGATCACATCGTGGTGATCGCAGAAAGCTCCGATGAAGTTGCCCTATTGACCGAATTTCGGAGAATTGAGCAAGCTGCAGTTCGGCGGCGCGTTCTGGCACTCATTCGGGAACTCGGAACACGCAAAATGGGTTGAGCGTCTAATCAACCGAAGCACCTCTGGCGGACATGTGGTCCGCCTTTCACCAAATTAAAATCGGCACCTAGATCTCACGTTCCAAAAACGGCAAAAGAAAAACAAGCTCCTGAACACACGAGTTGTGTGAAGTCCGAACAGCTTCGCGCAAGTAGTAACGAGCGGCGCATAAAGTGCACGTTATTGGCAGTTACGCGTGGTTTCTCGGCATTCGGTCCCGCTTCTATGAGGAAGCACCTCCAATGAGATCCGCCGAACGATGCTTTACGTAGGTGATCTACGCGAAGTAACCTACAGTGTCGGGCCAGCATTGAGGGAGTGCGCATGAAACAAATACGCGATGAACCAAGCGCATCATTTGCGTTCGTGGCTGCTGCATCGGCAATTTTTTTCGCGGCAGGCGTATCCGGCTGCGAGGCGCGCGAAACACTGACAGTCGTGCTCGATCGCAATGCTTACACACAACGTGAAGTCTCCCTTTTGGAAGATGTGGTGCGCGATGCCGCGAAATCTGGAATGGAAAGAGCCGAGATCGGCCTGAGGGCGAGCGGCGCCGACGTCCTGATCCGCGACGTGACGGCCAATCCGCATTTGGCCGATGCCGTTATGCAGGCGGCCAAAACTGACGGCGCAGAGGTCCAGACCACACCCGCAACATCGTTCTGGATCAATTATTCCCCCGCCGCGCGCAGCACCTTCGACGCCGGGCGTCTTCAAAGCGACGCAAATCTTCTCGAGGCGATGATCGATAGGCTGCGAACACCGCTGCCCGGCGTGTCCATCGCGCAGGATGCCGATAACGCAATCGTGCGCGCGAACGATCCGTCCTTCGCAAGCGTGCTCAGCAACGCCATTGGTCGTACGTTCACGATAACCCTTCTTGGGAAAGCATCCTGGCATGTCTCGTGGAACGATGCGGCATTGGCGACGATTTGGACACCCGCCAAACGGCTCGATGCGAAATTGCGAACGGCCGAAGCGCTGACGCAACTTCTGGGTGACCCACTAGGCCTTCAGGTTTACGAAACGCCAGCGGGCGCGTATTTCGTTGTTCGCGATCCCGACCGGCATAAGCCGTTCATCGCAGCTGTGGAACGGACGTTTCAGAACAGTTCAGAATTCGTACTTCGCGAAGCACCATCAGTGGATATCCACATATCGACAGGTGATGAAAAATCACCATCCCGAAAGGAAACGGCCCCCATCATACTTCCGTTCGCGCCCGAAAATCTGAAGCTGGTCGATGATGTTGAAGATGTGGTCGACCCGCCGGCCGATATTCGGATAGATAGTGACGCCGTTCTCGTGACGGCCAAATGTGAAGCACAGCAGGCTGAGCTCGGCGCAATTGTTCGCAGCGGGCTCAAAGACCAACCCGATATCGTCATCGCATCGGCCTCGAACGGCTCTTTGCGCATCGAAATCGCGCCCGGTCATCGTCTAGGCCCACCTATTCCGCATCCAAGGCGCGAGCAGCTAATGCAAGCGGTCGAGTCACGGTTGAACGACGCTAGTGTTCACCCATGGAAGATATCCGCGCCTGACGATGCGCATGTGCGCGTGACATTCAAATCCGCCGCGGACGCATCGGCGTTCCGTTCCGCGTTGTCAAATTCGTCCGGACTGGTCATGCGACTGGTAGAGCAGGGGCCGCACGACCATGTTCCAGAAAATCCGCCCACGCCTGCCGATGAAAAAATGAAACTGCCGTCGGGCGAAGAGATCTGGGCCAAATCGGAGCCAATCGTCACCGGCGACATGATCGCCGACGCTAGGGTTGCGCAGAACAAATACAGCGATGAACCGGTTGTTCAATTCCACTTGACCGATGAAGGAACAGCCCGCTTCACGGCCGCGACACGCTTGCATGTTAGCGAGCGGTTCGTAGTCGTAGTCAATGGCGCCGCATTGGAAGCGCCTATCATCCGCGAGCCGATTGTGGGCGGCGAAGGCGAGATCAGCGGCGGATTTACGCAAGAAACGGCAAAGGCAATCGTTGCCTCTATCATGGCGCACAGGTCGGATCTGCCGCTCGCCGTAACTGGTGAGTTCGGACGCGGCTTCCGGCGCATCTCAATGAAACGGGACGACCCGTTTCATTTGGCCCGCTTTGTCGAAGCGCAGGCGCTTACCTATGAGACCGCGCTCAGCGAGCTTCGCCGCGGGAAGAAGACCGGCCATTGGATGTGGTTCATCTTCCCGCAGTTCGTAGGGCTTGGACGTAGTCCGATCTCGCAACGGTTCGCCATCTCCTCTCTGGACGAAGCGCACGCATACTTGCAACACCCGCTATTGGGGCCTCGACTGAAGACATGCGTCGACGCCGTAAATCAGCTGCCTGGCAAGTCCGTGCGCGAGATATTTGGAGGGCCCGACGATCTGAAGTTCCGATCGAGTATAACCCTCTTCGATCAGGTCGCGTCCAAACCGTCGGTGTTTGATGAGGCCTTGCGTAAGTATTTCGGCGGATGCCCAGATCCGTAGACAATCGAGCTGCTGCGGGCCGTGTGGCTGTTTTCAGAAAACCTTTGCGTTAAAGCCTTAACAGTATGCCAGCTCATGACCAGAAGTGGATGGGACTATGACCGCCATCAATTTGCGACCCCGCAGGACCTTCGACTCATAGGCCTGCTGGAGAACATTCTGGATGCCAGCATCGTCGGTTTCGGCGATTTCGACGGCGATGCTGACAGGCACATGCCCGCTTTCGACGGCACGGAGCAACCGATCTTCGCCGCTTTCGATCAGCCGTATGACGCCCCTGACATATTCCAGGGTGAGATCCGTCTTGCGGTCAATCTCGGCATTGTCATAGCCGCGTCGCTTCATCCCTTGGATATCGTGGAGCAGGTCGATCGCACGATGCTGGCGCCGGGCGAGATTCTCGACCAGACTCATGACCATGCCAGTCTCGCTATCGGCATCCGTGACGAAGGCTGGGATTTCCTGCTGTCCCAAGGCTTGAAACGCTTCGAGCCTGCCTTGCCCACAAACCAGGTCGTAGCGTGCGCCTTCGGGACCTGGGCGGCGCCTTACCATGATTGGCCTCTTGAGGCCGAGCTCAGCGATGTTTTCGATGATTCCCCGGAAGACGCGCTTGTTGCGCACCCTGGGGTTCGCAACCGTGATGTGCTTGATCGGGATCATCTGCACCTCGGCGGGGACAGCATTCTGTGTCATGCGACCTCCATGAGCTTAATTCTTTCGGCCAGAATGAAGAGCGGATCGAGCGTCTCAAACCGATAAGCGTCGAGCGAAGTGCCGTTATATTCGGCCATTCGAAGATTCGGCTGGCTCATATCCAGCATCGGCAACAGGTAATAGTCGCGTCGCACAGAGTTGGTTTCGTCTATGCGAATCACAATCGTGATGTCCGGGCGTATTCCCGCATCAAAGCGAATAGCCCATCGGGACGATCCCGCTGGTGTCTTGCGGCAACACGCGATCACAAGCGAAACCGTGAACTCCTTGTTGATTGTGAGCATACCGCAAGCCACCCAAATTGGGGCAGTTCACGAAGGGCCGCTTCGAAAACCCGACGGGACGGCCCCGGGAAAGGATGCCTTATCCGCGTGTAGGCCTCGCTATTGCAGCATAGCTTCCCCATGACATTGTGCTCGACGCCAACGCCCTTGAACGAGCTCATTTCGCGGTGCGGCGAAAGATATTTTCTTTCAATTCTCTATCAGATCTGGAATGGCCATTATCCCGAACCGAAATAAAATCATTCTGGCCGCCCAAGAAAATCGGGCGCCTCATACGTCCCAATAGACATAGCCCCCGGTAAAGGCGCTCACGAAGCGGAAGTTTGAGGGGATGAGGGATACGTCGGAACCAGATCGCGGGAATGTCGACCGGCATTGTCAGGCAATGACTGACCGCCAGGCCGAATTGCGCGCGTGGTTTTTGCGCGAGGTTTTGCCATTGGAAGCCGCACTGACAAACTATCTCGCACATCATGCGCGCGGCCGGGCCGGCGTCGCCGATTTGCTGCAAGAGGTCTATGCCCGCGTCTATGAGGCGGCCGGCAAGCAGATTCCGGAATCCACAAAATCCTTCGTCTTTACGACCGCCCGGAATCTGTTGGTAGACAAAGTTCGGCACGAAAAAATTGTGCCCATTGAGGCCGTCGAGAATCTCGAAGCGTTGGTCGTCGCGGCTGACGAGCCAGGCGTGGAGGCCCAAGTCGCGGCACGAGAAGAGCTTCGCCATGTGCAAGCAGCCCTTGAGCACATCGCGCCGCGCGCTCGCGAAGCGTTCATGCTGCATCACGCCTTGGGTCTCGGGCAGGCTGAAATTGCCGACCGGATGAGGATTTCCGTCAAGACGGTCAGCTATCACCTCAATGAAGCGGTTCAGGTATTGGCCGACATTCTTTACGGCGAGAAGCCGGGAAAACGGACCAAAGAATGACCGGCGCCGTTTGCAACAAGCCCGAAGACGCTCTCGCTGTCCGCCGCCGCGCAGGCGAATGGCTGGTTGCGAGAAAGTCATCGGATACATGGTCGGAAATTGACCAGCAGGCACTGGATCAATGGCTGGCAGAATCTCCGGAGAATCTCATCGCCTATTGGCGGCTCGAAGCGGCTTGGAACCGGGCGCAAAGGCTGAGTGCTGCGCGCGGGTCCGCGAGCGCATCAGCAGAACGGCTGCGTGCGCGAGACTGGTTCGCATTCCTGCGAATTCCGGCCGCTGCCGCTTTGGCGGTTCTGGTTGGACTTGGGGCGATGGCTTACTTGCGTGGTGCCGCCTGGCACCCGCCAGTCATGCAATCCTTCGCGACCGGCATCGGCGGACACAAGATTCTCAAACTGGCCGACGGCACAAAGATCGAATTGACCACATCCACCGCGGTGCGGCTCGTGATCGGCGTCAAGCGTGAAATCTGGCTGGACCGGGGCGAAGCGTATTTTCAGGTCGCGCATGATCCGGCGCATCCATTCATTCTTAATGTGCGCGGGCAACGCATTGCCGATCTTGGCACCAAATTTCTGGTCCAGCGCGATAGCGGGCGAATCAATGTGATGGTTGCGGATGGCGAAATCCGCATCGAATCGAATGCCACCAAGCCGCTGCACGCGCCGGTGCTTGTGAAAGCCCATGAAGCCGCCATTGCGGATGAGAATTCAGTCGCGGTCGTGAAGAAAACGCCGGAAGAAATCAAGGCCGCACTCGCGTGGCGCGATGGCTCGCTTGTCTTCGACGACACACCGCTTCGGGATGTGGCAGAAGAATTCAATCGTTACAGCACGACGAAGCTGGTTCTCGCGGACGAGAGAACAGCGAGCATCACCGTGGGTGGCACATTTCCGACGTCCGGCGTCGAGTCCTTCGTCCGGGTCGCCGAACACATTCTGAAGCTGCATGCGAACAGGCAAGGAAACACGGTGATCCTTTCGCAGTGAGGAATTTCGCTAACGAGTCTGGTGCACGCCGATAGCGCGCCGGATCGAACAGAAGAGGGGGAGGGGTATGTCAAGATTGCGGTTTAAGGGGTGGCTCGCAGCGACGGTCAGTTGCGCCGCATTGCTCGCAGGCACGGCACAGGCCGAGGAATTCAATGTTCCGGCCGGCGATTTGAAAGTGGCGCTGGACACTTATGCTCGCCAGTCGGGTGTCGCGGTTTTGTTTTCCACGCAGACGATACGCGGTGTTCGGACCGGGGGCGTCAAAGGCAATCTGCCTGCGAATGATGCGCTTACGAAAATCCTGGCGGGCACGGGGCTCAACGCCTATCGCGATCCCGATGGCTCGATCGGCATCGGCCGGCAGAGCAGCGAAAACGAAATCGCTCGCCCGGAAACGCGCCTCGCCGAAACTGCGTCGGCGCGCGCGTCCGCCGGTGTTGAAACCGTCGTCGTCACATCTTCGAAGATCAAAGGCGATATCCAGACCGTTCCGATTGCGATTACGGCGCTGAGTCAGGAGCAGTTGACGAGCCGCCAGATCGCGGGCGGCCCTGATCTTGTGAAGGAAGTGCCGAACCTGACGTTCAGCAAAACGAATTTCACCGGTTACAACATCGAAATCCGCGGCATCGGCACGCAAGCCATTTCGGTGACCACCGATCCGGCTGTGGCCGTCGCGTTTAATGATGTGCCTTTCCTCCGCAATCACTTTTTCGAGCAGGAATTCTACGACGTCTCGCAGGTTGAAGTGTTGCGTGGACCGCAGGGCACGCTCTATGGCCGCAATGCCACGGCCGGCGTGGTGAATGTGATCTCGGCCAAACCCACCGACCAGTTCGAAGCGATGCTCTCCGCCGATTGGGGCAATTACCACAACCGCCGCTATGAAGGCATGATCAACATTCCGATTGTGGATGATCGCCTCGATTTGCGCGTGGCCGGCGAATGGACCAAGCGCGACGGCTATTCCACGAATGATATCACGGGCAGCCCCATAGACGGGCGCGATTTGTGGTCGAGCCGCGTGACACTCGGATGGAAGCCGCGCGAGAATCTGCAGGCCTATCTGATCTGGGAACACTTTTCGGAAAACGACGACCGCCTCCGCTCCAGCAAGCAGCTCTGCAAAACCGATCCAAGCGACAAATATATCGGCACCGTTCATATTGTTGACCATGGAACCGGCGCGCTCGGTGGACCGGGCTATTTCAGCCAGGGCTGCTTGCCCACGTCCATGTATTCGGCCGACGCATTTGAAGTGCCGAATGGGGATTCGCTCCCCTATGTCCTCGCGTTGAAAAACGTTGGGCCGCGGATGTCGGCATACATCAACCCCTATAGCGAAACAACGCAATCCACAAATCTTCGGCACATCGAATCCACGCTCGACCCGAAATACGGAGCCAGGAACGATCTTGTCGAACTCAATATCGACTATTCTCCATCGTCTGCTCTGACATTCACATCGCAAACCGGCTTTAATCAGGATTTTCTCTACTCAATAGAGGACTATAACCGTTTTGACACGACGCCAGATGTCTTCTTCAGTTACGGGGCCGGTCAGGACACAATGGTCGTGCCGGATGGGAACTATATTTGTTTCGACGGCACTGTTGAGATCGGAAGCAATACCTGCGGTGCAAATGGGCACGGCAGCGGCTCGCCGTCCGGTGTTTTCTGCGATCCGCAACTGGGTTGCTCCAACCGTCTCGTGGGCGCGGATTTATCGCAAGAGAAATCCTGGCAATTCAGTCAGGAATTCCGGATTGCGTCGCATTTCTCCGGTCCCCTCAACTTCAGTGCGGGCAGCAATTACCTCCATTATGAGACCAAGGAAGATTACTACGTCTTTATCAATGCCCTGTCGCTCTACGCGCTGGGTGAAGCCCCTTATGACATCACCTACTACCCGGGCTACACCAATCCATACACGCCCAATGTTTCGGACAACGGCATATGTGCGCCACAAGGCTTCACCTATCCCGATCTGAGCAAGACACAGAGCGTAGACGGCTGCGATTATGTAGACCCCAATCCGATATTGAATGTGAACGGCAAGGGCCACAATTATTTCCGTAGTTACAATCCATATGTCCTGAACTCCTATGCCGCATTTGGGGAGTCCGAGTTCGACGTCCTGCCGAGTCTCAAACTGACTGCGGGACTGCGCTGGACCGAAGACGAAAAGCACTTCACAAATTATCCAAGCGAGGTTCTCACGCCCGGCTGGGGCTATCCCAGCACCGGCGTCGTCGATCAGAAATGGGACAAGCTTACCGGTCGTATCGTTGCCAATTGGACTCCGAAACTCGATTTCACCGATCAGACACTGGTCTACGGCTCATTTTCCCATGGCTACAAGGCCGGTGGCGCCAATCCTCCCGGAGCGATCTTGCTCACATACGGAGGAAATTCGGGGCCCCCCAGAGAAATTACCAGCCCCGTTCACCCGCTGACGTTCAAGCCGGAATTCATCAATGCCTATGAAGCCGGAACCAAGAACACATTGCTGGACGGCGCACTGACCCTCAATGGAACGGTCTTCTACTACGATTACAAGAGCTATCAGATATCCGAAATCGTGGATCGCACATCCATCAATCTGAATTTCGATGCCACGGTCAAAGGCGCAGAACTGGAAACAACTTGGGAGCCCGCACCGGGACTGAAGTTCTCCTTCGCCGGCGGCTACGAAGACACGCGAATGGCTAACGGTTCCAAGGCGGTCGATCTCATGGATCGCACGGGCGGACATACGGATTGGTTCGTCAAGAAGCCGTTCATCACGCAAGCCTCAAATTGTATCATACCTGTTGCGGTGCTTGAGGCCGGGGGAGATACGGATTGCGGTCTCTATATTATCGATCCACACACCTATGACGCGCCCAACAATGGTGCAGGCTTCGATAAAGACCTGAGTGGCAATGAACTTCCCAACGCGCCGCATTTCACGACGTCTCTGAGCGCGGAATACACGTTGCCGGTCTCGGAAGATTGGGCCGCCACGCTCCACAGCGATTTCTACTGGCAATCGCAGAGCTTCGCGCGCGTTTTCAACGATGTGCCGTATGACAAGATTCGTGGCTATTCGAACGTGAATCTGGCGCTCATCCTCACCAGTGCGGATGGCTGGCAGGTGATGGGCTATATTAAGAATAATTTCAACACGACGGCGATCACCGGCGATTTCCTGAACAGCGATGATACAGGGCTTACGACGAATGTGTTTCTGACCGACCCGCGCCTGTTCGGCGTGCGCGTCACGAAGAACTGGTGAGCGCCATGAGAAACAATATCGCCACAAAACAGATGTCATGGCCCACAAATGCGGGCCACCCAGGTGACACCGTTCGGATGCCGAAGAATGTACGAGAAGTCTTTCATTCCTTTTCACCGCCAGTGCGGCTCCAACTGGGTCGCCCGCATTTGCGGGCCGTGACAGTGGAGGGTTTGAAAGATCGCGCTTACACGGGGGGAATCACACAATGAGCGAACTGATAAACACAAACGACAATCACGCCACCATCCGCTGGAAGTTGCTGACAGGCGCATCCGCGCTGGTGCTGACGGCCTCTATTGCGTCCGCAGGCACGGCTTTGGCTGATGACAGTTCGCAGCTCTGGATCGATTTCGGTGGCCAGCTTGAGCGCGTCGATGGAACCCAGCAGCCCTTTGCGCCGGCATTCACACAATCCTTCGCTGCCGATGGCATCACGCCCGTGGAAGCCTCGCAAAAGCCGCCGCTCTACAGCAGCGGTTTCGAGGGCGCTATCCTATTCCAGCCGGAGGATTCGAAATGGCACTTCTCGGCCGCCATGCGCTATGGACGATCCAACAATTCCAACACAACACATGAGCAGACAAGCAACCCGCCATCCGGATTCATATTCGCGAGCATTCCCGCGCTCAGCTTCTATAACCGCGTCGCAAAATCCGCCACTAGCCGCAGGTTCGGCGATACGGTCGCGCGAAACGATGAACGTCATGCGATTCTGGATTTTCAAGCCGGGCGCGATCTTGGGCTGGGTCTGTTCGGCGGGAAAGCCAGTGCCGATTTCGGCGTGCGGTTTGCGCAATTCTCCAGCAAATCGCGCGTCCAGATTACGGCCAATTCCGGTCCCGACTGGGTTTTGGCCAAATACTTGACAACTTTCGCCGGCGAGCCTGCACATATTTCTTTGCAAACGGAATATTGGGACCTCTATCACGCCAAAGCCGTAATCTCCCGCACTTTCCACGGCATCGGGCCATCGCTGGCCTTCAAGACATCGGTGCCGTTTGCCGGCAATCAGCAGGCGGGGCAACTCGCCCTTGATCTGGGCGTAAATGGCGCGGTGCTGTTCGGGCGTCAGCGCACCACAGCCCATCACCAGACCTACGATGCAAGGCCCGATCGCTCATACACGTACAATTTCGTGCCGCTAGTACCTGTCTATCATCACTATCATGACCCTGCGCGTTCCCGCTCCGTCACTGTTCCCAATCTCGGTGGATTCGCGGCGTTGTCATTCCGCTATGTCGACGCCAAGATCAGCCTCGGCTACCGCGCCGACTTCTTCTCAACGCCATCGATGGCGGCATCGATGCGCGCAAATCGGAAAATCGCGGCTTCTATGGCCCATACGCAAGCATCAGTATCGGTTTTGGCGACTCAGAGAATTGAACGGGGGGCAAAATGGGCAAGTCCATGAACATCGCACGCAGCACTTCACGGAACCATCTACTGGCGACGGTTTCCGGCATGGTTCTTATCTGCTCGATTTGCGGCAGCGGGCCGGCATTGGCAGCCGGACAACCGGCCGTCTGGATCGAACTCGATGGAAGTATCGGGAACGTCCTGGACACAACACACGATATCGGCCTGCCGCTGGGTCCGATGGTGCCAGCTTCCGGACTTACCGGCCCTCTCGTTGGGAACCTGGATTTTGCCCGCGTTTATACCAATGATGCGAAGATCACATTCCAGCCGGAAAACTCGGATTGGCTCTTCTCCGCTTCGATCCGCTATGGCCGCTCACGCGGTGCGGCCAAAATCAGTCAGGCGCTCGCGCCCATTCCAACGACATCATTTGTTTCCTACCAATTTACCTATCCATTGTACCCCTCGTCCAACAAGACACGCGTGCGGCCGGTCGCGGCGTCCAGAGAGAAACTCAACGGAGACACGACTAGCGCGGAATCGCATCTCATTCTCGATTTCGAAGCGGGCAAGGATGTAGGCCTTGGCATGTTTGGCCACGGCAGCACATCGGTGCTGAGCGCGGGCGTGCGGTTCGCACATTTCGCTGCCTCACGCCGAGTGGCCGAATTTGGGCAAACGCAAGGGTTCGGTTTCCAAACATCCTATTTTAGGACTTACGTCTGGCCCGGTTATGGAACCAGGCGCCGCGAATTGTGGGATACGATATCGGCAAGTGGCAGCGCCACGTCACGCTTCAAGGGATTGGGGCCATCGATCCAGTGGGAAGCATCGGCTCGATTGTGGGGTGATGAGCAAGGCGGCCTGTCGCTCGATTGGGGCGCCAATGCTGCGATCTTGTTCGGAAAACAGGAGAAGAAGATACATTATCAATCATCCAGCGAAGGACATTGCGCGGGCAGTGGTTGCCCCCCCATTTCGCTCTCTATACAAACGCGAATGGTGCCCACAATTCCAGAACAGTCAGCGTCCCCAATATCGGTGGCTTTGCAGGCCTGTCGTTCAAAGTCCCGAAGGCCAAATTCAGCATTGGTTATCGTGCCGATCTGTTCGTAGATGCCATCGATGTGGGGCTCGCCACGCGCAAATCCTCGAATCTGTTGTTTCATGGGCCATACGCCAGCCTCAGCATCGGTTTCGGCAATTAGGGGCAGTTGCAGCTTTTCCAATGCAGGCGGCGGACCGGATTCGCCGCCTGTAGCGTTTTTGAGATTGCTGCAAGCCGGGCTTTGTCCTAGGCTTTCGCGGAATATGGCATCGCAATTCCCAACAGGCCCCGGCCTGGGCGGCCGCCCGGCCTTGCAGCACTATCTGAAGTCAATCGAGGCCGCTTTAGGCGCCGGCGATACCGAACGCGCGATCCGCATGTCGGCTGAAGCTGCGCAAAGGGGTATCGAGCATCCCGGCATGCTGGCGCTCGCCGTCTATCGCTTTCTGGATATTGGCCAGCCGCAACAGGCCCTGCGCTATGCGACACGCGCCCGCGCGCTCGCGCCGCGCCAGTCAGATGTCCTCAATGCGTTTGGCCAAACGCTTGTAAAACTTGGGCGGCATGGCGAGGCATTGCAAGCCTATGACGAAGCGTTGAAATATACGCCGTCCTCCTTTGTCTCGCATTTCAACAAGGCGAATGCGCTGTTGGATATGAGCTGGCTGCAACTCGCGCGCGATCATTTCATTGCTGCCCTGGCTCAGTCCCGGGCATGTCCAAACCATGATCCAGCTGGCAAATCTTGCAGCGCAACGCGGCGATAGTGCGGAGGCGCGCAGCTACGGCGAGCGTGCGCTTCGCACCGATCCGGCGCAGGTCCATGCCGCATTCGCAATAGCGCGCGCGGATATGCTGGAAGGCAAGTTCGAATCCGCGCTGGAAGTGTTACGCGCAGCGGAACACCGCGCCGGCGGCCCGGAGATTTCGGCCGTCGCGCATTCACTGACGGGCGACGCACTTGACGGCCTTGCGAAATACACCGAGGCATTTGCAGCCTATACCAAGGCAGGTGAATTTTTTCAGGCCGCCTTTGCGCCCATTTATGCGCGCCCGGGGCAGGTTAGAGCCATCGATCTCGCGCACAGGCTCGCGCGTTATTTTCGGGATGCGCCACCGGCCCGTTGGCAAAACGCCGGCCCGGGAACATGTAAATCTCCGGTGAAACAACACGTATTTCTCGTTGGTTTTCCACGCTCGGGTACGACGCTGCTTGGGCAGGTCCTGGCATCGCACCCGATGATCGAAACGATGGAAGAGTGCAGTTGCCTGGACGAAGCGCACGCATTCGTTTTGGAGGACGGCGGTCTCGACCGGCTGGCGGCGCTCGATGGAGCTGCTCTCGATCGCTATCGTGCAGCCTATTGGAAGCGAGTGGCCGAAAGCGGTGCTACACTGTCGCGGCCCGTTATTGTCGATAAGCTGCCGCTCAATTCCGTTTTGCTGTGTCTTGTCGCCAAACTGTTCCCGAATGCAAAAATCCTGTTGGCGTTGCGCGATCCGAGAGATGTCGTCTTGTCTTGCTTTCGCCGCCAGTTCGGAATGAATGCGCAAATGTATGAATTCATCACGCTTCAAGGCGCTGCAGCCTATTACGATGCTGTCCAGCGGCTTTGCCATATCTATCGCGAGAAATTGGCGCTCGACATTGCGGTTGCCCGGCATGAGGATCTGGTCACCGGCTTCTCCCCGGAGACCCGAAGGATTTGCGCAATTCTCGGTCTCAAATATGACGCGCGCATGGAGCAATTCGCATCCCGCGCCCAGGTAAAATTCATCGATACGCCGAGCGCCGCGCAGGTCGCCCGCGGATTGAATGCGGACGCACAGGGAAAATGGCGGAATTATCGGGATGATATGGCGGCTGTGATGCCTGTCCTGACCGATTGGGCAGCGCGCTACAGCTACCCCGGCGCATAGCACGCCGCTGGAACTTCCGAGTTGCATGGGAGCCCTTCGCGCCCGCAGCACGGGTTTGCGGCCATTATTCTCTGGCGCCTTACCCCCAACCGGCCAATCCTTCCGTCTCAATATACATGGTCCCTGCTTGAACCCTCAGACGGGAAGCGATGGACGACAAACCTGAAGCAGACCGCCAGGACGCGCGCTATGCGGGCGCACCATGAACGCGTCCGAAGTGGATGCTTGGTTTGTCCGTGAGGTTCTGCCTTTGGAGGCCTCACGATGCAATTTCTGCATCACAATTGGCGCAACAAAAGCGAGATCGCCGATCTCCGGCAGGATGTTTACGAGCGCGTCTGCGAGGCGGCGCTTCGCCAGCGGCCGTACAACACGAAAGCCTTCTCTTCACAACTGCACGCAATCTTCTTATCGACCGCGTTCGAGGCGCGCAGATAATTCCCATCGAAGCGGCGGTCGATTGGGAAACGCTCAATGTTGCGATAGACGCGCCGGGCCCCGAACGCGTGCTCATGGCGCGCGAAGAACTGCACTTCTTCAGGCACACTGGATCGCCTGCCGCCGCGCTGCCGCGAAACAGTTCTTTTGAAGCAGGTCGAAGGTCTGTCACGTCGCGAGATCGCGGCACGCATGGCCGTAAGCGAAGAGACGGTGAAGATGCATCTCGCCAATGGCATGCGCGCGCTTGCCAACGTGCTGTACAGCGAGCCCGAAGATCTGAGGAGGAACGCGTGAGGGAAGTGCGCCCCGATATCGCGCTGCCATCCGCGCGGATGAAATCGAAGCGCAAGCCGCCGCTTTTCTGGAGCGTCGGATTGGCAACGATTTGGACGAGGCCGACCGGGCGGCGCTGAGCGCCTGGCTCGGCAAGTTTGGGCGCATCGATCGGCGTTTCTCAGGCTCGAAGCGGCCTGGCGGCGCACTGACCGGTTGGCCGCGCTGCGAAGCGCGGGCGTCGAACAGGAAACCACCGCGGGCGCCGGTTTCCGGTGTCCCTGAGAATAGCGGCCGGCTTCGGTGCACTCGCAGTTCTGGGTGTGTTCGCAAGCGTTCAATTCACTCAACCCAAGGATCGCGTGTTCACCACACCTGTGGGCGGTCGTGAAGGCGTGACATTTGCCGATGGCACACGCGTCGAACTGGCACCGATACCGTCCTGCGTACGCGGATGACGACAAAACAGCGACTGATGTGGCTGGAACGCGGCGAAGCGTATTTTCAGGTTCGGCACGATCCGGATCATCCTTTCGCTGTGATCGCCGGCAATCACCGCGTTACCGATCTCGGCACGAAATTTCTGGTCCGCCGCGATCCGGGACGGCTCGAAGTTGCGCTGGTGGAAGGCCGCGCTCGTTTCGACGCTCCGCAATCGCCGTCCCAATCGGCGGTGCTCGCGCCGGGCGATGTGGTCACCGCCACAACGAGCACGGTGTTGATTACGCATGAGACGGGCAAATCGCTCGCGGACCAGCTCGCCTGGCGCCGCGGCATGTTGGTTTTCGACAATATGACGCTTGCCGACGCTGCTGCCGAATTCAACCGCTACAACGAGCAGAAACTTATCATCGCCGATCGTGCTGTGGCGACGCTCACGATCGTAGGCAAATTCCGCACCGGCGACGTCTCCGCTTTCGCTCGCATCATTCGAAACGTGCTGGGCCTCAAGGTCGAGGCAAAAGGCAATGATTTTGTGATCTCGCGCTGAGGGCGCGCAAGGAAATCAAAGGGGGGAGTAATGACCGGATTGAAGCATCTTACCGCAGCCCTGATTGCCGGCACGAGTTTGATAGCTCTGCCAGTGATAGCGCACGCCGACCAGTTCAACATTCCCGGCGGCGACCTTAAATCCGCCCTCGACGCTTATTCGACGCAAACCGGAGTCGAGCTCGTCGTCGCCGGAGAGGCCGTGAGAGGCGTGCATACACGCGGCGCAAAAGGCGAATTCACCGCCTTTTCCGCGCTGTCGCATATACTTGCAGGAACCGGGTTCGAAATACAGCGCGACCGGTCCGGCGCCGTGGGAATTGTCCGTACCGGGCGGGTGCCAAACGCGCGCGAAGAGCAATTCGCCCAGGCTCAACCGCGCGCCGCCGCATCGAGTGTCGAAACGGTGGTCGTTACGTCTTCCAAAATCAAGGGCGACATCCAGACGGTTCCGATTGCGATCACCGCGCTTTCGCAGGAACAACTTACCTCGCGCCAGATCGCGGGCGGGCCCGATCTGGTGAAGGAAGTGCCCAATCTCACCTTCACCAAAACGAATTTCACCGGCTATTCAATCCAAATTCGCGGTATCGGAACCCAGGCCATTTCCGTGACGACCGACCCCGCGGTTGCCGTTGCCTTTAACGACATACCGTTCATCCGTAATCACTTTTTCGAGCAGGAATTTTTCGACGTATCGCAAGTGGAAGTGTTGCGCGGGCCGCAAGGAACCCTCTATGGCCGCAACGCGACCGCCGGCGTCGTGAACGTCATTTCCGCCAAACCCACCGACCAGTTTGAGCCTATGCTCTCGGCCGATGGCGGCAATTACAACAATCGCCGCTTCGAGGGCATGATCAACATTCCGATCGTCGACGACCGCCTTGCCATTCGCGCGGCGGCGGAATGGACGCGGCGCGACGGCTACAGCACCAATCAGCTCGACGGCCAGCCCATTGACGGTCGCAATTTATGGTCGAGCCGTGTTACGCTCGGCTTCAGACCTTCTCGAATGTGCAGACCTATCTCGTCTGGGAACACTTCCGGGAAAACGACGATCGCCTGCGCAGTTCCAAGCAGCTTTGCAAGACCGATCCGACACCAACGCAGGTCGGCGGATTGCCGGTGCCGCCGATTGCGTCGGGATATCACGATCCGGCAACCTATCTCAGTCAAGGTTGCGTGATGGCGTCTCTCTATTCACCCGAGACTTTCGAGGTTCCCAACGGTTTCTCGCTCCCCTTCGTGCTTGCACTAGGCGACGCGAACCAGATCAATGGGAATGTCGATCCGTATGCCAGCAAAACGCAATCGCGCAATCTGCGCGTGATTAAATCGTCGTTTAGGCCCATCTACAGGGCCAAAAGCGATATTCTGGAATTGAACGCCGATTTCAGCGTTACACCGGAGCTGACGCTCACATCGCAAACCGGCTATGGGAACGACTTTCTCTATTCGGTCGAGGACTTCAACCGCTTTAACACGTCACCAGGCCTCTTCAATTCCGCATATGGCAATCACACCAGCACCAATTCCTACCGGCCGGGCGCCGTTTCGCCGGATGGTGTCTTCTGCGATCCGCAGGTCGGTTGCGCAGACAGGATGGCCGGCGAGGATCTTTCAGAAGAACACGCATGGCAATTAAGTCAGGAATTCCGCTTAAGTTCGAATTGTTCCGGACCACTGAATTTAAGTGCCGGTGGGAATTATCTGCATTACGAAACCGGAGAAAACTATTACGTCTTCATCAATGCGCTCACCTTGACGGCGCTGGTGCCAGCCTCGCTCGGGCCCAAGCTTGTCGCCGATCCGGATTATATCCCCAACGTCACCGACAACAGCGTTTGTCTGGACGGCACGCAGCAACCGGATCCCAATTCCGAGTATCAGCCAACGCTGCAATGCAGTTACATCGATCCTCATCCGCTCGCTAGCATCAATGGGTTGGGACACAATTATTTCCGTAGCTACAATCCTTACACGCTCAATTCCTATGCGGGGTTCGGAGAGGTTTACTACAAGATTTCCGACGATCTGAAATTGACCGGCGGATTGCGCTGGACCGAGGATGAGAAACATTTCGTCCGGATCCCCAGCGAGGTCCTGGTCATCGGCATGGGGTATCCCATCGCCGGAATTGTGGACCAGAAATGGGGCGAGCTTACGGGACGGTTCACGGCGGATTGGACGCCCAAGCTCGATTTCACTGATCAAACGCTCGTCTATGGCTCATATGCTCACGGCTACAAGGCCGGCGGCGCCAACCCGCCAGGTGCGGTCCTGATGAACGGGCGCGCCATCGGCAATATCGCCAATCCTATTCATCCGCTGACGTTTGCACCGGAATTCATCGACGCCTACGAACTGGGCACGAAGAACACATTGCTCGATGGCGGTTTGACGCTGAACGGCGATGTCTTCTTCTACAATTACAAAGGCTACCAGATATCGGAAATCGTCGATCGCACCGCCATCAATCTGAATTTCGATGCGACCGTCAGAGGCGCCGAACTGGAGGCAAGTTGGGAACCGGCGCCCGGACTGAAATTCAGCTTTGCGGGCGGCTATGAAGCGACGCGTATCGCCGATGGCGCAAAAGCCGTCGATCTGATGGATCGCACCGCCGGAAATCCCGACTGGGCTGTGGTCAAGCCCTTTCCAACGCAGGCATCGAACTGTATCGTGCCGGTTTATGTTGCGCAGGCAGCACTGATACTGGGCTCCAATCAGTACCCTGCAATGTCGCTGCTATGCGGACTTTCCTATGCCAGCCATATAGATGCGATCGCCTATTTGTCCGCACCATCGGGGTATCCCGGCTTTGATCCGGTAAGCCCGGATGCAACGAACAATGGCGCAGGCCCGGCTCCGAACAATGGCGCGGGCTTCGACAAGGATTTGAGCGGCAATGAATTGCCCAATGCGCCGCATTATACCACCTCGTTGACAGGCGAATATACGATCTCCGTGTCCGAAGATTTGGCGGCAACCCTGCATGGCGATTTCTACTGGCAATCGCAGAGCTTCGCGCGTGTCTTCAACGACCGGCCTTACGACAAACTGCGCGGTTATTCGAACCTGAATCTCGCCCTGATCCTGACCAGCGCCGACGGCCTGCAAGTCATCGGTTACCTGAAGAACGTCTTCAATTCGACGGCCATCACCGGCGATTTCCTGAACAGCGACGATACCGGGCTCACGACCAATGTGTTTCTGACCGATCCGCGCCTCTTCGGCGTTCGTATCACGAAGAATTTCTGAGGGGGAAAACGATGGGCAAGATGACAAACATTCCCGGCATGGTGTCCTACCGTCACAGATTGCTGGTTACCGTTTCCGCACTGGCCTTAACCGGGCTGGTGCAGAGCACAGCGGCCATGGCCGCGGACGATACGGATAATCCGGCCTTCTGGCTCGAACTGGGCGGCCAGCTCAATGGCGTTGGCGGACAAGCCGACCCCTATGTGCCGCACTTCACCGAGATCGGCGCGCAACACGGTCTGATACCGGTCAGCTCGCTTCAGGCGCCGCCGCGATACGGCATTGGCGGCGAGGCGATGATTTCGTTTCAGCCTGATGGTTCCGACTGGATATTTTCGGCCGCCGCGCGTTTCGGCCGGTCCAGTGCCAACAAGCATCGCCATCAGGAGATCGCAATTCTGCCGGTCTATATCAGTAGCCAGACGTCGCTGCAGCCACATGGTCCGAATGGACCCTTCTACCATACCGCCGACTATTCGGTGCGATCCGATGAGAGCCACGCAATTCTGGATTTCCAGGCGGGCAAGGATGTCGGGCTCGGAATGCACGATGCAGCATCCAGGCTCGCAGCCGGTATTCGTATTGCGCAATTTTCTTCGAAAGCAAATCTGGCGCTTCTGGGTAATCCGAACCCGCATCTGGCCTCCACATACTTTCCGCCATTTCACCAGAGCCTGCCTTTGCTCAATTATTATCAATTCTACAAAGTGCATGGCAGCACCACCCACAATTTCCATGGCGCGGGCCCGTCCATTTCGTGGACAGCGGCAATGCCATTGGCGGGCTCGAGCGCCGGGAATGCGCAGCTCATGTTCGATTGGGGGATCAATGCATCGGTGCTGTTCGGCCGGCAGAAGACACGTATCCGTCATCAAACCACAGCCGATCGGTACGAGAATGACTTATTCGGCCTTGTGTATCACAAACATTATGTCACCCCCGGCACAATAAGCCGCTCACGCTCGGTCACCGTGCCCAATCTGGGTGCCATGGCGGGGTTCTCGCTGAAATTCCCCAACGCCAAGGTCAGCATCGGCTATCGCGCGGATTTCTTCTTCGGCGCGATGGATGGCGGCGTTGCTACGCGCCGCGAAATGACCCGCGGCTTCTTCGGTCCATTTGCCAGCATCAACATCGGCGTATCGCCGTCCGGCTTTTGAAGGGGGGAGCAATGAACAAATCTGCAACCAAAACATACGGGACTTTGCGATTGCGTCTGCTGTCAACCGCATCGGCCACGGCGTTGATATTGTCTGCGGCCGGCTTGCCGTCTGCGCAAGCGGCAGAAAATCGCCAACCAGCCCTCTGGATCGATCTCGGCTGGCATAGCGATCACGTTTACAATTCCACCGACAGTTTTGCGCTGCCGTTCGGCGCGCTTGTCCCGCAATCCGGTCTGACTGCCCCGCTCGCCGCGGCCCAGAATCTCGAGCACAGCTATGGCGACGACGGAAAGTTCACCTTCCGTCCGAGTGGCACAAACTGGGTCTTTGCCGCGGCGGTGAGTTATGGCCGCTCCCACGGCCAGGCCAGGATCGACCAGACCCAGGCCCTGCCCACTACCGCGTTCACGACATTCCACACCACCATCCCCACATATCCGTTCCCCTATCACAGAACCTATGTGAAGCCGGTGCAGGTATCGGCAAAGGAGATCAATGCCGATATCGTCAACGCGGAATCGCACTACATTATCGATTTCGAAGCGGGCAAGGATGTTGGCCTGGGCTTGTTCGGACATGAGGGGACCTACACATTGAGCGCGGGCGTGCGTTTCGCGCATTTCACCAACGTTCTCAACGTGTCGCAATTTCACGCCAAGCCCGATGTTCACTTCTCCCATTTCCAATACACCCATCCCACGCTCGCCTTCTTCCCCAGCGGCGTGCAGACGGTGCCATGGTATTTTAGCGGCGACCGCCAGATTTGGCATGCGCTGGCCGGCAACCCGAGCGCGTCGCACAACTTCTCAGGCATTGGACCTTCGATCGATTGGGATGCAACCACGCCGCTTTGGGGCGATGAGCGGCATGGGGGCGCGATCTCGCTGACATGGGATGTCAATGGCGCGCTTCTGTTCGGCAAACAGAAAGACAAGGCGCAGCATCGAACCGTCGGCGCCAACAACTGTTACGGACGGAATTGCAACGCCTACGTCACGCAATATCAAAACACCAGTGCAACCCGCACGACAAAAAACATTACCGTTCCCAATCTCGGCGGCGCCATTGGAATTTCCTATCGCTTCCGCGACCTGAAGTTGAATTTTGGCTACCGGGCCGACTTCTTCTTCCATGCGATCAACACCGGTTTCACCGGCAAGAGCGCAATCACGCGCGGCTATCAGGGCCCCTATGCCAGCATCAGCGTCGGCTTGGGCGGTTAGCATTCACTTACGCTTGCAAACTCGGGCGGCGGGTTCTCCTTGCCGCCCATATTTCTATGGGCTGGCGGCCACAAATGCCGCGCCTTATGCCGACACCTGCCAGCCGGGACCAGATACGGTCCTCACTGGCACCAGCGTCAGATAATATTTGCTTTGACAGGGATTTCTCTAATGTGGAGCGGAGAGTGCGATCCAATTCGCGGCATCCGGTTCATGTGATCGCGTGTCTCTGCCTTTCACCAGAATCGAGAGCAGATTGCGTGCCAGCCTGTCCCCTGCGCCACCTATTTATCCCCTACCGTGAAATTCGAAGCCAAGTCCGGCGTGATCACCGATCTCGGTACCATCCCCGCAGGGAACGCCAATCAGGCCTTCGAACCCGAGAACCTGTGCGGAGGGATCGCGGGAACGAGAAAGGAAAAGCGATAAAGCGCATCCCAAAATCTATGTCACGCAAATTGGTGATTTGATTCGAACACACTCAGGTTATTGCGCTTTCTATCCGCATCGCGTTGATCTACCGCAAGGGCTTATTGCCGGAACACAAGAACAATTTCCCCGTGTGTTTGCCTTTCGGCATGCACGCCCTGCAAGCGGGGAATGGAATGGCCGAAGGCCCGGCGAAAATCGCACGGAGCAGGCGGATGGACCGCCTGATATTCCTGCCCGTCATCGGCGCGCTGGTGGTTGTCTGGGGCGTGGCCATCGGTTTCAAGACCATCGAACGGGTTAGCGATCTCGAACAGGCCAGGATTCAACTTGCCACGACGGTTTCCACGCTTGCCGATTTCAGCGAACTCGCCGAAAAATCGGCGGCCGTTGCTTCCGATGAGCGCACGCAGGAGCGCACCGCCGCAATCTGGCGCGCGCTTCTGCAATATCCCACAGCCAGCATCTGGGTGGAATCGAAGGGCCAGATCGTCGATGGCCAGCCGCCGGCGCGCGCGCGCGGCCCCTATATCTTCGTCGAGGAAAAGCGCCATGATCTCACCGTTCATGCCGCCCTGCCCGAAGCCGATGCGCTGGAAAGCTGGCGCTGGGAGAGCAGGTGGGGAAGCGGTTTGCTGGCGGTCACTTCGCTTGCCTTCCTGCTTCTGACGCAGTTTCTGGCGCGCGCCATCCGAAGGCGCAACACGGCCGAAAGCGAAGCTGCCCTTGCGCATGATCGCGCGGCCCAGCTTACCGCCTTTCAGACCGAACTGCAGCAGACCGTCACTCGGCGCACGCAGGAATTGCGCGAAGCCAATGCGCGCATGGAAATCGATTTGCACGAACGTCAGATCGCCGAAGAGGCGTTGCGCGAGCATGACGCACTCCTCAACGCGGTGACGAAAAGTGCGGCAGAGCTTCTTGGTTCGCGCGGTTACGAAGAGGCCATCGCCGTCGTGCTCGAACTGATCGGTCAGACGGTGGCGGTCTCGCGCGTGCAACTCAGCGCCATCGCACCGGGCGAAGACGGGCATCTCCACGCCAATATCACGCAGGAATGGTGCGCGCCGGGCCAGATGCGCACGATCGCCAATCCCACCTTTCACGATGTGGACCTGACCGCGAATTTACCGAAGGCCATCGCGCCCATATTGAGCGGGCAGCACCATTCTTTTTTCGTAACCGACATCGCGCCCGATTTTCAGGCGCAATATCTCGACGCGCAGATGCGCTCTTTCCTGCAGATACCCGTGATGATCGAAGGAAAATTGTGGGGGGTGCTGACCTTCATCGATTCCGCCGAGGCGCGGCGCAAATGGAGCTGGGCCGAAACCGATGCGCTGGAAACGCTGGCGGGCCTCATCGGCGTGGCCATCATTCGTGCGCGCTATGTGAAAGATCTGGCCGACGCCAATATGATCGTGCAGAACAGCCCGACCATTCTTTATCGCCTGCGCGGCGAGCCTTCGCTGCCGCTGGCCTATATCTCGTCCAACATCACGAAGTTCGGCCACGACCCTGCAATGCTTCTGGCCGCGCCGAATTGGTCCGAACTTCTGATCGATGCCGAAGACCAGGCCAAATTCGGCGAAGCCATGGCAAAGGCGCTGCAAAAAGGTTCGGGCGGCGGGGCCATCGAATTCCGCTTGCGCACCGGCGACGACATGCGCCGCTGGGTGGAGAACCGCTATAACCCCGTGCGCGACAAGCTCGGCCGCCTCGTCGAAATCGAAGGCATCATTATCGACATAACCGAGCGCAAGATTGCCGAGGAAAAAATCGCGCAGCTCGCCCGCACCGATGGGCTCACGGGGCTCGCCAATCGCACAACGTTCGTCGATCGCCTGCGCCAGGCATTCTCCGCGACCAAACGCGGCGCGCATCCCTTTGCCGTGCTGTATCTGGACGTCGACCGCTTCAAGGACGTGAACGATACGCTCGGCCATCCTGCCGGCGATTTGTTGCTCCGCGAAGTTTCGGAACGGCTGAAGGCCAACACGCGCGAAAGCGATGTCGCCGCCCGGCTCGGCGGCGACGAATTCGCGATCCTGCAGACCGAAATGGACGATCCGGCGCGTGCGGGCGAACTGGCGGGCAAGCTGCTGCATGCGCTGGCCGAGCCCTATACGCTCGGCGGCAATGACGTGCATGTCACGGTCAGCATCGGCATTGCCGTCTATGGGCCCGAAACGGCGGACGCCGATGCGTTGCTTGCCCAGGCCGATCTCGCGCTCTATCGCGCCAAGGAACAGGGCCGCAACCAGTACCGTTTCCACACCGATGACCTCGACACGCAAGTCCGTGAGCGCGTGAACCTCACCGCCGAATTGCGTCAGGCCTTCGAGAAGGGCGAACTCGAACTTTACTACCAGCCGCAGGTGGAGGTGCATTCGGGCCTGATCGTGGGCGTGGAGGCGCTGCTGCGCTGGAAACATCCCACGCGCGGGATTCTGCTCCCGAACGATTTTCTGTCCACGGCGGAACAGTCGGGCATCATCATGCCGCTGGGCCATTGGGTTCTCGACAACGCCTGCGGACAAATGCGGCAATGGTCCAACGAGGGCGTGGCGCCACCCGTCATGACAATCAACCTCTCGCTGATCCAGCTCAAGAACGCACGCGACCTCGTGACCGACGTGGCTGGCGTTCTCAAGAAATGGGAATTGCCTGCCACCAGACTCGAATTCGACGTGACGGAAGCGACGCTCGCCCAGTTGAAATGGACCCACAACGATGTGCTCACGCAGTTGCGCAGGCTGGGCGCGAACATCGCCATCGACGATTTCGGCACGGAATATTCGTCCTTCGATTATCTGAGGGCCTACAATGTGAGCCATCTCAAGATCGCCCGCTCGCTGATCGCCAAGGCGGTCACCGATCCCGAACGCGCCGATATGATCCGGGTAATGATCGCGCTGGCCCGGGAATTGGGGATCGGCGTGATGGCCGAAGGCGTGGAAACCGAAGAACAACGCACGCTTCTCATCTCCACCGGATCGCCCACCAAGGCGCAAGGCTTCTACTTCAGCGAGCCCGTCGATGCCGCCCATGCCGGCCAGCTGCTGCGCCAGCGCAGCATCAAGCCGTTGCCGGGCGGCGCAAGCCCGCCGCAAAGCGAATCCGAAAATCGCCGCCGGGCCGGCGCAAGTGAGCGCACGCCATGACAAAGGATTTCACGTCCGCCGCAACGAAGGAGCCACGCAATTGAGGCGCATCGCGCTCTTCGCCATTATCTGCGGTTTCGTGGCCATGGCGTCGCCGGCCGCGGCTCAGGTCACGCAGACCGACCTTCTGGTCGCCGGCCGCGCCATCGGCTTCATCGACAATCTGAAGCGCGGCGATGTCAGCATCGGCATCGTCTACGATCCGGCCATCGCGCAATCCGCCCAGCAGGCTTCCGAACTCAATGCGATGATGGGCAATGGCCTGCACATCGGAAATCTGGTGCTGAAGCCGGTCATGCTGCCCATCGGGAAACTGGGCGGCGACAATTCGGATTTGTTTTTCCTCACCGAAGGGGTGGGCGGCGAAGCGGCAAGGGTCGGCCATGCCAGCCGGGCGCGAAAGATTTCCTGCATCACCTTCGATCTCGCCCAGGTGCGCAACGGCAACTGCACCATCGGCGTGCAGACGCAGCCGAAGATCCAGGTGTTCGTCAACCGCGCGGCCGCACAGGAAAGCGGCACGGATCTGGCCGGCGTTTTCCGCATCATGATTACGGAGATCTAGCCATGCACCGCAACCACAGACCGGCACAACCGGCAAGACCGGGCCATCGCTGGAAATTGACCGCCTGCGCCGCGGCTTTGCTGCTGAGCGGTGTGCAGGCCGCGCACGCCCAATCGATCGATTACGGTTCGCTGGAGGCCCTGTTCGGCGAGCCTGTCACCACGTCGGTCACCGGTTCGCCGCAACGCGCAAGCGATGTGCCGGCCAGCATGATTATCGTCACGCAGGACGACATTCGCCGTTCCGGCGCGCGCGATATTCCCGGCGTGTTGAGCCATGTTGCGGGCGTCAGCGTGCTGCAATGGACCAACGACGATGCCGATGTCGGCGTGCGCGGTTACAACCAGTCCTATTCGCCGCGCCTTCTGGTTCTCGTCAATGGACGGCAAGTCTATGCCGACGATTACGGTTATACGCCGTGGAGCACGCTGCCCGTCGAACTCTCCGCCATCCGCCAGATCGAAATCGTCATGGGGCCGAACGGCGCGCTGTTCGGATTCAATGCGGTGGGCGGCGTCATCAACATCGTGACCTACGATCCGCTCTATGACGACCTGAACATGGGTTCGGTGACCGGGGGAACGCAAGGCTTGATACAGGGTTCGGGCATTGCGACATTCAAATTGGGCGACGCCGCGGGCATAAGCGTCTCGCTCGGCGGCCGCCGCAATGACGATTTCTCGACGCCCCAGCGGCCACTGGATATCGGCACAAGGCAGGGCGACGACCGCAAAGCCGTCGACATTCTTGGTCACGCCCGGCTCGGCGAAAATGTCGACGTCAGTCTTGCTCTGTCGCACAGTGAAGCCCGGCAACCAGAAGTGTCCCCGCTCTATACGACGTTCTTCAACAGCTATCTGGTCAATTCGCTGAGGGGATCCGTCTCGGCAGAGACCGGCATTGGCATCTTCCAGGCTTCGGCCTATGGAAATTGGCTCAAGGCCGCTTCCACTGTGCCAGATCCCCTCTCGCCCGCCTATCACATCGACAACGAAGTCTACGTCTTGCAGCTGCGCGACATCTTTAAAATCGGAAGCAATCACACATTCCGTCTTTCGGCGGAATATCGCCACAACGACATGGCGAGCACGCCTCTCGGTGGCGGCCATGTGTTCTATGACGTGTTTTCCGGCGGCGCGATGTGGAGCTGGGCAATCGAACAGACCCTGTCGCTGACCAATGCGCTGCGCGTTGATCATTTGTCGTTGGGGCGCTCCGGGCTCATTCCGCCGGGCTACGGTTTGACCAATGCCGACTGGAACAATATCTCGCTGACCGAAATCAGTTTCAACAGCGGTCTCGTTTGGCAACAGGATGGATACGACACGTTTCGCTTGACGGCGTCACGCGGGGTTCAACTTCCCAACCTCCTGGATTTGGGCGGTCTGCTGATACCGACCCCACCCTCTGGGTATGCAAGCGGCATTCCCACGCTGAAGCCGACAGCCGTGATGAATTACGAACTCGCGTGGGACCGCAGACTTCCGACATGGAACGTGCGGATGCGGATGCGGCTGTTCCATCAAACATCGCGCGGGATTTCGGCGAATGTCGGTGGAGATAATTTTCCGCTGGGGCTTGTGTCCACACCTGTCAACATCGGCAATTCCCGCGCGACCGGCTTCGAATTGATGTTCGATGGGACTTTCGCAGAAGATTGGCGCTGGGGCCTGAGCTACACGCCTGAAGTCGTCTCGGACCATTTCGCGCCCGGATGGAATGCCGCAACTGTCCTTGTGGACTACCAACGCACCAATCCCGTGCATGTCGTGAAGGCCAATCTCGGATGGGCGCAAGGCCCCTGGGAACTCGATGGCTATCTGCGCTTCCAGTCGCGCACGAACAGTATTCAAGGTCAGAGCGCCTTCTTTCCTGCCGGAACGCTGGTGCGCATTCCCGATTACGTCACCCTCGATGCGCGCGCCGCGTACAACATCACGGACAATTTCACCATCGCGCTGTCGGGCCAGAACCTGCTCCAGTCGCCGCAGAAACAGACCTCCGCCCCTGATGTCGAGCGCCGCGTCTATGTTACGGCAACTGCCAGTTTCTGAATGCCATCAGGAAAGGAGAAAGGGGAGATCGAGCCATGATAAACCTGCCCTGGATAGAGGCGTTGAAAGCGCATCTGCGGTTTCAGAGGATCGTAATACTTCACGGAAACCTCCACGATCAGTTTCCGGTGGACGATCGCTACCGGACAATCGAGGAAATCGTCGCGGAGATCGGCAGAAGCGTCGGTTGCCCCAATGCGCAGATTATCGATGGCGCTCTCGGCGATGAGATAAATCTGCAGGCCCCCGCCCGCGAGGCCGAACTATCCCAGCCGGAGCCCGAACAAATATTGGCGCGCGTCAAGCCGAATGGAACAAAGGGTCCAATATGCTGGGTTATACGAAATGCGCAGGCGATCTTTCCCCAATTCGGCTCGCTGGAGCGGCGGGCATGGCGGCTTCAGGAACGCCTGTTGAGAGCCGTCAATGCCGCGGATGACACGCATCGATTTGTTCTGCTTTTCCCGGAAGAGGATCGTATTCCGGAGAATTTTCTCACGGGCGTTCCCGGCGTCGCCCGGCTGTCGATTCCGCTGCCGGACCGGGACGGAAGGATGGCCTGGACCCAATCGGCGGCGAGGATCATGCGTCAATTCGGCGAAAGCTCGAATTTGCCTGCATTCGTGGCCGCTACGGACGGTCTGAGATGGCGCGATCTGGAATCGATCCGGCGGCAATGCGGCTTGCATGACGATCCGATACGGCTGGTTCGTGAATTCAAGTATGGACAGGATCTGGATCTGTGGGCCGAAGCAACTCACAAAAATCTCGTCGAGGGAAAAAGCGGATTGCTTGCAGGAGACGACCCGATTTACGGACAGGAAGAGGCCGTCCACAAGGCGCTTGCGGTCATGGCAAAGGCCAGCCTCAATCTCACGGAAATCGTAACGCCAACGTATAACAGGCCGCGCGGCGTGCTCCTCTTCGCGGGGCCGACGGGCGTCGGCAAGAACATGCTGGCCAAAAAGCTCGCCAAACAGATCTTCGGGACGGAAGATGCCTGCATCCTGTTCGACATGGCGGAATACGCCGAGCCTCAGTCCGTCATGCAGATGACCGGGGTGCCCGCAGGCGACGCCGGCTACGAGATCGCCGGCCGGCTGCCGCGCGCCGTGCGAAACAGGCCCATCAGCATTCTGGTGTTCGACGCAATCGAAAAAGCCTCGCTCCCGCTCTTGGCCGTTCTCAGGCAAATTCTCAATGAGGGCGTGTTGAAGAACAGCGCGGGCGAAGCCTGTTACTTTTCGGAATGTTTTATCATTTTCACGTCGAATGTGGGGGCTGCGGATTTGATGAAAGGCAATCAGGCGCTCTCTACGGGGGAGCCTGTCCGCTATGACAGTCAATATGAACTGCTGCAACGCTATTATTACGAACGTCTTCTGCAAAAGACCAGCCTGGGCGAATATCCCGCGATCCTGAATCTTGTGGGACTGCGAAGCATCGTTCCGTTCCGGCACCTCAATTCGCTTCAGCATGCCAGAGCGGTTGTCGACAAATTGATCGGCGACACAACGAGTCTCGTTATGAAGAAATACAAAGTGCCAATCGAGATCGATCACCTGGCGAATCTTTCCGAATTCGTGGCGCATAAGGCCGACTTCGAAACATTCGGGATGCGCAACGTCCGGCATACATACGATGTGGAAGTTCTCGAACCGGTCAGCCTCGCGCTGTTGGAGTCGCCCAAAAAGCTGCGCGTCGCTGTCGCTGGCGACCGGATCGCCGTTTCGGCCGCCGGGGCATGACGGCGCAAGCGCACGCACTTTGCCAGAAATGGATTTCGGCATTGCGAAGAGATGCTATTGCTTGCGCGGCCGTGCCGGCGCCTCGGCCTCGATCCAGCTGCGCAATTGCGCCCGCTGCGCCAGCGCAAAAGCCTGGCCGGCCAGAACGCATTTGACCATCGGATCGGCTGTGCCGCCGGCAGCCGAGATTATGACGTAAACGCCGGTTCGCATTTCGGCGGATGTCGGCATGGCGGTACTCGACGTCCCGGCGCGGGTGCGCGGCCTATCGTTCACACGTTTCCGGTTTTCTTTCACGGCCATTTCGATTCCGATCGCCGGTCATATTTTCAAGCTAGTATAGACAAGTGTAGCACAACCATCCGCAGTCTCCTAAGAAATGCCGTTTGTGCTAAGCCACTCCATACGCTTCACGATTCCGGTCTATGCGAATAAAAGCCGGCCAATACACGCGATCCCGGTCGAATTTCGGGTATTGTCGTTGGATGGCGGGCGAAGTGAAAGCCGGACAACGTGCTGCGCCATTCATTCTCCCACGAACTGGCAATGTGAGACGCGCGGCGCAAACGGCGACCTTTGCCGCGCGAGGCGCCGCGCCTTGAAACCGGCAGTATCGCATATGGCAAGGCGCGGCGGGGCAGCTTCGCCGAGTTCATCGGCTATGTGCGCGCGCATTCCGCCGCCTTCGCCTATCTCGTGATCGCGCAAATCGCCGCGCAATTCACGGGCAACGCCTTGTTCGCATGGCTGCCGACCTTTTTCCTGCGCACTTATCATTTGCCCGTCCGCAACACGGGCCTCGTGCTCGGATTGATGCTGGCCGGTTGCAGCGGTTCGGGATTCATCCTCAGCGGCGCGCTCAGCGACTGGCTTAGCAAGCGCGGCGATGCGGCCGGGCGGTTGCGGCCGATGGTGCTGGCGGAACTCGTCATGATTCCGCTCCTTATCGCCTGGCCGCTTGCCGGAAATGCCATGCTGAGTTTTGTGTTTCTGGGAATATTGATGGTGGTCCATGCGGCTGCGCTCGGCACATTGCCCACCACGCTGCAGGAGATCACGCCCAATCGCATGCGCGGACAGGCGGTGACCTACACATTGATGATCGCGATGCTTCTGGGCTGGGGCTTCGGGCCGACGGTGACGGCCCTCATCACCGATTATGTCTTCCACGATGACGCGGCCATCGGCTATTCGCTCGTGCTGACCACCGTGCCGGGCACGCTGATCGCGCTTTATTGCGCGTGGCGGGGCATGAAATCCTATGCGCGCGCGCGCGCGGCATTCATGGCGGGGCCGTGAGGGTTCGCGACCTGTTGCGAAATTCACAGGACCTCGCGCCGTCCCTTGGGATTTGTCGGCATGACGAAGCTCCTTTTCGAAACCAATCTCAAACATTCCGCTTGGTACAAAAACAGCCAGTCAGGTCAACTTTCGGTGCTTCAGGACGAACAGTGACTCGGGCAATCAGTGCCGCTGGGCCGCAGACAATACGGCTTCGCAGAGACCGGCTGTTCGTGGATCGCCCACGAGATCCGGTCCCATCTGGTTGCACACATAGCCGATGGAGACGCCCGCATCCGGATCGGCGCAGCCGAACGATCCGCCCCAGCCGGAATGGCCGAAGGCGCGCGGATTGGGGCCATAGATTCCGGGGCGGTTGAGCGCGACACCCATCCCCCAGGCATCGACGAAACCCAGCATCATGTCCCGGTCGCCGTTGTTCGTGGCAGGTGTGGTCATGCGCGCGATTGCCTTTGGCGAAAGGATGCGCGCGCCATCGAGCGAACCGTCGCCTGCAAGCGCCGCGTAAAGGCGGGCCAGCCCCATCCCGCTGGCCTGTCCATTTGCCGCGGGAATTTCGGCTGCGCGCCATGCGCGCGCGTTCGGCGATTCGGGATTCTGCTGCGGATTGACGAGGCAAAGCATTGCGATCTCGGAAAGTTGCGGCATCTGTGCCGGGCTCTTGGGCCCGATCATCTCGGCCACCCGATGTTCCTCGCTCTCGGGAAGTCCGATGAAGAAATCGGCGCCTAGCACTCTTGCTATCTCCTCGCGCACGAATGCGCCGACGCTTTTGCCGCTGACCCTTCGCACAAGCTCGCCGGCGAGCCAGCCATAGGTCATTGCGTGATAGGAGCTTGCTGTACCGGGCGGCCAGGCCGGCTTCTGGCGCGCGAGCTTCGCAACGCAAGCATTCCAATCGAACATGTCTTCGATGGTCGTGGGCTCGGCAAAGCCGTTCAGCCCTGCGCGATGCGACATGATCTGCGCGATTGTAATGTTCTCTTTGCCATTTGCCGCAAATTCCGGCCAATATTTTGCGACGATATCTTCATAAGCGAGCTTTCCGCGATCGGCCAGTATGGCGATGGCTGTGGCGGTCACGCCCTTGGTGCTTGACCACACATTGACCAGCGTATCGCGCGTCCATGTCAGGTTGCGCGCACGGTCGCGGAACCCGCCCCAGAGATTGACGACGCATTTGCCCTTGTGGAATGCAGCGAAAGAGGCGCCCACGTCCTGATAATCGCCTTTGCGGGCGAAGTTTTCCGCAAAAACGGCTCGCGCCGCCTCGAAACCCGGTGCGACATTGCCATGAATGGGCAGTGCAATCGTTTCGTGGTCCATATGCGTCTCCTATCGCGCGCGCAGGCCTTTGACGAAAAGCTCGACGATCTCTTGCGCCAGCGCATTGGCCGCACGCGGATCGGAAGGCGAAAACCATTTCGGCAGCCATTCGAACGCACCCGCGCCCAATTGCGCCACGGCGTCGAAATCGATGGCGCGGAAACTTCCATCGGCGAGGCCTTGTTCGCCAAAGCCTCTGAACCGCTGTTGCAATCGCCGCGCGCGCCGCGTGATTTCGCGCCTCGTTGCAGCGGGAAGCGCGCTCGCGCCCGCCATCAGGACAAGCGGCGCAAGCCCCGAAGTATGTGCCTGCACGTTCAGATAAAGACCGAGCAGCGCGCGCTCCAATCCGGTGCGGACGTGTTTCTCCGCGGCATCGGCAAAGCGCTCCGTCAGGTCGAAAGAGCGGCGATAGCAGCGCAGCACAAGATCGCTTTTGCTCTTCAGATAATGATAAAGCGCGCCCTTGGTGGCGCCAAGCGCGGCTGTGATATCGTCGAGCGAGGTGCCATCGATGCCGTTGCGGTTGAAAAGTTGCGATGCCGTCATCAAAAGTTGCTCGATCTTGGCGGCAGATGCAGCGCGGCGGTCGAATGCGTTCACCGCTTCCGGAAAAAAGGACTGGATCGAAACCGCGGGCGCGAAAGAGAAATTCTCATCGCGCGCTTCGCCATTCACCAGAAGATCGCACAGCGCTTCCACCGTGCGGGCACGGAAGCTTGCATCGGTATCCTCCACCCAATCTACCGAAAGGGGGATCCAGAAAACGGTCCCGATGATCGTCTGCGCCACGATCTCGTCGTCGCAGTTTCGTATACTGCCATCTGCGATGCCGGCACGAACAAACCCGCGCAGCGATTCGAGATTGCGATTGTGCGCGTTCACAATAACCGCGCGCTGCCGGCCTTCGAGATAGCTCAGTTCGCTCAGCACGGCCGCAGGCGCACGCGCGGGATCGAGAGCATGGCGCAGAAAGGCAAGGACGCGCGCGAGCCCGGTCGTTTCCGCTTCGGACGCCGCAAGGTCGCCGGCCATCTGCGCGCAGGTGCGGGCATAGCACCGGGCGGCGAGATCGTCGCGATCTTTCACATAATAATAGACGGCCGCACGGGTCAGCCCGAGCGCGCCAGCGATCCGCGCAATGGAGGCGCCGGAAATGCCCCTGGCATTGAATTCCTGCGCCGCAGCATCAAGCAGCGCGATCTGCCTGGCATCGCCTGGATCGGCCGGCTGGCGGGCAGGGGGCTGGAGCATGGGCGAATATCCGGACTTTCTCGAGGCTCGAAGCGTTCACCAAACATACTTTCGCGTCAAACCCGTTGACAAGCATAATCGACATGTAGTTACGATAACATACTAGAGTGTCAAACCGGCTGAAAGGCCGGTTTTGCGAGGAAACGGGGAGATTCGTCATGTTCACCAGAACTGGCTCGCTTCTGCTTGCGGCAATGGCTATGTTCGCGCTTTCCGGCGGGGCCGATGCGGCAGGCATCGAAACCGTCACGGTGACGGCGGAAAAGACATCCGAGAACATCTTGAATGTCGGCATCAATGTAACGGCGCTCTCGGCCGACGAACTCAAGCAATCGCGCATCGAAACCGCGACGGACCTCGCAACTCAGATTCCCAATTTCAACGTCAAAACCAACATCCCCGGCGCGCAACAGATCGTGACGGTGCGCGGCGTCGGCCTGGACGATTTCTCCTCCACCAACAATTCCAGCGTCGGCGTCTATGTCGATGACGTGTTTCTCGCCTCCTTCGCCGAAATGGATTTCGGCATGTACGATCTCGACCGAGTGGAAGTGCTGAAAGGTCCGCAAGGCACGCTTTATGGCCGCAATTCCACCGCGGGTGCGATCAACATCATTTCGGCCAAGCCATCGCTCGATGCGTTCTTCGCCGATGTCACAGCAGGCTACGGCAACTACGACACCTTCACCGCGGACGCAGCGATCAACATCCCGGTGTCCGATACATTCGCGCTGCGGCTTTCGGGTCAGACCGATCAGCAGGGCACGGGATATTGGTACAGCTCCTATCTGCCCGGCCATCTCGGCAAGCAGGATGTGTTCCGCGAACGCGGTCAGGCGCTCTGGACACCAACGAGCAGCCTGACGGTATTGTTGAAACTCGAAGGCGAAGAAAGCAACTCGCAGATTTCCTCCGGCAAATTTTTCGGCGACAATTCTCTGACGGCAGCACCGTGTCCGGATTTCAACGATCCCTCGCATTGCGTGAATGTGTTCGGCTTCACCGACACGAGCAAAAATGTATTCCATGTCTCGACCGGGCATTCCGCGCCTTATGATGTGCGCTCCTTCAATTCCACGCTGCATGTCGACGATAATTTTGGCTGGGCCGTACTCACCTCCGTGACTGGCTATATCGATTTCAAGCGTGAATTCTATATCGATGCCGATGCGTCGCCTTATGCCATCGCGGAATTCGATCAGAATGATCACGTCAAGCAATTCAGCGAGGAATTGCGGCTCGCCGGAACGACGGGCCGCTTGGATTGGCTGGCCGGGCTCTATTATTCCTGGGACAAGGTGCACAGCTACACGCCGGGAACGCTGGCGGATTTGCTGGGCGCAGATGTATTCATACAGTCGCGCCAGACCACGCGCTCGGAAGCCGCCTTCGGGCAGTTGAAATATGCGCTGACCGATCAGCTCACGCTGGTGGGCGGCTTGCGCGCCACGCACGAACAGCGGTCCTATCTCGGGGGTTCGACTTACTATCTTGCAGGCACGACGACCGCCTATCCGTGCGGTGCGCCATTCTATGTTTGCCCCACACTGGAAGACGCATCGATCCGCAATACCAACCTGTCCTGGCATGCCGGTCTGAACTGGAATCCGGATACGGCAACGCTCGTCTATTTCAGTGCAGCGGAAGCGACCAAAAGCGGCGGCTTCTTCAACGGCATCTCGTTTCAGGATGAAGCGCTGGCGCCTTACAAGCCGGAACATCTGACCGATTACGAAGCAGGCATTAAAACGACAATAGCCGACAGCGTCTTTATCGATGGCAGCGTCTTCTATTACGATTACGGCAATTACCAGTCTCAGACCTTCACAAGCGTTGGCGCCGTTTCGCTCATCAAGCTTTCGAACATCAAGCACGCAAACATTTATGGCCTCGATCTCGGCTTCACATGGTATCCGGCCGACGGCTTGTCATTGCGCGGCGGCCTGGGCCTTCTGCACTCGCGTCTCGGCAGTTTCCAATACGTGCTCGGATCGCCGCCGGTTCTCGCTACCGTTTCCGCCGGAAACAGGATGCCAGATGCCCCGGATGTAACCTTTAATGCCACGGCGCGCTATGAACATGCATTGTCCGACGACTATATCGGTGCGCTGCAATTCGCCGGAATCTATGAGGGTTCGCATTATTTCGAAGCGCTGAACACACCTTATCTTTCGGCCAAGGCGAGCTGGGTGTTCAATGGCCGCGCATCCGTCGCGACCGCCGGAAAGGATTGGGAACTCGCCTTTTGGATCGGCAACATGTTCAACGAGAAGCATGTGATCCAGGCGACCGATGACGGTCAGCCGATTGGGGCGGGGTATCGTATGTTCAACAATCCTCGCACACTCGGCGTCACGCTCAGCCATCACTTCGATTGAGCGATCAACGATGTTCCCGAATTCCACCTGTTTTGCCCCGGCATGATCGCGGCAATATCTTGAAATGTCGGGCGATTATCCAGCCAAGTTGCTCTGCGGCAGCCACCGGACGATAGCGAAATGGGGCCGGACTACCCCCTGCGCCATTTTTCCGTTTGCGCGCTCGCGCGATGGCGCCCGCCACGTTGGAGCTGTTCGACACGATCCAGCGCATCGAGAACGAGCGAGGGCGTGAGAATTTGCGGCAGCACGGAGGCGCGGCCATCGCGTCCCGGCGGATAGAGCAGATAAAGCGGCACGCCGCTGCGGCCGTAACGGGTTAGCTCGCCCGCAATCGCGGCGCTGTGATTGGTCCAGTCGCCGCGCAGCATGGCAACGCGATCCTGTTTCAGCCGCGCCATGACCGCGCTGTTATCGAGCGCAACGCGTTCATTGACGAGGCAGGTGACGCACCATGCCGCGGAAAAATCCACCAGCACCGGGCGTCCCGCCGCGCGCGCATCCGCAACCGCTTGGGCCGACCATGGCGTCCAGCCGGTTACGGGCGGCGGCGTGTGCGTGCGGATTTGCAAGCTCAACGCGATCAGGACCGCGATACCGGCCAGACCCGCAGCCCAGCGCATTTTCACGCCCAGATGCGGCAAGAGCCACCACAGGAATACAACGCCGAGCCCGATCGACAGCGCCCATGCGATGCCGTCGGGGCCGGTTTGCCGGCTCAACACCCAGAAAAGCCAGATGGCGGTGGCGAACATCGGGAACGCAAGGAATTCGCGAAAGCGCAGCATCCATGGGCCGGGCTTCGGAACCAGATGCACAAGCGCCGGCGTAAAGGCGAGTGCCGTGAAAGGAAATGCGAAGCCCGCGCCCAATGCAAGAAAAACGATCATCGCGGGAAGCGCGCTTTGCGCGAGCGCAAAACCGAGCGCCGTTCCCATGAAGGGTGCGGTGCAGGGGCTTGCGACCACAACCGCGAGCGCACCGGTGAAGAAGGCGCTGCGCCCATCCTCGCCGCGCGTAAGGTGATGGCCGAAGCCGGTCACATTCAGCGGCACATCGAAAAGCCCGAGCAGGTTGAGCCCGATGGCCGCCATCAACAATGCCAGCAGGAGCGTGACGGCGGGCGATTGAAGCTGGTATCCCCAGCCGAGCGCCGCACCGCCGGCCTTGAGTGCCACCAGCGCGCCGCCCATGATCGCGAATGTGGCGAGCGCGCCCGCGAAATAAAGTGCGCCGTCGCGGCGCAGCATGCGCGCATCGCCGCCCGATTGGCCGAGCGCCAGCGCCTTCATCGACAGGATCGGCAATACGCAAGGCATGAGATTGAGGATCAGGCCGCCCAGAAAGGCAAGCAGCGCCGCTTCGATCAGCGTTGTACCGGCATCGGAATCTCGGGCCGGCGGCGGCGCGGCCGCTTTTGCGGAGATCGCAAAAGCGCCCTGCCCCGGCAGATTCAGAACGCCGGCGAATGCGGCAAATTTTTTGGCATGCCTGTCGCGGGCGGCTTTCCAGACCAGCGTGTCGCCATCGATATGCAGGTTCGGCGCGGCGTCGTAATCGACGGCATTCCCGGTTGCGGGAAAAAATTGCACATCGCTTGCGCTCACATGCGAAAGCCGCGGATCGGTGAGCGTCAAGCTCAGCGTTTTGGCATCGACGGCGATATTCGCGGTGCCGCGAAACGGCCGCGGAAGCTTTGCGCGGGCCGCCGCGAACAGCGCGGGCGAAGCCGCGCTTTTGCGCAAATCGAGATCGAGCGCCACATTTTCGGGAATGCACATATGCTCGCATTCGAGCAGAAAGACATGCGCCTTCGCCATGCCGCCCGCCGCATCGCGGGCAATTTTGAGCGGAACGAGGATCGTTGCCGCATTTGCATAGCCGTAATTGACGATTCCGCCATCGTCGAAGCGTTGCGGCACCGGCCACAGCGGCGCGCCCGCCGTAACGCCCTTGGGCAAATCCCAAGTCAGCGATGTCGCCAAACCGGAATCGCCGGGATTGCGCCAATAGGTATGCCAGCCGGGCGCGATGGTTTGCGTGATCGCCGCCCAGACGTTTGCGCCCGGTTTTGCAGGCGATTCAAGCGCGATCGAAAGCGTGACGTGATCGGCCTTTACGGAGGATGCAGCCTGTCCATTTGCCGCCCAGAACATCGCGGCAATCGCAACCAGCGCGGGCAAAAATCGCGCGCGCATCAGCGTATGCACCAGGCGCGCACGCCTTCGCGCTTGAGAAAACTTTCGGCGCGCTTTCCCTGCAACACGGCAAGAGTCGCGGTGAGGCCCGCTTCCACGCAACTTGCCGCGGCAACCGTGACCGAACGCGGCGCATGTTCCACCGGCCTGCCGGTGCGCGGATTGAGGATATGGCCGTAGCGCACGCCATTTTTCAGCAGATAGCGCCGCGCATCGCCGCTGGTGGCCAGCGCGCCATCGGAAAGTTCCAGCAATCCGGCCGCTTCGCCGCCGCGATCCACCGATTCGATGGCAACCTTCCAGCGCACGCCATATTTGCGCGGACCCGACACGCGCAAATCGCCGCCGAAATTCACCAGCACCGGCACCTTGGTGATTTCGCAGGCCGCCGCCAGCGCGCGATCCACGGCATATTCCTTGCCGAGCCCGCCGAAATCGATCTCCATGCCCGGCGCAAGGCGAATGGCGGGCGAACGCCACGACACTTTTTCCCAGCCGATCAATGCGCGCATCTGCTTGATCTGCGCGTCGCCCGGAATGTTATCCGATCCGTCGAAGCGCCAGATGCGGCGCAACACGCCGGAGGTGATATCGAAAAGCCCATTGCTGATTTCGAAACAGTCCCGCGCGAAATCGAGAAGATGGGCGGTTTCGGCATCGACCAGCAATTCCTGGCCGCCGCTGGCGTTGATGCGGCCCACCACGCTATCGGCCTTGTAGCGGCTGAATTTCGCTTCGATGCGGCGCGCTTCGCTCTCGACCGCCTGCGCCACGGCATGCGCAAGGGCTGCATCTTCCGATTCCAGCCGCACTTCGCACGGCGTGGCCATCGCGTGAAACGTGTAAAGGAAATCGGGCCCGTTGCGCATCATCCGGGGCGGCGGCGCGGGCTTTGCGGCGGTTTGTGCGTGCGCCTTGTCCAATCAGCGGAAATCCCAGGTTAGCCCGATCATCCCGAACGCGGCATTCGTGCCGGCAAACAGATTCTGGTTCTTGAGTTGCCCGATGGCGCCGGCCGGATGCGCATTTCCGGTCTGCCGGTAATAGTCGCCGCGCAGATAAAGCTCCAGATGGCCGCCGAGATTGTAGCCGATCTTGCCGCCATAGGTTATGGCGTCGAATTGGCCGAGCCTCGGATCGGAGGTGGCGTAGGCGGGAAGCGGCTGGCCGGCCACGAGATAATAACGGTAAAAATTCGCCGCCGTCTGGTGATACCAGCGCAGATCGGGTTCGATGTAGAACCGCCGGCCGATACCGACGCGTTCGGAAAGCTCCGCGGTTTCCGACGAAATGCCCCAGCTATCGGTGAAATAGCGCAGGGAAAATTCCGTGATCGCGGGACCGAAGGCGATCTTGTTGTCCCAGAAGATGCTTTGGGTGAGCCTGCTGCCCGGCCGGTTTTCGTAGATGTTGTCGAGCACCGTGCCCGATGCGGGATCGACCTCGGAAATCACGCGATAGGGATCGTTCTGATAGCCGCTTTGCGCGTCGAACGAATAATTGAGCTGCATCAGCCAGCGCCGCGTCATCACTTCGGTGAGGCCCAGAACGAAGCCGATTTGCGTCTTGTCGCGCGCCGACACCGGCTTCCACTGCGCACTCATCGCCGTCAGCGCGGTGGGCACGCCGCCATAGGGAAACGACGAATCGAATTCGCCGTTGAGCGAAAAGCTGAGCGTCGTGTTGTCGGCATTGAAATTCTGCGCCGCGTGGATATTCGCCGAGATGGCGCGATAATCGCGCTCGGAGGAATAGCTGGCGCCGAAACCGATATCGGAAATTTTTCCCACCGGCTGCGACCAGCCGAAATTGAAGGCCCAGCGGTGATCGCGAAAGCCGCGATCCATCGGCAGGACATTCGCGGGCACGATATATTGGCGGCCAAGCGCGGCCGCCGCGACCTGGCCCGGCGAAGGCGGCAGGTGAATGACGGTCGATCCGCCCGACGCGCTGGTGACGGTTTCCGTCGAGCCTGTCGCCTTCAGCGGCGTCACGAATGTCTGGGGCTGATCGGACGGGACCGCGCCGTTCGGCGTGGCGCCCGAAACGGCGTCGAACACGATGCCGAGATTGACGATCTGCCCTTTGGGGCCGTGCAGGGAAAAATCGGTTGAGGGTTCGATGGTCTGCACGCGCCCGCCCGGCTCGCGATAGACGAGCAGCGCGCTGTCGAATTGCGCGTAAGCGGAACCGGGGCCGTAATTGTCCTGCGGCGACAGGTAATCCTGCGCGCGTGCCTGGGTTGCAAGCGTCGCCGCCAGCAGGCTTGCCGAAACCGCGGCGAGGTTTTCGCGTACCTGTCCGCGCCTCTTCAATTGCACCCGCAGCCTCCGCCCGCAAAGCCGCGCCCGCCGCTCGATGCCTCCTTGCTGAAATAGATGTGTTCTTCGGCGGCGGTTTGCAGCGGGTTGGGATTGACCTGCATGGCGTGACGCGCCATCAGATCCTTGTCCCAGGGTCTTGGATTGAAGCTCGTGCAGGCCCCGCACAGCGCGGCGCAAACGAGAGCGATCAAAAATCCTGTTTTCATTGCGGCGCCTTTTCCTGGAGCAAGGTGAGAATGTCGGAGAGGTAGCTTCCTTCCTTCTGCGGATAGAAGCCGGCATGGACGTAATGGATGTTGCCGTCGCGTCCGATCAGATAGGAAGTCGGCATGTCGCGGAAATCGAATTCGCGCGCGAGATGGCCGTCCGCATCGTAGACGATCTTGAATTCCGCGCCGTAGCGATCCAGGAATTGCCTGGCATCGTCGCTGTCGTGATCGACATTGACGCCGATGATCACCAGCCCTTGCGGACCATAGGTCTGCTGCAACTGGTTCATCCACGGAAAGGACTGGCGGCAGGGATTGCACCACGAGGCCCAGAAATCCACCAGCACGACCTTGCCGCGATAGGCGGACAGATCGAGCGTCGCCGCAGCCGCGGCGGCGCCCCAAACGGTGACCGCCAAACCGGCAACGACAACAGCCAGACGAAAACGCAGACGCATGAAGTCAGGTCCCTTTCATTTCAAAACGCCGCCGGCCGCCGTGCCCGCAAATAGCATCGCAAGAGCCCCGGCGGCATTACGGGAACTCGTCTTTTTTGTCGGAAAGACGGGCCTTTCGCCGTTGTCATGCGGCGGCCGGAAAGGCGATGCCGATCTTCAGGCCCGGCCCGTTGTCGCTTGCCGAAATCTTCGCGACATGCAGGTCGGCGACCGCGGCGACGATGCTGAGCCCCAGCCCGTTTCCCGACGCCGTGCGGCTCCTCTCCAGCCGGTAGAAGCGTTCGAAGATGCGCTTGCGCTCGCCTTCCGGAACGCCCGCGCCATCGTCGGCGACTTCCAGTTCGATCGCGTCGCATCTGGCGCGCAGCGACACGGTCACGGTGCATCCGGCCGGCGTATGCGCGATGGTGTTTTCGAGAAGATTGGCCAGCGATTGCACCAGCAATTCGCGGTCGCCCGAAATCCACAGATCGGGTGCAATATGCGTGCGCAAAGATTTTCCGGCGTCTTCGATGGATGGCAGGAAGGTGTCGCACACTTCCGCAACGAGGCTGCTCAGAAGCAGGCGCTGGAAGCCCGCGCGCCTGCCGCCGCTTTCGATCTGCGCAATGCGCAGGATCGCGCCGAACGTGTCCAATATGCCGTCCACTTCGCAAACCGCGCGTTCGATGGCGGCTTCGAATTCCTGCGGCGTGGTTGCGGTTTGCCTGGCGTCTTCGAGCAGATTGCGCAACCGGCCGAGCGGCGTGCGAAGATCGTGGGCGACATCGTTCGACACATGGCGCAGGCTGTCCATCAGGCTCGTGGTGCGGTCGAGCATGCGGTTGAGCGTGGCGGCGAGGCGGTCGAGATCGTCGGCCGCGCCGCGGCGCGGGATACGCCGCTTCATATCGCCTTCGATGATGGCTTCGGCGGTGCGGTTGAAGGTTTCGATGCGGTTCAGAAACCGCGACGAAAGAAAAATGCCGCCCACCACCGCCATGGTCAGCGTCAGAAGCAGCGCCCAACCGAAACTTCGCAGGATCAGCGCGCCAAATCGGTGAACCTTGCCGAGATCGTCGCCCACCAGCAGGCAAAGCCCGCGCGAAAGCGGCGTGACATAAACGCCGAGCCGTTCCATTTCGCCTTGCGGTTCGTCGCCGTCGGGCGGCCCGCTAAACGTCACCCATCCCCGCTTGCAGGGCGCAACCGGCAGCGTGCCGAAAAGATGCTTGCCGTTCGCATCGAGCAGCGTGTAATCGAGCCCGCCGACAAGCCTTCCGCGCTGGCGCTCGGCGATGGCCTGCAAAACCTGCTGCGTTCCGCCCGAAGCGAATTCGGCGTGCAACGCATCGGAATCGGCGATGATGCGCGTGCGGAACTCGCGGTCCAGTTCCGCTGTCGCCGAAAAATAGATCACCGCGGCCAGAATGCCGACCGATATTGTGAACAGCGCCGCATAGGCCGCCGTCAGCTTGAAGCTCGCCGTTTTGAGCGCATCAGCCAGCCGCACGGATCATGTATCCCGAGCCGCGCACCGTTTGAATCAGGTCGGGACCGATCTTGGCGCGCAGGCGGCTGATATGGGTTTCGACGATGTTGGTTTTCGGATCGAAATGATAATCCCATACGCCTTCCAGCAGCATGGTGCGCGTCGCCACCTGGTCGGGGCGGCGCAGCAGATATTCCAGCAGCGAGAATTCGCGCGGTTGCAGATCGATCTCGCGGCCCGCGCGCGTTACGCGCCGGCGCAGCAGGTTCATTTCGACATCGCAGGCATGCAGTATCGTCTGCCCGCCCGAGGCGGCGGGCCTGCGCAGAAGCGCATGCACGCGCGCCAGCAACTCGCTGAAGGCAAAAGGCTTGGTCAGATAATCGTCGCCGCCGGAATTCAGTCCTTCCACGCGGTCGTCGAGCCCGCCGAGATTGCTGAGAAACAAAACCGGCAAGGCCGAATGACGCTCGCGCAATTTCTTGACCATGGTGAGCCCGTCCATGCCGGGCAGCATCCGGTCGGCGATCAGCAGATCGTACACGCCCTCGCCCGCGAGCGCGTAGCCGGTATCGCCGCGCGTCGCATGATCGAGACGATGGCCATTGTCCTTCAAACCCCGCACGATATAGGCGGCCATATCGGGCTCGTCTTCGACCAGCAATATGTTCGCCATGCGTCAGCCTTCTGACGCAGCGCCGCCGGACGGACGCGCCCCGTTCGGAAGCGCGCCCGCCGATGGATCAGGTCAGGCTTGGGTATCCACGAGCGCACCCATACCTTGGGGTGCGGACGCGGAAATGCCGGCACTTGCGGCGGCACCGACGCTCTTGTCGTCGGCATCGCCATCGTGATCCGGCCCCGGCCCTTCCTTCACCTCCGGCGTCCGCGAAGGCATCGCGGACATCGGCGGCAGTGCTGCGATCGTCATGGGGGTTCTCCTCACACATCGACGCCGCGGAGCCTAAATTCCCGCACCCCAAGCCCGCGTAAATCCAAGATTGAGGTTTCGTATAGTTGTTTTTGGGCCGCAAAGTGACGGCTTCCGCCCGGGGCGGGGGGCCCGATTCCTACCCTGTTCTTGCGACCGGTTCGCGTTGCGTCGGAGCTTTCCGAGGCGGGACCTCCACCGCCGCAGGTGAGACCTGAGCAAAGTAAGGGGCAGCCTGCCCCCCGCCACACGTGCAATTCCGATTCCAGGGAGGGCGGACATCCGGTCCTTGGCCCAATCTTGAGACCGGCTCTTTATATGGAATCTATATGAAGGCCGCTCGCTATGTGCTCTCGAATTTATATGCGCACAAGCCGAAATTGCCGCCAAGGAGGCAGGCAATGGCAGATCTCATCTCTATCGGTGCGGCGCTCGCGTTCTTCGCGCTGGCGCTCGCTTACGTCACGGCCTGCGAACATTTGTGAGGCGTCCATGACACTCGACCTTTGGCTGGGCGCGTTCGTGACGGCGGGCATTCTTGCCTATCTCGTTTACGCGCTGATCCGCCCCGAAGAATTCTGAGGCAACACCCATGACGCTCAATGGCTGGGCCCAGATTGCGCTTTATGCGCTGCTCGTTACGGCTTGCGTGAAGCCGCTGGGGCTTTACATGGCCCGCGTCTTCGATGGCGAGCCTACGATCCTTTCGCCGGTGCTGAAGCCGGTGGAACGCGCGATCTATGCGCTGTGCGGTGTGGACGCGCAAAAAGAACAGCACTGGACGACTTATACGATCTCCATGCTGGTGTTCAGCGCGGCGGCATTCCTGTTCACCTATGCCATCCAGCGATTGCAGCAATTCCTGCCGTTGAACCCCGAACATCTGGGCGCGGTGTCACCGGGTTCGTCGTTCAACACGGCGGTCAGCTTCGCCAGCAATACGAACTGGCAAGGCTATGGCGGCGAAACCACCATGACGTATTTCACGCAAATGGCGGCGCTGAGCGTGCAGAATTTCGTCTCTGCCGCAGCCGGTATCGCATTGGCAATCGCGCTGATCCGCGGATTCGCGCGCGCCAGCGCCAAAACGGTGGGCAATTTCTGGGCCGACCTCACGCGCGGCACGCTTTATATTTTGCTCCCGCTTTCGGTCGTGATGGCGATTGCGCTGGTGTGGCTGGGCGTGCCGCAGAACCTCGATCCCTATACGCACGCCATCACACTGGAAGGCGCAAAGCAAATCGTCGCGCAAGGACCGGCGGCGTCTCAAATCGCCATCAAGCAGCTTGGCACCAATGGCGGCGGATTCTTCAATGTCAATTCCGCCCATCCTTTCGAGAATCCCAACGCCATCTCGAACCTGATCGAGATGTGGGCGATTCTAATTATCAGCGCCGCGCTGACTTACACCTTCGGCGTGATGGTGAAGAACACCCGCCAGGGCTGGGCGATCTTCGCCGTGATGGGCGTGTTGTTTCTCGGCGGCGTAAGCGCGGCCTATTGGGCGGAAAGTCACGCAAGCCCGGCAATTGCCGCAGCCCATGTCGATGCGCACACCGGCAATATGGAAGGCAAGGAGGTGCGCTTCGGCATTGCCAATTCCGCGATCTGGGCGGTGGCGACGACCGACGCTTCCAACGGCTCCGTCAATTCCATGCATGACAGTTACACGCCGCTCGGCGGGCTTGTCGAAATGCTCAATATCCAGCTTGGCGAAATCGTGTTCGGCGGCGTGGGCTCCGGGCTTTATGGCATGTTGCTGTTCGCCATTGTCGCGGTGTTCATTGCGGGGCTCATGGTCGGGCGCACGCCGGAATATCTCGGCAAGAAGATCGAAGCGCGCGAGGTGAAAATGGCGATGCTCGCCATTCTGATCCTGCCGCTTTCCATTCTGGGTTTTACCGCATTGGCCGTGGTGCTGCCGCAAGGGCTTTCGAGTTTGAACAATGCGGGCCCGCATGGTTTCAGCGAAATCCTTTACGCCTACACATCGGGAACGGGAAACAATGGCAGCGCCTTTGCAGGGCTGAATGCCAATACGCCGTTCTACAATTCCACCATTGCGCTGGCCATGCTGATCGGGCGCTTCCTGGTTATCGTGCCGATGATGGCGGTGGCCGGATCGCTGGCCGCAAAGAAGATCGTGCCCGCATCGTCGGGCACATTCCCCACCACCGGCGCGCTATGGGTGGGGCTGCTCACGGGCACGATATTGATTGTCGGCGGCCTCACCTTTTTCCCGGCCTTGTCGCTTGGCCCGATAGCGGAGCATTTCGCGATGCTTGCCGGCAAACAGTTCTGAGGCACGGCCCATGAAAGAGAAAATCCGCAAGCGCATGCCCGTCGCGGCGATGACCGACAGGAACGTGCTTCTGCCCGCCATCGGCGAAGCCTTCCTGAAGCTGAACCCGCGCAAAATGGCGCGCAATCCCGTGATGTTCGTGGTGGAGATTGTGGCCGCGCTGACCACGATCCTGTTCATCCGCGATCTCGTGACGGGCGCAAGCGGGTTAGGTTTTTCGTTCCAGATCAATCTGTGGCTCTGGTTCACGGTGCTGTTCGCCAATTTCGCGGAAGCCGTTGCCGAAGGCCGCGGCAAGGCGCAGGCTGCATCCTTGCGCAAAACCAAGGTGGAACTGAGCGCCAAAAAACTCGCCAATCAGGACATGCGCGTCTATCGCACGGTTCCGGCCTATACGCTGGAACGCGGCGATCTGGTGCTGGTGGAAGCGGGCGAACTCATTCCCTCCGATGGCGATGTGGTGGAAGGGGTTGCGTCTGTCGATGAATCGGCCATCACCGGCGAAAGCGCGCCCGTCATCCGCGAATCCGGCGGCGACCGTTCGGCGGTGACGGGCGGCACACGCGTGCTTTCCGATTCCATCGTCGTGAAAATCACGGCCGCGCGCGGTTCCACGTTCCTCGACCGCATGATCGCACTGGTCGAAGGCGCATCGCGTCAGAAAACGCCCAATGAAATCGCGCTGAATATCTTGCTGGCGGGCATGACGCTGATCTTCGTGTTCGCCGTCGCCACGATCCCCGGCTTTGCCGCCTATGCGGGCGGGCATATCAGCGTGCTGGTGCTGGTGGCCTTGTTCGTGACGCTGATCCCCACAACCATCGGCGCGCTGCTTTCGGCCATCGGCATTGCGGGCATGGATCGCCTCGTGCGGTTCAATGTGCTGGCCATGTCCGGCCGCGCGGTGGAAGCGGCAGGCGATGTCGATACGCTGTTGCTCGACAAGACCGGCACGATCACGCTGGGCAATCGTCAGGCCGCGGAGTTTCAGACGCTGCCCGGCATCGGCGAGAACGAATTGGCCGAAGCCGCACATCTTGCCTCGCTTTCCGACGAAACGCCCGAAGGCCGCTCCATCGTTACGCTGGCAACGGAGAAATACGCAATTGCAAGGCGCGAGAACACGCCCGCCGGCGCATTCATCCCGTTCTCGGCGCAGACGCGCATCAGCGGCATCGATCTGGGCACCGCGTCGATCCGCAAGGGCGCGGTCGATGCCGTGCTTGCCTGGACGGGCGAGACGGGTGCAGCGGTCGATGCCGTCAGGGCATTGGCCGACCGGATCGGGCGCTCTGGCGGAACGCCGCTTGCGGTCGCGAAGAACCGCAAACTTCTGGGCGTCATCCACCTCAAGGACATTATCAAAGGCGGAATCCGCGAACGCTTCGCGGCGCTGCGCCAAATGGGCATCCGCACCGTGATGATAACCGGCGACAATCCCATGACGGCTGCGGCCATCGCCGCCGAATCCGGGGTGGATGATTTTCTCGCCCAAGCCACGCCCGAAACCAAACTCGAATTGATCCGCGCCGAACAGGCCAAGGGCAAACTTGTCGCCATGTGCGGCGACGGCACCAACGATGCGCCCGCGCTCGCGCAGGCCGATGTCGGCGTCGCCATGAACACCGGCACCATGGCCGCGCGCGAAGCGGGCAACATGGTCGATCTCGACAGCGATCCCACCAAGCTGATCGAAGTGGTGGAAATCGGCAAACAGCTTTTGATGACGCGCGGCGCGCTCACCACCTTTTCCATCGCCAATGATGTCGCGAAATATTTTGCGATCATCCCGGCCATGTTCCTGGCCTTCTATCCGCAACTGGGCGCGCTGAACATCATGGGACTGGCAAGCCCGAAAAGCGCCATCCTTTCGGCCATCGTCTTCAATGCGCTCATCATCGTGGCGCTCATTCCACTGGCGCTGAAAGGCGTGCGCTACAGACCCGCAAATGCCGCCGGCATCCTGCGCCGCAATCTGCTGATCTATGGGCTGGGCGGGCTCATCGTGCCGTTCATCGGAATCAAGCTGATCGATATGGCCGTCACGGCAATGGGACTCGTGTGATGCTGAAACAAATCTGGCCCGCAACCGCCATGATGATCGCGATGACGATCCTGACCGGAATTATGTATCCCTTCGCCGTCACCGGACTGGCGCAAGCGATTTTTCCCTATCAGGCCAATGGCAGCCTGATCGAACAACACGGAAAAATCATCGGCTCCGCGCTGATCGGCCAGCAATTCGCAAGCCCGCGCTATTTCCATGGCCGCCCTTCCGCGACAACGCCCGCTTACAATGCAGGCGCATCGTCCGCCTCCAATCTCGGGCCCACATCGAAAGCGCTTGCGGCACGCGTGAAGGCGGATGCGGCGAAGCTCCATGCCGAAAACCCGGACACGCCCGTGCCAGCCGATCTGGTGACCGCATCGGCCAGCGGCCTCGATCCCGACATCACGCCCGAAGCCGCCCTGTTTCAGGTGCCCCGGGTCGCGCGCGCGCGCGGGCTTGCCGAAAGCGTGGTCCGCAAGCTCGTTATGGCCCATATCCGGACCCGCGTTCTGGGCGTCATCGGCGAGCCCCACGTCAATGTGCTCGAACTCAACCTGGCGCTGGACGTGGCCGGCCAGTGAGTTGCGGCGCGACATGGCCTAAGATAGGCCCGCCTCCCGGGCCGCGCCGCGCATGACCGATGACAGACAAAACACTTCGCGCCCTTCGCCCGAAGCCTTGCTCGAAACGGCGAAGCAGGAAAGCCGCGGGCGGTTGAAGGTTTTTCTCGGTGCCGCGCCCGGCGTCGGCAAAACCTACGAAATGCTGCAACAGGCCCGCGCGCGCCGTCTCGAAGGCGCCGATGTCGTTATCGGCGTTGTGGAAACGCATGGCCGCATCGAAACCGATCTTCTGACCAAGGGTTTCGAATCCATTCCGAAGAAGCGGCTGTCCTACAAGGGCCGCGTGCTGGCCGAAATGGATATCGATGCGATTCTTCAGCGCAAGCCCGGCCTCGTGCTGGTGGACGAACTGGCGCACACCAACGCACCGGGCAGCCGCCATCCCAAACGCTATCTCGATGTGGAAGAATTGCTCGCGGCGGGCATAGATGTTTATAGCACGCTCAATGTCCAGCATCTCGAAAGCCTCAACGATGTGGTGGCGAAAATCACGCGCATCCGCGTGCGCGAAACGGTGCCCGATTCCATTCTTGATCATGCCGATGACATCGAACTGGTGGATTTAACGCCCGAAGATCTTCTTCAGCGCTTGAAAGAAGGAAAGGTCTATGTGCCCGAAACGGCGGAGCGCGCGGTGCGGCACTATTTTCTGCCGGGCAATCTGGCGGCGCTGCGCGAGTTGGCCTTGCGCCGCACCGCCCAGCGCGTCGATGAACAGATGCTCAATTACATGCGTTCCCATGCCATTCAGGGGCCGTGGGAAGCGAGCGAAAGGCTGCTCGTTTGCGTCAATGAGCGCCCCAACAATACCGCGCTGGTGCGCTTTGCGCGGCGGTTGGCGGACCGGTTGCGCGCGTCATGGTCGGCCATCTATATCGAAACCAGCCACAGCGAACGCCTGAACGAAGAACAGCGCGACCGCATCGCCGAAGCCCTGCGCGTTGCCGAACGTCTCGGCGGACAGGCGGTGACCTTGCCCGCCGCCGGTGCGGCCGAAGCCATCGTCGAATATGCGCGCGCCAACAATTTCACGCATATCGTGTTGTCGACGGTGCGGCGCTCGCGGCTGTCGGGCCTCATCCACCGCAATTTCGCGCAGGAGGTGATCCGGCGCGCATCCGACATCAACGTGCATGTCATTCCGCAAGGCGACGATGATGCGCGCGCGCCCGGCAATCGCGCCAGGGCGAAACCCGCCTTTGTGCCGCAATCCTATCTGGAGAGCGCCGGTATCGTCTTGCTCGCCCTTGGCATCGGCCTTCTTTTGCAGAGCGTGCTTGCCGTTACCAACATTTCGCTGGTTTTCCTGACGGCCGTGCTGATCGTGGCCGTGAGTTACGGATTGTGGCCCGCGCTTGCCGCGAGCCTCATCAGCGTCCTTGCCTACAATTTCTTTTTTCTCCCGCCGCTCTATACGTTCACCATCGCAGCACCGGAAAACGTCATATCCCTGTTCTTCTTCGGCGCCGTTGCGATCATCGCCAGCAATCTGACGGCGCGAGTCCGCGCGCAAGCCATGACGGCGCGCGCCCGCGCACGCACCACCGAAGACCTCTATATCTTCAGCCGCAAACTCGCGGGCGTCGTCGAGCTTGACGATCTCTTATGGGCCACGGCCTATCAGATCTCGCGCATGTTGAATGTCCGCGTCGTGATTCTTCTGCCCGAAGGGGAAACCATCGCCATACGCGGCTTCTATCCGCCCGACGATGTGCTGGATGACGCGGACATTGCTGCCGCCAAATGGGTTTGGGAACATGGCGACGCGGCGGGGCGCGGCGCGGATACGCTTCCCGGCGCGAAACGGCTGTTTCTGCCGATGCGCACGGGGCGCGGCACCGTGGCGGTGGTCGGTCTGGATAGCGATAAACCCGGCGCGATCCTGTCGCCCGATCAAAGGCGGCTTCTCGATGCGCTTGCCGATCAGGCGGCACTCGCCATCGAGCGCATCAATCTGGTGGCGGATATCGACCGCGCACGCATCGCGACCGAAACCGAACGCTTGCGCTCCGCGCTTCTCACCTCCATCAGCCACGATCTGCGCACCCCGCTCGCCTCCATTCTCGGTTCGGCAACCAGCCTGAAAAACTACGGCGACACGTTGGACAGAAGCGCGCGCACCGAACTTGCCAGCACGATCGAAGAAGAAGCTGAACGGCTCAATCGTTTCATCGCCAATCTGCTGGACATGACGCGGCTCGAATCCGGCGCGCTTGTTCCCCATGCCGAAGCGGTGGAGCTTTCGGACGTGATCGGCAGCGCCTTGCGCCGCGCCGCGCCGATGCTGTCGCAGCATCGTGTCGAAGCAAACCTTGCGCCCGATCTTCCGCCGGTGAGGCTCGATCCCGTGCTGTTCGAGCAGGTTCTGTTCAATCTTCTCGATAACGCGGCCAAATACACGCCGTCCGGCACGGACATTCGCATTGCCGCACGGCCCGAAGGCGAATTCATCCGCCTTCAGATCATGGACGAAGGCGCAGGGATTCCTCCGGACGCATTGGAACGCATCTTCGACAAATTCCATCGCGTGCAGGCGGCTGACAGCCAGCGCGCCGGAACCGGCCTTGGCCTTGCCATCTGCCGGGGCTTCATCGAATCCATGGGCGGTTCGATTTCCGCGTCCAATCGCACGGATCGCCCCGGTGCCATATTTACGCTGACGCTTCCGGTCGCCACGGAATTGCGCGAGGTTGCCCCATGAACGCCGCGCCCACGCGCATCCTGATCGTCGATGACGAACCGCCGATCCGCCGCTTCCTCCGCACCAGCTTGACGGCGGAAGGTTATCAGGTGCTGGAAGCGGAAAACGGCGAAAGCGCGCTGGCCGAATTGAAGCGCAACAATATCGATGTGCTGGTCCTCGATCTTGGTCTTCCCGGCATCAGCGGTTTCGATGTCATCCGCGCCTTGCGGGAAAGCGGTTCATCCGTTCCGATCATCGTGCTGTCCAGCCGCACCGATGAAACCGGCAAAGTCCGCGCGCTCGATATGGGCGCAGACGATTACGTCACCAAGCCCTTCGGCACAGACGAGCTTCTGGCCCGCATCCGCGCCGCCTTGCGCCATCGTTTGCAAAGCGAAGCGGAAAAGCCGGTCTTCAAAAGCGGCGATCTGAGCGTCGATCTGGTGCGGCGGATTGTGACGGTGCGCGGGCAGGAAATAAAACTGACCCGCCGCGAATACGATCTTCTGCGCCTCATGGTCGCCCATGCGGGCAAGGTGCTGACGCACAGGTTTATCCTGCGCGAAGTGTGGGGCGGCGAAGCGGACGTTCAATATTTGCGCATCTACATTCGCGCCCTGCGCCAGAAGCTTGAATCCGATCCGCAACAACCCAGGCTGATCCTGACGGAGCAGGGGGTGGGCTACCGTCTCAGGCCGGCAGAGTAGCGCGAACCCGGCATTTTGGCCCCGCCAGCAGGGGCGGGCGCTGCGTCAATGAACCCAGCGGTTCGCCCGCCTCGAAGCGGGCGGCCATATCGTCGGGATCGAAGATCACGCCCATGAAATTCTCGACATGGCTTCCCGCCGTGAAGAATGCGTCGACCTCTTCGGCGGTTTGGAACACGTCGTATTGCAGCAAGCGCGTCGTCATTGAGCGCGGCGCGGCATGCTCGCCAAGCTGAAGAAAGGTCATTATCCCGAAGCCGTGCTGGCCGGGAAAATCAAGCACATGCGCGAAGATCATCTGACGCCCGAAGCTGTCGGCGCGCTCGCGCAAGCCGCCGGGGTGAAGCAACTGGTCTTTACCCATTGTGCCCGTTTTGAATCCGCAATTTCCTTGAAACGCGCCTTTCGCTGCACTGCCGCATAAAATATTTCGCCTTTGCCACACGTACCGCGGTGTGGCTCGCTCGTCTCTAGGGCAGGGTCCGATCCCATAGAAGGGGCAAGCGGGCAGGGATGGGCGAGAAGAAGTCGGAAAACTCTCGTGACGGCGCCGATCTGCGGCATGCCGGTGCAGCCATGACTGCGCCCGGCGTGGAGGAGTGGTTCGTTCGCGAGGTGTTGCCGCTCGAGGCGATGTTGATGCGCTATCTGCAAAAGAACTGGCGTAACAAGAGCGATATCGAGGACTTCCGCCAGGAAGTCTATACCCAGGTGCTCGAAGCCGCCGAAACGCGAATCCCGGAGCGCCCGCGCGCATTCGTTCTCACCACCGCGCGCAATCTTCTCGTCGATCGCATGCGCCGCGAACAGGTCGTGCGCATCGATGCGGTGCCCGATCCCGATTCCTTCGCCGTCGCGCTGGACGAGCCCGGCGTGGAGCGCAACGTCATCGCCCGCGATCTGCTGCGCCGCCTGCAAATCGCGCTCGACAATCTTCCGCCGCGCTGCCGCGAAGCGGTGATCCTGCGGCGCATAGACGGCGTACCGCGCGCCGAAATCGCGCGCCGCATGGGCATCGCCGAGCGCACCGTCGCCGATCACATCGCTGCCGGCATGTGCGTGCTCGCCGATGTCCTTTATGGCGAGGACAAGTCATGACCGCGTTGAGCGCAAAAGACCTGAACGCACGCGCCGCCTATTGGCTCGAACGTTCCGATGGCGGCTTGAGCGACACGGAAAAGGGCGAGTTCGAAGCCTGGCTCGCGCAATCGCCGGCAAACCGCGCCGCGTTCTGGCGGCTGAAAGCGGCCTGGTCGCATGCCTCCCGCCTGGCAGCGCTCGGTGCGGCGCAGCCGGAACCCGCGCAGCGGCCCTTTCCGGCCTCCGGCATAAAGATCGCGGCCGTTCTGGCCATGCTTGCCGTGATGGGCAGCGCCGTTGCGGGTTACGTCCTGCTCGCCGCGCCGCATGAGCGCACATACGCGACAGCGGTGGGCGGGCGCGAACGCATCGCCTTTGCCGACGGCACCCGGATCGAACTCAATACCGACACCGTCATCCGCACGCGCATGACGACGGCGGAGCGCACGGTCTGGCTCGAAAAAGGCGAGGCGTTCTTCCAGGTCAAGCATGACCCCAAACATCCCTTTGCCGTGATCGTGGGCGATCATCGCGTCACCGATCTGGGCACGGAATTCCTGGTGCGCCGCGATCCCGGCAAGCTCGAAGTGGCGCTGATCGAAGGCAAGGCCCGCTTTGGCGCGCGCGACGCCAGGAAGAAATCGCCGGCCGCGCTGCTGGTGCCCGGCGATGTCGCGACCGCGACCACCGGCGCGATGTTCGTGACGCACGAATCGGAAAGAAAACTCGATCGCGAGCTTGGCTGGCGCCACGGCGTGATCGTTTTCAAATATACGCCGCTCGCCGACGCCGCGAGCGAATTCAACCGCTACAACCGGCAAAAGCTGGTAATCGCCGATCCGCAAACGGCGAAGCTCACCATCGTGGGAACCTTTCGCACCACCGACGTGCGCGCCTTCGCGGCGGCGGCCCAATCGCTTTTCAATCTGCATGTCGAGAACGACGGTGACGAGATCGTCATCTCGCGCTGAACGCTGCTGAACAGGGGGGTACAATGAAGGCATCGCATTACCTGAGATCGCTTCTGGCCGGCGGCGCCAGCGTGGTCGCGCTTGCCAGCGCGGCACATGCCGACCAGTTCAACATTCCCGCCGGCGATCTCGCAACCGCGCTCGACGTCTATACGCACCAGACGGGCGTCGATCTCATCGTGGCCGGCGACGCGGTGAGAGGCGTGCGCACGAAAGGCGCGCATGGCGATCTTTCGGCCGATGTCGCGCTTGCCCACATACTCTCCGGAACCGGATTTTCCGCGCGCCAGCAATTCGGCGCCATTGCCGTCGTGCGCGATCGCAAGAAGACGTCCCAAGCGGCCGAACCCGTCACGCGGCTCGCCGAAAACGGCATTGCGCCCGCCCACGCCGCTGCCTCCGTGGAAACGGTCGTCGTCACATCGTCCAAGATCAAAGGCGATATCCAGACGGTTCCGATTGCCATTACCGCGCTGAGCCAGGAACAGCTCACCTCGCGGCAAATTGCTGGCGGGCCGGATCTGGTGAAGGAAGTTCCGAACCTCACTTTCTCGAAGACAAACTTCAGCGGCTACAATATCGAAATCCGCGGCATCGGTACGCAAGCCATATCGGTGACGACAGATCCTGCGGTGGCGGTAGCATTCAACGATATTCCATTCATACGCAATCATTTTTTTGAACAGGAATTTTTCGACGTTAGTCAGGTTGAAGTTCTGCGCGGACCTCAAGGAACACTTTATGGCCGTAACGCCACGGCGGGCGTGGTCAACGTCATCTCGGCCAAACCCACCGATCAGTTCGAAGCCATGCTCTCTGCCGATTGGGGCAATTATTCGAACCGTCGTTATGAAGGCATGGTCAATATACCGATCGTGGATGACAGGCTGGATATCCGCTTTGCAGGCGAATGGACGAAGCGCGATGGCTATTCCACCAACAAAATTACGAACGCGCCCATCGACGGCCGCGATTTGTGGTCCACGCGCTTGACCATCGGTTTCAAGCCGCTGGCGAAGCTGCAAGCTTATCTCGTTTGGGAACATTTCGAGGAAAACGACGACCGCTTGCGCTCTTCCAAGCAGCTTTGTGAGACCGACCCGATACCGCAGAACGTCGATGGCGTTCCTGTGCCGCCGATTACCGCAAATGCAAGTTTTGGTGGAGGGTTCGAAGCGGCGGGCTATCTGGACCAGAGTTGCCGTGGCGGATCGCTCTATTCGCCGAGCGCTTTCGGGGTGCCCGAAGGGTATTCGTTGCCTTATATCAAGGCGGCGAAGGTTACGAACGACCTCAACCAGGTCATCAATCCCTATGCAGAGACCGTGCAATCTAAAAATCTGCGCGTTATCGAATCGACCGTCAATCCACACTACCGGGCGCATAATGATGTATTGGAACTGAACGCCGACTATGCGGTCACGCCATCGCTGACCTTCACATCGCAGACGGGCTATAATCAGGATTTTCTGTTTTCGACGGAAGATTACAACCGCTTCAACACAGCGCCTGGCATATTCTTGTGCGGCGCGTCTCCTTGCGTGAGTCCAACGGGTAATGTTGGTGGTTATACAGGAGTGGTAAGTGCGGACGGTACGTTCTGCGATCCTCAAGTCGGCTGTGCGAACCGAATCGTTGGTGTCGATCTCTCGGACGAAACAGCCTGGCAATTGAGCCAGGAATTCCGGCTGAGTTCGAATTTCAGTGGCCCCTTGAATTTCAGCTTTGGAGGCAATTATCTTCATTATCAGACGGAGGAGAACTACTACGTCTTCATCAATGCGCTCACACTCTACACATTTGCGTCGGGCGGCGGCGACAACACGCCCTGGACGCCCGGTGTGTCCGACAATCACGGATGCCTGTTCGCCGGCGCTGGCGGAAATAATTACGGCTTCGTGCCTCTTGATCCACGAAAGCATAACAGCCAGCCGGAAATCAATCAGTGCAATTACATCGATCCAAATCCCATCGGCAGTCTAAATGACAAGGGCCACAACTATTTTCTGAGCCACAATCCTTACATGTTGAACTCCTATGCTGGCTTCGGCGAGGTTTACTACAACGTTACGCCGGACGTGAAACTCACGGGCGGTCTGCGCTGGACAGATGATGAAAAGCGTTTCGTCGATATCCCGAGCGAAGTTCTAACCGACGGATGGGGCTATTTCGTCACCGGTATGGTGAACCAGAAATGGGAGAAATTTACCGGCCGTGCTGCCGTGAACTGGACACCCAAACTCGACTTCACCGACCAGACGCTTGTCTATGGTTCATTTGCGCATGGCTACAAGGCCGGCGGCGCCAATCCGCCCGGCGCGATATTACTCAAGCTGTTCTCCAACGACATCAATACGCCGATTCACCCTCTGACGTTCAAGCCGGAATTCATCGATGCTTATGAACTAGGCACGAAGAACACGTTGCTGGATGGCGGGCTGACGCTCGATGGCAATGTCTTCTTCTACGACTACAAGGGTTATCAGATTTCGCGCATCGTGGACCGCACGGCCATCAATGATAATTTCGATGCAACGGTGCGTGGCGCCGAACTGGAAATGACCTATCAGCCGGTTCCCGGCCTCAAATTCAATTTCGCGGGCGGCTATGAAGATACAAGAGTTGCGAACGGGCAATCTTCCATCGATCTGATAGACCGCACGGACCACGCGAACCATCCCGACTGGATGGTCGTCAGGCCGTTCCCGACGCAGGCATCGAATTGCATTCTGCCGATATACGTAGTTACGGCAATTCTTCAGCAAATTAATTCGTCCGGTACCGATACGTATCTGGCGTCGGCCTGCGGCGTCTCCTACAACAACGATCTCGATCCCGTTACGTATCTTTCCTATGTCGCCAATCCGACCGTAACGGGCACGTCCGAATATAGCGGCGCGGCTCCACCCGTGCCATCAGGATATATTGGCTTCGATCCTTCGAAGGCGCCGAATGAGGGCGAAGGCTTTGCCAAGAATCTCGGCGGCAACGAACTTCCCAATGCACCGCATTTCACGACTTCGTTGTCGGCGGATTATACGCTCCCCGTTTCGGAAGATTGGGCGGCGACGCTGCACGGCGATTTCTATTGGCAGTCGCAAAGCTGGGCGCGCATCTTTAATGACCGGCCCTATGACAAGTTGCGAGGCTATTCGAACGTCAATCTCGCGCTGATCCTGACGAGCGCGTCCGGCTGGCAGGTGATGGGTTATGTCAAGAATGTGTTCGATACGACCGCCATCACCGGCGATTTCCTGAACAGCGACGATACCGGCTTGACCACCAATGTGTTCCTGACCGATCCACGCCTGTTCGGCGTGCGCGTCACGAAGAACTGGTGAGGGGGAACAGACAATGAGCGAATTGATCCAAAAGAACGATAATCGTGCCACGATCCGCTGGAAGCTGCTCACAGGCACCTCCGCACTGGCACTGGCCGCCTACGTCTCGTCTGTCGCGGTCGTAAGGGCCGAAGAAGCAAGCAAGCCGCTGATCTGGATCGAAGTGGGCGGGCAATGGGAGCGCCAGACCGGGCAGGGCCATGTGTACAAACCCGGTTTCATTCTCGATTACCCGGATTCGCCGGCCTTCAATCCCGTGTCGCCGTTGCACTATGAACGCCCGCCGCTTTTCAGCCAGGGCTTCGAAGGCGCGCTCACATTTCAACCGCAGGATTCAAAGTGGCGTTTATCGGCGTCGGTGCGCTACGGACGCTCGGGTGGACGCAAAAATGCCGTTCCGGGCTTTGAAACGGAGCATCGCACACATAGCACCATTATTCCCAAAGGACATTTCTCTCTGGGGCACTTTATCGTTACTGTGCCACCGGTAGTGGGATATGTAACAATTCCTGCTCAGCTATACGCGCCGGTTCAATCCGACAACAAACAGGTCCACACGATTGTAGATTTCTCAGCAGGCAGGGATGTCGGCCTCGGCATTTGGGCCCACGATGCATCCGGTACCCTGTCCGCTGGTGTACGCTTTGCGCAATTCCAGTCCAACACATTGGCAACAATCCACGCGCGGCCAGATGCCGAATTTGGCCACTTGGACTTGAGCGCCTTCTGGCACAATTTTGCGCACGTTTATCCGTCTTTGCCATTCCTGCTTGCGAACGGACCATATTTCCATACCTTTGAGGGGCGGTTCCAGGCCGAACGCGATTTCAAAGGGGTTGGACCATCGATCTCGTGGAAAGCCTCAATGCCGATTGCGGGAAATCCAAGCGACGAAACGTTGTCGATCGACTGGGGCATCAATGCCGCATTGCTATTTGGTCGCCAACGAATGCGCGAAAATCATCAGACGTCCGGGCACTATCACAAGGCGGGCAAGAGTTCGAACTATTATACCGCGGGCGGCATTCCCTTCACCCGCTCTCGCAACGTCACCATTCCCAATGTCGGCGGCATGATCGGCATGTCGGTGAACTTCCCGAATGCCAAAGTCAGCATCGGCTATCGCGGCGATTTCTTCTTCGGTGCGATGGATACGGGCAACGATACGCGCAGGACCGGTAGAACCGGCTTTTACGGCCCGTTCGCCTCCATCAGCGTCGGATTGGGAGATTAGGTCACGCGACTAAGCGCATTCTCTCAAGGGCGGTGGAGCAATCCACCGCCCTCATACTTATATATACCCGTCCCTCCGGCGCGCGCCGCCTCGCCCCAAGCGGGCGGGGGGACCCGGCTTCGCCTTGCGGCTTCGCCGGGCAAGGGGGGGGTACGCGGATTCCGGAAAACGAATAACCCAAATTCTTTCAATGGCTTGTCGCCCCCTCGCGCCCGCAGCACGAAAATCTCGCCTCCGCCACATTGAGCTTTGCCCCTTACGCTTGTCTCCGTGAGCGAAGGACCCGTGAAACACGGCGGGGGAATGGCCGAAGCACCGGGCACAGATCGTGACGCAAACCGCAAAGGTGCGAGCTTGAGCGCATCGGCGGCGGAGGAATGGTTTGTGCGCGAGGTGCTGCCGCTGGAGGCGGCGCTCATGCAATTTCTGCAGCACAATTGGCGCAACAAATCCGACATCGCCGATCTCCGCCAGGAGGTCTATGTCAGCGTCTTCGATGCGGCGCAAAAGGAAATTCCCGCGCACACGCGCGCCTTTGTGTTTCAGACCGCGCGCAACCTTCTCATCAATCGCCTGCGCCGTTTGCAGATCGTGCCCATCGAGGCCGTCGCCGATGTCGATGCGCTGGTCGCCGCGATGGATCAGCCCGGCGCCGAACGCACAGTGATCGCGCGCGACGATCTGCGCCGCCTGCAGGCAGCCCTCGACCGCCTGCCGCCGCGCTGCCGCGAGGCCATCATCCTGGGCCGCATCGAAGGGCTGAGCGGCCGCGCCATCGCCCAGCGCATGGGCATTTCGGAGCAGGCCGTCTCGGTACATCTCATCAATGGCATGCGCGCGCTGGTCAACGAGGTCTATGGCGGGGCGCGCAAGCCATGAACCTTGCCCACACCCGCGATGCCGACAGCATCGAAGCCGAAGCGGCCGAGTGGCTGGCGCGCGAACATTTCTGGAATTGGTCGGATGCGGATAACGCCGCGCTCGAATCCTGGCTCGCGCAATCTTCTGCCAACCGCGTGGCATACCTGCGCGTGAAATCCGGCTATGCGCGCACCGATCGCCTGGCAGCCCTGCAACCGGCGAAAGCGGAAGGCGCGCGGTTCGCATGGCCGCTGCTGTTGCGCGTCGCCGCCTCCTTCGTGGCGATCGGCGTGCTGGGCACGGCAGGCGCGTTTTATCTCGCGCAGCAATCGCGCCCGCAGGAATCCACCTATTCCACGCCCGTGGGCGGCCACGAAATCATCCGCCTCGCCGATGGTTCGGAGATCGAGCTCAACACCAGCACCACGGTGCAATTGCGCATGGAGGCCGGCAAGCGCATCGCGAAACTCGCGCGCGGCGAGGCCTTCTTCAAGATCACGCACGATTCCGATCACCCCTTCATGGTCGAAGCGGCCGGCCATCGCGTGATGGATCTGGGCACCGAATTTTCCGTGCGCGATCTGGCGAACGGGCTGGAGGTTGCGCTCCTGCGCGGCAAGGCGCGCATCGAATCGGCGCATGAAAACACCGATCAGCGTTCCGCCGTTCTGGTACCGGGCGATGTGGCGCTCGCCACCGCCGACACGATGTCGATCCGCAAGGTGAACGCGAGCGATCTTGCCAATGCGCTGGGCTGGCGGCGCGGGTTGCTGGTGTTTCACAACACCACGCTGGCCGAGGCCGCCGCGGCGCTCAACCGCTACAACTCCAACAAGCTCGTCATCGCCGATGCGGATGCCGCCAAGCGCACGATCAACGGCACCTTCGGCACCCATGATGTCGAATTCTTCGCCCGCATGACCGAGCAGGTGTTCGGCCTGCACGCCACGAGCAACGGAACCACGACCACGATTTCCAGATAGTCACGAATGGGGGGACCTATGTCCGCAATGCAAACATTGAAATCGGCTCTATGGGGAAGCGCCTGCGCGGCGTTGCTGGCCAGCGCCGCCTCGGCCGAAACCTTCAACATCCCCGCGGGCGATCTTTCGCGCGCGCTCGATGCCTACACCGCGCAGACCGGCATTGCCCTGGTGGTGTCGAGCGAAGCCGTGCGCGGTTCGCACACGCGCGGCGCGCACGGCGAACTCACCGCGGCGGTGGCGCTGTCGCGGATTTTGTCCGGCACCGGCTTTGTGGAGCGCCGCGCCGCCGATGGCCTCGTCATCGTGCCCGAACCCGCGCATGCGCTGGCGCCGCAGCGCGCGGAGCAGGCAGCGCCGGTGCGCGTCGCATCCGCCGCTTCGGCCGGCGTGGAAACGGTGGTGGTGACGTCGTCGAAGATCAAAGGCGATATCCAGACCGTCCCCATCGCGATCACCGCGTTGTCGCAGGAACAGCTTACGTCGCGCCAGATCGCGGGCGGGCCCGATCTGGTAAAAGAAGTCCCGAACCTCACCTTCACCAAAACCAATTTCAGCGGCTATTCGATTGCCATTCGCGGCATCGGCACACAGGCGATCTCGGTGGCAACCGATCCGGCGGTAGCCGTCGCGCTGAACGACATTCCGTTCATCCGAAATCATTTCTTCGAACAGGAATTCTTCGACGTCAATCAGGTCGAAGTGGTGCGCGGCCCTCAAGGAACGCTCTACGGCCGCAACGCCACGGCTGGCGTGGTGAACGTCATCTCCGCCAAGCCGACAGACCAGTTCGAAGCGATGCTCTCCGCCGATTGGGGCAATTATTCCAATCGCCGCTATGAAGGCATGGTCAATATCCCCATCGTGGACGACCATTTCGACCTGCGCATCGCGGGTGAATGGACCAAGCGCGACGGTTACACGACAAACAAACTCTCCGGCGGTCAGGTCGATGGCCGCGACCTGTGGTCAACCCGCGTCACGCTGGGAATCAAGCCCGCACGGAATGTTCAGGCTTATCTGGTGTGGGAACATTTCTCCGAAAATGACGATCGCATGCGCACATCGAAGCAATTGTGCAAAACGGACAATCCGGCCAATCATCCCGGGTTGCAGAATGTCTTGGGTGTCCATGTGCCGACACCCACGGAAACGGGCTCAGACCCGATAATTACGGCATTCACGATTACGACAGGCTATCTGAGCCAGGGTTGTTTGCCGGCTTCGCTCTATTCCCCAGAATCGTTCGGCGTGCCTTATGGCTACGCGTTGCCCTATGTCGTGGCTGGCTGGGTGACCGGCGGCGTCCGTATAACGGATCCTTATGCAAGCACGTCGCAATCGCCGAACTTGCGCACCATCGAAACGCAAATCGATCCCCGCTATATCGCCAAAAACGATACGCTGGAATTCAACGTCGATTATAACGTAACGCCCGCGCTCACTTTCACATCACAAACGGGGTACAATCAGGATTCCCTTTGGTCCACTGAAGATTACAACCGCTTCAATACCGCGCCGGACGTCTTCAATGTCATGGATCAGCGGTTTCCCCGCACTGCAAGCCTTATACATCCGGACGGCAATTGGGCCTGCGCTAATGGCGGTGTTGTAAGCAACGAAAGCGAATGCCCAAACCCAAATAGTGCCTTCAATGTGCCTACGGGATATTTCTGCGATCCGCAGCTCGGTTGTAGCAGCCGCCTTGTCGCGCAGGACATTTCGCGTGAGCGTGCCTGGCAGCTCAGCCAAGAGTTCCGGCTAGCCTCAAATTTCAAAGGCCCCTTCAATTTCAGCGCCGGCACAAACTACATGCATTACGAGACGGTAGAAGACTACTATGTCTTCGCCAACACGCTGACATTGTTTGCTGCCACGTACGGCATCGGTCCCTGGGTACCGAACGTCACCGACAATCGCGAATGTCTGGAGCCTGTTAACGGCTATCCGGGTAGCGCGTGGGGCTATCAACACAGTATTCCGTCATTGGGCGCGGGTCAGCCGACAACGAGCTGTTACGCAATCGATACCGCGACGCTCAGTTCGGTCAACGACGGCGGGCACAATTACTTCCTGAGCCGGAACCCTTATGTGCTGAATTCCTACGCAGGATTCGGCGAGGTCTATTACAAGGTTAGCCCTGATGTGAAGCTGACCGGCGGTATTCGCTGGACCAGCGACCACAAGCATTTCATCGATATTCCGAGCGAGCTTCTTGTGGCTGGACGTGGTTACGCCGCCATCGGAACCGAGAACCAGAAATGGAATCAGCTCACCGGCCGCGCCGTTGCGGACTGGACGCCAAAGCTTGATTTCACCGATCAGACCTTGATCTACGGCTCCTTTGCCCACGGTTACAAGGCCGGCGGCGCCAATCCTCCCGGCGCGGTCTACTTCAGTTACGGTCCCGGGGCGGGACTCACCGGTGTGCCGATCCATCCGCTTACATTCAAGCCGGAATTCATCGATGCCTATGAGTTGGGCACCAAGAACACGATGCTCGACGGCGGGCTGACGCTGAATGGAGATGTGTTTTTCTATAACTACAAAGGCTACCAGATTTCGCGCATCGTGGATCGTACGGCAATCAACGACAATTTCGATGCAACCGTGCGTGGTGCCGAACTGGAAGCGACCTATGAACCGATCCCCGGACTAAGGTTCAATTTCGCCGGCGGCTATGAGGCGACGCGCGTTGATAATGGGCAGTCATCCATCGACCTAATGGACCGCACGGCGGGTCATCCTGGCTGGGTTCTTATGAAGCCGTTCGTCACGCAATCGTCGAATTGCGTGTTTCCGGATTACGTTGTGTTGGCCCTTATCAAATCGAGCCCGCCCTCCGAGGGAAATCCGGCCGTTTCCGCCTGTGGTTATGCGCAGACGGGCCTCGATCCGGTCACGGAGCTCTCCTACACGGCATATCCCACGCGAAAAGCCTCAGCCAATGGTACAGACCCATTTAATTTCACGTATCCGTCCGGTCTTCCGCCCCGCTATCCCGGTTATGATCCCATCAGCCCGGATGCAACGAATCCCTACAACGGCCAGAATACTTTCAATGGCGTTGATTATGGCCCTGCGCCCAACAATAGCGAGGGCTTTTCGAAAGATCTGGGCGGTAACGAGCTTCCGAATGCGCCGCATTTCACTGTGTCGCTCAGCGGAGAATACACGTTGCCCGTATCGGAAGATTGGGCAGCGACCTTCCACACCGATTTCTACTGGCAATCGCAGAGTTGGGCGCGAATCTTCAATGACCGGCCTTATGACAAAATCCGAGGATACTCGAACGTCAACCTTGCGCTGGTACTGACCAGTGCCTCCGGTTGGCAGGTGATGGGCTATCTGAAGAATGTCTTCGATACGACAGCTATCACCGGCGATTTCCTGAACTCCGACGACAGCGGCTTGACCACCAACATATTCCTGACCGATCCGCGCCTTTTCGGCGTGCGCGTCACGAAGAACTGGTGAGGGGGATAAGACCATGAGCGAACTGATCCAGAAAAATGATAATCGCGCCACTATTCGCTGGAAACTGCTGACCGGTGCTTCGGCCCTGGCTCTTGCCGCCTATGTTTCATCTCCCGGTTTGGCGAATGCCGAAGACACGGACCATCCGTCAATCTGGCTCGAACTCGGCGGGCAGATGGAGATGGAGAGCAGTTTCTCCAATCCGTTCACCGCGCCGTTCCTGACCCAGACGCCGACGCCCGATCCCTTCAAAGGTGTGTCGCCTATCGATGCACAGCGCACGCCGCGGTATGCCCTTGGTCTCGATGGAAAGATCACCTTCCAGCCGGAAGGCTCCGATTGGTCGTTTTCCGCATCGCTGCGTTATGGCCGCGCACACGGCAATACGCGGGTGCATCACGAGACCAAGCTCCCATCGACCTTCAGGTCGGCGTGCATCAACTTTTATGGATATCTTTATTGTGACGGCTATACAAATCCGAATCTCTTCAAAAAGGTCTCGGACACGCGAGCGCGGCACAATGAGCGGCATATCATTCTGGATTTTCAGGCTGGTAAGGATGTCGGTCTTGGCTTGCTGGGACGTGACGGAACGTCGCGCATAAGCGCCGGAATCCGTATCGCCCAGTTTCGGGAAAATTCACAAGTAGATGTTTATGCAAGACCCAATGTGATTCCCGTATTTCCTCCGTCGCCATTCGATTTCTATGTTCTCGCAGTCGATACATTCCATCAGTATTTTCTGCATGCACGGGCCGAGCGCAGCTTCACGGGCGTCGGTCCGTCGCTGTCATGGAGCGGATCGGCGCCTATAGCCGGTAATGAACAGGATGGCGAATTGGCAATTGATTTTGGCATAGATGCAGCAGTGCTCTTTGGCCGGCAGAAGGCCAATACCTCTCACAGCACGAATGCCAACCAAGTGACTGCACCGAGTATATTTAATCCACAATACAAAACGCTCTATCCAACCACATCTCACGCCGATACGCGCTCGCGCCGTGTGACCGTGCCCAATTTCGGTGGCTCTGTGGGGCTTTCCCTGAGCTGGGCCAACGCCAAGATCAGTATGGGCTATCGCTACGACACATTCCTCAACGCCATGGACACCGGCATCGACAAGCGCAAGGCGTCGGCCATGTCATTCCAGGGCCCCTACGCCTCCATCTCCATCGGCCTTGGTGACTGAACCCATATAATTTTCGTGAGCCGCCCTTGGCCGGCTCGCAGCGCATAAGGCGGCGGTTTACCGGGGCGTAGCCAATGGCGAAGCCCGGAGTAATCCGCCGCCTTTTTGCTGCTTGCGCGATATTGCGGCGCACCAAAAATTATTTTCCGGCGCACCCTAATTCCAGTGGGGCTCAACTGTCTATGAGCGCACAGTTCTGAATTGAAGGCCGCGGAAGCTGGGGTGGATGGCCGAGATACCGGAACCGAGAGGTGAGGGCGCAACCGCGCGCGGGGGACAGATGAGCCCAAGCGAAATCGCGGCGTGGTTTGCGCGCGACGTGCTGCCGCTGGAAGGGATATTGATGCAGTACCTGCAGCAGAATTGGCGCAACAAGAGCGAGATCACCGATCTGCGCCAGGACGTCTATGTGCGCATCTGCGAATCCGCCCGCGAGCGCCTTCCGGAGCACACCAAGCGTTTCGTGCTGACCACCGCGCGCAATCTGCTCATCAACCGCATGCGCCATGAGAATGTGGTGCCGATCGAAGCCGTGGCCGATCTCGATGCCTTCGGCGTGGCGTTCGATGCGCCGGGGCCGGACCGGGTTGCGATTGCGCGCGACGAACTGCGCCGCCTGCAACGCGCGCTCGATCATCTGCCGCCGCGTTGCCGCGAGGCGCTGATCCTTGCCCATGTCGAGGGGCTGGCCGGCCATGAAATCGCCGAGCGCATGAATGTCTCGCGGGCCACCGTCACCGAGCATCTCGCAAACGCCATTCGCAGGCTGACCGATCAGCTCTTCGCAGGCGGCGGGGGAAAATCATGACCGTCCCAAACCCCGCGATCGAATCGGCGCAAGACATCGAGGCCAAGGCCGCATTGTGGTTGCAGCGCCGCCGCTATTGGAACTGGACCGATGAGGATCAGGCCGAACTCGACTGCTGGCTTGCGCAATCCATGGCGCATTCCGTTGCCTATTGGCGGCTGGATGCGGGCCTCGGCCGCGCCGAAAGGATTGCGGCGTTGCAAAGTGCGCCGCCCGAAGCGCGCGAGCCCGCAAAGCGCAGGCGCGAATGGCTGCTGCCCGTTCTGATGCGCGTGGCGGCCACGTTTGTCATCGCAGGCGCGATCGGGCTGGGCGCCACCTGGCTCATGCGCCCCAGAGACCGCGAATTCTCGACGCCGGTCGGTGGCCATGAAACCGTGCGCTTCTCCGATGGCTCGCAGATCGAATTGAACACCAACACAGCCTTGCGCACGCGCATGACGAGCGATCAGCGCGTGGTCTGGCTCGAGAAGGGCGAAGCCTATTTCCAGGTCAAGCACGATCCGATGCATCCGTTCATCGTAATGGTGGGCGAGCGGCGCATCACCGATCTTGGAACCGCGTTCGTCGTGCGCCGCGAACCGCACAAGCTCAAAGTGTCGGTGGTGCAGGGCCGGGTGTGGCTCGACGATCCGGCCAAACCGAAAGCGCAGCAATCGGCCATGCTCACGGCGGGCGATGTGGCGACGGCAACGCCGGCCGCCCTTTCGATCACGCAGGATGCGACGCGCACGATCTCGAACGAACTCACATGGCGCCAGGGCGTACTCGTTTTCAAATATGCGCGCCTTGCCGATGCCGCGGCCGAGTTCAACCGCTACAACCGCCAGAAACTCGTCATCGCCGATCCGTCGGTCGCCAATCTCACGATTTATGGCGCGTTTCCCACGGGCAATACCGAGCTTTTTTCCCGCGTGGTGCGGGATGTTCTGGGCCTTCACGTCCGCAATGCCGGCCAACAGATCGTGATTTCGCGGTGAAACCGGGAATTGGAAAACGGCCACTCTTTGGGGGGTATGAATGACACGCAAGATTTTTCGGGCAATGCTTGCAGGCGGCGTCTCGGCAATCGCGCTCGGCGGCAGCGCCTTTGCGAATGAGTTCAGCATCCCCGGCGGCGATCTGTCCACCGCGCTCGATACCTATACGAAGCAGACGGGCGTCGCCCTCCTCATTGCGGGCGACGCGGTCAAGGGCGCGCACACCAACGGCGTACACGGCGAATACACCGCCGCCGCCGCGCTGTCGCGCATTCTGGACGGAACGGGATTCGTCATGCGCAACGAAGCCGGCGCCGTCGGCATCGTGCGCGCGCCGAAAGCCGCGCACAGCGAATCCGAACAGCTCAGGCTCGCCCAGGCATCGCCGGTTCATGCGGCGGCGAGCGTGGAAACGGTGGTTGTTACGTCGTCGAAGATCAAGGGCGATATCCAGACGGTTCTGATTGCGATCACGGCGCTGTCGCAGGAGCAGCTTACGTCGCGCCAAATCGCGGGCGGCCCCGATCTGGTGAAGGAGGTGCCGAATCTGACGTTCTCGAAAACGAACTTCAGCGGCTATAACATTGAAATCCGCGGCATCGGTACGCAAGCGATCTCGGTGGCCACCGATCCGGCCGTTGCGGTCGCGCTGAACGATATTCCGTTCATCCGCAACCACTTCTTCGAGCAGGAATTCTTCGACGTCAACCAGGTCGAAGTTTTGCGCGGCCCGCAAGGAACGCTCTACGGCCGCAATGCCACCGCCGGCGTGGTCAACGTCATTTCGGCCAAACCCACCGATCAGTTCGAGGCCATGCTCTCCGCCGATTGGGGCAATTTCCACAATCGCCGCTATGAAGGCATGATCAATATTCCGATTGTCGATGACCGCCTCGATATTCGCGCCGCCGCCGAATGGACCAAGCGCGATGGCTATTCCTTCAATACCATCACCAATTCTCCCATCGACGGGCGCAATCTGTGGTCCAGCCGTCTTACCATCGGCTTCAAGCCGGCGCACGACATGCAGGTCTATTTCGTCTGGGAACATTTCGAGGAAAATGACGACCGGTTGCGCTCCTCGAAGCAGCTATGCGAAACCGATACGCCGCCCACATATGTGAATGGCGTTCACGTGCCGGGTATCGGCACGGATTCTTCCTTCAGCGGCGCGTTCGACCCTCCGGGCTATCTCAGCCAGGCTTGCAAGCCGGCTTCGCTCTATGACAAGGGTCATCCCAATGCCGCCACGCCCGATTATGGGTCCTTCGGCGTGCCTTATGGTTATGCGCTCGCCTATGTCAAAGCGGCCAAATTTGTCAACGACATCAATCCCACGCTCGACCCTTACGCAAACAGGTCGCAATCGACCAATCTTCGGGACATCGAATCCACCGTCAATCCGCATTACGAAGCCATGAACGACACGCTGGAGCTGAATGCGGATTACAATTTCACGCCTTCGCTCACATTCACGTCGCAAACCGGCTTCAACCACGATTTCCTGTGGTCCACCGAGGATTACAACCGCTTCAGCACGTCGCCGGGCATATTCCTGTGTACGATAAGCGGTACGACGCTGCCTTGTGCACAGTCAGCCGGCGGCCACGCGCTCGGAAACCACCCCGGTGAATTCAGCGCGGACGGGACGTTCTGCGATCCGCAGGTCGGATGCGCCGACCGTCTCGTTGCCATTGATCTGTCCGACGAGCACGCCTGGCAACTGAGTCAGGAATTCCGGCTGGCGTCCGATTTCAAGGGGCCGCTGAATTTCAGCATCGGCGGCAACTACATGCATTATGAGACGGAAGAGAATTATTATGTCTTCATCAATGCGTTGACGCTCTACACGCTGGGATCGTTCGGCGATGGCGCTTCAAGTGCTCCCTGGATCCGTGGCGTCACGGACAATCATCAATGCCTGAGCACATATGGATATAATTATCGGTATCTCGATCCGCGCGACCATCATAGCTCGGTATCGATCAATCAATGCAACTACATCGATCCCAATCCCATTTCGAGTCTCAATGACCGGGGCCACAATTATTTCCTCAGCCAAAATCCCTATGTACTGAATTCCTATGCCGGATTCGGGGAAGTCTATTATCAGGTTCGTCCCGATCTGAAGCTGATCGGCGGGCTGCGCTGGACGGACGACCAGAAGCACTTCATCGATATTCCCAGCGAGCTACTCGCGGATGGCTGGGGCTATCCCAGCACCGGCGTCGTGGACCAGCAATGGCAGAAATGGACGGGCCGCTTTACCGCCAATTGGACGCCGAAACTCGATTTCACGGATCAAACGCTGGTTTATGGTTCTTATGCGCGCGGCTACAAGGCTGGCGGCGCCAATCCGCCCGGGGCCGTGCTCATAGGCACTGTGGGTGCGAGCGGACCCTTGCCCATTCATCCATTGACATTCAAACCCGAATTCATCGATGCCTATGAACTCGGCACCAAGAACACGATGCTGGATGGCGGCTTGACGCTGAATAGCGATGTCTTCTTCTACAATTACACAGGTTACCAGATATCGCGCATCGTGGACCGCACCGCGATCAACGACAATTTCAATGCCACGGTGAAGGGCGCCGAAGTGGAGGCAATGTGGGAACCATTGCCCGGCCTGAAATTCAATTTCGCGGGCGGTTACGAAGACACGCGCGTCAAAAACGGTCAATCCTCCATCGACCTGATGGATCGCACCGCCGGAAACCCAAACTGGATGTTGGTTCGCCCCTACCCCACAGAGGCGTCCAATTGCATTCTGCCTACATATGTAATCGCGGCCATTCTTCAAAATCCCGATCATAGAAGCGGCGGTTTGGGTCTGGCCGAAGCGTGTGTAGCTGCATATGGCGGGACTGCGGAAGACGGGGGGACGCAATATTACGATCCGGTCACGGCCTTGCCCTATGTGGCCAATCCCACCATTACGGCAGGGAGCTATTTCAACTCGTTTGGCTTTCCTCCCTATATCCCTGCCGGTTATCCCGGCTTCGATCCGGATGCGGGTCAGGTCGATCCTGTCACCGGCACCATACCGGACCCCTATAACCACCAGAACATGTATAACGGTGTCGATTATGGCCCCGTGCCGAACAGAGGCGAAGGCTTTGCAAAGCCGCTTGGTGGCAAGGAACTTCCGAATGCGCCGCACTTCACCACGTCGCTGAGCGCCGAATACACGGTGCCGGTTTCGGAAGAGTGGGCAGCGACGCTACACGGCGATTTCTATTGGCAATCGCAAAGCTGGGCGCGTGTGTTCAACGATGTGCCCTATGACAAGATTCGAGGCTACTCGAACGTCAATCTCGCGCTGATCCTGACCAGCGCGTCGGGCTGGCAGGTGATGGGCTATCTGAAAAACGTCTTCGATACGACGGCCATCACCGGCGACTTCCTGAACTCGGACGACAGCGGCTTGACCACCAATGTGTTCCTGACCGATCCGCGCCTCTTCGGCGTGCGCGTCACGAAGAACTGGTGAGGGAGGGCGCGATGACAAACTTCTCCTTCATCTCTTTCGCGAGGCGAATGGCGATTAGCGAATGGCACGTAGGTCGCTTGCTGCCCGCCCCCTTCACCGTCATGGCCGGGCTCGTCCCGGCCATCCATACGCCCTGCGCCAGACATTTTCGCGAGAGGGAATGGATCGCCGGAACAAGTCCGGCGATGACGAAACTTTGTAGCGAATCCCTATTCGTTACTCGCCACTCGCACTTCGCTCTTCACACCGGGGGGATTTCACAATGAGCGAACTGATCCAAAAAAACGACAACCGAGCCACCATCCGCTGGAAATTGCTGACAGGCGCTTCTGCGCTGGCATTGACGGCCTATGTCTCATCCGCGGGCTCGGCATATGCTGAAGACAGCAATCACGCGCAAGTCTGGATCGAGCTGGGTGCGCAACTGGAACGTGCCAGCGGCGGCGACGGTCCTTTCGTTCCGGGCTTTTACAGCCACATCGATTCGGCGATTACGTCACCCGGAAAAACCATAAGCGAATTGCCGTGGGCGTTTGGGCCGGAAGCAAAAATATCGTTTCAGCCGGGCAATTCCGATTGGCTATTCTCTGCTGGTATCCGCTATGGACGGTCCAGTGGCCGCCGGAGCACACATCAGGCGACAGCACCGAGCCCAATTCCCACTGTCCAAAAGTACCGGACCGGGACAAGCAATTACGCCCTGAAATGCTGCCATACGGGCAGCAAAACGCCGACCAAGGCGGAATTCGCGGATGTTGTGTCCCGCCATCAGGAGAGCCATCTCATCCTGGATTTTCAGGCTGGCAAGGATGTCGGGCTTGGCTTGTTCGGCAAGCAGGGATCATCGGTGGTAAGTGCCGGCGTGCGATTTGCACAATTCAAAACCAGGTCGAACAGTTCCGTGAAGGCGCTTACAGATATTGGGCATTATAACGGCCTCTATTCGTATTTTCTGTACCTTTATCCGCAAAAGTACGTCCTGGGCACAAATTTGCGCACCTATTCGCTCTTGGCCGGAAGCGCTCGCGACACCAAGCTCATCGGCCCATCTCTTTCCTGGAATGCGTCGGCGACACTGGCCGGCAATCCGGATTCGTCTGAATTGACCTTCGATTGGGGCATCAACGCGGCCATGTTGTTCGGCAAGCAGAAAGCAAAAACCTATCACCAAAGCTCCGGCCGATATAATCCCTATGCGGGGTATGGCGGGCAATATTACACTCCGCTCTATACGCACCCGCGCGTGGATCACACCCGCTCACGCCGCGTCACCGTCCCCAATGTCGGCGGCATGGCGGGGTTCTCGATTAAATGGCCCAACGCCAAGATCAGCATCGGCTATCGTGCGGACATCTTCTTCAATGCGATGGACGGCGGCTGGGATACGGCGAAGAAAGAGAACCGCAGCTTCTATGGCCCCTTCGCCACGATCAGCTTCGGCCTCGGCGATTAGCCCGGCGGCAATGGAGGCATTTGAGGAAGATGGCATCATCTTCCGGCTTGCTTGGCCGCGCAACGATCTGAATATCCTTGCAGATGTGCCTGGGCCGTCGAGCGGCTCGTCAGCGCCCGCCGTGCTGATGCAAGGCAATCGTAGCGACAATGGAGAATTACCACCGCATCAAGGATGCGTTGTCTCCGGTTGTTGCGGACAATTCCCGGTAACCGGCGTTGCACGGCCGTGGATGCGATCGGCTGGGACGGCCTCGCGTAACCTCCATCCGGCGTCGATGGGGCAGGCGATAAAGCGCCCGGTATTGCGCGTGCACAGGCACAATTGAGCGCCATGCCCCTTTGCGAGTCGGCAGCGCAGAAATCAGCGCTTTGAATTTCAGGCCGGAATCCATGCGCTCGGGCCGTTGCGCACGCGTAGCCCTGCCTTGCACCCCCGCGAAATTTTGCGCCTGCGAACGTGCAATCGCAAAAGATCCGGCCCAAATCATAAATCTACATCCGGCGCGTCCAACCGGGGTTTAGTTTTGGCTGCCTCGCCCGTCAGCCCAATTGTGGACTGACGGTGAACCTCTGAAAGGCAAAAGGCTGGCAGGGGGATGGCTGACCCTTTTGACGGGAATTTCGAGGGCGCTGACCTGCGCCGCTTCAGCGTGGTCGTGAGCGCGGCCGACGTGGAGGCGTGGTTTGTCCGCGAGGTTTTGCCGCTGGAATCGGTGCTGATGCAATTTCTGTCGAACAACTGGCGCAACAAGGCCGATCTCGCCGACATCCGGCAAGATGTCTACGAACATGTCTGCGAGGCCGCGCGCGCGCATATCCCCGAACAAACCAAAGCCTTCGTCTTCCGCACCGCGCGCAACCTCATCATCGACCGCTACCGGCACCAGCAGGTCATCCCGATCGAAGCCGTCCCCGATCTGGAGGCGTTCGACGTTGCGGCCGATGCGCCCGGCCCGGACCGCACGGCCCAGGCGCGCGGCGAATTGCGCAGGCTCCAGCTTGCGCTCGACGAGTTGCCGCCCCGGTGCCGCGAAGCGATTGTGCTCGGCCGCATCGAAGGCCTGCCGGGCCGCGAGATCGCCCGGCGCATGGGCATCACCGAACAGGCCGTTTCCAAACATCTGAACAACGGCATCCGCGCGCTGGCCGGGTTCCTCTATGGCAAGCCCACCCACAATCGGGGCGAAAAATGACCGGCGCCGGCGAACCCTTGAAGGCGGTTCCCGCCAAGCGCAGCGTGCCGGTGGAGGCGCTGGAAGAAGAAGCCGCATCCTGGCTGCTGCGCCGTCACTTCTTCGATTGGACGGCCGAAGATCAATCGGCGCTGGATGCATGGCTCGATGAATCCCCGTCCAACCGGGTCGCCTATTGGCGGCTGAACGCGGCGCTGTCGCGCACCGAGCGCCTGGCCGCTCTGCATCCGTCCATGCACGAGGCCGAACCCGAGCGGAAGAATTTTCGATCCACGCTCGTTCGCGCCGTCGCGGTGTTCGCGGTCGTCGCCGTGGCTGCCGCGACCGGCCTGTCCTACTCCGCAAAGGGCGAAGTGCAGACGATTTCGACCGCGGTGGGCGGCCACAAGCTCGTCAAACTGTCCGACGGCTCGCGGATCGAACTCAACACCGACACGGTGATCCGGATCAAAAACTGGCAAAGAACCGTCGTGCTGGCGAAGGGCGAAGCATTCTTCGAGATCAAGCACGATGCCTTGCATCCTTTCACGGTCGATGTCGCCGGCCAGCGCATTACCGATCTGGGCACCAAATTCGTCGTCCGCCGCAAGCAGGACGGCGTCGATGTCGCCCTTCTGCAGGGAAGCGCCCGGCTCGAATCGCAGCGCGGCGGCGCGCAATCGCGCGTGGCCGTTCTCACGCCGGGCGATTTCGCCACCGCAACCGCGCATTCCTTCTCGGTCGAGAAAGTCCCGGAGAACATGTTGCGCGATGAGCTGAGCTGGCGCCGCGGCGTGCTGGTGTTCCACAACACCACGCTTGGCGCCGCCGCGCGCGAATTCAATCGCTACAACCGGACCAGATTGGTCGTCGAAGGCGCGGCCTCGCAACTCGAAATCGACGGCACGTTCTCGGCCAACGATCCCGAAACATTCACGCAAATCGCAAGCGACATTCTTCATCTGCGTGTCGAGGAGCGGCACGGAAACACGGTGCTGACGCGCTGAACACGGACAAGCGCCAAACGCACGGATCTGCAAGCCGGCACCGTTGTGCCGATCATTGGGGGAAAGCATGGCACGGCTTAAAGTCTTGAAATCGGCACTCGTGGGCGGCGCGAGCGTGTTTATTTTGACGAGTGCCGCCCATGCGCGCAATTTCGACATTCCCGGCGGCGATCTGGACGCGGCGCTGGCGGCCTATTCGAACCAGAGCGGTATCGAGCTGATCGTTTCGGCGTCCGATATAAGGGGCGTCCACACCAGGGGCGTGGTCGGCGATCTGTCGGCCGATGCCGCCTTGACCCATATCCTGTCGGGCACCGGCTTTGTCGTTCACCGCAACGTCTCCGGCAAGATCGGCATCGCCCGCGAAGACAAGCGTTCGCAAGCCCGCCGCTCATACGAACTGGCCCAGGCCTTGCCGGCGGGCGCCGTCCCCGCCCATGCGGCGGCGAGCGTCGAAACCGTGGTGGTCACTTCGTCGAAGATCAAGGGTGATATCCAGACGGTGCCGATTGCGATTACGGCGCTCAGCCAGGAACAGTTAACTTCACGGCAAATCGCGGGCGGGCCCGATCTGGTGAAGGAGGTGCCGAATCTCACCTTCTCCAAAACCAATTTCAGCGGCTACACCATCCAGATTCGCGGCATCGGCACGCAGGCGATTTCCGTGACCACCGATCCGGCGGTGGCGGTCGCGCTGAACGATATCCCGTTCATCCGCAATCATTTCTTCGAGCAGGAATTCTTCGACGTCAATCAGGTCGAAGTCGTGCGCGGCCCGCAGGGAACGCTTTATGGCCGAAATGCGACAGCCGGCGTGGTGAACGTGATTTCGGCCAAACCAACCGACCAGTTCGAAGCCATGCTGTCGGCGGATTGGGGCAATTACACCAACCGCCGCTACGAAGGCATGGTGAATATCCCCATCGTCGATGACCGCCTCGACCTGCGCGTCGCCGGCGAATGGACCAAGCGTGAGGGCTACACGACCAACCAGCTCACCGGCAATCCGGTCGATGGCCGCGATTTATGGTCCACGCGCGTCACGCTGGGCGTCAAACCATTCGAACATGTGCAGGCCTATCTCGTCTGGGAACATTTCCAGGAATCCGACGATCGAATGCGCACGCAGAAGCAGCTCTGCAAAACCGCGCATTCGCCCGCCACGGTCGATGGCGTGCCCATTCCCAAGGCCGGCGGCGTGGCGGCCTATCAGGACTGGCTCTACCTCAACCAGATCTGTGATCCGGTCTCGCTCTATTCGCCGGACGCCTTCGGCGTGCCGAATGGCTATTCGCTGCCCTATTATAATCCTCTCGGGCTCTACACACCGCTTTCGGGAACCGAAGGTTCGTTTGATCCATATGCGAACACGACACAATCCCGCAATCTGCGAATGATCGAAACGAAAATTGACCCGATCTATAAAGCCAAAAACGATACAGTCGAATTGAATGTGGATTACAATGTCACGCCTTCGCTGACATTCACCTCGCAGACCGGCTACAACAAGGACTTCCTCTGGTCCACCGAAGATTACAACCGCTTCGATACCAAACCGGGCGCGTTCTTCTATCAGGACCCGGCGCACGGTTACATACCGACCCAGGGTTATCTCAACGGACTTTATCAGCTTCAACAAGATCCAAGCGGGTTGGGCATTTGCACGGGCTTAAACATCAATACCGGCTGCACTACAATAGGTGACTATTGCGACAGTCCCTCCACAGACCATGCAGAAGCTTGTAAAGCCATCGGCGTGTTCTGCGATCCGCAGCTAGGGTGCAGCAACAGGCTGGTTGCGCAAGATTTGAACGACGAATGGTCCTGGCAGATGAGCCAGGAATTCCGGCTCGCGTCGAATTTCAAGGGACCATTCAATTTCAGCGTCGGCGGCAATTATCTCCACTACGAGACGGACGAAAATTACTACGTCTTCATCAACACGCTGACACTGGCGGCATATTCGTGGTCGCACAGTGGTGCTCATAATGCGCTTCCACAGACAGAACCTTGGAATCCTGGCCCCAATCCGGGCGTCGTTCCCGGTGTGTCGGACAATCTGAACTGCATCAAGGGCGGGCCCACCAACGCCAATCCCAATGTACCGGACGTTCTGGCTACCGAGGGCGAAGCTCCGTGCATGTATATCGATCCCAATCCGCTCACCAGCCTGAACAACGAGGGCCACAACTACTTTCTAAGCCAGAACCCCTATATCCTGAATTCCTTTGCGGCGTTCGGCGAAGCCTATTATCAGCTTGCGCCGGACCTGAAGCTCACCGGCGGCCTGCGCTGGACGGAAGACAAAAAACACTTCCTCGATATTCCCAGTGAACTTCTGGCCTTCGGCTATGGTTACCATGTCTCACGCATCGTGGACCAGCAATGGAACAAATATACGGGACGCGCCGTCGCAAATTGGACGCCGAAGCTCGAATTCACCGATCAAACCCTGCTTTATGCGTCGTACTCGCGTGGCTACAAGGCCGGCGGCGCCAATCCGCCTGGCGCGCTTTTGCTGGGATTTGCGAATATCAGCGCGGATAGCCCGATACATCCGCTCACCTTCAAGCCCGAATTCATAAACGCATACGAGCTGGGCACGAAGAACACGTTCCTCGATGGCGGGTTGACGCTGAACGGCGACGTCTTCTTCTACGATTACAAAGGCTACCAGATATCACGAATCGTGGATCGTACCGCGATCAACGACAATTTCGACGCCACGGTGCGGGGCGCGGAACTGGAGGCGATGTATGAGCCGCTGCCCGGCCTCAAGTTCAATTTTGCGGGCGGGTATGAAGCAACCCGCGTCGACAACGGGCAAAGCTCCATCGATCTTATGGATCGCACCGATTCCGCCAATCATCCCGGCTGGATGGTTGTCAAGCCGTTCCCGACACAGGCGTCGAACTGCATCATTCCGGATTACGTTGTCGCTGCGGATCACCGTCTGAACCCCGATAACAGTCCTGCTTTCAGCATCCCGGGGTTATGCGCACGTTCTTATACCGATCATATCGATCCAATTACGCAGCACCCTTATGATCCCAATACGACCTCATACACGACATACGTTACCCACATAACGTATCCCTATCCCGGTTTCGATCCGGTCAGCAACGATCCCAACGCGCCAGCTGATGTCAACAACGGACTTGGACTGACACCGAACAATGGCGAGGGCTTCGCGAAGGATTTGAGCGGGCACGAGCTGCCGAATGCACCGCACTTTACGATGTCTCTGAGCGGCGAATACACGCTTCCCCTCTCGGAGGATTGGGCGGCCACGCTGCACAGCGACTTCTACTGGCAATCGCAAAGCTGGGCACGAATCTTCAATGATAGGCCTTATGACAAGCTGCGAGGCTATTCGACTGCGAACATTGCGCTGATCCTGACCAGCGCAAGCGGCTGGCAGGTGATGGGTTATGTGAAGAACGTCTTCGACGTCACCGCCATCACCGGCGACTTCCTGAATTCAGACGACAGCGGCTTGACCACCAACGTATTCCTGACCGATCCGCGCCTGTTCGGCGTGCGCGTCACGAAGAACTGGTGAGGGGGATAGAAAATGAGCGAACTGATCCAAACACACGACAATCGCGCCACCATCCGGTGGAAATTGCTGACAGGCGCTTCCGTGCTGGCGCTGACGGCGTATGTTTCATCAACTCCGATTGCGCGCGCTGCGGATGCCGACAGGCCTTCGATCTGGCTCGAGCTGGACGGACAATTGAGCCGTCTGCAGAATGGGCAGGAAATCTATGCACCGCCGTTCCTGGCATCGACGCCATCGATATTCTCACCGCCGCAAAGCGCCGAGCGGCCGCCGCTCTACGGCATCGATCAAGGGGCCTCGATCTCATTTCAACCGGAAGGCTCCAATTGGATTTTTTCCGGTTCGATACGATATGGCCGTTCAGGCACGAGCAAACACACGCACCATCAGACCTATCCCCAGCTTTACCATAAGTACGCCAGGATCTGCTATTTTGGCAGTTGCATTACTTCGCCCTACAACGCAACGCCGGACGCCGCGCGCTTCACAGACGCACGGGTCAAGCAAAGCGAGACACACACAATCATCGATTTCCAGGCCGGCAAGGATCTGGGTCTGGGGTTGTTCGGTCACAATGCGTCATCGACAATCAGCGCCGGCATTCGCTTTGCGCAGTTCAATTCGAAATCGCGTGTTTCGCTCGGGGAAGATCCCGACTGGCGTATTGCGTTTTACAGCTATCACGTCAATATATACAATATCATTATAGAAACTAACCAATATACGCGCCAAACGTACCACACATTTGCCGGCAGCTTTCGTGCTGACCGAACCTTCCATGGTGTGGGTCCTTCGCTATCGTGGAAATCGTCGGTGCCTTTTGCCGGAAATCCGAACGAATCCGAGTTGACGCTCGATTGGGGCGTGAATGCTGCGCTGCTGTTCGGCCGGCAGAAGACAACAACGCATCATCAAACTACCGGCCGCTATAATCATGACCGGTTCCAATATGGCGTCACGCACGTCACAACGCATGTGAATCCGCCAAGCCAAATTCGATCCCGATCTGTCACTGTGCCGAACGTCGGCGGGTTCGCGGGCATCTCGCTGAATTGGCCCAATGCCAAGATCAGTCTGGGTTATCGTGCCGATTGGTTCTTCAATGCGCTGGACGGAGGGATCGACGCCACCAGGAAAGAAAACCGCGCCTTCCACGGCCCCTACGCCTCCATCTCCATCGGGCTGGGCGACTAGCCCGGCTTAAATCCGCGCACCCGCGAGCCCATGTCAGGCTCGCGGTCGCGGGTGCGTGTCCGCTCCCTCGCTATCCCCGCGCCCGGCTTCGCCGCTCGCGCAGCTACGCAGCTACGCCGGGGGGAGGGGGGGAGCCGGAATCCGAAAAACGAATAACCCCTTCCGCCACAACGGCTTACCAAAAATCTTCCACCCCCACCCGAATTTTCGCGCTCCTGCCTTGTTGTACCAGGCGTAGCCTTTGCGGCCCCTCGAAAGACGGAAAGCGGGCAGGGGATGGCAGAAACGCACGGAACGGACCTTGGCGATGCGCACCTGCGCAGGGTGGGCGGTGTCATGAGTGCGCCCGCCCTGAACGCCTGGTTTGTCCGCGAAGTGTTGCCGCTGGAGCCGGTTCTCATGACCTATTTGCGCCATCACTGGCCGAACCAGAACGACATCGAGGATTTGCGCCAGGAAATTTATGCGCGGGTCTATCTCGCGGCGAAGACGAAGATTCCTCAACCCGTCCGGCCGTTCCTCTTCACTGTCGCGCGCAACCTGCTCATCAACCAGACGCGCCAGGCCCAGGTCGTTCCCATCGAGGCCGTTGGCGATCTCGAAACGCTCGCCGTGGCAACGGATACGCCGGCGCCGGACCGCACAATTGTCGCGCGCGATGAACTTCGCCGTCTTCAGGCTGCGCTCGATCAGTTGCCGCCGCGTTGCCGCGAAGCGGTGATCCTGGGCCGCATCGAAGGGCTTTCGGGCCGCGAGATTGCGGCGCGCATGAATGTGGGCGCTGCGACCGTGTCCGAACATCTCGAACACGGAATGCGGCTTCTGGCCAATCTCCTTTATGGCGAACAGCCCAATGCGGGGAACCGCAAATGAGCCACAGCCAGGAAATGTCCGGATTGATGGATGCACGGGCCGTGGAAGCGCGCGCGGCGAATTGGCTGCAGCGCCGCCAATTCTGGGATTGGTCGGATGGCGATCAGGCCGCGCTGGATCAATGGCTCGCCGAATCCGAAGTGCACCTTGTCACCTATCTGCGGCTGGAAGCGGCGTGGACGCGCACCGAGCGCCTGGTCGCGCTGGGCCCGGCCAAGATCGAAAGAACCGAACCGGATGCACGCAAGCCCTTTTGGCCGGTTCTGACGCGCGCGGTGGCGGGGCTCGCGGTGATCGCGGCGCTTGGCGCCGGCGCCGCGTTGATGACGCGGCCGCAGGACAGGACGTTTTCGACGCCGGTCGGCGGGCATGAAACCGTCCGCTTCGCCGATGGCACGCGCATCGAACTCGACACAAACACCACCATCCGCACGAGCATGACGACCGACCGGCGCATGGTGTGGCTGGAAAAGGGCGATGCCTTTTTCAAGGTGAAGCACGATGCGGCCCATCCCTTTGTCGTGATTGCCGGCAACCGGCGCATCACCGATCTGGGAACGGAGTTTCTGGTTTCGCGCGAATCCAACCACCTGAAAGTCGCGGTGGTCGCCGGCCGTGTGTGGTTCGAGGAATCGGACAAGCCGGAGGCTTCGCAATCGGCGCTGCTGCTGCCCGGCGATGTCGCCGTGGCGACTGCGAAATCGACAAAAATCACGAAGAATTCGGCGCGGGCCCTTTCGAACCAGCTTGCCTGGCGCCGCGGCCTTCTGGTGTTCGATCACACCACGCTGGCCGATGCGGCCGCCGCCTTCAACCGGTACAACCGCGAGAAACTGGAGATCGCCGATCCCGCCGTCGCCAGCATAACGATCGACGGCAGCTTCCAGGCCACCAATCTGCAGCTCTTCGCGCGCATCGTGAAGAGAACATTCGGGCTTCACGTCGAAACGCAAGGGGACCGCACGATCATATCGCGGTGACGAAGAAATCTGTTTACGGCGTACGCGCGCCGCATAGGGGGTGAAATGACGCATTCGAAATATCTCAAACTGGCGCTTCTGGGCGGGGCCTGCGCGGCAATCCTGTCGTCGGCGGCGCAGGCCGACGAATTCAATATCGCCAGCGGCGATCTGAAGGCGGCCCTGCACGCCTATATCGCGCAAACCGGCATTCAGCTCATCGTTTCCGACGAAGCCGTGCGCGGCGTGCGCACGCGCGGCGTCAGAGGCGATCTGACGGCGGACGCAGCCCTCACCCATATTCTGTCCGGAACCGGCTTTGTCGCGGAACGCGAAGACAGCGCCATCGCCGTCGTGCGCGGGCAGCCCAAACCGGCGCCCATGATTCACCTTGCCGACGCCGTCGCGCCCATGCGCGCGGCGGCTTCCGTCGAAACCGTGGTGGTGACGTCGTCGAAGATCAAGGGCGATATTCAAACGGTTCCTATCGCCATCACGGCGCTCTCGCAGGAGCAGTTGACATCCCGTCAGATCGCCGGCGGTCCGGACCTTGTGAAGGAAGTGCCAAACCTTACATTCTCGAAAACGAATTTCACCGGCTACAACATCCAGATCCGCGGCATCGGCACGCAGGCGATTTCGGTGACCACCGATCCCGCCGTGGCCGTCGCGTTGAACGACATGCCGTTCATCCGCAATCATTTCTTCGAGCAGGAATTCTACGACGTCAACCAGGTCGAAGTGTTGCGCGGGCCGCAAGGCACGCTTTACGGGCGCAACGCCACCGCGGGCGTGGTCAATGTCATTTCCGCGCAACCCACCGGCCAGTTCGAGGCGATGCTCTCCGCCGATTGGGGCAATTTCAAGAACCGCCGTTATGAAGGCATGGTCAATCTGCCGATTGTCGATGACCGGCTCGCCATTCGCATCGCGGCCGAATGGACCAAGCGCGACGGCTATTCGACCAATTCGCTCACGAACAGCCCGATCGACGGACGCGATTTGTGGTCGAACCGCATCACGATTGCCTTCAAGCCGACAGAACGCCTTCGCACCTATCTCGTCTGGGAACATTTCCAGGAAGACGATGATCGCATTCGCAGCTCCAAACAGCTCTGCAAAACCGCGCCGATTCCAGATTCAATCCTTGGTGTTTCTCTTCCACCCCCTGGTAACGTCAACGGATCGCTCAGTGACATGGGCGGCTATTTCAGCCAGGGTTGCCTGCCGGTTAGTCTCTATTCGCCGGAAGCGTTCCAGGTGCCAAATGGCTACAGCCTGCCTTACGTTGCTGCCGGCATCTATGGCCGTGAGTTGAACGAATACGTAAATCCCTATGCCAGTACTACGCAATCTCACAATCTTCGGGTGATCGAATCGGCGCTGAATCCGACTTACAAGGCGAAGAACAACGTTCTCGAATTCAATGCCGATTATGACGTCACCCCCGAACTCACTTTCACATCGCAGACGGGATACAGCCAGGACTTCCTGTGGTCCACCGAGGATTATAACCGCTTCAACACGACGCCGGGGGCCTTTGCCTATGCGCCCAATTTTCAGAACAAGCAGCTCACGAGCTTCGCCGGATATTATGTCTGTGCCGAAGGCACACTCAGCTATGGCGGCACGCAAGATTGTGCGAATCCTCTTACCTTGGCAAACCATCCGGCAGGCATCTTTTGCGATCCGCAATTGGGATGTTCCGACCGGCTTGTCGCCATGGATTTGTCGGAAGAGCATGCCTGGCAATTCAATCAGGAATTCCGGTTGGCCTCCAATTTCAAGGGGCCTTTCAATTTCAGCGTCGGTGGCAATTATCTGCACTACGAGACGGAAGAGAATTACTACGTCTTCATAAACGAGTTGACCGCATTTATGGTCAGTACGGTCGACAGTTTTTCAAATCAGTTTCCTTATAATCCCAGCACGTTCACGGGAAGCGATACATTTCAAGGACACATGTGTACAATCTGCGATAGTGGTGGCAGTGGATACCAGCTTGCATCGCAGAGGTTTGGCGCGGGCGTGCCGGGCGATTCGTCAGGCGGTTATGTCGATCCGCATGACATTTATCATCTGGACAATGAGGGCCACAATTATTTCCTGAGTCAGAATCCTTACGTGCTTAATTCTTATGCCGGATTCGGCGAGGCCTATTATCAGGTGCTGCCCGCACTCAAGCTGACCGGCGGCATCCGCTGGACGGAGGACAAGAAGCATTTCACCAATTTCCCCAGCCAGATTCTGACGAACAATTACGGTTATCCAAGCGCCGGTTCCGTGGATCAGGAATGGAACCAGCTTACGGGCCGCGCCGCCGCAAACTGGACGCCGAAACTCGATTTCACCGATCAGACGCTGGTCTATGTATCCTGGGCGCATGGCTATAAGGCCGGTGGCGCCAACCCGCCGGGCGCGACGCTGGTTTCGTTCGAAAGCACCGACGTCGTCCATCCGATCCATCCTTTGACGTTCAAGCCCGAATTCATCGACGCCTATGAACTCGGCACCAAGAACACGATGCTGGATGGCGCGCTCACGCTGAACGGAAACGTCTTTTACTACAATTACAAGGGCTATCAGATTTCGCGCATCGTGGACCGCACCGCAATCAATGACAATTTCGATGCAACCGTCCGGGGCGCAGAGCTGGAAGCGACATACGAGCCCATACCCGGCCTGAAATTCCATTTCGCCGGGGGTTACGAGGGCACGCGCGTCGATAACGGACAGTCGTCCATTGACCTTATGGACAGGACCGATGCGGCCAACCATCCGGGCTGGATGGTGCTCAAGCCGTTTATCGGCCAGGCATCAAACTGTATTGTCACGCCCGAGCTCGTCATCGATTCGTTGAACTATGGCATTTACAATTATGGCGCAGACAGTCCGGGCTCACTCGTGCAGCTCTGCGGTGCAATCCGCAACGGCCTCGATCCGATCACAGACCTGCAATATGTGCCGAATCCCACGATACAGTGCATCGGGTTTACGGCATTCGTCTGCTCCGAAACACGCCATATATCCGGTTATGCCGGTTTCGATCCGAACCGGCCGGAGATCAACAATGGCGAAGGCTTTGCCAAGGATCTAAGCGGCAACCAATTGCCCAATGCGCCGCACTTTACCAGTGCACTTTCGGCGGAATACACGACTCCGGTGTCTGAAGATTGGGCGGCTACGTTCCACATGGATTTCTATTGGCAGTCGCAGAGCTTCGCGCGAATTTTCAACGACAGGCCCTATGACAAGATACGCGGCTATTCCACGACGAACGTCGCGCTGATCCTGACGAGCGCCGATGGCTGGCAAATCTTCGGTTATGTGAAGAACATCTTCGACAAGACGGCCATCACCGGCGACTTCCTGAATTCGGACGACAGCGGTTTGACCACCAATGTGTTCCTGACCGATCCGCGCCTCTTCGGCGTGCGCGTCACGAAGAACTGGTGAGCGCCATGGAAACGATGATGCAAAACCCAATCTTCTCCCTCTCCCCCCTCGGGGGAGAGGGCCGGGGTGAGGGGGCGGTTCGGCTGGTGCATGCGGCCGGCCGCCAGCACAAATCCGCAAACACAGCGCCCGCTGAGAGGCCCCCTCACCCTGACCCTCTCCCCCAAAGGGGGAGAGGGAAGTCCTTTGAGGACTTTCGCCGGCCAAGTCACGTCACGGGGGGAAGCATACAATGAGCGAACTCATCAACACACACGACAACCGCGCCACCATCCGCTGGAAGCTGCTGACAGGCGCATCGGCATTGGTCCTTACGGCCTATGTCTCATCCGCGGATATGGCGCGCGCCGAAGACAGTCATCCGCTGTTCTGGCTGGAATTCAGCGGCGACGCCTCGGTGGTGAGCGGAGAAGGGCAGCCATTCGCGCCGCCTTTCGTGCACGCCGACGCAAATCCCGGTGTCTTCGATCCCGTTTCGCCCCTGCGCGTGCAGAAGCCGCCGCCTTTCAGCTTCGGCGGCGAAACAACGCTTTCGTTTCAGCCGGAGGATTCGAACTGGATATTTTCGGCAGGCGTTCGCTTCGGGCGTTCAAATAGCAGCAGGATAACGCACCAGCAAACGCAAGGACCGCTGATCCCGACGTCATCCTATTATTATCAATATTTTGCAGGCCTCGGCGTACCAATTCGCTATGCTTCGGGATTTCTCGGCTATGCCGAATTTCGGGGTCATAATCGGGAACATCACACCATTCTGGACTTCCAGGCCGGCAGGGATGTCGGGCTCGGCCTGTTCGGACACAATGGTACGTCTGTCGTCAGCGCCGGTGTACGGATAGCGCAGTTTAACTCCGATGCATCTATACTGATAAGAGCGCGCCCCGATCTTGTTGATTCCAACTTTGCCGGCATAAAATACGATAGGGATTTTCATCACTATTATCTATCTGGTAGCGCCCAGCGCAGCTTTCATGGAATTGGACCGTCCGTTTCATGGAGCAATACGGTGCCGCTTGCCGGCAATTTGAACGATGGCGAGCTTGCTTTCGATTGGGGCGTGACTGGAGCCCTTTTGTTCGGAAAACAGAGAACCAAGGCGCATCATTATACGAGCGGCTATCACAACGTGCCGACCGGCGGGAAGTATCATCAAGCGATAAAGACAGGCGTCTATCATCACTCCGGCAGCCCGTCGCGTTCGCGCAATGTCACCGTGCCGAACATCGGCGGCTACGCCGCCATCGCCTATCGCTTCCAGGACGCGAAGGTGAGCCTCGGCTATCGCTACGACACATTCCTCAACGCGATTGACACCGGCATAGATACCGCCAAGAAATCGGCCATGACATTCAACGGCCCTTACGCCTCCATCTCCATCGGCCTGGGCGACTAACCCCGCTTGAATCCGCACACCCGCGAGCCCATATGTGGCTCGCGGGTTCACGCGCGTCGGCTGGCTCGCTATCCCCGTTGGGGCATCCGGCTTCGCAGCTTGCGCAGCTACGCCGGGACAGGGGGGGAGTGCAAATTTCCGCAAAACGAATAACCCGTTTTCCTGCAACCGCTTAGACGTCTGGCGCCGTCCGCTTGCGGGGATCGCGGCGGGGATAAGCGGGGAGGGGGTACCCCCTCTCATTTTCCGAGGTTCGAATAAAACCTCCGGCTGGCTTGCCGGGGCGTAGCTCGCGAAGCGGGCGAAGTCTGGTGGCCCGGCAGGCCTCCAACCTGCAACCAGACCGTTATGAGACCTTCGCCGAGGAAGGCAGGTAAAAGAAGAAGGTTGCGCCCGGCCCGTCATTGGCCATCGCCCACAAACGCCCGCCATAGCTTTCGATGATCGACCGGCAAATCGACAGGCCGACGCCCATTCCGCTTGTCTTGGTCGTGTAGAACGGTTCGAACAGCGTCTCGACAGTGGCCGGGTCCACGCCCGTGCCGGAATCGCGAACCGCCAGTTTCACGCCGTCGCGGTGCGGGTCCGTCTTGATCAGGAGCGCTCGCGCGCGATCCTCGATGCCGGCCATGGCATCGGTCGCATTGAGCAACAGGTTCAGGATGACTTGCTGCAACTGGATGCGGTCGGCGCTGACGCGCGGAACATCATGGGCAAACTCCGTCGCCAACCGTATGCGGGCCTTTTGCAGCTCGCCCGCCGACAGGGCGATCACCTCGCGCGCTGCGTCGTTGAGATCGACCGGCTCCATGCTCGGCGGGCGCTTGGAGAACATCGTGCGCAGGCGTTGAATCACTTCGGAAGCGCGTTTGGCATCGCGGATCGTCCGCCGGACGGTTTCGGCGGCACCGGCAAGGTTGGGAGGATCGGCGGCCAGCATCCGCGCGCAGGTGCTCGCATTGGTCAGGATCCCCGACAGAGGCTGGCTGACCTCGTGGGCGATGGACGCCGTCATCGCATTGAGGGTGGCCACCCGCGCCACATGGGCGAGATCGGCCTGCGTCTGGCGCAAGGTTTCCTCGGCGCGCTTCTGGTCGTCGATATCGGTCGTCGTGCCGACATATTTGAGAACTTTTCCGTCCTTGTCGCGCAAGACCACGGCCTGCTGGAGGTGCCAGCGATATGTCCCGTCGCGCGCACGCAGAGACCGGGTTTCAAATGCGAAATCCTGCCCCGAACGCACGCCATCGCGGAAGATCTTGGCCGCTCTTTCCCGATCCTCGGGGTGGACCGCGGTCATCCAGGCCTCGGGATGCGATCGAACGAAATCGGGTGTCTGATCGGCAAATTCAAGCCAGACATTGTTCACGAAATCCGGTGTGCCGTCGGGCGTAAGCGTCCAGGCCGAGACCGGAAGCACCTGCAGCAGCCCGACCTTGATCTGCAATTCCGAATACAGGGCGGCATTTTCCAGCGAAATGGAGGCCTGCGACGCCAGCAATTCCAGGATGGCAACCCGGTCCGGCGTAAAAATGCACGGCGACAGATTGTTCTCGAGATAAAGCGCTCCGACAAGCTTCTTTTGTTTGACGATCGGGAGACACAGGATCGACCGGGCGCGCTTCAGCCGCAGATATTCGTCTTCGGAAAACACGTTGTCGGACGAGGCATCGTCCAGGAGCACATGCTCCCGTGTGCGGATCGCATAGTGCAGCACGGATTGAGGCAGATCGGATGGCGTGATGGCGGCCGCATGGCGAGCGGTAACCTCGATCTTGCCCGGCCCGGTGGTGGCTTCCGCTTCGATCCGCGGCTCGCCGTCCCGGATGAGGATGAGCAATCCTCGCTCGGCCCCGGCATGCTCGATGGCTGTGCGCGTGAGTGCAGCGATCAGCCTTTCCTGGTCGATTTCACCCGATACCGCCTCCGAAACCCGGATGACTGTCGCGAGGTCAAGTTGCTCGACGGAGGCAAGAATGGAACCTGTGCCGGATGGATTATTCTCTGTCCTGATTTTTGGGTATGATTGCTCGAGTTGCCGCACCTTCCCTTCCGCGCCCCAACGGCGATAGCAATCCCGGGCATCGCGCAAATAGCCGTGCGCAATTCTGGCAAATCCCCGTGCCGAATAGAACTTCGCTGCAGCTTCGTTGGCGACCGCCTCGCAATGCGCGAAACCATTGTGATGTGCCGAGCGGATCGATTCCTCGTAGAACTTCTCGGCGTCCAGCATCCGGTCTTCGATGCGCGCGATTTCCGCTCTGACGAGCGCGGCCTTGGTTTCGAAATTTTCGGGGCAATGGAGCGCCCATATCTCGAGCTGCCGGTGATGGTCGTCAAGAGCGGCAAAATGCTCGCGCCTTTCTTCTGCAGAAGCGGTGTTCCAGGCGGCGGCATGCGCCAGGGCGGCGTAGAAGCGAAACTCGCCGGTCTCGATTTGCGATGCCACTGGCCAGAGCAGCGCGAGAGCGCGTTGCGAAGCATCCACTGCAGCCGCATAGTCTCCGGCAAAGAAGCGCGCCTGAAGCTTTCGCGTCAGGTAACAGAATTCGGAAAACGCCAGAACCGGATTGCTCGCCATGAGTTGTTCGGATACAAGTTCGTCGAATTCCCCATCGTTCAAAGACCCGAACTCATCGGTCAATCCGCGGAGCATCCGCACGAGGCCGAGTTGCGCGGCAACGACCTCGATCACGAGACCGAATCGGGTTCGCCTGGCAAACGCAAGGGCGTTTTCGGCCTCCGCCTGTACGTCCGCCAGATTGCTCCCAACCATCAGGGAGTTTTTGATCAACTCGGCCAGGCTATAGGCGGAGAATGTGAGATCGCCAATCCGGTACGCCGCATCGAAGGCCCGGCGCACCAATTCGCGCCCGTTTGCCACATGTTTGGCCCACGGCACGACGAAATTGCCGAACGACATGTAGGTGCGGGCCTGATATCGCGTCAAGCCGCGCTTTTCGACCAGATCGTAGCCAAGCTGACCGAACTGGAATCCGCCCTTGTAGTTGTTGAAGCGCGGTCCGGCGATGACGCCGAACCAGACATAGCCGAAACACGAACCGTCGTGATTGCCGTATTCGAGGCTGAGATTGACCATGCGGCAGACCACGAGAGACGACAGGTTCTCGTCATAGTACAGCGCGGGGGTCACGATTTCGGTGAAGACATCCAGCATGTCGAGGACGTCCGGATCGGTCATCAAGGGCAGGTCGACGAGCTGTTCGATCGATCTTTTTCCGACCTGGGCGCCAATCCGGTCGTACTCATGAAGAACTTCTTCGCGGGTCGGATGCCGCGTCCAATTCGTACCCGTGCTCCGGAGATATTTGAGGAATGCGTCGACAGCGCGATCGCTCTGATCCAAAGTCGTGTAGAGCGTGAGCTGCAAGCGCGTCACAATCGCGAAATCGTGACGGTTTTTGGCGCGCCGCGACAGCATCGAAAGCCGGCTTTCGCTCGCGGCCATATCGCCGGTCAGCAACTCGCACTCGGCCGTCAAGAATTCAATCGAGAAAATGAGCCGGTAGTTCGTATCCCAGGTCGTGTCGGTCAGTACGGCGCTGCAAGCTCTGAGATATTTGAGCGCAGAGGCATACGCCGTCGAACTTTTCGCACGCCTGCCCGCAATCAGGTTGAGTTCCGCAACCCGCTCGCGTTCCTCGGCTGAGGCGATCAGGTGTGCGCCACGGTTCAGTTGGTTGACAATTTCGAATATGACATCTTCCAGTTTCCCGGCAGAGGCATTTTCGGCGAGTAGCCTTCCGATGCGCAGATGCGCTTCTGCCCGGAGTTCTTTCGGGATCAGCGAGTAGGCTGCTTCCTGGACGCGATCGTGGAGAAACCGGTACGACGTTTCCGAGCGGAAAACGAGACCCGCGCGGACTGCGTCCCACAACCGGTCGTGCATCTCCTCAAGCGAACCCTCATACACCATATGAAGCATGTCGAACTCTGCGCTGTTGCCCATGCAGGCAAATTGCTGGAGAGCCGCCTGCGTTTCGGGGGGCAGGCGTTTCAACTTCCGAACCATCAGGTCCACGACATTGTCGGTGTAGTCTTTGGTGCGAATCCGGTTCAGATCCCAGGACCATTGGGCCTTATTATGATCGAAGACGAGCAGGCCTTCATCGGCGAGTATCGAAATGAATTGAATGGCAAAAAAGGGATTGCCGTTCGTCTTGTCATGAATCAATTGGGCCAGCGGGACGACGCGATCCGGTTCGCAACGAAGTGAATCCGCCAGGAGCTGCTCCAGGTCTCCACGGCCGAGTGGAGCAAGTACGATATCCCGCAAAAGCGATCCCGCGTGGCGCATTGCATCCAGCTTTCGCATCAACGGATGGGCCGGGTTGATCTCGTTGTCCCGGTAGGCGCCGATCAGGAGCAGATGTTTCACGTCCTTGCGCGACAACAGATCTTCTAGCAAGTCGAGCGTGGCTGCATCGAGCCATTGCAAATCGTCCAGGAAGAGCGCAAGCGGATGTTCGGGCGTTGCGAAGACGCTTATGAAACGCCGGAATACCAGCAAAAAGCGGCCCTTGGCCTCCTCCGGAGGAAGTTCGGGCACCGGCGGCTGTTCGCCTATGATGTGCTTCAATCCGGGAACAAGTTCAGCGATCAGCGATCCATTCGGATCGAGCGCCTCGTGAAGGGCATCGCGCCATATGCGCAATTCTTCTTCGCTCTTGCTCAGCAGGGGATGTATCAGGCTCTCGAATGCCTGTGCGAGCGTGGCATATGGAATATCGCGCTTGTATTGGTCGAACTTGCCGGATGCAAACAATCCGCGGGGAGGAACAAGCGATTTGTGCAGCTCGTTGACCACAGCGGATTTTCCGATGCCGGAATATCCCGATACCAGCACCAGTTCGGCGGGGCCCTGTGCCACCACCCGGTCGAACGCCCCCAGCAGCGCATCGATTTCGCGTTCGCGTCCGTACAGCTTCTCGGGGATCATCAACCGGTCCGACATATCGCTCGCGCCCAGAGGGAACGGATCGATGCGGCCTTGCGACTGCCATTCAAACAGGCACCGGCGAAGATCGGCTTCCAGGCCCGCGGCGGTCTGGTAGCGTTCTTCCGCATTCTTGGCGAGAAGCTTCATGACGATGGCCGACAGCGGTGCGGGGATGTCTCTGCGCGACGCCGGAGATATCGGCCGGCGTGCAATATGACAGTGGACCCATTCGAGCGGATCGGCGGCGGCAAACGGCAGCGTGCCTGTGAGCATCTGATAAAGAGTGACGCCCAGCGAATAGAGATCGCTGCGCGCATCCACAGAGCGGTTCATGCGTCCGGTCTGCTCGGGAGACATGTAGGCGAACGTGCCCGCGATGATTTCGGGCGGCGCCGGCGTCAGCCGCTCGCGGGGCAGGCGGGATGCCATGCCGAAACCGGTCAGCCACACCTGGCCCGTATCGCCGGCCAGGGCGGCCGCGGGCTTGATGTCTCTGTGAATGAGGCCTTGCCGGTGGGTCTGGCCAAGCGCAGAGGCCAGACCGACGGCGATGCGAAGGACCTTTGTCAGATCGATCGGCTGGCCCCGGTCCTGTTCGATTATTCGATCCAGCGGTTCGCCGCCCGGATCTGCCAGAATGAGAACCGTTCGTCCTTCGTGGCGCGCCAGCGCCAGCGGCCGAACCGCCCAGGCCGGGTCGAGTTCGCCCGCCAGGGCGTATTCGTGTTCGAGTTGGCTGAGACTTTGAGGCGATGGCTGCTCGGCGGCGGCGGCCAGCGCCAATACAGGCGTCCGCGAGCCGCGCTCCGTGCCGCGGTACAATGTGAATTCCGCGCCTTCGCGGAGCGGCTCCAATATGTAGTCGGAATCCTCTGCCACGCCAGAGCCCCCGTCGTTTCCATGGGCACGCGCCGTCCCTGCAGCGCGGCCGAATGGTCTGCCGATAATGTCGCTCCTGCTATACGCGCGGCAAACATACGCGAGCGCTATCGCCGCGCGGTGTCCAGTATACTTAAGTATCGGTCCCGGCCGCGCGAAAATATCGGCCGGCCATCGAAATTGGGGCCGTTTTCGGCAATGTTCCGGGCCCGGCGGCAATACCTTGTGACAATAGACCGGGTACGATGTTCTCGTTTTATATACGATATTTTGCGGGAAACGGAGATGACGCAGAAGCATCCGGTTCGAATGGGCCCCACTCGGCAGAGGGGGGCACACGATGAATGATCGTCCGCTCGTGACCGTTGTGGATGACGATGAATCCGTGCGCGAATCCCTGCCCGATCTGCTTCGGGAGCTCGGCTATGAGCCTCGGACATTTTCCTCGGCGGAAGCGTTTCTCGCATCGGGCATCATCGGCAGCACAAAATGCCTCATCCTGGACATTGCCATGCCCGGCATGTCGGGGCCCGATCTGCAACAAAATCTCAAGGCAAGGGGGCTGGACATTCCGATCATCGTCATCACGGCCCGCGGGCAAGATGCGGCCGCCGGAGTGCTTGAGCAAGGCGCGGTTGCGTGTCTCACCAAGCCGTTTGCGGACGAGGCATTGATCGGGGCCCTGAACAACGCGCTTTCGTGAGGAACCAGCGATGCACAGGCATGCTTTACACAGGATCGACGCAAAATGTGATATACAGGCCGCAAATACGGGCCTTGAGCGGAGGCCGGCTTCCATGCCGAACGCGACGCCTATCGTATTTGTTATCGACGATGACGTTTCCGTGCGTGAATCGCTGGACGCGCTCATCCGCCTGGAAGGCTGGGAGCCGGAGATCTACATATCGGCCGAAGAGTTTCTGGCGCGCCCGCGAACGCGCGCTCCGAACTGCCTGGTTCTGGACGTCAATCTGCCCCATCTCAGCGGATTGGGCTTGCAGGAACGTATCGCCCGCGATGCGCCGGACATGCCGATCGTCTTCATCACCGGTCACGGCGATATTCCCATGAGCGTGCGGGCCATGAAGAAGGGCGCCATCGAGTTCCTGACCAAGCCTTTCGACAACGAAACGATCCTGGGCGCCATCCGCCAGGCGCTCGAAAGAAGCCGCAGCGCGCTCGAACATGAAGAGGAGATGCAGGCGCTGCGCGCGCGCCATGGGCTGCTGAGCCGGCGCGAGCGGGAGGTCATGCAGCTTGTGGTGTCCGGCCTTCTGAACAAGCAGATAGCATTCGAACTTGGCATCAGCGAGATCACCGTCAAGGCCCATCGCGGCCAGGTCATGCGCAAGATGAAGGCCGGCTCTCTTGCCGATCTTGTCCATCAGGCCGCAAAACTCGATCAAGACCGCGGCTAGGCGGCGCTCCTCAGACGGTCGAGCAGAATCTTCGCCGCAGGGCCGGAAGAGGCCGGGTTCTGTCCGGTGATCAATTGTCCGTCGGTGACGACATGAACGGCCCAATTCCTGACTTTGGAAAAAACGGCGCCGAGACGCATCATCTCGTCCTCGACCAGGAACGGAACGATTTTCGTCAGCCCCATTTCCTCTTCTTCGCCATTGGTGAAGCCGGTCACCGTCTTGCCGTCGACCAGCAATTTGCCGTCCGGGCCTTTCACATGGCGCAGCGCACCGGTCGAGTGGCAGACGATCGCAATCGGTTTTCCGGCGGCGATAAAGGATTCCAGCAGCCGGATCGAGTTCTTGTCCTCCGCAAGGTCCCACATCGGTCCGTGTCCGCCGGGATAGAAGACGCTGTCGAAATCGTCCTGCCGCATATCCTCCAGGCGCAACGTGTTCGAGAGCTGCTTCTCCGCCGCGGCGTCCTTTTCGAATCGCCGCGTGATTTCGGTCTGGAACTTGGGCTCGTCGCTTTTGGGATCGAGCGGCGGACGTCCGCCGTTCGGCGAGGCCAGCGTGATCTCTGCACCCGCCTCCTTCAGCACGTAATAGGGCGCGGCCATCTCCTCCAGCCAGAAGCCGGTCTTGCGGCCGGTGTTGCCGAGTTGATCGTGCGAGGTCAAAACCATCAGGATCTTCATAACCATTGTCCTTTCGCAAACTGCGTGTCGAAACCCGCTTCCACGGCACACCCGAATATCACCGCCGGCAAGACGCTTCGATTGCACGAAGGTATCGCCGGTACCTTTGTCTTGGCCGGCCGCGTCAGCGATCTTCTGCGCGCCCGCGCGATACCTTGGTCCAATTGCGCCGCGCCCGTTCCGATTGCATCGTGGGAGCGTGCGACGGCAACAGCGAGGATTCACGCCGATGCGGAACCATCAACCGGGACAGGCCGAATTCCGCTCGGTTCTCCCCGACGATATCGATTGGAAACCCTTCGCGGCGCTTCCGCCCTCCGTTCGCCTCGCCGCCATGGTCGGCGATCCGAATGGGGCGGGTCCCTTTACGATCCGGGTAAAAGTGCCCGGCGGCGTGAAGCTGATGGCGCACACCCATCCGGAGGACCGCGTCTACACGGTCATTTCGGGCGTCTTCTACATCGGTCTTGGCGATACGTTCGATGAAGCCAAACTGACACCGTTTCCGCCGGGCAGCGTTGTCGTGCTTCCCGGCGACACGCCGCATTTTCATTGGGCGAAATCGGGCGAATACGTCACCCAAGTGACGGCGATCGGACCGCTGGGCCTTGCCTATGTCGATCGGCACGACGATCCGCGCGCGCAAGGATAGCGTCGCAAGTAACAGCGGAGGCATCCGTGGGTCAAATAGAAGTCGGCGGGAAGACCTATCGAATGCCGCCGAAAGACGGCATATCGATTGCGCATTTCATCGTCGTGGCCGACATCGAACGATCGGTTCGATTTTACGAGCGCGTTTTCGGGGCCCGCGTTCTCAGCTGGGGCGACAGCAAGGGCGCGCCCGGCTACGTGCAGATCGCCAATACCTGGCTCATCGTCAATGTCGGAGGCGGTCCGACCCCCGACAAGCCAACGGTCACGCTCAGCGTTCCCGCAGACCCGAATGCCGTCAACAGCTTCATGAACATCCGCGTCGCCGATATTCAAGCCTGCTATGCCCTGTGGCGCAGTCGAGGCGCCGAATTCATCACCGAGCCGAAGGACAAATACGGCGAGACGCGATGCTATATCCGCGATCCTGACGGCTACATCATCGAAGTCGGTCAAAGCAAGGCGGACTTCGACTACGGCTGATCGGCCGGCGGGCTCACATTGCTGCGCCCCGGCGAAGCGGCCTTTGCACATCAGGCGGGACGAACGGCGGCATTCGTGTCCGCGCTGCGGCGGACATGCAGCAGCGGCTTGCCGCCCGGATCGACGATGCGATAGGCCAAAAGCTTTACCCGGTCGGTTATGAGGGCCCAGACAAGCGCATAACCCCACACGAACAGCGCCCAGCCCCAACCCAGCGGCGTCATCAGGAATCCGTAAACGGCAACCAGCGTGGCGATGCCTTGCGCGCCGAACACCGCTGCGAGCAGAATGGGCGCCGGCCGGATCGACCACAGCGGCCCGCGCGTGCGCGTCAAAAAGATCGTCAACTGCCCCGCAACCGACATCTTCAGATACATGAATGTCTGGATATGGGCGCGGTCGAAATGGAAAACGCGCTCGCCGAGATAGAACATGCCGAAACTCGCCACCACGCCCGTAAGCCCGAGGATCGTGGAAATGCTCAGCACCGTGTGCATGTTCCAGGAATCCGGTTTGTGCGCGTAGCGCACATTGTCATAGGCGATGGAGAGAATCGCGCCGTCATTGAGCAGGGCCAGCATCACCACCATGACGGCCGTCAGCGGATAGAAATTGAAAACGAGAATGGCGAGCGTCAGGAAGAACAGCACCCGCAGCGTCTCGGCGATGCGGTAGATCGCGTAACTCGTCATGCGCTGGAAGATTTTGCGGCTTTCGCGGATGGCATCGACGATCACCGACAGGCCCGGCGTCAAAAGCACGATGGCCGCCGCTGCGCGCGCCGCATCGGTCGCGCCCGATACGGCGATCCCGCAATCGGCTTTTTTCAACGCCGGCGCGTCGTTCACGCCGTCGCCCGTCATGCCCACGATATGGCCGCGCTTCTGAAGCAGTTCGACGATGCGGAATTTGTGCTCGGGAAAGACCTGCGCAAAGCCATCGGCCGACTCGATCGATTGTGCGGCACCGTCGCGATCGGGTTTGCCGAAACTGCTCGCATCGAGAATATGCGTGCCCAGCCCCAGCCGGCCGGCGATCTCCTTGGCGATGGCGATCTGATCGCCTGTGAGCATCTTGACCGCCACGCCCATCGCCCGCGCCGCGGCGATTGTCGCCTTGGCGCTTTCGCGCGGCGGATCGAACAGGGGCAGCACGCCCTGAAATTGCCATCCGCCATTCGCATCCGCGCGCGCAACGCCCAACGAACGGAAGCCATGCGCCGCAAAATTTTCGACCGCCTTGTCAACCTCCGGCTTGACCGCGGCCGCATCGGCGCTGAGCGCAAGTATGACCTGCGGCGCGCCCTTGGTGACGCGGAATGGCACCCCGTCCGGACCTTGCACGAGCGCCTCGGTGCGCTTGTGCACGGGATCGAAAGGCTGGAAATGCACGATGCGATACCGGCCGGTCGCGCCGCTGCCGGCCGCGCTCAACACGGCGGAATCGATTGCGTCATTGTCTTCCGCGCGCGAGGCGAGTGCAGCACTGAGGGCCACCGATTGCGGATCGATCCCCTTCAGCGCAAAGGTTTCCCCGAGGCTCAGCGTGTTCTGTGTCAAGGTTCCGGTCTTGTCGGAGCACAGGACATCGACGCCGGCCAGTTCTTCGATCGATGCCAGCCGCGCCACGATCGCCTGCATTTTCGCAAGCGCGCGCGCGCCGACAGCCATGGTGACCGACAGCACGGTCGGCATCGCCACGGGTATGGCGGCCACCGTCAAGACCAGCGCGAATTGCAAGGTGACAAGGAAGGGATCGCCGCGAAACAGCGCCGCGCCCAGGATAATTGTGACCAGCGCTATGGCCAGTACGATCAGATAATCGCCGATCTTGAGGACCGCGCGCTGGAAGTGGCTGACGGTATGCGCGCTTTCGACAAGCTCCGCCGTCTTGCCGAAATAGGTGCGCGTGCCGGTGGCATAAACAAGCGCCTCGATCTCGCCCTGACGCACGATCGAACCGGAATAGACGGCCTCGCCTTTTCCGCGCGTAACCGGCAGCGATTCACCCGTCAGCGCCGCCTGATCGATCTCCACCGGATCGCCGTCCAGAAGGCGCACATCCGCCGGCACGATATCGCCCAGGCGCAGCCGCACCATGTCGCCCGCAACCAGTTCCCGGGCCGGACGAACCGCCCATGCACCGTCGCGCCGCACACGGGCCTTGAGCGCAAGGCTGGCCTTCAGCGCTGCGATGGCGTTGCCGGCCTGGTGCTCTTCCCAGAATCCCACGATGGCGTTCGAAAAAAGCAGAACAAGGATGATTCCGAAATCGGGCCAATGGCGGGCCAGCGCCGACAGGATCACGGCCGCTTCGATCATCCACGGGATGGGGCCCCAGAAATAGCTCAGAAATTTCAGGAACGGACTGGCGCGTTTTTCTTCTATGGCATTGGGTCCGTCTTCGGCGAGGCGCCGCTCGGCTTCCTTCTGGCTGAGACCGCCGCCGCTCGCATGCAGCATCGTCATGACCTGGGCGAGCGGAAGCGATTTCAAATTCTCCGCCGGAGCGCGTTGCGCCGGGGCGGGCTGCCGGCGATTCATGGCCATCGTCATGACGAAGCGCCCGCCCATTTCCAATTGCGGATTTCGGGCAGGTCCTGGCCATTCGCATCGATATATTGCCGGTGTTCGACCAGCTTGTCTTCAAGCCGCTGCTTCAGATAGACGCCTGCGTCGCCGGTTTGCGGCAGGCGATCGATCGTATCCATCACGAGATGAAAGCGGTCGAGATCGTTCAGCACCGTCATGTCGAAGGGCGTGGTGATGGTGCCTTCCTCCTTGTAGCCGCGCACATGGATGTTGCGATGATTGGTCCGGCGATAGGTGAGCCGGTGCACCAGCCAGGGATAGGAATGAAAGGCGAAGATCACCGGCTTGTCGGTGGTGAAAAGTTCGTCGAATTCCGCATCGCTCAGGCCGTGCGGATGCTCGCTTGCCGGTTCGAGCTTCATCAGATCGACGACATTGACGACGCGAACGCGCAAATCGGGCAGATGTTCGCGCAGGATCGCAACGGCGGCGAGCGTTTCCAGCGTGGGCACGTCGCCGCAACACGCCATCACGACATCGGGTGGCGCGGTCCGATCGCTGCTCGCCCATTGCCAGATGCCGATGCCTCGCGTGCAATGTTCCACCGCTTCCTCCATCGTCAGCCATTGCGGCGCGGGATGTTTTCCGGCAACCACCACATTGACGTAATGACGGCTTCGCAGGCAGTGATCCATCACCGACAACAGGCAATTGGCGTCCGGCGGAAGATAGATGCGCACAATTTCCGATTTCTTGTTCGCGACATGGCCGATGAAGCCGGGGTCCTGGTGCGTGAAGCCGTTATGATCCTGCCGCCACACATGCGAACTCAAAAGATAATTCAATGACGCGATCTTGCGCCGCCATGGCAGATGCGCGGTGACCTTGAGCCACTTGGCATGCTGGTTGAACATCGAATCGACGATATGGATGAAGGCTTCGTAGGAGTTGAACACTCCGTGCCGCCCGGTCAGCAGATAGCCTTCGAGCCAGCCTTCGCATTGATGTTCGCTCAGGACTTCCATCACTCGGCCGTCGGGCGACAGATAATCGTCGCTCGCTTTGACCGGCGCTTCCCATTGGCGATTGGTCGCTTCGAACACGGCGGTGAGCCGGTTGGAGACCGTCTCGTCCGGCCCGAAGATGCGGAAATTGCGGGCCTTGCCGTTGAGCTTGACGATGTCGCGCAAAAAACGCCCCAGCACCACCGTGTCGCCGGGGCCGGGTGCGCTTCGCGTGGGCACGTCGACGGCATAGTCGCGGAAATCCGGCATCCTGAGATCGCGCAAAAGAATGCCGCCATTGGCGTGCGGATTGGCGCCCATGCGGCGCGCGCCTTCCGGCGCGAGCGCGGCCAGCTCGCTGCGAAATCGCCCGGTCTCGTCGAAAAGCTCGTGCGGTCCATAGCTGCGCAACCAGTCCTCGAGGATCTTGAGATGTTCGGGATTGCCGGCAGGATCGGATAGCGGCACCTGATGGGCGCGGAACGTGCCTTCGATTTGCAAGCCGTCGACGATTTTGGGGCCGGTCCAGCCCTTCGGCGTGGCAAGCACGATCATCGGCCAGCGCGGGCGCGCCAGATTGCCGTTCGCGCGCGCGTCGTGCTGGATTTTCCTGATCTCCACGATCACGCGGTCGAGCGCGGCCGCCATCGCTTCATGCACGCGCGCCGGTTCGTCGCCCTCGACGAAATACGGCGTCCAGCCATAGCCGCGCAGCAATTGATCCAGCTCCTCGCGCGTGATGCGCGCGAGCAGGGTGGGATTGGCGATCTTGTAACCGTTGAGATGCAGGATCGGCAGAACCGCGCCGTCCGTCGCCGGATTGAGGAATTTGTTCGAATGCCAGGCGGTGGCGAGCGGGCCCGTTTCGGCCTCGCCATCGCCGACGACGCAGGCGACGAGTAGACCGGGATTGTCGAACACCGCGCCAAAGGAATGGCTCAGCGAATAGCCCAACTCGCCGCCTTCGTGGATCGATCCCGGACATTCGGGCGAAACATGGCTCGGCACGCCGCCGGGAAACGAGAACTGCTTGAACAAACGCTTCAGTCCCGCCTCGTCCTGGCTGATATTCGGATAGATCTCGCTATAGGTGCCTTCGAGATAGGTATTGCCGACCAGGGCCGGGCCGCCATGGCCGGGGCCGGAAACATAGATCATGTCGAGATCGTATTTCCCGATGATCCGGTTCAGATGCACATAGATGAAATTCTGTCCCGGCGTCGTGCCCCAATGGCCGAGCAGAAGATGCTTGATATCGGAAGGTTCGAGCGGCCGTTTCAGAAGTGGATTGTCGCGAAGATAAATCTGTCCGACGGAAAGATAATTGGCGGCGCGCCAATAGGCGTCCATTTTCTCCAGCAAATCCGGCGATAGCGTCGCGGTCATGGTTTCGGTCTCCCGTCAGCATCGAGGTTCAGAACATGGCGCACGATCTCGGCCATCATGCGTTCTTCGTCCGTGGGCATGACGCGAACCGTCACCGCGCGCGCGGGCTCGGAGATCAAGGCGGCATTGGCCGCATTGCGCGTGCCGTCGAGCGCGATACCGAGAAATTCCAGGCCTTCGCAGATGCGTGCGCGAATTTCGGGCGCGTTTTCGCCGATACCGCCGGAGAAGACGACGGTGTCGAGCCCGCCCAGCGCGGCTGCGAATGCGCCCAGGGTTTTCCTCACCTGATAGCAGAAGAGCAGAACCGCTTCGCGCGCGCGCGGATCGGTTACCGCCAGCGCCAGGAGATCGCGCATATCGGAGCTTGTCTCGGATATCCCGAGCAGGCCCGAGTGAAAATTGACCATGGTGTCGAACTGGCGCGGGCTCATACCTTCCTTGCGCGCGAGAAACCATCCCAGCCCGGGATCGAGATCGCCCGCACGCGTGCTCATGGCAATGCCGGCAGCCGGTGTGAGCGCCATGGTGGTGTCGATGGGCTCGCCGTCGCGAATGGCCGCGAGGCTCGCGCCGTTGCCGAGGTGACACAGCACGACGCGGCCGGGCGCGACGGCCTTTCCTGCGAGCCGGGCCAATTCGCCGGCAAGATAGGCGTAGGACAATCCGTGAAAACCGTAGCGGCGAACGCCAAGCGCTTCATAGCGCCGTGGAATCGCCAGCATCTTGGCGACGCGCGGCAGGTTCCAGTGAAAATCGGTGTCGAAACAGGCGATATGCGGCACATTGCCAAAGCGCTCACGAAGCCGCTGCGCCAGCAGGATTTCGCCGGGCAGATGCTCTTCGTCGAAAACCGCAGAGTCGCGCAAATCGTCCAGCATGCGCGCCGTCATGCGCTGGGGTAAGTGATAATTCGGGCCGCCATGCACGATGCGATGCGCCACCGCCACGATATTGCCCGCGTGCCCTTGCGCGCCGATCCAGTCCAGAACGATTTCAGCAGCCGCCGCATGATCGGCCGCGGATATCTCCTTCACGGTGCCGTTGGTTCGCAGCGCCGATTGCGCCAATCCGATTCGCTCGACCGCGCCATGCGCCACGCGCTGCAAAGCCTCATCGGCCGCGAACAGCGCAAATTTTATGCTCGACGATCCGGCATTGACGGCGAGAATCCTGGCATCATGCGGTTCCATCGTCCTTCTTTCCGTTCAAGACAAGACCGAAGGCGGCAAACGCGGCGCGCGTCGCCTCTGCATCGGTGTGCAGGATGGTGTGGATGCCCAGCCCGGCCGCGACTTCCGCCAGAAGCGCGGTGTTTTCGACATAGACCGTCTGTTCCGGCAGGGCTTGCGCGATATCGAGTGCCAGGCGGAAAAAGCCGGGATCGGGCTTCATAAGATGGATGTAGCACGAGGAGACATAGGCATCGAAAATGTCGTTCAGGCCGAATTGCGCAATCCGATAGGCATTCAATTCGCGGCCTTCATTGCTCACGGCCAGGATTTTCAGATCGTTCGCAGCTTTGAGGCGGCGCACCAGGTCCAGCATCGCAGGATAAGGCCTGGACTGCGCATATATAAAGTCGCGGAACTGATCCGGTGTGAACGGCCGCTGGATGTGGAAAACCGTGCCGGCCATGTAATCGTCCAGCGTACACGCGTCCCGCTGCAGCAAGTCCCACATGGCCTGATGCCGGTCCTCGAAATCTGCGAAGTCGATGTCGAAGTGCGCCGCGGCCCGCCGCCGCGCCTCGCGCGGCCAGCCGTCGCTGAGCAGCACCCCGCCGATATCGAGGAACACGAACCTGATCGCTGCCTTCGGTTCCATGACGCGTCCTTCAGCGCTGCCACAGGATTTGCGGCGTTTCGAGCGGCGTCATCGCGGCGTGGCGCGCGGGCACAACGCGAACAGTATAGTCGGATGACGGCCGCGCGGCGGGGATGGAAGCGGTGTACGCGGCAAAATCGGCCGGCGGGTCGCGGTCCATGCGGTTCATGGCGTGAACATCCGGCGGCCCGTTTGAGGCGCCATTGGCAAAGAGTTCGACGGCAATCATTTGTGGATCGAGGCGTCCCAGAAACACCCGAACATTGAACGCGTGATGGCCGCCTGCGGTTTCGATCTGCGGCTCGCCGATGTGCAAATTGGCCCAATTTTGTTCCAAAGTTTGCGTGTGCGCGACAATTTCACGCGCCAGCGCACAACCGCGCGCCACGCGCGCCTGAAACGCGGCCGCGGCAGCGAGGTAATGGTCCTCCACATATTGGCGCAAGGACCGGTTGGTCGAAAATTGCGGGGTCAACCGCGCCATGCTCTCGCGCATGCGCGCCACCCACGCCGTGGGAATGCCGCCGCTGTTGCGTGTATAAAATTCGGGAATGACCTGCCGTTCGAGAATTTCGTAGAGCGCGCCGGCTTCGGCGGCATCCAGCGTGGGATCGCCGCTGTGATCGCGGCCGTCCCCCAAGGCCCATCCCGTGTCGGGCGTGTAGGCTTCCGCCCACCACCCGTCCAGTTCGGACAGGTTGATGCCGCCATTGACAAGCGCCTTCATCCCGCTGGTGCCGCTTGCTTCCCATGGCCGCCTGGGCGTGTTCAGCCAGACATCGACGCCGTGAACCAGATCCTCCGTCAGATGCATGTCATAGTCGCTGAGAAACACGACGCGCGGCTGAATGGCCGGCCTGCGGATGAATTCGATCCAGTCGCGGATCAGAACCTGGCCCGCCAGATCGGCCGGATGCGCCTTGCCCGCCAGGATCAATTGAACCGGCCGCTCGCGGTCGCACAACATGCGCGTCAGCCTTTCCGCGTCATGAAGCAGCAGGTTCGGGCGCTTGTAGGTCGCGAAGCGGCGCGCGAATCCGATCGTGAGCGTGTTCGGATCGAAGATGCCGCGCGCCTGTTCGATGGCATCCGCGCCGGCTCCGGCCGCCGTTAGTTGCGCAGCAAGCCGTTTGCGCACGGAAGTCACGAGTTCGGCTCTGGCCGCGGCGCGGAATTTCCAGAGATGGGTGTCGCCGAGCATGCGGATGTCGTTGTCGAGCGTGTCCACCGGTCCCTGCCAGCGCGCTTTGCCTGCCGCCTTGGTCCACAATTCGTCGGCCGCCGCCGAATCCCAGGTCGGCATGTGAACGCCGTTGGTGACGTGGCCGACCGGAACCTCCGGTAGCGGGCGGCGCGGAAACAAGGGCGCAAAAAGCTGCCGGCTCACCTCGCCGTGCAAACGGCTCACGCCATTGACGCCGCCGCTGCCGCGAACGGCGAGATAGGCCATATTGAAATCCTCGTTTGCGTCGTGCGGATTTGCCCGGCCGAGCGCGAGCAGATCGTCGAGTCCGATCTTCAATTCCTCCCGGGCATAGCCGCCGAGATATTTTGCGATCGAACCCGGCGCGAAGCGGTCGAATGCGGCCGCGACCGCGGTATGCGTCGTGAAGAGATTGCCCGCGCGCGTCGCGGCCATGGCGATCTCGAATGGCAGCTTCTTCGCAGCCATCAGCGCGCGCGCCCGTTCGAGCACGGCGAACGCGGCATGGCCCTCGTTCAAATGGCAGACATCGGGCCGAAGTCCGAGCGTTTCCAGCAGCCGCCAGCCGCCGATCCCCAGCACCATCTCCTGCATCAGGCGCATATCGGGCCCGCCGCCATAGAGTTCGCCGGCGATACCGCGATAGGGCGGAAAATTCGCCACGTCGTTGGTGTCGAGAAGATAGAGCGTGCAATTGCCGACCCGCGCCTGCCAGGCGCGCAACCAGATCAGATAGCCGGGCAAATCGAGCTTGATGCGCAACCATTCGCCGTCCCCGCCGCGCACCGGCGAAATGGGAAGCTGACCCGGATCGTTGTAGGGAAAGATCGCTTTCTGGGCGCCGTCGCCGTCGATCACCTGGCGGAAATAGCCCTGCTGATAAAGCAGGCCCACGCCCGTCACCGGCACGCCAAGATCGCTCGCGGCCTTGAGCTGGTCTCCGGCGACATTTCCAAGCCCGCCCGAATAGATGGGCAGGGCCTCGCTCAGCATGAATTCCATGCTGAAATAGGCAATTCCGTTCAGCGCTGCGCCGTCATGGGCTTTGGCAAACCATTTGGGCGACGTGGCATCGGCGCGCCGTTCTTCGACCAATCGGTTCACATGGTCGAAAAACGCAGGAGCTTCGAACGCTTCGCGCAACCTGTCGCGCGATATCGTTTGCAGCACCGCGCAGGGATTGTGCGTCTCTTCCCACAAATCCGGTTCCAGTTGCAGCCAGATCGAATCGGCCGCGTGGTTCCATGCCGAGCGCAAATCGAGCGCAAGCTCCCACAACATGTCCGCACCGGCGCTCTCGCGGGCCTGTTTGGCCTTGGGGGTTTTGGTTTTAGATTTTTGGGTCGTCATGGTGCCGCCTTCGCAAGCGCGCCGGCCGCGATTGCCCGGGCCGGTTCGCCCGCCAATGGATGGATGCCTTCACGCCTCATGACCTATTCCAATGGTGCGAACGATCAGGCGAGCAGTTTCACGGGCTCGCCCATTTCCATTTCGGCGCTTTCCGTCGGGCGCGCTTTCGCCAGCGAAGCGTAGATATCGGCGTAGGATTGCGCGGAGCGGCGCCAGCCGAAATCCTGGCGCATCGCCGATTGCCTCAGCCTGTTCCACACGGCGGGCTGGCGATAAAGCGTATGGGCGCGGCGCACCGCAAAGAGCAATTGCGCGGCATTGGGCGGCTCGAAGGCAAAGCCCGTGGCCGTTCCCTGCCGGATTGTGGACGCTGTCGCGTCGGTAACGCTGTCCGCCATCCCGCCGACGCTGCGCACGACCGGAATGGTTCCGTACCGCATGGCATAGATCGGCACGAGCCCGCAGGGCTCGAAGCGGGACGGATGCAGAAGAATGTCGGCGCCCGCCAGCAAGCGGCGGGCCTTGTCCTCTTCATATCCGATCTGCACCGCGACGCGGCCGGGATAATCGTGGGCGAGCTTGCGGAAGCGTTCCTGATAATCCGCTTCGCCTTCGGCCACGAGCGCGAATTGCATGCCGTCCGCGATCAGCGCGGGCAACGCCTCCAGCACGGCATCGGGCATCTTCTGGTGCACGAGGCGGCTGGCGAAAGCCAGAAGCGGCTTGTCCGCGTCGGGATCGAGCCCCAATCCGGATTGAAGCGCTTGCTTGTTGACGGCTTTGCCGGCCGCCGAATTTTGCGAATAATTCTTCGCAATATGCGCGTCAGCCGCCGGGTTCCAGAGATCGTAATCGGCGCCGTTCAGAATTCCGCTTGTGCAGGCGGCGCGCGCGCGCAGCACACCATCCAGCCCGAAGCCGAATTCGGGCGTCATGATCTCCCGGGCATAGGTCGGGCTCACGGTCGTGATCGCGTCGGCCAGCGCAATGCCGGCCTTCAGGAACGAAATCCTGCCATAGAATTCGAGCGCGCTTGTGTCAGCCTCCGGCAATGCGAGTTGGTCCAGCCGGTCCCACCCGAAACAGCCCTGATAGGCGAGATTGTGCAGGGTAAACAGGGTTGCAGGCCGGCGCCGATCGTTTGCGAGCAACAGGGGAAGCAATCCCGCGTGCCAATCATTGGCATGCACGATATCGGGGCGCCATTGCGCCCCCGGTTCGCGCACGATGGCCGCCGCCACATGACAGAGCAGCGCAAAACGAAGGTCGTTGTCCGGCCAGTCATATCCGTTGGAGTCCTGATAAAGCCCGCCGTCGCGCGCGTAGAGCGCCGGACAGTCGACCAGCCAAACCGGTATTCCCGAATCCGGCAGATACGATTCCAGAAGCCTCGTTTCGCCGAAACCGAGCGGATTTCCCAACGACAGGACTTCTCGCGGCGCGCGCGCCTGCTCCAGCGCCTTGCGATAGCCCGGCATCACGATACGGATATCGATACCCAGTTTCGCAAGCGCGGGCGGCAGCGACGCCGATACATCGGCAAGCCCGCCGGCCTTCGCCAGAGGATAAAGCTCCGCGGTCACGAAAAGCACATTCATTGTGGTTCCTTCCGGATTCGAAAGTTCATGCAGGCGAGGGAACATGCTTCGCGATCGTTCATGCGACGCCTTCCGGGGTTTGCGGCCTGAAAGCCCGTGAGTCCGCGCTGCAGACCCCGCGTTCTTCGACAGGGCAGGTGATAGCCACGGTCGTTTTGCCGGGCGCCGAATTTGTGACGAGAAACCCGCCCAATGCATGAACGAGTTGTTTGATGATGTTCGATCCAAGTCCGGGCGCGCCGGCGCGCATGCCTGCGCCATTGTCGGTCACGGTGCACAACCAGACATCGGCGTTCCTCGCCAATGCGATCCGCACCAATCCGCCGTCGCGTCCGCGGAACGCGTGTTTTGCTGCGTTCGTCACCAGTTCCACGATCACAAGACCGAGCAGTTCGCACCGTTCGGCCGCCATCTCGCCCGCATCGATATCGGCTTCGCAGCGAATGCCGAGCGGTTCCAGAACGGCGCCGGACAGGGCCCGGCATAGATGCTCAAAATAGCACGGCACGGAAAACCAATCATCACTCGATCGCACTAGAAGGAATCTGTGCAAAGCGCCGACGGCCGAAATATGCGCCTGCAGCCATTCGAGCCGGTCGTCGCAATCCGCCGCTTTGCGCCGCAGATGGCAGCGCAAAAGGGCACTCAGCGAGGTCAGCGTATTGGCGAAGCGATGATGCATCTCCCGCAGCAGCAGGAGCTGGTCCAATGTTCCGCCGAAACCGGGCCCTGAAGGCCGGGCGGAAAATTCGAATTCCCCAAATTTCGCAGCCTGGTTCATAGCGCACGCCCGCCGATCTCGAAGTCACGGGCAAGCTGTAGCAGACGCGCACATGCAATCTATTGAACGATGGTCTTATGACAGTTTCGCACAGTCTGCCCGATTTCCAGGCAGGCGATGGGACCCGCGTCTCAATACTGGGCCGCAGCCATTTCGCCCGTCCCGCCGGCCGCGGCGCGATCGGCAAACCAGTAGAGTTCTCCAACGGGGCACACTCTTGCTGCCGGCAGGCTTTTGTTCCCGGCGCGTATCGCACCCAAAATCCCCGCCTTGTCGGAGCCGGTGACCAGAAACGCGACGCGGGCGCTGCTTTCGATCGCCGGATAAGTGAGCGTAATGCGGATTTCGGGCCGTCCATGCGCCACGGCGGCGACCCAGCTTTTGCGCTCGTCCAGCACCGGCTCGCCGGGCAGCAGCGAAGCGGTATGGCCGTCGGCGCCGAGTCCAAGCAGCATCACATCGAAAAGCGGGCGGGCGGAGCTGAGCGCGGTCGCACCATAGGCCTGCTGCAGCAGGCGCTCATAGCGTCGCGCCGCATCGTCCGGATCGCCATCGGTGGGAATGGGGTGCACGTTTTCAGGAGGCACTGGCGCTTTGGAAAGCATCGCCTCGCGCACCATGCGGTAATTGCTGTCGGGATGGTCATGGGGAACGAAGCGTTCATCGCCCCAATACCAGTGAACGCGCTGCCACGGAAAGCGATCGCGAAACCGGTTCGATGCGAGAAGCGCGTAAAGCGCCTTCGGCGTCGAACCGCCCGAAAGCGAGATCCGGAAAGGCGCATTCGCATTTTGCGCCGCGGCGGTCATCCAGTCCGCCACATGGGCGGCAAGCGATGCCGGGTCCGGAAATATTTCGACGCGTCCCATATCCGCCATGCCGTCAGCCCTCGCCACCCAGGATGAAATGCTCCATCGCCTTTGCGAAGCCCTCGTCATTATAGGAATCGGTGACCGCATGGGCTTGCGCCTTGACCGCGTCGGACGCATTGCCCATCGCGATGCTAAGCCCCGAACGCCGGAACATGAGCACATCGTTCGGCTGGTCGCCGACGGTTGCAATCTCCTCGGCCGGCACGCCGAGGTGCCGCACGAGATAGTCGACGACGGCGCCCTTGTTCGCGTTCCTGTTGGTGACGTCGAGATAATAGGGCTGCGATCTGGTCGCCGTCGCTTCCGTTCCGAAAGCGCTTTGCGCGGCCGCTTCGCAACGTGCGACTTTCTCGAGATCGTCGCTCACGCCGACAATCTTGGTAACGTCCCGAAGGTCGCCGGCGATGTCCGGGACAACCTTCGGCGCGAATTTCACCGTCCAGGCTTCGCGTGCAACATGGGCGGCGTGCAGATCGGTGATGAGCCAGTCATTGCCGCGATAAACCCATGCATCCAGCCCCTGTTCGCGAATAAGCGCAATTGCGGCGCGTGCGATGTCGGCGGGCACGGTCCTCTGCGCGAGTATCGTAAGATCGGGTTCGACAAAAAGCCCGCCATTGAAGCCCGCAACCGGCGTGTCGATGTTCAGCGCATCGAACAGCATGGCCATGCCGCGCGGCGGCCGGCCGCTGGTGATGGCAAAGCGGATACCGGCCCGCCTGAGCGCCAGGACCGCGCGTTGCGCCCGCGTCGTCAGCACTTTTTCTTCCGTGACCAGCGTGCCGTCGACATCGGCAAGGACCAGAGAGATTTTGCGCTTCTCCGCCATGGCGCGCTGCTCAGGCCAGCGGCCGCCACGCGCGCCCGTCGCGCATAACCAGTTCGTCGGCCGCCGCGGGTCCGCTGCTTCCGGCGGCATAATTGGGAAAATCCGAAGGCGCAGCACCGGCCCATGCGTCGAGGACCGGCTGCACCGCCCGCCAGCCCGCTTCGATCGTATCGGCGCGCTTGAACAGCGTCGCATCCCCGATCATGCAATCGTAAAGCAAGGTCTCGTAGCCTGTGTTGCAGGAGATCTTGAAATAGGTTCTGTAGGCGAAATCCATGCTGACGGTACTGAGCGTCACGATCGGGCCCGGGTGCTTGGCCGCGAATTCGAGCGCAATGCCCTCATCCGGCTGGATGCGAATGATCATCCAGTTCGGGTGCATCCGCTCGACTTGCGTGCCGCGAAAGAGCGAGTAGGGCGCCTGGTGAAACCGGATCGCGATTTCGGTGGAGCGGCGCTGAAGGCGCTTGCCGGTGCGCAGATAAAACGGCACGCCCGCCCAGCGCCAATTGTCGATGTTCAGCTTCAAGGCGACAAAGGTTTCAACCGCGGAATCGGCGGCGACAAACGGTTCGGCGCGATAGGCTGGCGCGCTTTTGCCCAGCACCGTGCCCCCGCCATATTGTCCGCGCACCGCGTTTCGAGCGGCCTGCCCGGGGTCGGCGGGATTGATGGCCTCGAGAACCTCGGTCGTTTTGGCGCGCACGGCATCGGCGTCGAAGGAAATCGGCGGCTCCATCGCCGTCATCGCCAGAAGCTGGAGAACATGGTTTGGAACCATGTCGCGCAGCGCGCCGGTTCTTTCATAAAACTTGCCACGGCGTTCGACGCCCAGCGTCTCCGCCACGGTGATCTGAACATGATCGATATGACAGCGATTCCACAGCGGTTCGAACAGGCCGTTGGCGAAACGCAGCGCCATGATGTTCTGCACCGTTTCCTTGCCCAGAAAATGATCGATCCGGTAGATCTGCTCTTCGCGAAGCGTTTTCAGAATGCCGGCATTCAGTGCCTTGGCCGAGGCCAGGTCCTGGCCGAAGGGTTTTTCGATGACCACCCGCCGCCACGAACCCTCTTTTTCCTCCGTCAGGCCGGCAGCGCCAAGCCGGTCGATTGTCGTCAGGAAGAAGCGGTCGGCAACCGCGAGATAGAAAAGGTAATTCGCGGCCTTCGCCCCCGTCCGGTCCAACGCGGTCAGGTGGTCACGCAACCGTATGAAGGCGTCCGGATCGTTGAGATCGCCCTGGACGAAGCTCATGCGTTCGCGCAGCCAGCCCCATGCCGTCTGATCGATGGCGTCGATATGAAACTCGCCTTCCTGCGTGACGGATTCCTCCATCGCGCTTGAAAGGCTTTCGCGCCAGGTTTCGGTTGCGAAGTCGTGATGATCGAAGCCGACCAGTTGAAAATCCTTGTCGAGCTGGCCGGCCCGCGCCAGATTGTACAGCGCCGGCACGACAAGGCGTTTGGTCAGGTCTCCGGCCGCGCCGAAGAGGACCATCGTGCAGGCCGGGGCCGGCGGAACGTTCTCGGGTTTCGGAATTGCGCGTTCGGCTTCGACGATTTTGTCCAATGTATCTTGCGTCGCAGCCATCGCGCTCAATTCCCCTTGGGCTTTTCGACATGTCCGCCGAACTGGTAGCGCAGGGCGGAGAGCAGCTTGTCGGCGAAGTCCGCATCGCCGCGCGAACTGAACCGCTCGTAAAGCGCGGCCGATAATACGTGCGCCGGCACGCCTTCGTCGATTGCGGCCTTGATCGTCCATCGCCCTTCGCCGGAGTCCGATACGCGCCCGGCGAAATTTTCCAGCGCGGGATCCTGCGACAAGGCCGCCGCCGACAGATCGAGCAGCCAGGATGCGATGACGCTGCCGCGGCGCCACACTTCGGCGATATCGGGCAGGTTCAGATCGTATTTGTAGTGGTCGGGATCGCGCAACGGCGCCGTTTCGGCGTCGGCTGCGGCGGGCTTTGCGCCGATATTGGCTGCCTTGAGAACGGCAAATCCTTCGGCATAGGCCGCCATCAATCCGTATTCGATGCCGTTATGAACCATCTTCACGAAATGTCCGGCGCCGTTGGGGCCGCAATGCAGATAGCCTTGCTCGGCCGTCCCGTCCGGCTTTTCGCGGCCCGGTGTGGGCGCAATCGCGCCGCGGCCCGGCGCAAGCGAAGCGAAAATCGGATCGAGGTGCTTTACGGGTTCGCTCTCGCCTCCAATCATCATGCAGTAGCCGCGCTCCAATCCCCACACGCCGCCGCTGGTGCCCACATCCACATAGTGGATGCCGTTCGCGTTCAGCGCGCGCGCGCGCCTGATATCATCGATATAGTGCGAATTGCCGCCGTCGATCACGATATCGCCACGCGCGAGCAAAGGCAGCAATTGGCCGATCGTGTCGTCGACCGCGCCTGCCGGCACCATCAGCCAGATCGCGCGCGGGCCGGTCAATGCGTGAACGAACTCGCTTATGGAGGCCGCACCCTTGGCCCCATCCTTCGCCAAACCGGCGATGGCCGCTTGCGAGCGGTCGAATACCACGCAATCGTGACCGCCCTTTGTCAGGCGCCGCACCATATTGGCTCCCATCCGGCCGAGCCCGATCATTCCAAGCTGCATAAATTGGCCCTCCATCGAGACGCGGCTCACCATACGCCAGACATGCGCCGCAGGTCTCGAATAGAATGATCGGCCTTGCGCCGTCATCGTGCGATGGCACGCGGCCATTGCGCGCCGGCCGCATTGGATCACGATCTTGCCCGCCAGGCAGTTGCACCATCGTCTTATTGCGCGGGCTCGGCAAATCCGCTCGGATCGCCAAATGCCGTCCTGCGGCCGTGGGTCCGGCGGACGGTTTTGCGTGACAGGAAGGCCGCTCAAATGACAAACCGCAAGCTCGGCACAGCGCCGCTACAGACGCCAACCGCGCTGGGCGCCAACGCCAGCAGGGACATCGGCGGGGCGCTCGCGGCGCTGCTGGCCGATGCATTCGCGCTCTACGTCAAAACGAAGAATTTCCATTGGCACATGTCCGGCCCGCATTTTCGCGATTATCATTTGCTATTGGACGAGCAGGCGGCGCAGATTTTCGATACCACCGATGCGATCGCCGAACGCGGCCGCAAGCTCGGCGCGGAAACCATCCGCTCCATCGGACATATCGCGCGCCTGAAGCGCATTGCCGACAACGATGCGGACTATGTGACGCCGCAGGATATGCTGGCCGAACTGGGCGAAGACAACAAGCAATTCGCCGCCGCCATGCGCGAAGTGCATGGCGTGTGCGGTGAACATGGCGATGTGGCGACGGCCAGTTTGCTGGAAACCTGGATCGACGAGGCGGAACGGCGCATCTGGTTCCTCTATGAAGCGAACCGGCGCTAGGCGCGCGCCGCCCGCGCAGGATGCGACCTCCGCGCAATCATACCAAGGTGTGGGTTCGATACCATCGAACAATTGGCGAAAGATGGCGGCGGCGCAAAATGACTTCCCATGAAGCGCGCGATGCTCCGGCTTTCTCAAGGCACGCAAACCCGCAAAAGGGATTGTGCGCGGCCAGCGCATCGCCGCTTCAAGCATGAACTGGCGCCTGGCGAAAGCCGCTCCACGTCAGTGCAGGCGGCGTCTGGCGCAATCAAGCGCCGTCGAAACAGAAGGAGAAGTTCAAAATGCCAAAACAACAAGGTTCGCGATCCTGGATCGACGCTTCGAATCTGATCCTGGGCGTGTTGCTGATCTGCCTGCCCTGGATCGCCGGTCCGATCAACCAGGCCATCGAATGGAATGCCTGGATCGTCGGCGGGCTGGTCGTTTTCAATGCGGGCTGCGCGCTCGCCGGCTTTGCGGCCTGGGAAGAGTGGACGAATGTGCTGCTCGGGCTTTGGGCCGTGATTTGCCCCTGGGTGTTCGGCTTCGAAGCCAACGTCGCGGCCACCCTCACTTACGTGGCTTTGGGCAGCGCCGTCGCCGTCCTCGCGGCCATCCAGCTTTGGCTGGTCAACCGGCAATTGCCCGGCGTTACCGTCTAGCGCCGGTGCCGGAAATTCCACAAAACCCATCGCAGGAACAGATCGGGCCCCGGAGCAAACCGCCGGGGCCCGATAGGCATTTTCCTTGCGCCGATGCGTAAGCGCATTTCATCCCGGCCCGTTTGCGCCTGATATTGCCGGCGGCGGACGCGCCGTTTCTGCCATTCTCAGCCAACCCGCCCTTCGCAAGCATTTGCTGCATGTGCTCACGGCCGGAAAATTTCCGCTGCCGCGTACCACCCGAACGCCCTGCTGCATTGTTTAATTCCATGTAGCCTTGAGCGCTGACCCTCGGAAGGCAGGCATCGGGCGGGGGATGGTTGAACGCGACGACATCACCGGCGAAGGCGCGCGCGCACATGGTGCGGCCATGAACGCGGCTGACGTCGACGCCTGGTTTGTGCGCGAAGTTCTGCCGCTGGAGACGATCATCATGCAGTTCCTGCGCCGCAATTGGAGCAATCCCAGCGACATCGCCGATATGCGCCAGGAAGTCTATGTCCGCGTCTATGAAGCGGCGCGCAAACAGATTCCGCACCCCACCACGCCCTTCGTGCTGACGATTACGCGCAATCTTCTCATCAATCGCGTGCGGCGCGAGCGCATCGTTCCCATAGAAGCCATTGCCGATCTGGATGCCTTGGGCGTTGCGGCCGACCAGCCGGGCCCCGATCGCGTGGTCATGGCGCGCGAAAGCCTGCGCCGCGTGCAAGCCGCGCTGGATCACCTGCCGCCGCGCGCGCGCGACGTCATCGTGCTCAAGCAGATCGAAGGCCTGTCGCGCCGCGAGATCGCCGAGCGCATGGGCATCGGCGATGAAACCGTAAAATGGCATCTGGCCAGGGCGATGCGCACGCTGGCCGACGTTCTTTACGGCGAAACGGCCGACCTCAGGAGGAAGCCGTGAGCGAAGCGGAGCGCAACCACAGGCAAACCGACAGCGATCCGATCGAGGCGCGCGCATCTGAGTGGCTTGCGCGCAGCGTGGCCGAAGGCTTGACGCCGGAAGAACAAGGCGAACTCGACGATTGGCTGAACGAATCGGCCGCCCATCGCGTGGCCTATCTGCGGCTGAAAAGCGCCTGGAGCCAGACCGAAAGGCTTGCCGCGCTGCGCCACGCCAAACCCGAGGATGCCAAGCCCGGCGCGCGCAAGCCCGCGCGCGCATGGTTCGTGCGCGCGGCGGCGGTGGCGGCCATTGCCGCCGTCATGGCCGGCGGCGGCGTCAGCTATCTCCGCCAGCCGCGGGACCGCACATACGCAACGCCGGTGGGCGGCCATGAAACCGTCGCCTTTGCCGACGGCACGAAAATCGAACTCAACACCGATACGCTGATCCGCGCGCGCATGACCACGAACGAGCGCACCATCTGGCTCGATCACGGCGAAGCCTATTTTCAGGTGAAGCACAATGCGGCGCGGCCATTCACAGTCATGGTCGCCGGCCACAAGATCACCGATCTGGGCACCAAATTCATCGTCACCGCCGATGCCGGCAAATTGCAGGTCGCGCTGGTGCAGGGCCGTGCGCGCATCGATACGGCCGACAAATGGATGGCGCAGCATTCCGCGCTGCTGAAGCCGGGCGATGTGGTGCTGGCCACCACCGATTCCATGTCGCGCACCCGCGAAAGCACAAACGAGCTTGCCACGCAGCTGAGCTGGCGGCGCGGGCTCTTGGTGTTCCATCGCACGCCGCTGGCTGAGGCCGCCTACCAGATCAACCGCTACAACCGCGAGAAAGTCCGCATTGCCGATGCCGCGCTGAACGATCTTCCGATCAGCGGAACGCTGTCGGCCACCGATCCGGACCAGTTCGCGCGCGTGCTCGAAAACATCTTCGGTCTCAAGGCGCAGAGAACGCGCGGCGAGATCGTGATTTCGCATTGATCTTTCAACGAAAGCCCAAGGGGGGGAATGATGAAAACGCTGAAAGCACTGGTTCTGGGAGGCGCCTGCACGTTCGCGCTGGGAACGGCGGCGCAGGCCGCGGTGTTCGATGTGCCGGGCGGCGACCTGGAAGCGGCGCTGAATGCCTTCACCGCGCAATCGAAGCTGCAGCTTGTGGTGTCGAGCGATCAGATTCGCGGCGTGCACACGCGCGGCGCGCATGGCGATCTCGCCCCGCAAGTGGCGCTGGCAAAAATCCTCGCCGGCACTGGGTTCACCTCGCTGCGCGATCCGGCCGGCGCGCTCAGCATTGTGCGCAGTGAAAACAAACCGCATGATGCGGCGACCGCGCAGGCTGCGGAACCCGCGCCGCTCAGGCTCGCCGCCGCGGCATCGTCCAGTGTCGAAACGGTTGTCGTCACATCATCGAAGATCAAGGGCGACATCCAGACGGTACCCATTGCCATCACGGCACTTTCGCAGGAACAGTTGACCTCCCGCCAGATTGCGGGTGGTCCCGATCTGGTGAAGGAAGTTCCTAATCTTACATTCTCAAAAACCAACTTCACCGGCTACAACATCCAGATTCGCGGTATCGGCACGCAGGCGATTTCAGCCACGACCGATCCGGCGGTGGCGGTTGCCCTGAATGACGTTCCTTTCTTGCGCAACCATTTCTTCGAGCAGGAATTTTTCGACGTCAACCAGGTTCAAGTCGTTCGCGGTCCGCAGGGCACGCTGTTTGGCCGCAACGCGACAGCCGGTGTAGTCAATGTGATTTCGGCTAAGCCGACCGACCATTTTGAGGCAAGCCTGTCAGCTGATTGGGGCAATTATTCCAATCGCCGCTACGAGGGCATGGTGAATATCCCCGTCTGGAGCGACAAACTCGATTTGCGAGTCGCTGGTGAATGGACCAAGCGCGATGGCTACACATCTAATCTGCTGACGCATAGCCAAACGGACGGGCGCGATCTTTTCTCCACGCGCGTTTCGTTGCTGGTGCATCCCATCGAAAGGTTGACGGCGACGGCCGTCTGGGAACATTTCCAGGAAAATGACAACCGCCTCCGAAGCGGGAAGCAGCTTTGCGCGCGGGATAACGCGCCGACCGAGGTCGATGGTCCCCAAGGCTCGCAATATCCTGATTTCGAAACCGCCTTACATGGCGGCAATTATGGCGGGGCGTTTTTATCGCAAGGCTGCAGCCCGGTCTCCCTTTATTCGTCGATGTCCTATCAAACGCCGGAAGCTGGCGGCGAACCCTTCTTCGCGCCTTTTGCTGTGTTTCCGCAACTCAGAAACATCTTGACGACAGCGAAGTGGACAAATCCATACGGGGATGAGGTGCAATCCCGTGACCTGCGCAAGATTTCTTCGGTGATTGATCCGGTTTATAGAGCGAAGAACGACACATTCGAATTCAATGCTGATTACAGCGTTACACCAGCGCTGACGCTGACGTCGCAGACAGCCTACAGCAAAGACTTTCTTTATTCGACGGAAGATTTTAACCGGTTCAACACTGTGCCGGATTTTTTGCAGGATGCCTATCAAAACGGAGGTGGATTCGGAGGCACGTTTATTGGACAAGACAATCAATTCTGCGATCCGCAGTTCGGTTGTTCCAGTCGCTGGCTAGCAGTGGACCGCTCTTCGGAAACGGCCCGGCAGTTCTATCAGGAATTGCGCCTGACTTCGGATTTTAAGGGACCGTTCAACTTCGTCGCTGGCGGCAACTATATGCACTATTCCACTAGCGAGGATTATTATGTCTTCTCGAACATGCTGACGTTGATCGCTATGCAAGTCGGCAATGCCAGTTTCGGCGGCGGTACGCGTGGCACAGACGCACTGCACATCCCGTTCGACGCGACGATTGCCAATTCCTGTAATCCGCAGCCTGCCGATCCGGCGAATATTGCGAGAGCTTATATCGGGGGGGTGGGATGCAGCTATATAGACCCCAATCCTATCGATAAGGTGAATGGGCAAGGTCACAATTACTTCCTCAGCCATAATCCCTATCAGCTCAAATCATGGGCTGGGTTCGGCGAGGTCAATTATCAGATTACACCGGATGTGAAGTTGATCGGTGGGCTGCGCTACACAGATGACGAAAAGATCTTTGAGGTCTATCCCAGTTGGGCGCTCATCGAGGGCAAGGGTATTCCGAGGGAATGTGCGCTTCCCAATCCGCAATGCACGGATGGTATCATCGATCAAGAATGGAGGGAATGGACGGGCCGCGCTGTCGTCAACTGGACGCCGAAGCTTGATTTTACCGATCAAACACTTGTTTATGCCTCCTATGCCCGCGGCTACAAGGGCGGCGGCGCCAATCCGCCCGGCGTCACGCCGCTTTCCGGCCTATCGCCAATCGGGAACATCTATTTTAATTCTCCCAGCAATGAAACGCATCCGCTGACCTTCAAGCCGGAATTCAATAATGCGTTCGAACTGGGCACCAAGAACACGCTAGGCGACGGTGCTGTGACGCTGAACGCCGATGTGTTCTATTACAAATACCGGAACTATCAGATTTCGCAGATCGTGGACCGCACGGCTGTCAATCTGAATGTCAATGCCACGGTCAAGGGTGCGGAGATCACCTCGGATTGGGAGCCGTTGCCTAGCCTGAAACTCGGTTTCAGCGGCGGCTACGAAGACACGCGGATCGACGACAACCAATATGCCATCGACCTTATGGACCGTACGGCAGGCCATTCCGGCTGGCTAATCGTCAAACCGTATCCTACCATGACGTCGAATTGCATTCTTCCGACATATGTCGTCAACGAAACATTGGCGGGACTTGCAAATGGACTGGCCTCTTCTTGCGTACTGGCCTATACGCTTGAAGAAGATCCGGTAACCGCTGCGCCCTATCAGCTCGACCCGTCTCCGGGTTACTATGGGGCGTATCCCGGCTTCGATCCGCTTGCCGGAAACGATCCGAGCGATCCTTACACCGGCCAGAATACCTATAATGGCGTGAATTACGGCGCAGCTCCGAACAATGGTGAAGGCTTCGCAAAGAATATCGGCGGCAATCAGCTTCCTAATGCACCGCATTTCACGACTTCGCTATCGGCGGATTACACGATGCCGGTTTCCGAGAATTGGGCGGCGACGCTACATGGTGATTTCTACTGGCAGTCGCAAAGCTGGTGGCGAATCTTCAACGACAAGACCTATGACAAGCTGCGCGGTTATTCGAATGTTAATCTGGCGTTGATTATGACCGATGCATCGGGCTGGCAGGTGATGGGTTACGTCAAGAACGTGTTCGATACGACCGCCATCACGGGTGCATTCCTGAATTCCGACGACACATCGCTCACCACCAACGTCTTCACCACCGATCCGAGGCTCTACGGCATCCGCGTCACCAAAAGCTTCTGATCCAGCCAAATCGCTTGCCTTACCGGGGCGGTGGGAAACCACCGCCCTTTTTGCATTGCAGCAGCCCTGTCGCAGCGCAGCACAAAAATCTTCCCCCTCCATACGCAACATTCGCCCCGAGCCCGGTCTCAATAAGCATAGGCTTGGACGAGACCATCGGGGGCCGCTGGAGGCGAATGGTCAAGGTTCCGGAATTTGGCCGTGAACACACGGGTTTGCGCAAGGCGGGCGAGGGCATGACCGCGTCCGAAGCCGATGCGTGGTTCGTGCGCGAAATCTTGCCGTTGGAGGCGGCGCTGATGCAATTCCTGCGTCACAATTGGCGGGACCGCGGCGATGTGGAAGACCTTCGCCAGGAGATCTATGCCCGCGTCTATGGCGCGGCCAAGCGCGAACTTCCCCAATCGCCGCGCGCCTTTCTGTTCACCACCGCGCGCAACCTGCTGATCAACCGGGCGCAGAAGGCCAACGTCATCCCCATCGATGCGGTGGCCGATCTCGAGGCGCTGGGCATCGAGCTGGATGCGCCCGCCCCCGACCGCAGCGTCATCGCGCGCCAGGAATTGCGCCGGCTTCAGGATGCGCTCGACCAGCTTCCGCCGCGCCATCGCCAGGCCGTCATCCTGGGCCGCGTCGAAGGGCTAACGGGGCGCGAAATCGCGCGGCGCATGGGCATTGCCGAAACCACGGCCTCCCAGCATCTCAAGCTCGGCATGGCCGCGCTCACCGAATTCTACCTGCGCGGGAGCCGCAAATGAGCGCGCGCATCGAAACCGCCGCCGATATCGACGAGGCCGCCGCCGATTGGCTGCAGCGCCGTCAGTTCTGGAACTGGAACGAAGACGATCAGGCCGCGCTCGATGCCTGGCTCGCCCAATCCGACAGGAACCGCGTCGCGTATCTGCGCCAGAATGCGGTGTGGGAAAGTGCCGGCCGGCTTGTGGTGCTCAAGCCCGAATTCGAGGTGCCGGCCAGGTCGCGCGTGTTCCCGCTCGTTATGCGCATTGCCGCGGTCGTGCTGGTGGCCGCGCTGGGCGCGGGCGGCCTTGCCTATTATATGCACCCGCGCGCGGCGGTGTATGCCACGCCCGTCGGCGGGCGCAAAACGCTGCAACTGGCCGATGGCAGCCGCATCGAGCTCAACACCGACACGGTCGTCAGCCTTTCCCGGCAAGGCGCCACGCGCAAGGTCACGCTGGTGAAGGGCGAGGCCTATTTCCACATCCGTCACGATGCCGCCCATCCCTTCGTGGTTTCCGCCGGCGCCTATCGCGTCACCGATCTGGGCACGGAATTCGTCGTGCGCCGCGCGCCTGAGCGCGTGGAAGTCGGCCTCATCAAGGGCGGCGTGCGCTTCGATGCCACCAGCGTGGAGGGCACCCCGCAATCGGCGCTGCTCACGCCGGGCGATGTCGTGGTGGCCGATGCCAATTCGATGAAAATGTCGAAAAGGCCGCTTCGCCAGTTGATGACAGAGCTTTCCTGGCGCAGCGGCATGCTCGTGTTCAAGGATGCGATGCTGCAAGACGCGGTGGCCGAGTTCAACCGCTACAACCGCGAGAAAATCGTTCTGGCCGGCGCCGATGTCGCGCGGCTGAAGATCAACGGCACGTTCAAGGCCTCCAGCGTCGAATTGTTCGCGCGTTCGGTTCAGGACCTGTTCGGCCTCACCGTCACGCACACCAACGATGAATTGGTCATTTCGCAATAGCGGCCCATGCACAGCCGAAAAGGGGGGATCATGTCGAAACTCGGAATTCTGAAAGCGGCGCTTGCGGGCGGCGTCTGCGTTGTGGCGCTGGCCGCGCCGGCGGCGGCAAAAAATTTCGCCATTCCCGCGGGCGATCTGAACGCCGCGCTCAGCGATTATTCCGCCGCCACGGGCGTGCAGCTCATCGTCTCGGCCGATGCCGTGCGCGGCGTGCGCACGCGCGGCGCGCAAGGCGAACTTTCGGCCGAAGCCGCACTCACGCATATCTTGTCCGGCACGGGCTTCGTCGCGCGCCATGAATCGGGCGCCGCCATCATCGTCCCGGCGCGCCGGGCCGCACGCCAGAAGCACGCGGATGAAGCGGAACCGCTGCGCCTCGCCTCCGCGCATCCGGTTGCGGCTGCGTCGAGCGTGGAAACGGTGGTTGTCACCTCGTCCAAGATCAAGGGTGACATTCAGACGGTTCCGATTGCGATTACGGCGCTGAGCCAGGAACAGCTTACCTCGCGCCAGATCGCGGGCGGCCCCGATCTGGTGAAGGAAGTTCCGAACCTCACCTTCACCAAAACAAACTTCACCGGCTATTCGATCCAGATCCGCGGCATCGGTACGCAAGCGATTTCGGTTGCCACCGATCCGGCCGTGGCGGTCGCCTTCAACGACATTCCCTTCATCCGCAATCACTTCTTCGAACAGGAATTCTACGACGTCAACCAGGTCGAAGTGGTGCGCGGTCCGCAGGGAACCCTGTATGGCCGCAACGCGACCGCCGGCGTGGTCAACCTGATCTCCGCCAAGCCCACCGACCAGTTCGAAGCGATGGTCTCAGCGGATTGGGGCAATTATTCCAACCGCCGCTATGAAGGCATGGTCAATATCCCGATTAGCGATGACCGGATTGACCTGCGTGTGGCGGGCGAATGGACGAAGCGCGACGGCTATACGCGCGACGCTTTGACCGGCGGTCAGGTCGATGGCCGCAATCTGTGGTCCACGCGCGTCACGCTCGGCATGAAGCCGTCCGAAAATGTGCATGCCTATCTCGTCTGGGAGCATTTCCAGGAATCCGACGACCGGATGCGCACGGCCAAGCAGCTTTGCAATTACGATCCGGGACCGGACCAGGTCGGACCTATCAATAAGACCTTCACAGTCGGCTATCCCATTGCAACGACCTTTCACCCAGGTGAATACGTCGCGACGGATCGCGGTGCACGCGCAGTTCTGAGTCAGGGGTGCTTACCGGCATCGCTTTACTCGCCGGAATCCTTCGACACGCCCAATGGTGACTCTCTTCCTATCGTCTATGGCGTACAATGGGGCGGTTTCAATCTCGCCGGCGGTCCGCTCATGTTGGGAAGCGATCCCTATGCGAGCGATGTGCAGTCCAGGAACTTGCGCGTGATCGAAACCGCGATCAAGCCCGTCTATCAGGCCAAAAACGACACGGTCGAATTCAACGTGGATTATGCGGTCACGCCATCGCTCACGTTCACCTCGCAAACCGGCTACAATCACGACTTTCTCGGTTCGATAGAGGATTTCAACCGCTTTTCATCCAACTCCGGCGTCTTTTTCACATCGGCGTCGCAGCCGAACCCGGATCTATATGGCGATGGCCACACTGGTGTTCTCTTCACGCCGGGCGGCATTTTTTGCGATCCGCAGCTCGGCTGTTCCGATCGTTTCGTGGGCGTGGACCTGTCGCAGGAACGTGCCTGGCAGTTCAGTCAGGAATTCCGAGTAGCCTCCAGCTTCAAGGGCCCGTTCAATTTCAGCGTCGGGGGAAATTACCTGCACTATGAAACCTTGGAGGACTACTATGTATTCCTCAACCTGCTGAGCCTCGAATCACGTTTCCAAGACGACCTGGGGGGAGGCTATTCTGGAGCCACTTCGAACGGGGTGTGCTACGGCACGGCCATGGAATTGATAATTCCGTCGCGAAAATCCGGCAGCGTGCCCCTCGGAGATTGTCCCTATACCGACCCCTCGCCACTGGTCCCGGGCTTCGATGGGCAGGGGCACAATTATTTCCGGAGTGAAAATCCGTATGTCCTGAATTCCTATGCCGGTTTCGGCGAGGCCTATTATCAGGTGCGGCCCGATTTGAAGCTGACGGCGGGCTTGCGCTGGACAAGCGACCACAAGCATTTCCTCGAAATTCCAAGCCAGACCGCGACAGTAGGCTGGGGTTATCCGGTTTATGGCGCCGTCGATCAGCAATGGAACGAATGGACTGGCCGCGCGGTCGCCGACTGGACGCCGAAACTCGATTTCACCGATCAGACGCTGATCTACGGTTCCTTCTCGCGCGGTTATAAGGCGGGTGGCGCCAATCCCCCGCCGCCGAACTATTTCAGCGGCTTTGGCTCGGGCGCCACGCATCCTCTGACCTTTGCGCCCGAATTCGTCAATGCCTATGAACTCGGCACCAAGAACACGTTGCTCGATGGCGGGCTCACCCTCGATGGCGACGTGTTCTACTATGATTACAAAGGCTATCAGATTTCGCAGATCGTGGACCGCACCTCAGTCAATCTGAATTTCGATGCCCATATAAAGGGCGCCGAGATGGAAGCGAGCTATGAGCCCATTCCCGGCCTGAAATTCAGCTTCGCGGGCGGCTATGAAGATGCGCGCTTTGCCAAGGGCTCCAAGGCCGTCGATCTCATGGATCGCACGGCGGGCCAACCCGGCTGGATGGTCGTGAAGCCCAGTTTCTTTGCCACATCGAACTGCGTCTTGCCGGATTATGTGGTCGCGGACCTTGTGGCCGCGGGAATTGCAAGCAGCTTTGCCGCTCACGGCAGCAATTATATCAGCACGCTTCAAGCGGCGGCCTGCCAAGCGGCCTACAGTTTCCATGTCGATCCAGTGCAGTACGCCATTTATTCCTTCCTCCATACGTCCGGCTTCGACCCCAGCACGGCGCCGAACAATGGCGAAGGGTTCTACAAGGATCTGAGCGGTAACAATCTGCCGAACGCGCCGCACTTCACCACGTCGCTTTCGGCCGATTGGACCTTGCCCGTGTCCGAAGATTGGGCCGCAACGCTGCATGGCGATTTCTACTGGCAATCGCAAAGCTGGTGGCGCGTTTTCAACGACAAGACTTATGACAAGCTGCGCGGCTATGCGAACGTCAATCTCGCGCTGATCCTGACGAGCGCAGATGGCTGGCAAGTGATGGGCTATTTGAAGAACGTATTCAACACCACTGCCATCACCGGCGCATTCTTGAATTCTGACGACACCGCGCTGACGACAAATGTGTTCGTCACCGATCCACGCCTGTTTGGCGTGCGCGTCACGAAGAACTGGTGAGGGGGAAACACCAATGAGCGAACTGATCCAAAAACACGACAACCGCGCCACCATCCGCTGGAAGCTGCTGACAGGCGCATCCGCTCTGGCGCTGATCGCCTCCGTTCCGGCGGCACAGGCTGGTGATGCGGATGACAGCCATCCTATCCTCTGGCTCGAAGCTGGCGGCGGGTTCGATCAGCTCACCGCGAACAACACGCTTTGGCTTTCGCCCAACACGCCCCCGCCGCAGGCCAATCCCACGCCGCCATTCGGAACACTGCCGCGCGTGGGCTACGACGCCGATTTCAAACTCAGCCTCACGCCCAATGATTCCGATTGGATATATTCCGTAGGCCTCATCTATGGCCGATCGCTGCGCGGACACAAGACCAATCACGATCAAACTTATAACACATGGGTGGGTCTTAGCAGCCCCATCACCAAATACCTCTATACCAATTGGAATTTTGCCAATGAGCAGCAGCGCAGCCAGACCTCGCACCTCATACTGGATTTTCAGGCTGGCAAGGATGTTGGGCTTGGAATGTTCGGCGGAAAATCGACGCTCAGCGCGGGTGTTCGTGAAGCCGAATTGAACGAGACAGCTAGTGGCCATATGTTGGGCGCCATCAACGCGACTTACCAAGGCTACGTCCCATATGCCACCCAGACAAGGGTCACCGCGGATTTCCTCGCCAAACACAGCTTCAATGGGATCGGCCCGTCCGTCTCGTGGACCTCGTCGGTACCGTTCGCGGGAAACGCGTCGGACGAACTTTCGATCGATTGGGGAATCAATGGTGCCTTGCTGTTCGGCAAGCAGAAGACGCGCACGAATCTGCACACGCACAATAGCTACTGCGCTACGTTCATATCCGGTTGCACACCGGGTACGGGCTCCACGCAATCGATCAAGCGAAACAAAACCGTCATGGTCCCCAATCTCGGCGGCTTCGCGGGCATTTCGTGGCGATTGCCGAACGCGAAAGTCAGCATTGGCTACAAGGCGGATTTCTTCTTCAACGCCATCGATACAGGCATCTATACGGCGAAGAAGGAAAACCGTGGCTTCTATGGGCCGTTTGCCTCCATCTCCATCGGCATCGGCGACTGAACACACCAAATGCGAGAACTGGCGTCATGCCGGTTCTCGCAAATAAATCCGCCCGCCCCCCTTGAAACGCCCCTTCGCAGTTCCCATTTCGTTCTTGTCGAACAGGCGAGGACCGCGAATGAATTAGGGCGTCCATGGCAGACAGACAGGGAAGGGCGCGCGGCCATGGGCGCCCGTTTGAGACCGGGTCACTTGACATCGCGCGCGCAACACCCATCGCAACAGGCGCGATTGTGCAGCAGGTTTCATCGCAACCCGGGGCGAATGTGCAGGTGCATGTGGTTGTGCGCGTGAAAGCGCGCTTCGCCGTGCCGGCCGCAGCAATCGAAAAGACGGGCGGGTTCCCTTAAGGGAAAACCTGCCTGTCTTTTTTGCGCGCGCGAAAAAGCCCCGCAAACCGCGCCTTCTCGCAACCGCCGCAAAATTTTTCGCGCGGCCCATCCGTAACTTTCCCGCCGGGCTACGTCTTAGCAGGCGTAATTTGAACCCTCGAAGGGCAAGGCGTTCGCGGGGGATGGCAGACACACCGGAATCGGGTCGTGAAAACATGGACCTGCGCCAAAGCGATGCGGCGATGACCGCGTCGGAGGTGGAGGCGTGGTTCGTGCGCGAGGTTCTGCCGCTGGAGGCGATGCTGATGCACTATCTCCGCCGCAACTGGCGCGACCCGGACGAGATCGAAGATCTCCGCCAGGAAATCTATATCCGCGTCTGCGAGGCCGCGCGCAAATCGATTCCGGCGCCGGCGAAATCCTTCGTCTTCGTCACCGCGCGCAACCTGATCGTCGATCGCCTGCGCAAGGCCAGCGTCATCCCCATCGAAGTGATGGCCGATCTCGATGCGCTGGGCACCGCGCTCGATCAGCCGGGGCCTGAGCGCAGCGCCATCGTGCGCGACGAATTGCGCCGCCTGCGCGCGGCGATCGACCAGCTTCCCCCGCGCACGCGCGAAGCCATCGTGCTCGGCCGCATCGAAGGGCTCAGGGGCCGCGAAATCGCGCGGCGCATGGGCATCGCCGAAACCACCGTCTCCGAACATCTGGCCAACGGCATGCACGCGCTGACCGCGATCCTGCTGCGCGACAGCGAACCGGGAGAGCGCAAATGAACCCGCGCGCAAACGATATCGACAAGCGCGCCGCCTGGTGGCTTCAGCGCCGCCGGTTCTGGGATGCGAACGCGCAAGACGAAGCCGCTTTCGAAGCCTGGATGAACGAATCGGAAGCCCACCGCATCGCCTATTGGCGGCAAAGCGCGATGTGGAACCGCACCGAGCGGCTGGCCGCGCTCGGCCCCTCGGCGCCGCAAGCGCCGGCGCGCCAACGTTCGCGCGTTGTGCCGATGATGCTGCGCGTCGCCGCGGGGCTTGCGGTCATTGCCGCGCTGGGCGCGGGCGCTGCGAATTTCGCGACGAAGGCGAAGGATCGCGTCTATTCCACATCGCTCGGCGGCCACGAAACCATCCGCTTCGCAGACGGAACGCGCATCGAACTCAACACCGATACGGCCGTGCGCGCGCGCATGACATCGGATCAGCGTCTTGTCTGGCTCGAAAAGGGCGAAGCCTATTTCCAGGTGAACCACGATCCTGCCCATCCGTTCGTGGTCATGGTCGGCGATCATCGCGTCACCGATCTGGGCACGAAATTCGTCATCGACCGCCGGCCCAAAAAGGTCGAAGTGGCGCTCATCGAAGGCCGCGCCTGGTTCGATCGCACGGGCCGCAAATCGGCCTCGCAAACAGCACTTCTGACGCCCGGCGACGATGTGGTGGCAACGCCGCAATCGATGCTGGTTTCCAGAAAGCCGGTTTCGGAGCTGGAGGATTCGCTCAGCTGGCGCCATGGCCTGCTCGTCTTCCGCGGCACCGCGCTCGGCGCCGCCGTGGCGCAATTCAACCGCTACAACCGCAAAAAACTGATCGTGGCCGATGCCAAAGCCGCCGCCATCCGCATCGACGGCACCTTTCCCACGAATGGCACATCCGTGTTCGCCGATGCCGTTCGCAATGTCTTCGGCCTTCACATCGAAAACCGCGGCGGCAACGTCGTGATCTCCAGCGCGCAATAGCAAACGCAAACGAGCAATCGGGGGGAGTAATGACGAAACACAGGATCATCACGGCGGCACTGGCGGGCGGCGTATCGGCCATTGCCCTGGCTGCGGCCGCGCAAGCCGAACCGTTCAACATCCCCGCGGGCGATCTTGCCAGCGCGCTCAATGCCTATGCCGCGCAATCGGGCATTCCCATGATCGCCCCGCACGACATGATCGGCGCCACCACGACCAAGGGCGTGCATGGCGATCTCGCCGCCGATGTGGCGCTGTCGCGCATCCTGGATGGCACGGGCTTTTCCAGCCGGCGCACGCCCGCCGGCGCCATCGCCATCTTCCACCCCGCGCCGGCGGCGCGGCGCGAACGCGCACAAACGCGCATCGCCGAAACGATTCAACCCGTGCATGCGGCGGCGAGCGTGGAAACGGTGGTGGTCACCTCGTCGAAGATCAAAGGCGACATTCAAACCGTTCCCATCGCAATCACGGCGCTGTCGCAGGAGCAGCTCACCTCGCGCCAGATCGCGGGCGGCCCCGATCTTGTGAAGGAGGTTCCGAACCTCACCTTCACAAAAACGAACTTCAGCGGTTATTCGATTCAGATCCGCGGCATCGGCACACAAGCCATTTCGGTCACGACCGATCCGGCCGTGGCCGTGGCGCTGAACGATATCCCCTTCATCAGAAATCATTTCTTCGAACAGGAATTCTTCGACGTCAACCAGGTCGAAGTCCTGCGCGGGCCCCAAGGCACGCTCTATGGCCGTAATGCAACCGCGGGTGTCGTGAACGTCATCTCTGCCAAACCCACCGACCAGTTCGAAGCCATGCTCTCGGCCGATTGGGGCAATTACACCAACCGCCGCTACGAAGGCATGGTCAACATTCCCATCGTCGACGACCGCGCCGATCTGCGCATCGCCGGCGAATGGACCAAGCGGGACGGTTACACGACCAATGCATTGACCGGCAGCCCCATCGACGGGCGCGATTTGTGGTCCACGCGCGTCACGCTGGCCGTCAAGCCGATGGCGCATCTGCAAGCCTGGCTCGTCTGGGAACATTTCCAGGAAGACGATGACCGGTTGCGCACGAGCAAGCAGCTTTGCAAGACCGATCCCACGCCGACGGAAATCGGGGGCGTGGACATAACGCGCTACGCCGGTGATGCCACCCAGGCATATGCACCCCAACCCTATCTGAGCCAGGGCTGCCGTGCGGTATCGCTTTACGACAAGGGCGATCCCGCGAATGGCGATTATGGCGCCTTCGGTGTGCCGAACGGCGTCACGCTGCCCTATTACGAACCGCTCGGATTCGAAGGCATTCCTGTGACGTCGTCGCCCAATCAAGGCGGGCTGGCCGGTTTCGATCCCTACGCAAGTACCTCCCAATCGACCAATCTGCGCGTGATCGAGTCGCAAATCAATCCGATCTACAAGGCCAAGAACGATACGCTGGAATTGAACGTCGATTACAATGTTACGCCGTCGCTGACATTCACGTCGCAAACCGGCTACAACAGCGATTTTCTGTGGTCCACGGAAGATTATAACCGTTTCAATACGCGGCCCGGCGCTTTCACCGTCGATCAGAACCCCACGCAAGCGACAACACCCGATCCAAGCGGCGCCGGTCTTTGCATATCCGGCGGGTTCCAGTGCCAGGGTTTGCCCGTTGCGGCGCCTTGTGATCCATCGATTCCGCCGCCGCCCAACTATGCGCCGGCTTGTACTGCGATTGGTGTCTTCTGCGATCCGCAACTCGGGTGCAGCACGCGCCTGGTTGCGCAGGATTTGAACGATGAAAAATCCTGGCAGCTCAATCAGGAATTCCGGCTGGCCTCGAATTTCAGAGGACCGTTCAATTTCAGTGTCGGCGGAAACTATCTGCATTATGAAACGGAAGAGAACTATTACGTTTTCATCAACTCTCTGAGCTTGGCATCCTATACATGGTCACGTCAGGGCGGATCGCCGGATCAGACGCTGCCCTGGGTTCCGGGCGTTTCCGACAATTCGAACTGCATAGTCGGCGGTCTCACCGTTCGCAACCCCGGTACGCCCAATCATTTGCAGACCGAGGGCGGAATCGGGTGCCAGTATATCGATCCCAACCCGATCACACATCTCAACAACGAGGGACACAATTATTTCCTGAGCCAGAATCCCTATGTTTTGAATTCATACGCGGCGTTCGGCGAAACCTATTACAACCTCACACCCGATCTGAAGCTGACTGGCGGCATTCGCTGGACCGACGATCAAAAGCATTTCATCGATATTCCGAGCGAACTTCTCGTTGCCGGTTATGGCTATCCCATCACGGGCATTGTCGATCAGGAATGGAATCAGTTGACGGGCCGCGCGGCAGCCAATTGGACGCCGAAACTCGATTTCACGGACCAGACATTGCTATATGCGTCATATGCACATGGCTACAAGGCGGGCGGCGCAAATCCGCCGGGCGCGCAGTTGCTGGTATTTGGTGTCGGCCGCGACGTCGGCATCACCTCACCCATACATCCGCTGACATTCAAGCCCGAATTCATCGATGCCTACGAACTCGGCACCAAGAACACGCTGGCCGATGGCGGGATCACGGTGAACGGCAACGTCTTCTTCTACAATTACAAAGGCTATCAGATTTCGCGCATCGTGGACCGTACCGCGATCAACGACAATTTCGATGCCACCGTCAAAGGCGCCGAGCTGGAAGCCATGTACGAGCCGATCCCCGGCCTGAAATTCAACTTTGCCGGCGGCTACGAAGACACGCGCGTGAAGAACGGTCAAAGCTCGATCGATCTCATGGATCGTGCCGATGTGAAAAATCATCCTGATTGGATGGTCGTCAAGCCGTTCGTGACCCAGGCATCGAACTGCATCCTTCCGATTTCTGTGGTTGCCGCGATACTGACGATCTATCCGCCGGAAGGACAGGCGAACGGCACATCAAGCGTGCCGGGAGCATGCAACGCGGCATATACCGACGACCTCGATCCGGTTACCTTGGCTCCGTATAAACCCAATCCCATCTACCCAACCGATTACAACATTAACGGGCTGAGCGTTCACGATCCGAGTCCATACGCCGGATTTAATCCCGATCAGCCCGGCATCAATCATGGCGAGGGTTTTGCCAAGGATTTGAGCGGCAACGAACTACCGAACGCGCCGCATTTCACCGTGTCGCTCAGTGGCGAATACACCATTCCGCTGTCCGAAGATTGGGCGGCCACGCTGCATTCCGATTTCTACTGGCAGTCGCAAAGCTGGGCGCGCATCTTCAACAGTCGGCCTTACGACAAGCTGCGCGGTTACTCCACCACGAATATCGCCCTGATCCTGACAAGCGCCAGCGGTTGGCAGGTGATGGGTTATGTGAAGAACATCTTCGATGTGACGGCCATCACCGGCGACTTCCTGAACTCGGACGACAGCGGCTTGACCACCAACGTGTTCCTGACCGATCCGCGCCTCTTCGGCGTGCGCGTCACGAAAAATTGGTGAGCGCCATGGGAACGATGATGCAAAACCCAATCTTCTCCCTCTCCCCCTTCGGGGGAGAGGGCCGGGGTGAGGGGGCGGTTCGACTGGTGCATGCGGCCGGCCGTCAGCACAAATCCGCAAACACAGCGCCCGCTGAGAGGCCCCCTCACCCTGACCCTCTCCCCCAAAGGGGGAGAGGGAAGTCCTTTGAGGACTTTCACCGGTCCAGTCACGTCACGGGGGGAATCACACAATGAGCGAACGCATCACCACACACGATAACCGCGCCGCCATCCGCTGGAAGCTGCTGACGGGCGCATCGGCCCTGGCGCTCACGGCCTATGTTTCGTCCGCTGCGGCCGCGCGCGCCGAGGATGCGAACCGGCCGCTTATCTGGCTCGAAGTCGACGGACAATTCAGCCGCCTGCAGGACAGCCAGGAAATCTATGCGCCGCCCTTCCTTGCGCTGACGCCGTCGATCTTCGCGCGGCCAGATGGCGCGGAACGTCCGCCGCTCTACAGTATCGACAAAGGCGGTTCGATATCGTTTCAGCCGGACGATTCAGGCTGGATTTTCTCGGCGTCGATCCGCTACGGCCGCACGGGCAGCGACAAACATGTTCGTCATCAGACCTATTCGCCTGCGTATTCGAAATATGTGAAGAGCCCCAAATATCTCTCCTACAAGCCCGTCTATCCGATTGCGGCGCGATATACGGATGTACGCTCGAAGCAGACGGAGAGCCATGCCATCCTCGATTTTCAGGTCGGCAAGGATTTGGGTTTGGGATTGTTTGGCCGCAATGGTTCGTTATCATTGAACGCCGGCATTCGCATCGCCCAATTTCGTTCGAAAACAGCGGCATCGCTGCATGAAAATCCGGATTGGCATTTTGTTCCGCACACCTACAGCACGCAATATTACGGATACAATATCTCGTGGCAGCAAGTGTTTCAGCCATATCACACTTTTGCCGGTGCATTCCGCGCCGAACGCAGCTTCCACGGGATAGGCCCGTCGCTTTCATGGAAATCGTCTGTTCCCTTCGCCGGAAATCCCCAGAACGGTGAACTGAATTTTGATTTCGGCGTCAATGGCGCGCTTCTGTTTGGACGCCAGAGAACGCAAACGCAGCATCAGACTTCCGCCGGCTATCATAAGGCCGTCGCGAAGTATAACCAGCTCCCGGCGGGTGTACGGAATCCTGTTTATCAGCACGGACCTTACACACACACCCGCTCGCGCAACGTCACCGTCCCCAATATCGGCGGCTCGATCGCCGTCTCGTGGAAGCTCCAAAACTTCCAGATGAGCCTCGGCTATCGCGCCGATTTCTTCTTCAACGCCATCGATGGCGGCATCGATGCGGCGAAGAAGGAGGATCGCGCCTTCTACGGCCCCTACGCCTCCATCTCCATCGGGCTGGGCGATTAGCGTTGAGATCGTCATGGCCGGCCGCGTGCCGGCCATCCACGCTCCCCATGGGTTGCCGGCACCGGGCCGGCAATGACGATTTTGCCGGCTTGAACTCCGCGCCCCCGCGCACCACTTCGTATGTGCGGATGGCGCGCATTCGCGCTCTCCATCCCCCGCGCCCGGCCAGGGGGAGGGGGGGTGCAGAAAAAACCGGAAAACGAATAACCCGTTTACAGGCAATAGCTTAGCCGCATCCCGCCTTGCGCGCGCCGGGCAGGCGGTGCGGGGCAGGCAAACGGGGGGCCCCCTTCCGTTTTCCGAGGTTCGAATAGCGCGCGCGCCCCTTCTCGCTGCACTGCGTCCACTTATTCCGCGCCTGCGAACGCACATTCTGCCGCCGCGCTGACATAAACTTTGCCCAGCCGCAATCGTCTTTGATCGCAGGGCAGGGAAAAGCAAGGCCCCCTCGTAGCGGGAAAGCTGGCGGAGGATGGCTGAATTCTGGGACACGAGCTCTGAGAGCGTCGCGGCTTGCGCGCGGGGGATTGCCGTGAGCGCGCGTGCGATGGGGGAGTGGTTTGTCCGCGAAGTTCTGCCCCTGGAGGCGGTGTTGACGCGGTATTTGCAGCAGAATTGGCACAACGCCAGCGACATTGCCGATCTCAGGCAAGACGTCTATGTGCGCGTGTGCGAAGCGGCGGAGCGGCAGATTCCCGATTCCGCGCATACCAAGCGTTTCGTTCTCACCACCGCGCGCAATCTTCTGATCGATCGGGTGCGGCGCGAACAGATTGTTCCCATCGAAGCCATTGCCGATGTCGATGCGCTGGGCATCGCCATCGATTCGCCGGGTCCCGAGCGCATCGCCATCGCGCGCGATGAATTGCGCCGCCTGCAGCACGCGCTCGACCGTTTGCCGCCGCGCATGCGCGAAGCGGTGATCCTCGGTCACGTTCAGGGCCTGTCGGGCCGCGAAATCGCCAGCCGCATGAGCATCACCAAAGGCATGGTTTCGGTGCATCTCACCAATGGCATCCGCGCGCTCGCCAACATGCTCTATGGCGAAACCGGCGAAGATCGGAGCAAGCCATGAGCGCGCACGCCCCATCGAGCGCGATGCAGATCGAAGAGCGCGCGGCCGCGTTCCTCGAACGGCGGCGCTATTGGGACTGGAGCGAGGCCGACCAGGCCGAGCTCGATGCCTGGCTGGCCGCGGCAATGGCCCATCGCGTGGCGTGGTGGCGGCTGGAAGCCACGCTCGCGCGCACCGAGCGGCTGGCCGCCCTCAATCCCGCCGGCGATGCGCCCGTGCAATCGCGCCGCTTCGCGCCGCTGCTCGTCGGCATTGCGGCATGCGCTGCGGTTGCGGTGTTCGGCTGGGCGGGCATGAAGATGGCCTCGGCGCCGCACGACCGGGTCTATGCCACGGGCGTGGGCGGCCACGAAACCGTTTCCTTCGCAGACGGCACCCGCATCGAACTGAACACCGATACGGTGCTGCGCGCGCGCATGACCTCGAACCAGCGCACGATCTGGCTCGAAAAGGGCGAAGCCTATTTCCAGGTCCGCCACGATCCGGCCCATCCCTTCTCGGTCATCGCGGGCAATCACCGCGTTCTCGATCTGGGAACGAAATTCCTCGTCCGCCAGGAGCCGAACCGCCTCGAAGTCGCGTTGATGGAAGGCCGCGTGCGGCTGGGCAGCGCGAACAGCAATTCGCATGCGCGGCCCGCACTTCTGTCGCCCGGCGATGTGGCAACCGCCACGCCCAGCACCATGTTCGTCACCCGCCAATCGCCCCGCGCGCTCAGCAACGATATCGCCTGGCGCCACCATGTGCTGGTGTTCGATCACGCGACGCTGGCCGATGCCGCCAGCGAATTCAACCGCTACAACCGCCAGAAGATCGTCATTGCCGATCCGGCGGTCGCCCAGCTGATGATCGATGGAACCTTCCGCACCAATGGCGTGGCGGCCTTCGTCGATGTGGCGCAGGAGGTGCTGAAACTGCACATCGAAAATGACGGAGACGAGATTCTCATCTCGCGCTGATGCGCGGGGCGCAAACGTGACCATCCGCGTTGCCATGAGCGGCAGCGCAAGACTGGGGGGACCATGAAGACCGGATCATTGACGCGCACAACGCTTCTGGCGGGCGCAAGCGTGTTCGTCCTGGCAAGGCCAGCCTTCGCCACCGATTACAAGGTGCCCGCGGGCGATCTGAAGGCGGCGCTGCACACTTTCGCGATGCAGGCCGATGTGCAGATCATCGTCGCCGACGATGCGGTGCGCGGCGCGCGCACAAAGGGCGTGCATGGCGAATATTCCGCCGATGCCGCGCTCTCGCGCATCCTGGTGGGCACGGGCCTGGTCATGCACCGCCATGGGTCCGGCGCCATCGCGGTCGTGCCGGAGAAGCCGAAGAAACATTCCGCGCGCGAACCGCTCGTTCATTTGGCCCAGACCGGCCCGCGCCGCTATGCGGCGGCCGGTGTCGAAACCGTCATCGTCACCTCGTCCAAGATCAAGGGCGATATCCAGACGGTGCCGATCGCGATCACCGCGCTCAGCCAGGAAGAATTGACTTCGCGCCAGGTTGCCGGCGGGCCCGATCTGGTGAAGGAGGTGCCCAATCTCACCTTCACCAAAACCAATTTCACCGGCTACAATCTGGAAATCCGCGGCATCGGCACGCAAGCCATTTCGGTGACCACCGATCCTGCCGTGGCGGTCGCCTTCAACGACACGCCTTTCTTGCGCAATCATTTCTTCGAACAGGAATTCTACGACGTCTCCCAGGTCGAAGTGCTGCGCGGGCCGCAGGGCACGCTTTACGGGCGCAATGCCACCGCCGGCGTGGTGAACATCGTTTCGGCCAAGCCGAACGATCACTTCGAAGCCATGCTTTCCGCCGATTGGGGCAATTATCACAACCGCCGCTACGAAGGCATGGTCAATTTGCCCATCGTGGACAACAAGCTGATGTTGCGCGTGGCCGGCGAATGGACCGATCGCGACGGCTATGCCTTCAATCAGCTCCAGAACAAACCGATCGACGGGCGCGATCTGTGGTCCACCCGCACCACATTGCGCTGGGCGCCGGCCGACACATTCCACGCCGATTTCATCTGGGAGCATTTCCAGGAAGCCGACGACCGCATCCGCAGCGGCAAACAGCTTTGCCACACCGATCCGGGACCGGATTCGCTGCATTACGATAATGGGCACGGTCAGGTGGTCGATATTCCGGTCACTTACGGCAACAACAATCTCACCTTCAGCGTCAATCGGGGCAGCTTCAGCCAGGGTTGCTTGCCCGGCTCGCTCTACGATCAGGGCAATCCGGGCATGGGCGATTACGGCGCCTTCGGCGTCGTCAATGGCTTTTCGCTGGGCTTCGTTCAGGGGTTGGGCTTTTACGGATTGTTCAGCGGCGCCAATCCTTATGCCAGCGCCAATCAATCGACCAATTTGCGCAATATTCAGTCTCAGGGACCGACGCTCTACCGCGCCAAGAACGACACGCTGGAATTCAACGCCGAATGGCAGGTCGCGCCCTGGCTGACCTTCAATTCGGAAACCGGCTACAACCGCGACTTCCTCTATTCGACCGAGGATTTCAACCGCTTCGAAACCGCGCCGGGAGTGTTTGTAAATACTGTTGGCGGTTGCAACCAAGGCGAGGCCTATGGCGGCGCCCACTATGTCGGCGGGGCGTGCCACGGCTTGTATTCCATGAACGATCCGTTCGACGTTGCCGCGAGCGATGGCGGGCAATATCCTTATGTATGTGATCCGCAGCTCGGCTGTTCAAGCCGCCTTGTCGTGCAGGATATCTCGCGCGAACATGCCTGGCAGGTCAGCCAGGAATTCCGTCTGACTTCCGATTTTCAGGGTCCGTTCAATTTCAGCGTCGGCGGCAATTATCTGCATTACGAAACGCTTGAGGATTTCCTTGTTCTCTCCAATGCGCTCACGGCCATCGGCAGCGGCGGCGTCGGTCTTTTTACCAACAATCCCCGGTGTAATCCCTACCAGCCGGGTGTCGATCAGGAAGCTTGCCTGAACTGGGGCCGGGCCTATGCAGAGACCGATATTCCCGGCTATCTGCCGGGCCAGCGCCAGTCTTACGTCGATCCCAATCCGCTGTCGCAGATCAATGGGCGCGGCCACAATTATTTCGACAGCAAGAATCCTTACGTCGTCAATTCCTATGCCGGTTTCGGCGAAGCCTATTACAACCTCACCCCGGAGCTGAAATTCACCGGCGGATTGCGCTGGACCTATGATGCCAAATATTTCATCGAAATCCCGACGCAGACGCTGACGCTCTATTATGGCTATCCGCGCGATGCGCGCGAGCCGACTGTCGGCAAGCAATGGCATGAGATGACCGGCCGCGCCGTGTTGACCTGGACGCCAAAGCTCGACTTCACCGATCAGACGATGGTCTATGCCTCCTACAGCCGCGGTTACAAGGCCGGCGGCCAGAATCCGCCCGGCCCAATCTTGGTCGAATACGGCACCGCGAACAATGCGCAGCCGACGCATCCGAAGGATTTCGCCGCGGAATTCGTCAACGCCTTTGAACTCGGCACGAAGAACACGGCACTGGACGGCGGGTTGGTCTTCAATGGCGATGTCTTTTATTACGACTACAAGGGCTATCAGATTTCGCAGATCGTGGACCGCACCTCCGTCAATCTGAACTTCGACGCCACCGTCATGGGCGCGGAAGTGCAGGCGACATGGACACCGCTGCCGGGTCTCAAATTCGGCTTCAATGGCGGCTATGAAGATACCCGCGTCAAAGACGGCCAATCGGCCATCGATCTGATGGATCGCACGGCGGGTCATCCCGGCTGGGTGGTGATGAAGCCCTGGGTCGGACAATCCTCGAACTGCGTCTTCCCGGATTATGTCGCCGCCGCTTTGCTTATGCAATACGGCAATTCAGTGAGTCAGGGCAATCCCGGACCGCAGGCTTGCGGCTATGCCTATTTCCCGGCGCAGGGCGGTTCCGGTCTTAATGCACCCGAAGATGGCATCAGCTTAGATCCCGTCGTTGACGGTTTCTACGAACCGTCCTACGGCCCGGACTCTTACGCCTATCACAGCAGTTCGTCCTACAACACCTCGCACAATCTCGTTACGGGGCAGCCCTATTACATCGATGAAGGCGGCACGCCACACGGCTATCCCGTCACGATAAGCAATGCGGGAATCTTTGGAACGCCCATCACCTATTACGGTTACGATCCGTTCCATCCCGATGCGACAAACAATGGCTATGGTCCTGCACCGAACAGCGGACAGGGCTTCGCCAAGGATGTCGGCGGCAACCAGCTTCCCAATGCGCCGCATTTCACGGTTTCGCTCTCGGCCGAATACACCATGCCGGTGTCGGAGAACTGGGCGGCGACGCTGCATTCCGATTTCTACTGGCAATCGCAGAGCTTCGCGCGAATCTTCAACGACAGGCCCTATGACAAGCTTCGCGGCTATTCCAATGTGAATTTGGCCCTGATCCTGAACGATGCCAGCGGCTGGCAAATCATGGGTTATGTCAAGAACGTCTTCGACAAGACGGCCATCACCGGCGACTTCCTCTATAGCGACGACACCGGCCTCACCACCAACATATTCCTGACCGATCCGCGCCTCTTCGGCGTGCGCGTCACCAAGCATTTCACGGATGCGGGCGGCGACGATTCCTTCGATCTCTTCTCCGGCGGGGATGGAAAGAGTCCGATGTTCTGGCTGACGGTAGGCGGGAATTTCTCGTACATGGCCGCGAAACAGGATCCCTATCTGCCGGAAGAATCCGACTTTGTGGACATGAACAACGGCAATCCCGTCTATTGGCCGGGCAAGGACCTGGCGCTTACGCCCCAAAAGGCCCAGAAATGGCCGCGTGCCGGCTTCGATTGGGATTACGCGCTCAATTTCCAGCCGCAGGATTCGGATTGGCAGTTCAAGATGGGCGTGCGCTATGGCCGCTCCTCGCGCGGCAACACGGCCCATCTGAGCCAGCCCAAGCAAGTGCCGACCAATTTCAGCGGCGTTCCCTGCACCTATATCACGCAGCACCTGCCGAGTTTTGCATTCGCCTGCGACGCGGCACAGCACGCGTCCTTCTCGGACGTCATCGGTTCATCCAGCGAGAAGCACACGATGCTCGACTTCACAATCGGCAAGAAATTCGGCATCGGTATCCGCGGCCACGAAGGCAGCGGCACGCTGGCGGCCGGCGTGCGCTTCGCCGAATTCTCCTCGCGCAACGGCTTCAACATCAACATGATGCCCTATTACGCTTTGGGAAATGGACTTTTCCACGATATCTATGAAGCGCAGACAGACGAAAAGCATGGCTTCCACGGCTATGGACCGCAACTCACCTGGGATGGCAGCAATGCCGTCTGGGGCGACGTGATGACGGTCGGCTCGGTCAATGTCGATTGGGGCGCCAACGCGGCTCTCTTGTTTGGCAAGCAGACCGTTACGCTTCTGCGCAGCCATATGCACCACTGCCATACGAACCAGGGTGGAAATGTCCCGACGTCATGTCCTCCGACCTTTGGTAGCAGCTACTTCCACACGAAGGATGACTACACGATCACGCGTTCACGCGATGTCACGGTGCCCAATGTCGGCGCGCATATCGGTCTGTCCTACAATTACGAGAACGCGAAAATCAGCGCGGGCTACAAGGCCGATGCCTTCTTCAATGCGGTCGATGGCGGTCAGGAAACCACCGACAAATTCGACCGCATGTTCTATGGCCCGTATTTGAATGTGAGCATCGGGTTCGGAGGGTAGTCATAACCAACACCGTCATCACCCGGTCGCTCGCTTTTTCGCGAGCGATCCGGGTGACCCATTTTTGACCCGGTGAAAATTGGATCGCCTGCATGAAGCAGGCGATGACGGAGTGATTGTTCGAAGGGCGGCTCCGATTTGCCGCCATTATGCTATAGTCAATCCCATGACAACCGCTTCAAACAAACCGGGCGTCATCTCCCGCAGCGATCCCCCGCCCGGCGAGGAAGCCCACGGCATCCTCTGGCTCGCCTCCTATCCGAAATCCGGCAATACCTGGACGCGCAATTTCCTGCATAACCTTCTCAACATCCTCGAAGGCCTGGATGGTGAAGAGCAGAACATCAATCGGATGAACGAGCTGACGTTCTGGGAAATCTCGGGCCATCTCTACGAACAGCAGCTCGGCAAGCCGGTCACCGAATGCTCGCGCGAGGAAATCGCCGCCGCCCGGCCGAAGGTGCAGGAAATGCTGGCGGGCAAGGTCGACGGTCTCGCGCTGGTCAAGACCCATCATGCGCTGGTGATGAACCGGGGCCATCCGCTGATCAATTTCGAGGTCACGGCGGGTGCGGTCTATATCGTGCGCAATCCGCTCGATGTCGCCGTCTCGCTCGCCAACCACATCGCCGGCACCATCGACGATGCGATCAAGTTCATGGGCACGGTCGGTCTCGAAACCGCCATGGCCGAAAACGCGGTTTATGAGGTCTATAGCGGCTGGAGCGAGCATGTCGAAAGCTGGACGCGCAAGCCGCATGAGGCGATCTATGTCATGCGCTACGAAGACATGCTGGATAATCCCGTGCAAACCTTCCGCGCGCTGGCGCGCCATTTGCTGCTGAAGCCGTCCGAAGCCGAATTGCAGCGCGCCATCGCGCGCTCTTCTTTCGACAGGTTGAAAAAGCAGGAAGAGGAAGGCGGCTTTGCCGAGAAGCCCAAAAAGGCCGAAGTCTTCTTCCGCTCCGGCAAATCCGGCGATTGGCGAAGCACGCTGACGCCCGCCCAGGTGGAACGCATCGTGCGCCGCCACCACAAGCAGATGGCCCGCTTCGGCTATCTGACGGACGAATTGAAGCCCCTGGCCGCTGCCCCATAGCCTCCATGGCCCCTGCGCTTCGATCGGCATCGGGCTGGGCGATTGGACACATTATATACGGGGGCCCACCGCCGGCCCGGCGGCGAACCGCTCACTGGCCGCCGAAAATGCCGCTCAGCGGGTTCGATGGCTTCTTCTTGGTGTTCTTGTCCCCGGATTTGCCGCCGCCGAGCATGCCGCCGATCAGCGAACCTGCGTCGGTGGCCCCGCCCGCGAGGCCCTGAACCACGCCGGTGGCGAGGCCGCCGATATCGGGCAGGTAATGGGGGTCCTCCCATGGTCCGCTGATGCGGAACGGAATGCCCAGTTTCGCCACCGCCACATTGGCCTTCGGCACGATCATGAAATCGATTTTGCGATTGCCGATATCGACACGGCCTTTGCCCGTCGCTTCCAGCACCGGCCCGCTCAGTTTGAAATCGGCCGTCGTCGCCACGCCTTTGGCGATGACGAAGCTGTCGCTCAACTGCGTGAATTCGGTGTTGGCGTCCGCGCCAATGGCCTTGCCGCTCAGCGCGCTCTGCACCGTGGCGGCGACGAGGCCGAGATTGACGCCCTTGATCTGTCCGTTCGAAACCGAAATCGCGCCCTTGCCGGAAAGCGCGTGCATCACGGCATCGGCGCTGCCGCCCTGGCTCGAAAGGTCGAGGGCAAGCTTGCCGGTGCCTTCGATCTTGCTGACGCCGATGGCATCGCCCAGCACGCGCGACATCGCCACATGATCGAAAGCGATTCTGCCCCTGAACTGCGCCACCGGTCCATGCGCATCCACCGCGAACGCCGCCCGCCCGCTGCCGCCGTAAAGCGTCATGGGATCGAGATCGGCGTTCAGCACGCCGCCGGAAATCCTCAGCGTGAGCGCCGTCTTGCCCATGGCAAGCTTGCGGATGGCGAGCGCGCCGGTGTGCAGCACCAGATCGGCATCGATTTTTGTCAGCGCATCCAGCGCAATCGGTTTCGTGCTCCAGCCTTGTGGCGCGCTTTGCTTTTGCGCTGCGTTGTCCGCCCCGCTTTGCATGAACGCATTGACGTCGAAACGATCGGCATTGAGCGTGCCGCTCACCCGCGGGCGCGCACCCGCCGTCGCCACCGAAAGCCTGCCCGTCACATGCATGCCGCCGAGCGCGACGTTCAGATCGTCCAGCGTCGCAACGCGGTTGCGATAGGAAAGCGCCGCAGACAGCGAAACCTTGCCAAGCCCCGCCGGCACATCCTCGCCCAGCCATGCGCCGAGCTTTGCAGCCGAAGGCGCATCGGCATCGAGATGGCCTTGCACGGCATGGGCCGTGCCGATGCTGCCGTCGAAGGCGGCATCGGCAAGATCGCTCTTGAGCGACAGCGCCAGCTTCGTCGCCGCGCCTGCCGAAAGCGATGCGGGCGTGCTCACATGGCCGTCGAAATCGATGCGCGTGCCCGCGCGCGTGAAATGACCGGAGATCGCGGCCGGCGCATCGAGGCGCGTCACATCGGCGTTCAGATAAACCTTGTCGACGGCCAGCGACCTGCCGGTTTCGGCATTGTCGTATGTGATCGCGCCGCCGGCGATGTTCACGCCCGATAGCACAAGCCCGGCCGGGGCTGTGCCTGCGCCGGTTTTGCCGCCGTCCGTCTTTGCCTTGGCAAACGTCCAGTTGTTGCGGCCGTCTTTGTCCACTTCAAGGTGAATGACCGGCTTTTCAAGCGTAATGCCCGACACCTCGATTTTGCCGGCCAGCAGCGGCAGCACCGCCACCGAAACATGCAAGGCGCCAAGCCGCGCCATTTCGGGCTCTTTGCTGCCGGCCGGGTTGGAGAAATGCACGTCCTCGGCTTCCAGGCCGATGCGCGGAAAGATCGTCAGCCGCATGGGCCCGGCAATGGTGAGCGTGCGTCCGGTTGCGTCATGTGCCGCCCGCTCGATCGTGCCGCGCCAGGCGCCCACCGGAATGACAAAAGGCAGGATGACGATCAGCCCGGCGATGATGGCGAGCCCCACGCCCGCCCAAATCAGATACCGCTTCATATAGGGAATGATAAAGCGTCTTCGGCCGTTTTCCAACCGCGCGATGGCGCCGGCGGCATTTCGGCTATGAATGCCCGCCCCATTGACGCTATAAGCACGCCATCGCCGCACAGAAAGAGTGACCCATGCCAAACGCTTTCCGCTCATCCCTTGTCCGCGCCGCATGGCTCGCGCTCGCGGCGTTGACGCTCGGTGCCGCCGCGCCCTCGCATTCGGACGGTTCGCAGGTGCTGCGCGCGACGCTGAACAACGGTCTTCGCGTCGTCATCGTGCGCAACAGATTGGCGCCGGTGGTCTCCACCGCGATCAATTATCTCGCCGGCTCCGACGAGGCGCCGGAAGGCTTTCCCGGCATGGCGCATGCGCAGGAGCACATGATGTTCCGCGGCAGCCCCGGGCTCAGCGCGGCCCAGCTTGCCGATATCGGCGGCATGATGGGCGGGCGCTTCAACGCCGATACGCAGGAAGGCGTGACCCAATATTACTTCACCGTTCCCGCCGACGATATCGACGTGGCGCTGCGCATCGGCGCCATCCGCATGCGCGGCGTAAACGACAGCGAGGAAGACTGGAACAAGGAACGCGGCGCCATCGAGCAGGAAGTCGCCCGCGATCTCTCCGATCCCGATTACGTGCTCTACAAGCAATTGCGCGCGGCGATGTTCGCGGGCACCCCTTACGCCCATGACGCGCTGGGCACGCAAGCGAGCTTCGACAAGACCACGGCGAAGATGCTCAAGAAATTCTACGACACATGGTATGCGCCCAACAATGCGCTGCTGGTCATCGCGGGCGATGTCGATCCCGAAAAAACGCTCGCCAAGGTGCGCGAACTTTATGGCGATATCCCGCCGAAAAAGCTGCCGCAGCGCCCGCAATACAATCCGAAGCCGGTGCCTTCGAAAACACTGTCGATCCCCACCGATCAATCGACGGCGGCAACGTTGATCGCCCTGCGCATGCCCGGCCCGAAAAGTCCCGATTTCGCGGCCGCCGAAGTCCTGGCCGATGTGCTGTCCAGCCAGCGCGGCGCGCTTTATGCGATGGTGCCGGAAGGAAAGGCCATAGGAACCGGCTTCCAGCTCAGCGCCATGCCGAAGGCGAGCATGGCTTACGCGATCGCGGCCTATCCGGCCTCCGCCGACGCAAGCGGCGTCAAGGCCGAGATGGTGCGGATCCTGCGCGATATCCACGATCGCGGCGTGCCGCCGGCGCTTGTGGACGCGGCCAAGCTTCAGGAGAAGACGCAGGCCGGCGCGCAAAAGGATTCGATCGAGGGTCTGGCCACGCTGTGGTCCGAGGCGCTTGCGGTTTACGGCTTGCCCTCGCCCGAGGCCGATCTCGAACGCATCCAAAACGTGACGGTCGCCGATGTGAACCGCGCCGCGCGCAAATATCTCGATCTCGATCACGCGATCTATGCCGTTACCACGCCGCGCGCCTCCGGCAAGCCGGTGGCCGGCAGCGGCTTTGGCGGCCAGGAACAGATCGATCTGCCCAAAACCAAAGCCTCCCGTCTGCCCGATTGGGCCGAGACCGCGCTTTCCAAGCTCAGCGTGCCCCAATCCGCGCTCGATCCCGTGATTACCACGCTGCCCAACGGCATCACGCTGATCGTGCAGCCCGAAGACGTCAGCGACACGATCAACGTCTATGGCCACATCAAGAACCGTGAACAGACCGAAGCGCCCGCCGATCAACAGGGCGTCGACGATGTGCTGGAACGCATGTTCGATTTCGGCACCGAATCCATGAACCGGCTCGATTTCCAGCAGGCGCTGGATGCCATCGGCGCGCGCGAATCGGCGGGCACCGATTTCACGCTTCTGGTGCCGCGGCAGAAATTCGACCGCGGCATGCAATTGCTCGCCGACAATGAGTTGCATCCCGCGCTGCCCGCGCCGGTGCTGGACATGCTCAAAGGCCAGCTGGCCCAAATCGTGGCCACGCGCAACAAATCGCCGGGCTATCTCTTCCAGCGCGCCTTGCGCCAATCGCTGTTTCCGCCCTCCGATCCCAGCCTGAAGGATGCGACGCCCGAAACCGTTTCCGCCCTCACCATGGACAAGCTCAAGGCCTATTACGCAAACGTCTTCCGCCCCGACGAAACCACCATCGTGGTGATGGGAAAGGTCTCGCCGGATGCGGCGAAAGCGGCCGTGATGCGCTATTTCGGCGCCTGGAAAAGCACCGGCCCCAAGCCGGAAACCGATCTTCCGCCCGCCCCGCCCAATGCGCGCGCCGTCGTCGCGGTGCCCGACAGTTCGCGCGTCCAGGACAAGGTGCTGCTCGCCCAGACCATGGGCCTCACCCGCACCGATCCCGATTATTACGCACTCGATCTCGGCAATGCCGTGCTGGGCGGCGGGTTCTATTCCACACGCCTCAGTATCGATTTGCGCAAGAATGCCGGGCTCGTCTATTCCGTCGACAGCAGCATCATTTCGGGGCCCACGCGCAGCATCTATCTGATCGATTATGCCTGCGATCCCAAAAACGTCGCCGGTGCCGAAACGATTGCGATCAACGACGTCAAATCCATGCGCGATGCCCCGCCCTCCGCCGGCGAGCTGGGCCAGGCCAAGGCGCTGCTTCTGCGCCGCATTCCGCTCGCCGAATCCAGCTTCAACGCCATCGCCAACGGCTTCATTCAGCGCCGCGATCTGGGCCTGCCCTGGGACGAGCCCACCCGCGCGGCCCGGCATTATCTCGCCATCACGGCAGCCGATGTGCAGGCCGCCATGCGCAAATGGATTCGTGCGGACGGTTTCGTGCGCGTCAGCCAGGGCCCTGCGCCCCAATAGGGGCGCCCCCGCTCAGCGCAGCCGCCACAATTCGCCGCCCAGTTCGTTCAGCTCCCACAATTCGCGGCGGCTGAAATGCAGATGGGCGCGGATGGTCATCAGCATGGTGCGGCCGATCTTGCGTTCCAGTTCGTGCAAACGGTGGAAGCGGTGTTGGTCTTCCGGCGACACCGAAAACGCTTCGCCCTCCTCGCGCGCGAGCGACATTTTTTCGGCGCGCAACACGAGTTCGGTATGGATCTGGATGTAGACGAACACATCGGCCACGTCGTCGGGCGCGATCTTCTGGGCGAGGTTGCGGATCACGCGCGCTTCATGGGTGTCGCCGAAAGCGCCCCGCTCCATCTCTTCCAGAAGATGCAGGTGCGATTCGTAATCGGTCCACAGCCAGCTATGCACGGATTGTTCGTTCTTCTGGAACATCAACAGGAATGCAGGCGGCAGCGCGATGATGATGAAGACGGTGGTGCCCAGCGGTGAAGCGTCGAAAAGGTTGAACACCGCATGCAGCGCCACGGGCACCAGCCACGCCGCGAAGCCCCAGGCGAAAACGGGCTGGAGCCTGCGTTCGATCACCGCTTGCGTCAAAAGCGCGAACAGCGCGGTCGTGCCGCCATGCATGATCGCGGTGCCGAAGCCGCGCACGATCCAAAGGCCCAGCGTCGCTTCGTGGAACACCGAAAGCAGGTAGATGTTTTCCACCAGCGCGAAGCCCGTGCCCACCGCGAAGCCCATGATCGCGGCGTCGATCATGAAGCCGATGCGGTTGCGCGCGAACAGATAGACGATCGCCGCCGCCTTGAATCCCTCCTCGATGAAGGGCGCCACATTGCGGCTGTATTCCGTGAAATCCATGTGCAGCGCGCCAATCAGCCCGGCATTGGTGAAATAGCTCACCACGCACAAGCCTGCGCCCGCGCTCAAGGTCAGGATCACTTCGCGGAAGCTCACCAGCCGGTAGCTGTCGAAATAAAGAAGGGCTGCGAAGAACAGCAGCCCCGGCACCAGCGCGATCGGCGCTTCCAGAAGGAATTGCGGGCTCATTGCATCAGCGCCGGCGTATAGAGGATCTTCAGCGAGGCCATCAATTCGTCGCGCCGGCCCGTGCCATGGCCCAGCCCCTTGGCATAGCCGAAGGACAGCGTCAGCGGCAGGCGCAAGGCCACGGTGAAATTGAAATCGACCTGCGCGCCCACCGTGCCGGCCGTCTGGCTGTCGTCGTCGCCGGGATTGGCCTCGAGCATGCCGGCAAAGATCGCCGTGCGCGCCCAGCTCAGATAGAAGGCAGGCGTGCCCACATCCTCGAAGCGCACCGGCGGCAGGTTCAACTCCGCAAGCGATTTGACGAAGCTGCGCGCGCCGATGGCATCGATGCGCCAGCCCGGCAGGCGGTCATATTGGCGGTAGCGTTTTTCCTCGCGGTCGTCGACGAAATTGTTCCCGAAGGCGCCGAAATAGTAATCGCGCAAGGGGCTGGCCCGGTCGCCGGTGCCGAAGCCGGCCGCGTTGTAGAGCCACAACGAGGTATGATCCCACGGCAGCGCAAATCCGAAATCGACGCCGGCATAGGCCTTGGGGAAGAATTCGTTCTTGCCGAAATCGCCCAGCACCATGCCATAGGCGTGAAAGCCCTGTTCGTGATCCACCGAACCGAGCGATCTGTGATAATCGGTGTAATCGAGCCCGACCGAGGCCGATGCAAGCTGGCGCCCCGCGCTTTGCACGTTTTGCGCGCCCGGCAGCGTATCGAGCCCGGAATAAAGATCGAGGTCGGCGGAAAAATCCAGCCGCCGCGGCAGATCGTAGATCAGAACGTCCTTGTATCCCATCAGAAGCGCATCGCCCTTGCGGCTGCGCTCGACGGGCCCGAACAGATCGTAGAAATCCGCGCCATTGTGTTTGTACACGATGTGCCAGTAAAGCGTGTGGAAGCCGATTTCGGCGTGATAATCCTGCCCGTGCTTCAGCCCGGTTTTCGGCGAATAGGAAAAATCCGCCCAAAGCTGGTCGTAGCCCAGCGGATCCTCGAACGAGAAATACCAGCCCAGTGCCGCATGGGCCTTGTAGCCCATCACGATCGGATAGGTGGAATCGAGCTGCAATTGATCGATCGGGATATATTCCCCCCGCGCGGTGATCATCGAATCCAGGGGAATTTTTGCCGGCGTTCCCACCGCCCAGGTCTTCACGATGGGGTGTTTGTCGGCAACCTCCGCGCCCAGAAAGCGGATCGTGCCCAGATCGTCGGTCACCTTGGGTTGGATGCGCGACGGCACGAAACCCTGGCCGGTATATTCATAGACCAGCATCGAACCGTCCTTCAGCGGAATGGGCTGGAAGAATCCGGTCACCGCATTGCTTACCGCTTCCACATCGCCGCTTGCCAGATCGAGCCGGTACACGTTCGAAACGCCGGTGTAATAGGCGGTGGCGTAAAGATAGCGCCCGTCCGGCGAAAAGGCGCCGTCTTCGGGCACCGAATTGCCCAGCACCATCTTGCGGATTTCGTGCACCTTGCCGTTCATCAGATCGGCGATTTTGTAGATGCCGATGCGCTGGTCGCCGCTGATTTCGCCCACCGAAGCCGAAAGCAGCGTTCCGTCCGGCGAAATATCGAGATCGAACAGCATGCGCCCATATTCGAAGGTCTTGATCAGGTGCCATTGGCGCTCGCCATATTCCAGGCGCACCAGCGCGTCCAGCCCGTTCAGGTGGCGGATGCCCCACAGCGAATGGTCCTTCGGATCGACCACGATATCGCCCACGCGCCCGTCCTGGATCAGCATGCGCGGCTTGCCGCCCGCCAGGCCGATTTCCATCAGATCGCGGTAATCGTTGTTGTCGGTGGTGTAATAGATTTTGCCCAGCGCGGCATCGTAGGCGAGCGAGGTCACCCGGTATAGCGAAGGCCCCTTGATTTCGGTCAGCTTGCGGATCGATCCGTCCTTCAGCGAAATCACGCCCACATGGGCGAACACGCCGGGATAGCGGAAGGCGCCGATCAGGCTGTCGGTTTTCGGATCGTAGAAGGAGCGCGAAACCGAGCCCAGCCCGGTTTTCGTCAGGTGCTCGACATTCGTGGCCGGATATTTGCGCAGCGCCGCAAGATTCTCCTCCTGGAATTCGTGCTCGAAGCGCACCCAGTCGGCCCATGCATCGTCCAGCGGTTTTCCGAACACCCGCTCGAACTGGTTTGCGTAATAGCGGTCGCTGTCCTTGCCGCGCTTGAACCATGCGATCACCTTTTGGGGCGAATAGGTCAGCGCCAGATAGCTCATGAAGCGCGTGCCGTAGAGGTAATCCTCCGCGCCGACCTGGAAATCGATATGCTTGCCTTCCGCTTCCAGCCCCAGCGGATCGTAGAAATGGGCATGGTCGCGCACCATGGCGCGGAACACCATTTCGTCGTAACCGCCTTGCGCGCGCCCAAGCCCGCCGCCCATCCAGGTTTCCTGGAACACAGCGATGCCTTCCAGGTACCAGCGCGGCCCCAGCTGGCGCGGCGCGGCCAGGTAATTGTAGAGAATCGATTCGGGATGTTCGGTGATGGGCGCGGGCTTGCCGTGAAAGAAATCGCGCCAGCCCTTGTCCTCGTCATTCCACACATTGGTGGTGGCGATGTGCACCAGCTCGTGATTCATCACCGTGAAGAAGCGTTCGCCCGGCGTGAAGGTTTCGAAATTGATCGGGAAGGGCGCGATATCCACCGTGATGGTGTTGTGCGGCGACTCGCTGACGATCGCCTGGCCGAAATCGGACAGATCGCGCAATTGCAGCGTGGGCCGGTCCAGCGGCGTCCAGCCGAACATCTTTTCCTGAAACGCGAAGGAGTTTTCGTAGGCGCGCGCGACATAGGGCGTCAGATAGGTCTGGATCGGATCGTAATAAAGAAGTTGGACGTCCTTGGTGTCGATTTCGCTCAGCCCCACCGATTGGGCGCGCGCCGGCAGCGCAGCCACGCCCAAACCGGCAACGATCCCCAGGCAGTAAAGCGCTTTGCGCATAGCGCGCCCCGTTTCGGCCTTTGCGGCCGCTCACCCGCTAACAGCTTACAGGATGGAACAAAAAAAACAGCCGCCGGGAGGGACGGCGGCTGTTTTCGGCCTGGTTGTGTAGCCTTGAAGTTACTCGGACCCCGCTCTGGCGGCGGAATCGTTGCGCGCAGCCTGCGCATCGCGTGCCGCCTGCGAAGCCCTGGAGGCCTGCGAAGCATGCGCCGCCTGCGAGGCCCGAGACGCCTGCGAAGCGCGAGAGGCTTGCGAAGCATGCGCGGCCTGCGAGGCGCGAGAGGCCTGCGATGCACGAGACGCCTGCGAAGCATGCGCGGCTTGCGAAGCGCGAGAGGCCTGCGATGCGCGAGACGCCTGCGAAGCATGCGCGGCTTGCGAAGCGCGAGAGGCCTGCGATGCACGAGACGCCTGCGAAGCATGCGCAGCCTGCGAAGCGCGTGAAGCCTGCGACGCCCGCGAGGCTTGCGAAGCCCGCGAGGCTTGCGAAGCCCGCGAGGCCTGCGAAGCGCGCGAGGCCTGCGCGGCGCGTGCAGCCGAAGCCGCATGCGCTGCCTGTGACGCACGCGCCGCCGCATTCGCCGCATTGCGCGCCGCCTGCGAGGCGGTTTCCAGCGCGGCCTGAACCGAGGCGCGCGCGTTTTCCGACGCGGCCTGGATCAGGGCGGCCTGTGTCGCATGCGCGGCCTGATTGGCAGCGCGCGCGGCGGCATCGGCTTTGGCGGCCGAAATCATCGCGGCCTGATTGGCGGCGTTTCTGGCCGCCTGGGCGTTGCGCGCGGCCGCATCGGCTGCATGGCGTGCAGCCTGCGTCGCCCGCGAAGCCTGAACCGCATGCGCGGCCTGATTGGCGGCGCGCGCCGCGCTTATATAAGCCTGCTGCGCCTGTGCGGCCTGGGAGGCGGCATGGGCTGCCTGGCTGGCGGCGGTGTGCGCGGCCTGAAGTGCTGCGCCGAACGCCTGCGAATGACGCGCGGCCTGGCTGTTGCGCGCTTCCTGCGCTGCGGTTTCGAGGGCCGCCTGCGAACGCGCCGCAAGCGAAGCGGCGTTTTCAACCGGTGCAGAATCGCCGTTCGCCATTTGCTGGAACGAATCGGTCTGCATGTCTTCGGCCACGCTCTTGTCGCCGAGGGTCACGTCGGAGGTCGAAACCTGCTGGGCGTGATAGCGCTCGGCCGGAACGATCGTGCCGGAAGCCTGTCCGCCGCCCGGGGGCCATGCGGTTGCGAAATAGATCACCCCGCCCGCGGCCAGGGCCAGAACGGACGAACCGATCCAAAGATTGCGTTTGCTGAATGAAGAGTTGCGCATGGGAGTCCCCTTGCTTTGTGTCTTGCAGGAAAGATGGGGCCGTACCCCCGCGGGGTCAATGAAAACGATCACACCAAAAGCGCCTCTGCACGGTGTTTTTCGGGCCCCCCGCAATTGGCCCGAAGCCGTGGCCAATCAATAACTTAGGTCGCCGGAGCCGGTTCGCCCGGCAACATCCGGTGCTTTGGCTGCGCCATCCGGCAATTTTCTGTCTGTTCGTTCGTATGCGGAAAGTCTTCATCTTCGGCCATGTGGTGTTAATCTTTGCCGGGCAGAGCGGCACGCATGAGCGATGCCGCGAAGCGGGGATGAGCGGATGGTGGAGGCCATCGCTGGCGCTCGCAGCGCAAACGGCGCGCGCACAGCAGACATAACCCACATGCTCGGACGCAACGCGGTGTTCGGCGTCCTGTCGCAAGCCAGCCGCGAAGAACTCGCGCGCAACGGTTTGATGCTCGCGCTGAAGGCCGACGATTATCTGTTCCGCCGCGGTGATCCGTCCGATTCGGCTTACGCCATCATCAATGGCGAGCTTGAAGTCAGCCTCGCCGGCCTCGACGGGCGCGCGATCTGGATTGCGCGTCTGGGCGCGGGCACGGTGACGGGCGAAATGGGCGTGCTCGACGGCGGCTCGCGTTCGGCCGATGCGCGTGCCACGCGCAAGACGGACCTTCTCAAGATCCGGCGCGACGACGTGCTTTCGGTTCTCACCAAGCAGCCCGGCGCCGCGCTCGCGCTGCTCAGCCTGATGGTCGGCCGCTTGCGCGACACCGATGCGCTTGTCGAACGCACCGCGCCGATGAATCTCAGCAAGCGCCTTGCGCGGCTGCTGCTCGAAGAAGCCGTCAACGGCCGCATCATCTACAACCAGTCCGACATCGCCCATCTGATCGGGGCCACGCGCGAAGCGGTGAATCGCAAGCTCGCCAGCTGGCGCAAATCCAGCTGGGTCGAACTCACCCCCAGCGGCCTCTATATCCGCGACCGCGCCGCCCTTCTCCGGCTTTGCCGGCGCGCCACGGACCTGTGACGAAGCCTCATACCGCAGCGCAAAAAATCCGCACCCGACCCTAAACTTCTCCTGAGGCTTTCGTCTAATCGGCGTAACCTTGGTTGGAACCCTCGAGAGGCAGGACGCTGGGCGGGGGATGGCCGAAAAACCGGACATTACGTCGAAAAACGCTGGAGCATCCGGCGTGAGCGTTGCTGCGCCCGAGATCGTGGCCTGGTTCGTGCGCGAAGTTCTGCCGCTGGAGGCGATCTTGATGCATTTCTTGCGTCACAATTGGCGAGGCGCCGGCGATATCGAGGATCTGCGCCAGGAAGTCTATGTGCGCGTCTGCGAAGCCGCCCAAAAGGAACTGCCGGCGCAGGCCAAGCCCTTCGTGCTGATGACCGCGCGCAACCTTCTGATCGATCGCGTGCGCCGCGAGCAGGTCGTTCCCATCGAAGCGGTGGCCGATCTGGAAGCGCTCGGCCTTGCCATGGATGCGCCCGGCCCCGAACGCGCGGTGATCGCGCGCGATGAATTGCGCGCGGTGCAAGCAGCCCTCGAAAAACTTCCTCCGCGCTGCCGCGAAGCGGTGATCCTCGGCAAGATCGAAGGCCTCACGGGCCGCGAAATCGCGCGGCGCATGGGCATCGCCGAAGGCACCGTCTCCGAACATCTCGCAAACGGCATTTCCATTCTGGCCGATCTTCTGCTCGGCGAAGGACACAAGCCATGAGCGGGCAAAGCGCGAAAGACGTCAACGCGCGCGCGGCCGATTGGCTGCAACGCCGCGAATTCTGGACCTGGAGCGAAACCGACCAGGCCGCCCTCGATGCCTGGCTGGACGAATCCTGGGCCCATCGCGTGGCCTATCACCGCCTCGAAACCGCATGGTCGCGCACCGGAAGGCTCGCAGCACTGCGCGGGTTTCGCGAAGAAAAAGAGGAGAGCGCCCGATCCGGCGCCCGCCCGTTTCTATTCCGCATAGCCGCAGCCGCCGCCCTGATCGCGGTCATCGGCGCGGCCGGCGCACTTTATATATGGCAACCCCAGCCGCGCAGCTTTGCCACCGCCAAAGGCGAGCGCGAAACGATCTCGCTCTCCGACGGCACGCAGATCGAGCTGAACACAAACACGCGCCTGCGCATCCTGGCCACGGGCGCCCAGCGTCAGGTCTGGCTCGACCGCGGCGAGGCCTATTTCGAAGTCAGGCACGATCCCAATCGCCCCTTCACCGTGTGGGCCGGCAACAAGCGCGTGACCGATATCGGCACCAAATTCGTGGTGCGCAAGGAGCGAGCAAAGCTTGAGCTGTCCGTCATCGACGGCCGCGTCGGCGTCAGCGGCGCCAGCGATCCGCACCCGGAAGACGGTTTGCGCCTGTCGAAAGGCGATGTGCTGATCGCAACCGCCAATTCCACATCCGTGCAAAAGGCCAGTGCAAAAACATTGGCGAGCGACTTCAGCTGGCTGCACGGCATGCTGGTGTTCGACGACATGCCCGTCGCCCAGGTGGTTGCCGAGTTCAATCGATACAGCAGCGAAAAACTTGTCGTGGCCGATGAAGCCGCAGCACGCACGCGCGTCAGCGCCACGTTCCCGGTCAGCGGCGTGGAAGATTTCGTGGCACTCGCCCATCGCGTGCTCGGCCTGAAAGTGCAGCGAAAGAATGGCGAAACGGTAATTTCCAGCCCGTGAAACGCGGGCCAACAGAACCAATCGGGGGGAGTACATGAACAGGCATCTCAAATCCGCGCTGATCGGCAGCACAGCTCTGGCAATCGTTTCGCCGGCCTGCGCGCACGATTTCAACATCCCGCGCGGCGATCTGAAAATCGCGCTCGACGCCTATATGAAACAGGCCGGCATCGCCCTGATGTATCCGCCGGATTCGGTGAGCGGCGTACACAGCCAGGGCGCCCGCGGCGAACTCCCCGCCGAAGTGGCGCTGGCGAAGATTCTCGCAGGCACAGGCTTCAGCACGGAACGCACGCCCACAGGCGCCATCGGGATTGTGCGCGAGGAGCGTAAAACGCAGCCCGCCCGCGAAAACCAGATTGCAGACGCCTTGCCCGTGCGCGCGGCGGCCAGCGTGGAAACCGTGGTGGTGACGAGTTCGAAGATCAAGGGCGATATCCAAACCGTCCCCATCGCCATCACAGCATTGAGCCAGGAACAACTCACAAGCCGCCAGATCGCCGGCGGCCCGGACCTGGTGAAGGAAGTCCCGAACCTTACCTTCAGCAAAACAAACTTCACCGGCTACAACATCGAAATCCGCGGCATCGGCACGCAGGCGATTTCGGTGACGACCGATCCGGCCGTGGCGGTTGCTTTCAACGATACGCCCTTCATCCGCAACCATTTCTTCGAACAGGAATTCTTCGACGTAAGTCAGGTCCAAGTGCTGCGCGGCCCGCAAGGCACGCTCTACGGACGCAATGCCACGGCAGGCGTGGTGAATGTCGTGTCCGCCAAGCCGACCGATCAGTTCGAAGCCATGCTTTCCGCCGATTGGGGCAATTATACCAACCGCCGCTACGAAGGCATGGTCAATTTGCCGATAGTGGGCGACAAGCTTGCCTTGCGCATCGCCGGCGAATGGACCAAGCGCGATGGATACAGTTTCAACTCGGTCACAAACAAGCCCATTGACGGCCGCGATCTGTGGTCGAGCCGGATGACGCTGCGTTGGCATCCGGTTGAGAGCGTCACCGCCGATTTCATCTGGGAACATTTTGCGGAAAACGACGATCGCCTGCGCTCCGGCAAACAGCTTTGCAAAACCGATTACGGTCCGGGTGCAACAAGCCTCACCAGTGCGGGTAGCCTGATTGCCGCTGACGGGACGGTGGTCCCGGTAGCGCCCGCACAGGGCCTCGTTTTCGGTTTGACTACGGCAAGGTTCAGCCAGGGTTGCCTTCCGGCTTCGCTATACGCGCCGGAATCTTTTCAGGTGCCGAACGGATTTTCGCTTCCGTTTGTTACAGGCGCGGCATTCGACGGACTCGTCAACACCTCTATCGATCCTTATTCGCAGACGACGCAATCGACCAATCTGCGCGATATACAGTCGGCAATCAATCCACGCTATCGCGCCAAAAACGACACGCTCGAATTCAATGCAAGCTGGAACGTCACCCCTGCGCTGACGCTATATTCGGACACAGGCTACAATCACGATTTCCTCTGGTCTACGGAAGACTACAACCGCTTCACGACGTCACCCGGCATTTTCATTCCTGGCGCGGACAAAGGAGCAATCGATTCGAACGGCGTCTTCTGTGATCCGCAACTGGGCTGTTCGGACCGGCTGGTTGTGCAGGATCTTTCGACAGAGCGCGCATGGCAACTCAGTCAGGAATTTCGTCTGGCCTCGAATTTCGAGGGCCCGTTCAACTTCAGCGCCGGCGGCAATTACCTGCATTATGAGACTTGGGAGAATTATTACGTATTCTCCAACACGTTCACAATGATAGCGCTGGACAATGTCTGTACGCAGCCAGGCGTAACAACCACTGTCCAGAACAGCCTCGAATGCCTCAAGAACGAGCGCGGTTATATTCCGCACCCCTTGAGCGACATTAACTCTATCCCGACCGAATCGCCACAATATATCGACCCGCATCCGCTTACCGCATTGGATAATGAGGGCCACAATTATTTCGTTAGCCAAAATCCCTATGTGCTGAATTCTTATGCCGTTTTCGGCGAAACCTATTACAACGTTACGCCCGACCTGAAGCTGACGGCGGGACTGCGCTGGACCGACGACGAAAAGCACTTCATCTCGATTCCAAGCGAATTGCTGGTTGCAGGCTATGGGTATCCGCGCAGCGGCGTTGTCGATCAAGCCTGGCGCAAATACACCGGCCGTTTCGTCGCCAATTGGTCGCCCAAACTCGACTTCACCGATCAGAGCATGTTTTACGCGTCATACGCCCGCGGCTATAAGGCGGGCGGCGAAAATCCGCCGGGCGCGATCTTGCTCAATGCGGATGTGTTTTCGGGAAACAATATAACTTTCCCTGTGCATCCGCTCTCCTTCAAGCCGGAATTCGTCAACGCCTATGAAGCGGGCACAAAGAATACGCTGCTGGATGGCGCACTGACCCTCAATGGCGATGTCTTCTTCTACGATTACAAAGGTTATCAGATTTCGCAGATCGTCGATCGTTCTTCGATCAATCTGAATTTCGACGCAACGGTGAAAGGCGCCGAGCTCGAAATGACCTATGAGCCGCTTCCCGGTTTGAAGCTCTCATTCGCGGGCGGTTATGAAGATACCAACATCAAGAAGAATCAATACGCAATCGATCTGATGGACCGTACGGCCGGTGTGCCCGGCTGGATCGTCGCCAAACCCTCGGTAGGCGAAGCGTCGAACTGCATCATCCCGGAATACGTTGCCGCTGCGATGGTGCAGGTTCACGGCACCGACAACTCGCAAGGCTCGCCGGCCGGGTATATATGTGGCGATGCCTATGTGGGCCATATCGATCCGGTTACCGGGCTTGACTATGTGGCCGAGACCGGCAACGGAGCGCACGCGCCATATGGTGTTCCGTCGGGCTATCCTGGCTACGATCCCAATTCGGCCGATGCCAATCTGGATCCGGCGTTACTCTCAAGCGTCAATAACGGCCTCGGTCTACCTCCCAACAATGGCGAGGGCTTCGCAAAAAATGTCGGCGGCAACGAACTGCCGAACGCGCCGCATTACACCGCCTCGCTCACGGCCGATTATACAATGCCTGTTTCTGCGAATTGGGCGGCGACACTCCATGGCGATTTCTATTGGCAGTCGCAGAGCTTCGCACGTGTGTTCAACGACCGGCCTTACGACAAGATTCGCGGCTATTCGAACGTGAACACGGCTCTGATCCTGACCGATGCATCGGGCTGGCAGGTGATGGGATATGTGAAGAACATCTTCAACACCACCGCCATTACCGGAGATTTCCTGAATTCGGACGATAGCGGCCTCACCACCAACATCTTCCTCACCGATCCGCGTCTCTATGGCGTACGCATCACCAAGCATTTTGATGGCGGCGCAGACGGCGCGCTGGATATTTTCTCCAACGATGGCGCAAAGAAGCCGCAGCTCTGGCTGCAACTCGGCGGCGTGTACGATGCGATGATCCGTGCGGACAAGGAGGCTTATGCGCCGCCCTTCTCAGCGCTTCTGCCGGATGAACTGCCGACACCGCAGGCGCTTCAGAAGACACCGGGATCGGGATTTGATTGGGATGGCAAGCTGACATATCAGCCGGACGGCAGCGATTGGAAATTGATGGCGTCCATCCGCTATGGCCGCTCGGGTCGCAACAACTCCATGCACAAGAGCCTCGATCAATATCGCAGCATATTCCCCGGCTATTTCTCCACCGCGAGCCAGTTCCCGTGCTCCTCGCTGCCACCATCATCGGTGCATTTCTGCACGCAGCCCTTTGCCCGCCGCTTCGTGGATGCACATGAAAAGGAGAGCGAACGTCACACGATCCTCGATTTCACAATCGGCAGGGATATCGGTATCGGCGTCTTCAACGGCAAAGGTACATCTACGCTCAGCGCAGGCATACGCGTCGCCGAATTCAAATCGCGCGCGAATGGCTTGTTCAATTCCGATCCGGATTACAATCCGGCCGATCCGTTCTTCGTGGCCAATGGCGATATCTTCAATGTCGACATGCAGGAGCGCCGCAGCTTCCATGGCATCGGTCCGGAAATCGCGTGGGATTCATCCAATCCGGTGCTCGGCACGCCGGACAAGGGCGAAGTCTCGGTCGATCTCGGTCTGAATGCCGGGCTGCTGTTCGGGCGGCAAAAAGCGGATGGCCATCACGCGACATCGCAATGCCATTTCAGCCTGCCGTTCTTCAGTGCCTACCCCTGCACGCCGGTTCCTTCTGGTTCACATGAAGGTGGATTCACGCGTTCGAAGAACGTCACCGTCCCCAATCTCGGCGGCTATATCGGCGCATCGGTGCAATACCAGAGCGCCAAGATCAGCCTGGGCTATCGCGCCGACGAATTCTTCAATGCGATGGATGGCGGCCAGGCCACCGCGAAGAAATACAATCGCGGCTTCTATGGGCCTTACCTCAACCTCTCCATCGGCTTCGGCGGGTAGCGGCCTTCCCATGTAACCCGGCATTGCAAGGGCGGTGGGGTTCCACCGCCCTTTTCGCATCCGCGATGCTGCGCTGCATCGTGCGCGCGAAAAAATTCCGCCTCCATACGCAGTTTGGCGCGCCCCCTTCGTCTCCATAAGCGTAGGCTTGAATGCGAACCCTCGGAAAGAAGCGGGCGGGGGATGGGCGAAATTCCGGAATCCGGTCGTGAAAACGCTGACTTGCGCTTTTCGGGCGCGGGCATGAGCGCGCCCGATCTGGAAGGCTGGTTCATGCGCGAAGTTTTGCCTCTGGAGGCGTCGTTGATGCAGTTTCTCCGGCATAATTGGCGCGGGCGCAGCGATCTGGAAGATCTGCGCCAGGAGATATATGTGCGCGTCTGCAAATCGGCGGAGCGCGAAATTCCCAAATCGCCGCGCTCTTTCGTGTTCGCCATTGCGCGCAATCTTCTGATCGATCTGGTGCGGCGCGAGCATGTCGTGCCCATCGAAGCGGTCTCCGATCTGGATTCGCTGAATGCCGAATTCGATGCGCCGTCGCCCGATCGCAGCGCCATCGCAAAGGATGAACTGCGCCGGCTGCAGGATGCGCTCGATCAATTGCCGCCGCGCCATCGCCAGGCCGTCATCCTCGGCCGCATCGAAGGGCTTTCGGGCCGCGAAATCGCAAAGGCCATGGGCATCGCCGAAACCACCGTTTCGCAGCATCTGAAACTGGGCATGCACGCGCTGACCGATCTTTTCCTGCGCGGGTCCGCCGATATCGGGAGGCGCAAATGAGCGCGCCCGAAAGCTTGCGCGGCGAAGGCGCCACCGAAACCGATCTCAAAGCGGCCGATTGGCTGCAGCGCCAGCAATTCTGGAATTGGGGCGAGGCCGATCAGGCCGATCTCGATGCCTGGCTGGCGGCCTCGCGCGCGCACCGCCTGGCCTATTGGCGGCAGAAGGCGGTGTGGAACAGCGCCCAGCGCCTAGTCGCGCTGCGCACGCGCGAGCCTGCGCGCGAAACGGCGCAGAAGGTTGCCGGCATGCTCACGCGCTTTGCGCTTCATCCGCTCAGCTGGGCCGCGGCGGCCGCCTTCGCCGCGGTGATCGGCGCGGCCGCCACCCATTTCGTCGCCACCACGCACGATCGCACGTTTTCCACGCCCGTCGGCGGCCACGAAACCATCGCCTTCGCCGATGGCACGAAGGTGGAGCTGAACACCAACACCGTCTTGCGCGCGCGCATGACCACGGCCAGCCGCACCATCTGGCTCGAACGCGGCGAAGCCTATTTCCAGGTCAGGCACGATGCCGCCCATCCCCTCACCGTCATTGCCGGCAACAGGCGCATCACCGATATGGGCACGAAATTCGATGTGCGCCGCGATCTGAGTGGGCTGCAAGTCGCGCTTCTGGAAGGCAAGGTGCGTTTCAGCGGGGGCGCCCATCCCGTGCTCATGCATCCGGGCGAGGTGGCCACCGCCACGGGAAATCGCGTCTCGATCGCCACCAAACCGCTCAAATCGCTGAGCGAGGAACTCAGCTGGCGCAAGGGCGTGCTGGTTTTCAAATACCGCACGCTGGCCGACGTGGCCGCCGAATTCAACCGCTACAACGCGAAGAAGATCGTCATCGCCGATGCCGATGCGGGAAAGCTGCTGATCTTCGGCACCTTCCGCACCGAAGACGTCGATCTGTTCACGCGCGTCACGCAGAAGGCCTTGGGCCTGACGGTGAAGGACGAAGGAAACCAGATCGTGATCTCGCGCTGAGCGCGCGCGATCCCGCTTTCGAAACGGGGGGACCATGACAAGATTGCAGATCCTGAAATCGGCGCTCATCGGCGGCATCGGCGCCGCCGCGCTGGCAGGTGCGGCCCGGGCCGACCAGTTCGATATTCCCGGCGGCGATCTCGCCACCGCGCTCAGCGCCTATATGGCGCAAACCGGCGTGGAGCTTGTGGTCGCCGCAAACGGCATCCACGAAGCCCACACCCGCGGCGCCAAAGGCGATCTCACCGCCGATGCCGCCCTCTCGCGCATCCTGGCCGGCACCGGCTTCGTCCAGCAACGCGACGGCGGCGCGGTTGCCATCGTGCGCGAAACAAGATCGACGCCGGCCGCTGCCCGTGTCGTGCAAGGCGAACCCTTCCGCGTCGCCGCGGCCGCATCGGCTTCCAGCGTGGAAACGGTGGTCGTCACATCCTCGAAAATCAAAGGCGATATCCAGACGGTCCCCATCGCCATCACCGCGCTCAGCCAGGAACAGCTCACCAGCCGCCAGATCGCCGGCGGTCCCGATCTGGTGAAGGAGGTGCCGAACCTTACTTTCACCAAGACAAACTTTTCGGGCTATTCGATCCAAATTCGCGGCATTGGCACGCAAGCCATTTCGGTGACAACCGATCCCGCCGTGGCGGTGGCGCTGAACGACATCCCCTTCATCCGCAACCATTTCTTCGAACAGGAATTTTTCGACGTCAACCAGGTCGAAGTCCTGCGCGGGCCGCAAGGCACGCTTTATGGCCGCAACGCCACGGCGGGCGTGGTCAACGTCATATCGGCCAAACCCACCGACCAGTTCGAAGCCATGCTTTCCGCAGACTGGGGCAATTACACCAACCGCCGTTACGAAGGCATGGTGAACATCCCCATCGTGGACGACCGCGCCGATTTGCGCATCGCCGGCGAATGGACCAAGCGCGACGGCTATTCCACCAACCAGCTCACCGGCAGCCCCATCGATGGCCGCGATCTCTGGTCCACGCGGGTGACATTGGGTCTCAAGCCGACAAGCAAATTGAGCGCCTGGATCGTCTGGGAACATTTTCAGGAAGATGACGACCGCCTGCGTTCCAGCAAGCAGCTTTGCAAGACCGATCCTACGAAAACCGAGGTGGGCGGCGTGCCGCTTCTCACCCGGCCATCCAGCCCGGTCGCGTATTCGGCGCAGCTTTATCTGGGCCAGGGCTGCATCCCCGTTTCGCTTTACGACAAGGGCGATCCCGCGAACGGCGATTATGGCGCTTTCGGCGTGCCGAACGGAATCATGCTGCCTTATTACGAGCCTCTCGCTTTCGAGGGCACGCCGGTCATGGCCGGTTCGGCCGAAACGTTTTTCGATCCCTATGCCAGCACATCGCAATCGACCGATCTGCGCGTGATCGAATCGCAGATCAACCCCCGCTACAAGGCCAAGAACGACACGCTGGAATTGAATGCCGATTATGCCCTGACCCCGTCGCTCACCCTCACGTCGGAAACGGGTTACAATCAGGATTTCCTGTGGTCCACCGAAGACTACAACCGGTTCAACACGCGGCCCGGCGCCTTCATCGCGGGCGACGCGCTCGGCACCACCGGACCCGCCAATCCCGACAATGGCATTTGCACGAATGTCAGCGGGTCATTCGGCTCTTGCGCCGGCAAGAACGTTTTCGATCTCTGTTCGCCGGCATATCCGAACAGGGGATCGACCTGTGTCGCCTACGGGGCCTTTTGCGATCCGCAATTGGGTTGCAGCGATCGTCTCGTCGCGCAGGATCTGAACGACGAAAATTCCTGGCAGCTCAGCCAGGAATTCCGGCTGGCGTCGCATTTCAGCGGGCCGTTCAATTTCAGTATCGGCGGCAATTACCTGCATTACGAAACCGAAGAGAATTATTACGTCTTCATCAATTCTCTGACCCTGGCAATGTATACCTGGAATCACAGCGGAACCGGCTCGCCCGATCAGACATTGCCGTGGAACCCGGGTGTGTCGGACAATGTGAATTGCATCGTCGGCGGCAAATCTCTTCCCCAACAGAGTAACCCGCGCGTCTTCCAGCTCGCTGTCGAGGGTCAGCTCGCGTGCGGCTATATCGATCCCAATCCGCTCTCAAGCCTGAACAATCAAGGCCACAATTATTTTCTCAGTCAGAATCCCTACACGCTCAATTCCTACGCCGGATTCGGAGAAGCGTATTACAATGTCACGCCCGACCTGAAGCTGACCGGCGGCATTCGCTGGACCGACGACCGCAAGCATTTCGTCTCCATTCCGAGCGAGCTTCTTGTTCCGGGCTATGGCTATCCGGCTTTCGGCGTCGACAAGGACGGAAACATCACCGACGGCATTATCGATCAGGAGTGGCGGGAATGGACCGGCCGCGCCACCGCCGATTGGACGCCCAAGCTGGACTTCACCGACCAGACGCTGGTCTATGCCTCCTATGCGCGCGGCTACAAGGCCGGCGGCGCCAATCCGCCCGGCGCCACGCTTCTGTCGTGGGCGGGCAAGGGCGTTACCAATCCCATTCACCCGCTGACCTTCAAGCCCGAATTCGTCGATGCCTATGAACTCGGCACCAAGAACACGATGCTGGATGGCGGGCTGACGCTGAACGGCGACGTCTTCTTCTACAATTACAAAGGCTACCAGATTTCGCGCATCGTGGACCGCACCGCGATCAACGACAATTTCGATGCCACCGTGCGCGGCGGGGAACTGGAAGCGATGTGGGAGCCCGTTCCCGGACTGAAATTCAATTTCGCGGGCGGTTACGAAGATACCCGCGTCGACAACGGCCAAAGCTCCATCGATCTGATGGATCGCGCCGATGTGAAGAATCATCCGGGCTGGATGGTCGTGAAGCCGTTCGTCAGCCAGGCATCGAACTGCATTCTGCCCATTTACATGGTTGCCGCGTTGCAGGATGTGGCGCCGCCCCAGGGCACAAGTTCAAGTGCTTTCGCCAAGCTCTGTTCCGAAACCTATCAGGACGGCCTCGATCCGGTCACGGGATACCCTTACAAGGCCTATCCCCAATATACGGCCGACTACAATCCGAACCATCTTCACGGCGATTCCGTGGATCCCGGCAATTATCCCGGCTTCGATCCGATCAGCAACGATCCGAATGTCGATCCCAATACCGTCAATGGCGGCCTCGGTTTGGCGCCGAACAACGGCGAAGGCTGGGCCAAGAAGCTCGGCGGCAACGAGCTTCCCAATGCGCCGCATTTCACTACATCGTTCTCGGTCGATTACACGATCCCGGTTTCCGAGGACTGGGCGGCGACTGCGCACAGCGATTTCTACTGGCAATCGCAAAGCTGGGCCAGAATCTTCAACGACCGCCCTTATGACAAGCTGCGAGGATACTCGAACGTCAATCTCGCGCTGATCCTGACCAGCGCGTCGGGCTGGCAGGTGATGGGCTATCTCAAGAACGTCTTCGATACCACCGCCATCACCGGCGACTTCCTGAACAGCGACGATTCAGGCCTGACCACCAATGTGTTCCTGACCGATCCGCGCCTGTTCGGCGTGCGCGTCACGAAGAATTGGTGAGCGCCATGGGAACGATGAACGCGAAGAAACTGACCTTCTCCCTCTCCCCCCTCGGGGGAGAGGGCCGGGGTGAGGGGGCGGTCCGGCTGGTGCATGCGGCTGCCCGTCACCACAAATCCGCAAACACAGCGCCCGCTGAGAGGCCCCCTCACCCTGACCCTCTCCCCCAAAGGGGGAGAGGGAAGTCCGTTGAGGACTTTCGCCGGTCCAGTCACGTCACGGGGGGAATCACGCAATGAGCGAACTGATCCAAAAACACGACAACCGCGCCACCATCCGCTGGAAGCTGCTCACCGGCGCATCGGCACTGGCCCTGACGGCTTATGTCTCGTCCGCCGGTCTGGCGCAGGCGGACGATGCGGGCCAACCGCAGCTCTGGATCGAATTGGGCGGGCAATTCAGCCGCTTGCAGGACAATCTCGAACCCTACGCCCCGCCTTTCGCGGCGATGACGCCATCGATATTCGCGCCGCCGCAAAACGGCGAAAAGCCTCCCACCTACGGATTCGATGAAACCGCGTCGATCCTGTTTCGACCCAAAGACTCGGACTGGCAATTTTCGGCTTCCATCCGCTATGGCCGGTCTTCCACCAACAAACATGTTCGCCAACAATCTTATCCGGTCCCATATTCCTATTATACGAAGCACCTTTGGCTGAAATATTTTCAGGGCCACTATACCGGCAGCGCGGAAACGTTCGTCATTACGACACCGCCCATAGCCGCGCGATTCGCCGACCTGCACGCCAAGCAGAGCGAATTCCACACCATTATCGACTTCCAGGCCGGCAAGGATGTCGGATTGGGCTTGTTCGGAGGCAATGCCTCGTCATCTTTGGATATCGGCGTTCGCTTTGCGCAATTCACTTCCAAGGCGTGCGTCGCCCTGGACGAGAACCCCGATTGGCAATTCGTCACGGGCATCTACAAGCACAATTTCACTGTGAAGTACAAAACGATCCAGGAAGTCTATCAGCCCTACCACAGTTTCTCGGGCGAGCTGCAAGCCGTTCGAAGCTTCCATGGCATAGGCCCGTCGCTGTCGTGGAATTCCTCGGTGCCGTTCGCCGGCAATGCGCAAGACGGCGAACTGACACTCGATTGGGGCGTGAACGGCGCTCTGCTGTTTGGCCGGCAACGCGTAAAGCTCCACGAGCAATCGACGGCCCGTTACCATTCGCACGGTACGCTACACGCCCATAGAACGCCGGGTCTGATGACCACTTACCAGGGTCCCCACACGCCCACCCGCACCCGTTCGCGCAACGCGACCGTGCCCAATGTCGGCGGCTCCGTCGGCCTGTCGTGGAAATTGCAGAATTTCCAGATGAGCCTCGGCTATCGCGCCGACATCTTCTTCAATGCCATCGATGGCGGTATCGATGCGGCGAAGAAAGAAAACCGCGCCTTCTACGGCCCCTACGCCTCCATCTCCATCGGGCTGGGCGACTAGCCACATATATATGTCTCCCGCCTGAGCGGGTGAGGGCGCCCTGCGGGGCGCCCTTTTCGCATCTGCGTTGCCCTGCGCGCGCCATGCTGCGCTGCCGCGTAAAAAAATACCGCGCCCCTATCAAATTTTCGCCCGCCCCAATCGTCAGCACCGGCGTGGTTCTAACATGAACCCCGAAAGAAGGGCGGCTTCGCGGGGGAATGGCTGAGAGATCGGACAGCGGTCGTGACAACGCCGAACCAACCCGTTCGGGCGCGGGCGTGAGCGCGTCCGGGCTGGAGGCGTGGTTCGTGCGCGAAATCCTGCCGCTGGAGGCGGAGTTGATGCAATTCCTGCAACACAATTGGCGCAATCAAAGCGACATCGCCGATCTCAGGCAGGATATCTATGAGCGCGTCTGCGAGGCCGCCCAAAAGCAGCGCCCCGATCAGCCCAAGGCCTTCCTCTTCCGCACCGCGCGCAATTTGCTGGTGGATCGCGTGCGCCGCGAACATATCGTGCCCTTCGAAGCGGTTGCCGATCTCGATGCGCTGCAACTCATCATCGATGCGCCAAGCCCCGAACGCAGCGCCATCGCGCGCGACGAATTGCGCCGGTTGCAAGCCGCGCTGGACCGCCTTCCCCCGCGCACGCGCGAGGCGATCGTGCTCGGCCGCATCGAAGGCCTCGCCGGCCATGAAATCGCGCGCCGCATGGGCATCACCGAAAGCACCGTCTCCATCCATCTGGCAAACGGCATTCGCGCGCTGGTGGACATTCTCTATGGCGAACCTGCGCGGAGAAAGCCATGAGCGCGCAAACCCGCACAAGCGACATCGAAGCGCACGCCGCCGATTGGCTGCAACGCAAAAGTTTCTGGACTTGGGGCGCGGAGGATCAGGCCGCGCTGGAGGAATGGCTCGCCGCCTCGCTCGCGCACCGCATCGCATTCTGGCGGCTGAATGCGGGCTTTGCGCGCACCGACCGGCTGGCAGCGTTGCGCCCCACAACGCCCGAAGCGCACCCGCGCAGCAACACGCTTTCGAGCTTCATGAAATTCGCCGCCGCCTTTGCGGTGATCGCAGCCCTTGGCGCGGGCGGCGCGGCGTATGTGCTTGAGCCGCGCGATCGTACCTATGCCACCGATATCGGCGGCCACGAGACTATCGCCTTTGCCGACGGCACGAAGATCGAACTCAACACCAACACCAAAGTGCGCACGCGCATGACGACGGCCAGCCGCACCGTCTGGCTCGAGCGCGGCGAAGCCTTCTTCCAGGTGCGCCACGATCCCGCCCATCCCTTCATCGTGATGGCGGGAAACCGGCGCATCACCGATCTGGGCACGAAATTCTCCGTCCATCGCGAAGGCGCGCGGCTGGAAGTGGCCGTCGTTCAGGGCCGCGTGCGCTTTTCGCCGGCCGACGGTGCGGCAGGCGTGCAAAGCGCGATGCTCACGCCGGGCGATGTGGCGGTGGCAACGCCCACATCGATGATGGTCACGAAGAAATCCACCGAAGCGCTGGATAACCGGCTCGGCTGGCGCAAGGGGTTGCTGGTGTTCCGCCATGTGGCGCTGGCCGAAGCGGTGGCCGAATTCAACCGCTACAACCGCATCAAGCTCGCAGCCGATCCTTCGGTCGCCACTACGAAGATCTACGGCGTCTTCCGCGAAGACAATATCGAAGATTTCACCAGCCTCGCGCGCATCGTGCTGGGGCTGCATGTCACCCATCGGGGCAACACGGTTCTCATCACGCGCTGAAGCGTAAGGGGGGAAGATGACGAAGACGGGATTATTCAAAGCGGCACTCGCGGGCGGCGCCAGCTTGCTTGCGCTGGCAAGCGCGGCACACGCCGACCAGTTCAACATTCCGGGCGGCAATCTCGAAACCGCGCTCGACGCATTCGCCCAGCAGACCGGCGTGCAATTGCTGATCGCAGACGATGCCGTGCGCGGCGCCCACACCCGCGGCGCCAAAGGCGATTTGACGGCCGCAGCCGCGCTGTCGCGCATCCTGGCCGGCACCGGCTACACCACGAAACAGACGCCCTCGGGCGCAGTCGGCATCGTGCGGGCCGAGCAGCACAGCGAACGCACAACCGCGCTGCGCGTCGCCTCCGTCACCCAAGCGCATACGGCGGCGGGCGTGGAAACGGTGGTGGTGACGAGTTCGAAGATCAAAGGCGATATTCAGACGGTGCCGATTGCGATTACGGCGCTGAGCCAGGAACAGCTTACGTCGCGACAGATTGCGGGTGGGCCAGACCTTGTGAAAGAGGTGCCGAATCTCACCTTCACGAAGACGAACTTCTCCGGCTATTCGATCTCCATTCGCGGTATCGGCACGCAGGCGATTTCGGTTTCGACCGATCCGGCCGTGGCGGTCGCGCTGAACGACATTCCCTTCATCCGCAACCACTTCTTCGAGCAGGAATTCTACGACGTCAATCAGGTCGAGATTCTGCGTGGGCCGCAGGGTACGCTTTATGGACGCAACGCGACGGCGGGCGTTGTCAATGTGATCTCCGCCAAACCGACCGATCAGTTCGAAGCGATGCTCTCGGCCGATTGGGGCAATTTCGTCAATCGTCGTTATGAAGGCATGGTCAATATCCCCATCGACTCCGATCAGCTCGATCTGCGTGTCGCGGGCGAATGGACCAAGCGCGAGGGCTATACGACCAATGCAAACACCGGCAATCCGGTCGATGGCCGCGATCTGTGGTCGAGCCGCGTCACTCTGGGCTGGCATCCGCTGCAAAGCGTGCAGGCCTATCTCGTCTGGGAACATTTCCAGGAATCCGACGACCGCATGCGCACGCAGAAGCAATTGTGCAAGACGGACAACCCGGCGAACCATCCGGGTCTTCTGAGTGTTCTCGGCGTGCCGGTGTCAGAGCCTCACGGAGATCCCGTACTCCAGGCATTCACACTCACCACAGGTTACTTCAGCCAGGGCTGCCTGCCGTCATCGATGTATTCCCCGGAATCCTTTGGAGTGCCTTACGGTTTCGCGCTGCCTTATGTGGTGGCGGGCTGGGTCAGCGGCGCGATGCGGCTCGCCGATCCCTATGCCAGTACCGTGCAATCGCACAATTTGCGCGTCATCGAAACGCAGATCGATCCGAAATATATTGCCAAGAACGACACGCTCGAATTCAATGTCGATTACAATGTAACCCCCTCGCTAACATTCTCTTCACAGACGGGCTACAATGCGGACTATCTGTGGTCCACGGAAGATTATAACCGCTTCAACACGACGCCTGACGTCTTTGTCGATATTGGTCCCGGGCCGGGCCGAAATGGCACGGTTATTTCTCCACTGGACGGCAATTGGCTCTGCGACGATGGAAGCATCAAGGGCAGCGTTAGCGAATGTTCTAATCCGAATTCTCTCGGCAATCAGCAGACAGGCTATTTCTGCGATCCCCAACTCGGTTGCAGTACAAGATTAGTTGCGCAGGACATCTCGCGCGAACACGCCTGGCAACTCTCGCAGGAATTCCGACTCGCCTCCAGTTTCAAAGGCCCGTTCAATTTCAGCGTGGGCGGCAATTACATGCATTATGAAACGGTCGAAGACTATTTCGTCTTTGCCAATTCGCTGACCCTGTTTGCTGCGACCACGACGGGGGGCGGCCATACCCTTGAGCCATGGGTCCCGAATGTTACCGACAATCACGAATGCTTTGTAAATGGCGATCATCCCGTCGGCGCCGGGCATGGTTATGTGTATCACAATCCGAGCGAGGGAGCCGGCGTGCCGACGGAGGCGTGCTACTATATCGACCCGAACGATCTTGGACATGTGAATAGACAGGGGCATAATTATTTTCTCAGTCAGAATCCCTATGTTCTGAATTCCTATGCCGGGTTCGGAGAGGCCTATTACGACGTCTTGAGCGATTTGAAACTGACGGGCGGCATCCGCTGGACCAGCGACCACAAGCACTTCATCGATATACCCAGCGAACTTCTCGTTACCGGCTATGGCTATATGCCAACCGGCGAAGTGGACCAGCAATGGAACCAGCTTACCGGGAGACTTGCCGCAAACTGGTCACCCAAGCTCGATTTCACGGACCAGACGCTGGTCTACGGCTCCTGGGCACATGGCTATAAGGCTGGCGGCGCAAATCCGCCCGGTGCTGTGCTCTTTTCCTATGGCGCGGGCGTCAGCGGCGTTCCCGTGCATCCGCTTACCTTCAAACCCGAATTCATCGATGCCTATGAACTCGGCACCAAGAATACGCTGATGGATGGCGGGCTGACGCTGAACGGTAACGTCTTTTACTACAATTATACGGGCTATCAGATTTCGCGCATCGTGGATCGCACCGCGATCAACGATAATTTCAACGCCACCGTGAAGGGCGCCGAACTGGAGGCGACCTATGAGCCGATCCCCGGTCTCAAATTCAATTTTGCGGGCGGTTACGAAGATTCGCGCATCAAGGATGGCCAGTCCTCCGTCGATCTGATGGACCGCACGGCGGGTCATCCCGGCTGGATACTGATGAAACCGTTCGTCACGCAGCCATCGAATTGTATTTTCCCGGAATACGTGGTCGAAGCCTTGCTGTTATCGGATCACCCAAACAATCTGGGCAATTTCTCCGTTTCCGCCTGCGGGGTTTACGGGCATCCCGGTGTCGATCCCGTCACGCAAGGCATCTATCACTATAACGGTGGAACTCCCTATTACCGGGATTTCGATCTTAACGGAAACGAATATGGGCCCCAGCATTTCTACCCGGAGACATATACAAGAGGCGGCAACACGATCACCTATAACGGGTTCGATACGCTTGCGGGTACGCCCGGCGATCCCTATGTCGGCCAGAACAGCAACAATGGCATTGATTATGGGCCTGCGCCGAGCAATGGCGAAGGTTTCGCCAAGAATTTAGGCGGCAATGAGTTGCCCAATGCGCCGCATTTCACCGTCTCGCTGAGCGGCGAATACACCATGCCGGTTTCGGAGGATTGGGCGGCCACGCTGCACAGCGATTTCTACTGGCAATCGCAGAGCTTCTCGCGCGTCTTCAATGATCGGCCTTACGACAAGATTCGGGGATATTCGAACGTCAACCTCGCGCTCATCCTGACAAGTGCATCGGGCTGGCAGGTGATGGGCTATCTGAAGAACGTCTTCGATACGACCGCCATCACCGGCACGTTCCTGAACAGCGATGACAGCGGCTTGACCACCAACGTATTCCTGACCGATCCGCGCCTCTTCGGCGTGCGCGTCACGAAGAACTGGTGAGCGCCATGGGAACGAACGCAAACAGAAATCACCTGACCTTCTCCCTCTCCCCCCTCGGGGGAGAGGGCCGGGGTGAGGGGGCGGTTCGGCCGGTGCATGCGTCTGCCCGTTCGCCAGAATCCGCAAACACAGCGCCCGCTGAGAGGCCCCCTCACCCTGACCCTCTCCCCCGAAGGGGGAGAGGGAAGTCCGTTGAGGACTTTCGCCGGTCCAGTCACGTCACGGGGGGAATCACGCAATGAGCGAACTGATCCAAAAATACGACAACCGCGCCACCATCCGCTGGAAGCTCTTGACCGGCGCATCGGCCCTGGCATTGGCGGCCTATGTTTCGGCGTCAGAAGCGGCAAAGGCGGAAGATGCCGGCCGTCCGCTGATCTGGCTCGAGCTGAGCGGCGGAGCAGAGTTGGTGCAAGGCACGTCGAAGCCTTTCACAGCGGATTTCATGTTCCCCACCCAGCCGCCTGACGATAATGTCTATGGGAGCAAGTCATTCGGATGGAAGCAGTCGCCCTCGCGCTTTGCGTTCGGCGGCGATGCGAAGCTCACGTTCCAACCCGAAAATTCGGACTGGCTGCTGTCAGCTGAAGTCCGCTATGGCCGCTCCCACAGCAAGAAGCATACGCATTATCAGGGTCCATTGGTCTCGCTCAAATATGCGACAGCGTTCTCGGATTCATTGTCCCGGAGCAAAGAGCAGCACGTCATCGCCGATTTCAGCGCCGGAAGGGATATCGGTCTTGGCCTGTTCGGAAAGAACGGCTCGTCCACGCTCAGCGCCGGCGTCCGCTTCGCGCAGTTCACCGCAAGCGGAAGCACTCATATTTCGGCGCGCCCATTCGCCATGACCACGCCATACTACTTCTATCATTTTGCGTCGTTCGATCAGTATTTCCTGACGGGCCACCAGAGACGCAGCTTCAAGGGCGTCGGCCCGTCCCTGTCGTGGAATGCATCGGCCGAACTCGCCGGTAATCCGGACCACGGCCAACTCATGCTGGATTGGGGCGTCAGTGCCGCGATGCTGTTTGGCCGTCAGAAAACAAAGATCGATCACACGACAAGCGGCTATCACTACAAGTACGGCACGCATTCCCGCTTTGTCCATCCGCATAATGATCCCTTGCGCTCGCGCCGCGTCACCGTCCCCGAACTCAGCGGCTTCATCGGCCTTTCCGCCAGACTGCCGCATTCGAAGATCAGCATCGGCTACAAGGGCGATATCTGGTTCGGCGCGCTGGATCGCGGCATCGATGCGGCGAAAAAATCGGACCTCACCTTCAACGGCCCCTACGCCTCCATCTCCATCGGCCTGGGCGACTAACCGCGCTTGAAATCACGCGCCCGCGAGCCCATCTGAAGCTCGCGGGCCCGGCTTCGCCAAATGGCTTCGCCGCGGTAAATGTTTGTGCGTCCGCCGCCCACTTATCCCCGCGGGGGGAGGGGGGTGCGAAATTTCCGGAAAACGAATAACCCGTTCCCCCGCAACAGCTTAGCCGCCCGGCGCGCGCGCGCCGCGGGGATAAGGGGCGGGGATACCACCCCCCTCTCATTTTCCGAGGTTCGAATAGCGCCGCCCCCTTTCGCAGGCGCAGCGGCACGCGCGAAATTTCCGCGCGCGCCCCTGTCTTTCGCGTTCGCGCCTGCAACGCGAATGTGCACCACCCCCACCAACGCGCCGCCGCTTCGTTTGGATAAGTATAGTCCTGAGCTTCAACAGCTGAGAGGCAGGAAGCGGGCGGGTGGCCGATTTGAGGGATACCAGTCGTGAGGACGCGGGCTCGCGCACAGCCGTGAGCCGGGCGGATTTGCGCGCCTGGTTCATCGCGGAAGTTTTGCCGCTGGAGGCGGCGCTGATGCAGTTTCTGCAACACAATTGGCGCAACAAGAACGATCTGGCCGATCTGCGCCAGGAAATCTATCTGCGCGTCTATGAAGCGGCGAAAAAGGAAATCCCGCATCCGGCGAAACCGTTCCTCTTCACCATCGCGCGCAACCTCATCATCGATCGCGTGCGGCGCGAGCAGATCGTACCGATCGAGGCGGTGGCCGATCTGAATGCGCTCGGCATCGCCATCGACGAGCCCGGCCCCGACCGCATCGTGGTGGCGCGCGACGAGCTGCGCCGGCTGCAAGCGGCGCTGGAGCATTTGCCGCCGCGCGCGCGCGAAGCCGTCATCCTGCGGCGGATCGAAGGGCTGCCGCGCCGCGAGATCGCAAACCGCATGGGCATCACCGAAGACACGGTGGCCGAACATCTCAGCGCCGGCATGCGCGCGCTCGCCACCCTGCTCTACAGCGAACCCGGCGGGAGGACGCCGTGAACGCGCGCGCCGACGATATCGAACGCGCCGCTTCGCGCTGGCTGGAACGGCGCGACCGCGAAAGCTGGTCGGGCGAAGATCAGGCCGCGCTCGATGCGTGGCTGGAGGAATCGCCGGCGCACGAAATCGCCTTCTGGCGCCTCGATGCCGCGTGGGACCGCACCGACAGGCTGACCGCGCTGCGCAATCCCGCCCCGGAATCCGCCGCCCCGCGCGCGCGCCTGCCCCTCATCGCCGGCATCGCCGCGGCCTTCGTCCTGCTGGCGGCGCTGGGCGGAACATATTTCAGCGCGGCGCGCCACAATATCGATCGCACATTCCAGACCGCGCTCGGCGGCCACGAAACCGTGTCCTTCGCCGATGGCAGCCGCATCGAACTCAACACCAACACGGTTGTGCGCACGCGCATGACGACGGCAAGCCGCACCGTCTGGCTCGAAAAAGGCGAAGCCTTTTTCCATGTGAAGCACGATGCCGCCCATCCCTTCGTCGTGATCGCGGGCGATCACCGCATCACCGATCTGGGCACCGAATTCGCCGTGCGCCGCGATTCCGGCGATCTGAAAGTCGCGGTGCTGGATGGCAAAGTGCGCCTCGGTTCGGGCGCCGCACAGCGGCGCATCCTGACCGGCGGCGAAGTCGCCGCCGCCACGCGCGATTCCATCGTGGTCACGCGCCGCTCCATCCGCGCGCTGGCGGACGAATTGAGCTGGCGGCGCGGCGTGCTGGTGTTCGATGAAACCGCACTCGGCGAAGCGGCCGCCGAACTCAACCGCTACAACCGCGAACAACTCGTCATAAGCGATCCCTCGATCGCGCGTCTGGTGATCGCGGGAACCTTGCCGGTGAACGGAATCGAAGGCTTTGCGCGTCTGGCGCAGACCGTTTTGGGCCTGCATGTCGAACATCGGAAAAACGAAATCGTGATCTCGCGCTGAAACCGCGGACACACCTGCACGAAGGGGGGACAATGAAAAACCATCTCAAAGCCGCACTCATCGCAGGCGCCGGTATCGCCGCCTTGTCGAACGCGGCATTGGCCGGCGAATTCAACGTACCGGGCGGCGATCTCAAAACCGCGCTGAACGCTTTCGCCCTGCAGGCGCGCGTTGCCCTTATCGTGTCCGGCGAAACGGTGAAGGGCGTGCATACGCAAGGCGTCCACGGCAATCTTCCCGCCGATGTCGCGCTCGCGCGCATCCTGAAGGGCACGGGGCTGACCTCGCAACGCACCGCATCCGGCGAAATCGGCGTGGTGCGGGTGAAAAGCGTGCGCCGCGATCAACGCTCGGACGCATCGGCCGAAGGGTTGCAACTGGCCTCCGCCTCCGCGTCTGCCTCCGCGGTGGAAACGGTCGTGGTGACCTCGTCGAAGATCAAAGGCGATATACAGACGGTCCCGATTGCGATTACCGCACTCAGCCAGGAACAGCTTACATCCCGGCAAATTGCGGGCGGTCCGGATCTTGTGAAGGAAGTTCCCAATCTCACCTTCACCAAGACTAATTTCACCGGCTATTCGATCCAGATACGCGGCATCGGCACGCAAGCTATTTCCGTGACCACCGATCCGGCGGTAGCAGTTGCGTTCAATGACGTTCCGTTCATCCGCAATCACTTTTTCGAGCAGGAATTCTACGACGTAAACCAGGTCGAAGTCGTGCGCGGGCCGCAGGGTACGCTCTATGGACGCAACGCAACCGCGGGCGTGGTGAACGTCATTTCCGCAAAACCCACCGACCAATTTGAAGCCATGCTGTCCGCCGACTGGGGCAATTATTCCAACCGCCGCTACGAAGGCATGGTCAATATCCCGCTGGTCGATGACCGCCTCGATCTGCGCGTGGCGGGTGAGTGGACGAAGCGGGATGGCTATACCTACGACACGCCTCTTCATCGCAATGTAGATGGGCGCGATCTGTGGTCGTCGCGTGTCACCATTGGCTGGAAGCCGGTCGAGAATTTGCAAATCTATGCCGTCTGGGAACATTTCCAGGAAAACGACGACCGCGTCCGCTCGGCCAAGCAGCTTTGCAAGAAGGATGTCGGTCCGACGAATGTGGACGGTCTAGACTTATCCACATTGGGCCCCAATCCTCGCGCGCCGGCATTCGCGCAGGCTTGGCTTAGCCAGGGCTGCTTGCCGGCCTCGTTTTATTCGAAAGATGCCTTTGAAACACCGAACGGTCAGACCATTCCGTTCGTCGGGGTGGGAGAATTCTTCTATGTTGGCGGCGGCGGCGCCAACGGCGCCATATTGAATTTGGTCGATCCTTATGCAAACCAGACGCAATCCCGCAATTTGCGCGTTATCGAATCGCTGATCAAACCGGCTTATCGCGCCAAAAACGACACCTTGGAACTCAATGCCGATTACAAGATCACGCCCACGCTGACGCTCACTTCACAGACCGGCTACAACAAGGATTTCCTCTGGTCTACTGAGGATTTCAACCGCTTCAATACCGCACCGGGTATCTTCTCTAGTGACTTCGGCTATCAGGGAAGTTCACCTGTGAACAGCGATGGAACTTATTGCGATCCCCAGCTCGGTTGTTCCAGCGCGATGGTTGCCCAGGACCTGTCACGGGAACGCGCCTGGCAGTTCTCCCAGGAAGTGCGTCTGGCTTCGAATTTCAAAGGCCCATTCAATTTCAGCCTCGGCGCGAACTATATGCATTACCAAACGAATGAGGATTATTTTGTTTTCTTCAATGTCCTTTCGGCACTCGTTCAAGTCACCAATGGCAGCGGACCCGGTGATTATGGAAATTGCATTACCTTCCCTGGCACGCATTTCTTCAAGCCGTTTCCCATATTGCCCAATCCGTGGATCGTAACGGCTTTTGGCATTACCGGCGGCACAACATCGCAATTCGGCTGCGTCGACATCGTTACTTACGGATCGCAGCCTGGCACATACATCGATCCCAATCCAATACCGAAACTTGACGGATGGGGCCACAATTATTTCCGCAGCGAAAATCCCTATGAACTGAATTCCTATGCCGGATTCGGCGAGACCTACTATCAGATTACGCCAGACGTGAAATTGACCGCCGGTCTGCGCTGGACCGACGACCAGAAGACCTTTTGGGATATCCCGAGTTGGACTTATCTTCTGGGCGGCGGCTATCCGGTGTTGGGTGTCGTCAATCAGGAATGGAAGGAATGGACGGGGCGCGGCGTCGCGAACTGGACGCCCAAGCTCGATTTTACAGATCAGACCTTGGTCTATGCGTCCTACGCGCGTGGTTACAAGGGCGGCGGCGCCAATCCGCCGATGCCGGAAGCGACGTTTGAAAGTTCGCAATCCTCACTGGTCCATCCGCCCACCTTCGATCCCGAGTTCGTCAACGCTTATGAACTCGGAACCAAGAACACGCTGATGGATGGGGCACTGACACTGAACGGCGATATATTCTACTATGATTACAAAGGTTACCAGATTTCGCAGATTGTGGACCGGACTTCGATCAATCTCAATTTCAATGCCAAGATCAAAGGCGCGGAACTTGAAGCGAGTTATGAGCCGATCCCGGGCCTCAAATTCAATTTCACCGGCGGCTATGAAAAGACGCGTGTCAATAACGGGCAATCGGCTATCGATCTGATGGACCGTACGGCAGGTACGCCGGGCTGGATGATCGTCCGGCCATTCATTTCCGACACGTCGAACTGTATTCTACCCGACTATGTCGTAAAGGCTGTTCTTCAGAAATACAGCAACGCAGACGCCTTCGGAAAGGGCTTGGCGGGCGCGTGCGACGCTGCCTATTCCCCTGGAGGGTTGATCGGCTTTACAGGCAATCTCTATGACCAGAACATCTTCCATCAGGTGGGCTTCGATCCATCGACAGCGCCGAACAATGGCGAAGGGTTCACGAAGGGTTTGGGCGGCAATGAGCTTCCGAACGCGCCGCATTTCACAACCTCGCTTGCGGCTGATTACACGATCCCTGTGTCAGAAGATTGGGCGGCCACGCTCCATGGCGATTTCTACTGGCAATCGCAAAGTTGGGCACGCATCTTCAATGATCCCAATTACGACAAATTGCGCGGTTATTCGAACGTCAATCTGGCGCTGATCTTGACCAGTGCCGATGGTTGGCAAGTGATGGGTTATCTCAAGAATGTGTTCGACACGACGGCTATCACAGGCGCGTTTCTGAATTCCGATGACACCGCGTTGACGACCAACGTGTTCACGACCGATCCGCGCCTGTTTGGTGTGCGCGTTACGAAGAACTGGTGAGGGGAAAACACCAATGAGCGAACTAATCCGGAAAACCGACAACCGTGCCACTATCCGCTGGAAGCTGCTGACGGGGGCATCGGCTTTGGTGTTGGCAACTTATGTGTCATTTGCCGGTGAGGCAAAAGCCGAAGATGCAACGCATCCGCTCATCTGGCTGGAACTGGATGGCCAGTTCGCGATGCAGAAGAATGATTTGGAGCCCTTTAGCCCGGCATTCCTTTCATCGCCGAGATATAATCCAGCAGATCCTTCATCACCACTGCCGCCCCTGGGCGCGGAATCGCATTTGGGTCTTGAGAAGCCCGGGCCAAATATCTGGAACAAGGGTGCGTCGATCACATACCAGCCTGAAGGTAGCGATTGGCTTCTCTCGGCGTCCATCCGGTATGGCAAAATTGGCCGGCGGGAAACGCGCCATCAAATCACGGCGAACCCCTACAATTACTATGGGGCAGCCTATCTGTACAAGGCGTTCCAGGACTTCGACACTCGAAGCAGCGAAAGCCACACGATCGTCGACTTTGAGGCTGGCAAGGACCTTGGGCTTGGCAGGTTTGGAGGCTCGACTGCCAGCTTGGGCGTACGTTTTGCACAATTCCGTTCGAGCAACCAGGTGAAAATTGCGTCTCAACCCACGAATGTTGATTTCACCTATTATAGATTTTACGCGTCCTTTGCTGCGGAACGGAGATTCGAGGGGTTGGGTCCGATGCTGTCATGGGATGGCTCGGCTATGATTGCCGGCAATCCGGGCGACGGTGGGCTTTCGCTCGACTGGGGTGTGAATGGTGCCTTGTTGTTCGGTCGTCAGAAGATGTCGGAGCACCATCAGACGACAAAGCAACGCTTTTTCTATCACATCTATCCGTCTCCCACACAGTACACACACGCCTCCGTCTCCCGCAGCAAGCGCGTCACCATCCCCAACCTCGGCGCCTTCGCCGGCGTGTCCTGGCGTTACGCGGCGGCGAAGGTCACCATGGGCTATCGCGCCGATTATTTCTTCAATGTGCTCGATGGCGGCATCGACACCGCGAAAAAGGAAGATCGCGCCTTCTACGGCCCCTTCCTCAGTATCGCCGTCGGCATAGGCGACTGAGTCAAAGCCCAATTCGCAAACGCACCTAGGCGGCGGGGCCCTCTCCGCCGCCCTTTTCTTTCCGCGCCGCAGCAACCCCGCCGCACCGCCGCATAAATTTTCCGCACCCCCACGGCAATTCCGCGCCATGCTCTTCGTCAGCATAGGCGTGAGAGCCCTCGAAAAGGACGGGTGCTGGCGGGGGATGGCTGAACAACCGGACACATCGCGCGATGGACGGGCAGGGATGAGTGCGTCCCGGCTGGAGGATTGGTTCGTGCGCGAGGTGCTGCCGCTGGAGGCGGCGCTGATGCAGTTCCTGAAACACAATTGGCACAACAAAAGCGACATCGCCGATCTGCGCCAGGAAGTCTATCAGCGCGTCTGCGAGGCCGCGCAAACCCAGCTTCCCGATTCCGCGAAGGCCTTTGTGTTCCGCACCGCGCGCAATCTTCTGATCGACCGCATTCGCCGCGAACAGGTCGTGCCCATCGATGCCGCCGCCGATATCGATGCGCTGAACATCGCCATCGATGCGCCGGGCCCCGAACGCAGCGCGATTGCGCGCGACGAATTGCGCCGCCTGCAAGCAGCGCTGGACCGCCTGCCGCCGCGCTGCCGCCAGGCCATTGTGCTCGGCCGCATCGAGGGGCTGTCGGGCGCGGAAATCGCAGCCCGCATGGGCATCAATGAAAGCGTGGTCTCGCGGCATCTGGCGCGCGGCATCCATGCGCTCGCGCACATGCTCTATGGCGAAACGGATGGCAAGCCATGAACGGCGCGCCCGAAATGGAAGATGTGCCTCCCATGAACGCAATCGACGAGGCCGCCGCCGAGTGGGTGCAGCGCCGCCGCTTCTGGACCTGGAGCGATGCGGATCAGCGCGCGCTCGAGTGCTGGCTCGAACAATCCATGGCCCATCGCGTCGCCTATTGGCGGCTGAACGCCGCGTTCGATCGCACCGGCCGGCTCACCGCCTTGCGCGGGCCCGCGGGCGAGGCGCGTGCGCGCCTGAAATTTTCCCCGCTGATCACTGCCATCGCCGCATCGCTGGTGATCGCGCTGGGCGCCGGCGCCTTTGCCGCGCAATTCTATCTGCGCCCGCAAGAGCGCGTCTACGAAACCAAAATCGGCGGCCATCAGGTGGTCAGTTTCGCCGACGGCACCAAAATCGAGCTCAACACGGCCACGCGCATCCGCGCGCGCATGACGAGCGATGAGCGCACCATCTGGCTGGACAAGGGCGAAGCCTTTTTCCAGGTGCATCACGATGCCGCCCATCCCTTCGTGGTGATGATCGGCAACCGGCGCGTGACGGATCTGGGCACGCGCTTCGTCATCCGCCGCGCAGCCAGCGAAACCGAAGTCGCCGTCGTGCAGGGCAGCGTGCGCTTCGATGCGCCGGGCGTGCAAACCGCGGCCTATGCCGCCACGCTGCATGCGGGCGATGTGGCCACCGCCACCAGCGATTCCATGTCCATCGCCAAGCGCGGCCAAACCGATCTCGGCCGCGAACTCGGCTGGCGCCATGGCGTGGTGGTGTTCGACCGCACCACGCTGGCCGACGCCGCATCCGAATTCAACCGCTACAACACGCGCAAGATCGTCATCGCCGATCCGGCCGCGGCCAGCCTCGCCATAGACGGCACCTTCGCCACGACCGACGAAGAAGCCTTCATCGATGCGGCGCGCACGGTCTTCGGGCTTCACGTGAATGGCAGCGGCAAGAACATCGTGATCTCGCGCTAGAGGCGCGCAATTGAAAGAGGACGGGGGGACAATGCGAAACCTGAAAATGCTCAAATCGCTTCTGGCGGGCGGCGCGGCAAGTTTGATGCTGGCGGGCGCCGCGCATGCGCGCGATTTCGATATTCCGGCGGGCGATCTAAAATCCGCGCTCAACAGCTTCGCGGCCCAAAGCGGATTGAATCTGATCGTGTCGGACGATGTCGTGCGCGGCGCGCGCACCCCCGGCGCGCATGGCGATTTCACGGCCTCCGCCGCGCTCACGCGCATCTTGCAGGGCACGGGCCTTAGCCCCCGGCGCACGCCCTATGGCGCCGTCGCCATCGTGAAGGCGCAGACGGCCGACGCTCCGCGCGCGGAGGCGCGCGTGGAACTCGCCTCCGCCACGCCGGTGCGGGCCGCATCGAGCGTGGAAACAGTGGTGGTCACGTCGTCCAAAATCAAAGGCGACATTCAAACCGTTCCGATTGCGATCACGGCGCTGAGCCAGGAGCAGTTGACGAGCCGGCAGATTGCGGGCGGACCCGATCTGGTGAAGGAGGTGCCGAATCTGACTTTCACCAAAACAAACTTCTCGGGCTACAGCATCCAAATCCGCGGCATCGGCACACAGGCAATTTCAGTTGCCACCGATCCTGCCGTCGCCGTGGCGCTGAACGATATTCCTTTTATCCGCAACCATTTCTTCGAGCAGGAATTCTACGACGTCAGCCAGGTCGAAGTGCTGCGCGGTCCACAAGGCACGCTTTATGGCCGCAATGCGACGGCGGGCGTCGTGAATGTGATTTCGGCCAAACCGACCGATCAATTTGAGGCGACGCTTTCGGCGGATTGGGGCAATTTCCATAACCGCCGCTATGAGGGAATGGTCAATATTCCCGTGGTGGATGACCGGCTCGACATTCGCTTGTCTGGCGAATGGACCAAGCGTGATGGCTATTCCTTCAACACGATCACCAATTCGCCCATAGATGGGCGCGATTTGTGGTCCAGCAGGCTTTCAATTGGCATAAAGCCGGCCGAGGGTCTGCAAATCAACCTTGTGTGGGAGCATTTCCAGGAAAACGACGATCGCTTGCGTTCCAGCAAACAGCTTTGCGCGACCGATGTAGAGCCTACGGCGGTAAACGGCGTATCCGTACCCCCGATCGGCAGCTATACCGGCTACGGCGGTGCGTTTGATCCTTCCACTTATCTTAGCCAGGGCTGCAAACCTTCATCGCTCTACGCACCGGAAGCTTTTGGTGTGCCTGATGGCTATTCGCTTCCTTATGTGAAAGCGGCCAAGTTGACAGGCGAGATCAATCCCACGCTCAATCCCTACGCGGAAACCACGCAATCGCACAATCTTCGGGACATCGAATCGACCGTCAATCCGCATTACCTGGCGAAAAACGACACGCTCGAACTGAACGCGGATTACAGCGTTACGCCTGCGCTTACCTTCACATCGCAGACGGGCTTCAACCATGATTTCCTCTCATCTACCGAGGATTACAACCGGTTCAACACGTCGCCGGGAATTTTTCTCGCCGGTACGGGGGGCCGCGGTGCTATTACCCTCGATCCGAATGGGCTGGGCCGCTGTACGGGCAACCAAAACCCCAATAGCGTTTGCTATGGTCAGCCGTTGAATTCGGTGTGCACGCCCGACGGCAATTTCGGGTGTGTGGCCGACGGAGTATTCTGCGATCCCCAGGTTGGTTGCGCGGACCGGTTGGTTGCCATCGATTTATCGGATGAGCACGCATGGCAGCTCAGTCAGGAATTCCGGCTGGCGTCGAATTTCTCCGGTCCACTCAACTTCAGCGTTGGCGGCAATTTCCTTCACTACGAAACGGAGGAAAACTACTACGTCTTCATAAATGCCCTGACAATCTACACATTGAGCTCGTTTGGTCTTGGCAATATTCCGTACGTTCCTGGGGTATCGGACAATCACGAATGTCTCGAAGTCCCCTATGGACGAGGCTATAGGGTAACGATTTTCGGAGGCGAGCCGAGCTTCAATCAGTGCAACTACATCGATCCCAATCCGATCTCGAACCTGAATGACGCGGGGCACAATTACTTCCTGAGCCAGAACCCCTATGTCCTCAATTCATACGCGGGTTTCGGAGAAGCATATTACGATGTGTTACCTGATTTGAAGCTCACCGCCGGGTTGCGTTGGACGGATGACCAGAAGCACTTCACGGACATCCCCAGCGAATTGCTGACCGACGGCTGGGGTTATGCCAGCACCGGCGTGGTGGATCAGCAATGGGAAAAATGGACCGGCCGCTTCACCGCAAACTGGACGCCCAAGCTCGATTTCACCGATCAGACGATGATCTACGGGTCATACGCCCGTGGCTACAAAGCGGGTGGCGCAAACCCACCGGGCGCAATTCTTCTGTTTGGCGGCCTGGTTGTTTCCAGTGCGGGCAACGGCGATATCACGCAGCCGATACATCCTCTGACATTCGACCCGGAATATGTCGATGCGTTCGAGCTTGGCACGAAAAACACGCTGCTCGATGGGGCGCTCACCGTCGATGGCGATATCTTCTACTATAATTATAAGGGCTACCAGATTTCGCGCATCGTGGATCGCACTGCCATCAACGACAATTTCGATGCCACCGTAAATGGCGCCGAGCTGGAGATGATGTGGGAGCCCGTGCCCGGTCTTCGATTCAACTTCGCGGGCGGCTACGAAGCGACGCGGCTCGATGACGGAGACCGGTCGATTGATCTGATCGATCGTGCCGACATTGCTAACCACCCGGATTGGATGGTGCTCCGGCCATATCCGACACAGGCATCGAACTGCATCATGCCGGTATATGTGGTAGCCGCGCTCTTGCAGAATCCGAACTCAAGCAATTCCGGTGTCGCTCTGGCGACGGCGTGTGGCCTTGCATATAGCGGCAGCAATCTTGATCCCGTGACACAGCTTCCATATGTGGCGAATCCGACGGTTGCCAACAGCAACAGTCTATATATACCTCCCGGCTATCCCGGCTTCGATCCGGCAAGCCCCAATGCCACCAACAACGGTGCCGGTCCTGCGCCAAACCTCGGTGAGGGCTTCTACAAGGACCTTTCCGGTAACCAGCTTCCGAACGCGCCGCATTTCACCACATCGCTATCGGCCGATTACACGATCCCGGTTTCGGAAGATTGGGCGGCAACCGTGCATGGCGATTTCTACTGGCAATCGCAAAGCTGGGCTCGCGTGTTTAACGACCGGCCGTATGACAAGTTGCGAGGATATTCCAACGTCAATCTTGCACTCATCCTGACGAGTGCGTCGGGTTGGCAGGTGATGGGCTATCTGAAGAACGTCTTCGATACGACCGCCATCACCGGCGACTTCTTGAACTCGGATGACAGCGGCTTGACCACCAACATATTCCTGACCGATCCGCGCCTGTTTGGCGTGCGCGTCACGAAGAACTGGTGAGGGGGAAACACCAATGAGCGAACTGATTCAAAAAAACGATAGTCGCGCCACCATCCGCTGGAAGCTCTTGACGGGCGCATCCGCATTGGTACTGACGGCCTATGTTTCATCCACCGGGTTGGCGCGCGCCGAGGATGCCGGGCAGTCGCAGGTTTGGATCGAGTTGGGCGCCCAGATGGAGCGCGCCACCGGTGGCGACCGTGCTTTCTCTCCCCCGTTCTTCGGGCTGCTGGATTCGGGAATCGATTCACCCGAAAAGGTGGCGAATGAATCGCCATGGGCATTCGGAGCGGATGGGAAAATTTCGTTCCAGCCCGCAGACTCGGGGTTCATATTTTCCGCGGGCATCCGCTATGGCCGTTCATCCAATCGGCGCAGCACGAACCCGCAGGAGCGCATTGGGCCTTACACGAACATATTGAAATACTATGACTTCCAGACACGGGCATTTCATTGCTGTACCACATATCAAGAATCGCTCAACGGCGACTACGCCGACACGCAATCGCGCCGCCAGGAAGACCATCTTATTCTCGATTTCCAGGCTGGGCGGGAGGTCGGGCTTGGCCTTTTCGGCAGCCATGGAACCTCCGTTGTAAGCGGCGGGGTCCGCTTCGCGCAATTTGCGTCCAAATCGAACCTGACGGTACATGCCGATGGCGACACGCAAGTCTATAATGGGTTCACATTGCCGGGGTACAGCTATTATCTGAGCAAGTATCCGCAACTATACTATGTCGCTGCGCACCATCGCATATTTTCGCTTGCCGCCCAAAGCTCGCGAAATTTCAAAGGCATTGGACCATCGATCTCGTGGGATGCCTCTGCTGCCTTGGCTGGCAATTCTGAGACGTCTGAGTTGACGTTCGATTGGGGCGTCAATGCGGCCCTTCTCTTCGGCAAGCAGAAAACATCGACATACCACCAAAGCACAAGCATCTATCACAGAAACAAATACGGCGATTCAACCGACTACGTTCATCCTGGCGTAAATAGAATACGAGAGCGCAATGTCGTGGTGCCGAACATCGGCGGCATGGCGGGGTTCTCGATTAAATTCCCCAACGCAAAAGTCAGCATCGGCTATCGCGCGGACATCTTCTTCAACGCAATAGATGGCGGCTGGGATAGCGCGAAGAAGGAAAATCGCAGTTTCATGGGTCCCTACGCCTCGATCTCTATCGGCCTCGGGGATTAGGAACGCCAAATGCGAGAATCAGCGTCGCGCCGGTTCTCGCAAAATATTTTCCGCCGCCCCCCTTGAAATGCGCTTTTCGGGTTCCCACTTCGTTCCCAAGCGAAGTGAGGATGCGATGACCTAGCGCGGCCACGGGATGAGATACAGGGAAGGGCGCGTGCCCCGTGGGCGCCCGTTTGAGACTCAGCCACCATACATTGCGCGCGCACTCCATCGGATAAAAGGCGCCAATCGGTGCAGCAGGTTTCGCCGTAACCCGTGTGCGAAGGCAAAGGTGCAGGTGGTTGCAGCGCGAGCGCGCTTCCCTTGCTGCCGTAGCGTGTCGAGGAGGCGGGTTTTCCCGCCTCTTTTTTTGTGCGGTCCCATTGACGCAACGTAACAGTGCAGCCTTCGGGCGCATTTTGCCTTCCAAAGCGCGGCGCATAGTATAAGCCTCTTCCAAATGCCCGGATGACAAGGGCGGGGGTCAGGAGAGGCAATCATGTCCGCCAGGTCGATCCGCATTGGCGGCGCGAGCGGGTTTTGGGGCGATGCGGCCATGGCGACGCCGCAGCTTTTGCGCGCCGGTGCGCTCGATTACATCGTCTACGATTATCTGGCCGAGATCACCATGTCGATCATGGCGCGCGCGCGCGCCGAAAAGCCGGATGCCGGTTACGCAACCGATTTCGTATCGTTGGCGCTGAAACCCAATCTCGCCGAGATCGCGCGCCAGAAGGTGAAGATCATCTCCAATGCGGGCGGCGTGAATCCGGAAAGCTGCGCCGCCGCCGTGCGCGCGTTGATTGCCGATCGCGGGCTCGATCTGAAAGTCGCCGCCATCACGGGCGACGATCTGATGGCGATGAAGGATGAACTCGCGGCGCGGAAAATATCGGAAATGTTTTCCGGCGATGCCTTTCCCGATGCCGCGAAGATTCTTTCCATCAATGCCTATCTCGGCGCATTCCCGATTGCGAAGGCGCTGGACGACGGCGCCGATATCGTCATCACCGGCCGCTGCGTCGATAGCGCGGTCACGCTCGGCGCCTGCATCCATGAATTCGGCTGGCGCAACGGCGAATGGGACAGGCTCGCGGGCGGAAGCCTTGCCGGGCATATCCTGGAATGCGGCCCGCAAGCCACCGGCGGCAATTTCACCGATTGGGAAAGCGTGATCGATCGCCTCGAAGACATCGGCTATCCCATCGCGGAAATCGCGGCCGACGGCACGTTCGTCTGCACCAAGCCGGAAGGTTCGGGTGGCGCGGTCAATATCGGCACGGTCTGCGAACAGATGCTCTATGAGATCGGCGATCCGCAAGCCTATATGCTGCCCGATGTGGTTTGCGATTTCTCGGCCGTGTCGGTCACGCAGGCCGGAGAGAACCGCGTTCAGGTCTCCGGCGCCAAGGGCCGCCCAGCGCCCGACACATATAAAGTGTGCGCCACCTGGCTCGACGGTTTCCGCGGCGGCCTCACCATGACGTTCTACGGCATCGATGCCAGCCGCAAGGCCGAGCGCTTCGCCGAAGCCGTGTTCAAACGCGCGCGGCGCACGCTGCGCCTGCTCAACCTGCCCGACTTCACCGAAACCAGCGTGGAGGTGATCGGCGCGGAATCGCAATTCGGCAATGCCCGGCGCATCGAAGTTTCGCGCGAAGTCGTGGTGAAGATGGCGGTCAAGCACGCGCAAGCATCCGGCATCGGCATTCTGCTCAAGGAAGCCACCGGCCTCGGCCTCGCCACGCCGCCGGGCCTGTCGGGATTCGCGGGCGGGCGGCCGAAGCCCATGCCCGTCGCGCGGCTTTATTCCTTCACGCTTGCGAAGGATTCGGTTTCGATCGGCATCGATGTGGAGGGAAACAAATCGGCCTTCGCCGATTGCAAAGGCGAACGCTTCAATCCCGCGTCTTTGCCGCGCCCTGAAATTCCACAAGCGGAAGACACATCGAATCCCGTTACCGTTCCACTTGTTGCGCTTGCCTGGGCGCGCAGCGGCGACAAAGGCGACAAGGCGAACATCGGCGTGATCGCGCGAAAGCCGGAATATTTTCCCTATATATGCCGCGCGCTGAGCGCAGACATCGTGGCCGAACGATTTGCCCATTTCCTGAAAGGCGATGTGGAGCGCTTCGTCATGCCGGGTCCGCATGCGCTCAATTTCGTGCTGCACAATGTTCTGGGCGGCGGCGGTGTCGCCAGTTTGCGCAACGATCCGCAGGGCAAAGGCTATGCGCAATTGTTGCTCGAAGTTCCGATAGAAATTCCCGCCGCGCTGGCAAAGCGCGACAGACTTCCGGTTTAGAGGCCATACATGCCACGTTTCGTTTCGAAACTCGCCACGCAATCCGAAGCGTTCAAAACGAACCGCGCAGACATGCTGGCCTTGATCGCAAAGCTCGAAGAGCTGAATGAACGCGCCGTGCTGGCATCGGAAAAACGCAAACCCCGCTTCGACGAGCGCGGCCAGCTCACCCCGCGCGAGCGGCTTTCGCGCCTGCTCGATCCCGGCATGCCGTTTCTCGAAATCGGCAATATGGCGGGCTATCTGCTCGATACGAAGGATGAATCGAAATCGGTGCCGGGCGGCAGCGTGATCGCCGGCATCGGTTTCGTCTCCGGCGCGCGCGTCGCGATTCTGGTCGATGACAGCGGCATCAATGCCGGCGCGATGACGCAAGGCGGCGGCTATCGCCTGCGCCGCATGCAGGAAATCGCACTCGACAAGAAGCTGCCCTTCATCCATCTGGTCGAAAGCGCGGGCGCCGATCTGATGCGCTACACGGTGGAAGGCTTCGTGCAGGGCGGCGGCTTGTTCGCCAATCTCGCGCGGCTGAGCGCGGCCGGCATTCCCGTCATCACCGTGTTGCATGGCGCCTCGACCGCCGGCGGCGCATACATGCCCGGCCTCAGCGATTACGTGGTCGCGATCAAGGGCCGCGGCAAGGCGTTTCTCGCGGGGCCCGCGCTTCTCAAGGCCGCAACCGGCGAAGTGGCGAGCGAAGAAGAACTTGGCGGCGCGGAAATGCACGCCAGCGTTTCCGGTTTGGCCGAATATCTCGCCGAAGACGACGGCCACGGCCTTCTGATCGCGCGCGAAGTGGTGGCGCGGCTCGAATGGAATGCGCGTTGCCCCAAGCGCGCAACCGCACACGCGCGCGAACCGGATTACGATGCCGATGAAATCGCAGGCCTCGTGCCGCTCGATTACCGCAAACCTTACGACGTGCGCGAAGTGGTGGCGCGCCTCGTCGATGGCTCGCAGATTCTGGACTTCAAACCGGCCTATGGCGTCTCCACCGTCTGTCTACAGGCGGAGGTTTACGGTCAGGCCGTCGGCATTCTCGGCAATAACGGCCCCATCGATCCCGATGGCGCGACGAAAGCCGGCCAATTCATGCAGCTTTGCGATCAGGCGCAAATCCCGCTCGTCTTCCTGCAAAATACGACCGGCTATCTCGTCGGCACGCAATATGAACGCGCCGGCATGATCAAGCACGGCTCGAAAATGATCCAGGCGGTCACGAATGTTTCCGTGCCGCGTCTCACCTTCATGATCGGCGCAAGCTTCGGTGCCGGCAATTACGGCATGTGCGGGCGCGGCTACGATCCCGATTTCGTGTTCTCCTGGCCCAATGCCAAAACCGGCGTCATGGGCGGTGCGCAAGCCGCGCGCACCATGGAACAGGTGATGAAGGCGGGCGCGGCGCGGCGCGGCCAAACGCTCGACGAAGAACAAATGAAAGCGCAGGCCATGATGCTGACGCAGCATTTCGACGGCCAGTCGGATGCGTTCTACACCTCGGGTCACATGCTGGACGACGGCCTCATCGATCCGCGCGACACGCGCAAAGTATTGGGCTTCCTGCTCGAAACCTGCTGGGAAACGCGCCATCGCAGCGTCACGCCCAACAGCTTCGGCATCGCAAGGATGTAATGCCATGACGCTTCCGGAAACCACGGCGCTGATCCTCGAACATCGCGAAAGCGTGCTGCGCATCTGGTTCAACCGGCCCGAAGCGCGCAATGCGCTGTCCGCCGAAATCACCGGCGAACTCGCAAGCGTGCTCGATGCGGTGCATGACAATCGCGCCATCCGCACCATCGTGTTGCGCGGCAAGGGCGGGGTGTTCTGCGCGGGCGGCGATATCAAGGGCTTCCGTTCGGGCATGCAAACGCCGGGGGATTCCGCAAGTGTGGCGCGCGCCAATCGCGCTTTCGGCGATCTGATGATCAAGCTGAATGAACAGCCGCAGGTCGTGGTGATGCTGGTCGAGGGCGGTGCGGTCGGCGGCGGGCTTGGGCTTGCTTGCGTCGGCGATGTGACGATTGTGGAAAAAGAAACGCGGTTTCAACTCGCCGAAACCAGCCTCGGCATTCCGCCCGCGCAGATTGCGCCCTTCGTGGTGGAGCGCGTGGGGCTGACGCAAGCCCGCCGCCTCATGCTCACCGGCGCGCGCTTCAAGGGCGAAGAGGCGGTGCGGCTCGGAATCGGCCATTTCCTGGCCGATGGCGCCGACGATCTCGAAAGGAAATGCGAAGAAGTGCTGGCGCAAATCGCCAATTGCGCGCCCGGCGCCAATGCGGTCACCAAATCCATTGTGTTCGAATCGCTGCGCCGCCCCCGCGCCGATGCGCTGGATTACGCCGCCGATGGTTTCGCGCAATGCATGCTCAGCGATGAAGGCCGCGAAGGCGTTTCCGCTTTCATCGAAAAGCGCAAACCGCGCTGGGCGGGGAAGGCTTGATGCGGACCTTCTCCAAAATCCTCATCGCCAATCGCGGCGAAATCGCCTGCCGAATCATCCGCTCGGCGCGCGCGCTGGGGTATCGCACGGTGGCGGTTTATTCCGAAGCCGATGCGCGCGCCCCGCATGTTGCGCTCGCCGATGAAGCCGTGCTCATCGGGCCCGCGCCCGTCGCCCAATCCTATCTCGATCCCGAACGTTTGTTGAAAGCGGCCAGCGCAACCGGCGCCGATGCGGTTCATCCCGGTTATGGATTTCTGTCCGAAAATGCGGCTTTCGCGCGCGCCTGCGCGAGTGCCGGCCTCGTTTTCATCGGCCCCACGGCGGATGCCATCCAGTTGATGGGCAACAAGGCCGAAGCCAAGCGGCGCATGATCGAAGCGGGCGTGCCTTGCGTGCCCGGTTATGAAGGCAAGAATCAATTGGATAGCGCTTTCGTGAAAACCGCAAACGAAATCGGCTTTCCCGTCATGGTGAAAGCCGCAGCCGGCGGCGGCGGACGCGGCATGCGGCTGGTCGAAAAGAAAGACCAGCTTGCATCGGCGCTGGCTGCGGCGCGCTCGGAAGCGAAGAATGCTTTCGGCTCGGACGAACTCATCCTTGAAAAAGCGGTAATGCAGCCGCGTCATGTCGAATTCCAGGTGTTTGGCGATAACCAAGGCAACATCGTCCATCTGGGCGAACGCGATTGTTCGGTGCAGCGCCGCCATCAGAAGGTGGTGGAAGAAGCGCCATGCCCGGTAATGACGCCCGCTTTGCGCGAGAAAATGGGCGCTGCGGCAATCGCGGTCGCACGCAGCATCCATTACCAAGGCGCGGGCACGGTCGAATTCCTGCTGGACGCGCAAAACAAATTCTACTTCCTCGAAATGAACACGCGTTTGCAGGTCGAACATCCGGTCACCGAATGCATCACCGGCCTCGATCTGGTCGCGCTGCAAATCCGCATCGCGCGCGGCGAAACTCTGCCGTTCACGCAAAAGGAAGTCGCGCTGAGCGGCCACGCCATTGAAGTGCGCCTTTATGCCGAAGACCCGTCCAACAATTTCCTGCCCGCCAGCGGGCGCGTGGATGTGTGGCGCACCGCGCGCGGCGAAGGCATCCGCATCGATCACGGCCTCAATGAAGGCCAGGATATTACGCCCTTCTACGATCCGATGATCGCGAAGCTGATCGCGCACGGCGCCACGCGCGATGAAGCGCGCCGCCGCCTCATCCGCGCGCTGGAAAACACAATCGTCTTCGGCCCGGTCACGAATCGCGATTTCCTCATCAAAATCCTCGCGCAGGAAACATTCGCGGCAGGGCGGGCGACAACCGCCTTCATCGGCGAAAACATGGATTCGCTGAAATCGGCAGTGCATCCCACACGCGCGCAAGCCGCGATCGCAGCCGTGCTGCAATTTCGCGGCGTGCGCGAAGCGGCGGCGGCGCGCGCCGTCGCGCTAAATCCCGCGCTCAAGAATTGGGCCAGCGCCGGCAAGCTCGCCAGCCGCTTCGCTTATGCGCTCGATGGCGATACGGCAGAATTTCGCGTGGTCGCGCTCGGTGGCGAAACCTATCGCGTCGAGGAAGGCGAAACGGCGCGCATGATCGAGGTGATAAGCGAAGAGGGCTGCGCAACCCGCATCCTGGCCGACGGCGTGCAGCAATCGCTCGATCATTTCGCGAAAGACGAAAGCCGCATCGATATCGCCATCGGCGGGGCAAGCTTCGTGTTGGACAATCTGCTATCGCGCGCGAAAGCCGCGGGTGACGCCGCATCGAGCGGTCATATTCGCGCGCCGATGCATGGCAATCTCCTGCGCCTGCATGTTGCGGTGGGCGACAACGTGGCCGAAGGCCAGAAGCTCGCCGTTCTCGAAGCCATGAAGATGGAACACGAAATCAACGCCACCATCGCCGGAATCGTCACCGCCGTGAATGCCGCTGTGGGCGATCAGGTTCCGGTCAACACATTGATCGTGGAAATCGAAAAGGCCGCCCAATGATCAAGCTCTATCATTGCAAAGGCGCGCGTTCCGTCCGCCCGCTGTGGACGCTGGAGGAAATGGGCATTGCCTATGAGCTGGAATCCATGCCGTTTCCGCCGCGTTTCCTGCGCGAGAATTATCTGGAAATCAATCCGCTCGGCACCGTGCCCACGCTCATCGATGGCGATCTGACCATGACGGAATCGGCCGGCATCTGCCAATATCTCGTCGATTGCCACGGCCCCACCGATATCGGCCTCACGCCGAAAGATACCGATTACGGGCTTTATCTCAATTGGCTGCACAGAAGCGATGCGACGCTCACTTTCCCGCAAACCATCGTGTTGCGCTATACCCAGCTCGAACCCGAAGAGCGCAGGCTGAAACAGGCGGCCGACGATTACACCCAATGGTTCTTCTCGCGCCTGAAAAGCGTGGAGCAGGCGGTGGCGACGCGCGAATATCTCTGCGCCGGCCGCTTCACCATCGCCGATATCTGCGTGGGCTATTCGCTCTATCTGGCCGATACGCTGGGGCTTTCGGGCGGTTTCAAGCCCAACACGCAAAACTATTACAAACGTCTCAGCGCGCGGCCCGCCTTCCGGCGCGCCATCGCCCTTTAGCGGAGGATCAAACGATGCTCGCAAAATTTTCCGGCGGCGAAAGCCCGGCCGATTTCGACCACCGCTACAAAAACCCGCTTTACACGGCAGATCATGCCGCCTGGCGCCAAACGCTGCGCAAATTCGTCGAAACCGAAATCATGCCGCATGTGGACGAATGGGACGAAGCCGGCGAATTCCCGCGCGAATTGTACAAGAAGGCCGCTGCCATCGGCCTCATCGGCCTGGGCTATCCGGCCGAATATGGCGGCACGCCGGTGGACGATCCGTATTACTCCATCGTCACATCGGAAGAACTGGCGCGCCCCGGCGCGGGCGGCATCAATGCCAGTTTGATGGTGCATGGCATCGGCCTGCCGCCGGTGCTCGCCATCGGTTCGCCCGAAATGAAACAGCGCGTTGCGCCGCAAGTGCTGGCCGGCGAAAAAATCCACGCGCTGGCGATCACCGAACCCTCCGGCGGTTCCGATGTCGCCAACATCAAAACCCGCGCCGTGCGCGAAGGCGATCATTATGTCGTCAACGGCTCCAAAATGTTCATCACCGGCGGCATGCGCGCCGATTACTACACCGTCGCGGTGCGCACGGGGGATGCGGGCGCAAAAGGCATTTCGCTGCTTCTGCTGGAACGCGACATGCCGGGCTTCACCCGCACGCCGCTGAAAAAACAAGGCTGGTGGGCATCCGATACCGCAGCCCTTTATTTCGATAATGTCCGCGTGCCGGTGGAAAACCTGATCGGCGAGGAAAATCGCGGCTTCATCGGCATCATGCTCAATTTCAATCGCGAGCGTATCGGCATGGCGGCGGGCGCCAATGCCTATGCGCGCGTCTGTTTCGAAGATGCGCTGGCCTGGGCGCGCGAGCGACACACATTCGGAAAACGCCTGGCCGATCATCAGGTCATCCGCCACAAATTCGCGGAAATGTTCCGCAAGATTTCGGCCACCCAAGCCTGGCTCGAACAATGCGCCATGCGCGTGGCTGCGGGCGAAACGCCGGTGGCCGATCTTTCCATGCTGAAAGTGCAAGCCACCCTCACCATGGAATATTGCGCCCGCGAGGCCATGCAGATCATGGGCGGCACCGCCTATATGCGCGGCTGCCGGGTGGAGCGCATCTATCGCGAAGTGCGCGTCAATGCCATCGGCGGCGGCTCGGAAGAAATCATGCGCGATCTCGCCGCCCGCCAGCTCGGACTCTGAAGGAACGGAACATGGAATTGAGCAAACAGGAACTGGACGAATTCCGCGCCGAAGTGCGCGCCTGGTTTACGGAAAACAAGCCCGCCGATCCCGGCTTCCTTCTGCCGCAAACCTTCATGGAAGTGGGCGCAGACGAGCAATTCTTTTTCCTGCGCGATTGGCAGCGCAAGGTTTACGAAGCCGGTTATCTCGGCATGGCCTGGCCAAAGGAATATGGCGGCGGCGGCAAGCCGCAAGTCCTTCAGGATATCGTCACCCGCGAAATGGTGCGCCAGAAAGTGCCGTTCATGACCAACACCATCGGGCTCAACTGGGCCGGCCCGTTGATCCTGAACATGGGCACCGAAGAGCAGAAAAAAGCCTATATTCCGGGCATTTTGAGCGCAGACGATATCTGGGCTCAAGGGTTCTCCGAACCCGATCACGGCTCCGATCTCGGCAATGCGCAATTGAAGGCCGAACGCGACGGCAAGGAATTCGTGCTCAACGGCTCCAAAATCTGGACGAGCCTCGGCCAATACGCGAAATACATGATCCTGCTGGCGCGTTCCGAATTCCACACCAACAACAAATATGAAGGCCTCAGTTTCTTCCTCATCCCGATGAAAATTCCCGGCATCGAAGTCGTGCCCATCCGCAAGCTCACCGGCGAATATGGTTTCAACCAGACCTTCTTCACCGATGCGCGGATTTCCGAATCCTGCCTCATCGGCGGGCAGGGCAATGGCTGGCGCGTGGCGATGGCCACGTTGATGTTCGAGCGCGGGGCTGCCGGCGGCCAGGCGGGCGGCCATGCCATGATGAGCAAGGAAGTGGCCGATGTGGTGGCGCTGGCGCGCAGCGCGCAGCGCGGCGGAAAGCCGGCCATCGAAGATCCGCTGGTGCGCGATCAACTCATACGCTTCATCATGGAAGAACGCGCGATGTTGCTCAGCAGCGCGCGGCAAAAGATCAAGCCGCTGGTGGCGGAGCGTCCGCTGTCCATTCCCATGGCCAGCAAGCTTGCAGGCAGCGAATATCAGCGCCGCCTAAACCAGTTCGCGCTCGGCTTGCAAGGCGCCAATGCCGCCTATTATGTCGGCGACGAAAACGCCTATGACCGCGGCGGCTGGCAACGTTCCTATTTCAATGCCTTTTCCGCCACCATCGGCGGCGGCACAAGCGAAATCCAGCACAACATCATCGGCGAGCGCGTGCTCGGCCTGCCGAAAAGCTAAGCGAGATCGTCATGTGGGATCCCACCGCAAAACCGTCCATCGCATTCAGCGAAGAACAGGAACAATTGCTCGAAATCGCCACCGGCTTCGCGCGCGACAAATTCCCGCTCGACAAGGCGCGTGTGCGCATCGCGGCCAAAGACGATTTCGATGCGGCCGTCTGGGGCGAAATGGCCGCGCTCGGCTGGCTGGGCGTGGCGATTCCGGAAGAATTCGGCGGCAGCGGCCTGTCGCTGGCCGAAGTGGTCACCATCGTAGAACCGCTCGGCCGCCATGTCGCCGCCACGCCGCTGATCTCCACCACGCTCGCAGCGCAAGCCCTGCTGAAAGCGGGCACCGATGCGCAGAAGCGCGAATACCTGCCCAAGCTCGCCGAAGGCGCCATCGGCGCGCTTGCGCTATGCGAGCCGCATGGCGACTGGAATCTCGAACATCTGCAAGCCACCGCAACCGCAAAGGGCGATGCGCTGGCGCTGTCCGGCACCAAAACCTTCGTCACCGATGCGCCGTCCGCCGAACTGGCAATCGTTTCTCTTTCGCTCGGCGGCAAGCCCGCGCTCGTGTTGCTCGACAGGGCGGCACTTGCGAAGGCCGAAATCGCCCGCGAAATCGTGATCGATGAAACGCGCCGTTCCTATCGCGTGAAGCTCGATGGCATCGCGGTTCCCAAATCCGCTTTGCTCGAACCATCGCAGGCCCAAGCTGCGCTGAAGCATATCGATCAGGCCGCCTGCCTGCTGGCCGCTGCGGAAATGTGCGGCGGCGCCGGCGGGGCGATCGATGTCACCATCGAATATCTGAAAACGCGCAAGCAATTCGGCCGCCTCATCGGCGCCTATCAGGCGCTGAAGCATCCCATGGTCGATGCGCTTCTCATGCTCGAAGCCGCGCGCTCGCATCTCTATTATGCGGCCGGCATTTTCGGCAAGAGTGAAGACGGCGAAATCGCCGCGCGCATGGCAAAGGCGCAAAGCGGCGATGCGCTGGCTTTCGCCTCGGATCGCGCCATCCAGTTCCATGGCGGCTTCGGTTTCACCTATGATTGCGATGCCCAGCTTTACCGCCGCCTCGGCCTGTGGTGCGATGCGCATCATGGCGATGCCGCCTGGCAGCGCGCCAAGCTCGCCGATCTGGTTTTGTAGAATCAATCGCGAAACGAGAGCGGCCTTGCCACATGCTCCAGCGGCCGGCGCTCGGCCGCCACGCCCCAGCGCCAATGGATCAACGCGGCAAGCGCCATCAGCACGGAGGCGAACACATAGCCGCCGAACACGCTCGCCCGGCTGCCGGTTTCGATCAACCGGCCGAAGGCCCAGGGCGCCACGATGCCGCCGATGCCCGTGCCCAGCGCATAGAAGATCGCGATTGCAAACGCGCGCACTTCCAGCGGAAAGGTTTCGCTCACCGTCAGATAGCCCGAACTCGCCGCGGCCGACGCGAAGAAGAAGGTGAACGTCCAGGCCAGCGTCTGCGTCTCGGCCGATAGCAGCCCTTCGCGGAACAGAAATCCCGAAACCGTCAGAAGCACGGCCGACATCGTATATGTCAGCACGATCATCGGCTTTCGGCCCCATGTGTCGAACAGCCGGCCCAGCAGCAGGGGTCCGAAAAAATTTCCCGCCGCGAAGGGCAGGATATACCAGCCGATCGCCGCGGCGCCGATGCCGTAGAATTGCGCCAGCAACACCGCATAGGTGAAGAAGATCGCATTGTAGAAAAACGCCTGCGACGCCATCAGCGCAAGGCCGACAACCGCACGGCGCCCATGATGTACGAACACCGTGCGCATTACCTCGCCAATCGGGGTGAAGCGTCTGGGGTGCAGCCTTGCGGGCGCGTGTTCCGGTGGCGCCAGCGCAATGCCGCGGGCGCGCAAATCGTCTTCGATCTGCGAAACGATGCGTTCGGCCTCGTCCTTTCGCCCATGGGTGATCAGCCAGCGCGGGCTTTCCGGCAGCCACAGGCGCATGGCGAAAATCACCAGCCCCAATGCGGCGCCCGTCACGAACGCCAGCCGCCAGCCAAGCTCCGGCGAAACCGTGTGCGGATTGAGGAACACGATGGCCGCCACCGCGCCGATCGCCCCGCCGATCCAGAAACTGCCGTTTATGATAAGGTCCGACCAGCCGCGCACGCGCGCCGGAAGCAATTCCTGCACCGCCGAATTGATCGCCGAATATTCCCCGCCGATGCCCGCCCCCGTCAGGAAGCGGAACACAAGGAAACTTTCGAAGCTCCACGATGCCGCCGTCGCCGCGGTGGCCGCCAGATAAAGCGACAATGTTATAAAGAACAGCTTCTTGCGACCTAGCCGGTCGGTCAGCCATCCGAAGAACAGCGCGCCCAGCACCGCGCCCCCCACATAGGCGCTTCCCACCGCGCCCACTTCCACCGCGCGCAAATGCAGCACGGGGCTTTGCATCAACGCCGCCGAAACCGATCCGGCCAGCGTCACTTCCAGCCCGTCCAGGATCCAGCTCACGCCGAGTGCGGCCACAACCAGAACGTGGAAGCGGCACCAGGGCAGCCGGTCCAGCCGCGCGAAAATATCGGTTTCGATCGGTTCTGCGGAGGTCATGCGTAGCCCAAGCCTATCAGCACCTTCGCAAGCTGCGAAAGGCCCGTTGCATCGCAGCATGATGAAGCGGCCAAAAAAATCCGTCCCCCCGGTTAAGATTGCGCGGGTCCAATCGTCTATCGGGGCAAGGTTCCCGAGTGCAAAGGGCAGGATGCTCGCGGGGGATGACGGACACAACGGAAACCAGTCGTGACGAAAGCCGTGCCGGTGCGCCGATGAACGCATCCGACGTCAGGGCCTGGTTTGTCCGCGAGGTACTGCCGCTGGAGTCGGATTTGATGCAGTTCCTGCACCACAATTGGCGAAACAAAAGCGATATCGCCGATCTGAGGCAGGATATCTATGTACGCATTTTCGAAAGCGCGCGCCGCGAAATTCCGGCAAGGCCGCGCCATTTCGTGTTCACCGTGGCGCGCAATCTTTTGATCGACCGGGTGCGCCGCGAGCGCATCATTCCCTTCGATGCGGTGGCCGATGTGGATGCGCTGGGCCTTGCACTCGAAATCCCTGCGCCCGACCGCGCGGTGATCGCGCGCGACGAATTGCGCCGGTTGCGTGCGGCGCTGGATCGTTTGCCCGAGCGCGCCCGCAATGCGGTGATGCTCCGCCGCATCGAAGGGCTCACCGGTGTCGAAATCGCAGCCCGCATGGGCATTTCCGAAGCCGCCGTTTCCAAGCTGATCGACAACGGTATCCGCACGCTGGCCGATACTCTCTACAGCGATCCCGAAGACAAAAGGAATTGGCCATGAGCAATGCCGGGCTCGAAGACAGGGCCGCCGAAACCGGCGCAGCCGGTGTCGAAGCCGCCGCCGCCGCCTGGGTGCGCCGCCGCCATTTCGCCGATTGGACGGCCGAAGACGAAGCCGCGCTGAACGCCTGGCTGAACCAGTCGACTGCGCACGAAATCGCCTATCTCCGCCTCGAAGCGGCATGGGAGCGCACCGAACGCCTGCACGCGCTGCACCCGTTCAAGCCCGAAGAAGCCGGTCCTGCGCGAAAGCGCTTTCGCATGCCCTTGAGTCTCGCCGCCGGTCTTTCGGCCGTCGCGGTGATTGCGGCGGCCTCCTTTCCCTGGTTGGCGCAGCCGAAAGACGCGGTCTATTCCACCCCGGTCGGCGGGCGCGAGATCGTCAAGCTCGCCGACGGTTCGCAAATCGAACTCAACACCGATACGGTTTTGCATCTGTCGCCCGATCAGCGCGGCGCGGTTCTGGAACGCGGCGAAGCCTATTTCCAGATCCGGCACGATGCCGAACATCCCTTCACGCTGAAGGTGGCGGGCCGGCGCGTCGTCGATCTGGGCACCAAATTCCTCGTGCGCGACCGGCAAAGCGAAGTCGACGTCGCGCTCATCGAAGGCCGCGCGCGGCTGGAATCGCAAGCCCTCGCCGCCCCCGAACATGGCGTGATCCTCACCCCAGGCGAAGTCGCGGTCGCCACGCGCAGCGCCATCTCGGTGAAGAAGGTCTCCACGCACGATCTTTCCAATGCGCTCAGCTGGCGGCGCGGGCTGCTGGTGTTCCACAACGCCACGCTCGGCGAAGCGGCGGCCGTTCTCAACCGCTACAACGAAAACAAGCTCGTCATCGACGATCCGAAGGTGGCCAATCTCACCATCAACGGCACCTTCCGCACCAACGACAACCAGGTCTTCGCGCGCATGGCCGAAGACGTGTTCGGCCTGAAAGCCACCTATAGCGGCAACACCACAAGAATTTCGCGCTGACGAATTGGCGGCGGCAGCGCCGCACGAAGGGGGGACGGAATGTCCAGATCAAGCGTTCTGAAAGCGTTTCTCGCAAGCACGGCGTGCGCGCTGTTTATCGCGGGCGGCGCCCATGCCGAGCAATTCGATATTCCCGCCGGCGATCTGGCGACCGCGCTCGACGCCTTCACCGCCCAAACCGGCGTATCGCTGATGGTGTCGTCGGAAGCCGTGCGCGGATCGCGCACGCGCGGCGCACGCGGCGAATTGTCGGCCAGTGCCGCGCTATCGCAGATTCTCTCGGGCACCGGCTTCATCGAGCGGCGCGAAGCCAACGGCGTCGCCATCGTGCGCGACGTGCGCAAACACACCGCCGCGCCCGCCGCCACCGCCACGCGCCTTGCCGAAGCCCGGCCCATGCGCGCCGCATCGAGCGTGGAAACCGTGGTGGTGACGTCTTCGAAAATCAAAGGCGACATCCAGACCGTTCCGATCGCGATTACCGCGCTGAGCCAGGAACAGCTGACAAGCCGCCAGATCGCCGGCGGGCCGGATCTGGTGAAGGAGGTTCCGAATCTTACGTTCACCAAGACCAATTTTTCCGGCTACTCCATCCAGGTGCGCGGTATCGGCACCCAGGCGATTTCGGTCTCCACCGATCCGGCTGTGGCGGTGGCGCTGAACGACATTCCCTTCATTCGCAATCATTTCTTCGAGCAGGAATTCTACGACGTCAACCAGGTCGAAGTGTTGCGCGGACCGCAAGGCACGCTCTACGGCCGCAATGCAACCGCGGGCGTGGTCAACGTCGTATCGGCAAAGCCGACCGATCAGTTCGAAGCCATGCTGTCCGCCGACTGGGGCAATTATGCCAACCGCCGCTATGAAGGCATGGTGAACATTCCGATTCTGGACGATCGCGTCGATCTGCGCATCGCCGGCGAATGGACCAAGCGCGACGGATACACGAAGAATCGCATCACGGGCGACCAGGTCGACGGCCGCGATCTGTGGTCCACGCGCGTCACGCTCGCCTGGAAGCCGCTCGCCAATCTGCAAAGCTATCTGGTGTGGGAACATTTCCAGGAATCCGACGACCGCATGCGCACGGCGAAACAGCTTTGCAAAACCGACAATCCCACCAACCATCCGGGAATTTTGAATGTGCTTGGCGCTTCGGTGACGATTCCGGGCACGACGCAAGGGACAAGCTCGGGACTGGGTGCGGCTTTCACAATCTCCACCGGCTCGCTCAGCCAGGGCTGCCTGCCGGCATCGATGTATGCGGCGCAATCCTATGAAGTGCCGTACGGCTTTTCGCTGCCCTATATTGCGGCAGGATGGGTTTCTCGGGCGTTGCGCGTTTCCGACCCGTACACCAGCACCACGCAATCGCGCAATTTGCGCGAAATCGAAACCCAGATCGATCCGCGCTACGACGCCAAGAACGACACGATCGAATTGAACGCCGATTACACGGTCGTCCCTTCGCTCACAGTCACCTCCCAGACGGGTTACAATGAGGATTATCTGTGGTCCACGGAAGACTACAACCGCTTCAACACCACGCCGGACATTTTTGTCGCCCAACCCGATAGCGGTTTTCTGCGCGTCCGCACTTTGGTCGAACCGGACGGAAAATACGCCTGTTTCGATGGCGCAGTCGGCGAGGGCGCGGATTTCTGCAGCTCCGGCGGCCATGGCGGCAGCACGCCGCTGGGCGTGTTCTGCGATCCTCAGCTCGGATGCAGCACCCGCGTCATCGCGCAGGACATTTCCCGCGAACATGCCTGGCAGTTCAGCCAGGAATTCCGGCTCGCATCCAATTTCAAAGGCCCGCTCAATTTCAGCGCAGGCGGAAACTACCTGCATTACGAAACGGTCGAGGATTACTATGTCTTTGCCAACACCTTGACCACCTTCACCGCGACATCGGGCATCAGTGCGGCGGGTTCGGCCTGGATGCCCGGCATTACCGACAACAGCGAATGTTTCGACAAGACGTCGCCTGCGTTCAATGGTCTCGGTCATACGTCCGGCGGCCAATACAACGATCCCACGCACGATGCGGGCCAGCCGACCTCCGTCTGCTATTCCATCGATCCCAATCCGCTCGGCCGGGTCAATAACGCCGGGCACAATTACTTCCTGAGCCGCAACCCTTATGTGCTCAATTCCTATGCGGGATTTGGTGAAGTCTATTATGACATCGTCAAGGACCTGAAACTCACCGGCGGTATCCGCTGGACCGACGACCAGAAGCACTTTATCGACGTTCCCAGCGAACTTCTTGCACATGGTTTCGGCTATCTGCCGGTCGGTTCGGTCGATCAGGAATGGAATCAATTGACCGGCCGCTTCGCCGCCAATTGGTCGCCCAAGCTCGATTTCACCGATCAGACGCTGGTCTATGGCTCATACGCGCATGGTTACAAGGCCGGCGGCGCCAATCCGCCGGGCCCGGTGCTGGGCACCTCGGAAACCGCCGGCGTCAGCGGCATTCCGGTTCATCCGCTCACGTTCAAACCGGAATTCGTCGATGCCTATGAACTCGGCACCAAAAACACGCTGATGGATGGCGGCATCACGCTGAATGGCGATGTGTTCTATTACAATTACCGGGGCTATCAGATTTCGCGCATCGTCGACCGCACCGCCATCAATGACAATTTCGATGCCACCGTGAAGGGCGCGGAACTGGAAGCGACCTATGAACCGGTCCCCGGCCTCAAATTCAATTTCGCGGGCGGCTATGAAGACACCCGCATCAAGGACGGCCAATCCTCCATCGACCTGATCGACCGTACCGCCGGCCATGAAGGCTGGATGGTGATGAAACCCTTCGTCACCCAACCGTCCAATTGCGTGCTGCCCGATTATGTGGTTGCGGCGCTGCTGCATCAGGGCCAGGGATCGCAGGGCTATCAGGGCGTTTCCGCTTGCGGCTTCGCCTATGGCAATGGCGTCGATCCGGTCACGGGCGGCTTCTATCACTGGAACGATGGAAACCCGTATTACGTCACGCCGGGGGCGAACAATGTCGAACCGCCCAACGGCTTTCACCATCCCTATCCGGTGAATGTCGGCGGTTTTACCTATCCCGGCTTCGATCCGTTTGCCGGCACGCCGGACGATCCCTACGAAGGCCAGAACACGTATAACGGCGTCGACTACGGAGCGGTGCCCAATGGCGGAAATGGTTTCGCCAAGGATTTGGGCGGCAACGAGCTTCCCAACGCGCCGCATTTCACCACGTCCTTCTCGGCCGAATACACGCTGCCGGTGTCGGAAGATTGGGCGGCCACGCTGCACAGCGATTTCTACTGGCAATCGCAGAGCTTCGCGCGCGTCTTCAATGACCGGCCCTACGACAAGATTCGAGGCTATTCGAATGTCAATCTCGCGCTGATCCTGACGAGTGCATCGGGCTGGCAGGTGATGGGCTATCTGAAGAACGTGTTCGATACCACCGCGATCACCGGCACGTTCCTGAATTCGGACGACAGTGGACTGACCACCAATGTGTTCCTGACCGATCCGCGCCTCTTCGGCGTGCGCGTCACGAAGAACTGGTGAGGGAGGGCGCGATGAAAGACTTCTCCTTCATCTCTTTCGCAAAGCGATTGGCGAACAGCGAATGGCGCATAGCACATTCCTCGCCCACCCCCTTCACCGTCATGGCCGGGCTCGTCCCGGCCATCCATATGCCCTGCGCTCGACGTTTTCGCGAGAGGGAATGGATCGCCGGAACAAGTCCGGCGATGACGAAATTTTGTAGCGAATCCCTATTCGCTACTCGCCATTCGCTATTCGCTCTTCACACCGGGGGGATTTCACAATGAGCGAACGCATCACCACACACGACAACCGCGCCACCATCCGCTGGAAGCTGCTGACCGGCGCATCCGCACTCGCACTTGCCGCTTACGTATCGGCGTCTGCGATCGCCAAAGCCGAAGACGCAACCCGCCCCACGCTGTGGATCGAACTCGGCGGCGAACTCGACCGGACGAGCGGGCTGACCGGCGCCTTCACCGCGCCCTTCATGAGCGCGCACAGCCCCACGCCCGCGCCTTATCGCGACGATGTGTTCGATCAATCCGCACCGCGCTTTGCCGGCGAAATGGATGGCAAGCTTACCTTCCAGCCCGAAAATTCGGACTGGACCTTCTCGGCCGGAATCAAATATGGCCGCAGCCACAGCAACCGCCATGTCCACCATCAGACGCCGAATGAGCCGGCATACGTTACGTTCTACTTCTACTATTATCACTCTTCACCACAGATTCAGGCGACCTTTCCGGAGCAACCGCTTGCGGATGTGGCAGCACCCTTCAAGGAAACGCATACGATCCTGGATTTCCAGGCCGGAAAGGATGTCGGGCTTGGAATCCTGGGTCCGCAAGGCACATCCCATGTCGATGCCGGCGTGCGTTTCGCGCAGTTCAAGTCGCATTCCCGGCTGAACATTCACGCGCGTCCGGAGGTCAACCCGGATGCCGTCTATGTCTCCCTCTATTATGGCTATATTCGATTCCCGGAATTGTTCCCCAATTTCTATCAATACAACATGCAGGCCGAAGCAACGCGCAGCTTCCGCGGCGTGGGTCCGTCGCTGTCATGGAGCGGTTCGGCCGTGCTGGCCGGCAATGCGCGGAACGGCGAATTGACGCTCGATCTGGGCGTGAACGGCGCGGTGCTGTTCGGCAAACAAAAAGCCAGGACCGCGCACGCCACGAAGACCTTCCACAATTTCGAGACAAACGCCGGCGGCGGTTTCAGCCAGTTCGTGGGCCACTACGATCTCGTCGGTTCGAACAGCAATGCCAGCACCCGCTCGCGCTCGGTCACCGTACCCAATATCGGCGGGTTTGCGGGCCTCTCCGTCAAATATCCCAACGTCAAATTCTCCATCGGCTACCGCTACGACACTTTCCTGAGCGCCATGGACACCGGCATCAACAAGGCGAAGAAATCCGACGTCACCTTCAACGGCCCCTTCGCCTCGTTCTCCGTGGGGCTGTAGCGCCGCCCTTTTGCCCCTTGAATCCGCGCGCAGCGCCCGCCATTTCGCATGTGCGGCCGGGCGCCTTCTCAAGCCCCCAGACACCGGGGGGAGGGGGGTGCGCGGAATCCGAAAAACGAATAACGCCTTGCGCTACAATGGCTTAGCGCGCCCGGGCGCAAATTTCCGCCCCGCGGCATACCTCATTTCGCCTCCCCGCTTGTCTCAGCAAGCGTAGCCTGTGTTCCGGCAATCGGAGCTGGCAGGGGGAATGGTCGAGACAACGGATAAGGGCCGTGAATTCAGCGACCTGCGCCATTTGGGTGCGGCCATGACCGCGTCCGAGGTTCAGGCGTGGTTCGTGCGCGAGGTCCTGCCGCTGGAGGCGATTTTGATGCAGTACCTGCACCACAATTGGCGCAACAAATCCGATATCGCCGATCTGCGCCAGGAAGTGTATGTGCGCGTCTGCGAGGCTGCGCAGAAGGAAATTCCCGCCGCCGCCAAGCCGTTTGTGCTGGCCACCGCGCGCAACCTGTTGATCAATCGCGTGCGCCGCGAACAGATCGTTCCCATCGAGGCGGTGGCCGATCTCGATGCGCTGAACATGGCGATGGAAGAACCCGGCCCCGACCGCGCGGTGATCGCGCGCGATGAATTGCGCCGCCTGCAATCCGCGCTCGATCTCCTGCCGCCGCGCGCGCGCGAAGCGGTCGTGCTCGGCCGCATCGAAGGGCTTTCGCGCCGCCAGATCGCGGGCCGCATGGGCATCGCGGAAGATACGGTTCGCCAGCACCTCGCCCATGGCATGCGCGCGCTCGCCGGCATTCTCTATGCCTCCGAAAATCGGAGGCAAAAATGAGCGAAGCGATGCACAAGCCGCTTGCCGATGATGTCGAAGCCCGCGCGGCGCTCTGGCTGGAAGAACGCGATTTCGGCGAATGGAACGATGCGGCGCAACAGGCGCTGAATGTCTGGCTTGAAGAATCCTGGGAAAACCGCGTCGCCTTCTGGCGCCTCGATGCCGCGTGGAATCGCACGGAAAGGCTTGCGGCACTGCGCGCGCATGGCGAAGACGCGCAAGCGGAGCCAAAGCGCCGTCCCGTATTGCCCATGCTGATGGGCTTGGCGGCCGTGTTCGCCATCGTTGCGATGCTGGGTATCGGTACCGCGCATTTCTTCGCGACGCCGGCCGTTAAAACCTACGCCACGGCCATCGGCGGCCACGAGATCGTCAAATTCGCCGATGGCACGAAGATCGAACTCAACACCAACACCAAAATCCGCACGCGCATGACGACAGCGGAGCGCACGGTGTGGCTCGACCGCGGCGAAGCCTATTTCGAAGTTCACCACGATTCCGCCCATCCCTTCCGCGTCATCACGGGCAAGAATGTCGTCACCGATCTGGGCACGGAATTCTCGATCCGGCGAACAAAGGATCATCTGGTCGTCGCGCTTCTTTCCGGCCGCGTGCGCTTCGGCTCTGCCAATCCCGCCGTGCAATCGGTGCTGCTCGCGCCGGGCGATACGGTCACGGCCACATCCGATTCCATTTCGGTCACCAGAAAGCCGATTCAGGCACTGTCGAATGCGCTCTCCTGGCGCGAAGGGGTGCTCAGCTTCGACAATGCGAGCCTTGTGGACGTTGCCGCCGAATTCAACCGCTACAACCGCGAAAAGATCGTCATCGCAGGGCCTGCGGTCGAAAGCATACGCATCTCCGGCACGTTCCAGACGCAGAACGCCGAAGCCTTCATCGCAACCGTGCAACGCGTCTTCCAGCTTCGTGTGAAGCGGGAGCAGAACAACATCGTGATTTCGCGCTGATTATAAAAAGGGGGAACCATGTCACATCTCAAGCTTCTGAAAGCAACCTTGGCGGGCGCGGCAGCGGCCGTAGCACTGGCGGGCGCAGCACAGGCCGAGAATTTCAACATCCCGGCCGGCGATCTCAAATCCGCACTCGATGTTTATGCCAGGCAGACGGGCGTGCAGCTCGTCATGTCGTCCACGGCGGTCAAAGGCGCACACACCAAGGGCGCCCATGGCGACCTCACGGCCACGGAGGCCCTGTCGCGCATCCTGGCCGACACCGGCTTCATGCCGGTCAGCACCTCGCGCGGAGCGTATGCGGTGGTGCATGAGGATGCAGCACCCGCGCACGCGACGAAGCGCATGGAACTCGCCGATGCAACGCCGGTCCATGCCGCATCGAGCGTGGAAACGGTGGTGGTGACATCGTCAAAGATCAAGGGCGATATTCAGACGGTTCCCATTGCCATCACCGCGTTGAGCCAGGAACAGTTGACCTCCCGCCAAATCGCGGGTGGTCCCGATCTCGTGAAGGAAGTGCCGAACCTCACTTTCTCGAAAACCAATTTCACCGGCTACAACATCGAAATCCGGGGCATCGGCACGCAGGCGATTTCTGCCACCACCGATCCGGCGGTGGCCGTCGCGTTTAACGACGTTCCCTTCCTGCGCAATCATTTCTTCGAGCAGGAATTCTTTGACGTCAATCAGGTTCAGGTGGTTCGCGGTCCGCAAGGAACGCTCTTCGGCCGCAACGCCACCGCCGGCGTGGTCAATGTTATTTCCGCCAAGCCCACCGATCATTTCGAGGCAAATCTGTCGGCCGATTGGGGCAACTACACCAACCGCCGCTACGAAGGCATGGTGAACGTGCCGATCTGGGGCGACAAGCTCGATCTGCGCGCGGCCGGCGAATGGACCAAGCGCGACGGTTACGCGTACAACGACGTGACGCATAACCAGATCAACGGCCGCGATCTCTTCTCCACGCGCGTCTCGCTTCTGTTTCACCCCATCGAACGGCTCACGGCCACCGCCATCTGGGAGCATTTCCAGGAAACCGACAATCGCGCCCGTTCCACCAAGCAGCTTTGCGCGCGCGCAGAGCCACCGTCCTCTGTGGATGGCGCCGAAGGGCCACAGATACCCGATTATGCAACTGCCTCCCAGAACGGCAATCTGGGCGGGCCCTGGCTGTCACAGGGCTGCCGGCCGGAATCACTCTATTCGCCTGATTCCTATCAGACACCGCTGGCGGGCGCGTCTCCGTTCTTTGGTCCCTATGCTGTGTTCCCGCCAATGCAAGGCTATCTGTCAACTGCAAAGTGGACAGATCCTTATTCTGGCGTAACACAGTCACGAGATTTGCGCCGCGTTTCGTCGCAATACGATCCGACCTATCGCGCCAAAAATGATACCTTCGAATTCAACGCCGATTTGAGTATTACGTCCCAACTGATGCTGACGTCGCAAACGGCCTATAGCAAGGACTTCATCTATTCGACAGAGGATTTCAACCGCTTCAATACGCCTCCGGATTTCTTGCAGGATGCGGCCACGGGACCAAGTGCATTCTATGGAACGTTTGTCGGACAGGACAATCAGTTCTGCGATCCGCAATTCGGCTGCTCCAGCCGCTGGCTGGCCGTGGACCGTTCGTCGGGAACGTCCCGGCAATTCTATCAGGAATTGCGTCTGAGTTCGGATTTCAAAGGACGGTTTAATTTTGTTCTCGGCGGTAATTACCTTAGATTCTATGATACCGACGACTATTACGTCTTCTCGAACGTGCTGACACTGCTTTCGATGCAGCAGGGCAACGCCGTTTTCGGTCATGGCACACGCGGTACAGACGCGCCACATATTCCCTTTGACGAGTTGATTGCCAATTCCTGTGGTCCACAGCCTGCTGATCCGTCACATATCCCGAACGGCATATTTGGCGGAATGGGCTGCCAATATATCGATCCCAATCCGATCGATCAGGTGAACGGGCAGGGCCACAACTACTTCCTCAGCCATAATCCCTATCAACTCAAATCCTGGGCCGGGTTTGGCGAAGCCCATTATCACATCGCACCGGATTGGGAGTTGATCGGGGGCCTGCGCTACACCGACGACGAGAAAATCTTTGAGGTCTATCCAAGCTGGGCACTCATGTATGGAAAGGGCATTCCGCGGGCATGCGTCGGCACCGATCCGGTATGCAAGGACGGCATTATCGATCAGGAATGGCGGGAATGGACGGGCCGTGCGGTCGTCAACTGGACGCCGAATATCGACTTCACCGATCAGACGCTTGTTTATGCATCATACGCCCGGGGCTACAAAGGTGGCGGCGCGAATCCGCCCGGCGTGACCCCGCTCCCGGCCTTTATTCCGGGTACGTATTATACTTCTCCGAGCAACCAGACCCATCCGCTCACCTTCAAGCCGGAGTTCAACAACGCGTTCGAACTGGGCACCAAGAACACGCTTGACGACGGCGCCGTGACGCTGAACGCGGATGTGTTCTATTACAAATATCGCAACTATCAGATTTCGCAGATCGTGGACCGCACGGCCGTCAATCTGAACGTCAATGCGTCGGTGCGGGGTGCGGAACTCACCACGGAGTGGTCGCCACTGCCCGGCCTGAAGCTCGGATTCAACGGCGGTTATGAAGACACGAGGATCGACGATAACCAATATGCTATCGACCTGATGGATCGCACCGCCGGCCATCCCGGTTGGCTCGTTGTCAGACCATTTCCGACACAAACTTCGAGCTGTGTGTACCCGGATTATGTAGTCAATGAGTACATGGCACGTAAAGGCGGCGGCGGTCTGATCCCCTTTGCTTGCTTGGGGGCTTATACAGCGTTCGTTGATCCAGTAAGCAGCCATACTTATGTACCCTTTCCGACACCTGGCAGGTGGAGCCCGAACTATCCCGGTTTTGACCCGCTTGCCGGAAACACTCCCGACGACCCCTATACGGGCCAGAACACCTATAACGGCTTCGATTACGGCCCGGCCCCCAACAATGGTGAAGGCTTCGCCAAGAATATCGGCGGCAACCAATTGCCGAACGCGCCGCATTTCACCACGTCGCTGTCGGCCGATTATACGATGCCGGTATCGGAAGATTGGGCCGCGACGCTGCATGGCGATTTCTACTGGCAGTCGCAATCCTGGTGGCGCATCTTTAACGATTCGCAATACGACAAGCTGCGTGGATACTCGAACGTCAACCTCGCGCTGATCCTGACCAATGCGGAAGGCTGGCAGGTCATGGGCTATCTGAAGAACGTGTTCGACACGACGCATATCACCGGCGCGTTCCTGAATTCGGACGACACCGGTCTCACTACCAACGTCTTCACCACCGATCCGCGGCTCTACGGTATCCGGATCACCAAGAACTTCTGATCCAGCCAATTGCTTGCATAACCTCGGGGCGGTGGCGCAATCCACCGCCCCTTTTTGCTGCGCCGCACAAAATCTGACACCGCCACACCCCCATCGCGCCCCCACGCCGTGTCCTAAGATGCGTGGGCAATCCCGGCGAGTGAAGCGGGGGAATGGCGAACACACCGGAAACCGGCCGCGAAGATGCGCCGCCTATGCGCGAGGGCGTGGTGGCGAACGCGTCTGAATTGGAAGCCTGGTTTCTCAGCGAAGTGTTGCCGCTGGAGTCGATGTTGATGCGGTATCTGCAGCACAATTGGCGCAACCAGAGCGACATAAAGGATCTGCTGCAGGATATCTATGTCCGCGTCTGCGAATCCGCGGCCAAGGAACTTCCCCGCGCCACCAAGCCTTTCGTCTTCACCACCGCCCGCAACCTTCTGCTCAATCGCCTGCGCGATGCGCAGGTCGTTCCCATCGAAGCGGTTGCCGATGTCGAGGCGCTGGCGATTGCGGTGGACGAGCCCGGCCCCGATCAGGCCGCCGCCGCGCGCGATGAACTGCGCCGCCTGCAATCCGCGCTCGACCGGCTTCCGCCGCGCGCCCGCCAGGCAATCGTGCTGCGCCAAGTCGAAGGGCTCTCGCGCCGCGAAATTGCGCGCGCCATGGGCATCGGCGAAGAAACGGTGAAGGATCATCTCTCCGCCGGCTTGCGGCTTCTCTCCGCCATCTTCTTCAGCGAACCCGCCGATTACCGGAGGCGCAAATGAACGCGCCGAATGCCGAAGCCATCGAAACGCGCGCATCCGATTGGGTGATCGCCGAACGCACATCCGATGATTGGAGCGCCGAAGACAAGGCCGCGCTCGACACCTGGCTGAACGGCGCCATGGCCCATCGCATCGCCTATTGGCGCATGAAGCAGGCCTGGGGCAACACCGAGCGCCTGGCCGCGCTGCGCGGCCAAACGCCCGAAGCGCCGGAAAAGCAACCGGCCTTGCGCGCGTTCTTTCCGCTTATCGTGAAGATCGCCGCGGCTTTTGCCGTCATCGCCGCTTTGGGCGTGGGCGGCACCTATTATCTGCTCAAGCCGCATGACCGCATTTTCTCCACGCCGGTGGGCGGGCACGAGATCGTGCATTTCGCCGATGGCTCCAGCATCGAGCTCAACACCAACACGGTCTTGCGCGCGCGCATGACGACGGATCAGCGCATCGTCTGGTTGGAAAAGGGCGAAGCCTTCTTCCGCATTCATCACGATTCCACCCATCCCTTCATCGTCATGGCCGGCGGCCACCGCGTCACCGATCTGGGCACGGAATTCCTGGTGCGGCGCAGCGCGAAGAAGCTGGAAGTCGCCGTCATGCAGGGCCGCGTGACTTTCGATGCGCCCGATGCGCGCACGCCTTCGCAGATCGCGTTGCTCAGCGCGGGCGAAGTGGCCACCGCCGATGTCGCCACCAATCGCATCCGCGTATCCCGGCTGCCGCTGCAGGATCTGACCGACGAGCTGGGCTGGCGCAATGGCGTGCTGGTGTTCAATCACACCCCGCTTGCCGAAGCGGCCGCCGAATTCAACCGCTACAACCGCGAGAAGCTGGTGATCCGCGGGTCCGCCATCGCCGGCCTCGAAATCGGCGGCACCTTCCAGGCCAACAATGTGCGCGCCTTCACCGATGTGGCGCAACACATTCTGTCGCTGCATGTGCAGTATCGCGAAAGCGAAATCGTCATCACGCGCTGAATCGCGCAACGAACAACGGGGGGATGGAATGACGGGATTGAAATATCTGAAAGCCGCGTTGGTCGGCGGCGCCGCGGCCGTGCTGACCACGGGCGCCCATGCGCGCCAGTTCGATATCCCGGGCGGCGATCTGGCAAGCGCGCTGTCGGAATATTCCAGCCTCACCGGCGTCCAGCTCATCTATGCGGAAGCGGCGGTTTCGGGCATACGCACGCGTGGCGTGAAAGGCGATCTATCGGCCGATGCCGCACTGTCGAAACTCCTGTCCGGCACACATTTCGTGCCTTACAGGCATTCGGCGAACGTCATCGGCATCGCGCGGCAGGAGCACGCGCCCGCACAAACCCGCAACGAAATCCTGGCTGACGCCACACCTGTGCGCGCCGCGGCGAGCGTGGAAACGGTGGTTGTCACGAGTTCGAAGATCAAAGGCGATATCCAGACGGTCCCCATTGCGATTACGGCGTTGAGCCAGGAGCAATTGACGAGCCGCCAGATCGCCGGCGGCCCGGATCTTGTGAAAGAGGTTCCAAACCTCACTTTCAGCAAAACAAACTTCACCGGCTACAACATCGAAATCCGCGGCATCGGCACGCAGGCGATTTCGGTCACGACCGATCCTGCGGTGGCGGTCGCGTTCAATGACACGCCCTTTATCCGCAATCACTTTTTCGAGCAGGAATTTTACGACGTTGCCCAAGTGGAAGTGTTGCGCGGGCCGCAAGGAACGCTTTATGGCCGCAATGCGACCGCCGGCGTCGTCAATGTTGTCTCGGCCAAACCGACAGACCAATTCGAGGCCATGCTGTCCGCCGATTGGGGCAATTACACAAACCGCCGCTATGAAGGCATGGTCAATCTGCCTATCGTGGGGGATAAGCTCGCTCTTCGCGTGGCCGGCGAATGGACCAAGCGTGACGGCTATGCCTTCAACGAAATATCCGGCCATCAGATCGATGGGCGCGATTTGTGGTCAACCAGGGCAACGTTGCGCTGGAAGCCGGTCAAAAGCTTTACCGCCGATTTTATCTGGGAGCATTTCCAGGAAAATGATGATCGCCTGCGCAGCGGCAAGCAGCTTTGCCACAACGATCCTGGGCATTCGACCTTCATCCGGGCGGATGGTTCGGTGGTCGATGTCCCCGATCCGCGCAACACGATCTATCAGGCCTCGCAAGCCAATTTCAGTCAGGGCTGTCTACCGGGAGGTCTTTACGACAAGGGCGATCCGGCCCATGGCGATCATGGCGCCTTCGGAGTTCCGAACGGCTTTTCGCTTCCGTTCGTGACGGCACTTGGCTTTACCGGCGCGCTCACCCATGGCCTGGATCCGTACGCGTCGGATCACCAATCGACCAATCTGCGCAACATCGAATCGACCGTTCCGTCGCAATATCGTGCGAACAACGATACGCTGGAATTGAACGCAGAGTGGCGCGTCACGCCCGCTCTGACCTTCGATTCGGAAACCGGGTACAACCGCGATTTCCTGTGGTCATTGGAAGATTTCAACCGCTTCGAAACATCGCCGGGCATTTTTACGGCGAATTATCCGTCCCAATGGCCCGGCCCGATGACCGATGCGAGTGGTGTCTTCTGCGACTCCCAACTGGGTTGTTCCGACAGGCTGGTGAGCGAAGATCTTTCGACGGAACGTGCCTGGCAGTTCAGCCAGGAATTCCGGCTCTCATCCGATTTCCAAGGACCATTCAATTTCAGTGCGGGCGGCAATTATCTGCACTACGAAACGGAAGATAAATTCTACGTCTTCTCCAATGCTTTCAGTATTATCGCTTACAATGGCAACCGTTGCGAGCGCGATTGGATGCCGGGTGTCTCCGACGCTCTTCACTGTCTCAGAAATGGCCGGCAATATTCAACCGTCGATGCAGGCGGCGTGCCTACGCAATATCCGACCTATCTCGATCCCAACCCGATCGGGCAGTTGAACGACAACGGTCACAATTATTTCCTGAGCAAAAACCCCTATGTGCTGAATTCCTATGCCCTGTTCGGCGAGGCTTATTATCAGCTCACGAGGGATTTGAAGCTCACCGGCGGGCTGCGCTGGACGGATGACGAAAAGCACTTCCCACTCTTTCCGAGCCGCACACTCGACACAGGCGCCTACGGCATCCAAAGGGAAGGGGAGATCGACCAGTCCTGGAAGAAATTCTCCGGACGCGCGGTCGTCAACTGGACGCCCAAGCTCGATTTCACCGATCAGACGATGGTCTATGCATCCTATGCGCATGGTTACAAGGCCGGCGGCGCCAATCCGCCGCCCGCTGTTCTGTCGGCCAACCAGAGCATAAATTTCCCGCTCCATCCGCGTACGTTCGATCCGGAATATATCGAAGCCTACGAATTGGGTACCAAGAATACGGGGCTGGATGGGGCGCTGACATTCAATGCCGATGTTTTCTATTACGATTACAAGGGTTACCAGATTTCGCAGCTGATCGACCGGACCTCGATCAACATCAACGTTGATGCCACGGTCAGGGGTGCGGAAATCCAGGCCGATTGGTCGCCGCTTCCGGGCCTGAAATTCGGCTTCAACGGCGGATATGAAGACACAAGGATCAAGGACGGCCAGTATTTCATTGATCTGATGGATCGCACCTACGGCCATCACGATAGCTGGACTATTTTCAAGCCATGGGCTGGCGAGGCGTCGAACTGTGTCTTCCCGGACTATGTGGCAGCCGAGCTTGTAACCGTCTTCGCAAATTACGGTCAGGGCAATCCGGTTACGCAATCCTGCGGCCTTGCCTATTCGAATACGATCGGCCAAGGCAACACCGGCCACCCGCAACTCGATCCCGTGACCGGCAATCCATACACCGCCAATCCGAGTGCATCCGATTACAATTTCGGAGGTTCAAGATCGGCCGGCATATATCCCGGCTACGATCCGCTAGCCGGCACGGCGGACGATCCCTATACGGGCCAGAACACGGCCAATGGGATTGATTTCGGCCCCGTGCCGAACAACGGCCAGGGCTTCCAGAAACCCATCGGCGGCAACGAACTTCCAAATGCGCCGCATTTTACTGCATCGCTGACCGGCCAGTACACCATGCCCGTTTCCGCCAATTGGGCGGCGACGCTGCATGCCGACTTCTACTGGCAATCGCAAAGCTTCGCGCGCATCTTCAACGACCGGCCCTATGACAAAATTCGCGGTTATTCGAACGTGAACATGGCACTGATCCTGAACGATGCCACCGGCTGGCAGGTGATGGGCTATGTCAAGAACATTTTCGACACGACGGCCATCACCGGCGATTTCCTCTACACCGACGATGTGGGGCTCACTACCAATCTCTTCCTCACTGATCCGCGCCTTTATGGCGTACGCGTTACCAAGCATTTCGACGATGCCGGGGATGGCGGGTTCAGCCTTTTCTCCGGCGGCGATGGAAAGAAGCCTTTGTTCTGGCTGACCATGGGCGGCAATTTCAATGCCGTTCTGGATGCGAAGAACGAGCCTTATGCCTTCGATTACACGCGCCCCGGCGGCGTCAGCCTGTCCGGCAGCGGGTTCTCCGGCGTGGCGCCTCCCGGCGACATGACGATGGGGGAGTTGATCGCGGCGGCTGGTTTGCCGACACCCGAATCCGTCCAAAATACGCCGCAGTCGGGATTCGACTGGGATGGTCGGCTTACCTTCCAGCCAGAGGATTCGGATTGGGTTTTGAAAGCCGGCATCCGCTATGGCCGCTCGTCGAAGAATGCCTTTGCACACAAGACGCTTGCGGGACAGACGAGATCGGCGGTGATCAAATATGGCTATACGATTCCTTGCGACAAATATGCCGCCACATATCCGAGTCTGGTGTCGCTTTGCAGTCAGGCCAATGATCGCCGATTCATCGACGAGCGCGGCCATCAAAGTGAGCAGCACACGATTGTCGATTTCACGCTCGGCAAGGATGTTGGCATCGGCCTGTTTGGCAAAGGCAATCTTTCAGCCGGTGTACGTGCGGCCCGGTTCAAATCTCAGGGTGCTACCGATGTCAACACGGACCCGGAGTTTGTATTCGTACCTGAAGGCAAATATCACAATGTTTATGAAAGCCGCGGTCATGAGAACCGGACGTTTCATGGCATGGGGCCCGAGATTGACTGGGATGCGAACAGTGCGGTCTGGGGCAATACCAAAGATGGCGAAATCACCATCGATTGGGGCGTGAACGCCGCGGTTCTGTTTGGCCGACAGAGCGTGAATGCAACCCACTTCACCTCTTATTGTCACTTCAATGGAAGTGGCGTTCTGGCTTTCTGCTTGCCGGTTGACAGTCGGACAAAGACGGTCACTCGCTCCAAGAACGTCACCGTCCCCAATCTCGGCGGCTATATCGGCGCCTCCGTCCGCTACAGCAACGCCAAAATCAGCCTCGGCTACCGCGCCGACGAGTTCTTCGGCGCCACGCAAAGCTTCGCGCGCATCTTCAACGCACCGGCCCTATGACAAAATTCGCGGTTATTCGAACGTGAACATGGCACTGATCCTGAACGATGCCACCGGCTGGCAGGTGATGGGCTATGTCAAGAACATTTTCGACACGACGGCCATCACCGGCGATTTCCTCTACACCGACGATGTGGGGCTCACTACCAATCTCTTCCTCACTGATCCGCGCCTTTATGGCGTACGCGTTACCAAGCATTTCGACGATGCCGGGGATGGCGGGTTCAGCCTTTTCTCCGGCGGCGATGGAAAGAAGCCTTTGTTCTGGCTGACCATGGGCGGCAATTTCAATGCCGTTCTGGATGCGAAGAACAAGCCTTATGCCTTCGATTACACGCGCCCCGGCGGCGTCAGCCTGTCCGGCAGCGGGTTCTCCGGCGTGGCGCCTCCCGGCGACATGACGATGGGGGAGTTGATCGCGGCGGCTGGTTTGCCGACACCCAAATCCGTCCAAAATACGCCGCAGTCGGGATTCGACTGGGATGGTCGGCTTACCTTCCAGCCAGAGGATTCGGATTGGGTTTTGAAAGCCGGCATCCGCTATGGCCGCTCGTCGAAGAATGCCTTTGCACACAAGACGCTTGCGGGACAGACGAGATCGGCGGTGATCAAATATGGCTATACAATTCCTTGCGACAAATATGCCGCCACATATGGGAAGTCTGGTGTCGCTTTGCAGTCAGGCCAATGATCGCCGATTCATCGACGAGCGCGGCCATCAAAGTGAGCAGCACACGATTGTCGATTTCACGCTCGGCAAGGATGTCGGCATCGGCCTGTTTGGCAAAGGCAATATTTCAGCCGGTGTACGTGCGGCCCGGTTCAAATCTCAGGGTGCTACCGATGTCAACACGGACCCGGAGTTTGTATTCGTACCTGAAGGCAAATATCACAATGTTTATGAAAGCCGCGGTCATGAGAACCGGACGTTTCATGGCATGGGGCCCGAGATTGACTGGGATGCGAACAGTGCGGTCTGGGGCAATACCAAAGATGGCGAAATCACCATCGATTGGGGCGTGAACGCCGCGGTTCTGTTTGGCCGACAGAGCGTGAATGCAACCCACTTCACCTCTTATTGTCACTTCAATGGAAGTGGCGTTCTGGCTTTCTGCTTGCCGGTTGACAGTCGGACAAAGACGGTCACTCGCTCCAAGAACGTCACCGTCCCCAATCTCGGCGGCTATATCGGCGCCTCCGTCCGCTACAGCAACGCCAAAATCAGCCTCGGCTACCGCGCCGACGAGTTCTTCGGCGCCATGGATGGCGGGCA